>NZ_CP138333.2:0-1308972 GCF_038561955.2 Salinicoccus sp. Bachu38 | reverse complement strand
AAGTTCAATGCCTTTGCCCCCCTGCTGATACTGCCAGCCCCGGCAACGCTCTGGAAAATCCGCAGATCCTTGAGTTCCATCCTGTTCCCCCTCCCACGATTGTTTCAGGTGATTTTTAAACCATTATACATGCGATTTCAGATGGAGGGCAATGGAATTTAAAATATTCAGATATTAATGTTCTTTTAATAGACTCCTTCAGAGTTTCTCTGTCCTCTGTGGCTGGAGTGACGGTCGCGTTGCTGAAAATAATGATATATCGAGTTGTGACCGGCCTTCAGTGACAAGGTCGCCCAGAATCTCACCGACTGCACTTGAGAACTTGTAGCCATGACCGGAAAAACCGGCGGCAATGGCAACATGCGGATGTTCCGGATGCTTGTCGATGATGAAGTGTTCATCCGGCGTATTCGTAAATATGCATACTTTTCCGACATTCAGCTTGCCGTTCGCTTCCTTCATCTGGTCATCCAGGAAATGTCTCAGATCGCCTTCATCCTTGTCATAAGCGCCGAATTCCCTGTTCATGTATTCCGGAGCCATATCATCCCCATTGTCATAACGGCCGATTTTGAGTCCGGCCCCATCGATGCAGGGGAACCCATAGTATACACTGTCCGCCAGGTCGGCAAAGAATCCGGGGAAGGTGTCCGATCTGTACAGGGCGTCATCCGAGTTGAACCAGGTGATCGCCCGACGGCTCGGTGTGAGTCTGAGATTCAATCCCAGATCATCCAGTATTCTCTTGTTCCACGCACCGCCGCTGATGATCAGTTTGTCTGAAGTATATGATGCATCGCGAGTAGACACTCTGGCGGAATTTTCATGCACTTCTATTTCCTGCACCGGTGAATTCACTTTGAGTTCTGCACCGTTTTCGAGCGCCAGCCGGCGGAATGTACGGATGCAGTTTTCGCTGAACAGCACTCCGGCATCCGGTTCATAGCATCCGATATGGTCATCATCGATAGAGATGCCGGTCCAGCGTTCATTGATCTCATCGGCGGAAAGGGTTTCGATATTCAGGTCATATGCCCGCCCCCCTTCAATGGCCCTGCCTACAAACTCTGACTGTGGAGGGCCATATGTCAGAACACCCGTTTTGCGGAATATCGTTTCCGATGTCTCCTTCTGGAGGTCATCCCATAGCTCCTGTGCGCGCATGGCAAGAGGAATATAATCGAAGCCCTCCCCGCAGGCATGCCTTATCAGTCGTGTGTCCCCGCTATGGCTACCGTTCGCATGCGGTGGATCGAAAGCATCGATCATGAGTGTCCGGATCCCCTTTTTGGACAGGTAGTACCCCGCAGCCATGCCCATCGAACCTGCACCGACAATGATTACATCATAATGTTTCTCCATAATATCTCTCCCCTTCAGGAAAGGCAGCCCATCCCCGGGATGCTTCCATCTATTTATATTCATCATACTGCCGGAGCAAAGAAGTGTAAAATAACTGGTTGAGATATGTTCCATCAGCAATGAAGATGCCAAAAATGCCCGAACCTCCGGAGAAGTTCGGGTCATTCTACACCATATCGTGTTTTGTAATATTGCGCAGGTTGATTGCATAACTGATGAAGAACAGTGCAATGCCTGCGGCAAGCATATAGGCCGGCAGATGATAAAGGTAGAAATCCATTCCCGGCAGTTCCCGTTCGAGCTGGTTGACATTGATCAGGGGCATGAAGTGGAACAGATACGTCATCAGCATGGGCACACCATAAATGAAATATCCGGTGGACAGATACCGCAGCCAATACTTCCCATATCCAAAATAGTACAGGCTCATCACTATCAGGCTCACACCCATCAGCATCATGAAGCCATATAGATAATACGTTTCCTGAATGATCATCATGTAGCTGCCGAATATGGCGGCAGTCAGAGCCATCATAACCATATAGTAGATATAGTCTCCCCTGATGATGTTCCTTTTGGTGTTGGGGAGAGTGAAATAGAAGTAGTGGTTGTCATCCGACTTCAGCATATAGTGGATGTTCAGGTATGCGGAGGTAGTATAGACCACTGCAATGCCATTGATTACATTGATGAATGGCATCAGGCTTCCCCTGTAATCCGATAATGACAGTGCCATGAGCAGGTTGAGGAGGATCGTGAAAATACCCAGATACCATATCCATTTTGACTGGAACAGGTTCAGGTAGAGCTGTTTACCCATTGATCGTCTCTCCCTTCTCCCTTTTTATGAAGTACATCATTTCGTCCAGCGTCAGATTTTCAATCAATACCTTTCTTCCATAAAGTTCCACGAGTGCCTGAGGCTCTCTTGTCATCGCTTCAAATCCGAGTGCGTTTATGGTTGTGCCGATCAGCAGTTCACCTGCATCATCGATGATCTTACGGTCTCCCTTCACTTTCCTGTAGGACTCGAAGAGTACATCCTTCTCCATGTCGAACAGTACTTCCCCATCATCGATCATTACGATATAGTCGGCGATCTTCTCAAGATCTGTAGTGATATGCGTGCTGAAGAGTATCGTGACATCTTCGTCCGTCATGAGTGTCTGCAGGATATTCAGCAGTTCCATCCTGAAGGTCGGATCGAGGTTCGAAGTCGGTTCGTCCAAAATCAGCAGCTCAGCATCGTGGCTCAAGGCGATTGCAATGGAAAGTTTCACTTTTTCCCCTGTGGACAGGAATTTGATTTTGCTTGTGGCGTCCACGTTGAACCTTTCCAGATATGCAAAGAACGTATCAGCATGCCAATGATCATAGTAGACAGTCAAAAGTCCATTGAGTCTCTTTGGATTGATGTTCTGGGGAAAACGGTCTTCGGCAAATACCAGCCCGATACGGTTCAGCAGCTCCTCCCTTTCCTTTTCAAGATCCTTATCCAATATGCTGATCCGTCCCCCGTCCTGCTTCTTCAATACCAGCATATGATGGATCAGTGTGGATTTCCCTGACCCATTCTCACCAATCAGACCGGTGATATAGCCTTTTCTGATATTGAGGTTGATATCCTTCAATCTGAATCGTCCCATATCCTTTTCCAATCCGGCGACAGTAACAGCATTCATCATTGATCCTCCTCCATCACTTTCATCATCTCCACCAGTTCCCTGGTGGACAGATCGATTTTTTTCGCTGTAGAAAGCAGGTCTTCCAATTTCTTTTCAATTTCGACCAGTATCTGTTCCCTTCTGTTTTCGTTATTCTGTTCACTGACGAATGTGCCCTTCCCGACAACTGAATATACATATCCAGCGGCTTCGAGGTCCTGATATGCCCTTTTTGTCGTGATGATGCTGATGCTCAGTTCCTTGGCCAGCCTGCGCATCGACAATAAAGGATCTCCCGGCCTCAATGCCCCGGTCATGATAAGGTGTATGATTTCATTCTTCAGCTGCTCATATATCGGGACCTCACTTTGATTTGAAATTTTTATGTCCAAGCGCTTCACCTCCGTATATATTGTGTATATATAATATATACGATATATACAATATAGTCAACATAAAAAACCAGGATCTATGAGATCCTGGCTCTCCTGCATGCTCCACACAGACCGTAGAGCTCTACTTTATGGTTCTTTATTTCAACATCATCCAGTTCATCCTGCCATGTTTCGACCGGACAGTAGTGGATGACTTTCGTGTCGCCGCATTCATCACATATGAAATGATGATGGTGATGCGTCGTGCATGAAATCTTGTAGTGCATCTCACCGGACAGGGTGGTCTGTTCAAGGACTTCTATGTCCTTCAGTGTATACAGATTACGGTATATCGTATCATAGCTGATGCCGGGATAGTCTGCGTTCAGCAGCTCCTGGACATCCTTGGCGCTCAAATATCTGTCTTCATCCAGAAACAGCTCGATCATGCGCATTCTTTTCTGTGTAATCTTAAGTTTGTTTTCTTGGAGTCTCTCTTTATACTGAGTCAATTGGTTCTCCACGTCTTTTCACTCCTATACGGTCGAGAATTATGGTCGCCGCCAGAATGGCCAGCGAAACGAGTACGATCGTCCCCCCTGGGGATATGTCGAGGTGGAAACTCATGAACAGTCCGGCGATGACCGCGAATTCACCGAATATGACACTCATGATCATCAGCTGCCGGAAGCTCGAGGTGACGCGCATCGCTGACGCCACCGGCAACGTCATCAGGGCACTGACAAGCAGTATGCCGACGATCCGCATTGAAGCACTGATGACGAGAGCCACGACGATGATGAACATGAAGTGGATCCATTTGTTGATGTTCATGACATTCGCATACTCTTCATCGAAGGAGACAAGGAACATCTCCTTGTACAGCAGATAGATGAAGATGAGGACAATGATGCCGATGACGGAGATCAGAATCAGGTCGATACTGCTTACTGCGCTGATACTTCCAAAGAGGTATCCGAACAGGTCCTGGTTGAATCCGTCAGCGAGCGACAGGAACAGTACACTGAGAGCCACCCCGAAGCTCATGATGATCGGTATGGCAAGTTCCTGATAATGTCTGTAGACCGTGCGCAGACGCTCGATGCCAAGAGCACCGAGAATGGAGAAGATGATGCCTGTAATAAGTGGATTGATGGTCATTCCGATCAGCGATGACAGATAGACTCCAAATGTAATGCCGCCCAGAGTGACGTGGCTGAGTGCATCCGCAATCAATGACAGCCTTCTGATGACGATGAAAGTGCCGATCAGGGGGGCAATCAGGCCGGCGACCAGACCACTGATGAATGAATAGCGGATGAAGTCGTATTCTAGCAGTGCCTGAATCATTCACAGCACGCCCTTTCGTGATCGTGGGAGACGAGCTGCAGCGGGAAACCATATATTTTGGACAGTTCCGCTTCGCCAAGATTCTTGAATTCATGGTTGGTGCCATGGAAATGCAGATGCTCATTCAGACAGGCAACTTCATCTGCATGATCGACGACTACGCCGATGTCGTGGGTCACAAGGAGGATGGTCACGGACTGCTCCTTGAGCCTGAACAGTACATCATAGAACTCCTTGACATGCTTTGCATCGATACCGACAGTCGGTTCATCAAGAACTAGGATGCTCGGATTGTTGATCAGTGCCCGCGCGATGAAGACACGCTGGGTCTGTCCGCCGGACAGGAGGGAGATGTTCTTATTCTTCAGATGGCTGATATTGAGCAGACTCAGCACTTCATCGAGCTTTCTGTAGTCTTCCCTGCCGAATCGTCTGAACAGGCCTTTCGCCTTCGTCAAACCGCTGAGTACAACTTCGCTGACCGTTGCCGGAAAACCTTTTGAGAAGCTGTTGGATTTCTGGGAGACATAGCCGACTTCCTGCCACGCATGGAAATTGCGCAGACTGTTGCCATTGATGTATATTTCCCCGCTCTGCAGTTTGAGGACACCGAGGATCAGTTTGATCAGGGTGGTCTTGCCGGAGCCGTTCGGCCCCACAAGTGCGACAAAATCGCCCTTATGGACACTGAGGTTGATATCTTTCAATGCCGGTGTCGTTTCCATCTTGTCCCTATAGATATAGGAGATGTTGTTCAGTTCGAATATCGGATGCTCCATCTCGATGACTCCTTTATTTTTAATCATTACAGTATTATAAAGGAATGATTACGATTTGTAAATAGGAATGATTACGAAATAAAAACAGGACGGCCGTGGCCATCCTGTTTTTGTCCATATTACTCCTGTACTCCTGCCATCATCGGATTGATTTCCTCTTTAAGTGAAGGATTGAAGCTGCCGCTTCTGATCATTTCGATCTCATGTGCATAAGGGGCAACCCTGTTCTTCTTATCCGGTCCGACAAATGGTGTCTCAAGTATTTTTGGTATTTCCTCGAAATCGGGATGATTGATGACATATGAAAGGGCGTCGAAACCGATATGGCCGAAGCCGATATTCTCGTGGCGGTCCTTGTGGGCGCCCCGTTCATTTTTGGAGTCGTTGATATGAAGGACTTTTATGCGGTCCTTGCCGATGATGCGGTCGAACTCATCAAGTACACCATCAAAATCATTGACGATATCATAGCCTGCATCATGCACGTGGCATGTATCGAAGCATACACTCAACCTTTCATTGTTCGTCACGCCATCGATGATCTGTGCAATCTCTTCGAATGTGCGGCCGACTTCAGAGCCTTTGCCCGCCATCGTCTCGAGGGCGATCTGAACATCATTGTCATTCGTCAGCACTTCATTGAGCCCCTCGATGATCGACCTGATTCCACGTTCTGCACCTGTACCAACATGGCTTCCGGGGTGGAGGACGATCTGGTTGCTGCCCAGGTGCTCTGTCCGAACAATCTCCTCCTGCAGGAATTCCACACCGTGTTCAAATACACCTTCACGTTCGGAATTGGCAATATTGATGATGTAAGGTGCATGGACGACAATATTGGACATGCCATGATCCGCCATATGCCGTTTGCCGGCCTCTATGTTCAGATCTTCGATCTTCTTCCTTCTCGTGTTCTGCGGTGCACCTGTATAGATCATGAATGTGTTTGCTCCATAGCTTTTGGCGCTGATGCTTGCCGCCTCCAGCATTTTCTTGCCGCTCATTGAAACGTGTGATCCTATAAGCATTTCATTCACCTTTCTGATTTCCTATCTTTTTTTCTTTCTGCTTTTCGAGTGCTTCATCCGCTCCTGCTGCTTCAGGGTGTTGAGTTCGTGCTTCATTTTCTTCCTGTAGCCCGGCTTGACTTTCTTCGGTTTCTTCACCCTGTGTGAGAGTTGGTTCTCGAGGTGCGAATCCTTCCGTTTCCGCTTTGCCCGTTCGGTTCTTGATTTTATTTCGACGAGTTCGCCCTTTTTGATGTCCTCATGGATGAACTGATAGCCTTTGGCCTCCAGCGCATTGACGAGGTATTCCTCATCCGGCGTATAGAGGGTGACTGCTGTGCCTGTATAGGCGCCCCTGCCCACACGTCCGACGCGGTGTGTGAAGAATTCGATGTCCTTCGGGATGTCATAGTTGATGACATGGGAGGCCCCGTCGATATCCAGTCCGCGGGACGCGAGGTCGCTTGCGACCACCCATACATATTCAAGTTCACGGATCTTCTTGATCTCCTTGGTGCGCTCCCTCGGCTTGAGCCCCCCGTGGAAGAGCCCGACATTGACGCCGTTGCTGTTGAGATATTCGAAGAGTTCATCCGCACGTTCTTTGGAATTGGCAAATATCAGGCCGATGTATGGCGTGATGTTCTGTGTCAGCGCCAGTACTTTGGCTGACTTGTCATCCCCTTTCACAGGCACCAGGCTGTAATGGATGGACGCCTTGTTCCTCGGCTGATCGATGATGATGATTTCAGTTTCTCCGATGTACTTCCTGAGGAAGATACGGAGCGCTTCCGGTATGGTCGCCGAGAAGACGAGGAACTGTGAGGAATCGCTGACCGTCGATGAGATGCTGTCGATCTGCTCGAGGAAACCGAGATCGATCATCAGGTCGGCTTCGTCGATGACCAGTCTTTCGACAGAATGGAGATTGAGGCCGCCCTTGTCCCTCAAATCTTTGATTCTTGTCGGCGTACCGATTACAATGTGGGGAGACTTGGATGCCTTTTGGACATCCCGCTCGATATCCGTGCCGCCGATGAAAGCGGCAGCCCTGATTTCAGGAAAGGACCTCAATACTTCAAGTGTCATCTGGTGCAGCTGCTTGGCCAGTTCCCTTGTAGGTGCCAGGATGACAGCCTGTGTATGGGTATCCTCCGTGTTGATTTCGTGTATGATTGGGAGGAGGAATGCGTGTGATTTGCCGCTGCCCGTCTCAGACTGTGCCACGACGTTCTCCTTTTTAAGGACTTTCGGAATGACACGCTCCTGTACAAGGGTCGGATGGGAAAAATTTATACTTTCGATTGCATTCAGCATCTGTTCGCTGAACCTGAATCTTTTGAATGCGTTACTCATTGTTTCACCTGTTTTCTTTATTGGAACTCAGGTTACATTATAACTGAAATGAAGATGTTAGGCTATACATCATTCATACTACATGATGATTTAAAAACATGCGTCTTTTGGTTATAATGACATTAAGGGAGGAATATACTTCATGGATATTATTAAGATAAGCCCACGCGGGTATTGTTATGGCGTTGTAGATGCAATGGTGATTGCGAGGAATGCGTCTATGGACAAGACACTGCCCCGCCCAATATATATTCTCGGCATGATCGTCCACAATAAGCATGTGACGGATGCATTTGAAGAAGACGGCATCGTCACACTGGATGGTGCCAATAGACTTGAAATACTGGAAGGGATCAATGAGGGTACGGTGATCTTTACCGCACACGGCGTCTCCCCGCAAGTCAAGCAGCGTGCAAAAGAAAAAGGCCTGACATGCATCGATGCCACATGCCCGGATGTTGAAGTGACCCACCAGCTCATCCGTGAGCGGACACGCGAGGGGTATGACGTCGTCTATATCGGCAAGAAGGGCCACCCGGAGCCGGAAGGCGCTGTTGGCGTTTCACCGGACCACGTCCATCTCGTCGAAACGATCGACGAAGTCAAAGCGCTGCCTGGGGACCTGGCCAACAAGAAACTCATCGTCACCAATCAGACGACAATGAGCCAATGGGATGTCGGCCATCTCATGGATCAGCTGAAAGTACAGTATCCGCACATCGAAGTGCACAAGGAAATCTGTCTGGCCACACAGGTCCGTCAGGAAGCGGTCGCCGAACAGGCGCAGGAAGCCGATCTCCTGATTGTCGTCGGAGACCCTAAAAGCAACAACTCCAACCGTCTGGCCCAGGTTTCAAAAGAGATCGCGCATACAAACGCCCACCGGATCAGCTCCTTGAGTGAACTGAAGACGGAATGGCTCGAGGACATAGACAGCGTTGCCATTACAGCAGGCGCCTCCACACCGACGCCGATCGTCAAGGAAGTTATTGACTACATCAAGGAGTATGACAAGGAAAACCGGTCCGAACCGGTGTCTACAGTACCAAAAAACAAGATACTGCCAAAGATCAAGAAGGCGAAGCCTGTAAAGATCATGGAATAGCAGAAAAACCATCGAAGCATAATGCTTCGATGGTTTTTTTATCCGAAAGGATTGGTGGACACTCCGGTTGCATGGACATCCAGTTCGACATGCGCTTCCACGAGATGCTTCAGGCCTTCTGCCATGAACACTTCCATGTAGTGGCCGACATCGATGATGTTCCTGCCGGCAAGTTTCGCATCGTAGGCTTCATGGTATTTGACATCTCCAGTGATGAGCACGTCTACTCCCTGTGAGAATGCTTCATCGATGTAGCTCATGCCGGAACCGCCGATGATGCCCACCTTGTTTATGCTTCCGGAGTTGGCGTTGACTACATTGACGATGCCGTGGCCGGTCCGCTCCCTGATCAGGCCGACCAGGGATTCAATCGAACCCTCATAGTCGAACTTGACGCCAAGCCCTTTATCACTCGGCTTCTTTAGGGTGAGCACATCGTATGCCGGCTCCTCATAGGGGTGGGCCTCGATCAGTGCATCGATCACCTGCTGCTCATGTGCTGCTTCGAATATCGCTTCCACAATATATTCATCCACGTGTTCCAGTTCCCCTTGGGTGCCTATATGCGGGTTCGCCTCGTCATTCGGTCTGAACTGACCTTTCACCGGATATTCGAAGAAGCATTCTGAGTAGTCGCCCTGATTGCCGACGCCTGCATCCGAGAGGTCCTGCTTCAACTGATCGACATCCTCTTCAGGTACATTGATCCTGAGCTTCTTGTAGAAGTACTCATGCTTGATCAATATTTCCGTATGATCATATCCGAGCACTTCTGCAATCATATGGCTGACGCCATGCGGCTGATGGTCAAGGTTCGTGTGCATGGCGATGAGGTTGATGTCATTGCGGATCAGCTGTCTGATGATGCCGCCGACGCCTGTCTCCGTGACATTTGAAACTTTCGGGAAAATCAGTGGGTGATGGGCAATGATGACATTTGTCCCCTTTTCCACTGCCTCTTCCACCGTCTCGTGGGAGCAGTCAAGGGTTGTCAGAATGCCTTTGGCATCATCTTCCATATCCCCCACCAGCAGCCCGGTGTTATCCCATTTCTCGCTGTCCTTGAAAGGGGCGATTCCATCAAGGATTCCCATCAGTTCTTTGATCTTCACTGTTCGAGCACCTCTTTCAATGCATTGATTGTATTTGCAACTTCATTGATTTTTTCATTATTCGAAGAATTCTTCTTCAGGTTATTATAAATGTTCTGCTGATGTTCCAGTTCCCTTTCCAGCTTTTCAATAAACGCCTGTTCCTTTTTTTCAAGGAGAACCGGGCCGAAAACCAGCTGCTTTTCATCATAACCGGATTCTCCCGCTTCAGCGACGATGATCTCATAGAAATGACGGCCGTCACGGACCACTGTTTCATCGATGATGCGATAGTTGGATTCTGCAAGTACTTTCCGTATCGGGTAGGTATACGTATTTGCCTGAAGCACCAGACGAGGCTGTCCGCCGAGATTATGGAGACCATCTTCGAGTATTTCAGCAATGAGCGGTCCACCCATGCCGCAGATGGTGACAGTATCCACCGCATCATCCGGTGAGATCACTTCCAATCCTGAACCGAATCGTGCTTCGATACTGTCCTCCATGCCCTCCCTTCTGATATTGTTCACAGTGGAGTCGAAGGGCCCCTTGACGATTTCCCCGCATATCGCCTGCTTGGCTGCACCGTTCCTGATCGCCTCTATGGGAAGGTACGCATGGTCGGAACCGATATCCAGAAGCTTTTCCCCGATGATGAATTCTGAAACTTTCTGTAATCTTGCATCTAGCATTGCATTTCCTCCATATGATATAAATAAAGACTCCCACACGATGTGTGGAAGTCCATAATCAACAAATTATTGTTCTGAGAAGAACTGGTACAGCGTAGACAGGTCTTCATCTGCGATCTGATCCTGGCTGAATGCAGGCATGGATCCTGGACCTTCCCTTACTGTAGTACTGAATTCTTCTTCAGAAAGACCGGTGCCCGCCAGTGCAGGTCCCATACCGCCTGAGAAGTCCTGTCCGTGACAGGATGCACAATTGTCACGTGCAAATCCTTCAGCGTCAAAATCCCCGGAAGAAGCTTCTCCTCCGCTTTCGCCTCCGCCTTCTCCACCTTCTTCGCTAGCTGTCTCTTCTCCTCCGCCTTCCTCTTCCTGGTTGGCGCCCTGAGAAGAAAGCAGGAATACAAGCCCGATGCCTAGGAAGATGATAAGTATAAAAGGCACGATCGGATTACGATTCATAAAACAACCTCCCTAATCTCTTTGCAGAAACATATTCACATTTATAATTGTATATTAAATACGAGCAAAGTCAAAAGATTTTTACGATAAAAATTTACACCGGGCAGGTTCGCCATCAATCCATGAAGTCTTTGAGACGTTTGCTTCTGCTTGGGTGCCTCAGCTTCCTGAGGGCTTTCGCTTCAATCTGTCTGATACGTTCGCGTGTCACTCCGAATACTTTGCCCACTTCCTCAAGTGTCCTTGTCCTGCCATCATCCAGGCCGAAACGGAGTCTGAGAACATTTTCCTCGCGGTCTGTGAGTGTATCGAGTACATCCTCGAGCTGCTCCTTCAGCAATTCATATGCAGCATGATCGGATGGGCTCTGTGCTTCCTGGTCCTCGATGAAATCTCCAAGATGGCTGTCATCCTCTTCCCCGATTGGGGTTTCAAGGGAAACAGGCTCCTGTGCAATCTTGAGGATTTCCCTGACCTTTTCAGCTGGGAGATCCATCTCTTCACCGATCTCTTCCGGTGTCGGTTCACGACCCAGATCCTGGAGGAGCTGACGCTGGACCCGAATCAGCTTATTGATCGTTTCCACCATATGGACCGGAATACGGATGGTCCTCGCCTGGTCCGCGATGGCGCGTGTGATGGCCTGTCTGATCCACCATGTGGCATAGGTGGAGAACTTGAAGCCCTTGGAGAAGTCGAACTTCTCGACCGCTTTGATCAGACCCATGTTGCCTTCCTGGATCAGGTCGAGGAAGAGCATGCCGCGACCGACGTATCTTTTTGCAATGCTGACAACGAGACGGAGGTTGGCTTCTGCCAGTCGGCTTTTCGCCACATCGTCGCCTTGCTCGATCTTCTTGGCAAGTTCTATCTCTTCCTGTGCACTGAGAAGATCCACCCGGCCGATCTCTTTGAGATACATCCTTACGGGGTCGTTTATTTTAACTCCAGGAGGTGCACTCATATCGTGAAGGTTGAGTTTTTCATCAGAGTCTGTTGAATCTTTTTCATTTATAAGTTGGATATCGTGCTCATTTATTTCATCAAAGAATTCGTCCATTGCATCTGCGTCGAGTTCGAAACTGGACAGTTTGTCAGCGATCTCTTCGTGGGACAGATGACCTTGTGTCTTCCCTTTCTCTACCAGATGATTTTTGACTTGTTCTACGGATGTGAACAGTTCGACATCTTTTAAATCGGTTGTCTTTACGTTTTTGTCTGCCATTTAAAGCCCTCCTATTCAGACTTCACACTCACCTTTTATAGCGACTGTTAATCTCATTCAACTGCTGTGCCAACTTGATCTGGAGTTCGATGTCATTGCTGTTTTCTGCTTCCTGCAGCTGCTGGTATAGCGACTGTTTCTCTTTCTCACTATTCCTAATACCACTTAAGTCTTCTATATAATCATTTACTTCTTCGGTCGTGATATCTGCATTTATGAGCAGTTCTTCCACTTCTACAGCAGTGCTGAAGTATTCTCCCTCAATATATTGGCTGAATGATGATAATTCAAATTCATCATGTTTGTCAAAATATGTGCACAACCCTTTAAATATAACATAATAACGGGGTGCGGTTAACACTTCTTCACTTATATTGTCCCGGAAATTTAAAAATAGACCCCTGTCCTTCATCAGGGCCCGGAGGAGGTAGCGTTCCTTCCGCTCCCGGAGGGGGAGCTGTCTGGGTCTGGCCACTGTCCCTGAGGAAGTTGGGGGCGCCTGGTTCGGGACATTCTGTTCTATTGACTTGCGATCCACCTTGTACAGCTGGCTGATATGCTGGATCAGACGCTCCCTGATCACCTGGTCTTTGACGTGTTTGAGGTGGTCGGTAAGCATCTTGAGGTTGTTCGAGAAGGCCATGTCGTTATTCATGCTCTCCTCGAGCAGATGCTCGGCTTTGAAGTGGATGTAATGCCGCTTTTCATTTTTGACGAGGTTCCGGAATACTTCCGCCCCATATTTTTCTATATACTCATCAGGATCCATGCCTTTTGGCATGGAGATGATAAATACGTTGAGTCCGCCCTCCAGAAGGTCGGCACCGAGGGAAAGCTGGGCATTCTGCCCTGCCTGGTCCCCATCGAACATCAGGGTAACATTGGATGCCAGGCGGTTCAGCACCTGGATATGCTGTTCACTCAGGGCGGTCCCCATAAGTCCTATGACATTATTCACATCCGTCATCTTCACCTTGATGATGTCGAGGTGGCCTTCCATCAGGATGACTTCATCCTGCTTCCTGATGTCCTTTCGGGCATCGCTCAGATTATAGAGGAGACGCCGCTTCTGGAATATGGATGTCTCCGGTGTGTTCAGGTACTTCGGCTCCCGTCCATCCATGCTTCTTGCCGTATAGCCGACAATGTATCCCTGGTGGTTCCTGATCGGAATCATGATCCGGCCGCTGAACCGGTCATAATAGGAGAAGTTCTCCTCATTCCGCGAAATGACCCCGGCCTGGAAGGCGAGCTCCAGGCTGAACCCTTTATCGGACAGGGCATTTTTTGTAAAGTCGCGCATATCCGGCGCTATACCGATCTTCTCCTTGCGTATGATGTCCCCCGAAAATCCTCTGTCCTCCAGGTACTTGAGGGCGCCCTCGCCCTCTTTTGTATGCATCAGTATATGATGATACAGGTCGGTGAGGTATTCATGGATTCTGATGAGCTGCATTTCACTGTCGTTGGCAACTTGTTCGGTCGCGGCAATCTCGATGCCGAGCGGCTTTCCGAGTTTGCGGACTGCATCAGCAAACGAGACGTTCTCGACCTCCATATAGAACTGCAGGACATTGCCGCCCTTCTTGCACCCGAAACAATGGCATATCTGCTTGTCCGGGCTGACTGTGAAAGAAGGCGTCTTTTCATTGTGGAATGGACAGAGACCGACATAGTTCCGTCCCCTTTTTTCCAGCTTGATATAACTGGAAACAAGTTCAGTGATGTCGGTCCCCTGTTTAACTGCTTCTACTGTTTCATCTGGTATTCTCAATCACATCATCCTTTGATGTCGAGTCTTCCTTCGACATAATCCAAAATTTCGTTTGCGGTTTCTTCAATCGCCTTTTCCGATACATCGATGACCGGACAGCCAATTTTTCCGATCACTTCGTTGAAGTAATCCAGCTCCTCCTGGATCCTCTGATCATTGGCATAGCTTGCCGTATCCTTGAGGCCGAGCTGGGCAAGCCTTTCCTTTCTTATCTTGTTCAATGAAGTCGGGTTGATCTTCAGGCCGACACATTTCTTCGGATCCACATTATAGAGCTCCTTCGGCGGCGTGACCTCGGGTACGAGCGGCACGTTCATCACCTTGTACTTCTTATGGGCAAGATATTGTGAGAGAGGCGTCTTGGACGTTCTCGATACACCAATCAGGACGATATCCGCCTTGTCGAGTCCGCTCGCATCCTTGCCATCATCGTACTTGACCGCAAACTCGATCGCCTCGATCTTCTTGAAATAGTCCTCATCGAGACGATGGACACGTCCCGGCTCGTAATATGGCGCCTCCTCAGTCCGGCCTTCCAATACATTCATCAGTGGTCCCATGATGTCCACCGAGGCGACATTTTCCGCCTGCAGCTCCTGTTTTATATATTTTCTGAGATCAGGGGTGATGATTGTGAATACGACGATGGCATTCTTGCTTTTGGCAAGGTCGATGACATCATCCACATTCTCCTCCGATTCTATATATGGATAGCGGATCAGCACTTCATCGGATTCATCGATATTGAACTGCGACAGGCAAGCCTTGGCCACCAGTTCGCCGGTCTCCCCGACGGAATCCGAGGCAATGATCACTTTTATCTTAGACATTCAAACACTTCCTTATTCCATGAGATTAACAAATACTCTTGTAATGGTGGTCTTTGTGATCCGTCCGATCACCTGGTCGATGCCATCCCGCTCCTCGACGACAGGAAGGGAATCGATCTGCTTCTCGATCAGCTGGTTCGCCGCATAGATAAGAAGGTCATTCGGATAGCAGATGGTGATGTTCGGCTTTCTGGTCATAATGACGCTCACCGGCGTCTTTTCAATATCATTGGAGCCCATCGTCCCCCTCAGCAAATCCTTGCGTGAAATGACGCCTGCCAATGCCTTGTTATTGTCGATGGCATACAATGTGCCGACATCCTCGAGAAACATCTTGACGACCGCCTCGTATATTGAGGTATCCTCCTTGATCAGAATCGGCACACTCTGGACTTCGCTGACAAGTATGTTCCTGATTTTGGAAGTCATTACTTCCTCCGACTCCTTGCCGGTATAGAAGTAGCCGACCCGGGGTCTTGCATCAAGATATCCCGACATGGTCAATATGGCCAGGTCCGGTCTGAGCGTCGCCCGTGTCAGCGACAGCTGCTCGGCAATTTTGCTGCCAGTGATTGGACCATGCTGCTTTACTATTTTGAGTATTTTTTCCTGTCTCTCATTCAGTTCCATGCCCTCACTCCCAACATACCCAATTATAATACATTCAGCGGAATAAAGAAATATACACAAAAGATTGCACAAAAATCAAACTGTGGATATAATGGGAATGAAGCGAGTTAAGGATGGTGCGAGCTTAACAGTGAATTGGCATATTATACTGAAGATAAAAGTGGATATAAAAGCGGAGTGTCTACACTAATTGGGGTGGAACCGCGGGCTATGCTCGTCCCCGGATAACATTAATGTTATCCGGGGACGTTTATTTTTATCCACCATCCCATCTTTAACTCTGAATATTCAAATGTAAGGAGTCGGATCAAATGGAAATGGAAACGATTGTGAATTTGGCAAAAACAAGAGGATTTGTATTTCCGGGCAGCGAGATATATGGCGGCCTTGCGAATACTTGGGACTACGGCCCGCTCGGCGTAGAGCTCAAAAATAATGTCAAGCAGGCCTGGTGGAAGAAGTTCATCCAGGAGTCCCCATACAATGTGGGACTGGATGCGGCAATACTGATGAATCCAAAGACATGGGAAGCTTCCGGGCACCTCGGGAACTTCAACGACCCTATGATCGACTGCAAGGCGTGCAAGTCCCGTCATCGTGCAGACAAGCTGATTGAAGACGTCATCCAGAAGGAAGATGATTCATTCGTTGCCGATGGCCTGAGCTTCGACGAAATGAAGAATATCATCGACGAGCGTGATATCAAGTGTCCGAACTGTGGTGCGCATGACTACACGGAAATCAGACAGTTTAACCTGATGTTCAAGACATTCCAGGGCGTCACCGAGTCCTCCACCAATGAAATCTTCCTGAGACCGGAAACGGCACAGGGCATATTCGTCAACTACAAGAACGCACAGCGTACGATGCGCAAGAAGCTGCCCTTTGGCATCGGCCAGGTCGGCAAGTCGTTCCGTAACGAAATCACACCAGGCAACTTCACGTTCAGGACACGTGAATTCGACCAGATGGAGCTTGAATTCTTCTGCAAACCGGGTACGGAAATCGAATGGCAGAACTACTGGAAGGATTTCGCCGTCAAATGGCTTCAGAACCTGAACATGACGGATGCGAATACAAGACTCAGGGATCATGATGATGATGAACTGAGCCACTACTCCAATGCGACGACCGATATCGAATACAAGTTCCCATTCGGCTGGGGCGAGCTGTGGGGCATTGCGAGCCGTACGGACTTCGATCTGCGTCAGCACATGGAGCATTCAAATGAAGACTTCACATACCACGATCAGGAGACGGGCGAGAAGTTCATCCCGTATTGCATCGAGCCTTCCCTCGGCCTCGACCGTGTCGCCCTTGCCTTCCTGTGCGATGCCTATGACGAAGAGGAGCTCGATAACGGCGAAAAGCGTACAGTGCTCAGATTCCATCCGCAGCTTGCACCATTCAAGGCGGCGGTATTGCCACTATCGAAAAAGCTGAGCGGTGACGCAATCAAGGTGTTCGAGAAGATTGCCGGCGATTTCAATGTCGAGTTCGATGAATCCCAATCCATCGGAAAGCGCTACAGACGCCAGGATGAAATCGGCACACCATACTGCATCACCTTCGACTTCGATTCCCTCGATGACAACAAAGTGACGGTCAGGGACCGTGATACGATGGAACAGACACGCGTAGCAATCGATGAACTGAATGATTTCCTCAAGGAAAAAATAAAATACTAGACGCAAAAACGGCAAAGTCGAGACTTTGCCGTTTTTATAATGTCTGTATCAGGCGCCTCGATTTGAAATAGACGCCCGTATATTCATCGTAGATCATCTCGACGAATGACAGCAGAAGCGCCGCATTCTCTTTTGAGATCCGTATCGAGTCCACCTGGTCGACCGGAGTATGTTTCATATAACCAGCCAGGTAGAGTACACGGTTGCTGACGGGCACCGCACGGTGGGCCGTCTCTTCATCGATACAGCACCCACAGAGGACACTGTGGTAATTGAAGGAGTAATGGGAGAACAGGGACCTGTCCGTTGTCCCGCAGACTGCACACGTATCGACATTGATCTGGCCCCCGTAGTACGGCAGCATCTTGATGGCGGTGAACGAGACCACTCCGGCCGGTTCGCTCTCTGCCTCGAGCAGCGAGAGCGACTTGATCATGAGACGGTAGAAGCTGTCCTGCTGCATCTCCTCCTCAAGCGCCCGGGTGATGAGTTCCATGATATAGGACGCATATGTGTAGACGACGAAGTCCCCGTTCACCCGCTTGAACGGTTGGATGACATCCACTTCGTTCAGCGTACCCATTCCCTTGAAGCGGTTGTAGGTGAACAGCACTTCCTTCAGCCCCTGCCTCAGGACGATGAAGGGGCTTTTCGTCTTGTTGAACCCTCTTGCCATCAAAGGAACTTGGGTGCCATCCTCTGTCAATATGGTAATGATCCGGCTGGACTCGCTGTAGTTGGTCTGCCGGATCATTACGCCTTTATGCTGATATATCATCCGTCGTTCTAATACTCCTCGTCCCGATAGCCGAGGGAGCGGATGAATTGTGACTTGTTGCGCCAATCCTTCTGGACTTTCACCCAAAGTTCGAGATAGACCCTGCTGCCGAGCAGATTCTCTATATCGATGCGGGCAAGCTTGCCGATCTCCTTGAGCATCTTGCCGTTCTTGCCGATGACCATCCCTTTTTGCGAATCGCGTTCAACGTAGATTACTGCGGCAACATTGATCGTCCCCCGGTCATCCGCCTTCATGCGCTCCACTTCGACACCGATTGCATGCGGGATTTCCTGGCTTGTCAGGTGCAGTGCCTTTTCACGGATGAGTTCACCCACGATGAAGTGTTCCGGATGGTCCGTGATCCGGTCCTCCGGATAGTACATCGGGCCTTCCGGAAGGTAGCCCTCGATGACTTCAAGCAGCCGGTCGACATTGTTGCCCTGCAGTGCCGAAATGGGAACAACATCGGCAAAAGGCAGCTTGTCCTTATACACCTCAATCTGTTCGATGAGCTTGTCCGGATGGACCAGGTCGATCTTGTTCATTACGAGGATGATCGGTGTATCCGTGTTTTTGAGCATGTCGATGATATATTCATCACCACGGCCGATCTCTTCCGCGACATTCACGAGGAACAGTATCGCTTCCGTCTCCCTCAGCGTATTCCTTGCCACCTTCATCATGTGCTCCCCAAGCTGGTGCTTCGGCTTGTGGATGCCGGGTGTATCTATGAAAATCATCTGGCTCGTCTCTGTCGTATGGACGCCCTGGATTTTGTTTCTTGTCGTCTGGGGCTTGTCCGACATGATGGCCACTTTCTGTCCGAGGACCTTATTCATGAAAGTCGATTTGCCGACATTCGGACGCCCGATTATGCTTATGAAGCCCGATTTGAATCCTTTTTCTGTCATAGTTTCATATCCTTCCCTGAAAAGCCGAGCGGCAGCAGTTCATCCACGGTACGCTTGATGACTTTGCCGTCCGTATTGGCCAAGTATACAGGCATATCATCGTCACAGAGTTCCTTCATGACCTGGCGGCAAGTGCCGCAGGGGCTGGATGGCTCTTCCGAATCCGTGATGACCACGATTGCCTTGAATTTCTTGATATCATTGGAATAGGCGCTGACCAGTGCGCTGCGTTCTGCACATATTGTTGCAGGATAGGCGGCATTTTCTATATTGGCGCCATAAATGTATTCATCATCTTCCGTAATGAGCAATGCGCCCACGTCAAACTTGGAATACGGTGTATATGCACGGCTCTGCGCCACCTTCACCTCTTCCAGCCATTCCTCCTTGAATATTCCATCGTTCATAAAAGCCTCTCCTCACTATAGCAAATAGGGTATAAACACAAGCAGACCGATGATGGCGGCATAGAATGCAGCCAGCAGTACACCTGCCGCCCCCGCATCCTTGGCCGCCTTGGCCATGGGGTGATACTTGTCCGTCGTCAGATCGACAGCCGCTTCGACAGCTGTGTTGAATGCTTCGGTAACCAGCACAAGGAACACCGCACTGATGATGAACAGCCAGCCGGTGCGGTCGAGGTCCACCACCATCCCCAGGATGATGGCCAGCACGCCGAACATGAGATGGACAATGAAATGCGTATCCTTCCGCATCAGCCAGCTGAGTCCCATGAAAGCGAATTTGAACCTGTTGAACAGCCTCATATCATTCTTCCCGGGTTACACCGAAAGCATCCAGTATTTCATCCTGCAGACGGTTCATCTCTTTTTCCTCCTCCACTTCCATGTGGTCATATCCGAGCAGATGGAGGAATCCGTGCAGGCTGAGGAACATAAGCTCCCTTTTGTAGCTGTGGCCGTATTCCTCGGCCTGTGCCTTTGCACGATCCGTGCAGATGATGATATCCCCGAGCATCCTGGGCGCGTCCTCATGGATTACATTGTCATCCTCATCCTCCATCGCAAAGCTGATCACATCGGTGACGGTGTCCTTTCCGCGATAGTCCCGGTTGATATCCTTTATTTCCTCTTCGTCCACAAAAGAAATGCTGATTTCCGCGTGGTCCTTTTCATCGAGATGACCATAGGCGTAACTGATCAGCGACTCGATTTCATCCTTCTGATTTTCATCCGTAAAGCCGTCCTCGTCCATGAAGTCTACATTGATCAAGCTGCTCACTCCTTCTCGTATGCCTTGATGATTTTTGATACAAGCGGATGGCGTACAACATCCGATTCATCCATCTTGTTCACCGCAATCCCTTTGACGTCCGAAAGCAGTCTTACAGACTCGACAAGTCCGCTCTTCGTGGATCCCGGGAGGTCGATCTGGGTCTCATCGCCTGTAACGACCATTTTTGAACCGAACCCGAGCCGCGTCAGGAACATCTTCATCTGCATCTCGGTCGTATTCTGGGCTTCATCCAGTATGACGAACGCCTCGTTCAATGTACGGCCACGCATGTAGGCGAGAGGCGCCACCTCTATAACCCCACGTTCTATAAGCCGGTCCGTCTGCTCTGCCCCGAGGACCGTATGGAGCCCATCATAGAGCGGTCTCAGATAGGGATCCACCTTCTCCTTGAGATCGCCTGGCAGGAAACCGAGATTTTCCCCCGCCTCCACAGCCGGCCGTGTCAGAACGATCCGTTTCACGCTGTTTTCACGGAGCATCTGGCATGCCAGGACGACAGCCAGGAAAGTCTTGCCCGTGCCTGCTGGTCCGATGCCGAATGACAGGTCATTGCGTTTGATGTTTTCTATATACAGGCGCTGCCCCGTCGTCTTCGCACGGATGCTCTTCCCTTTCACATCCCGGGCGATCTCTTCATTATAGAGATCTGCAAGGTATTCGATCGTACCCTTGCGTGCCATCATGGCTGCAGATTGGACATCCCTGAGGTTGATGGACATCCCCCTCTGGATGATTTTGAGCAGATTGATCAGTACATCCTCCGTCAATTCGACAGTTTCATCATTTTCACCATCGACGGTAATCTCATTGCCGAGGGTATGGATTGTCACATCGAATTCCTCTTCCAGAAAAGTGATATGCTGATCATTTGCACCGATTAGTGCCTGAGCCTCTTCCAGGCTGTCTATATTTATAATATTAGGCATGCGTAAACCCCTTTTTCCAAAGTCTCTTTCCCCTTAAATTTACCACTAAGCCACCGCTACTGCAATGAATTAGTGCAGCTGAAGGCGGTGGCAGAAATCCCTGCCAGTCATATTACCGATGGCTTTTAACCAGTATGTCCAATTCGGAAATGATGTTATTGGCAGCACTTCCAAAAGAGAGGAAGGCTCCTGCCTCCACCTGCCGTCCGTCAGCAAAAGATATGGTCAGGTGCATCGCCGCCTCCTTCCCATGGGTGATCACCCGATGGACTGTGACTTCCCTTAAACCTTCAGGAAGCGACGGAAACGTCACCGTTTCCGTATCCACCCGCTCTTCAAGTGCAGCATGGTTGCCATCAATAAAGGCAGCCAGTACATCAATCAACAGGCGCTTTTTCGGTGCATTGCCACAATCTTTCGGAAAAAGGATCCTGACATTCTTCTTTGTGATGACAATCTCCACTGAAATCCCTCCTTTCAATTCAATACCCTCTACCCGATCCACAAGTTATTACAATATGATGAACGATGATAAACATTGTTAACTTTGTCACAAAATATCAATTGTTTTCTGTTTCTGGTGATTTATATTGGAGGTAACAGTTAAAGGAGCGATGGTAATGAAACCAGATATCAGAATCCCGGACTTCAATGGGGTTCCTTTCATAGTCATATGGGAACTGACACGTGCATGTGAGCTGCATTGCCTGCACTGCAGGGCCGAAGCGCAGGTTGAACGGAATCCATATGAATTGTCCACAGAAGAAGGCAAGCGGCTCATAGATGACATTGCAGCGATGGAATATCCGATGCTCGTATTTACCGGCGGAGATCCGCTGATGCGGAAAGATGTATTCGAACTTGCAGAATATGCAGTGGAAAAGGGCGTCAGAGTATCGATGACACCGAGCGCCACACCGAATGTCACAAAAGAAGCGATGCAGAAGGCGAAGGATGTCGGACTCAGCCGCTGGGCGTTCAGCCTGGATGGCCACAACAAGCAGGTCCATGACCACTTCAGGGGAACCGAAGGGAGCTTCGACCTGACGATGAAAGCCATCAGCTACTTGAACGAACTCGGCATGCCGCTTCAGATCAACACGGTGATCTCCAACTATAATATCGAGTACCTCGAAGAAATGAAGGAGATGGTCGAATCCCTCGACTGTGTGCTGTGGAGCGTATTCTTCCTCGTGCCGACCGGCCGTGGGAAGAACGAGGATATGATCACACCCGTCCAGCATGAGCAGGTCTTCAGATGGCTGAACAGGATCAAGGACGAAGTGCCGTTCGACATCAAGACCACAGCCGCCCAGCATTACCGCCGGGTCGTCATCCAGGATCAGATGCGCAAGAATAGGGATCCTGATGCCCAGATCCGCTACATGGATGCTCTCAGCGAAGGGAAGACAGGCACAATCGATGGCCTTGGGCGTGCACCTAAGGGCGTCAATGACGGCAATGGATTCGTCTTCATCTCACACATCGGCCATGTCTATCCAAGCGGACTGCTGCCGGTGAACTGCGGCAATGTGCGCGTCGACAAGCTGTCCGACATATACAGGAACTCCCCGATCCTCAAAAGTCTCCGAAATCCGAACCTCTATAAGGGGAAATGCGGCGTTTGCGAATTCAGGCATGTCTGCGGCGGTTCCCGCTCAAGAGCCTATGCCGCCACAGGAGACTATCTGGAGAGCGAGCCCTATTGCGTCTATATTCCGAAAGCCTACCGCAATAAGAAAAAGACGGTCACAGAGAGCTGAACGGATGATATAGATGCTTTTGAAAAGGAATGCCGCGGCATTCCTTTTTGCTTTGCATAACGCATATGATTTGAAACGGAAGGCCTGCACTGGTAATATCGATTTAATTCCTAGTATAATAATAGGTTTAATTTCAAAATCATAAGGAGTGGTTATTTTGAATAATGTCCCACTATTCGTATCGACCGACTGGCTGGCGGAACGGCTTGAAGATCCGGAATTGCGGCTGCTGGATGCAACAACATTTCTGAAACAGCCTAAAGGTGATGGCTATTATGATGTATGGTCTGGGAAAGAGGCGTATGAAGAGGAACACATTCCCGGTGCAGTCTTTGCAGATCTCAAAAACGATCTGTCGGACCCTGATGCCCCGCATCCCTTCACCCATCCATCCCGTGAGAGGTTTGTGGAGAAGATCAGTGAACTCGGTGTCGGCGAAGGCACTTATGTGGTCGTCTATGACAGGGGCGCTGTCGTCAATGCACCTGAAGTAATCGCTTCCGACTGGGCATCACGCCTCGCATGGCAATTGAAGTACGAAGGTTTCGACAATGTCGCCGTACTTGATGGCGGATTGGGGAAATGGAAGGAAGAAGGACGTCCGGTCACAGAGGAGCCAGGCTCATATCCCGAAGGCAATTTCAACACCCGTAGAAATCCGGAACTGTTCGCAGACAAGGATGATGTGTTGAACGCCATCGATGATGACAGTGTCGTCATATTGGACAGCCTCGCTCCCCAAAACTACCACGGTGAAGTGGATACGTATGGCAGACCCGGTCATATCCCGGGAAGCAGGAATGTATTCTTCGGGGCACTTTCCGACCCGGAGACCCAGGAACTGTATGACGATGCGAAGCTGAAGAAGATATTCGAGGAAACCGGCGCTCTTGATCCGGATAAGAAGGTGATCACATATTGTGGCAGTGCCATCGCAGCCACTTGGACAGGACTGGCACTGAACAAGCTCGGACAGGACAACGTTACGGTATATGATGGTTCACTGACCGAGTGGACCCAGGATGATTCGCTCCCGATGGAAACCGAATAAAATACATCCGGAGGTCCTTTGCGAGGGCTTCCGGGTGTATTTTTACCTCCAAATCCTGATATAATGGTATATATGAATCAGGAGGGATATCCATGGAAAACCAGATCATCATCCCCCACCTATGGTTTGATACGGAAGCAGCAGAAGCGGCAGAATTCTACACCTCCCTATTTCCACACTCGAAGATCATCGATCAGGTTACACTGCATGACACGCCGTCCGGTGATGCACAGCAGCTTTCTTTCGAACTTTATGGCTACAGGTTCATGGCGATCAATGCAGGCCCCTATTTCACATTCAACCCGTCCATCTCCTTCTTCATCAATTTCGATCCTTCAAAGGATGGAGCGGCTGAGCAGAACCTGGAGAAGACCTGGAACACTTTGATTGAGGATGGCACTGCACTCATGCCGCTCGATGAATACCCCTTCAGCAAAAAATATGGCTGGGTCGAGGACAAATATGGAATCTCGTGGCAGCTCATATTGACAGACCCGGATGGGGACGACCGGCCCGAAATCATTCCTGCTCTCATGTTCGTCGGCGATAATCTTGGAAAATGCGGGGAGGCCATCGAGTTCTACCTTTCCATATTCAATGATGCCCGCATGGGGGAACTCGCCAGATACCCTGAAAACCTGCCTCCTCACCTGCCCGGTTCGGTCATGTACTCCGATTTCGTAATCGAAGACCAGTGGTTCTCTGCGATGGACAGCGCCGGTCCGCACGAATTCAACTTCAATGAAGCGATCTCCCTCATGGTGCTTTGTGAAGACCAGCAGACGGTCGATGACTACTGGGAGAAATTATCTGCAGATCCTGAAGCGGAACAGTGCGGCTGGCTCAAGGACAAGTATGGCGTATCCTGGCAGATCATTCCGAAGGAAATGGATGAAATGATTTCTAATGGCACCCCGGAACAGGTACAGAAAGTCACCCAGGCTTTCCTGGAAATGAAGAAGATCGATCTTGAAACGCTGAAGCAGGCATACAAAGGATGACACATAAAAGGGGCCTGGCGAATTCTGTAATCCGCTAGGCTCCCTTCTGTTCATGTCAATCTTTTATGGAATGAGACGATGCGTTCGACTTCCCTGAATCCAAGATGTGCGTGCATTTCAATGCTTGCAGAGTTGTCGATCAGGCAGTCGCTGCCGAAGTCCGAGCATCCCCTTTTCTTCGACCAGGACTCGCATGCCTCGACAAGCTGCCGTGCATATCCCTTGAACCGATGGCCATCTGATACATAGATACCCTCCAGATACCCTACAGGTGAAGATTCTGCACCCGCAACATAGTCATGGCGCAGACTGCAGTGGGCAAAGCCCGCTGTTTCACTGTTCACCTGGACAATAAAGACGGCATTATCATCACTGGCAATGAACATGTCGAATTCGTTTTTGAGTTCAGTACGGTCACTCTCCGGCCACAATTTGAGTGCGAGATGGAGAAGTTCCTCCTTGTCACCCCTTTCTGCCTGTCTGATCATCTGTCTTCTGTGGCATCATCATATGCCTGTAGGGCTTTGCCGCCATATACACTGCCCGGGCCGCCGCCCATGACGATGGCCACCCCTGCAATTTCAGCAATCTCCTCGCGTGTAGCACCGAGTTTGATCAGCTTGTTCACGTGATTGCCGATGCATCCTTCACATTTGTCTGCGATGGCGAAGGACAGAGCGGCAAATTCCTTCGTCTTCTTATCCAGCGCACCGGACTTGTAGGCCGCATCCTGGAGGTCCTTGAAACTTTTCATCGTGTCTGGAATAGTTTTCTGCAGCCGTTTCGTGTTGCCCTGGGCAACGGTATTGATTTCATTGAAATGTGTCATATCCTATCACCTTTCCAACAATAAGTACTCTTCATATACTACTATAGCAATCCAGGAAATGTCTGCCTAAACATCCGACTGGAGATACTTTTCGTCCCACCTCTCCGGCAGCAGCTTCTCCAGCCGGACAGTCCGTCCATCCAGGCCGATTTCACAGCCATAGTTGTCCTCCCCGACCTGATTGATCAGTTCACGGCATCTGCCGCAGGGCGGAAGCACTGCCCCGTCCTCATGGACGGCTATGATCCTGGCAATGTCATACTCTCCCTCGGTAACCATGGCGGCTATCGCCGAATGCTCTGCACAGAAGCCGATGGAAGACGGCAGATCGAGCGCCACACCTGTGTAGATATTACCATCTACAGTCATAAGTGCCGCCGCGACATGTCCCATCCTGCCTTCCCTGCTCGTCGTCTGCGTGTTCAATTTCTGTTTCGCAATATCATAAAGATCATCCATATTCATAGCCCCACCCTCTTCATATAGTCGACTCACCCACATTATAGCAAAAAAGCATGGGCACCATCCGGTTCCCATGCTCGGAATTACATGAAGTTGGTGATATGGATGGAGACCAATGCCGTCATCCAAACTGCATGGACAATCTCCAGAATGCCGATCTGCTTCATTTTCCAGCCCCGTCCGTAGAGTGCAACCGCCCGGATCAGGCTCAGCAGGAATGCGATGGCGAGTATCCAGTGTGCGCTGAGCATGATGATGAATACAATCGAATGATAGGCATATGACGCAATCTTGTATTTCGGATTCTTCTTCTCCCGGATCATCGTCTTCACAAAAAGTGCCGTACTCGTAAAGAACAGGATGCTGATGATGAGGACGAAAAATACCGGCCACGACAGCGCATGCAGATTGAGGAAGGCGATGCCGCCCCCTGCGAGCGCAAAGATCGTGATGGCGGAAATGTCATTGAAGATGTTCCGTTCATTTTTGTTTGAGGCAAAGTATGCGTTCACTGCACCGAACGGGAGCATCATGAGGAAAAAGAAGAATATGCGGTAGTCCACCATCAACGGATAGATGAACAGGGCAGCCGACAGTGCAAAAAACAATGCCGCCGCCTTAAGGTAGCCATACTCCCTTTTCCGCTGTTTCTTGATGAAGAACAGTACATGGTCTGCCATGAAGAAAATCAGCAGCCAGCCTGCCATATAGAAAAGCTGCGCCGGATGGAACCCTCCGGCCACCATACCGATAATCAATGGCATGAACACCATTGCTCATGCTCCATGTTGATTCTGTTTTTTGAATTTCATCGTCTCACCTCTTGCCCCCATTATATTACGGGGCCATATTGCGGTGAGGATCAGAAAATAACATTTTTGTGAATAAATAAACATGATAAAAGGCCACTTCGATGAAGTGGCCAGGTTTTATATATTTTTTATGCTTTCAACCAACTCAGGTAATCCTTCTTCAAAAAGATGGGAGTCACTTTCTATAATTCTTTGTTCATCAGGTTTAATCAACTTATGGTAGCAGTCGAAATGTTTCTTCGGTACAATTCCATCCTTTTCACTATGGAATAGGGCGATATGTCTGATGTGCCCCAAGTTTTCCTCAAACCCTTGCTCAAGATGAAAGTCCGCCTTTTGCCAGTCTTCCTCAAGGCCCCATATCGGAGCCGCAACGATGAACAGTGCCTTGATATCAGTTTCCACTTCCTCTTCCGAAAGATATTTAAGAAGCGTGGATCCTCCCATGGAATGCCCAACTAATATGACCTCGTCCATACTATCAAGATGAAGGTCCAGAACCTCTTTCCACTCTGCATATTTTGGATTATTTGGCAGCGGCATGTCGGGCGTAAAGATCTCGTGTGTACTGCCCAACTGCTCTTTCATATAATGGATCAGGCCGGTGCTTCCCTCATATCTACCTTGTGGTCCTGCACTGTGTATGAACACAATTTTGTATTTCATGGGTTTACATCCTCTCCTGTCCGCCGCTACAGCAAGTCATGAAACCGGGTTTAATAGTAGAATCTGTTCCTCCAGTCCTCCTCTTCTGCCTCCACTTCCAATGCAAATAAATGAAACATGATGACCAGGAGGAATGCACTGACGAAGAGAACGATCATACCCTCCAGATGGACATCGAAAAATGCCTGTATGAGTATGGGCAGTGGGATGAGAAGTGTAATGAACATGCTTCTTTCCCTATATTTTTGTGAAAGATACTGAGTCTCTCCACAATATGGACATGCCATGCCCGGCGCGGATGTTGTATATCGCTTGAGTGTTGCCCTTACGTTCCAATTGTCTCCACAGCTTTTACAACGTGTCAAAATACCTCTCCTTATTATTCAGATGCATGGATTCTCATCTTCTGTATAAGCTTCCATTTAATGCTCTGTCATGAGGTGTTTCATCAGTTTTTAATGTTCATCTCAACCTTGAGGGGTATTATGCCACAGGATACTTCAAAATACAAATCCACCTGTTTGTAAATATCAGATGGATTTGCTGACTAGCGTATTCTGTCTGTAAACCTTTTGAAAATGAGATAGCCCGCTCCAAAAGCGATGACTGCTGCAACGACGAGGGGGAGTGTGTAAACACTGCCTTGAACAACAATCTGGTCGGAATGCTGGGCGGCGGCTTCCCAGCCATCTTCTGTCCCTGAGGGCAGGACGGTAGCCATCACCATATTCGCTATAATCATCGTGAGATAGAATATCACTGAGAAACTAATCACTGCAACAGTATAATGCTTCATGGAATCCACCCTCTCTACTTGTCCAGATTCAGTGCTTTAAGCTGTTCGGCGAGTGCATTGTTAATCGGTGCCTCGTCCTCCTGCTCTTTCATATACTTGCGGACGGTACGCTTGTCGACCTTGCCGCGGCCTTCCTTCTTCCGTCTCGCTTCGAAGGCGGACAGTTTTTCCCTGTGGCCGCATTTGCATGTGAAGATCTGGCCTTCGCCTTCGCCGCTCAGCGTCATCTTCTTCTTGCATTTCGGGCAGCGGGCGTTGGTGATGCGGGCGACGTTCTTGCGGTGGCCGCATTCCCTATCCTGGCAGACGAGCATCTTGCCCTTCTTGCCGTTAACTTCGAGCAATGGCTTGCCGCAGTCGGGGCAGGACTTGCCGGATATGTTATCGTGCTTGAACTTCTTGTCGCTCTCTTTGATTTCCTGCGTAATCGCCTGCGTATGGAACTTCATTTCCTTGATGAAGTCCTCCTTCTTCAGCTGACCCTTGGCGATACCCTCGAGCTTCTGTTCCCAAATCGCTGTGGTCGCAGGCGACCTGAGCGCATCAGGCACGAGGTCCAGCAGCTGCCTGCCTTTTGAAGTGATCTTGATGGACTGTCCATTCTTTTCTATCAGGAATGAATTGAACAGCTTGTCGATGATATCCGCCCGTGTAGCGACAGTACCGAGCCCACCGGTCGAGTCGAGAATCGATTTCAACTTTTTGTCCTGGACTTCCATGTACTTTGCCGGGTTCTCCATGGCGGACAGCAGCGTCGCTTCCGTGAAGCGTGCGGGTGCCTTCGTCTGGCCGGAAGTCTGGGTCACTCGGTGCACCTGGAGTGCTTCGCCCTTTTCGAGCTTCGGAAGCTGCTGATCTTTGACGTCATCCGTCTCCTCTTCATCAAAGTTATTGGAATAGGCCGCTTTCCAGCCTTCCTTCAGAATGGTCCTGCCTTTGGCGATGAACGTCTCGCCGGCGGCTGTCGCCTTCACCGTCACCTGTTCAAATTCATGCGGCGGCAGGAGGACAGCGAGGAACCTTTTGACGATCAGGTCATAGAGCCTGCGCTCCCGCTCGTTGAAATCGGATGGATGGACATGGTTCTCCGTCGGGATGATTGCATGATGGTCGCTGACCTTGCTGTCGTCGACGAAGGACTTGTTTGCCTGTATCTTCCCTCTCAGGATGCGTGTCGCTATGGCACGGTATTCCCCGATGCCACATGCCTTCAGCCGCTCCGGCAAGGTCGGCACGATATCTTTTGACAGGTACCTTGAATCCGTCCTCGGATAGGTGACGACCTTATGGCGCTCGTAGAGCCCCTGGAGCACATTCAGCGTCTCTTTCGCCGAGAATCCGAGCTGCTTGTTGGCATCCCTCTGAAGTTCAGTCAGGTCATACAGGCCCGGAGCGAATGTCTTCTTCGGCTTGCTTTCCACCGAATCGACCGTCAGCGGGCTGCCGTCCACTTTGTTTGTGAGAGCATCGACCCGTTCCTTGTCGAAGCCTCGGCTGTTGCCTTTCTGATCCTGCCATGTCATCTTCAATTTGTCTGTATTCGCTTCAATGCCGTAGTATGTCTTCGGCTTGAAATTCCGTATCTCCTCTTCCCTGCTCTCGATCATCGCAAGGGTCGGCGTCTGCACGCGCCCACAGTTGAGCTGTGCATTGAACTTGGTCGTCAATGCACGGGAGGCGTTCAATCCGATATACCAATCCGCTTCCGACCGGGCGACTGCCGCCTCGTAGAGGTTCTCATAGTTCTTCCCGGGCTTGAGGTTCTCAAAGCCCTCCCTGATTGCTTTATCCGTTACAGATGAAATCCACAGGCGTTCGATAGGCTTGTTCACTTTCGCCTTCTTGATGATCCAGCGCGCAACAAGCTCCCCTTCCCTTCCAGCATCCGTTGCGATGATGATCCTGTCTACATCCTTGCGGACCAGTTGGGATTTGACCGCATTGAACTGGCCGCCGGCCTTCTTGATTACCGTCAACCTGAGCGGATCCGGCAGCATGGGCAGATCCTCCAGGTTCCATGTCTTATATTTATTGTCATAGCTTTCAGGGTCGGCGAGCGTCACAAGATGCCCGAGTGCCCATGTCACTATGTATTTATCGCCTTCAATGAATCCGTTCCCTTTCCTGTGGCAATTCAATACTTTCGCAATATCCCTGGCCACAGAAGGTTTTTCGGCGAGTACTACACTTTTAGCCAATTTACTTCATCCTTTCAAAATCACAGAACTATAATTCCCCATTATACAGAAAAAGCCAGGGAATATTCATCCCCGGCAGAAAATTAGTTTTTGATCAGTTTTTTCATTTCAGCATCGTCTTCCATGACCTTCCGTGTGAAGGGGCATTTCGGGTCGATCTTCCTGTCCTCCTGACCGGCAAACTCGACCATCGTTTCGACCAGCCGGGTGCCGACGCCCTCACCACTCAGGCTGTCATCCACCCTTGTACTTTCCACTACATAGTCACCGTCATCGTCCACACTGAATATGATTTCAGCTTCGGGGTTGACTTCATCCTCCCCGACAAAGAACATATTTTCACCTTTTTTAATGTCCATCAGTCTTCCTCCCATCTGTTCTTGCTCTCTATATCTTTAATAGACGTTTTCAGTCTTTTGAAACATCCGGACCGCTGCGGAGGTGATGAAAGCCATGGTGGTGCGTTCTGTGTTAAACTGTTTTAAAATAGAATTCAGCTCTGGAGGTATCCAATGAACACATCACTGATCATTGCCTACATCATCGTCTTCGTATTATCCGCTATTCCGTTGTTCGAAGCCTTCGTCGTCGTGCCGGTCGGGATTCTCGGCGGAATGAATTTCACCATGACCCTCATCATCGGCATTCTCGGCAACCTTGTCACGCTGCTTCTGATCATTGTCCTGATGGATCGCATCAAGAGATGGTACCTTGCGCGACAGGAAAGGAAAGGCAATACTAAGGATCGTAAATCGCAGCGTGCCGAAGCCATCTGGAAAAAATACGGACTGCCGGGCCTCGCCTTCATCGGTCCCTTCTTCGTCGGCAGCCACTTCACGGCACTGATGGCGGTCATACTGGGCGGCAGCCAGAAGGCCACATTCTGGTGGGTGACGTTGAGTGTCATCGCCTGGACGCTCGGCCTCTCCATACTTGTACTGTTCGGAGTGGACTTCATGAACCTCGAAGATCGTCAGTTCCTCAACCGTTTCATAAGTGACTAGAAGCATATATCAAATTGTCATAAAATTATGGTTCATGTTAATATATTCAATGTCAAAAACTAACGGATAAGGATAGATATGAATGAATAACTTGCAGAAAAATGGATATGCAAAATATGATCTTATGACAAGCCTAGACTATGAAGGCATTGAAGCGGACTACAAAGAGATACTCGACTACTTTGAAGATCTGCCCATAGATGATTATGCTCCGGAAGCAAACCGCTACCGTAGATACTCCCGTGCACTCGTCCTCCCCACATCCGGCACCATCGAATGGCTGCCGACCATGCAAAGGGATGGTGAAGAATTTTCAGCCTACTTCCAGGGAAAGTTCAACCCTGAACATGCAGGTTCCTACAGGGAATTCCATTCCATCGGACCATCCATCCAGAACAACCGTCTGCTCCAGGAAATCATCATGGCGAACTACCGCGAAACATTCTGGAAAGAGGAAGATCAGATCATGCCGATTCATGTCGGCGTACACTTCGTCAAACTGATGGTCGAATCGGATGAGGATCGGGCCGTATCATCTCCGGACTGCCTGCACCAGGATGGAGAACCATTCACATTTGCCCATCTGGTGGAACGCAGCAATGTCGAAGGGGGAACGAATGCCATAGGCATACCTGAGGTCAGGGGCAGACAACCGGAGGAAGCAGATGAAGGCGACCTCCACGAAATCTTCGAAATCACAAAGCCCCTTGAATCCTACGGCGTCTACGATTCCAAAGTCAGCCACTACGTCAGCCCGGTCGAAAAAGGCGAAGACGACACACCAGGTGTCAGATCCGTCATACTGATCGACTATCAGCTGACAGTCGTTGCGGATATGGATGAATAGAAAGAAAGCCCAGGGCACTTATGTCCTGGGCTTTCTCGTATTTATGGGTTACTTCAATGAACCATGTGGGTCGATGACGAATTTCTTCGCTGCACCCTTGTCGAAGTCCTGGTATCCACCTGGTGCCTCGTCCAGGCTGATGACCGTGGCATTGACCGCTTTCGCAATATCTGCACGGCCGGACAGGATGGCTTTCATCAGGTCACGGTTGTATTTCATTGCAGGTGTCTGTCCTGTAACGAATGTATGTGCTTTTGCCCAGCCGAGGCCGAGACGCACTTTCAGGGTGCCCTGCTGTGCTTCCTTGTCTGATGCGCCTGGGTCCTCGGTTACATAGAGGCCTGGGATACCGAGCTTACCGCCGGCTGTCGTGACATCCATGATGCTGTTGAGTACAGCCGCAGGCTGCTCGCCACCATCAGCACCATGCCCTGATGCCTCAAAACCGACTGCATCGACGGCACAATCGACTTCGTCCACTCCAAGCAGATTTTCAATCTGTTCATTCAACCGGTCATGCTTGGAGACGTTGACCGTCTCACAACCGAAGCTTTCCGCCTGTTTGAGGCGTTCATCCTGGAGATCACCGACGATGACGCGGGATGCGCCAAGAAGCTGTGCCGAGTGTGCTGCAGCGAGGCCGACCGGGCCGGCTCCCGCGATATATACCGTGGAACCTGTCTTGACGCCTGCTGAATAGGCACCATGATAGCCTGTCGGGAAAATATCGGAAAGCATCGTCAGATCCAGCACCTTATCCATTGCCACTTCCCGGTCCGGGAATACAAGCAGCTGGAAGTCGGCGTATGGCACCATGACATATTCGGACTGGCCGCCGACCCAGCCTCCCATATCCACATAGCCGTAGGCCGCACCGGCACGTTCCGGATTGGTGTTCAGACAAATATGTGTTTTTTGCTCCTGACACATGACACAGCGGCCACATGCGATGTTGAAAGGCACGGAGGCGATGTCGCCTTTTTTGACGAATTCCACATCCCGTCCGACTTCAATGACTTCGCCCAAAATCTCATGCCCGAGGACAAGTCCTTCAGGCGCTGTCGTCCTTCCCCTGACCATATGCTGGTCACTGCCACAGATGTTCGTAGTAATGACTTTCAGGATGACCCCATGTTCACATTTCCGTCCAACGTTCTCCTTCGGCACCCCGGGACCTTCCCTGAGTACGAGATCCGGATAATCGATATCCCTTACTTCAACACTTCCTGCTCCAGTATAGACTACACCACGATTTCCTGCCATCTTAACCCTCCTGTTAGTGTTTGACACTGTTTAGTCTGATTACGCAGCTCGAAGACATGTGCGACAGTACTTACGCTCCTTTCGCTTTAAGTCTATATCAAAAGCCCTATGGGCTCTGATCCCCTTCTGATGCTCAAGCGTTTTGTGTAAGGATATGTAAAAAATCCTTTGATATCATCATATACCCTTCTGAATTTTCAGTCAATAATTGAAGATTATGTTAATCAGTTTTTACAGGCAGTGTGATGAAGCCCTCCTCGATGCTGCCGAACAGCTTCTCTTCAGCAGTACCTGCGTATATGGCATGCATGCCGTAGGCACAAAGGAATGCGTCAACCTTGTCTTCGAGGTGCTTGTGCGATTTTCGGGTCGCCTCCTCCGCATCCCATCCAAGTTTTTCATCGAGTCCACCTATACTTCCGTCTGTTTCCATCTGCCTGAACAGGGAAATCAGCCGATCCATTTCCCCACATGTCTCCTTGAAGGTCATCTTCCGCTTTCTTTTGTACCTGATCGGATGCATTGCAGGAAAAAGGCCACAGCATATGCCGGTCGGAAAGGTTTCAACGATATTCGAAGACCCGCGTTCGAAGCCGATCCTGATGTCTGCCACCGACTGCATGATATTGTTCATCAGCGTTTCTCCACGTATATCCCCAAATGTACGGGTGAGAAAGGCGCGGTTCGAGTTGAAGGCGAACAGCCTGTGGCCGTGGATTCTTGAACGCATCAACGCCCCTTCCGCGCCTCTCGATCCGTTTTCATTGTTGACGATGAGGGGGGCATCAATCGCGATCGTCACAGGGCCATCGAGGTGCTCAATGATGATCTCCACGATCTCTTCGTTGCTGTAGACGGCAGCATCCAAAAATTCCACAGCACCCGCCGCATCCAATACACAAATACCCGTTTCATTCCGATATGTCCATGCCAGGTCGATTCCGATAAACTTCATTTGTATTCCACCATCCACTTCCTATAAGTATTCTGTTTCTGTGCCTTAGTTGCTTTGCATCTGCTTCTCTCTTAAAATTGATATGTATTGAAAATAGAGAGGAGCGCATTTATGAAAAAATTCGTTAATGCCAGTATATATGGCCAGGATGAAGCAAGTGAAATCCTGGTGGAAAATGGCGTGTTCAAATCCATCGGCCAAAACCTTGATGATGCCGAAGAGGTGATCGATCTGGAGCACCGGCTGGTCCTGCCTCCCTATGTCGACCCCCATCTGCATCTTGATTACATCTTTTCCGGTGTCGGAGCGGGCAACGCCAACATCTCGGGCACACTGTTTGAAGGTATACAGCGCTGGAGCGACAACAAGAAGTCGCTGACCGAAGAAATGGTGCGTGAACGTGCCCTCCAGGGCATAAAGAAGGAGTTGAACCATGGTGTCCAGTACATCCGGACGCATGTCGATGTGACGGACCCCAACCTCACGGGCATGAAGGCCCTGCTCAAGTTGAGGGAGGAGCTGAAGGATGTTATGACACTCCAGCTTGTTGCATTTCCCCAGGAAGGGTTCTTCCGCTATGACGGTGCGGAAGCACTGGTCGAAAAGGCCCTTGAGATGGGTGCAGATGTCGTCGGCGGTATCCCCCACTTCGAGATTTCATATGAGCATGGTGTGGAATCCCTGAAACGCATCATCGATCTCGCCCTTAAGTATGAGGTCATGATCGATATCCACTGCGATGAAAATGACGATCCGAACAGCCGCTTCCTGGAAGTGCTGAATGCGCTCGTCATGGAGAAAGGATATGGTGCAAAGACTACCGCCAGCCATACATGCAGCTTCGGTTCTGCCGATGACAGCTATGCTGCAAAGATGATGGGCCTCTTCCGCGAATCGAAGATCAATTTCATCTCCTGCCCGACCGAGAATGCACACCTGCAGGGACGCAGTGACAGCTATCCAAAGCGCCGCGGGCTGACGCGGGTCAAGGAGCTGCTCGCAAATGGCAATGCCGTAGCATTTGCCCAGGATTCAATTGCGGACTACTGGTACCCGCTCGGCAACGGCAACATGATGAACATTCTCGACAATGGCATCCACCTCGCCCACTACACTCATATAGATGAAATCAACAGGGCATTCGACCTCATCACCCATAATGGCGCTAGTGTCATGCAGCTGGAAGATGAGTATGGCATCGAATCAGGCAAACCGGCCAACTTCATCGTCCTCGATGCATATGATACGTACGAAGCGGTGCGCGAACGGGCGGAAGTGCTCGCCTCGGTCCGGAGTGGCGAATATCTTTTCAAGCGTGCCCCAAGGAAGAATGAAATTTCACATCAACTGCTGGAAGATATATAGTTTCCGCAGCGGACGCATTCTGTAAACAGGATGCGTCCTTTTTCATTTTCCCATTGAGATTCATTCGAATAAATTTTACCACCTGTACCTGAATACATTGACATGTCCCTTTATTTTTAATCTTTACAGTTTTGTGAAAATACTATAGCATACTATATGCACAAATTAGACTACATACGTATGGTATGGGACAGAACCTGTTCCAATTTTATCCAAACACCCTATTATTATATCTTTCATCATGAATATGCATACAACCATCATCCAAACAGAGGGACGTGTCCACAATGAAAAAAACGATCTTTATTGTCCTCATGCTGACGCTTGTACTGTCCGCATGCGGCCGGCCGAACCAGAACGAATCATCCGACACAACTACGATCCGGCTCGCCTACCTGGTATCAGAAAGCCATTCCTCGCATATCATCGGGGAAAAGTTCAAGGAACAGATCGAAAGGGAGTCCGACGGCAGGCTCGAAGTTGAACTCTATCCGAGCGGATCCCTGTTCCCTTCCGACCGCGAAGCCGTGGAATCCGTCCAGCTCGGCAATGTCGAGATGACGATCCCGGCACTCGCCGTCGTTTCATCCTTCAATCAGAACTTCATGGTGCTCGACCTGCCGTTCCTTTTCGACAACTACGAGGAAGCCTACAAAGTACTTGATGGCGAGTACGGCCAGAGCCTGCTCGATGAACTGGAAGACTACAATCTGAAGGGGCTCGTCTATGCCGAAAATGGCTTCCGTCATATTACCAACAACGAGCGTCCGATCTACGAACCGGAAGATCTGGAGGGATTGAAATTCAGGACTCTGGAGAGTCCCGTACAGACGGATATCTTCAAGGCATTCGGAGCCAATGCTTCCCCATTCGCCTTCGGGGAAATGTACACTGCACTGCAGCAGGGCACGTATGATGCCATGGAAGGTCCGATTTCTCTATACTACACCAGCAACCTCTATGAAGTGCAGGAATACATGAGCCTCGTCGGCCAATATTATATGCCGACCGTCCTGCTGATGAACAATGATTTCTACGAAGGTCTCCCTGATGATCTGCAGGAAGTGGTCATGGATGCGGCCATCATGTTCCGTGAGGAGCAGAGGGAGCTCGCTCACCAGCAGGATGAGGAATACCTCGAGGTAATGAAGGACGACGGCCTCAAGGTAAATGAAATAACCGAAGAACAGCGTGAACAATTCATCGAAGCGGCGGAGCCGGTGTATGAAAAATACGATGAAAAGCTCGGCAACAACCTGTTGAACGACTTGTTCGAGGCCAGAGATGAATAGTTCTACAATCCTACGACCTATAGAAGGAGCGAAACAATGATAAAAAAAATAAATCGATTCGAAGAAGGGTTCCTCATTGCGACACTCGTCCTGATGGTAGCACTCATTTTCGGCCAGGTCATCGGGCGTTATATATTCCAGAACGCCCCGAGCTGGACGGAGGAAGCGGCCAGGTACATACATATCTTCCAGGTATGGATCGGCGCCGGGTATGCAGTAAAGCTGAGGGAGCACATTAAAGTATCTGCATTCATCGACCTCTTCCATGGCACCACACGGAAGGTACTCGATATGGTCGCTCTCATCATATGGTTCCTGATGGTACTGCTCGTTGCAATCTTCGGGACCCAGCTCGTCATGACGACACTGCAGTATGGACAGGTCGCCCCTGCAACACAAATTCCTTTCTGGCTGCCGTATCTTGCCGTACCCCTCGGTGCGCTCAGCATGATGATACGTCTCGCCCTGCAGATGGTGGAGATCTACAGAAAAGACTATGACAAACCCGAGGAGGCGGCATCATGACAGTAGCGATATTATTCGGCGTCTTCATACTCTGTTTTCTGATTGGCGTACCCATTGCGATTTCACTGGGAGTCTCTGCACTGGCAGCCATCTGGTTTGGCACAGATCTGCCAATCAGCCTGATTGCCCAGAAAGCCTTCACATCTCTCGACTCCTTCCCGCTCCTCGCCATTCCTTTCTTCATATTGGCGGGTGTACTCATGGGAAAAGGCGGCATTTCGAAGAGGCTTCTTGATCTGGCGACCGCTCTGGTCGGATGGATGACCGGTGGCCTGTCACTCGTCACCATCGTTGCATGCATGTTCTTTGCCGCCATTGCGGGTTCCGGACCGGCGACAGTTGCGGCGATAGGCGGGTTCATGATTCCAGCGATGATTGCAAGAAACTACGACCAGGGATTCGCATCCGCCGTCCCTGCCACGGCCGGCTCCATGGGGGTCATCATTCCGCCAAGCATTCCGCTCGTCCTTTATGGCGCAATCGGCAACGTATCCGTCGGCGCCCTCTTCATGGCAGGCATCCTGCCAGGACTGCTCGTCGGCATTGCCATCATGCTGACGGCCTACTTCATCTCCAAGGCGAAAGGATATAAACCTTCGGAAGATAAACGGACATTCGATTTCAAAGATGTGCTTAAAGCATTGAACGAGGCAAAATGGGCACTGCTCATCCCCGTCATCATACTTGGCGGGATATACGGCGGCATATTCACACCGACGGAAGCCGCTGTTACCGCAGTCGTCTATGCACTGATCGTCGGCATATTCATCCATAAGGAACTCGATTTTAAAGCAATTTACGACGGCTTTATGGAGACCGTCATGATTAATGCGACGACGATGATCATCATTAGTTTTTCAGTATCATTCGCATTCTTCATGACTCTCGAGCAGATACCGAACAGCATCGCAACCTATCTGACGAACCTATCATCCAACCCGGTTGCCATACTGTTCATCGTCATCCTGTTCCTGCTTGTTGTCGGCATGTTCATTGATACGATTTCAGCACTGGTGGTACTCACACCAATCCTGCTCCCAGTCGTTACAGCCGTCGGCGTCGATCCGATCCACTTCGGCATCATTCTCGTCGTTGCGCTCGCCATCGGCTTCGTCACACCTCCACTCGGCGTCAATCTTTTCGTCGCCTCGAGTGTCGGAAAAGTGTCGATTGAAAAGACCACAGTCGCAGTCATACCATTCATCATCGTCATGGTACTGTGCCTGATTCTGATTGCATTTATTCCGCAGCTCTCCATGTGGATGGCCGGACTGACGCAGTGATGGATTTCGATAGTTTAAAAGGACCTCCAATTCATAATTGGAGGTCCTTTTATGTGTAGTATAATTTCATCATTTTTTAGCTATGGATCAATATCATAATTTTAAACATCCATTTAAATTATTTAAATCTAAATATTAGAAAAATTCATTTGATATTCTATTTGAAGCTCTTTAATATAATTCTTAAGGGAGTGTTTGAGGTGTAGTGCCCGGTACATAATATATTTTCAATTAATGAAAAGGAAGATGTATATATGAAAAAGACTGCCGGCAATAAAACACGTCTTACTGCCTTGATGATTGACTATATTGCCATTTGGATTTATCTGGTTCTCCTGTTCATTACGATGACACTGTTGTATATGATTCTTTTCGATGGTATTCCAGAATTTAATGAGGGGAGCTCACACCTGGTCTCTTTCTTTACGACCGTACTCCCTGTCATCATCTGGTTCTCTGTCATGGAGTATAGATCTCCGTATGGCACAATCGGGAAAAGAAAAATGAATCTGAAGGTTGAGTTTAAGGACCATAAGTACCTCCACAGCCTGCTTCGTAATGCGGTGAAATTTCTGCCGTGGCAGATTGGCCATACAGGCGTCATTGCAGCAATGTACAGAGACTACTCAGTAAGCTGGTTCATGCTCGCTAATACTGGCTTCCTCCTTCTCCTTATTATGATTGGCATGATGCTCTTGAGAAAAGATACCAGACATTGGGGAGACATGTTAGCCGGTACACAGGTGATTAAAACCTAGGAAAATAAATACTTTTGGAAAATTTATTGAACATAAAATAACTTATAGAATTGTGCAACCGTCATCGCCTCGTCACTGAAACTGAATTGGAGACCATCACATACAATCAATAGAACTTTCATTTCAAATAAAATGTATTGATGTTAACACGGAAATATAAGGAGATTATATGCAACAAACGGGTCAGAATATGTAAGGGGGAATAAAATGGTGTTTTAATGTTGGAAGGATGGACACCTATATTGCTCATTGGGATTGTTATTGCTACTATCCTTTTTTTAATATCTCGTAGGGTTTCTAGAAAAGCTCTATTTTTAACTTCCATTATATTGAGTTTAATTTGTGTCGGAATCGTAATTTACAGCATAGTAGTTGTTGGTGGTTGGGATGGCATGGGATTGGGATTTGTTACATTCAGTGGTTTCCTTGGAATATGGGTGGGTACCATAAGTGGAGTAATTATAAAAAAAATAAATATGTAACGTAATTTTTCAATTAATGGACGCAATTGTGTAATAAATAAAATCAGCTTGTAACATTAAAAGCACAGGATTAAATCTGTGCTTTTTTTCTTGATATTTATATGTGCAATCTATTTATACTATCACCTCCCATAGTAAAGCTTACTTGACGTAAAGTTTACTTTACAATAAAATGAAGTCAAAGAGGTGGAGTGCTATTGAAAAACAATGTAGCAGAATACAGAAAGAAAATGGGATACTCCCAAGATAAGCTGGCGGAAAAGCTGGGGGTATCAAGACAGACTATTATCTCCATAGAGAAAGGGAGGTATAATCCTTCTCTGTCTTTAGCGATGATACTAGCAGAATTATTTAAAATGAATGTTGAGCAGATCTTCATTTTGGAGGATAAGGACTACAAGCACCCAAAATGATGAGAGGAACGATGATGTATGAATAGTCCAAGGGCATCTTTTCTAATAATAGGCATATTCTTTGTTATATTGGCTGGATTTATCGGATTTACAGCAATAATGGCACAGTCGTCACCACCAGGGATGTTCTATATGATGATTGCCATGGCAGTTGTCACTTTCAGTATGGCATACCTTTATCCACAGTTCATACAGAAAGATGAACGCATGAAGTTGATCAGACAAAAGGGAATCATGGCATCATTTGTCGCTATGATCATCTATTTCATATTCTTTACGACAGCTCTTCAGTTCAACTGGATTGATGCACCAGCCTATTACCTGTTCCAAGTGTTCGGTGCTCTGATGATATCCACTGTATTCATATCATTCGTCATCTATGCAAGATTATATTAAAAATCAGGATGAAGCAGAAGCTTCACCCTGATTTTTATTTTCGTTTTTAAGCCACATCCCGCTTAGTGAACACAGCCCAGGCGGCAATAATGAATATGACCATATATACTGCAGTGACGCCGACTGAGAATCCTACAGTCATCTCTTCACGTATCGGTCCGTACGGTGTAAAATATACGGAGAGATCGGTATTGGCGAAGAGTATATATTTGGACCATGCATATTGTGCCATGGCTTGGGCGACTGTGGTGCCGACGAACATGAGGAACATGGAGAGCCCGATTGCGAGTGCACTGCTCCTGAAGATGCTCGATATCATGAAGCCGAACGTTGCAAGTACAATGATGTTGAGGACTTTGAATCCATATTGCATGACAATCTCAGACAATAATCCATTGCTCGCCAGACCTTCAGGACGGTTTACGATAACTTCCGGATTGATGGCTGGGATGCCATAGATGACTGCTCCTACGAGTATGCTGGTTGCAAGCAGGAATACCACAGTGAACAGTGTGAACAGCAGAAGGGCGATATATTTTGAGAGCAGTATCGTACTCCTTGAAATCGGCCGGATCAGGAGCTGCTTGATTGTGCCCCACCTGAATTCATTCGCGACGATGCCGCCGGCAATGATGATGACGAACAGGCTGACGAGTGATGTCGTGAACAGGTTGTCCAAAACGAAGTCGCCGGCATGGTATCCATAAGGCCGGATATCATTTTCCAGCTGATAATTTTTCTCCTGTATCAATTCCATATTACGGGACTCGATGAAGGGATTGTCTTCGCCTTCCGCTTCAATTTCTTCCATAAGTGCCTGATTTTCCTCTTGCAGTTCAGTCTTCCAGTCATCGGAATATGTCGTCTCTGTATCCACCGAGTCGGTAACCATATTCATGATGAAGCTGAAGATGACGAGTGCCACCAGAAATACATACATGATCCATGTAGACTTCATCACGTAGATTTTGCCGAGTTCATTTTTGATCAGGTTAAATAGATTATTCAATGGTGTTCTCTCCAATCATCTCAAGGAATCGATCTTCTAATGTCGACTGCGCGACATTGACGCCGAATACCTGCACATCTTTTTGTACCAGCGTGGTCACGAGATGTGGGATGTCGTTTCTATTGATTTGAATCTGTATCCGCTCATTTGTATCCAGCAATTTGATATTGGGAAGTGCGCGCACAACTTCAATCGCTTCTTCTTGAGGATTTACCTCTAGATTTACGGTACATTCCTCAGTATCCGCTTCTTCATTCAGATCTTTGATCGCAATAAGTTTGCCGTTCTTTATGACACCTATGCGATCGCACATCAGCTCGATTTCACTGAGCAGGTGGCTGGATACGATGACTGAAACATTATCCTCCACAGCCAATCTCCGTATGTAACGCCGGATTTCCCGTATGCCTGCCGGATCGAGTCCATTAGTCGGTTCATCCAGGATGAGGACGGATGGTTTGTGCAGCAATGCCTGCGCAATCCCAAGGCGCTGTCTCATCCCGAGTGAGTACTTGCCAACCTTGGTCTTGATCGCATTTTCAAGCCCCACTAGCTGGACCACTTCATTGATGCGTTCATTAGTGATTCCATTCGACATCCCTGCGAAGTGCTTCAGATTCTGCCATCCCGTCATGAAAGGATACATCTCTGGATTCTCAACGATGGCCCCCACTTCACTGATTGCTTTACTGTAATCCTTCTTGATGCTGTGGCCCTTGATGACCACATCACCCTTCGTAATGCCAATCAGTCCGACCATCATGCGGATTGTCGTTGTCTTACCCGCGCCATTGGGCCCGATGAATCCGAACACTTCGCCAGGACGAATATCAAAACTCAAGTTTTTGATGATGTTCTTACGACCAATATCCTTATGTAATGCTTTGATTTCCATTGCTGACTTTAACATCTACAACCACTCCTCTCGGTGTATTTGCGTGATTGCATTTTATACAACCATACATTCCCCAGCCTATCACAAGTACCATCTTTTTACATTTCATAACCTAAAATTTCTTTTATAGCTGATATACTGCTTATAAGAAAATACAAATACATAAAAAAGGAGTGCCACTCATATTCATCGTTGCCAAAAAAGTATAAATTCCATCGGAATGGATAGTCATGCACTTCAAGACAGACGGTGAGAAAGTTGATAAAATCCATCAAAAAGAATAAAAAAGAAATAGACCTGGAAAATTCTGTGGTAAAATTTCATAACTCTTTTTAGTTTTAAAGAAGCAATATAATCAAAGAGGCAGATAAGGGACATTTCGGCATCAGACCCTCTTTTGGTGTTCACTGTGTATGGTTATATTCTTCATCTCATAGTCCATCATTATGCTTTTATACAGAACACTTATGATTAACGGTATATATAGTTATTAATTAATTGTGCTAAATTCCTTTGACGAAGAATATAACGAATATTATCTTCGTTGTATCCACTTTTTTTATCAATTTGAGATTTCACCTTTCTTGAATAGTCCTCCACTTCTTCCAACGAGGGTTCTATTGAATTTGAAAGCTCTGGATATAATTTTAAAATTTTACTATGTATCTCATCTTTTTCCTCTTCGTTTTGGTAAATTACAATATTATTCCTAGTTTTTTCGCTCGAATGGCTATCATAGTTAGTAAAAGAATTAGGAGCATGGTTAATCATTTTATCAACTAAATGTATAAATGTTTCTTCTATCATTGCATAATATGCTAAGGGATGGTTCCTGTTATCATTATTTTTAATGAAGTGATGATCTGGAACAACCATGTAATATCTAGATTCATCAATTGAAACTATTAGTAATGAAGAAATCGTTAAATTTCTAAACTTTAGTTTTAAAAAATTCCAACCCATCCTTACTTTAATTTGGTCAATGCTTAACGCCTCTACTTGATGACGATTTATATCGTCGTCCTCCATTGCTATAAAAAAGTCAGGATTTAGATTATATACAAACCCATGATTTTCATCTTGCTCTATATAAGACCAATTAAATGTATCTTTTAATACATATTTATACTGCTCTTGTATAGGAACATCTAAATGGAATTGTTTTCTCCATAAGGATTGCACTTGGTAAAAGTTCGTTGTTTCAGTAATCGGTGTGTTTACATCCCCTATGCGAGAAAAAATTTGCCCAGGATTAAGAGGCTTCCCTTGCCCTTTTTGAGGATATTTTGAAGATAGATATATAGGAACATTTCTAGTATTGGGGATGATTATAATATCAATCTCATGACCATCTATCTTTATTTTTTGTACATAAACTTTTGGAATAGCATCATTAGCAATAGGCAAATGACTGATAAAGTCAATCATATTTTGTTGATTCATTCGATTAGGATCTTCTTCTACTCCAACGACTTTTTGTTGATCTGTTACTCCTATTATTAGATAACACACCCTATGGTGAGTAGTATTTACGAAGCTAAATATATCTCTCACCATTTCTGGTTTTTGGCTCTTTTTATACCACACTTGTTTAAAATCATGCATTTCATCCTCAGGAGTATTAATCAAATTGAAAATCGTTTCTTGATCAACGCATTCATACATCTATCTAAGCCTCTTTTCCTTAGCATGGTAGTCCTTAATTCTACTAAAGCTAACTTTTGAAATAACGTATTTTAAGAGTATTCTATTTTTACTAATTAAGTTGTCCATCACACAAATTAAAATATATTTTGGGTTTTAATTGAGAGCGTAAAACATCTTGTATAAATGAATAAATAAAAAGAAGACGTTGCAAGAATTTTTCTCAGTCACCTGAAAACTGCAGAGAATACATTGCTTAAAACAGCAATACCAGCATTCTGAGACTATGAAAAATGTGATTGCATTGGCTTCAATTCCGGAAATTTCAGAAATAGTGTGTATTCTTTCATCTTACATACAGAATATGAAAAAATTAAGATTGGGGTCCCTCGTGACTTGAGTGGTGTCTTAAAACAACAGACTACTGTCCCTTATAAGCAGTGCAATGACACGTTGAAGTCCTTTGTCATTAATATGCCTCAAAAAGGAGAGACGTTGTCTGAAATTTTCCATTTGATCGAACACAGGTGTGTATGGGCATCACTATACACTTCAGCCCATTTCAATATATCCACTTTTATAAGTTAACTTAAAGATTAGAAACAGAAAAATAAGTTACCCCTTCTTGTGCAGCTTTTTTAATTTTCATCCTTAAAGCTTCATGCAAGTCTAATCTTCCCTCAAGAACATGAATAAGATCTTCGCCACTAACAAAAATAATTTTTGAGTCTCTTCCACTGAATTCTTGAACTACTCCGTCTCTAAAACCGATTATCGAGATGAATATACCTCTAGTACTTGATAGCTTAGAGTCAATTTTATTTTTAAAGCTAGAAATATCTGCTGAGTCGGGAAAGCTAGTGGTCCATTTTGATTCAACGAGATAATCGAAGCCTTCAAATTTAAAATGGCCGTCTATCTGTTGAGTGTTAGTTGGATTACGAAAGGATTTTCTATAGTCTATATCAAATACTTCGAATAGTTCTTTAAGAATATCTTCTAGTATAAATCCAGCTTTTTGCCGATCTGTCATTATTAATGCTTCGTTAAAGGACTTGCGAACTTGTTCTAAACGCTCCTTTCTTTGTTCTATTAATAGTAATCTTTCTCTCTCAATTTTTTCCTTACTATTATGAGTTTCTTTTTCTTGTTGTTCTATTAGTTTATTTTCTAAAGCTATTTTCTTTAGTTGTCGTAATGTTTTTAAACCAGTGTTTCTATCTTTAACTGTCTTATCTGGTAAATCTCTTAGCATATAAAGGTTAGTTAAAATTCTATTTTGTATCACCCTACCTTCTTCTGTAGTAGACAATTCCTCTAGAACTCTTCTCGCCCAAACAAATTTATATTCATGTCGATATTTATTGACAAGTGAGTACGGTACATCAGATGAAATCATAAATGCAGCAACAGTATCTTTTAAATGGAAGCATTTTCCGAAGCATTGAATTATTTGTTCTGACACTTCATAAGGTATTGTTTTCATATTTCCCCCTCCCCTTCACTTAATTATCATTAGGCTGTGTTTTATTTTATAAGTAAATATCTAGATTCTTATTACTCCTTATTGCGTTTATGATAACTATGTAGGCACTATTACATTTTTCTTCACTGTTGTACTTTCTGATTATATCTAGTAAATGTATTTATGGATATATTCACTATCGAGATAAGCGAACCAGTCATCCTCACTTTGTTGCCGAGATTGTAATGACTTTATATTTTGAAAAACTAAAAATCAGCTTCCAGGTAACGATTGTTTTTTAATAACCCACCTCTTATTGCGAGTATAGTTTCAACGTTCACATTTATAAAGGATACAACCAAAGCTATGAATACTTGATTATGAATCCTTCATTCGCTTGAACAAATTGGAGTCTCAACATGCTGGAAATAAGCTTTAGAAAAATCTTTTCAAATAACTTCTTTTGAATAAAAAAGTTTCATTTACATTATACTATTGGTATTTAATTGTTATACAATAATTATATCAAATTAAAGATTAAATTTTTAGATATTATTAATATCAAAAAGGAGGAATTGAATATTTCTTTCAATAATGTTGGATACAGAACCAGGATAATTTGAAATTTTTAAAGTAAGTAAAAAACTGCCTTTGGCCTTTACGCACTTCTACAGTGAATTTAATAAGAAGGGCAACATCATGTCTCAGATTTTATCCGTACACTATACTTTCCATCTCATCAACTTGCGCGGTCTCGGGCGGTCTGACGACCAAACTGATGAATATACATACAACATGGAAGATGCCATTCACTACTTAGAATCGATCAGAGAATCACTATGGTTCAATAAATAGACATTTTCCAATTATTCCATTGGGGGGTTCCTTGCTTTGAAATATGCAGTGATGAGTCCGAATAGTCTCTCAAAGATAACTGCGGGTGGGCTATATGCATTATATGAGTCTCCAGGCCGTATCTATTCTATAGCAAGAATAACCCAAAAAATAAGAGGATGAAGAAATATTTGCAGAACTTCACAAACCGGAGACACCATGGGAAGAACGCATCACCCTGTCCGCGGAATTGACAATGATGTCACTGTACAGGAAAAACGCCTACTATGAACTGCTTATTCGGAAAGAAAGCGGAAGAATGTTGATGTGCAAAATTGATTACTACAAATCAGAGCTCAAGGACTATGATTTCCGCAAAGAACTGGAGAAAACTCCTGTGAAAACCTATGTCTATTGTGGCAGCCATGATGCACAGTGTCCTCATGGCTTCAGGGAGGAAGTAGCAGATTTGATGCGTAACTGCCCACTGGCTACCTTTAAGTTCAATAACCATAGCCTTGATATTGAGAAGAAAGAGAATTTCAAAGCCTTTTTGGAATTGACAATAAGTTACGCCTGAGTATATTAATAAATCGATGTAAAAGGAGTTAACAACTTGAAAATATCGATTATAAAAGAATTGAATACAGATGGAGAAATTCGCAGTGACTTTACTGTAATGAAACAACTGAGGACACACCTGGATGAATTACAGTATGTGGATCTTGTAAAAGAAGCGAAAGAAGTAGATAATTATCTTTTGCATGTCCTATTCGAAAATGAGGAAATAGTTGCAGTCTGCGGATTCAAATCTATGATTACACTTTATTACGGTAGATTGGTCTGGGTATGTGATCTGGTCACAGACCATAAGATCAGATCTAAAGGTCACGGAAAGAAGCTTTTTGATTTCGTATATGAATGGGCTGAAAAGAATAATTATGAAAGTTTCGCCCTTTCATCCGTATTGGCACGTAAAGAGGCCCACAGATTCTATGAGGAAAAAATAGATTATGACAAATCAAGTTTTATGTTCAAAAAATCTATAAAAAATGTAGAGTATTTCGTTCCTAACTTTCCATGTATTTCCGCTTCCGCTGGCTCAACAGGAAGAAGTAGACACCGAACAGTACGATGATTCCCCCGAAAATTTGATATATATCCAAGTGTTCCGAAAGCAGGAAGAATGCCAGTATGGATGCACCAACGGGCTCGAGCAGCATGGCCATGGAAATCGTTGTCGGACTCACCTCATTCAGCAGGTAATTGAATATGACATGTGCAATCGTGGGAAAAATCGCAAGCAGCAGGAATAGTCCCCACTCCTTTGGTGGGTACATAAACAAATCCGTCCGGGTGGCCATGTTGTATATCAATAGAAAGAACCCGGCGATACCGAATACAATGAAACTGTAGACCCAATGCGTGAGGTTCCGGACGGAATTCTGTCCGATCATAAAGTAGCAGACAACGGTTATGACGCCCAGGAAGGAAAGCATGTTGCCCGCAATGGCGCTCAAGTCGGTGAAGCTGAAGTCCCCCCAACTGATGATGACCACCCCAAAGAACGAAACGAACACCGAAAATGCGACTTTGGCACTCACCCGCTCCCTGTAGACCAGAAAGGCACCCACCATCGCAGCAATGGGCTGCAAAGCGAGAATGACCGTAGAACTTGCTACGGAAGTGAGATGCAGGGAGGCGAACCAGAATCCGAAATGCATTGCGAGGAATAGTCCTGCAATAATCAGGGCGCCCCACTCTCTGCGTGTGGGTTTCGTCAATTCCCGCCTGTACTTGAAGACAATCGGAGTCAGCAAGATACTGGCAAACATCATTCTGTACATGCTGATGATGCTGGCCGGTGCTTCAGACAACTTTACAAAAATCGCAGCAAATGCGATGCAGATGACAGAGATGATGAGTAGAATGACCACTGTTTTTCTCATTATCAAGCTTCTTTCATTGAAATATATTTTCTCTTTTCACAACAATTCCTTTGTAATGGATACCTTGCATCTTTCGTCACATACAGTTTAAACCCTCATGTTATCCTACCAAGGACAATAAAAGTGACCCTGCTCTAGCCAATCAACCTGCCGAAAGCTGCACCAACACCTGTCTGCCAGAAGTATAGAAATACTAACATGATACAAAACCAGGCTATTCTCCAAGTCTTGTTGGAACGTGCAAATTGAATGAGGTAAAAAACACCCCAGATCAAAAACGAAAGCGCTATTGGCACCCACTGTGAAAACCCCATTCCACCCTCCCCGATACCAAAGGCGAACAGGACTAGAAGGTTAAACGATAACAATAGAAGCAAAATAATAACGTTGTATACATGAAATGCTTTTTTACTCAATTGCTTCCCTCCCAACAAATGACATGTCCACTACATTCTATAGTCACTCCAGGAATAGAACTGTTTACAGTTCGTAATGCAAAACATATTCGTTGTTCTCCTCATCAAATGAATGGGAATAGAAACCGATGGATTTGAGCAATTTTCCCATCACTTCATTTTCTTTAACATAATCTGCCACCAGTACGTCATACTTGCCCGTCTTTCTAGCCATTTCAATCGCTTTTTGAATCGTCTGCTTCCCATATCCCCGCTTCTGATATCTTTTATCTATCATCATCCGCCAGATCATAAATTCCCGTTTTTCAGCATCGATATCAATCAATATAAATCCGACTACTTCATCCTGGTCTTGTATAGCGTACGGGATTACATCATCATCATTTCTGTATAAGTAGGCTTCTGCCAGAGATTTTACATTAGGGGCGACAAATCCGGCCTGATTCTCATTAACTTCCATATTAATAATCTTCCAGAAATTATCCTCATTTATCTCTATGAATTCCATCGACCCTTCCTCCTTGTCTTCAGGTTTAGAACTGCTTGAACCTTATATGATCATATGTCTGTTTTGGAAGAAGACAATATTGTACCGGGTTCTGTTCTATCTGAAAGTTTGTGAGACCATTCCGTTGCCTGCCTTCACTTCTACTTCTGCATATGCGCCATTTATAAAGGTAATCTGTGGGGGCATATGGCCACAGTCAATATCGTAGACAATAGGGATACCCAGTTCTTCTGAAAGGTCCTGGTATACATCCTGAACTGTATAATCTTCAACAGGTATGTCTGATGAGCTTCTCCCGAACATGATGGCTGATGCGTCTTTGAACCACCCTGCAAGTTTCATATGGACCAGTGTCCTTCTGAGTTCGACAATAGACATCTCGCAGTTTTCCAGGTACCAGAGGATGGGTTCATCCGGGATATGACCTTCCTTGAAGCTTTGAACATTTCCAAACGGTGTACCGATCAAATGCCGAATGGTGTCCATACATCCCCCCAACAGTCGGCCTTCGAATTTTCCATCATGACCTGAAACTGTCTTCCAATGCGTCTCTTCAGTCAGATTGAAAATGTGGGGTGTAGGATTATCAAAATCCCAATCCTCCTGGTATCTTTCTGATGAATATTGAATGACGGTGTCTCCTTCTTTATTGGATAAAACAGATTCCCACATCCCTGTAGTTTCATCCGACTCCTCTCCCCGAAGATCGAGGAGGCTTGTTCCATGGGCTGTAGCAATCCCCGTCTTCAAAGTAATCACCAGCAGCAGGAGACTGATGTCTGAATAGCCCAGCACCCATTTCTCACGGATATTATCAAAGTCTATATATTCAAGTGTTTCGATCAACAGCTCCCCGCCCCACGGAGGGAAAATAAGGCCAATCGATTCATCGCGCATCATTTCATTGAACTCTTCCGCCCGCTTTTTTGCAGAAGCAGACCTCGCCTTTTCCTGTGTCCATGCAGTCTCACCAGAAACAACCGAGTAGCCTTTATCTTTTAATTTCTGTATGGACGACTCCAATAAGCCATGCATCTCTTTTGGGATGCCGGATGATGGTGCCGTTATTCCTATTTCGGTTTTTTCCGCTAAAATTGGATATCTTATCATAACTACCACGTCCTATCTTTTTAACTTTATTTTTCTAAATTTTCACTTATTGATATGTTACCATATATAGTAATCGGGTTATGGACTTTACGCCCCTCACATCTACAATTGATCCGAATGGAGACTAGACAATGGAATACAGCATGGGATTATATGAAGCACCCTTCAATTCAATGAAAACTGGACGAAAAACAGTGGAAGTCAGGCTGAATGACTCAAAAAGAAGAAGAATCGATGTCGGGGATACCATAAGATTCACAAAGCTCCCCGAAGATGGTGAAACTTTGACAGTGGAGGTGGTGGAGTTGCATACCTACCCTACCTTCTACGCTATGTACGGGGATATTCCCGCAAAGGATATGGATGCCGAAAGCCGGACAATCGAAGAGATGGTTGGAAGCACCTATGAAATATATGCGCAGGAACAGGAGGTTGAATGGGGAACACTTGCCATCCGGATCCGACTGCTGAAATGACATTCTTAAAATATCCGCAATAGGAGGTGCCATGTATACAGAAATCTTTGATGACATCGTCTCAATCACACATAATGACTATTCCGGCCATCTGGACAAGAAGGGGTGGGATGATCCTGAAAAGTACAGGTCCCAGATAAAAAAAATGGAAAATGAAGATGTGCTCGACCCCGGGATATTCCAGGAAATTGTGGAAGATTATCTGCTCGACTTCAAGGACCGTCACATCTATTTCAGATTGAAGGACAACGAAAAACACAATACATACCATAATGGGTTCAGCGCAAGGCGGTTTGATGATAAGCTTCATGTTACTGAAGTGACGGATGATGATCGTCTGGAGGCCGGGGATGTCCTCCTTTCTTTGGATGGCATACCGATCAATGTGCTCATTGGAAAACACGCAAGAGAACTGTTCGAAACCGTAGCAGAAAGGGAAAACTGGAGACCGATCATCCAAAGGTATGCCCGTTGCGAAATTGAAGGCAGTAATGGGACAACAAGAATATTGGAACTGAAACAGTTTGCACGGCAGGACCAGAAGCCCCAGTTCAAAGTAGACTGGCTTAAAGAAGATGTGCTTTTCATGACCCTCCCCTCGTTCGGCGATGTAAAAGCTGTAGAGGCGCTGCTTGAGCAATACGAAGAGGAATTGAATACTGCTGAAAAACTCATCATTGATGTCAGGGAAAATGGTGGCGGCAGCGATCTGGCATTCAGGAATCTGCTGCCCTACCTCTTCCCGGAAGGGGAGACATCGATTACGCTTGAGGATTCAATCCAGGAGTTCAACTGTACCCGGCGGAACGCAGAGCTCACGGCAAAGGCATTTGGGCAGTTTCTTGAGAACATCGATGACGAATCGGTCAAAAAGAACTTGTATAAATACGTGGAGGACATGAAAAAGAATGTCGGAAAAGGATTCAAAATATTGGAGGGTGAGCCGCCCGTCATTAATATTCAGGGAAAGGCTTTCCCGAAAGAAGTCGTCGTTTTATCTGATGTGCACTGTGCCAGCGCGTCTGAAGTCTTGATTGAATTCTGCAAGGAGTCATCTAAAGCTACAGTCATGGGCCGGGCGACTGCAGGAGTCAATGATTACTCCAACCTTGTCATAGAAGAGTGGGAAGATCTATTTGAGCTATGGTATCCGACTTCGAGGATGGCAGGCATGAATAAAAGAACTGCTGGTGATGCTGTTTCCGCCATCCACCCTGACATTCATACCCCATGGACCCCCGAGCATACTTCCGGAGATATCGATTTGGAAAAAGCATTGGAATTCCTGGAAGGATAAGTTGCTGTACTTCTCGCTTCTGATCCCTGAAAAACTGGGACAGCCTGCCGACTCCATACGGGAGCGGCAGGCTGTCTCATTATCTCAACTCATTTCTTCTTTTTCCTTATGAACAGGTGCACGAAAATAAGCGCAAGGACGATCAGTATCGAATAGACAATTGCGGAGTACACATTCATATAGTCTACGATCGTCTGCCATGAATTGCCGACGGAGGCGCCAAGATAGACCAGAACAACATTCCAGATCAGTGTACCTGCAGTTGTCAGTACAAGGAACAGAATGATGTTCATTTTCGCCATGCCGGCGGGAATGGAAATCAAGCTGCGCATCAATGGGATAAAGCGGCAGAAGAATACTGTCCAGGAGCCGTATTTATCAAACCACCCCTGAGCTTTGTGGATGTCCTTCTTCTCAAGTCGGAGGATATGCCCCCACCTGCCCACTATCTTCTCCAATCTTTCTACACCGAGCTGCATCCCGAGGAAATACAATACGACAGCGCCTCCGACAGATCCTGCGGTTGCTGAAATGACGACTCCTGTAATGCTCAAGTTTGACTGTGTGGTCATGAAACCACCGAATGTCAGCACGACTTCAGAGGGTATGGGAGGAAAGATATTCTCAACAGCAATCAGGAATGCAATGCCGATATAGCCGAAATCATTCATTATATCCGTCAGCCAGTTCTGCATAACTCCCTCCATCCCTCCTTCTTCAGGAATTCCGTTTTTACAGCTTTCCTTTTAATAGCCATACCCGTTGAAGGTAGGTCATGCAACAAGTTTATACTTCATTTTGGAGGGAATTGGAAATTATCATTCGATTCGGGAAGTGGTCCTTTTGACAACATCACAAATCATCATTCTCCTTTTCATCGGATATCTCATATTCACAATCGACAAAAAGCAGGAAAACTTTCCAGTACCCATCATTCTTCTGATGTTGGGCATCGGCCTTTACTTCATTCCATATTTCTCCACTGTCGAAGTGACGGAGCGGACGATATATCATGTCTTCCTGCCGGCCCTGCTCTTTACATCAGCCTACCAGTTCCCTGCAGATGGACTCAGGAAGAATGGTGGTATCATCATCTTCCTTGCGACCGTTGGCATCATGATCACCGTCGCTCTTCTTGGCGCTGCCATATATGCACTCAGCGGGCCGTTTGTATCCATCTCTTTCGTAGGCGCGCTGCTGCTTGCTGCGATTCTTACACCGACTGACCCGGTTTCTGTCGTCTCGGTCATCAAGAAAGCGGCAGGGGACGAGAAGGTGGCGGACGTAGTCGAAGGGGAGTCGATGATTAATGATGGCACCAGCATCGTCATCTTCAGTGTCCTTGCGGGCATGTTCACCGGCAACCGTTCCGTTTCGGTTTTCTCCTTCATCGGGGAATTCCTCCTCGTCTCCGTGGGGGGTGCTGCCCTTGGTGTAATATTCGGTTGGCTAATGGCTAAAGCGGTCCACTTCACCCATCACAGGCAGTATCAGGTGATGCTCAGTATCATATTAGCCTACGGCATATTCAACCTTGCTGAAGCAATCAGTGTGTCAGGTGTGCTCGCCACCGTCTTCGCAGGTATAATGCTGTCATTCGAGTATGGCACTGCAAGCAAGGAAGAGCACTTCCGGGAATCGTTGGATGGCTTTTGGAATATTGTCGAACCTTCCATCCTCTCACTGCTCTTCCTGTTGATCGGCATACAAGCAGCAGATGCGCTCCTATTTGGTTCATGGGGGTTTGCCCTCATCATTTTTGCGCTGTCATTGATCATCCGTTTCATTGTGATCATGGGGACTACACAAATGTTTTCCAAATGGCGGCACAAAATCAATTGGAGGGAATCGGTGCTCATATCATGGTCCGGACTGAAAGGTTCCATGTCGGTCTACTTGATTCTGAGCCTGTACTCCCAAACCAGTTCCGGTGATGCGGACATCATCATTTCACTTGGTTTCGCATCCGTTTTCCTCTCACTTGTCATCCAGAGCCTTGGCGTTTCGCCTTTGTCCAAAAAATTGATTAAATGATGATTTTCCTCATTTTTAAAGCCTCTTCCAATCAAATGGACAGAGGCTTTTCCCTATGGCATTCTACTATCCATTTTCTTCAAAATAGATATGATGATGCAGCTTGCATCCTTCATTGAACTCGGAACCACACTGCAGACATCTGCCAGTATTCATATATTCGCTGATGGTATGTTCTCTGTTGCAGACACCACACAATATGGCATGTTCATCGTATTTTTCCTTCTCCCAGGGAATAATGGCATGGTCCTCTTTGTCATTATGGCATCTGTAGCATGGATAATATTTATCACAGCATCTGAACCTGATGGCAATGATGTCTTCAGCCGAGTGATAATGAACGCAACGGGTCTTTTCATCGATTGTGTTCCCATAGACTTCAGGCATAATTTCCCCCACTCCCTTGCTTTTCCACTATGCATTCTTTTCAAATCCCTATCCTTTCGCCCATAAAGGGTGCTTCCCTCACTTCTCTATGAATTCTACCGGAAACTGCATGCTGAACTCATTACCGAGAGTCATCAGGTAGCTCAGCTCCCCCTCAGACTTATCCAGTGTGGCGTTCGAAACTATGGCATTATAGGCGCTGAAAGTCCTGTCACTCCCATTGAATTCATCAAACTCGACATTCAGCGTTTCTTCGTCATGTTCAAAGAGGATGGAAAGCGTCTCCGCATCCAGGTCGTACTGGCCCTCGACTTCATTGCCATCTTCCCTCACGACTTTTCCATCATCAAAACTCAATGTCATGAATACATTGTGGTCTTCCATCCCATCACCTTCACTGACCGGTCCAGGGGGATAGGCCAGATCGAAGGTTCTGCCGGACAGCTCGTCATCATTGCTGCATCCCGCAATCAGCATGATGGTCAATAAAAAAAGCGATGATAATATCTTCTTCAATGTTCTCCCCCCATTTTTATCTGAATATTAAAATACAATATTACAGTATCACCTAATATATGTAAACGGGGATCACTTGAGTGTAATCATCCATCGAGAAAGCCGGATGCTGCCCCTTTTACATCTTCTGCCCAAGCGATTGCAGAGATGAGGGAGATGCCGTCGGCTCCGCTATCCAGACAGGCCTTGTAGTTTGTTTCATTGATGCCGCCGATTGCGACCATCGGCGTATCGCCGATCAACCGTCTCATTTCGACCAGACCCTCGATACCGATCGCTGCACCTGCATCTGCCTTTGAAGGTGTGGTGAATACCGGTCCTGTACCAACGTAGTCGACCTTTTCCAAGCTGCTCACTTCAAGTTCGGCTGCGTCCCTTACAGACAGGCCGATGATCTTATCATCAAAATATTCAGGGAGATCGGATACTGCCATGTCATCCTGACCCAGATGGATGCCGTCAGCGTCCACCGCTTCAGCCAGCTTCCAGTCGTCATTGACGATGAACGGCACATCATGCTCTTTGCATATTGCTTTGATGTCCGAAGCGAAACGGATCAATGCCTCCCCCTCGAGTGGATGCGTCCCCTTCTCCCTGAGCTGGAAAATGGTCACCCCGCCTTCCAGTGCTTCGCGTATGGTTTCAAGGGGCTCCCCTTTCGCATCCTCACTGCCACAGATGAAATAGAGCCTGAGCAGTTCCCGGTCCATCATATGCCCCCAACCAGACTGTCTTCAAGCAGAGTATCGTCGTTCAGGTACAGTTCATCGATGAGGCCGGCTATGAAGGTGCCCGGCGCAGGTATGGCACACTTGCCTGCAGCCGCTTCGGCACACAGATTGTAGTAGCTCACAGCGTCCACAACCGCCTCCCTTTCGAAAGTGTCCGCAGTGCCGATGAACGCAGCCGTGATGCCGCCGAGCAGGCATCCGGAGCCTGTAATCTTGCCCTGCAGGCCATGGCCATTGACCATCGTCGTCACCCCGTGCTCCGTTGCCAGTGCATCCTTCTCTCCCGTGACCAGTGCCGGGACGCCATATCTTCGATGGACGGCTTCGGCGATTTCTGTAGTATTTCCCGCTTCGGCAGAATCCACACCTTTCATCCGGCTTTCTGACCCGGAGAGTGCCAGCATCTCTCCAGCGTTGCCTTTGATGAGCGCCACTTTATGGCGGGCAAGCAGATCTTCCGTAATATCCACACGGAAGCGTGACGCACCGAAACCGACTGGATCAAAAATGATGGGAATCCCGTTCTCATTCGCTGATTCCATCATCTCATCCATCAGATGCGCCTTGGCGCGGTCCGCCGTACCGATGTTGATCAATAGTGCCGATGCCGCCTGCATCAGATCCTCAGACTCCGATATTTCCCCGCTCATTATTGGAGAAGCGCCGATTGCCAGCATGCCGTTTGCCATAAAGTTTTTTACCACGTCATTGGTAATGCAGACGACCAGAGGATTTTCTTTTCTCAATCTTTCCAATCTATTCATGAACCTGTTCCTCCCTGAAACTGAAATGGTTGACCGGACCGTTGCCTTTGCCGATGCCCGGACTGTTCCTGATGGCGGATGTAATATATCTTTTTGCCAGTCGGAAACTCTCTTCAAGCGTCTTTCCCTTTGCGAGCTCTGCCGTCATTACAGCAGAGAATGTGCACCCTGTGCCGTGTGTGTGACTGGTTTCTATACGCGGTTCACTCAGAATGACTGTGTCCTCATGCGTAAAAAGATAATCCACAGCATCACCTTCCAAATGCCCACCCTTTATCGTCACACTGTGCACACCGATTTCATCAAGGAATATTCGGGCGGCCTTCCTGACATCCGCTTCCTTCTCGATCTTATGCCCTGTAATCTTCTCGGCCTCATGGATGTTCGGCGTGACGGTAAGTGCCGCAGGAAGCAGCGTACTCCTGAGGAATTCGATCGATTCCTCTTCTATCAGCGCATCTCCACTCGTGGCGATCATGACCGGATCGATGACGAAAGGAATATTATAATCCTCCACCATATTCGCAACCACTACCATCATATCGATTGTCGCGACCATTCCACTCTTCATCGCATGGGGCACTTCGTCACTGAATATGCTCTCGAGCTGCTTCTCCAGAAACTCTGCAGGAACATTGAACACATCCTGTACGCCCATCGTATTCTGGGCAGTCAGCGAAGTCACGGCCGCCATGCCGTATACGCCTCTCGAATGGAAGGCCTTGCTGTCTGCCAGCACCCCCGCGCCGCCGGTTGGGTCCGTTCCTGCCACCGTCAGTGCAATCGGCATCCTATGCATGGACATCCACCTCCATCCAGCGTTCTTTCGTCGCCGCCATATTGAAGAAGCGCCTTTCATGTTCCACACTTTCGATGAAATTCCTTCTGAGCTGCTTCATGTCTTCAGCCGGCATTCTTTCCGCTTCGTTATCGATTATCGTCAGCATCACATCGAGCGTATCATCCATGTCCCTGGCGTAGAATTCAAACCAGCCGCGATAAGGATGGCCGGCTTCAAATGTATGCCGCGCCATCGCCTTCTCGGCAATCCTTCTGTAGACATATGGACATGGTGCCATCGCACTCAAAGTGAATGCGATATTCTCCCTCGAGAATGCATTGAAGTACATATGTTTGATGTAGTGGTCGGCGGATGGATACCACGCCCCGTCCCTGATGATATCCTCATAGGGCATATCGACCGCCTGCGCCAGTACTGCGTGCGCTTCGCTTTCACCTTCGAGCAGGAATTCCATCTGACTCAGAAGGAATTTCACAGTGTCCTTCGAATCGGATTTGGCAATCAGCATTGCATAGAGATTCGCAAACTCCTCCAAATACAATGAATCCGCCCTCAGGTAATGGATGACTGCAGCCGCATCGATGTTTCCATGTATCAGCCCCTGGATGAAAGTGTCATTATAGATTGCTTCGATGATCGGTTCCGCTTCATTTCTCAACTCTTCAGTCAGCATATGATCTCTCCTTTTCCAATATAAAAACCCGTTTCCAGCGCAGGAAACGGGTTCAGTATGGAGGCAGGATATGCCGGACCAACCCACTTCCCTACGCTGGTATTATCCAGATCAGGTCCAAGGGATCAGCCCAACGGCTGTCTCAGCAAAAAGCACCCCTAGTGGTGTTGCTATTCGATTGACTCCAATAATAGTGAAGATTCACGCCCATGTCAAACAATAATCGGAAATTTCAATATGCTTGCATTTTCAAAAGGAAAGATATACACTATATATATATCAAATAAAATTGATTTAATAAGGAGGGCGGGAATGGTGCAACCGACGAACAGCAAGGATGGTACGGCCTATGAAAAAAACCTGGAAACCTATGAGCAGATGTTCAATGCACTTGCGGACAGGACGCGATTGAAGATAATCAATGAAATCAGCAAAAGTACCAATAAGCAGCTCTGTGTATGTGATCTGGAGGAAATGCTGGATCTGAAACAGTCGAAAATCTCCTACCATTTGAAGAAGCTTGTCGATGCGGATATCCTTTCGACCGAAAAGCATGGAACTTGGAACTACTACAGAGTCAATGAATCACATTTGCAGGGTACATTGTCAGAAGATACTTGCTCAACCATCTTATGATGGTATCTTTTTTATACTATAAATCAATTTTTATTGATTTATAAATCAAATACTTTTGATAAATATAATGATAAGGAGCCAAGATGATGACTGATTCCATTACCGAATTCCTGCGGACGTTTTTCCTTCTATTCACCACCCTTATCGCCCTGTTCATCATCGTCAGTTTTTTCGTCAGCCTGCTCCAGCAGATAGTATCAGAAGAGAAGATAAGGAAGGTGCTGAATCACCCCAACAAAATAGCAGGTTATATGCTCGGTACACTTTTTGGTGCGGCCACCCCTTTCTGTTCCTGCTCCACCATCCCCATTCTGGCAGGCCTGTTGAACTCGAAGGCATCTTTTGGCCCTTCGATGAGTTTTCTGATTGCTTCCCCATTGATGAATCCGGTGATGATGTTCACATTATGGGCACTGCTTGGATGGGAAGTCGCACTCGTCTACTTTGTTGTTCTTGGTATTTTCAGCATTTTTGCAGGCGCCATTTTTTCAAGACTGGATCTGGCAAAAACCTATAAGGAGGTCGGAATGAAAGTAAGAAAAGAACAGGTGCCGATGGAAGAAGACTCAAAAGTAAAACAGGCGATGGAGGATGCATGGGGATTTCTCTTCCCAATGTTACCGTACTTGTTCATCGGTGTATTCATCGGTGCATTCATATATGGATTTGTGCCTGAAGCATTCATTACAGGGTATGCGGGTGGAGACGGCCTCCTGTCCGTCTCCATCGCTTCAGTGGTGGGCATTCCGATGTATATCCGTGCTGAAACGATGCTTCCCATCGCAGACGCCCTGGTATCCAAAGGCATGTCCCTTGGAACCGTCATTGCACTGATTATCGGTGGTGCCGGCGCAAGCATTCCGGAGGTGGTTCTCCTGTCAAAACTTTTCAGGAAGCGGTTTCTGGTGGCCTTCATCTCCGTAATACTGTTCGCAGCCGTAAGTACAGGAATCATTTTTAATATATTGCTCTAATGCAGACGAAGGAGGTGGAAAAGATGGGCATGAAGGATCTGATCAAAAAAATCATCCCCAAAGAAAAAGACTGCTGTTCATTGGAGATTGAAGAAAAAAGGCAGGACGAGAAGATGGAAAATGAAAGTGGAGCCCAGGAAACACAAGGCAATCAAAAGATTGCTGAAAAATGACACTCAAGTCAAAACCAGTCGATGCCTGTACATTACATTGTTTAACTGCAGGGCTAAGAAGGTAAAACAAATTATATCACTTATATCAAAATGCAAAGGAGTGTATGACCATGATAGAAGAAAATAAAGATCAGCAGGAACAGATGAGGAAAGAAGCAGAGCAGAAAGCAGAAGAAGGCAAAAGCCAAAAGGAACAGATGAAAGAAAAGGCCCAGGCCAAACAGAAGGATTTCAAGGATGAGAAATCCAAAGTCCAGTCAAAACAGGATGAAACGCAAGGGAAGGTCAATGATGCAGAAGACCAGGTCGAACAGGAAAAAGGCGACAACCAGTTCAACCAGTACAGATAGATCCAATCGATATCTCACTGGAACAGGCGGACTTTGAATGAACGCTCCAACAAGCCAAAACAGCAGCTCCCACTTGGAAGCTGCTGTTTTTTATCGTCTTATTTTTCTGTTCGGCCTTTCATTTTCAAGCCACGGTAACGGTTGATGGCAGCACAGAACTCCTGTTTTCTGGGCAGTGCCAGATTCCCTGGATGGCCGGTATAGGGTGAGATTGCATCCAAACCGTTCTTTTCGATATGTGCATAGATGAGATCGGCGGCTTCGGACAGCGTCCGTCTGTCATCCAGTATTTCATTCCTGAAATAATCCAGCATGATGGCAATGCAGTTCGTCTGACTGGCATCGACGAGCTGCTCCAGCCCGGACATGTCAATCGGCTCCCTGCCAAACAGGATGCTGGTCCTGCCCTTTGGTTTCAGCCGTCCATCCTTCCCGGATTTGGAGAATCCAGCTTTCAAGGGTATTCTGGAAGACACTTCGCCGAATTGACTGTCAGAGGCAGTCTCCCGTCTGTACCCTTCCGTAGCTGCAATTTCCTTGGCCGCCTCCGTGACATCCTTCAGCCTGTATTCATCCATCATGAAGACCTGATCGGCCGCTTCAAAATAATCTCCGGAACCGCCGACAATCAGTATGGTAGAGACACCCCTAGCATCATACAGCGGCTTCACTTTGCTGGAAAACGGTGTGATGGGTTCCTTATCCGGTGCAATCAGCTTCTGCATCCTTGCATCACGAATCATGAAGTTCGTAGCGGAAGTATCTTCATCGATTAACAGAAGGGACGACTCATATTCCAGAGCCTCCATTACATTTGCCGCCTGCGAGGTGCTCCCACTGGCATTTTCAGTCGAAAACACACTCGTGTCCTTTTTGGCCGGCAGATTGTTGATGAAGGTACTGATGTTCACCTTTTCGATATTGCGTCCATCTTCGGCACGTATCTTTGCAGCATCTGGCCGGGTGATTACCATCTCCCGTCCATCTCCTGGAATGTGATGGTACACCCCGCGCTCCAGAGCCTGGAGCAAGGTCGACTTTCCATGATACCCACCGCCGACGATCAGGGTGATCCCTTCCGGGATACCCATACCGGTCACCGTTCGTCCACTCGGCAGGGAAATTTCGATTTCAAACCTTTTAGGGCTCACAAATGGGACGGCATCCTCCATCGGCCTGTCGGAGACGCCGCTTTTACGGGGTAGAATAGAATCATTCGCCACAAAAGCGACCAGATTCCTGCGTGCCAATTCCTTCTGCACATATACCTGGTCGACCATGAGGGTCACTTGTTTCTTGAGTGCCTCCTGGTCCAGGTTGCGATACAGCAGGGCCTTTTCGGCTATATCCGGAAGTATATCCATGAAGATGTGTGCAGCCGCCTTGCCCAGAATCTTTCTGCCTGCTGCAGGCATCCCGACTTCAAAACGCACTTCCAGCTCCTTTTGCCCGACCATGACGGAAGTGCGCTCCAGAATCTCCTGCCCACATCTGTCAATCTGGATGCTGCTCTTCCCCTTCGATGCATTTTTGTGGGATTGTATCTGCTCTGCAAACGTCCGCGTTAAAAAGTCGGATACTGCGATGATTTTATTTTTGGCATCCATCAGTTCATCAGGAATACCAGCTGTAGCTTTATCCATGATGATCCGCATTTTGGATGGCGGTGCATAGGGATCGGACTGGATATTGTCCACGGCCAGTCTGAACCGCTCAAACCGGTATGTTCCCTTCAACCGTTTGTATGCGCCATATTTCTGCCCATCCAGGCTTTTCAGCAATTGATCAAACTGCTTAGCGTCCTTCATTCAGATTCTCCTTTATCTCATATGCTTCATTTTATATACCCATCCCTGATTTTAGCAATCCATCTGGACGAAGTATAGCCATCCTGAAATATAATGCAGCCATCCGGGTATGAAGTATAAGAGAAAGGAGTGTTTGAATGACACATAAAGTCTGGTTTCGGACAGCTGTCGCTATTATTTTCCTATTATTGATTATTCGCTTGTTTATGGAAGTTCAAGGAATATTTTCTCCAATTTTTGTAGTCGCACAGACCATCTTTCTCCCCTTGCTGATTGGTGGAGTACTTTTTTATCTGACAAGACCTGTGTTGTATTTCCTGCAGGAAAAGGGATTTCCCAAATGGTCGGCCATCCTGCTTATTTTTGTTTTGCTGGGAGCAATTATATGGCTGTTTTACATCCTTATTGCACCAATTGTTGCCAGTCAGATCAATTCTTTTGTGAATAATGCTCCCGGCATCATCAGAAGCACAGAAGAATATATAAGATCTCTCCTGAGTCAGCGTGAACACCTTCCAGCTTCTGTCCAGGAACAGGCAAACAGCATAGCCGGACAATTTTCCGACTGGGCTTCCAATGTCGGCTCATGGATCGTATCTTTCCTGTCTGGGCTGGTCTCTGGAGTGCTTACCCTTATTCTCGTTCCTTTTTTCCTGGTCTACATCCTGATCGACCATCAGAAGTTCGCACCGTTTGTAGCTCATTTCTTCTCCGGAGAAAGACGTGCCTGGATCCGCAAAACTTTGCATGATGTGGACGAAACTTTGAAGGCCTATATCGTCGGACAGCTATTTGTCAGCCTGTCTGTCGGCACCATGCTGCTGATCGGTTACTTGATCATTGGACTTGACTATGCCTTTCTCCTTGCGCTTATCGGTGTAGGGACCAATGTGATTCCGTTTCTAGGCCCCTATCTCGCGGTAATTCCAGCCCTGATAGTCGCTCTGGTGCAGGATCCGATCATGGCTTTGTATGTGGCCATCATCATGATCGTCGCCCAGCAGATTGAAGGGAACCTGATCACCCCCAATGTCATGGGCAACGCGCTGAACGTCCATCCCCTGACGGTCATTACAATAATACTCGCTGCCGGGAACATTGCTGGAATTTGGGGCATCATACTCGCAGTTCCTTTCTACGCAGTGTTGAAAACCATTGTGACGAACATCTATTCAAAACGGAAGGAAATTACAAGGAAAGCAAGAGAAGATCTCTACTGACAGAAGGAGACCCGAAAGCCCATCATAACTCCAACTAGTGGGGATTGCTGCCCTGCATCCTTCCTTTAAGCTGCAAATGGGTGACAGGGAGTGAACGTAAACGAAATATGTAAATAAATGCCCATCCACTGGATGGGCATTATTTATAGCCTCCCTATATCTTCAATCAATGCTTCGACGTCATTTTCGTCGGTCGACCAACTTGTACAGAAGCGGATCACTTTCCTGTCCACATCCAGGTCTTCCCATGGTTGGAAAGCATACTTTTGCCTCAATTTATCAATCTGTAATGTGGTTAAAACAGGAAATAACTGATTGGTCGGCGATGGATAATGCATCTCTATGCCTTTGTTTTCAAAACCTTCCTGCAGGCGCTTTGCCATTTCCAGGGCGTGCCGGGATATGTCGAAATACAGATCGTCTTCGAACAGCACTTTGAACTGGATGCCGAGCAGCCTGCCCTTCGCCAGCATCCCGCCTTTCTGCTTGATGATATAACGGAAATCCTCTTTGAGGGAGCCGTTTGATATTACGACAGCCTCCCCGAACAGTGCCCCTACTTTCGTACCGCCGATGTAGAAGACATCACATAGTCTGGCCACGTCCGCCAAAGTGGTATCGTTCTCTTCGGAAGCAAGTGCGTATCCGAGCCTGGCCCCATCAACCATGAGGTAGAGATTATAATCATCGCAGACCTTTCGGATCCTCTCCAGTTCCTGCTTTGAATATAATGTGCCGGATTCAGTCGGCTGGGAGATGCAGACCATCTTCGGCTGGGACATATGTTCCCGGACGGGACTGTTCCAATGTCCTTCCACAAAATCCTCAACCTGTTCTGCACTGATCTTCCCATTTTCATTTTCAAGCTCCAGCACCTTGTGCCCTGTCGCCTCTATCGCTCCGGTCTCATCGGCGGCGATATGTCCGGAATCGGGAGCGATGACGCCCTGATGCGTTCGGAGCGCTGATGAAATGATGGTCAGGTTCGCCTGTGTACCGCCGACCATGAAATGGACATCAACATCATGATCGCATATGCTGCTGATCAGCGCCTTCGCCTCATCCGAGTAGTGGTCCCTGCCATACCCCGGAAGCTGCTCTTCATTCGTATCTACAAGCTTTTCAATAATTCTCGGGTGTGCACCTTCTGTATAGTCATTGTCAAATCGGATCATGCCTATCCCTCTTTCCACCTGGTTTGGCCCTTATCAACTCCAAAAGTCCCTTCACTTTTATAATAGTGTCATAGTGGCATAGGCGTCAATTACATGGCTCCCGATTCTCATTCCACACAAAAAAGAAGAGCCCGTAAGCTCTCCTTTCCAAGCATTATTCGACTTCGAAACGGTGCAGCAGCTGTGCATTGATGGCGACTATGATGGTACTTAGGCTCATCAGTATTGCACCTACCGCGGGACTGAGGATGATGCCCCAGGGGGCGAGTACGCCTGCTGCCAAGGGAATTGCGAAGATATTGTAGCCGGTAGCCCAGATCAGATTCTGGACCAGTTTGTTGTATGTCCGCTTCGATAGGCTGAATATCGCAAGTATATCCTTTGGGTTGCTGTCTACGAGGACGATGTCTGCACTATCCATGGCAATGTCTGTACCTGCCCCGACAGCAATGCCGACGTCCGCCCTGGTCAATGCGGGAGCGTCATTGATTCCGTCCCCGGTCATCGCTACAACGAGACCCCGTTCCTGAATCTCTGCCACTTTTTCTGCCTTTTGATTGGGCAGGACTTCAGCATATACTTCGTCAATTCCGATCTGTTCGGCAACATAATCGGCTACTTTTCGGTTATCGCCGGTCAGCATGATGGCTCTGATATTGCGTTTGTGCAGCTCAGCCACCGTCTCTTTTGCACTTTCCTTGATTTTGTCTGCAAGTGCGACCGCACCCGACAACTCTTCGTCGATCATGAGGAACACAACGGTCTTGCCCTGTCCGGACCACTCATTGAAACGTGCATCATCAAAGTCGATATTTTGTTGAGCGACGTAGCCGGGGCTGACAACTTTGACATTTCTGCCATCAATCGTCCCTTCTATTCCGACACCTGTAATGGAATTGAAATCGGACAGTTCATGGAGCTCCAGATTTCTTTCAGAAGCTTCATCCAGTATGCCTGTAGCAATCGGGTGCTCCGAATCATTCTCAACTGTTGCTGCATGGGTCAGAATTGTATTTTCATCCATATCGCTGAAGGACTCGATATCTGTGACACCGAATGTCCCTTCAGTCAAAGTGCCTGTCTTATCGAATATCACAGCGTCTATATTGCGTGCCCGCTCGAACTGTGGACGCTTGCGTATCAGTAGCCCATATTTGGCAGACAGGGCGGTGGAAACCGAAATGACGAGTGGCGCCGCCAGTCCAAGAGCATGGGGGCAGGTGATGACCATGACTGTCACCATCCTCTGAATGGCCGTATCCACAGTCGAACCCATGGCCAGCCAGACGATGAAAGTGATGATGCCTGCAGCCAATGCGATATAGAACAGCCACTTGGCTGCCTGATTGGTGATATCCTGCGTCCTGGATTTGGTCTTCTGGGATTCCTTCACCATTTCGATGACCTGATTCAAGTAGGACTCGTCCATAAGCTTCTCTATTTCTACAGTAAGGGAACCTTCCCTGTTGATCGATCCACCGATCACTTCATCGCCTGCGGATTTGACTACCGGAACAGACTCGCCGGTCAGCATCGATTCATCGACTTGGGATTTCCCTTTGATGATTTTTCCATCCAGAGGCATTTTTTCTCCAGGTTTTACCATCACATGGTCCCCTGCTTTGATTTCATCCACCTGCACCTCTTCTGTAGACCCATCCTCGGAAATACGGTTTGCCGTATCCGGCATCAGGGAGGCCAGAGACTCCAGTGCTTTGGATGCATTGTTGATGGAACGCATCTCGATCCAGTGGCCGAGAAGCATGATGAGTACCAGTGTCGCCAGTTCCCAGAAGATCTGTTCCCCATCAAAGCCAAATACGACGGCAATGCTGTAGAAGAAGGCGATGGATATGGCCATGGCGATCAGGGTCATCATTCCGGGCTCCCTATCCTTCAGTTCATCGACAGCACCCTTGATGAATGGCCAGCCGCCATAGAAGTAGACGAAGGTGGACAATGCAGCCAGAATATAGATATCACCTGTGAAACGCCAATCCACTCCCATGAAGTTCTGAATCATTGGTGACAGAAGCATGATGGGAATGGTGAATATCAATATGATGAAAAACTTGTTTCGGAACTCCTGCACCATGTCTCCATGGTGGTCATGCCCCGCATGACCATGGTTGCTGTGATCCTTGTCATGGGACCCATGATGTTTTTCGTGGTCATTATGATTATGCTGTCCATTTTTGGTGTGGATCATCCTATCACTCCCTGATATATCATTTCATCTAAATTATACCCCGGCAGGGTATAAATAAACAAAATCAATGCTCATCAGACGAAAATAAAAATCATTTGAATGAACATGGCATATGAATTTTTCAGGAAAAGGTGCCGTATGTTAGAGTGGAATGACTATCAGGAGCAACGATGTCTATTCCTATAAGGAGTTTTAATATGAGAAATAACAGCACAATACTCTATTTATTGGTTGCTGTAGCACTTATCGTCTTAATTAGTGGAGCCTATAATATCGCAGTCAACAATACAGCGAGTGTGTTGCAGATTATTGCACTTGCAGGCCTCGGTGCAGTTACTGTTGTAGCGCTTCTGGGCTTCATCGTCAGACTGTTTACCACTGGAAGATGATAGGATATTTAATTAACAAAGAAGTCCCACATGAAATCAATTTCATGTGGGACTTCTTTGTTTTATTGTCTAATCGGCTTTTTCAACAGTCCAAGCAGTACTGCACTAATGAGTGTACCTATGAGAAGTGAGAGCAGGAACATGAGTCTGCCTTCTCCAATCGTCAGTGCAACGAACAGCCCGCCATGCGGTGCATTGATCGTTGTTGCGAATGCCATGGCAAGGGCGCCTGCTGTTGCGGAGCCGATGACCATGGACGGGATGACCCGAAGCGGGTCGGCGGCTGCGAAAGGAATGGCACCTTCAGTGATGAAGGACGCACCCATGATCAGGTTGGTTGGACCGGAAGATCTTTCCACCTGTGTGAACCTGTTTCTGAATACCATTGTTGCGACTGCAATAGCGAGTGGCGGAACCATGCCGCCGATCATTGCTGCGGTGATCGGTTCAGGATTGTTCGCAGACAGTGCTGCGATGCCGAAGGCGTAGGCCGCCTTGTTGATTGGGCCACCCATATCGATGGCCATCATGCCGCCAACGATCGCCCCGAGAAGGATGATGTTGCTGCCGCTCATATTGCTGAGCGTCGTATTCATCCAGTCGTTGAGTGCTGTAGCCGGGGGATCGACGATATAGTACATGATGATACCTGTTAGGAATACGCCAATCAGCGGATAGAGCAATACTGGTTTCAATCCATCGAGCACTTGTGGCAGACCTTCAAGCAGCTTCTTGATTCCTACCATGAGGTAACCTGCGAGGAAGCCTGCAATCAGGCCGCCAAGGAAACCGGAGCCCATCGTCGATGCCATGAGTCCACCGATCATACCGGGAGCAAGCCCAGGTCTGTCCGCGATGCTCATTGCGATGAAGCCGGCGAGGATTGGAATCATCAGCTGGAAGGCATTGTTGCCGATGAAGTTGATCATCTCTGCAAGTGGATTATACTGTGCGTGATCCGGATCGGCGGAGTGGATGCCGAACATGAAGCTGATTGCAATCAGTATACCTCCGGCAACAACGAACGGCAACATGTTGGAGACCCCGTTCATCAGATGCTTGTAGATGGAAGGCTTGCCTTTGGCACCCTTCTCTCCTTCCATCTGTTTTTTGGACTGTTCTGCACGGTATGGTGTCCTTGAAGTATCGAGAGCCTGGCTGATCAGTTCATCAGGGCGTTTGATGCCGTCTGCCACAGGTGCTTCGACGACATTCTTGCCATCAAAGCGTCCCATCTGGACATTCGTATCTGCTGCGACGATGATGCCTGCAGCCCGAGCGATATCTTCATCAGTAAGTTCATTTTTCACGCCTGCAGAACCGTTCGTTTCGACTTTGATGTCGTATCCCATTTCGCCTGCCTTCTTCTTCAGTGCATCGGCTGCCATATAGGTGTGCGCAATCCCTGTGGGACAGGCTGTAACACCCAGAATGAATGGCCGGTCGGATGGTTCCGAAACTGCATCTTCCGTCGGCTCGGAGTCGTCGAATGCATCAATCGTATCGATGACTTCCTCTTTTGTAGATGCATTCATCAGCTGGTTTTTTGCATCGTCATTCATCAGTATGGTGGACAGCTTCGCCAGCGCATCCAGATGGGTGGTTGCCTGGCCTTCAGGCGCGGCAATCATGAAGAACAGATATGCCGGCTGCCCGTCCATGGAAGCGTAGTCGATGCCTTCCTGGCTGCGTCCGAACATGATGGCGGGTTCGAGCACTTCAGCCGTCTGTGCGTGCGGTATTGCGATACCGTCACCCACGCCTGTCGTACTCTGTGATTCCCGTCTGTGGATGGCTTCCTGGAACTTATCCTTTTCGGAGATCTTTCCTGCATCATGGAGCCCTTCCACCAGTTCAGTGATGACTGCTTCCTTTTCAGATGCACGAACGTTCATATTGATGGTGTCTTTGGTCAAAAGTTCTGTAATTCTCATCATTTCACCTCTTCTATCGTTTGGATTTCTATCTGGTCAAGCAATGCTTCTATGGCATCACGGGTGGCGAGATCATCACTGAACGCCGTGGCGCTGCCGCATGCAATGGCATATTTGAGCTGTTCGGTAACGGGGTGCCCTTTTCTGCTAATGAAACCGGCAACAGTGGAGTCCCCGGCCCCTACCGAATTTTTTAATATTCCTTCCGGCGACGGAACATAGTACGTATGCTCCGAATTGATGAATAGCGCACCATCGCTGCCAAGTGTGAGCAGAATGTTCTTTGCGCCAAAATCAAGCAGCTCGGTTGCCGCCTCGATCATCTCGGTTTTGGTCGATGGCTTTTTGCCGGTGATGCCTTCAAGTTCAAACAGGTTCGGCTTGATCAGGTATGGCTTGTGTTTGAGTGTCGATGTCAGCTTGTCGCCTTCGGCATCGATGGTGAACTCGATTCCTTTGCTGTCGAGGAGCTGCGCCAGTGTCTCGTACAAGCTGTCATGGCCCGATGGAACACTCCCTGCGAATACGACATGGTCTTCGGGTGTAAGCGATGAAAGCTGGTCTTTCAGCCTATCGATATCAGAGGTGTCGATCATTGGTCCTGCGGCGTTGATTTCCGTCTCTTCACCGGTTTTCAATTTGATATTTATACGTGTATCTCCTGAAACTTTGATGAAGTCATGGTGGATTCCCTGGCTTTGAAGGGTCTCTTCTATGAAACTTCCAGTGAATCCGCCGGCAAAACCGAGTGCGGTTGACGGCACTTCGAGCGCACTCAGAATCCTTGAAACATTGATTCCTTTGCCTCCGGCATATTTGGCAGTGTCCCCTGTTCGGTTCAGACCTCCAATTTCAAGCTCATCCAGGCGTACGATATAATCCACGGAGGGATTGAATGTAACGGTATAGATCATTATTTTTTGCCTCCATAAATTTCAGTGCGTGATCTTATCTTTTCCAAGAAAGTGTGCTGTACATCATCGGTGATGATTGATGCGTCCTCTATATCGGCAAATCTGATGAAAGCCGTACGGTTGAATTTTGTACTGTCCACCAGTGCATATGCATTCCTGGACTGGCGGATTGCACTACTCTTGATGTAGGCCTCCTCCTCTTCAGGAGTGGAAAGGCCATGTATCGCGTCCGCTGCATTTGCGCCGATGAAACACTTGTCAAACGACAGTCTGCTGATCTTGTCGATCACTTCAGGCCCAACGACGGCTTTGGTGACCGGCTTGACCCTGCCTCCAAGTACATGGGTCTGATGGCCATTGCGTACCAGCTGTTCGATCAATGTGATGCCATTGGTCACGATGGTAAGATTCTGCTGGGAGATGAAGGGTACCATCTCATATGTCGTCGTACCCGCATCTATGAAGATGATATCTCCATCTTCAATCAGACTGGCTGCTTTTTGAGCGATTTTGATCTTTTTGGAAAGATTTCTGACGGATTTTTCACCATATTCTTCTTCCCTTTCGATTTGCCCGATTGTGGCGCCACCGTGGATGCGCTCAAGCATCCCCTTCTCTTCGAGATGCGTCAGATCCCTGCGAATCGTAGGCGCACTGCTTGAAGTGATTTCTACAAGTTCATTGACTGAAGCCATCGTATTGGCATTCAGGTAGTCCATTATTTTCTCATATCTTTGGTTGGTCAGCATTCCATCACCTTCTTCCATAAGAATATACCTCATTATATAATCAATGTCAATCATAAACGTTCATAAACAATCATAAAAGGACAAAAAAGAAACGCCAGCCTATGCTGACGTTATCTTCTGGATTTTGGCTTTCCGATGATTTCTGAAAAGATGACACCATTCACGATATCCTTGCGACCGAAGGAAAGGGCTTCCCTTTGCACTTTCGGCTTCTGGTTCGGTTCCTCGGGCTTCTGTCGCCTGTGGGGACGTTCCCCCACCGCGCCTGCTTCAATTTCATCCCTGCGGCCCCGCTCCGGCTGTCGGCGGGCCTTCACTTCTTCACGTGCCCTGTCGGCCCAATCGTGACCTTGTGATGAGTCTCTCGATTTCTGCCTATAGGGATCCGCCACCTTTTTGCCGACATTCGTTTCTTTGGCCTTCTCTTCAAGACTCCGTCCAAATGACCGTTCGGCCATCGGACGCTGGTTCGACTGGCGTTCTGCACGTTGGTAAGCAGGCCTTGATGAGCTACTTTCCTGTGCAGACTGTCTCGAACTTTTCGGAGTCTGCTCTGTTTCACCGGAAAAACGACGTTCTATCTCTCCGACCATATCATCAAAAAGTCCTTTTGGCTGATTGGCAGAGTTTGGTTGCCTTCTTCTGGGAGCAGCTGAACCGGTCGGCCGGTCCATCTTACTCGGGTCAATATCCCGCTCTTCATTCTTGCCTTTATTCTTCTGGCTGGCAATCGCCGTGTAGATGATGCCACCTATGAAGATAAGCAGAGGGAGTATTTCCATATTATCACAGCCTATTCATCGTCTTGAGTATCACGTGTCGGATCGGTCATCTTATTGATCGAATCCCTCATGTTTGTATCCGCTTCGACGTTTTTAAGGTTGTAGTAATCGCTTACGCCGATATTTCCACTTTTGAGTGCCTGGGCAAATGCAAGAGGCACTTCGGATTCGGCTTCTACAACTTTCGCCCTCATCTCTTGGACACGGGCTTTCATTTCCTGCTCTTGGGCTACGGCCATTGCACGACGTTCTTCGGCTTTTGCCTGTGCAATATTCTTATCCGCCACGGCCTGTTCAGTCTGAAGATCGGCACCGATGTTCTTACCGATATCCACATCCGCGATATCGATGGACAGGATTTCAAATGCTGTACCGGAATCCAGACCCTTTGAAAGTACGGTCTGTGAAATGCTGTCCGGATTTTCGAGCACTGCAGTATGTTTGTTGGAAGAACCAATCGTGGATACGATACCTTCACCAACACGGGCTACAATCGTATCTTCACCGGCACCACCGACGAGACGTTCAATGTTGGCGCGCACTGTAATCCGTGCTTTCGCCTTCACTTCGATACCATCCATCGCCACACCGGCAATGAAAGGCGTCTCGATGACTTTCGGATTGACGCTCATCTGTACGGCTTCAAGGACGTCACGACCGGCAAGGTCGATTGCCGCACATCTTTCGAAAGTCAAATTTATGTCTGCACGCTGTGCCGCAATCAGTGCATCAACGACCCGGTCCACGTTACCGCCTGCAAGGAAGTGGGACTCGAGCTGGTTTGTTGTGACCTTGAGACCGGCCTTATGTGCCTTGATCATTGGTTCGATTACACGTTTTGGCTTGACCCTTCTCAATCTCATCCCGACGAGGGAAAAGATCCCGACATTTACACCGGCGGCAATGGCTGAAATCCACAGGCCGATCGGTACAAAGGAAAGGAGGAAGGAAATGACGATGAATGCGATGACAATAAGGAATATTATCATCAGACTTGACCCGGTGATAAACATTAGATTCATGTAAAACGCTCCTTTTAAATTATTCTTCCATTGGACGGACTACAACACGGGTTCCTTCAACATGTATTACTTTAACTTCAACATCCCCGGCAATATAGCCACCTTCCGCCACAGCATCAATCCGCTGCTCCTCATACCTTATCGTACCGGAAGGTCGGAGCGGTGTAACGGTCTTTGCCGTCTTGCCGAGCAGATAGGATCTGTCATCGAATGATGTATAGCCCGATTCTGCATCTGTCGCATCCCTCAGAATCAGACGATTAAGGAAAGGCAGCTTACTCTTTTTCTTTTTCACAAATATCACCCACTCGATTATAGCTAAAAAAATGATGCCGAGAATGTAAAAGCCGAACAGAAGCACACTGCCACTCACCAGGATCATACTTACTATTATAATGATTCCACCTATCAGGGCAAGGAAGCTCCCAGTCATGAAAAGCCCCACGACTATGAAGAGGGTACCGATGATGAAAAGGACAAGTACGATTCCATTATATTCACCGATGAGAAGATGTCCTGCATAGTAGACGATGATGGAGAGTATTGAAAGTATGCCGATAATACTGATGCTTTCGGAAAAGAGCTGATAGATCAGCCCCAGGAAGAATATCGCTAATAAAATAAAGGCAACCAATGGCATCGTAACAACATCTCTGAAGGCAGTCAGAATATTCCCTATCAAAAATGCCTGAATTAGAGCCATTATAATCCCCTCCATTAATTTCATTATACATGAAACCGCTATATTATTAAATTGATTGCAAAAAAAAAGACAGCACAGGGTGCTGTCTCTATATCGTGATTATCAGAGGGAGTCGAACTATTTGAATTTACGCTTACGGGCAGCTTCAGATTTCTTCTTACGCTTTACGCTAGGCTTTTCGTAGAATTCTCTCTTACGAGCTTCCTGGATCGTACCGCTTTTAGAAACTGTGCGTTTGAAACGACGCAGCGCGTCTTCAATAGGTTCGTTCTTTTTAACTACTGTTTTAGACATCGTCTTCCCTCCCTCCGGATAACAAAAACCTTACTTTTACATAGTATTACTATGTACTCACACATTATAATATATTGTAAAAAGCGGGTCAACTGCTAATTCAATAACTGCTCTCACTTGTACCGCCGCTGACGATCTCTTTCCCGCTTGATGCACCGATTCTTGTCGCACCGCTTTCAATCATGACGCTGGCATCTTCGAATGAACGTACGCCGCCGCTCGCCTTGACGCCCATGTCCTCTCCAACTGTCATGCGCATCAGTGCAACATCCTCCGCTTTGGCACCTTCACCATTGAAACCGGTGGAAGTCTTGACGAAGTCGGCACCGCATTTTTTGCTCAATTCACATGCCTTGACGATTTCGTCGCTGTCGAGCAGTGCTGTCTCGATGATGACTTTGACGATCACTTCCTGTCCGGCCGCATCGCATACAGCTTTGATGTCATTGTAGACAAGGTCTTCATTGCCGGATTTCAATGCACCGATATTGATGACCATATCGACTTCGTCCGCACCATTCTGGATGGCATTCATCGTTTCAAAGGCCTTGACCTCGGATGTCGTCGCTCCAAGCGGGAAGCCGATGACGGTACATACTTTGACATCGCTGTCCTTAAGCAGATCCTTGCACGTTGAAACCCATGTCGGGTTGATGCACACGCTGCAGAAATTGTATTCCATCGCTTCCTGGCACAGCTCGAAGATCTGGTCCTGGGTCGCTGCCGGTTTAAGCAGTGTGTGATCGATATATTTCGATAGTTCCATAGTATCACTCCATTAATTGTTGGGATCAGTTGCTTGGTCCTGTTCCATTATATACTAGTTCTACCATTCGTACATCAGATTGTGCGTTCGAGATAGGCGTAGGCCTTGACCATCGGCTTCTCAAGCACCTTGACGACCTCGCCCTTGCTCACCGGATAGCCCGGTTCGGTGATCTTCACTTTGACAAGTTCCCCGGTCAGTGAAGGATCCCCTTCGACCTCCACCTTGAGATAGTTGTCGGAGTGGCCGATGAGTTTGCCGTCCTTCTCCTCCTCTGGGATAATTTCGAGCACGTCGTCCTTGAACTGTTCTGCATATGAAGTTGCAAGCTCATTCGACAGTTCGATCAGACGATGGACCCGCTCATTCTTCGTTCCCTCCTCGACCTGGTCGGTCATCCGTGCTGCCGGTGTACCCGTCCTGATGGAATATGGGAAGACATGAAGCTCCGAGAAATGGTGTTTCCTGATGAAGTCGTACGTTTCCATGAACTCCTCTTCCGTCTCGCCCGGGAAACCAACGATGACATCGCTTGTGATGGCGACGTTCGGCATAATTTCCTTCAGCTTGATGATGCGGGATTCGAAGAATTCCATCGTATATTTTCTCCGCATGCGCTTGAGTACGGTGTCGCTGCCGGACTGGATCGGTATGTGGAGGTGGCGGACGATCTTATTGGAATCATTGATGACATCGATCACTTCATCCGTCAGCTGACTGGCTTCGATACTGGAGATGCGCAGGCGGTTCAGGCCATCGACCTCCTCCAGGTCACGGAGCAGCTGTGCAAGGTTGTAGTCCTTCAGGTCCTCGCCATATCCGCCCGTATGGATGCCGGTCAGTACAATTTCCTTATAGCCCTGGTCCACGAGCTGCTGCGCCTGCTCCACGACCTTTTCAGGATCCCGGGAGCGCATGAGGCCCCTCGCCCACGGAATGATGCAGAAGGTGCAGAAATTGTTGCAGCCCTCCTGGATCTTCAATGTTGCACGGGTGCGGTCCGTGAAATAAGGCACGTCCATCTCTTCGTATGTACGCTTCTTCATGATGTTCTTCACACCGTTGATCGGCTGGCGTTCCTCATGATACTGGTTCACATAGTCGATCAGCTTGTCGCGGTCTTCGGTGCCGATGATGATGTCGACGCCGGGAATGTTCAGGATATCCTTCGGCGCCGTCTGGGCATAGCAGCCCGTAACGCAGACGACCGCATCCGGATTGTTGCGGATGGCACGTCTGATGACCTGCCTGCTCTTCTTATCACCCGTATTTGTCACTGTACAAGTGTTGATGACAAATACATCCGCATTCTGCGTGAAGTCGACCCGGTCGTAGCCTTCACCCTTGAAGAGCTGCCACATCGCTTCTGTTTCATAGTGGTTCACTTTACATCCTAATGTATGGAATGCGATTGTTTTTTCGCTCATAAAAATCAGATCTTTCTTCAGTGGATTTGTGGTTCATCTGACCCATATAATAGCATAGCCCGCCTCTTTCTTCAATGTGAGGCAGGCTATTCAAGCTTGGCGCTGATGGCCGATAGCGCATATAGGGGGGCGGTTTCGGCACGGAGTATCCTGGGTCCGAGACGTATGGAATTGTGGCTGGACAGCTCCTCTGTCTCCGCTTCGCTGAAGCCGCCCTCAGGACCGAATATGAAAGCGATGCGGTCACCTTCCCCAAGGGACTGGAGCGCTTCATGAAGACTGGCGGCAGGATTCGATGCATTGCCTTCATAAGCGAACAGCACATGATCGAATGCATCGAAGGACAGCTGCTTTACAGACGGCACGAAAGCGATCTCCGGAATGTGCTGCCTTCTGCTCTGTTCACTTGCTTCCCTGATGATCTTTCCGTATCTTTCGAGCCGCTTCCCGCGCTTCCTTCCATCGAGCTTGACGATGCTCCTGTCCGCATCATAGATGCTGAATTCATGGGCACCAAGCTCTGTGGCCTTCTGGACCATCCAGTCGAACTTCTCCCCTTTCAGGAGCGGGCAGTAGATGGAGACGCGGACGGGGAGTTCCGGCGACTCCTCGACTTCCTCCACGGGACGGCACTCCACCGTCCCATCCACTGATGTGACCTCGCACAGGAAGGTGCGCTGTTCCCCGTCCACTATATGGAAGGTGTCCTCCGGTCTGAAACGCATCACATTTTTCATGTGATGCGTTTCTTCAGACGATGCTGTGAACACTTCACCAACGGTCAGTGTCTTATCTGTAAAGTATCGCTGCATCATATCACGCTTTCCTGGCCAGAATGCTGACCCATCCATTTTCTTCAAGCACTTCCTCTATGGAAAAGCCGGCACTCCTCATATGCGCGAGGATATCATCGCGTGCTTCCGTAATGATGCCGGATGCGATGAAACTGCCGCCTCCATTCAGATGGGCATGTGCATCGTCGATCATGTCATCGATGATATGGGCGAGGATGTTTGCAATGATGATATCGTATGTCCCGGATTCAGACTTGAGGAGGTCGCCCGTTTCAAGCACCACATCCTCCACACAACTGTTCAGCTCGAAATTCTCCCGGGCGACCTTTATGGACAGTTCGTCGATATCCGTCGCCTTGAGATCCCTTGCCCCCATCAGGTGTGCGCCGATCGTCAGAATGCCCGAGCCGGTACCGACATCGATGATCTTATGCTCCGGCCTGACCGTATTCTCAACCATTTTGAGGCACATGCTGGTCGTCGGATGGTCGCCCGTACCGAATGCCATGCCCGGATCGAGCTTGATCAGCTTGTCATCCTCCTGGAATTCGTAGTCCTCGAGTTCCCATGAGGGGACGATGACAAACTGCTCGGAGACACGGAAACTGTGGAAATATTTCTTCCATTCGTTTTCCCAGTCCTCTTCATTGATCTCTTTGGTGTCCATGGTGATTGAGGACTTTGCTTCAAGCGGCTGCGATTCGATGAAATCATGGATTTCACTGAGCTTGCCCTCAATATCAGCCGTTTCGTCGAAATAGACGATTATCCGGATGTCGCTTTCCGGATAATCCTTCGGGTCCAGGCGATATTTGTCATCGAAGTCATCAATCTTCTGTTTCAGGATATCCAGGGAATGCTCGACGGATATGCCTTTCGATATTGAATTGAGGAACAGGGAGAACACCTCTTCATTGCTCTCCTTCGTATGGATGGATACTTCATGCCATTTCATATCTAGTCACCCTTAAAGAATCTTCTTGTCTTATCGAAGAAATTTTCATTCTGTTCGGTAATGTCTTCTCCACCATGTTCGGCAAGCTGGCGGAAAAGGTCCGCTTCCCGATCTGAAAGTTTTGTCGGTGTGACAACTTTCACAGTGACGAACTGGTCACCGTAGCCATATCCATGAACGTTCTTCACGCCTTTTTCCTTGAGACGGAAGCGTTTGCCGGACTGGGTGCCTGCAGGAATCGTCAGCACGACTTCCGAACTCAATGTCGGCACTTTCACTTCATCGCCGAGCGCCGCCTGTGCGAATGAAATCGGCAGTTCGAAGTGGATGTCGTCGCCGTCCCGTGTAAATCTGGAATCCGGTCTGACACGGAATACGATATAGAGGTCGCCCGCTGGGCCCCCATTGATTCCCGGGTCACCTTTGCCCTGCAGCCTGATCTGCTGGCCGTTGTCGACCCCTTCAGGCACAGTGACTTCAATCTGTACATCTTTTGTGACAGTACCTGCACCTTTACAGTTGTTGCAAGGATTCTCTATCTCTTCACCTGAACCGTTACATGTCGGACATGTGCGTTCCGTCTGTATTCTGCCGAACGGTGTGTTCTGCTCTACAGCCACACGGCCTGCGCCGGAACACATTTTACATGTGGATTTGGACGTGCCCGGCTTCGCACCCGTACCATCACATGTATCACAGTTCACTTCTTTTTTGATGGTGATGGTCTTTGTGACACCGAAGACTGCCTCTTCAAAATTGACGGTCATCGTATATTGAAGATCGTCGCCTTTCCTCGGCGCATTCGGGTCCATTCTCGAACCGCCGCCGAAGAACGAGCTGAATATGTCCTCAAAGCCGCCGAAGCCGCCGGCGCTGCTGAAGCCGCCACCGCCGCCACCGAACTGCTGGTTCATGCCTTCATGGCCGAAACGGTCGTACTGTGCACGCTTGTCTTCGTCACTCAACACTTCATAGGCTTCCGATATTTCCTTGAACTTGGCATCGGACCCCTCTTCCTGATTTATATCCGGGTGGTACTTTTTCGAGAGCTTGCGGTATGCCTTCTTTATTTCGTCCTTTGAAGCATCCTTGCCGACTCCAAGCACCTCATAATAATCTCTTTTCGCCATTTTATCGCCTCCAACCTGTATACTATATCATTTAAAAAAGTCAAAGCCAATGCTGTTGGCTTTGACTTTCATCAATCAGAAATTGATATCATAATTATTTCTTATCATCTTCGTCCACTTCTTTGAAGTCTGCATCCACGACATCATCGCCGGACTCCTGGGAAGCCTCTGCACCTTCCTGGGCCTGCTGCTCCTGAGCCATCTGCTCATAGAGTTTCATGGACATGCCCTGTACAATCTGTTCAAGTGCTTCCTTCTTGGATTTGATTTCATCCATGTCGGAACCTTCAAGTGCTTTCTTGAGGTCTTCTTTTGCGCTTTCCGCCTTTTCTTTCTCTTCAGCGTCGACTTTGTCTCCAAGGTCTTCGATTGTTTTGTCGGTTGTGAATACAAGCTGATCCGCTTCGTTTCTCAGATCCACTTCTTCACGGCGTTTCTTGTCTTCTTCTGCGTTCTTCTCAGCTTCCTCAACCATTCTGTCGATATCATCATCAGAGAGGTTGGAGCTGGATTCGATTGTGATCTTCTGCTCTTTGCCCGTACCCTGGTCTTTCGCTGTAACATTGACGATACCGTTCTTATCGATGTCGAATGTCACTTCGATCTGAGGGACACCTCTTGGTGCTGGCGGGATGTCCGTCAGCTGGAAACGGCCAAGCGTCTTATTGTCTGCCGCCATTGGACGCTCACCTTGCAGGACATGGATATCCACTGCCGGCTGGTTGTCGGAAGCTGTGGAGAATACTTGGGACTTGCTTGTTGGAATCGTCGTATTGCGCTCGATGAGGACTGTGGATACACCGCCCATCGTTTCGATGCCGAGTGACAGTGGTGTCACGTCAAGCAGAACGACGTCCTGTACATCTCCGGAAAGTACGCCACCCTGGATGGCTGCACCCATTGCAACGACTTCGTCCGGGTTGACACTCTTGTTCGGCTCTTTGCCGGTTTCTTTTTTGATCGCTTCCTGCACAGCCGGGATACGTGTAGAACCACCGACGAGGATGACCTGGTCGATTTCATTCCTGTCGATGCCAGCGTCTTTGATCGCCTGACGTGTAGGTCCCATCGTGCGATCTACAAGGCTGTTGGAAAGCTCTTCGAATTTTGCACGTGTCAGGTTCATTTCAAGGTGCAGTGGTCCTGCTTCCCCTGCTGAAATGAATGGCAGTGAAATCTGTGTGGAAGAGACACCGGAAAGGTCTTTCTTCGCCTTTTCAGCAGCATCTTTCAGACGCTGCATTGCCATCTTGTCCTGGGAGAGGTCGATACCGTTCTCCTTCTTGAATGAATCCACGAGATGATCGATGATGACCTTGTCGAAGTCATCCCCACCGAGACGGTTGTCGCCGGCTGTGGAAAGCACTTCGAATACACCGTCGCCAAGTTCAAGGATGGACACGTCGAATGTACCGCCACCAAGGTCGAATACAAGTACTTTCTCATCCTGCTCCTGCTTGTCGAGGCCGTATGCAAGGGCCGCAGCAGTCGGTTCGTTGATGATGCGCTCCACTTCAAGTCCCGCGATCCTGCCGGCATCTTTGGTCGCCTGACGCTCGGAGTCATTGAAGTAGGCCGGTACTGTAACGACCGCTTTGGCAACTTTCTCGCCCAGGTAGCTTTCCGCAGTCTCCTTCAGGTTCTGGAGGATCATTGCAGAGATTTCCTGTGGTGTATAATCTTTACCGTCAATATTTTCCTTATGGTCTGTACCCATGTGTCTTTTGATGGACATGATCGTGTTAGGATTGGTGATGGCCTGGCGTTTCGCCACTTCACCGACCTGTTTTTCTCCATCTTTGAATGACACGACTGAAGGCGTCGTACGGTTGCCCTCTGCATTCTGGATGACTTTAGGTTCTCCGCCTTCCAATACGGATACAACAGAGTTGGTTGTTCCCAAGTCTATGCCTATAACTTTACTCATAATAAAATTCCTCCATTATAGAAAATTTTCATTCGGTATTGTGATGCTATTCGCTTACTTTGACCATGCTTGGACGGATGACCCTGTCCTTCAGCATGTAGCCCTTCTGGAACTCCTCGATGACGATTCCATCTTCTTCATCGGAAGCTTCCGTCATCACTGCCTGGTGGTAGTTCGGGTCGAAAGACTGTCCGACGCTCTCGATTTCCTTCACATCATTCTTCATCAATGTGTTGACGAGGTCATTGTAGACCATCTCCACACCTTTGAGGAGCGAATTGAAGGATTCGGAATCGCCTTCGATCTTGAGTGCACGCTCGAAATTGTCAATGATCGGAAGCAGGTCCTCGACGATGTCCTGGTTCTTGTACTTGTTGTTGGTCTCCATTTCCTGACGGTTTCTACGTTTGAAATTATCAAACTCCGCATAGAGCTTCAGGTACTTGTTCTCTTCGGCTTCGACCTGCTGCTTCAATGCTTCGATCTCTTCCTCTTTCGCCTTCAGTTCGGAATCTGCTTCATTATCCCCGGGCGCCTCAACGGCCTGTTCATCCCCGGCCGGATCATTCCCAGCTGACTGATCTTCTTTTGTTTCATCTTCAGAAGCCTGGTCACTCAGCTCCTGATCCAATTCTTCTTTGGTTTTATTCTCCGTCACTGCGATCACTCCTTTTTATTTCCTGGTTCCGGATGGAGTACATCAAGCGGATGACTTCCTTGTACCCCATTATCTCAGGACCAATTATCATGAGATTCCCGTTCATGCCATTGACGTTGAAATTTGTCGCAATGACTGAAATGGAATCATAATCCCGATTCAGCTCGTCACTGAAATATACGTCGACCCCATCTATTGTATTGAGATCGATGATATCATTCAACTGATCCGATTCCATATCATCGTACAACAGCTGTAATGTACTGATATCCGTGCTGATCTGGTGGATCAGATGATTGAAGCCGGAATGCCCGACCACTTGCTGCGGCTCACCTATGCCGTCCACAACTGCACTGATGATGCTGGATTTGAGTGAGCCGAGCTGACGTCTCACGCGCATCGCATGGATGATGGACGGGAGGCCGCTCACAGGCTGTCCATATGAGAGCAGATTCATTTCATTGCCAAGCTTTTCAAGCTCCGGAACAGTGACATTTCCATCCATTTCAACCGGTATCTTTCTGATTGTTCCCGACTCAAGGACGATGATAAGGAGTAGTGTGTTTGTGGTGATGGGTGTCAGAAAAAGACCTTTGACTATCTCGTCCTCTTCGGCCAATGAAACCTGTGTCAGATACTGTGTCGTATTGCTGATCATATCGGCCAGGGACCGGCTCATTTCGTTCCGGTCCATCTCCCCGCCCGCTTCCGGGATGATATTCAAGTTCAGCTGGTCTTCGGATTCGCCGATCTGCTTGTTGAGCATATCGATATAGAAGCGCAATGCCTTCCTTGAGGGAATCCTTCCCGCTGATGTATGGGGTTTGGTCAGGAAGCCGTCTGCTTCCAGCTTGGCCATTTCATTTCTTACTGTTGCCGAAGAGATGTCAAGTCTGTACTTTTCAATCAGATGTTTGGAACTGATCGGCATCATAACCTTCAAAAAGTCATCGACTATTGAAAAAAGAATGATCTCCTGTCTTTGAGTTAAAATTGACATCACCTCATTAGCACTCTATATCCTTAAGTGCCAATATTAATTTATCAAAATGGTCAAAGTATGTCAATCCTTATGTTCGATAATTGCCGAAAACCAGTTTCTAGAGGAGGAATTCCATAAATACAGTGTTCCCCACCAGACGCCCCTTCTCTGTCAGCGAGATGAACCCATCCTGTTCTTCAAGATGCCCCTTTTCGATTTCCTGCTTGAGTACAGTGCCATATACATCACCCATCGGCCGATCGAACTTCCTGTTGAATCTGGCAACCTCAACCCCCCTGTTCATCCGCAGTCCGAGGAACATCTCCTCTTCCATCCGGGCCTTCTCATCCAGCGGCAGCGTTTCCTTGACGACGCTGCCGGACTCCTTCATGGACTGGATATAATGGTTGACCGGCTTGATATTGTAATATCTAGTACCGTCGACATATCCATGGCTGCCGGCACCGGCACCATAGTAGGGCTCGTTCAGCCAGTATGTCTTGTTGTGGGCGGATTCGTACTGTGCCGTCGAGAAGTTCGAAATCTCATACTGCGGATAGCCGAGCTTCTCCAGGGCCTCAATGATATGGAAGTATTTCTCCCCTTCCGCCGAATCATCATCCACCTGCATCCTGCCCTTCCTGATCTGGTTGTAGAACACGGTATGCGGCTCGATGATCAGGGAGTACCAGGAAATGTGCTTGGGCTTGAGGCGCTCGACGTGGCGCAGGCTGTCTTCAATGTCCGCCATCGTCTCCCCGGGCAGGTTGTACATCAGGTCGAGCGAATAGTTGTCGAGACCGATCTTCTCCATATGCCGGATTGCATTAAATATATCGTCGTAGCCATGCGAACGTCCGAGCACTTTCAATAGATCCTCATTGAACGTCTGCACGCCTAGACTGATGCGGTTCACCCCAAAGCTTTTGAGGACATCGAGCTTTCCGGGCGTCAGTTCGTCGGGGTTGGCCTCGAATGTGAACTCATCCGTCACAGTAAACTTCCCGGTGACCACTTCAAGAAGATGCGCAAGCTGCGCCTCCGTCAGTGCCGTGGGCGTGCCCCCGCCTACAAAGATGGTCTTCATGCGGTCCTCCTCGATCATTTCGATCTCCCGGATCAGTGCATCCAGATAGTCGTCGACCGGCTGGTTTTTGATCAGTACCTTGTTGAAGTCGCAGTACGTGCATATGCGGTTGCAAAAGGGAATATGAATATAAAGACTCTCAACCATTTTTTCCACTCCATCCAAAAGTAAAAGCCACTTGATAGTGGCTTCTACTCTTCATCCATTTTAAGTACAGCAAGAAACGCCTCCTGAGGGATCTCGACATTTCCGACTGCCTTCATTTTCTTTTTACCTTCTTTTTGCTTTTCAAGCAGCTTGCGCTTCCGGCTGATGTCCCCACCGTAGCACTTGGACAGTACGTTCTTGCCCATCGACTTGATGTTGGTCCTCGCGATGACCTTCTGGCCGATCGCAGCCTGGACCGGCACTTCGAACTGCTGGCGTGGAATGAGGGTCTTGAGCTTCTCTACGATGAATTTGCCGCGGTCATATGCGAAATCGCGGTGGACGATGATGCTGAGTGCATCGACCTTCTCGTTGTTCAGCAGTATGTCCATCTTGACCAGTCTGCTTTCCTTGTAACCAATGAGTTCATAGTCGAATGATGCATAGCCCTTCGTCTGACTCTTGAGCTGGTCGAAGAAGTCGAACACCACTTCGGATAAGGGGATCTCATATATGATGTTGACACGGATGTCATCCAGATAGTCCATCGTGATGAAGTTGCCGCGTTTCTTCTGGCAGAGTTCCATCACTGCACCGACATAGTCGTTCGGCACCATGACAGTGGATTTCACAAAAGGCTCCTCGATATGGTCGACCTTCTGCGGGTCCGGCATTTCAGCCGGGTTGTCCACTGTGACCGTGGAGCCGTCCGTCATGAACACTTCGTAGATTACTGAAGGTGCAGTCGCAATCAGTTCGATGCCGAATTCACGCTCGATCCGTTCCTGGACAATCTCCATATGGAGCAATCCAAGGAAGCCGGTGCGGAAACCGAACCCGAGTGCCTGGGACGTCTCCGGCTCATAGACGAGGGAGGAGTCGTTCAGCTCGAGCTTCTCGAGCGCCTCACGCAGGTCGTTGTATTTACCGGTATCGATCGGGTAGATGCCGCAGTAGACCATCGGGTTCATCTTCTTATAGCCCTGCAGCGGTTCTTCCGCTGGATTGTTGGCCAGGGTGATTGTATCCCCAACACGCGAATCGCTGACATTCTTCACCGACGCCATGAGATAACCGACATCTCCGACGGTCAGCTCCTTAACAGGCAGCGGCTTTGGAGTGTTGATGCCGACTTCGGCCACTTCGAATTCCTTGCCGGTCGCCATCATTCTGATTTTGTCCCCCGGCTTCACCGTCCCTTCCATGAGACGGATGGAGGATATGACACCCCGATACGGGTCGAAGACAGAATCGAAAATCAGGGCTTTCAGCGGTGCAGACGGATCACCTGCGGGTGCAGGCACCGTTTCGACGACACGCTCCAGTATCTCCTCGATGCCGATGTTCGCTTTTGCCGATGCATGGATGGCCTCGTCCTTGTCGAGGCCGATGACATCCTCCACCTCCTGGGCAATCCGGTCGGGATCCGCTGCAGGCAGGTCGATCTTGTTGATGACGGGTATCAGCTCGAGATCGTTATCCAGTGCCAGATACACATTGGCAAGGGTCTGTGCTTCTATACCCTGCGCCGCGTCCACGACAAGCACCGCCCCTTCACAGGCCGCAAGAGATCGGGAAACCTCGTATGTAAAGTCGACATGTCCCGGTGTATCGATCAGATGGAAAATATAGTCTTCGCCATCTTTGGCAGTATATTTAAGCTGTACCGCATTCAGTTTGATTGTGATGCCGCGCTCACGTTCCAGATCCATTGAATCGAGGAGCTGTGCTTTCATCTCCCTCGATGTGACGGACTTGGTGTTTTCAAGAATACGGTCTGCGAGTGTACTCTTGCCGTGATCAATATGGGCGATGATTGAAAAGTTCCTTATTTTTTCCTGACGTTTCAAACGCTCTTGATCATTCATATATCTTCCAACTTTCTCTTAATAGACAGTGGTTGTATTATAACAACAAACATAATTTCATTCAATTCATTTTCCATTTATATTGCATAACGGCGGGATATTTGGTAAAATACTTTTTGTTGCAATAAAAGTTGTACAACTACAAGGTGGAGGTGAATGCAATGCCTAACATTAAATCAGCAATCAAAAGAGTGAAGACTACTGAATCCGCTCATAATCAGAACATTGCTCAGAAAAGTGAGATGCGCACAGCTGTCAAACGCGCAATGACTGCTAAAGAAAATAATTCAGAAAACGTTGAGACACTCGTTTCAAACGCTGTGAAACACGTAGATAAAGCTTCCAAAAAGAACTTGATCCACGGTAACAAAGCAGCACGTATGAAATCCAAGCTTATGGCGAAATAAAACCTTCCACAGGAAGGTTTTTTGTTTGCCGGAAATGAAAACAGCCCCCTTCGGACATTTCTGAAGGGGGCTGTTCCTATATCTCCATGATGAACAGTTCAAACAGGCTCTGCCTGTCCAGATAGCTGGATTTGAACTTGTAGTCTATGTCCCGGCACTTGACCATCTTGTGTTCGAGCTCCTCCTGCCGGTACTTCCTGACCTCGCGGCTTGCCAGTTTCACCCTGTATGGGTGGACCTTGAGTGATTTCGCAATGAAGTCCCCCTGGTAGCCCTCCCCCTGCATCAGCTTCACCTGGTACAGCAGCCTGAGCTGGCTGATGATGAGGTGCAGGAGCTGCATCGGCTCTTCATTCTGCAAAATCAGCACCCTGAGCAGTCTTACGGCCTCCGCTTTCCTGCCCGAGAGGATGTAGTCCGTCAGTTTGAAGATGTTCTGCTCCAGGCTGACACTGACGATTTCCTCGACATCGTCCCTTGTGATGGTGCCCTCCACATACAGGAGGAGCTTCCCGAGTTCATTGGTCACATGCTCATACTTGATTCCGACCAGCTGGATGAAGAGGTCGAGGGCATCCGGCTCCAGACGGACCTCTGCATCTTCCGCCGCACCTTTTATATGGCTGCGGACTTCCTGCTCGGTCATCTCGCTGATTTCAGTGATCTTCCCTTTCGACTTCATCAGCTTGGTGATTTTCTTCCTGTTGTCCAGCTGTTCGCTGTACACCTTGAAAATGACGAGCGTGTCGTCGTTCTTATTATTGATATATTCCACAAGCAGATCGATGTTGTGTTCGACTTCCGAGCGCACTTTGGCACCGGTGAAGGAAAATGCATCCTCTACAATGATGGCTTTCGTATCGGACAGGAATGGCAGCGTCTGGGCCTCTTCTATGATGCCTTCAACCGGTGTCTCTTTATAATTCAGGGTGACTATGCTGAAGGCATCCGGCTCTTTGACATAGGACTGCGCCAATGTTTTTGCCTTTTCGGAAATCCTCATGGTATTGCTGCCGTGTATTAGCTGTAATCGTTCCATTTAAAGTCACTCCTGTATTAATTGTAAATCCATTATAGCTTTTTTATAATAAATATCCTATACTATTAGTGATATGTTTAGGAGGTTATCTCATGAATAAATTCGAAAAGCATGTACAATCAAAGAACAATGATGTTGTTGATTCCGGACTCGGCTTCATCGTCGGATTCCTTGGGCTTACTGCAATCTATGTTGTGGCCCAGATCTTCCAGATTGTTGCCGGTTAAAAGAGCTGATTATTCAGCTCTTTTTTTTATGCAGTGATCGAGCGACGGGTCGAACCTCGTTTCGACACACATCTGCCCGCCATTGATCCTGAAACGCACCATGCCGAGCTTTGAGGTATCGAGAAGCTCCATACCCTGTGACCGCTCCACAACTTCCCGGTGTGGATGCCCGTACCGGTTGTCTGCCCCTGCGGATATCATTCCATATGTAAAGTCCGTATTGGCAATGAAATATTCCCCTGTGGAAGTGTCGGAGCCGTGATGGGCGAGCTTCAGCACGTCCGCTTCAATCCGCCCTGCCTCCGATACCCACAACTGCTCCATCTCTTCGTCCGTATCCCCTGTAAAAAGGAAACTGTAGGAACCTGTCTGCACCTTCAGCACAAGGGAATTCCTGTTCGGATCCTCATAGCGGTGTGCGGCACCGGGGAAAAGCCTCGTGATGCCTATGTCCCCCACCTGCAATTCTGTTGCCTGCAGCGCATCTATAACCACAGCTTCAGAACCACTCGGCATGCTTTCATGCCACTCATGGAATCCCGGATCACTGGGGTTCGCGTATATGTGATCCACCGGCATTTTCCCGATGATATGATGCGCCTCCCCTACATGATCCAGGTCGAAATGCGACAGGATCATCATATCGATGCTGTCGATGCCTGACTCCTTCAGATATGGCAGTACGGTCCGGTCGGAGAGCTTCTGTCCCGTTTCCCTGTAGTAGTATTTGCCGCCCGTATCGATCAGGAGAACGGAGTGGTTCCGATGATCCTCGATGACAAAGGCATCCCCCTGGCCGACATCCACCATTGTAACAGTAAAATCATTAGAGGGGATACGGTCGATCAGAAATATTGATAGGATGAAACATGCGGAAAGCATCAGGAATCTCCTGATCTGTCTGAGGCAGAGGGTCCGGATCATCCAGTAGGACAGGATGACCAGCAGGATGAGCCAGAACGGGCCCAGATTGGCCACCGAAATCCGGTGCTCCATACCATTTGCGATCAGGGTGATGACCCCCTTCAGTGCCTCAAAGACAAAAGAATAGGCCATATCGACGACTTCCGGCAGATGGATGAACACCATGACATTGAATAGGATGACCATCGGGAAGATCAGGGAGGTGAACAGCGGTACGAAGATCATGTTCATGATGATGCCGCTGATGCTCACTTCGTTGAACTGATGAAGCAGTATGACCAGTGTTGATATTTCGGCGATCAGCGTGATGCCGAGCAGCTGGGTGAAGAAGCTGGCACCGCTCCAATAATGGCGGCTCAATATGATGACGAAGGTCGTGATATAGGACAGCTGGAAGCCCGCATGGAGCACAATCCATGGATTGATGACGATCTGTATCAGCGCCGAGAGTGAAATGACGGCGAGGTATGGCTTCTTTCTTGTAAATGAGACGAGGAGCAGCGTCACCGTCATGAAAACTGCCCGGAAGACGCTCGGACTGAAGAAATTGAGGCACAGGAACAGGAGCAGTGCGACGACCATCGTCAGCTTGATCGACGTGATGTCCATTCTGAAGCGGTTCAGTACATGGAACAGGATGGCACTGATGAAGGCCACATGGGTGCCTGATATGACATAGAGATGGTAGATGCCGAGCTTCTGGAGGGCGTCGAAGAGGTCGGAAGTGATATACGCCTTGTTGCCGATCGAAAGCGTAAGCATATCAAACTTATAGTCATGATCTGTCGCTGCAAGAACGGTTTCCATATACCGATCGCGGATTTCCGCAAGACGCATGCTCCATGTCATGGCCCCCGCCCCACAGAGAGTGGGGTCAATCGATGCTGCGTAGACCCGGCCATCCAGATTATTGACCTTCATGTTCATCAGGTCGTCCTTCTTGATAAAGTTCCTCTGTTCGTCCGGTACCGTCACTTCGAAAGGCCCCGGGCATTCCGCGCCAATCGGCAGCTTCACCGCCTCTTCAAGGTACAGGTCATAGCGCCCGTCTTCGTATACCGCAGTATGTGCAATGCCATCCTGAAAATATTTATATCCTGTGACCGTCAGAGTGTCGACCATGCTGGGGGCCTGCTTTTCAGGCAATATAAAAACAGCCATTGCGACAATGGCTGTTGTTCCAAGATGGAAAAGCAGGAATGCCTTCCCTTTCATTTTCCTATGGCATATGAGGCTGGAAAAAAAGACGAAAAACACTCCCAGAATCGGTTGTCCAAGCAGAATATATCCATTCAGTACCGAAAGCAGTATGAGAAAAAGGATCATGGCTGCTTTTCAAAAGAGTCGATGATGCTTGCCCTGTCGAAGTCGATGCGCTCATAGTGGACCCCCGTCTTGTCCAGCAGCTCCAGGGCATATGGATGATTCTTATAGTCCTCGGCATAATATATGTATCTGATGCCGGCCTGTATCAGGGATTTCGTACAGTGCACACACGGGAAATGCGTGACATAGATGCTCGCCCCTTCCGTCGATACGCCGAATTTGGAGCACTGCAGCAGTGCATTGATTTCAGCATGGATGGTTCTGATGCAGTGGCCACCTTCAAGGAGGCAGCCGACATCTATGCAGTGTGCTTCACCCGATACGGATCCATTATATCCTCCGGCAATCACCCGGTTGTCCTTCACGATTGTCGTTCCCACCTTCAGCCGCTCACACGTCGAACGGAGGCTTAACAGATGGCTCTGTGCCAGAAAGTACTGATGCCAGTCTATTCTCATTCTATCCCTCCTTGTCGTCTGTCCATTAATCTATTGTAATATATGGTTCCAGACTTTCAAATGTTTTATCGCCGATGCCGGGTATATTCTTGATATCCTCAAGCTTCATGAACAGGCCCTGCTCCTCCCTGTAGTCGATGAAGAGCTGTGCCTTCTTTTCCCCAATGCCGTTCAATGTCACCAGTTCCTCCACCGTTGCGGTGTTGATGTTCACCTTCGCTGTATCCTGTTCCGTCCCGGTACCATGCACAGCGGCAGGGTCGACACTTTCCGCCTCTCCTTCGACAGGGACATAGATGACCATCTCGTCCGTGAGCTTCATGGACTGGTTGACGGTGAGGAGGTCGGCCTCCGCCTCCAGCTGGGCCATTTCCAGCACATTCTTGACCCTGGCATCAGGCGGCAGTTCAAACACCCCGGGATACTTCACAGCACCCTTCACTTCCACAAAAATGGTCGATTCCTCAACCACCATCTCCTCCGAAGATGCCTCTTCAATGGCTGGCTCCGGTTCGTAAGCCAACACCTCCACATTCTGCTCGGGGGAAAACCATGCATATGCTGCTGCTGCGACCAGCAGAAGCGCGCCTCCACCAGCAATCCAAACCCTGTACTTCTCCCATATTGATCTGATATCCGCCATTCCGATCTCCTCCATAAAAACCTCTTTATATATATATGGAGCAAAAAGGGCATTTTGATTTTTTTCAATGCCAAATAAATAAAAAAACTTGAGAAATAAAAATAACCCGGCTATATAGCCGGGCCAGACAATCATATCTGTTTTTTCTTCAAAATGTAGAATACCCTGTCACACACTTCGGTCACAGCATTATCGGGATCGAAATCACTGAATGCAGTATCGATGATGAAACCTGCCCTGTCAATCAGCTGAAGCATGTCCTTGTGCGTATATGTCCGTTGCATATGGGTTTCCTGCACTTTGTGGTAGAGATCCGATGTCCCCTCCTCTTTTATGAAGAAGGTCATATCATGGATAACCGACAGGGGCTCCTCCCCCTGGATGGCATTCCATATATAGGTGATATGGTCCGTTTCATCGCTGTAGGTCACATCGTTGAAATCATTGGTCATTTTGAAAACGCTGTGGATGTCGAATATGAAGAGACCTCCCGGATTCAGATGGTCATGGACGTTTCTTAGAACATCCAGAACCTCTTCCTCGTTCTCGCAATAGTTGAGTACGTCAACGGTCGCCGTCGCCATATCGAACTGCCTTCCGAGATTGAAGTCTTTCATGTCCCCCTGGATGTATGAGACTTCTCCGGCACTTTCCTGTCTTGCGACATCAATCATCATTTCGGACTGGTCCATTCCGGTAATTTCCCTGAATGGGAGCTGGGCCGTCAGCCTGCCTGTCCCACAGCCAATATCGAGTATCGTCTGACGCTCACCTTTGAAGTGACGGATGATATCGAGCCACAGTCCGTAGGGCATATCATAGGTCAGTTCATCATAATAGTGGCTGAAAAGCTGGTAGACGGGCCTAGACTTCAACACGTTCACCATGCTTGAACAGGCGTTCAAGGTTATAGTAGTCACGCTCCGGCTTATGGAAAACATGGACGACCACGTTGTTGGCGTCGAGAAGAATCCATTTTGCGTCCTTATACCCTTCAACGAGAAGGTCCATATCATTTTCCTTGCAGACATCCATGACTTCATCAGCGATCGCCTGCACCTGCCTGTCCGAATTGCCGTGGCATATCAGATAGCAGTCGGTGACGCTGCTCGTTTCACTTACATCAAATTTCATGATTTCCTCTGCACGTTTATTATCACATGCTTCAATCAGCATATTGACAAGCTGTTCCGTATCCATACAGTCACTCCTTAACCATATTATAGTAGTTCAGGCACTCCACTGTCCTGTGATAGACCGCCCGGTCCTTCGAGACCAGATGGAGCACATTTGCCTTCGTAATCTCATATATTGCGAGATCGAGGTTCTTCGTTTCGAATACGATATCACGTATTCTGTCGACACCGGGCTGCGTCCGTTTCGGTTCGATGTAATCGGCAACATAGATGATCTTTTCATTCAGGGACATGTGGCTTCTGCCGGTCGTGTGGTTCATTATCGCCTGATAGATCTCTTCGTCCAGAACACCATGCTCCTCCCGCATCTTGACTGCAGCCACCGGACCATGCAGCACTTCGGATTTGAAGCTCAGCAGTTCGGGATCGAGTTTGTAGTTGGTCACGTACTGATACATTTCTCCCAGTTCATCATATTTGGAGAAATCATGAAGGATGCCGGCCAGGAAACATTTATTGGTGTCCCCACCATATATTTTGGCCATTTCAATTGCTGTTTCAGCAACCCGCTTGGAATGCTTGTAGCGTTTCTCGGGCAGTTTGTCCTTTACAAGAGTGATGGCTGCCTTATGCTTCATACAGATGATTCTCCTTTACATACTGATACACTTCAGGGTCAAGCTGATGGCGGACGATCTCACCGTCCCTGATGCGATCCCTGATGATTGTGGAGGATATCTCGATCACTGGCTGGTTGATTGTGATGAACCGGTCATCGCTGATGGGTTCACTCGAATATCGGTCCAGGATGACGAAGTGCATGAGATCGAGCAGTTCCTCATGCCTATGCCATTTTTCAAAACTTTTGTACTGGTCCGTGCCGATCAGAAAATACCGTTCATCCTCCGGATATTTCCTCTGCAGATAGACGGCAGTGTCATACGTATAGCTGACGCCTTCCCGGGTCATTTCCCAGTCGTCTATTTCCATGAATCCGTAGTCTCTGATGGCGAGTTCCAGCATATTCAGCCGATGGTCGTCCCGGGTCGGCGCAGTCGTTTTGAGCGGGGACTGCTTCGCGGGGATGCAGACCACCTTTTCAAGTCCCAGTGAAATTTTGGCTTCAGCAATCGCATGGATATGCCCGGGATGGACCGGATCGAATGTTCCGCCAAAAAAACCTATCTTCATGACAGCTCAATCTTCTTATTCTCTTTTGACTCCCTGTACAGCACGATCGTGTTGCCGATGACCGTGACAATATGACTGTTTGTCCCTTCACTGATCTGGGACGCAATATTGTCCTTGTCTTCAAGACAATTCTGCAGGATGGAAATTTTGATTAATTCCCTTTTTTCAAGCACATCGTCAATCTGCTCCAGAAAATTTTCATTGACCCCGTTTTTTCCAACCTGGAAGATGGGATTGAGATGGTGTGCTTGTGATTTGAGCTGCTTCACTTGACGTGAAGATAATTTATTCATGATTTACCTCCGATATGATCTTCATATTTTTTATTCACTGCTTCATAATCTCCCTTTTTGCCTGTCCAGATGCCATATGCATCCATTGCCTGGTGGACGAGCATCGGCATGCCATTCATGTAGTGACCGTCCAGGAAATATTCAAGGAATTTCGTCTTCTGAGGCTTGTAGATCAGGTCCACTCCGATTGTGCTTTCAGAAACCAGTGCTTTAGGAATATCCATCTCTTTCAGAAGGTCTTCCCCCTTCATGCCGACGGGTGTGGCATTTATGATGGCATCAAACTGTTCGTCTCCAGTTATGGTCGAAATCAGCATGGGATTGAAATCATCCGCTTTGAACTGTTCAAAGCTTTCCATACGCCGTGCTGCAATCGTCACGTCGTCTCCGTTATTGGCATGCGCCCGATGGACGGCTTTGGCGGCACCGCCCGCACCAATGATCAGGACGCGTCTTTCCGCCTGGCCGAATGCATCCAGAAATGCATGCATATAGCCGGTAATATCGGTGTTGTGGCCCGTCAGTATGTCGCCGTCGACCGAGACTGTATTGACTGCTCCGATCTTCTTTGCATCCTCATCCACTGCATCCAGATATGAAATGATCGCTTCCTTATGCGGAATCGTCACATTGAATCCTGTCAACTCTTTCGTTGCGATCAGCTCCCTGATATGCGGCAGATGATTCGGATGCACGGATAGTGCAGCGTAATTGTCATCTGTGCCTTTTGCCTCAAAATTCGCATTGTGGATGAGGGGGGACAGCGTATGGGAGATTGGATACCCTATTACTGCATAATTACCCATTATACCCCACCTTTAAAGATTGTCGGTCTGGAAGTGACGTCGATGCCTTTCGGTACACGGACGGCCACCTTTGCTCCGGCTCCGACACGGATGAATGCCAGTCCGCTGATCGAAATGTCACTATCCTCTTCGATGTCAAATTCGAATATTTCATAAGACTCGCTCAGATAGGCCGTATCAAGCTCCGGCGGCGCCAGCAGGGTATTGAAATGCTTCTCATAGAAAGCATCTGCGTTCTCCGTTTTCGTCCGGTGGATATTCAGAGCATGGTTGGTGTAGACGATGAAGCTGTTCCTATCCCCATCCACGAAATCCAGTCGTGCGAGATTGGATATGAAGAGCGTCTGCTGTGGATCCAGCTGAAACCCCTTCGGCTTGATCTCCTTGACCGGCGTGATGTATTTCAGATCGCCGGTTCCGACATAATGGGCCATCTGCGAGTCCATCACTACACCTGGAGTGTCATAGATGAAAGCATTCTCATCAAGAGGAATGTCAATCAGGTCGAGCGTCGTCCCCGGGAACCTGCTTGTGGTTATCACTTCCCTGTCTCCGGAAGTATTTTCGATGAGCCGGTTGATCAGGGTGGATTTTCCCACATTCGTCGTACCCACGACATAGATATCCTTGCCGTCTGCATAACCTGACAGCTTGTCCACGAGCTTATCAATGCCTTCGTTCTTCATGGCACTGACCACTACCGTATCCACGGCTGTAATTCCCGCTTCGCTGAGCATCTGTTTTGCACGATGCACCAGACGGCCGCGGTTGATTGATTTCGGAAGCAGATCGATCTTGTTGATGACAGCAACCACCTTTTTGTCACCGACGATACGGTTGAATGCGGGGATGAGGCTGCCGTGGAAATCAAAGACATCGATGACTTTGACGATCAGTCCTTCCGTTTCATACAGGGCATTCAGCATGGTCATGAATTCTCCAGAATCCACGTCTATATCCATCACTTCATTATAATGCTTCAGACGATAGCACCTTTTGCATATCGGTTCTTCCTTGTCCAGTCCGCTTGCCGGAATGAATCCCGGTTTGTTCTTCTCCTCAGTCTGCAGCTCAGCACCGCAACCGATACATTTTATTGATTCCAAATATTAGTCCCCCCATTGGATTAGACCTTTACGGTCGAAATACTTCATGATGATGCGTTCAATCCTGCGATTGACGACGGTCGCCCAGCCATCCTTGTTCTTGACGGGTACGACAAGTATGCTCTTCAGGCCGGCACGGTTCGCCCCGAATACATCGGTGAGCAGCTGATCACCGATCATGACGGTCTCGGAACTGTCCATCTCCATCATGTGCACCGCTTTCCTGTAGGACCGGCCAAGCGGCTTCCTTGCCCTGAATATATACTCGATATCGTGGGGGTCACAGAACTCACTGACTCTGAGTCTGCTGCCGTTGGAAACGATGGTCACCTTTATGCCATTCTCCTTCATCGTTTTGAACCACTGCAGCACCTCATCGCTTGCTTCCGGTTCATCGAAGCCCACAAGTGTATTGTCGAGATCGGTGATGACGGCGCGTATTCCGCGATCCTTAAGATATTGGGGTGTGATTCCGCGAAATTCCTTGAAATAGTCACTGGGAAGGAAATATTTTTCTAGCAGCTTCAATATGCGCACTCCTAATGAGTTTTTTTATATTCTACCACAAAAATAAAAGCCCCTTAAAAGATTAAGGCGCTTTTTGTGTTATTCAATGATTTCATTATCTTCTGTCTCAGTATCCCTGTAAATGAGGTAACCGATAACGACTGTAATGACGATTGAAATGATCATAAGAAAAAGCATGGATTTTCCCTCCTGATTACAAGTCCTTCAATAATGATTTTACAACTTCGGATGAATGAACACAAGCTTTGGACAGAAATTCTTCATAAGTCATATCCGCCGTGTCATCCGCCCTGTCGGATATGGAACGGATGACGACGAAAGGTGTGGAATACTGATAGCAGGTCTGGGCGATGGCCGCCGATTCCATGTCGACTGCCTTCGCCTTCCTGAAGTTGCGGGTGATGTTCCCCTTCTGGGCACTATTGCTTATGAATGCGTCCCCGCTGACTATAAGGCCGCCATGTCCATTGATGTCCGGGAGTGCCGAAATGGCTTCAAGGGTCAGTTTGACGAGTCCCTTGTCCGCGATATAGAACTTCGGCATGCCGGGCACCTGACCGAGCTCATAGCCGAACTCGACAGCGTCCACATCATGATGGAGGACCGAGGTGCTCACTACCATATCCGTCACATCAAGATCGCTGGACAACGCGCCGGCCACACCCGTATTGATGATGATCCGGACATTGTAGCGCTCGATCAGCAGAGCTGTAATCATGCTTGCATTGACTTTGCCGATGCCGCTTTCAACCAATACTGCATCCTGGCCAACCAGGGTGCCCCTGTACACTTTCGCATGGGCAATCGTATCCGTCGCCTCGATATCCATCCACTCCTTGAGGATATCGATTTCAGGCTTCATGGCTCCGATAATGCCGATGACGCCTTTAGTCAATAGACACGATCTCCACTTTCATCTCGTTGCCGTTCGGGAGCGGTACATTCACGGAATCATTGAGCTTTGCACCGAGCAGTGATTTCGCAATCGGTGATTCATTTGAAATCTTTCCTTCAAATGGATCCGCTTCGGCACTTCCCACAATCTGATAGGATTCCTCATCTCCATCAGGAAGCTCCTTGAATGTTACCGTCTTGCCGATCTGTACCATATTGTTGTTGTTGGTGTCCTCGATGATTTTCGCATGGCGCAGCATATCCTCGATTTTTGTGATTTCCTGCTCTACGAACCCCTGCTCATCCTTCGCTGCATCGTATTCGGAGTTCTCGGAAAGGTCACCGAAGCTCCTTGCCACTTTGATCTTCTCCACCACTTCCGGACGCTTTACCGTCCTCAGATGTTCGAGTTCCTCCTGAAGCTGTTCATATCCACTTTGTGTCATCGGAAATTCTTTTTGTATATCCATCGTAATCCTCCATAAAATTGATAAGTTTATTTTTAAAGCCGTCTATTCATTGAGCAGAGTGCGGATCTTGGTTGTAATCAGGTCGATTGCCACGTTGTTCTCTCCGCCTTCGGGAATGATGATATCGCTGAAACGTTTCGTCGGTTCTATGAATTGCAGGTGCATCGGCCGGACGACATTGAGATACTGGCTGATGACCGAATCCATGGTCCGCCCCCGCTTTTCGATATCCCGCTTCAACCGCCTGAGTATGCGGATGTCGGAATCGGTATCCACATAGAGTTTGACATCCATCAGATTCCTCAGATTTTCATTCTCCAGCGCGAAGATGCCCTCTATGATGATAACGTCTTTCGGCTCGACCTGGATGGTTTCGTCACTCCGGGTGTGTATTTCATAGTTGTATGTGGGTATTTCCACCGGCTGGCGTTCGATCAGCTGCCTGATATGGGATATCAGGAGATTGTTGTCGAAAGCGAAAGGATGATCATAGTTCGTCTCGAGCCTTTCTTCGAATGTCTTGTCGCTCTGGTCCTTGTAGTAGTAGTCCTGTTCGATCAGAACGACGCTATGACCATTCAGGGCTTCCATGATTTTGCGGGTCACCGAAGTCTTCCCGGATCCGGAACCTCCAGCGATGCCTATGACTGTTGGTCTTTTCATCTGCGCTCTCCCTCTTTGTCCTTAGTAATAACGAGCAGACCATCCCCCACCGGCAGGAATGCCGAGGAGACATCTGATTCTGCGATGGCCCTGTTGAAGCTGTCGACCTTCTCCTTCATTTTACGGGTGCCCCTCGAGGCAATTTCCTCCTCGGTGACGAGGCCGCGCAGCAGTATGTTGTCGACGATGACCAGGCCGCCAGGTTTCACGAGCGGCAGATACCGTTCATAGAAGCGCTGGTTGTTCCCCTTTGATGCATCTATGAAAAGCAGGTCGAAGGGCTCCCCGCCCAGCTGATCGAGCGGAATCTCTTTGGCATCGCCAAGCAGGCTGCTGACCCTATCCAGAACCCCGTACCGCGCAAAGAACGCGTTTGCCTGCCGATGGGACGCTTCGTCCTTCTCCATTGTCACCACAGAGACATCTTCGCCCACAGAAAGCATATGCATTGCACTGTAGCCTATGGCCGTTCCCACTTCAAGCACATGCCTGGCCTGCGCCAGTTCCATGTAGTGCTTCATCACGTTCAGCGCATCTTCATCCATGATTGGTACATGATGCTCCCGCGCATATTCAAGCATATCCGGAAACAGTTCCGGAGCTGCATTCAGATTCCTTACATATTCGTAAATGTCCATATTCCCCACCATATACAAAAAATACAACTGATAACTTGGGTTATCAGTTGCTTTGTTTATCACAATTCATAGTAGCACAAATCATTTTGCTTGAAAAGGTGAATTTTCTCTTTACTGGTTATTAATATACTGCTCACGGTTTTCAACGTGTTCCTCGAAAGTCTCGGCAAAATGGTTGTTGCCTTCGCTATCCGCAAGGAAATAATAGTAGTCGGTGTTGGATGGGTTCATGGTACTCTGTACGGACTCCATCCCCGGAGAAGCAATCGGTCCCGGAGGCAACCCCGTGTTGACATAGGTGTTATATGGGTCCTCCACCTCCAGGTCTTCAAAAAGCGTCCGTTCCTGGTGCTCTCCGAGCGCATACAGTACGGTCGGGTCCGTCTGGAGCGGCATGCTTGGATTTTCGGACATCCTGTTCAGGAAGACGCTTGCTATCTTGGAGCGGTCTGCAAGTGACGTCGCCTCCTTCTCGACCAATGACGATAGTGTCAGGAATTCATGGAAGGAAAGATCCCTCGACTCCCCTTCAAAATCGATCGAATAGCCGTTGCTTGACTGGAAGACGCTGTAGCTGTTGCTTCTCGTCGCATCGAGCATCTGTCTGACGAGTGCTTCGATGTCAGGCTCCTCTTCCGTGATGTCATAGGTTGCAGGGTACAGGTAGCCTTCAAGCGGATACTTGATGTCATCGGCCAGTATCTCCTCTGAAAGCATCTCCGGATATTCCTCGATCAGGGTATTGATGAAATCTTCATCCTGCATCAGCTCCAGAAAGCGGTCGCCGACTATCGGCAGCTGTTCATCCGCCTGTTCGGCAATCTGTTCAATGGCGTACCCTTCGGGTATAGTCAGCCTATGGAGCACTTCCTGATAGATTCTGCCCGTTTCGAGCGTTTTGGCGATCTGTTCAAAGTCCATGGACGGCGAAAGTTCATAGTTTCCCGCATGATAGTTTGTGATGCTGTTCAACTTGAGGAAGTATTCGAACATGGTGCCGTTTCTGATGATTCCCTCGTTTTCCAGCTGGTCACCGATCATGTCCGCTGAAGACCCCTGTTCTATCGTCACTTCCTTCACCTCTGTCGAATTCGGGTCCAGCGGTTCGGAACCCGATTTGATGTACATGTAGATGAAGAATGCGACAACGATGAAGATGACAGCCAGAGCAGCAATTACGAATAACGAAAGGTAGGATGAAACATTCTTTGAAAATTTTATATCCTCGTATTTACTCATATATGACTCCTATCTCAAAAATAGCTTCCAATATCGATTGGAAGCCATTCTTATTAACTGAAAAAGATCTACTCTTCTGGTTCGTCCATGCGAGTATTTACCACTTCTTCAATCATATCCCATTCCTCATCCGTTTCAACAGGCATGAACTTGCCGCCTTCGCCATCTTCATCCGGCATGTTGATCATCGGGATGAGTTCAATTTCTTCATCGTCATTGGAGAAGTTGCCTTCTTCAGCAAGAATCACATAATCCTTATTGAACTCGGGATGATGAAATTCGAGCATCTTGCGATAGAGGACCTCGTTGCCTTCCTCATCGTACAGTGTAAGAAGTTCTTCTTCCATGTTGAAATCCATTTCTTCCTGACTCATAATTCAGTCTCCTTTAACTGGATTATCGAGATAGCCCTGCAGTATGAATACTGCGGCCATTTTATCGATTACAGCTTTTCGTTTTTTTCGGGAGAGGTCCGCTTCAAGGAGCGATCTCTCTGCACCGATGGTGCTGAGACGCTCGTCCCATAATATTATTTTAACATCTGGCAGTTTCTTTTCAAGCAATTTACTATAGTGGATGGATCTGTCGCCGCTCTCTCCGACAGAGTTGTTCATGTTTTTGGGAAGGCCGACGATGATTGTGGAGACATTGTTCTCTTCCACAATCCGGGCCACCTCTTCAATGCCGTATACTTCTTCGTGATAGTTGATCTTCAGTGTCGTCAGCCCTTGTGCTGTCCATCCCAGTGCATCGCTCAGTGCAATGCCGACCGTTTTGGTGCCTACATCCAGTCCCAGTACCCTATTCATGGATTTCCTTCTCGATGTATGTCCTTACAAGCACTTCCATGATCTCGTCCCGATCGATGTGGCGAATGCGGTTTCTCGCTTCATTATGACGCGGAATATATGCAGGGTCGCCACTCTGCAGATAGCCGACGATCTGGTTTATGGGGTTGTATCCACGCTCTTCCAGCGTACTATAGACAGTGGTCATGATCTCCTTCACATTATGTGCTTTTGTTTCATCCACATTAAACTTCATCGTTTCGTCAAATTGATTCAAATTCAGCACTCCCATCCTTGCTTGCATTTCCATCCATTATATCATTGATGGCCTTTTATTGAGCACTTTTAATGTAGTCTTCAACAAATTGTAATGCATTTGTTATATTCTCGGGTGCCGTGCCGCCACCCTGTGCCATATCTGGCCTGCCGCCGCCTTTGCCCTCCACGGTGGACGCCATGCCCTTCATGATTTCGCCGGCCTTGAATCTGCCTGTCAGCTCTTTCGGAACCGTGACCACGAGTGATACCTTGCCTTCATTCACGGACCCGAGGGCGATGATCGTATCCTGCGCCCGGGATTTTATGCGGTCCATCGTTTCGCGCAGTTCCTTCGCATCATCCGCTGAAACCTCTTTCGAGAGTACGCGGACGCCGCTGATATCCTTGATGTCGCCTGTAACATCCGCCAGCTTTTCATCCTGCCTGGATTCCTGGAGATCCTTGAGCTTCTGCTGCAGCGTCCGGTTCTCGTCAAGCAGCGATTCGATACGCTTTTCCACCTGGTTCTCCTTGACTTTCAGGCGCCCCGAGATGGATGCGATCAGCGCTTCCTTCTCCTTGTAGACACTGACGGCGTAGCGGCTCGTCACGGCTTCGATCCTGCGTACTCCGGCACCGATGCCTGTTTCGGATACTATCTTGAACAGCCCGATCTCTCCTGTATTCCTGACATGGATGCCGCCGCACAGCTCAACCGAATACTGGTCGATGTCCACCACGCGGACGCCATCACCGTATTTCTCACCAAACAGCGCCATCGCACCCTTCTCCTTTGCCTGCTCAATCGGCATTTCAGAGATCTGAACGTTCATATTGCTGTAGATCTTTTCGTTGACGATCGCTTCGATCCTTTCGATCTCTTCACCTGTAAGACCTTCGAGGTGGGAGAAGTCGAAGCGCAGACGTTCTTTCTCGACGAGGGACCCTGCCTGGTTGACATGGTCGCCGAGAACATCCTTGAGCGCCTGATGGAGCAAGTGCGTCGCCGTATGGTTCTTGGTGATGAAGTCGCGGCTGTCCTTAAGCACATCCAGGGTGAATGTTTCCCCGGCTTTGACAGTGCCGGACTCGATGCGGGCGACATGGACATTCTGTCCATTCGGTGCACGGTATACCGACTCGACCTGAAGCTCTGCATCACCGTTCGAGATGCGGCCCTTATCTGCAACCTGGCCGCCGCTTATGGCATAGAAAGGCGTCCTGTCGAAGATCAGCTCCACCGATCCTTCCGTGGCGCTCTCGACCGTCTGGTCCTCCTGGATGATATAGAGCAGGCGGCCTGCCTCCCTGAGGGAATCGTAGCCGGTGAATTCGCTCTGTTCCGTAAGGCCGGCAAGCGTTTCGGACTGCACCTGCATGGATTCGCCCGATTTTCTTGCGTTCCTCGCACGCTCCCGCTGCTGCTTCATCTCCTCGATGAATCCTTCCTCATCGACTTCAAGCCCGTCGTTTCCGGCATATTCCTTCGTCAGCTCATAGGGGAAGCCGTATGTGTCGTAGAGTCTGAATGCATCATGGCCACTGATGACACCTTCCCCCGACTTCGCCTTCTCCCGGACCTGCTCATATATCTGGATGCCTTCATCGAGTGTGGCCAGGAACCGCTCCTCCTCCTTCTGGATGACGTCGCGGATGAAGGAGAGGCGTTCTGTGACATTTGGGTAGAAGCCATGCATGACTTCCGCCACGGGGTCTGCAAGCTCATACATGAATGCGCGCTCGATGTCGAGTTCCTTGCTGAACCGTACTGCACGGCGGATCAGCCTTCTGAGGACGTATCCCCGCCCCTCGTTCGAAGGCAGTGCCCCGTCGGCGACCGCAAAGCTCACAGTACGGATATGATCGCTGATGACCTTGAAGGCGACATCCGTATTTTCATTCTGCCCATATTTCTTGCCGCTGATCTTCTCGATACGGGAGAGGATCGGTGTGAACAGGTCCGTGTCGAAGTTCGTCGGCACTTCCTGCGTGATGCTCGCCATGCGCTCGAGCCCCATGCCGGTATCGATGTTCTTCTTCGGCAGCGGTGTATATGAACCATCCTTGTTATGGTTGAATTCACTGAACACCAGATTCCATATTTCGAGGTACCTTTCGTTTTCCCCGCCCGGATACATCTCCTCGGCCGGTGTGTCGAATTCGAATTCCGGACCACGGTCATAGAAGATCTCGCTGTTCGGTCCGCATGGGCCCTCACCGATATCCCAGAAGTTCCCTTCGATGCGGATGATGCGTTCGGGGGAAAGTCCGATGACATCCCTCCAGATGTTGTAGGCATCCTCATCCTCCGGGTGTATGGTTACATAGAGCAGATCTTCGTCAAACCCGATCCAGTCACTGCTGGTCAGGAAATCCCAGGCATACCTGATTGCCCCTTCCTTGAAATAGTCCCCGATGGAGAAGTTTCCGAGCATTTCGAAGAATGTGTGGTGGCGTGCTGTAAACCCGACGTTTTCTATATCGTTGGTACGGATCGCCTTCTGCGCATTGACGATCTTCGGATTGTCCGGGATGACCCGGCCGTCGAAATACTTCTTCAGCGTTGCCACACCCGAGTTGATCCACAGCAGTGAATCGTCATCGATCGGGACGAGCGGTGCACTCGGTTCCACCATGTGCCCCTGTGTTCTGAAATAGCTGATGAACAGCTCCCTTATCTCATTGCCTGTCAATTGCTTCATTACTCTCACTCCTCAGTTTTTGAAAAATAAAAAAAGACCCTCCCAAAATGTATGGGACGATCTGGACCGCGGTACCACCCAAGTTATGACCGTAGTCATCACTCAAAGAGTATTCACCTGGACGGAAAGCAGCACGTGAAGGGATGCGTCATTGTTTCCACCAGCCACAATGTCTCTATACAGCGCATGCCCACACTCAGAATTCCGTCTTTATCAAACTTGTTTTGATTATAGAAATATTCATCCGATATGTCAAATGAAATCGTATGGCGTGACCCCGTCCATATTGATCATCGCCGGAATCTCGAACATCGTATCCTCGGTGAGGGCTTCGGGGGGCTCCCCAGCCTTTGCCGCCTCCGATTCAGACGCCTTGCCGAAGAGCAGGCGGATCATTTCGTAGAGTGACGTACGGCGCTGGATGCCCTCCTTCTCCAGCGATTCATAGAATGCCTCCGCATCGCCGCACAGTATCAGCGACTCCTTCGCACGTGTGATGCCGGTATAGACGATATTCTTCATCAGCATGTGGCGGTAGCTCCTGACCACCGGCATGATGACGATCGGATACTCGCTCCCCTGCGCCTTGTGGATGCTGGTGCAGTATGCATGCGAGAGTTCCGTCAGCTCCTTCCGTTCATAGGCGATATGGATGCCGTCGTAGTCGACCATGATGGTGTCCTTCTCGGCCCCGTCCCCATCCTTGAAGAGGATCGATTCGATGACGCCGGAGTCACCGTTGAAGATGTTGTCCTCTGCACGGTTGACGAGCTGGATGACCTTGTCGCCCTCCCTGAAGATGACATCCCCGAAGGCGATTTCGTTCTTGTCCTCCTCTTCGGGGTTCAGGATCGACTGGAGGATCTGGTTGAGCTTCAGGATGCCTGCATCCCCCTTGTAGATCGGGGCCAGCACCTGGATGTCCCGCATGTCATATCCCTTGGCCACGGCCTTGTTGACTACATTATCCACGAGGTCGGGAATCTGGTTCACCCTTGCCGGAATGAACAGCCGGTCCTTGAACTTCTCGGTGATGTCCATCCTTTTCTGCTCCTTGATCTCATGCGCGAGGCGGATGATGGAGGAGCCTTCCCCCTGGCGGTAGATCGTGTCGAGTTCGGTCACGGGAATGATCTCAGACTCTATCAGATCCTTGAAGACCGTTCCGGGGCCGACCGAGGGAAGCTGATCCCTGTCCCCGACGAACACAAGGTTCGTGTAGGGCTTCACATTGCGCATCAGCTGGTAGAAGAGCCACGTGTCGACCATGGACATCTCGTCGATGATAATCAGATCGGCATCGATTTCGGCATCGATCATTTCATCCTTTTCCGTATCCATCCCCCATCCGATCATCCGGTGGATCGTGGAGGCGGGAATGCCGGCGGTCTCGCTCAGACGCTTTGATGCCCGTCCCGTCGGGGCGACGAGTTTTATCGGATATTCATCCCCGTCATACTCATCGTGGTCCTTCAGATCATGGAGTTCATGGTAGGCCTTGATGATGCCTTTGACGATGGTCGTCTTGCCCGTCCCGGGACCGCCTGTAATGATGGAGATCTTCTCCGTCAGGGCAGCGATCATCGCGGACTTCTGTTTGGCATTGTAGTGAATGTCGAACCGTTCTCCCACTTCGCTGATGACTTCCCCCGCCTTCTCTTCACTGACCGGGACATCGGTCCGGTCATTCATCATCCTGTAGATCTGCTCGGAGGATTTGTATTCGGAATAGAACAGCGAAGGGATGTACAGGCGGTTTTCATATTGGACCAGCTTGTCGCTGTCGGAAAGTGAATCGATCGTCCGGCTGATGTCCTCCCTGGTGAAATATTCCTGGTCATCCTGGTTCAGCAGGTCGTCTGCCAGATCGATCAGTTCGTCGTGGCCCATATAGGTGTGGCCGTCCGACATGACGATGCCTTCCATGATATACATGATGCCCGCCTCAAGGCGGCTCTCGTCGTTGCGGGCGATGCCGGCTGTATGGGCGATGCGATCTGCCGTCTGGAAACCGACACCTTCGATGTCCATGACCAGCCTGTATGGATCCTTCTCTATCACATGGAGCGCCTGATCCTGGTAGGTCTTCAATATCTTCGCACTCATGCGCGCACCGAATCCGAGCTCGGTAAGCTTGATGACGAGCCTTTCGGTCTGGCTGTTCTCAAGGATGCGGTGATGGATCATCTCCCGCTTCTTCGCGGTGAGCCCTTCGACCGCATTCAGCGCCGAACGGTCGTCCGCAATCTTCTTCAGGGCATCGACTCCGAGTGTTTCGACGATCTTTTTGGCGGTCTTTTCACCGATGCCGGGAAATGTATCTCCGGACAGGTACTGGATGACGCCGCGCACTGTAGTCGGCTGCTCCTTCCTGAATGTTTCCGCACTGAACTGCTCACCGAAGCGTGCATGCTTTGTCACCTTGCCGGAGAAGCGGTAGGTTTCCCCTTCTGCAATCGCATGGAAGTAGCCGGTGACGATCACTTCATCACTGAAGTGGGTATTTGTTTCATTTATCAATACTTTGAGTACAGTAAAGCGCGTCTGTTCACTGAGGAAAATGACGCGCTCCACTTCACCGACGATATACGTATCGTCATAGATTGTTGATTGTGCCAACTGAGATCACCGTCCCTGACGCTTGCTGTCTTCTTATTTGAGTTTACTGATGGCATTGTGGGCGAGATGATGGTCTGCCTGGATGTCGACAGCCCGGTGGAAATGCACGAGTGCCTGTGCCTGGTCGTCATCCTTCATCAGCTTCAGAAGCCCCATATTGTACTCGGCGTCAGCATTATCCTCTTTTCGGACCACTTCCCCAAGCAGCTTGTCGGCCGGATTATACAGGCCGATCTGGCAGCACAGCAAGCCATACTGGAAAGTGACCTCCAGATCTTCCGGCTTCGCCTTGCGGGCAGCTTCAAAGAACTGCAGCGCCCGCTCTGCATCATTGAGGTGGACATGCGACATCGCCAGCATGAAGTTCAGATCCCCGTCTTCGGGATTTCGGCTGTAGGCGAGCAGATAGAGTCTCACCGCCTCTTCGAACCGCTCGCGATCGTAGTAGATGTTGGCAAGCGTGTAGTAGGCGCTTGTACTTCCTGGATTCAGCGTGATCGCCTTCTGGAGGAAGCGTTCGGCCTCCTCATCCCGGCCTGCCTGATGCAGAAGGTTCCCACCATTGATGTAGTGGGCCTCCTCTTCCGGATGTGCTTCTATCTCCTTGAAGATCTCCTCGAGTGCCTCTTCGATCCGTCCTTCTTTGATCAGCTGTTCATACTTGATCGCCATTATCCCAAATACTCCAATTCTTTCGCTTCTTTGAAGACGCGGTCGATCGTGGCGCCGCCGAGACAGACGTCCCCATCGTAGAAGACGACCGCCTGACCGGGTGTGATCGCACGTGCCGGATCGTGGAATTCCACATGCAGCCTGCCGGCATCAAGTTTCGTCACCGTGACCGGCACATCCTCCTGGCGATACCTGAACTTGGCTGTGCATTCGAAATGGTCCGGCGTATCGTTGAGGAAGTTGATTTCGGACGCTTCAAGGCTTGAGGAATACAGTGCTTCATTTTCGTAGCCGGATACGACGTAGAGTTCATTCGTCTCGAGATTCTTGCCTGCAACGAAGTAAGGACCACCGTCCCCTCCGATGCCGAGCCCCTGGCGCTGGCCGATCGTATAGTACATCAAGCCGTCGTGCCGGCCCTTGTCTTCACCGGTATCCATGTTGATCATGCGTCCCGGGTTTGCCGGGAGGTATCCGCTCAGGAACTCCTTGAAGTCCCTCTCCCCGATGAAGCAGATGCCGGTGGAGTCCTTCTTGTCCTTGGTGGCGAGGTCATACTCGTGGGCAAGTGCGCGGACTTCCGGCTTCTCCATGTGCCCCAGCGGAAACATGACGCGGGAGAGCTGGTCCTGCGACAGCTGGTTCAGGAAATAGGTCTGGTCCTTATTGCGGTCGACCCCCCTGAGCATCGTCGTTCCATTTTCATCATGGGCGACCCGTGCATAATGGCCGGTCGCCACGTAATCCGCGCCAAGCTTCATGGCATGGTCCAGAAACGCCTTGAACTTGATCTCCTTGTTGCACATGACGTCGGGATTCGGTGTCCTGCCCTTCTTATATTCCTCAAGGAAATACTGGAATACCCTGTCATAGTACTCCTTCTCAAAGTTGACGGAGTAGTACGGGATGCCGATCTCCTCTGCGACCATCCTGACATCTTCATAGTCCTCCGTTGCGGTGCATACACCGAACTCATCGGTGTCGTCCCAGTTTTTCATAAAGATTCCAATGGTGTTGTAGCCCTGGTCCTTGAGCAGCTTGGCTGTGACGGAACTGTCCACGCCGCCGCTCATGCCGACTACAACCGTAATTTTCGAGTTGTCCATCAGATCATTCCTTTCCATTTATAATTTATCAATTCATCAGTCTTTCATATATATCTTTCAGTGCTGCAACGATTCTTTCGATCTCCTCATCGGTCATCATGTATGAGAAGCTGAAGCGGATGGATTTTGTGCTCCTGTCCGTTTCCCCATACATCGATGCCAGTACATGGGAGGGCTCCAGGGTGCCTGCGTGGCATGCTGAGCCCGCCGACAGGTAGATGTCTGCCATATCCAGTGCCGTAAGCAGGAATTCCGCATCGGTCCATGGGAAGTGGATGTTGATGATGTGGCTCGCCGCCTGATTGACATCTCCATTTACCTCGAACGGGATTTCGGCTGCCGTGAGCGTGTTCAACAGCAGTTCCTTCAGCTGCATCTCCCTGATGCTCCGTCTTGTCAGCCCGTCCGATGCCTTCTGCATCGCTTCCGACATCGCCTGTATCCACAGGACATTCTCGGTACCGCCTCTTGCGTCCCGCTCCTGGGAGCCGCCTGTGATCACCGGATCAAGACGGACGTCCTTCGCCTTGTAGAGCAGTCCCACACCTTTCGGTCCGTACAGCTTATGGGCGCTGAGCGACAGCAGATCCGCCCCGAGGTCTTCCACATCCACCGTCATATGGCCGAATGCCTGTACCGCATCGACATGGAGGAGCGCCTCAGACCCTGAGAGCATCTCCTTGATTTCATAGATCGGCTGCATCACACCTGTTTCATTGTTGACGAGCATGATGGATACGAGTGCAGTGTCCTCCCGGAGCGCACGCTTCAATGACCCCATGTCCACCACACCCCTCTCATCGGCAGGGATATAGGTGATCTCGGCATCGGCCTCGAGGGCTTTATGCGTATTGAGGACGGAAGCGTGTTCAATCTCGGTGGTGATGACATGCGGACGTTTATGGCGTCCGATGACCCCCCTGATTGCCAGGTTGTTCGCCTCCGTTGCACCGCTTGTGAAGATGATTTCAGGAGCGGAAGCATTGAGCAGTCCAGCTACATCCCTTCTCGCCTTCTCAAGCTGTGCCTTGGCACGCTTGCCCGCCTTATGGATGCTGGATGGATTTCCGAATTCATCCGCATTGTCGATCATGTTTTTTAGAATATCCCTGTCCACCGGAGTGGTTGCCGCATAGTCAGCATACACTTCCACTGTTGATCACCCTACTTTACAAATAGCTTTATTATACAATATAGAATTTTAACATGGAATAGTAAATTTTTATACTTTCCAAACCGTTTATTAGACAAAATAATCCGGATGGCCGATAATTGTTCCCAGAATAGGAGGAATCACAAATGCCAAAGAAATTGACACCATCCATCCTGAACCTCGTGCCCGTACGTGAGGGCAGGGAGGCCGGCGATGCATTCAAGGACATGGTGGACCTTGCCCAGCATGCCGATGGCTCCGACTACGCCAGATACTGGGTGGCCGAGCACCATAATACTACATCGATCGCATCCTCTGCGACACGGCAGCTCATCCACCACATACTGCAGCATACGGCGCATATACGCGTCGGAAGCGGCGGCGTCATGCTGCCGAACCACTCCCCCCTTGTCGTGGCTGAGGAGTTCGGCACGATGCATGCCATCTTCGGAGACCGGCTCGACATCGGGCTTGGACGCGCTCCGGGTACGGACATGCGGACAGCTGCAGCAATAAGACGCAACAACCACGACGGTGTATATACATTCGGCTCGGAAGTCGAGGACATCCGCAAATACCTCTCTGATGAAAAGACGCATGTCGTCGCCTTCCCCGGCCAGGGTACGAACATTCCATTATATATTCTCGGGTCATCGACGGACTCTGCACATATCGCTGCACGCCTCGGCCTGCCGTATGCCTTTGCGGCACACTTTGCACCGGATCAGATGGATGCAGCATTCAAGATATACGAGAGGGAGTTCGAGCCGTCGGACCAGCTCGATGCACCCTACAAGATCGCCTGCTTGAACGTCATCTGTGCCGATACGGATGAAGCGGCGAAGTATCTCTCCACGACGATGTCGCAGTTCGTACTGAATGTCGTCCGCGGGGGCAGGAATAAACTCCAGCCGCCGGTCGATGACATGGGGCCGCTCTGGACGGAGCAGGAAAAACAGATTGTGGAAAGCCGTTTCCCAGTTGCGCTGCTCGGTTCGGAAGCGACGGTGCTTGATAAGCTCAGACTGTTCCAGACCCAGTATAATGCCGATGAGATCATGGCGGTCAGCTATATATATGATACGGACGCACAGAAGCATTCCTATGACATATTCGAAAAAGTGGTACAGAAATACAACGGTTGACCGACAGAAGACCCCTCATGGGAACATGAGGGGTCTTCCTATTGAAAAATTTCGACTTTTTCGTGCAGACATCCGGAAACACTGCCAAGCGCCTCCACTATCCGATCGACGTCTTCCTCCCTGCACAATGTCAGGAGCGAAGGCCCGGCGCCGCTGATGACAGTCGCATAGGCGCCCCCTGAAAGCGTGACCCTTCTGATGTCTTCATATTCGGCGATCAGTGATTCCCGGTAGGGCTCATGGAAGCGGTCCGACATCATCAGTGCTCCCATCGTCGGATAGTCATTGTTCAGAATAGACAGCAGCATGACATTGTTGATGGCATTCTGGCTGACGGCATCCGTCCTTGAATATGAGGCCGGGAGCGCCGCCCGCGCCGCCCCTGTATCAATCTCATATGGTGGCACGCTGACGATGGCGGCAAGGCCGTCGAGTGCCAGGGTGTGGTAGTAGAGGCTGCCATCCCCATAATACCCGACGAACAGCCCGCCTGTAACAGCCGGGCCGACATTGTCGGGGTGGCCTTCGAATTCGCTGCCGCACATGACCTTGTCGAAATCGCTCAGGCCGAGGCCGCAGAAATGGTCCGCAAGCTCCACCCCAGCAATGATTGCCGATGCCGAACTGCCCATGCCATGGGTCAGCGGTATTTCACTGCCCATCCTTATCTTCAGAGGGGGGAGCGTCCTGTCGTATTTCTTTGCGATCCGGATGGCAGTATCAAGGACGAGGTTCTTTTCGTCGGCGGGCAGGACTTCGAGGAAATCATCCTCGAAGATGACCTCGAAGCGCTCGCCCTCTTCCGCTTCAATCCTGAGGAACTTCCCGAGTGCAAGCCCCATGGAGTCGAATCCGGGCCCGAGATTCGCACTCGTCGCCGGGACTTTAAACTGATGGGCTGGCATCTTTGGAAATGCTCTCGATGTATTCGATGATCTGATCTTCGTCATTCGGCAGCACCTTCGGTTTCTGTGTAATCTGCTCGATTGCAGTCTCCGGGTCTTTCAGGCCGTTTCCAGTGAGTACCGTCACGACTGTAGACCCCTTTTCGATTTTGCCATTCTCAAGTGAGCGGATCAGCCCTGCAACACCTGCATTGGAGCCCGGTTCTGCGAATATGCCTTCGGTCCCCGCCAGCAATTCATAGGCTGCGAGGATTTCGTCATCAGTGACCGCTTCGATGGTACCGCCGGATTCATCCCGTGCTGCCACAGCGAGCGACCAGCTTGCAGGATTTCCGATCCGGATGGCAGTGGCCACCGTCTCGGGCTGGGGAATGATTTCATCATTGACGATGGCCGCAGCCCCTTCCGCTTCAAAGCCGAACATTTTCGGGAGTCCGCATGATTTCTTCTCATCATACTCCTTGAACCCTTTCCAGTAGGCGGAAATATTCCCTGCATTCCCGACGGGTATCGTAAGGTAGTCCGGCGCTTTGCCGAGCACATCGACGACTTCAAATGCCGCCGTCTTCTGGCCTTCGAGCCTGTATGGATTGACCGAGTTGACGAGCGTGATGTCATCCTTCTCTTCGGCGATTCGGCGGACGATCTTGAGCGCCTCGTCGAAGTTGCCCTCGATGGAGACGATCTTTGCCCCGTACATCATCGCCTGGGCAAGCTTGCCCAGGGCGATCTTGCCTTCCGGAATGACGACGATGGTGTTGAGCCCTGCTCTTGACGCATAGGCTGCAGCCGAAGCGGAGGTGTTGCCTGTCGATGCGCAGATGACCGTATGCGCCCCCGCCTCCTTCGCCTTTGCCACGGCCATGACCATGCCGCGATCCTTGAATGAACCGGTCGGGTTGGCCCCTTCGACCTTTGCGTAAAGGTCTGCTTCGTACTTTTCACTCAAGCTGTCGAGGCGTATAAGCGGTGTGTCCCCCTCATGCAGCGTCAGTTTCGGCGTCTCTTCGCTGACTGGGAGCAGTTCACTGTATTCTTTGATCAAACCTTGCCAATTTGCCATGCTATCAATCTCCTTCTACCTGATATATTGCCTCAATGCCATATTCCCGGTTCTGTTTCAGTTTTTCAAGCTGATCCGGATCGATCGGTGAGGTGACCACTGTCGTCTCCGAACCCGAATCCAATACGCTGTACTCGACCTTTTGGTCTGCAAGATGAGCATCCACATCCTCTGCAGTGGCGTTGAAACGGATGAAATACTTGTTGCTCGACTGCGATGGCTTTACGGACGCCGTCTGCTGCGGCGTGAGGTTGAACTGCTTCCTGCCTGCATTCCGCCAGCAGTTGATCAGATCCGACACGATGGCAGATGCCGTTTCCGGTCCCCCTGCACCGGGACCGTAGAACATCGTTTCCCCGACCGCGTTGCCGTTTACATATACTGCATTCTTTTCATATCCTACCGATGACAGCTGGTGGTCCGACGGCAGGAACACCGGTGCCACTTCCACTGACAGGCCGTGCTCGTCAAATTCACTCTTCCCTACAAGCTTCAGGATCAGACCTTCCTTTTTGGCCGTCTCTATATCCTTCAGTTCGACATTGCTGATGCCTGTAACCGGAACTTCCTCGATATCGACCTTGCGGTCATAGGCCAGCCGTGACAGGAGGACGATTTTCCGCTGGGCATCGAAACCGCCCACATCATTCGTGGGATCCGCTTCAGCATACCCTTTCTCCTGGGATTCCTTCAATGCCTTTTCATAATCCCAGCCGTCATTCGTCATTTTGGACAGGATGTAGTTCGTCGTCCCGTTCAGGATGCCCATGACCTTATGTATCTCGTTGGCATTCAGACCATGTTCGATGGCGTGCAGGATCGGAATGCCGCCTGCCACGCTCGCTTCGTACAGCAGTCTCGCATCATGTGCATTCGCCACCTCGGTCAGTTCATCGATATATTTGGCAAGCATATCCTTGTTCGCACTGATGACGTGGATCCCTTTTTCCAGGAACTTCTTCAGAATATCCCGCGTATCCTCCATGCCGCCCATCACTTCGATTACGGCATCTATATCATCTGCACCATACAGGTCTCCGATATCGTCCGTCAGTTTCGCATCCTTCAGGTCAACATCCCGTTCCTTATGGATGTTGTTGACGAACACATGACTGATCGTTACATCTTCACCTATGAGTCCTGTGATCTTGCTTTTGTTCATTGAGAGTACTTCCACGACTCCACAGCCTACTGTACCCATACCAAGTATTGCCAAATTCATATCGTAAACAACCTCCTGTTATCTTTTCATCGTATAAGATTATATATTAGAGAGAAAAGTTCAAAAATTCAAGAAATAATTTAAAAAAAGGTACACAAGTTTTGATAATTGATGTAATATTGTTTTTAAAATTCCGAAGATGAAGGTGTGAGATGATGAAAGTAGTGAAGTTTGGAGGCAGTTCCCTAAGTGATTCCCATCAGGTCAGAAAAGTGGCCAATATAATAAAAAGTGATTCCGAACGGCGGATTGCTGTCGTCTCGGCGCCAGGCAAGCGGTTCAGTGAGGATACGAAGGTCACGGATATGCTGATTGCCCTGCATGCCAACAAGACGGCCGGATTTGATACCGGGGAGGCGATCGACCGGATCATCGAGAGGTTTTCTTCCATTATCAATGACCTCGGAATCGACCAGAACCTGCTCGGCCAGTACAGGGCCACCCTGAATGCCTACCTTGATACCATCGAGGAAGAGGACCGCCTGCTGGATGCCCTGAAGTCCTGCGGGGAGGATTTCAATGCGCAGCTGCTGAGTGCCCATCTGAACAGGATCGGTGTGGAAGCGGAGTACATGTCACCGAAGGAAGCAGGCATACTGGTTACGGACGAACCTTCCAATGCCCAGCTGATCGAATCATCCTACAATCAGCTGAACAGGCTGAAGGCTTCCCAGCGTGTCATCGTCATCCCCGGCTTCTTCGGCTATTCGGAAAACGATCAGATCGTCACTTTCCCAAGAGGCGGCTCAGACATCACCGGGGCCATTGTGGCAAGGGGCGTCGAAGCCGACCTATATGAAAACTTTACAGATGTGAGCTTCATCTATTCCGCACACCCGGGGCTCATCGACAACCCGCATGCCATCAGGGAAATCACCTACCGCGAGATGCGGGAGCTCTCCTATGCAGGATTCGGTGTATTCCATGACGAGGCGCTTGCCCCGGTCTATAAGAAAAAGATTCCGATCATGATCAGAAACACGAACGATCCGGAAGTCGAAGGGACGAAAATAGTTTCTGAGCGTGAATTCATCCCTGAAATGCCGGTCATCGGAATCAGCTGTGATGAAGGATTCACTTCGATCACCATGAACAAATACCTGATGAACCGGGAGATCGGTTTCACAAGACGGCTGCTGCAGATACTTGAAGACCACTGCCTGTCCTATGAACACATTCCGTCCGGCATCGACAACCTCTCCATCATACTCAGATCCAGACAGTTCGAAGGGAACACGAAGCTCGAAGAGGTCATGGCGGACATCAACGACAAGCTCGAGCCCGAATCCATGTATGTTGAGGATGACCTGGTGCTTCTTGTCATCGTCGGTGAGGGCATGAAGGAGCATATCGGCATCGCAACCAAGACGACGACTGCGCTGAGCGATAATGGCGTCAACATCAGCATGATCAACCAGGGCGCATCCGAAATCAGCATGATGTTCGCAATCGCGCTGAAAGATGAGGAAAAGGCGCTCCGTGCCATCTACAGCAACTACTTCAAGCAAGTGAAAGTGTGATTCCGGCATTCAAATGGGTGAATGATTCTCTCTCACAGGGTATACTGGTATGAAGAGATACTGGAACATGGGAGGGCCAGAATGATATTTGAAAAAAGACTGCAGCATATAAAAAGGTACAGGGAAATCGCCCTCGCCTTCTCGAAGAGTGGCTTCGGCTATATCGTCGAGGAGCTCGGACTGGACGAAGTGCTTTCCCTGCCGAAACGGATTCTGCTGAAGCAGGATTCGGAGCATATCGAAAAGACGCGGGGTGAACGCATCCGCCTCTTCCTCGAAGAGATGGGGCCGACCTTCGTCAAAATCGGCCAGGTGGCAAGCACCCGGCCCGATCTGGTGCCGGAAGACATCATCAATGAACTGTCGAAACTCCAGAGCCATGTCCCCCCCTTCCCCTATGACGAGGTGGAGGAAATCATCGAAGAATCACTCGGTGTCGAGATCGGTGACATCTTCGAAACTTTGGAGGCAGAACCGATCGGCTCCGCCTCCATCGGCCAGGTCCACAGGGGTGTGCTCGTCACCGGGGAAGCGGTCGCCGTCAAAGTGCAGCGTCCGAATATCGAAAAGATTGTGCGGAATGATCTCGAAATCCTCCATAATCTGGCAATGATGGCCGAGTCAAGATTGGAATGGGCCCGTCAGTACCAGCTGAGGGACATGATTGATGAGTTCACCAGGGCGATCATCGATGAGCTGGATTATACGATAGAGGCAAGAAATGCAGAAAAGATCGGCAAGCAGTTCACTGATGATGAGACCGTCCATATTCCCGAAGTATTCTGGGAAGTAACGACAAAGAACGTCCTTGTCCTCGAGCATATCAACGGTATAGTCATCAATGACCTTGCCGCCATTGACGAAAATGGATATTCCAGAAAACGCCTGGCAGAACGGCTGACCCATGCCATCTTCCATCAGATACTGATCGAAGGCTTCTTCCATGGCGACCCGCATCCCGGCAACATCACCATAATGGAGGATGAGGTCATCGGCTTCATGGATTTCGGGATGGTCGGCAAGATGACTAAGGAGATGAAGGCCAATTTCGGCTCTCTGCTGATCGCCATGATGAGGAAGGACGCAGACGGTGTCGTCAGGGCAATCACCCGGATGGGTGTCGTTCCTGACGAAGTCGATATGAAGGCACTTAAAAAGGATGCGGAGCTGCTCCGCGACAAATACTATGACATCCCTCTCAGCCGCATGAACCTCGGTGAGGCGGTACAGGATATTTTTGACATCGCCAATACGCACCGCATTAAGCTGCCGACGGATTTCACCATGCTCGGCAAGACGATCCTTACACTGGAGAGCATCGTGCGCCAACTGGACCCTGATTTCAGCATCGTCGATGTGGCCGAACCGTTCGGCAGGCAACTGCTGAAGGAGCGGTACAATCCAAGGAACATTTCAGACCGGGCGTGGCATCAGTGGCTCGATTTCAGCGATGATCTGAAGGATACCTCCAACAACCTCCATGAATTTTCTAAAGGGCTGAAGGAGAAGAAGGTGCCCGTCGAACTGGAGATGCGCCGCAGTGAACAATTCATGAGGCGGCTGGACCGCCTGGGCAACAGGCTGTCCTTCAGCATCGTACTGCTGTCCTTCAGCATCATCATGGTCGGGCTGATCATCAGCTCCGCCCTGTCCGACCAGTCGACGGTGATTCTGAGCATCCCGGCAGTGGAAATCGGCTCCGTTGTAGCACTCATCATGTTCATCGGGATGATCTATTCGATATTCCGATCGGGGAGATTTTAAAAAAAGCCTTGGAGATCATATGATCTCCAAGGCTTTCTATATATAGAACATATAGTCGTCGACTTCATCCTCATCATGGTTCAGCATATCCTGAAGGGTCGTATGGTCGAGCACATCCCTCAGGGCGTCCCTGATGCGTCCCCACAGGTACCGTTCAGTATCCGTGTCCTTGTCATCGCCCTCGACCGCGACGATGTTCTCTTCGAGCGTCCTGAATATCTTGCCGACCGTAATTTCATCCGGCGGGAGATTGAGTTCATAGCCGCCGTACGCACCCCTTGTACTTTTGACCAGTTCCGCCTTTTTCAGGTTCGCCACTATCTGCTCCAGATAGAGGTCGCTAATGCCCCGCTCTTCTGCAACCGACTTGACGCTTCGTTTCTTTTCTCCGTAGTTCCTGGCCAATGCCAGCATGAAATAGAGTCCATATCTTCCTCTTGTAGAGATTTTCATAAAACACCTCGTAGTTTAAGTTCATTTATAATTATATTATAGTAGTATTAAATATACCATAACTCTGAAACAGGTGAAAATATGTCTACTCAACCATTAAGCTACAGGATGCGCCCGAAGTCGATCGATGAGATACTCGGGCAGGCCCATCTTGTCGGTGAAAACAGCATCATCAGAAGGATGGTCAAAGCCAGAAGGCTTTCCTCCATGATCCTCTATGGACCGCCGGGGATCGGCAAGACAAGCATTGCCAGCGCCATTGCCGGATCCACGAACTACAGGTTCAGAGTGCTCAATGCCGTGACGAATACAAAGAAGGACATGCAGGCTGTCGCCGAGGAAGGGAAGATGAGCGGCAGCGTCATCCTGCTGCTGGATGAAATCCATCGCCTGGACAAGGCCAAACAGGACTTTCTGCTTCCCCACCTTGAAAATGGAAACATCATCCTGATCGGGGCGACGACCTCCAATCCGTATCACGCCATCAACCCGGCCATACGGAGTCGGTGCCAGATATTCGAATTGGAGCTGCTTGATCCCGCTGATGTGCGGGAAGCGCTTGAGCGGGCCATCGGGGACGAGTCGCGCGGCCTTGGCGATATCAACCTTGAAGTTTCGGACGAGGTACTCGACTACCTCTCCCATACCAGCCAGGGGGATGTGAGAAGTGCCCTGAATGCCCTGGAACTCGCTGCACTCAGCACCGAAAAGGATTCACAGGGCGTCACGGCCATCGGACTTGAAGATGCCAAAGCGTGCATGCAGAAGTCGGATCTCCTGTATGACAAGGATGGTGACCAGCACTATGATGTCATGAGCGCCTTCCAGAAATCGATCCGGGGCAGCGATGTGGACGCAGCACTCCACTACCTCGCACGGCTCGTCGAAGCCGGCGATCTCGTCACCATCGCAAGACGCCTGCTCGTCATCAGTTACGAGGATATCGGTCTTGCCAACCCTCAGCTTGCCTCAAGGACACTGGATGCCATCATCTCTGCAGAGCGCCTTGGCTTTCCGGAAGCACGCATACCCCTGTCACAGGCCGTCATCGAACTCTCCCTGTCACCGAAATCGAACAGTGCCATCAAAAGCATCGATGGCGCACTATCCGACATACGAAAAAAGAAGACAGGCGGCATCCCGAAGCATCTGAAGGACAGCCACTACAAGAGCGCCGAGAAACTCGGCAACGGCATCGGCTACAAGTATCCGCACAACTATCCGAACCATGTGGTCAGTCAGCAGTATCTGCCCGATCCCCTCAAAAACGCCGCCTACTATCAGAAATCGGATGTATCCAAGTATGAAAAACAGCTTGCCGACATTTATGACAAACTTAAAAAACTATAAAAAAATAAGCACCGAATTGTAATAATTCGGTACTTATTCGGAATATCCGAGCTAAAGCCGTGTGTTATTGTTGATTATTTTGGCCTGCTAAGTGCAGGTGGGTGCCTTGTTCCCTACTCCAAACGTCCTGTCAAGCAGGCTTGTTTTTCATAGGAAAACCTATCAGGCTCCCGATTAAAAAGGTGTTAGGTCAAAATATAATTCAACACATCACGCACTTCTCAGATATTCCTATTACCAATATAATAGCATATGCTTTCCAAAAAAGATAGTAAAATGTGCTCATTTTTCTATTCCTCGATATCCACCTCAATGTGCAGTTCCCTGAGCTGCGCCTCCGAAACCTTCGAAGGTGCGTTCATCATCAGATCTCCGGCACTTGCGGTTTTCGGGAACGCGATGACGTCACGGATGTTGTCCGTGCCGGCAAGCAGCATGACGAAGCGGTCGAATCCGTAGGCGATACCGCCGTGTGGCGGCGCCCCGTATTTAAATGCCTCAAGCAGGAATCCGAACTGTTCATCCCGTTCTTCATCTGTGAAACCAAGCGCACGGAACATCTTTTCCTGAGTCTCTGCATCATGGATACGGACGGAACCGCCGCCCAGTTCGTAGCCGTTCAGAACGATGTCATATGCATTGGCGATGACTTCCTCCGGCGCAGTTTCAAGCTTTTCAACATCTTCCGCCTTGGGTGAAGTGAACGGATGGTGGGCGGCAGAATAGCGGCCCGTCTCTTCATCATATTCGAACAGCGGCCAGTCGGTCACCCATAGGAAGTTGAACTGGTCTTCCGGTATGAGGTCGAGATCTTTTGCCAGCTTGTTCCTCAAGTTGCCGAGTGATGCATGGACAACTTTTTCCGTATCCGCTACGAAAAGGATAAGATCGCCGTTTTCGAGCGAGAGGGTCTCAAAAAGATCCCGACGGTTCTCCTCGCTGAAGAATTTGGCAATCGGTCCATTCAGGTCGTCCTCCTTCACTTTGAGCCATGCCAGCCCTTTCGCACCATACGTCTTGACGTATGTCTCCAGCTTGTCGATATCCTTCCTGGAAAAACGGCTCTCTTCCCCTTTGACGACGATTGCCTTGACCATTCCCCCGTTTTCTACAGCGGAACGGAAGACTTTGAAGTCGACGGATCTGCTGAATCCGCTCAGATCATTGAGTTTGAGGCCGAACCGTGTATCCGGCTTGTCCACGCCGTACTCGGCCATGGCCTGCGCATATGTCATCCTTGGCAGGGGCGTTTTTATGTCGACGCCTTTGACATCCTTCATCACCTGTCTGATCATTCTTTCATTCAGCTCGATCATCTGTTCCTGGTCTGTAAACGACATCTCGATATCGACCTGGGTGAATTCCGGCTGCCTGTCAGCCCTAAGGTCCTCATCACGGAAACATTTTACAATCTGATAGTACCGCTCCATGCCTGAGAGCATCAGGAGCTGCTTGTATATCTGGGGCGACTGCGGAAGGGCATAGAACTCCCCTTCATGGACACGGGAGGGTACGAGGTAGTCCCGAGCCCCTTCCGGTGTCGACTTGGACAGGACGGGAGTCTCGATGTCGATGAACGTTTCATTGTCCAGGAAATTCCTGATGCTGCGATTGAGCTGATGTCTCAATTTCAGGATATTCTGCAGCTTCGGTTTCCTGAGGTCGAGGTAACGGTATTTGAGGCGGATGTCTTCAGCAATCGACTCGTCCATGATCTGGAACGGCGGTGTATCTGCTTTTGACAGCACCTCTACTTCATCGACAAGCACTTCAATCTTTCCAGTTGCGATGTTGTCATTGTATTGGGACGGGTCCCTCTGAAGCACTTCCCCCGCCACCGCTATGACATACTCTGAACGGATCCGTTCAGCAGTTTCCAGGGCCGCTTCGGATACTTCCGGGTTGAAGACGACCTGCATGACGCCGGAACGGTCCCTGAGATCGATGAAGATCAGCCCGCCCAGGTCACGTCTTTTCTGCACCCACCCTTTCAGGTGGACCTTTTCTCCTGTCAGTTCTTCTGTGATTTCCGTTGCATATTTTCTCATGGTCAATTCTCCTCAATTATCTTACTTAGTTCTTTCAGGTCATCCAGACTGACTTTCTCCGTTTTTCCGGACTCCATATTCTTCAGTTCCACTTCCCCTGTTTCAAGCTCCGCTTCTCCAAGCACGATCGTGAATGCCGCCCCTTTTCTGTCTGCATCCTTCATCTGGGCTTTCAGCTTCCTGTGCTTATAGTCCATATCACAGCTGATGCCGTCTGCACGCAACCTGTGGAGCAGCTGCCCCGCTGTGGCTTCAGCTGCCTCATCCAGCGTACAGATGTAGAGGTCGATGCCTTCGGGCTCCGGTATTTCGATGCCTTCGGCTTCCAGCGCAAGCAGCAGGCGCTCGATGCTAAGTGCAAAGCCGATACCCGTTTCCTGCGGCCCATCCAGCAGTTCCAGCAGGCCATTGTAACGGCCGCCGCCGCACAGTGTAGTGATGGCTCCGAAGCCTTCGGCATCACTCATCAGTTCGAATGCTGTATGCGTATAGTAGTCGAGGCCACGCACAAGGTTGTAGTCTATTTCGTAGGAGATGCCGAGAGCATCGAGGTTTCCGGTCACTTTTTCGAAGTAGGCCTTGGATTCATCATTCAGGTAGTCGTATATCCTTGGCGCATTCTGCACGAGTGGGTGGTCCCTGTCCTTTTTGCAGTCGAGTATACGCATCGGATTCGTATCGATGCGGGTCTGGCAATCCGAGCAGAACTCACCGATGGATGGCCTGAAGTGGTCCACGAGTGCCTGGTTGTAGGCGGCCCGGCTGTCCTGATCGCCGATGGAATTGATGTAGAGTTTCAGGTCTGACAGCCCGAACGACTGGTATATGTGCATCAGCATGCTGATGACTTCCACATCGATCAGCGGATCCTCTACACCAATCGCCTCGATGCCGAACTGGACGAACTGGCGGTATCTGCCCTTCTGGCGACGCTCGTACCTGAACATCGGCGCCAGATAATATACTTTGACCGGCTGATTGACATCGTGCTGCATCTTATTTTCGATGTAGCTCCTGACGACCGGCGCGGTGCCCTCGGGCTTTAGTGTCATGCTGCGGTCGCCCTTGTCCATGAACGTATACATCTCCTTGTTGACGATGTCCGTCGAACCGCCAACCCCCCGCACAAACAGTTCGGTGGATTCAAACACCGGTGTGCGGATTTCCCTGTAGTTGTAGTTCTGTGCAATTTCGTGCAGCCTGTCTTCAATGAACTGCCATTTGTATGTGTCCTTCGGCAGTATGTCCTGTGTGCCTCTTGGAATCTGTATCATCTGTTCCACTCCATTCATAAAATATAAAAAAGCCCCTTATATCCAGACGGATATAAGGGGCGATTAGATCGCGTTGCCACCCTGATTCAGCCCTGGCCGGGCCCTCTTGCATAATAACGGCTGCCACCGCCTGTATAGAAGGATTCTACCGAAGTGTCGGCTGACGGATACTGGCGGACAACCTGCTTTCAGCCTGGGCAGGTCTCTCTGGTGTCCACCATATCCACCTCTTCGGATCGATGAATTCGCATCATTCAATTATTTAATATGATATTGTTTAAGCCGGCACAAGTCAAGCACTCAGTTCAAATAATCGTCGATACCCTCAACAATCCCCTTTACCATCATATTCTGGTAGCGGGTTTTATTCAGCACCATGTCGTCTACGGCATTGCTCAGATAGCCCAGTTCCACCAGGACAGCCGGATAGTCGAGCTGCCAAGTCACCTGGTAGTTCATCGAATGCACGCCCCGGTTATGGAAATAGGAACGCCGGTCGAGTGCATGGTTGATGGACTCTGCGAATGCCTTTTGCTCCGGATGTGTATAGTATGTCGTAAATCCGGACACCGCCGGGTCGTCCATGGCATCACTGTGCAGGCTGATGAACAGGTCTCCATCAACCTTCCTCTGATCAAGGGAAGCAAATTCATCCTCGCTGCGTGTCAGGATGACTTGTGCACCGGCATCCTCGAGTGCCTCCTTAAGGCTCTGTGCAACACTGAAGACGATTACATCCTCGGTCACCCCGGAGGCGCTCGTGGCTCCCGGGTCTTTCCCGCCATGGCCGGGATCGATGACGATCACCGTGTCGCTGAAATCATATGAACTTTGGTCCAGATCCATCTGGACGGCTTCTCCCGAAACTGAAAAGAAGCGGTTATAGACCAGCACAGCAATCAGAATGATGCATCCGGCTGCTGTCAGAAAAAACAGGGGGGCTGCATAGATATGCTTCTTATATTTCAGGAAATGGCGGATGCCCTGAAATATACTGTTGGGAATTCCAGCTGGCCTCTTCATTACTGGATCTTGCCACCAATGGATTCATAAAGTATGGTGATCGGTCCATCATTATTGATCTGCACATTCATCATTTCACCGAAGAACCCCTCTTTGACGGTCAGGTCCATCTTCTGCAGATGGGAATTGAAAAGGCGGTACAGCCTATCAGCATGCTCTTTGCCTGCAGCCTGCGTAAAACTCGGCCTGTTCCCTTTTCTGACGTCCGCATAGAGGGTGAACTGGGAAATGCTCAATATTTCTCCGCCTACATCCTTGATCGACAGGTTGATCTTGCCTGATTCATCTTCGAAATTTCTGCTTGCGGCTATCTTTTCCGCCAGCTTCAGTGCATCTTCTTCCGTCGAATCCTTGGAAACGCCCACAAGCAGGCAATAGCCCTGCCTGATTTCATTGAAGAATTCATTGCTGATGACAGTGGCACTCGATACTCTCTGTAATACGACTCTCATTTCTACACCTCATTTAAAAACGCGTTCCACGCTGTATATGTCAGGAAGCTGTTTGATCTTGTCCACGACCCTATGGAGGTCGGCGACGTTCTGCACCATGACGGACAGGCTGATCTTCGCATGCTTGTCGATATCCGCCCGCCCGTTCACACGGGTGATCGGGAATTTGGTGCTGGCAACGACGTTCAGCACTTCATTGACCAGACCCTGGCGGTCATATCCGGAAACCTCCAGATCCGCCTGGTATTTGCGGTCCTTATTCTTGTTCTTGACCCATTCCACATCGATCAGGCGCTCTTTTTCATTTCTGATGTTTGGACATGTCGCGACATGGACCTTCACCCCATGCCCCTTCGTGATGAAGCCGACGATGTCGTCTCCAGGAATCGGATTGCAGCATTTCGACAGATTGATCAGCAGATTGTCCATGCCCTGGACATACACTCCGGATTCCGTCGAAATCTCCTTGTAGTGATGGGTCCGGTCGATCTCCTCGACGATATTCGTCTTCTCCTCGCTGACCTTGAACTTCTCCATCAGACGGTTCGTCACCTGTTGGGCCGTAACGCCGCCGAAGCCGACCATGGCGTACAGGTCGTCCTCATTGCTGATGTTGTAGCGGTCCAGTACAGGATCGATGAACTGCGGCTTCAGTATCTCATCCGGCTTATGGTCGCGGTTTTTGATCTCGTGCTCCACCGCAAAGCGCCCTTTTTCGATATTGCTTGCACGGTCCTGTTTCTTGAAGAATGCACGGATCTTGTTCTTTGCACTCGATGACCTGACCATCTTCAGCCAGTCGAGGCTCGGGCCATAGGACTGCTTGCTTGTCCTGATCTCCACAATCTCGCCGGTGGAGAGTTCATAGTCGATCGGCACGATTTTGCCATTGACCTTGGCACCGATCATCCGGTTCCCGACCTCCGTATGCACCTGGTAGGCGAAATCTATCGGGATGGCACCTTTCGGCAGCTCCACCACATCACCGTTCGGAGTGAAGACGTAGACCTTGTCACTGAGGAGATCCGTCTTCAGCGCCTCCATGAACTCCTCTGCATCCGGGGAGGATGATTCCTGGTCGATCAGATCCTGGAACCAGTTGATGCGCTTGTCCATGGCAGGTTCGCCCTTGAGCTCCTTGCCTTCCTTGTAGGCCCAGTGTGCAGCGACCCCGTGCTCCGCAATCTCATGCATCTCATATGTACGGATCTGGATTTCAAGTGGATCGCCGTTCGGTCCGACCACGGTCGTATGCAGGGACTGGTACATGTTCGGCTTCGGCATGGCGATATAGTCCTTGAACCGTCCGGGCATCGGCTTCCAGATGGTATGGATGACTCCGAGCACTGCATAGCAGTCCTTGATGCTTGTTACAAGCACCCGGATGGCGAGCAGATCGAAGATCTGGTCGAACTGCTTATGCTGTTTCTTCATCTTCCTGTACACGCTGTATATGTGCTTCGGGCGGCCGGACAGCTGGCCTTTGATGCCCGTATGATCCATCTCCTCCTGGATGCGGTCGATGGCCTGGTTGATGACGATTTCCCGCTCGCTCCGTTTCTTCTTCATCAGGCTGACGATCTTGAAATACTGCTGGGGCTCGATGTACCTGAGCGCAGTATCCTCAAGCTCCCATTTGATGCTGGAAATACCGAGGCGGTGTGCCAAGGGCGCGTATATTTCAAGCGTCTCCTGCGCAGTCCTGATCTGCTTGTGCTCAGGCATCGCCTTGAGCGTCCGCATGTTATGGAGCCGGTCTGCAAGCTTGACCAGGATCACCCGGATATCCTTTGCTATGGCGATGAAGAGCTTGCGGTGGTTTTCCGCCAGCTCCTCCTGTTTGGAGCGGTACTTGACCTTCTCGAGTTTGGTGACGCCATCGACGATTACGGCAACCTCCTCGTTGAACATCTCCTTGAGGTCATCAAACGTATACGGTGTGTCTTCAACGACATCATGAAGGAACCCGGCAATGATCGTCGGGCCGTCCAGTTTGAGTTCCGCAAGTATCCCTGCCACCTGCACGGGGTGCAGTATATACGGCTCCCCGCTTTTCCGGTACTGTCCCTTGTGTGCCTCATTGGCCAGTTCATATGCTTTACGGATCAAAAGCATATCCTCTTCATCCATGTATGATTCACACATGCGGATGACATCGTCCTTGCTATATGGATATTCCTTGTTCATGACCTCACCGCTTCCCATCTACACTAGTTAGAATCATCATACTATAAAACCTCTTTCAAATAAATGAATGACAAAAAAAGCCTGTTTCCACAGACTTTAGAACGGACTACTCATCATAGGTGATTAATGAGAGTGTATCATATCCTTCGAGGCGTTTCATGCCATCCAAATATTCAAGCTCTATCAGGAAAGCGAGCCCCGCCACGATGCCGCCGAGGGACTCGACAAGCTTGATCGTCGCTTCTATCGTGCCTCCCGTTGCCAGAAGATCATCCGTGATCAATACACGCTGGCCGGGGGAAATTGCATCCTTGTGCATCGTCAGTGTATTGGACCCGTACTCAAGATCATACTCATATCTGATGACCTCTCTTGGAAGCTTCCCTTCCTTCCTTACAGGTGCGAATCCGATTCCCATGCTGTATGCCACAGGGCAGCCGATGATGAAACCGCGGGCTTCAGGGCCGACGACGATATCGACTTCCTTCTCCCTGGCATATTCCACTATCTTGTCTGTCGCATACTGGTATGCCGGGCCGTTGTCCATGATTGTTGTAATGTCCTTGAAACTGACACCCTTTTGGGGCCAATCCGGCACTTCTGATACATATTTTTTTAAATCCATACTAATCCACCACTCAATTCGAAATTAATGATCTGAGATACTCTTTCAGTTCAGACGAAGAGGACATCTTAAGAAGTTTTTCAGCTTCCAGCTGATTTTTGAGTTTCTGGTAATGCCGTGATTCCTCCAACTTCCAGCTTCCGTCTTCCTGACCCTTATATACTATACCATTTTTTAATGTGATAATCTCCAAATCTGTCATAATATCGATGGTCATCTTAAGAAATTTCATCTTCATGCCGAGCCGGTCAGCCAGGGCCGGCGCATGTCTCGCGAGGTCGATTGAGCCATCCTCCGCTTTTTCGACCAGCTGCAGCACATTCGATATGTCGGCTGGTTTGGGTATGCCTGTGAAAAACAGTTCTTCCTTCTGATGGAAGAGGGCGATGATTTTGGAGGCATGGATCTCCCTCAGTGAATACGACAGGTTTTCCAAGCTTTCAGGAAGATCCCTGAGCACCACCGTCTTCGATGTGAACGGGAGTGCTTCGCCGAAGTGATAGTAGTTGTCCCCTTTTTTTTCCCTGCTCTCGGCTATGACGAATACATCTTCCTGTGTAATGATATCAAAGCGCTGGTCGGTACGGCTTCTCATGTCGATCAGCTGGACACTGTCGACACTCGCATCCTGCAGCATCATCTGAAGCGTCCGCTTCTGGCTGAATTCATTTACATTGACCGTTCCGACCAGACTGATCGAATCCTCCGTGGATACTTCATTGATCAGGTGGCCGAAACCGAAGCCGATGACATCCATCCCGACTTTCGGCATGGACAGTTTGATGTGGGACCGGTCCTTGCCGACCTGTTTTATTGTGCCGATATTTTCATTGGTGAGGAGGAATACCGGGGACTGGAAGGACTGGCCGAAAGGTTTCAGCCGGTCGAACCGTTCGAATGCCTTCATGCTCATGTTCCCCTGCTTGATCTGGTAGTCTATATGCTTCAAGGGCCTCAAGTTCAGCTGCAGGCCGTTCATATGCTGCTCGAGCTCCTCCCTGAAGGCCTCGATACTTGATGCAGGCACTTCCACACCGAGCGCGAGCGCGTGCCCGCCGAAGCGGTGATGGAACTGTGAATGGTCCGTGAGGATTTCATGCAGGTCCACCCCTTCGATCGAACGGGCCGACCCGCGATACACATCGTCTTCTTGGGTGAGTACAATTGCCGGTTTCCCATATTTTTCAACGATCTTCGAAGCGACGATGCCGAGCACGCCCGGATGCCATCCTTCCCGATAGATGATATTGATCTGATTGGCGGGATCTATATCTGCATCCGCCTCGCTGAAGATCGTCTCCACCAGCTGCTTCCGTTCCATATTCATATTTTCGACGACTACAGCCTGTTCATAGGCAAGGTTCGTATCCTCCTCGAGGAGAAGCTCAACAGCGATTTCCGCCTCTCCGAGCCGCCCTGTCGCATTGAGGCGCGGCGCCAGACCGAAAGCGATGGTCTCTTCATCGATGTAACCGTCACTCCCTGCACTTCTCAGGAGTGTATGGACACCTGCCGGCGGCGTGTCATTCAGAATCTTCAACCCTTCGATGACGAGCCTTTTATTTTCATCTATCATCGGTACAAGGTCGGCGACCGTGCCGATCGCCACCCAGCCGAGGTCCTCCTTACTGTCGAGACCGAGTGCCTGCACAAGCTTGTAGGTGATGCCGACCCCGGCCAGGGACTTGAATGGATACTCCCCATCGGGATGATCCGGATGGAGGATCGGGACGTCGGGCACATTCTCCCCGAATGCATGGTGATCCACCACAATCACATCCACGCCCCGGGAAGTGAGGAACGCAATCTCCTTGCCGCCTGATACCCCATTGTCGACGGTGATGACAAGATCATACTGGCCGACGACGATTTCTTCGAATATGGCCTGGTTGGGGCCGTATCCATCCTCTATGCGGTTGGGGATGAAGAAGTCCACACTGTCATTGCCGGCTTTCCTCCTGAGTGCAGTCAGAAGCAGCACCGTGCTTGTGATGCCGTCCGCATCAAAGTCGCCATAGACGAGTATGCGTTCACCACCATCCAGGGCAGCCTCTATGCGTGCCACGGCCGTGTCCATCATATGGACGAGCGCAGCATCATAAGTCTTTGGATGATAGATCTTCTCCAGATCCGCTTCTGTCGTGAACCCCCTGTTTTCCAGTATGGTCTGCTCCAGAGGATTCAATTTGAACTTTTCTCGGACTTCCTCTGGAATATCAGAGGTTTTGCGTCTTACTTTCCACTCGTACTTCGACTGATACATATGTTTCATCCTTTGCAAAACGCCCAAGATTTCCTGGGCGTTTTAGAGATTATACTAATATTTTATCATCGTCCTTGCTCTTTTCCTCATATACCGTCAGGGCGCCATCCGCACTGCGCAGCTGGCGCTTCTTCAGTATTCCCCATAGCTGCAGTGCGATGAAGAGTGAAGAATAGATGCCGCTGATCAGGCCGACCAGTAGGGCGATGGAGAAGTTCAGTATGGCGGTGCTTCCGAAGAGCACAAGGAATACCACCACGATGATGACCGTAAGGACCGTATTGACGGAACGGGTCAAAGTCTGTTTGAGGGAACGGTTGATGATTGTATCAATTTCCTCTTCCCTATGGATGACCTTGAACTTCCTCAGGTTCTCCCTCACCCTGTCGAATGTGACGATCGTATCATTGATCGAGTAGCCGACGATCGTCAGCACTGCCGCAATGAAGGTGATGTCCACTTCCAGACGGAAGATGGAGAAGACGGCCACCATGATGAAGGCATCATGGATGAGGGCGAGTACACTCGGCAGGGCCATGCGCCACTCGAACCGTATGGAGGCATAGAGAATGATGCCGACAGAAGCAATGGCGAGTGCGATGACCGCATTCTTGGCCAGCTCCTGACCGATGACCGGGCTTACCGTACTGATCGCCGGTTCGCTGCCATAGAGGTCATCGAACGTGCTCTGCATCTCGGTGACGGAATCCTGCGGGAGGTTTTCCGTATAGCGTACGACCACCATGTCCTCCCCGGACGTCGTGATGCTGTCCGGCGGCATGTCCATCGCTTCAAGCTCCTCTTCCACCTGCTCCACTGTCGCTTCGCCGTCAGTCTGTATATCGGCTCTCGTACCACTTGTGAAGTCGATGCCGAGGTTCAATCTGAAGATGGACAGGATGATCAGCCCGATCAGAATGGTTCCCAGACTGAATGCAAAGAATTTCTTCGCATGACCGACGAAGTCGAAGCGGTCCCATGGCGTCGTCAGATCTTCTATATCCTTGCCTTCATTGATGTTGAACCTGCTCTCATCCTTCACACCGAACCATCCAAGCCGCTTATTGAAGAAGCCCGACTTGATCAGCATTGACAGCAGGAAGCGTGTCAGGAAGACCGCAGTGATGAAGCTCATGATTATGGAAAGCAGCAGCATGGTCGCAAACCCTTTCACACTGCTTGTACCGAAGATGAACAGTACGACTCCGGCAACCAGAGTGGTGATATTCGCATCGACGATCGTCCATAATGAAGCCGCAGAAGCCCTCTTATAGGCCTGCTTCAGATTCCGGCCGATGCGCAGTTCATCCCTTATGCGCTCGTACATGATGATGTTGGCATCCACCGCCATCCCCACACCGAGGATGAGGGCTGCGATGCCCGGGAGCGTCAATACCCCGCTGATCATGTTGAACCCGAATATCGTCAGATAGATGTAGATTGTGAGTGTCACTGCAGCAACAACACCCGGCAGCCTATAGAATGCAATCATGTATAGGAATACCAGTGCCACACCAATCAGGCCGGCAGTGACCGTTTCATCCAGCGCCTGTTCACCGAACTGGGCGCCGACGGAAGTCGAATAGATCTCCGTCAGTTTCACCGGCAGGGCGCCGGAATTCAGCAGGGCGGCAATATTCTGTGCACGTTCCAGACCTTCCTGGCCGGAGAAGCCGCCTGAAATCATGACATCAGAGGAGTTGATCGGCTGGGATACGCTCGGGGCAGAGATGAATTTGGGGTCCTCCTTCTGGACCTCCTCTTCAAAACTGTCCTCCCCTTCCTCAAAGTCCATCCAGATGACCATCAGATTCTCTCCCGCCGGACGCTCGGAAATCTCTTCGGTGATTTCCCTGAACTTGTCCGGATCTTTCAGTTCGAGCGAGACCATCGGCTGGTTCATTTCATCGAAGTTCTGGCTTGCACCGCCCTGCACAAGGTCGGAGCCGTCCAGCAGGACATTGTCATCGACATCCCGGATCGTCAGTTCAGCCTGAGTGCTGAGCAGTTCCCGTGCTTCCGCCTGGTCTTCGACCCCTGCAAGCTGGACGCGTATCCGGTTGCCCTCCTCAATCTGTATGTTCGGTTCCGAAACACCGAGCACGTTCACCCTCGAATCGAGGGTCTGGGCAGTGCTCTGAACCGCCGTATCATCGATTTCATCGCCTTCTTCCAAAGGTTCGACCTGATACAGCACTTCAAAACCGCCCTGGAGGTCCAGGCCGAGATTGACATTCCTGACAAGATCCTTGGCGGTCAGGCCGACGACTGTCAGGAGCAGCACGGCCACCAGGACAGCAGCTATGATTCTATTCGTTTTCACTTTCAAAAAAACACACCTCGATTATATTGTAAGTCCTCAACGTTTCAATTATAACTGTTACCACCAAAAATTAAAATGAAAAAAGCTGGCTCCATGAGCCAGCCGATTGTCTTCCTATTTTACGATTTCTTTAAGCGCGACACGCTCAAATTTGAGTACTGCGCCGTTCACATCATCCGTACGGATGTACATGTGTTTCTGGTCGAACGATTCCACTGTGCCATGGATACCGCCTATTGTGATGACTTCGTCACCTTTTTGCAGGTTTGACTGCATGTTCTGAACTTCCTTCTGCTTCTTCTGAGCCGGACGGATCATCAGGAAGTACATTACCAGGATGAGTACCAGAAACGGCAGGATGGCCATAAAGAATTCCATCTATACATCTTCTCCTCTGTTAGAAATTTTTCGGATTTTCAACGTTCAATCCGTATGATTCGAAAAATGCTTCTTTAAAATCCATCAATTGATCATTTAAAATCGCAGTTCGAATATCCTCCATCAATTTTAGCAGAAAATAAAGGTTATGATAAGTGGTAAGCCTCAATCCCAAAATTTCATCCGTTTTGAAGAGGTGGCGCAAGTATGCCTTCGTATAGTTGCGGCAGGTGTAGCAGTCGCACCCTGGATCGAGCGGTGTAAAGTCACGTTCGAACTTCTTGTTCTTGACGACGACCCGGCCCTTCGACGTCATCGTCGTGCCGTTCCGTGCAATACGGGTCGGAAGTACACAGTCGAACATGTCTATGCCCCTGATGACGCCTTCAATCAGGGCATCGGGCGAGCCGACGCCCATCAGATACCTCGGCTTGTCCTCAGGGAGGAACGGTACCGTCTCCTCAAGGACACGATACATGATCGGTTTCGGCTCACCGACGGAAAGGCCGCCGATCGAGTAGCCCGGGAAGTCCATCGCGACGAGCTCCTTTGCACTCTGGGCGCGGAGGTCGCTGTATTCCCCGCCCTGTACGATGCCGAAGAGGGCCTGGTTCTTGTCATGCCCCTCTTTGACATGGTGGTTGAGGCAGCGCTCCGCCCAGCGGGAAGTCCGTTCGATGGAATCCTTGACATACTTCTTCTCCGCCGGGAACGGCGGACACTCATCAAACGCCATCATGATGTCCGATCCGAGATCATGCTGGATGTCCATCGCCTTTTCCGGGCTCAGGAAGAGTTTGGAGCCATCCAGATGGCTTCTGAAGTGGACGCCCTCCTCCTCGATTTTGCGTCTGTCGCTCAGGCTGAACACCTGGAAGCCGCCGGAATCCGTCAGGATGGGCCTGTCCCAGTTCATGAACTTGTGGAGGCCGCCTGCCTCCCTGATGATATCACTGCCGGGCCTCAGCCATAGGTGGTATGTGTTGCTCAGAATAATCTGGCTGCCGATGTCCGCCAGTTCCTCGGGTGTCATCGTCTTCACAGTCGCCAGGGTCCCTACCGGCATGAAGATCGGTGTATCGATCGTGCCATGCGGAGTATGCAGTTTGCCGATGCGGGCACCGGTCTGCTTGCATGTCTTTATATGTTCATATCTTATTGCCATCTAGTCTTCATCCTCATATATAATCATTGCATCTCCAAAACTGAAGAACCGGTATTTTTCATCGATCGCGTGCTGATAGGCCTTCATGATTGTCTCTTTATCACTGAAGGCACTCACCAGCATCATCAGGGAGGATTTTGGCAGGTGGAAATTCGTAATCAGCGCATCGATCGCCCTGTATTGGAAGCCCGGGTAGATGAATATATCCGTAAACCCGCTCGCTTCTTCAAATCTGCCGTGGTCGCGCATGATCGTCTCGAGCGTCCGTGTACTCGTCGTACCGACGCTGACCACCTTCCCTCCATTTTCCCTGACTTCGTTAAGTATGGAAGCCGTCTCACGGTTCATGATATAGAATTCGGAGTGCATCCTGTGATCCTCGATGTTCTCCTCACTGACCGGCCTGAAGGTGCCGAGGCCCACATGCAGGGTGATATAGGTGATATGTACACCCTGCTCCCTGATACGCTCGAGCAGCGCTTCCGTGAAATGAAGGCCGGCCGTCGGCGCGGCAGCAGAACCCGTATGTTTGGCATACACCGTCTGGTACCTGTCCTTGTCCTGAAGTGTTTCCTTGATGTATGGCGGGAGCGGCATCTCCCCGAGTTCATCCAGTACATTCTCAAGCAGCCCCTCGTGATGGAGGCTGACATGCCTGATGCCCTCATCGAATGTGCCTGTGCATACCGCTTTCAGCAGCCCATCACCGAAGTCGATTTCCGTCCCCTCTTTGACACGCTTGGCCGGACGTATAAGCACTTCATACCCATCTTCGATCGGTTTGAGCAGCAGCATTTCTATTTTTGCGCCCGTATCACTCTTTACACCAAAAAGTCTCGCCGGCAGCACTTTCGTATCGTTGAGCACCAGTGCGTCACCCGGATTGAGATATTCCGTAATATCCTCGAATTTCGCATCCGATACGGTGCCGGTCGCCTTGTTCAGGCCGAGCAGCCTGCTCTGCGCCCGGTCTTTCAGAGGGGTCTGGGCGATGAGCGATTCAGGAAGCTCAAAATCAAATTCGTCGAGTTTCAAAACCTATTCCTCATTTCTAAATATATCCATCTGTGATTTTCCATTAAAGTAGTCGTAGCTTTTGGCTGTCGCCTTCCGCCCTCTCGGCGTCCGTTCCAGGAATCCCTGTTGGATCAGGTACGGTTCATACACATCCAGAAGCGTCACCACTTCCTCGCCGATCGACACGGCCACGGTTTCAAGGCCCACCGGTCCACCACCATAGGTGTTCAGGATCGTATTCATGATCTTGTGGTCGATCGGATCCAGCCCGCTCGGGTCGACCTCCAGCACCTTCAGTGCGTGGTTCGTCGTCTCCAGGGTGATGGACGGCTCCTTTTTCACAATCGAGAAGTCCCGGACACGCCTGAGCAGCCGGTTGGCGATCCGCGGGGTGCCCCGGGAACGTCTGGCGAGTTCCATCGCACTGTCATCATCGATTGCGACTTCAAAAATATCCGCTGTACGATTGACGATGGTGACCAGACTGTCGATATCGTAGTATTCCAGCCTCAACTGGACACCGAAACGGTCACGAAGCGGGGCCGAAAGGCTGCCGAAGCGGGTCGTCGCCCCCACCAGCGTGAATGGGGGCAGGTCTATCCGGATGCTTCTGGCCTCCTCGCCCTTGCCGATGACGACATCCAGGAAGAAGTCCTCCATTGCTGAATAGAGGATCTCCTCCACTGCACGGGGAAGCCGGTGGATTTCGTCGATGAACAGGACATCCCCCATTTCAAGGCTCGACAAAATCGCCGCCAGATCCCCGGCGCGTTCGATTGCCGGTCCGGAAGTCGTACGTATGTTCACACCGAGCTCATTGGCGATGATGTTGGACAGTGTCGTCTTGCCGAGCCCCGGGGGACCGTGCAGGATGACATGGTCCAGCGCCTCTTCCCTGATCCTTGCCGCCTCGATGAAAACGTTCAGATTGTTCTTCAATGTCTGCTGACCGATATACTGGTTCAGATATTCCGGCCTGAGCGACATTTCCAAATGTTCTTCATGCTGCTGCTTTCCTTCATCTAAAATGCGATCATCCATAATAGCACCCCATTACTGAACTAGGTATTTAAGCCCTCTTTTTACTGCTTCGTCCACTGAACTGAAAGATTCACTGCCCAGGTTCTTCTCAATGCGCTTGAGCTCACGCTTGCTGTAGCCAAGCGCCTCCAGTGCCAACAGGGCTTCGCTGATGAAGTGGTCATTGTCATCCACAGCAGGTGCCTCAGGAGAAGCCTCCACATGTCCAAGCTTGCCTTTGAGATCAAGGATGATCTGGCTGGCCGTCTTCTTGCCCACGCCCGGAAACTTCTGCATATACTTTTCGTCTTCCGCCTCGATCGCTCCGACGATTTCATCCGGAGTGGAGGCTGCAAGGATGGCCATCGCACTCTTCGGCCCGATGCCTGTGACCTGCAGCAGCGACTTGAAGAGGATCTTTTCATCCCTCGAGTTGAAGCCATAGAGTGTATGGCTGTCCTCTCTCACAATCAGTTCCGTGTGGATCTTCACTTCGCTCTCTTTATTATGCTCAAAGCGAAAAGGATTGGGCACCATCATCAGGTATCCGATCCCATTCGACTCCACAGTGATATACTGCGGTTCCACTTCCTTCAAAACACCAATAATATACTGATACATCAAATCACCATCATTCTACGAATTCGAATTCTCCTCCGAGTATCCTTACAGTATCGCCCGTCTGGATGCCGCGCTCCCTGAGCGCATCATCGATGCCCATCGAGCGCATCTGCCTGGCAAATCTCCTGACGGCTGCATCACGGTTGAAGTCGGTCATCTTGAACATGCGCTCTATGGCGTCGCCGACAACCACATAGGCACCATCATCATCCCGCCTGATCTCGAATGCATCCGGGTCCTTCTCGTGACGGTAGACCACACGGTGGTCCGTCTCCTCTATGACTTCTTCCTCTTCAGTTGTCTCTTCGAGCAGGTCTGCGACCCTGTAGAGCACAGTGTCCAGGTTCTTTCTCGTCGCTGCCGATATCCTGAATATCTCCTTGTCGTCACCTACGGCTTCAGTGAAGCGGTCGAAGACCTCTTCATCCTCCACCAGGTCGACCTTGTTCAGCACGATGATTTCAGGACGCTTCAGAAGATTTTCGTTGTACAGACCCATCTCATTGCGGATGATCCTGTAGTCTTCGACTGCATCCCTGCCCTCAAGACCACTGATGTCGATCACATGTACGATGACCTTCGTACGCTCGACATGGCGCAGGAACTGGTGGCCGAGCCCCGTACCTTCGGAAGCCCCTTCAATCAGTCCCGGCAGGTCGGCCATAACGAATGAACGTCCATCTCCAGTTTCAACGACACCAAGGTTCGGTTTGATCGTCGTGAACGGGTAATCGCCCGTCTTCGCCTTCGCTTTTGACACCGCACTGAGGATCGTGGATTTGCCTACGCTCGGGAAGCCGACAAGGCCTACATCAGCCAGCAATTTGAGCTCCATGATTACATCGAGTTCGTCGCCCGGTTCACCGTTTTCAGCAAAATCCGGTGCCGGGTTCCTGGAAGAGGCGAACCTTGAATTTCCGCGTCCTCCGCGGCCGCCCTTCGCCACGACTGCCCGCGCACCATGATGGACGAGATCTGCAAGCGTCTCGCCCGTATCCTTCCTTTTGACAATAGTGCCCGGCGGCACTTTCAGCACCATCGGCTCACTGTTTTTTCCATGGGCATTGGAGTTCATCCCATTCTGGCCACGCTTCGCCTTGAAATGGCGCTGATAACGAAAATCCATCAGTGTCCTCAGCCCTTCGTCGACTTCGAAAATGATGTCCGCACCATTGCCCCCGTCGCCGCCGGACGGTCCGCCGAGCGGCACATACTTCTCACGTCTATATGCGACAAGGCCATTTCCGCCATCGCCGGCTTTTAAGTATATATCTACCTGATCTATAAACATTGTCTCACCTCTATCCTTAAATATTATAGCATATCAATTTCAACACACTTAAATAAAAAGGACACCAGCTTTGCTGATGTCCATTCGTTTCATTATTTTGCTTCCTTGTATACGGAAACGCGTTTCTTATCGCGACCCAGACGCTCGTATTTTACAACGCCGTCGATTTTGGCGAAGAGTGTATCATCGCCACCGCGACCTACGTTTTCACCCGGGTGGATTTTAGTTCCACGCTGACGGAAAAGAATGGAGCCGCCTGTAACGTACTGGCCATCCTGCCTTTTCGCACCAAGACGTTTGGATATGGAATCACGACCGTTTTTCGTTGAGCCTACACCTTTTTTGGATGCAAAGAATTGAAGATTCAGTTTAAGCATTGCTTTCACCTCACTTGAATAATAATCTGATATGTTCACCGTATTCTTCTTCTATCGTTTTTAAAGAAATGATCATGCTTTCAAGCAGTAACTGCAGTTTTGCATCGTCCGGCTCTTCGACTTTGAATTCGAAATAGCCGGTCTCTTCCTCCATATTAACAGAAGGATTGGCTTCCGTCATATTGAGGATTGCATTTACAGAACCGAAAACGACTGCTGAAGCGCCGGCGCAGACAATGTCCTTGCCGTGTTCATCGAACTGGGCGTGCCCTTCCATTTTGAAGGATGTAACCTGTCCGTCATCGTTTATGTTGAATTCTACATTGATCATTACGCGTCGATCTTATCAACAGTCAGCTTTGTATATGGCTGACGGTGTCCTTGTTTACGCTTGTAGTTCTTTCTGCGCTTGAATTTCACCACGTCGATCTTCTTGCCGCGACCGTGCTTTTCAACTTTCGCTGATACAGTCGCGCCTTCAACTGTCGGTACACCGACTTTGACGGAATCTCCTCCTACGAAGAGCACTTTGTCAAAAGTGAAGGTTGCTCCTGCTTCTGCATCGATTTTCTCGACGTAGATTGTCTGGCCTTCTTCGACCTTGAGCTGTTTACCACCTGTTTCGATAATTGCAAACATACTTACACCTCCTGATTTAAAATAAGACACGCCATCTACAGGTGGATATGCATCACTTGAACCTGTAATTGAGCGGTTGATGTCTACATTATCACCAACCACTGCATTATACCAACCGCGTTCCGGGCTGTCAATGCTTTGGCAGTACCTCTTTTCTGATTCTGGAAGTTTTCAGGGCGATGATAAAAACCAGAATGAAGATCAGTGCATTCAGAAGCAGACTCGGTGCGGCCCTGAGCGCCAGGTAGTCGAATGCCGGCAGATCCACCATGTCAAGCAGCCTATAGATGAAGAATATATATACATCATAAAAAAGGGTGAGGAACAGCACGACGAAGGCCATGGCGACAAAGTCCTTATGGAACACCCTGAAGGCAGTGTGCATGAACAGGACGAACGCAACCATTCCAAAAGTATGGATGCCGTAGATCGACCCTATGTACAGATCCAGCATGGCACCGAAGATGACGCCGATCAGAACGCTCATTTGGGGACTGGCATAGACGGAAACGAGCAGTATGAACATCAGCAGTGCACGGGGGACGAAATACACCTCGACCCCGCCGAGCGCCATCGGACTGAATTCTGCAAACAGGAAGTCCACATACATCAGCAGGAATGAAAATAGAAATATTATGATTGCCCTCATGCTATTCCTCCATGGACTCCGGATTTCTCTCGATGATGAAGACGACATCGACATCGTCGACATTACCCTTCATCTGAACATAGGCATTCTGGCTCAGTCCATATTCGTCATTTTGGACCTCCATCACAGTGCCGATCAGGAGCCCTTCAGGGTAGTTGCCCACGAGTCCGCTCGTGAGCACCTCGTCCCCCCGGGCAAGTCCGCTGCGGTTCTTTATATTTTCAATGACCAGAAGGTTTCTTTCCGTATCATACTCTCGTATGTTGCCATAGATCGGATTCCCTTCATGCATGATCTCCACCGACAGGTTGTTCTGTGAAACGGAAGTCGTCAGCATTTCGACATAGCTGGAGCCGCCGTTTGCGCGTACCACTGTGCCGATCAGCCCCTCTGTCGTCATTACAGCCATGCCTTCATCGATGCCATCTGCCTCCCCCTTGTCGATTGTAAAATTATCCAGCCACTGGTCCGGGGAACGCGAAATCACCCGGGCGTTGATGCTCTCGTAGGATTGCTTGGAACTCACTTCCAAAGCCTCCCTCAGCTCCTCATTCTCCGTTTTAAGGCGTTCCAGGTCCGCCTGCATCTGGGGAAGCATCTCCAGTTGCGCCTTGAGCTGCTCGTTTTCCTCAACCGCATTGAAGCTTCGCCTGATGCTCGTGAATATGCTGCCTGCGAAGTTCAGCGGTGCGTCGATGATCATCTGGGAGCCGGCAGCAGCATCGGCAGTGAACTGTTCAGCTCTGGTTGTCGAACTGCGGTCGGTGATCGAAAAGCCGATCAGTATAATGAGTATGATGATGCCGAATAGGATGATCAGCATGCGGTTACGGTTGAAAAGCCTGTTCACAGTAGAGCGCCTCCATTAAATCGTTGATATATGATAAAAGAATACCATAGACGGTCGTTTCTGATAAGCATATGTAAAACAAAAAAATAGAGAGGCGGCAGCCTCTCTACAACAGATAAGATAATAATATATATGATATCTAGAACAAGAATGGATCTGTTCTATCAAAGCCACGATTCGCGATGGACATCACTACTTCATGACTTGTTATGTCGTTTTCATTACATCTATTATAGTACATGTATTTCCGCATGCTTTCAAGGGGTGATCTGCAATTAAATGTTGTACTTTTCCACATTACTGCCATAGATGGCGGATGTTTCCAAATCGTGAAATGATATTTTCCAGCACCTGGTCACTGACGGCAAGCGAAATTCTGATGTAGTCCCGTCCCCTCGATCCGAATGGAATGCCGGGAGTCACGAGGATGGACTGGTCCTTCAGGAGAAGGTCCTTGAAGGACTCCCCATCATGGCCTTCCGGCACCTGGATCCAGCCGAATATCCCGCCTCTGATGGGATTGATCGGGATGCCCATTTCTGTAAATGCCCCAGTCACGCGGTTACTCCTCCGCCGGAACTTCTCCTCCTGGCGCGGCAGTATCTCTGCTGCATTCTCCAGTGCCGTGACGGATGCATCCTGCAGAACACCCCACATGCCGGTCTGGGTATGGTCCTGATACGTATTGATCGCTTCGATCATCTCATGGTTGCCGACCGCAAACCCCACACGGAAGCCGGACATGTTGAATCCCTTGGAGAGCGAGTATATTTCGATTGCACACTCCAGGTCCGGGTCGCTTTCAAGTATGCTCGGATGAGGGCCTCCGAAAGAGAACGGCGCATAGGCGAAGTCATGCACGATGCGGGTCTTCGTGTCTTTGAATTTCTCGATCGTGCGGTCGAAAAAGCCCCTGTCTGCGACGGCACCGAGCGGATTGGACGGGTAGTTCAGATAGACCAGCCGGGCATTTCCGAGCTCAACTGCCGGGAGGCTGTCATAATCGGGCAGATAATCATTTTCCGGCAGAAGCGGAAGATCATACACTTCCCCACGTGCCAGCCTGACCCCGGCTGCATAGTCCGGATAGCCCGGATTCGGCAGATAGACGCCCTCCCCGGGTTCTATGAACATCATCGGAAACTGGACCAGGGCGCTTTTCGTACCATAGAGGAGCGCAATATTGTGCTCCGCGAGTTCGATGCCATACTGGTCAAGATAGAATCTGATGATCATATCCTTGAAGGACTGCTTTCCCCTGAAAAGGCCATACCGCTGATTCTCTTCCTTATATAGTGCGTCGGCCGCCGCATTCAGAATCGGCTCCGGAGTCTCGCCGTCCGGAATGCCGACTGCCAGATTGATCAGCGGCAACGGACCCTGTTTCGCATCACTCGACATCGCTGTTTTGAAGTAGCTTGGTGGTATGCTGCTGAGCAGTCTGTTTGCCATCAGAATCCCTCCGGTTTGTCGAATCCCTGGAACTGGTTGTCTATCGTCCGCTTGAAATGATCTGATTCAACAGCCTGGACAAGGGCACGGGCAAGTTCCGTATCCTCATCTTCTGCATTGATGACGATCTGGTTTCGGAAGTTCTCGTTCATGTTCTCAAGCTGCAATGCGTCTGCCAGGTCCATACCGCTTGCCAGGGCAAAGTTGCCCGGTACGAGCGACAGTCCGATCTGGTCCACACTCCTCGGCAGCTGGCCCGAATCCTGGTAGACGAACTCCAGGTTCTTGTTGTTCTGAAGAATATCCGCTTCTTCGATGGCCAGCATGTTGGCATCTTCAGCGATTTCTACAAGTCCTGCGTCCATCAGCGTCTGGAATCCTCTTGAGGAATTGACCGGATCGAGCGGCAGAGCGACTTCGCTGCCATTTTCAATCTCCTCGATAGAGTCGTATTCGCTGGAATAAAGACCCATCGGTGCCGTCGGCACCTGGATCAGATTGATGAAGTCAGTGCCATTCTCGTTGTTGAAATCCTGCATGAAGGATTTGTTCTGATAGAGGTTGGCATCGAGGTCGCCATTATGCAGCGCATTGTTCGGCTGGATGTAATCCGTATATTCGACGATCTCCACCACATACCCCTGCTCTTCGAGTGCCGGCTTCAGGGCGAAATTCACCATATCACTGTACGGTCCCGTTGATGCACCGATTGTGATGACCTCGCCCTCCCCTTCATAGAGCAAGGCACTCGATCCGATGATCACTGCCATTGCCGAAGCAAGAAATATCAATATTCCACGCATATCAGTTCCCCTCCTGTCTTTGGCTCAAGTAGTCTCCGATGAGCTGGATCAGCTGGACGATGATGATCAGTACGACGACCGTCGCCACCATCGTCACCGTATCATATCGGTAGTAGCCGTATCTGATGGCAAGGTCGCCGATGCCGCCCCCGCCGACGACGCCTGCCGTTGCACTGAAGGCGACGATGGAGATGATCGTCAGCGTAATCGCCTGGGTGATGCCGCGTTTCGATTCCGGTATCAGGACGTCCGTGACGATCAGCCATAGGGAGGCACCTCCGGCGATGCTCGCTTCGATGACGCCCGTATTGACGCCGTTGAAGCTCGTTTCGACGAGCCTTGCGAACAGCGGAATCGCAGCGAGTGACAATGCCACGCTTGCAAATACCGGGCCATGTGAACTGTTCGTCAGCCACGTTGCAATCGGCATGATGGCGACGATCAGTATGATGAACGGGAACGAGCGGATCACGTTGGTGACTGCACCCAGAAACTGGTTCAAAGGCTTTATCCGGAACAGCAGCGGGTTCGCCGTGATATAGAGCAGTATGCCGAGCGGGAGCCCGAGCAGCACCGCAAAGAAAATGGAAATGGACACCATCAGTGTCGTCTCAAGCAGTGCACGGTAGAGGAGCGGTGCAATCTCAGTCAATCTTTGCATAGATTCCAGCCCTTTCTATTCCTCTGGATTCGTCGATGAAGCCCTTCAGCCGGATGATCTCCCCCGGTTCGCCTTTTACGTGCAGCATCAGAAAGCCGAGCGGCATATCATGTATGTATTCGATGCGGCCGTTCAGAATGCTGATGTCACACTCAAAGTGGCGGTAGAGCTGATTGACATAGTTCGCTTCGGCGTGCTCATTGAGGAATTTTATGGTGATCACTTCCGAACGTTCGTTCACGTCGATATGGGGCGGGATGGTGAAATCATATATATCCTGTACGAACCCCTTCGTCACATCATGCTCGGGATGGCTGAATATGCTGTATACATCATCCATTTCTACAATTTCGCCTTCCGTCATGACCCCCACACGATCTGCAATCTCCTTTATGACCTCCATCTCATGGGTGATCAGCACGATTGTGATGCCAAGTTCCCTGTTGATCCGCTTCAGAAGCTTCAGGATCGTCTTCGTCGTATCTGGGTCGAGTGCACTGGTTGCCTCATCACACAGCAGGACGTCCGGATGGTTCGCCAGGGCCCGGGCAATGCCGACACGCTGCTTCTGGCCGCCGCTCAGATTTTTCGGGTAACTGTCCACCTTGTCACCGAGTCCCACAAGATCAAGAAGTTCCTCGATGCGTCCCCGCGTCTTCTTCCTGTCATACCTGCTTGCCTTCAGCACGAACTCTATATTCTGATAGACCGTTTTCGATTCAATCAGATTAAACTGCTGAAAGATCATGCCGATCTTCTGCCGCCGGATCCTGAGATCATCTCCCGACAGGCTTCCAAGTTCGGTTCCGTTCACATTCACTTTACCGGAACTCGGGGCTTCCAACAGATTAATCAGCCTGAGCAACGTACTCTTTCCCGCTCCACTGAAACCGATCAGTCCGAATATCTCCCCGTCCTCTATCGTCAGGGAGAGTTTCTTCAGAGCCTCGATTCTTCTCCCCTTGACCTCATATGTCTTCGACACATCTTCAAGCACAATGGCCATTCCATCACTTCCTTCCCAAAATAAAAAGCCCTCTGCCCAATGGCAAATGGCTTCAATCGTTTATCTGCCAAGCCTGAGGCTTGCGGGATTTAGCACAGTGCCTCCCGGCCTGTTGCTGAAGCTTCACAGGGCCCAATCCCTCCACTTCTCTGGATAAAAGTATTCAATTGAATGCTCATTACTCTACATGAATTGGCGAGATAAGTCAAATTTCAGACAACTAAAGTCTATTCAGCCATAATTGCCGTCAGGCTCGCCCTGAAAATGTACAATATTCATAACAGACTGGGCTGAAGCACGAGGGGCAATGTTAAAATGGAAGTATAAAGCCAGGTATTATCCAATGGTTTGATATAGATGAATCTTTCGTTGCCGGGAAGAGAGGGTCCTTTACGTAGTTATAAATAATTTTACTGCAATCAGAAGAGGATTGCTTTGTGCAAGAGAATATTTTGAAAGAACGGGGGAAGGTAATGAATAAAAAGATAAGTACTGAAGGAGCGTTGCAAATCCCTAAAATTCTGCATGAGCTATTTGGAAGAAGAACAACAAAAGCAGAATTAACAATTGTCTTGGCCAGTTGCCTCATCCTCTCATCTTTCCTGCTGTTCTACACATATAACGAATGGTCCGGGCTTACAGTATGGAAAACGGCACTACTGATTATACTTACAGTAGACATAACCGGCGGTGTCACAGCTAATGTTACAAAAGGGACGAATGCATACTACCAGACAAGCCATACAGCAAGATTAGTTTTTCTAGGAGTCCACATCCAGCCACTGATACTGGGATGGCTGTTCGGCAATTTGCTTTTGTCCACGGCCGTTTGGCTCTTCGCCATCGCATCTGCCTGGATCATTACCCATATTGGGGGGAGAGGGATTCAGCGTACCGCTGGGATGGCGTCAGCTCTAACAGGAGTAGGTGCACTCATCCTACTGGCGGATACTCACCTTATTCTAAATGCTCTGCTCGCTTTATATATATTGAAGCTTGTTTTCAGCTTTGCGGTTGACCACGATAGAAACTGAGGATGCTTATGATCAACACACCTATACGTTAAGAATGAAAAGCAGTGCACTGCCAAGTGAAGTTCCTTTGCCTCTGTTGCCAAAAAGACCATCTGCCCAAATGGCAGATGATCTTTATCTTGCAGGATGGAAGGTTGTCATACTTGGCACAATGCCTGATCAGTTTTATACAGAAGTCTCGAGCTTCATGATATTTTTCATGCATTCATCGTTCGTGGCTGACCGAGCTGCATGGTGTACATCTTGGCGTACTCCCTGCCTGACTTGAGAAGTTCTTCATGACTGCCCTGCTCGACAATACGGCCGCCATCAAGCAGCAGAATCTGATCCGCATGCTGGATCGTCGAGAGCCTGTGCGCAATGATGAATGTCGTCCTGTTCCGGCTTACGACCTTCATGGCATGCTGGATCATCTGCTCCGTCTCCGAATCGATGTTGCTCGTCGCTTCATCCAGTACGAGCACCTTAGGGTCGAACACCATGGCACGGGCGAATGAAATCAGCTGCCGTTCCCCGAGGGACAGTGTCGATCCGCGTTCTGCAAGCTCTGTATGAACTCCCTCCGGCAGTCTGGACAGCATTTCGGCACCACCCACGCTCACGAGCGCCGCCTCTGCCTCCGCTTCAGTAATGTCCGCATTGTTCAGTCTGAGATTGAACAGCAGCGTACCGCTGTAGATGAAGGGATCCTGGAGCACAATCGACATGTGCTGCCTCAGCGACTGCTTGCCGATGGTATGGGTATCCCTGCCATCGAACCGTATGGTGCCTTCGGTCGGATCGTAGAACCGCATCAGCAGATTGATGATTGAACTTTTGCCGGACCCTGTATGGCCAACAAGTGCCACCGTCTCTCCCGGTGATACTTCCATATTGATATCCTCAAGCACCTGGTGTTTGCCGTCATATGAGAAGCCGACCCGTCCGAAGGCAATATGTCCGTCAAATTGACCCAGCACACCTGTGTCATTCTTTTCAGCCTCCGCATCCAGCAGTTCGAACACTTTAATTGCCGCCACCCGTGCCTGCTCATATATATCCAATTGGCGGATGATCTCGAACAATGGATTGAAGTAACGTGTAATATAGTCGACCAGGATGTACATCGTCCCGACCGACAGCGCCGCCGACCCGTCGAGGAAAGCGGAGGCGAATATATAGACCGTCACGGCGAACAGCAGGGACCGGAAGGTTCCCATAAGATTCTCTCCGGTGGCACTTTCAAGTCTGATCAGGCTGTTCGAACTCCTGACGTATCCATCGTTCAGGTTTTTGAATTCCTCCGTCACCTGAGATTCCCGGTTGAAGACCTGGATGATCGGCATGCCGCTGATCGACTCGTTGATCATGGCGTTGATGTCGCTGTTCCGCTCCCGCCGCATATGATTGTATCCTTCCGAGTACTTCCTGTAGAGCGTCATCCAGATGACTACGAGAGGAATGACCATAAGCATGGCAAGTCCCGCCCAGAAGTTGATGAAGAATGTCACTGCCGTAATGCCGCCGATGGTCAGGGTACTCACCAAGAACACCGGCAGCACCTCTGAGAACATGTGCAGGATGGATTCCGTATCGTTCGTTATTCTGGCGACCACCTTTCCGGCCGGCAGGTCGTCGAAATAGCGGATCGGCAGCTTCTGCACATGACGGAAGACATCATTGCGAATTTCCTGGACTACAAGGGCTCCCGATTTCTGCAGCACGATTTCCTGGAGGTAGCTGAAGATTGCATGCAGTATCTTGATGGCGAGAAATACCCCAAGCAGCTGATAGATGGGAAGCAGTTCAATTTCCCCCGTGCCCTCCTGTATGTGTCGATCGAGTATCAGCATCGCAATGAAGGGTCCCAGAAGTTCGAAACCAACCATGAGTATCATCAATGAAATCCCCAGAATGAACTGCCTTCTGAACTTAAGGGCATAATCAATCAGTCTTTTCATTTCCCTCATGTCGATGCACCGCCCTTCAGATAGTATTCATTCTGCCGGCTGTACCAGCCGCCTGAGACCGAAAGCGTCTCGTGCGTGCCCGTCTCGATGATCCGTCCATCATCCAGGACGACGATCAGATCGGCATGTTGGATGGCGGACAGCCTGTGTGTCACGATGATGGTCGTCCTATCCGTCCGATTCTTACGGATGCTGTCGATGATCCGCTTTTCCGTTTTTGCATCCACAGCACTGAGGGCGTCATCCAGAATCAGTATATCCGGATCCCGGATCAGACTCCGTGCAATGGAGATCCGCTGTTTCTGTCCGCCGCTCAGGGCAATGCCCTTTTCACCGACCATCGTATCGAGCCCGTGAGGCATCCGCTTGAGGTCCTGGTCGAGTGCACTGAGACGGATGGCGCTCTCAAGCTGTGCCTCCGTCGCCTCAGGATTTCCGAACAGTATGTTCTCCCGCACCGTCCTTGAGAAGAGGATGTTCTCCTGGGAGACATACCCCACCTTCTCCCGCAGCGTACTCCGGTCAAGTTCCGATATCGGCCGGCCATCAATGACCAGGCTGCCCTCACCTCCCGGGTAGAACTTCAGAAACTGTTTGATGAGCGTTGATTTGCCGCTGCCCGTCCTCCCCACGATACCGAGCGTCTGGCCGCTTCTGAGCGTGAACGATACATCATCCAGGTTCGTTCTTCTACTCAGCGGATACTGGAACGAAACGTGGTCGAAATCCATATTTGATTTCTGGATTCCATGCACGCCTTGATCATTCACATCATCCTCCGTATCCAGAACACTGTTGATGCGCGTCAGCGAGGCATTCCCCCGCTGCATGACATTGAACAGCATGCCGACGGCAAACATCGGCCATATCAGCATGTTCAGATAGACATTGAAGGCCACGATGTCTCCGATAGATATGAGGCCGCGGTTCGCAAGCACCGCGCCATAGCCGAACGCCACCATGAAGCTGAATGTCGTGACGATGATCGTCAGCGGCTGGAATAGTGCATCAAGACGCTCCACCTTTATGAACTTCTCCAGATAGTCGTCCGTCATCCCCCTGAACCGCCTGTTCTCGGCCTCCTCCTGCACATAGCTCCGGGTGAGTTTCACCCCTTCCACGATTTCGAGCACCGAATCATTCATCGATCCAAATGCCTCCTGACTCTCCGTATGCGCCGCATTGATCCTTTTGCCGAGCCGCTGCTCGACAATCGCCAGAATCGGCAGCGGCAGCAGTGCAAAGAAAGTCAGCTGCCAGGAAATCGTGAACCCCATGACCAGTATGATCGTCAGCATGAAAGTCGTCGCATCCACCAAGGTCAAAAGTCCCATGCCCGCAGCCTGGTTCACGATCTTCAGGTCGTTCGTCGCCTTCGCCATCAGGTCACCCGTCCTATTGCGTTCATAGAAGCTCGGAGACATGAGCAGGAACTTCCGCATCAGCTTCATCCTGATGATGCTTTCGATCTTCACCGCCCCGTCGAAGAGCAGATAGGACCATAGGTATGTCGCCACGTAAGTCAGTACCGTCACCACGATGAACACACCGACCAACTGCCACATCAGGCGCTCCGTCATTTCCCCACCGGCAATGAAATCGATCGTCCAGCCGATCAGCTGCGGTGGAATGATTTCAAGGATATTCGCCACAAGCAGTACAAGTACGATTGTCGTATACTTCCATTTATTCTCTCCAAAATACCATTTCAATTTCCATAGAAAATCAAACATGATATCACCACCCTGTCTGAAACCAGGGAGTCAATCCACAATTACAGTCGATGGTCCCCTCTGGTTTTCCTTGTTGTGTAATTCGTTGGTGTCATAGCATCAAACTGTCTTGTGCAAATTGAAAATACCACATCATCAGCCCCTTTTTTACGGAATTTTCTTAAAAATGACGTCAAAAAAAGTGCGCACTCTATTTGTGCACACTGGTTTCAGGCATAAAAATAGAGAGGCGGCAGCCTCCCTACAACAGATAAGAAATAATATATATGATATCTAGATCCAATCGGAATGATTAGAATCTATCAAAGGAGGCAACACTATGAAATTGGTTTATGGATGAAAGAATTACATTAATCATCAGGTTGTCCTCCTTGTTATGTCATTTTTAAGTCATATTTATAATATCCTAAACTATTTCGGTTTTCAACAGAATTTACAAATATTACAGATTTGTAATCGATTTGTAATGTTTAAAATCGCACTTTACCAATCAGAAGTGAAGAAAAGATCGTATTTCCCATAGTCTATGAACTTGGCATGATAGAAATCGCCTGCCGCCTGGTTGATATAGTTGTGGTATATCCGGTCATACTCATACGAACCAAAGAATGGACCGGGAAATACAGGCATAAGAAGATGCGATTTTTCAGGAGAATGACGAACCTCATTAAGCAGCAAGTATAGCTCATTTACCATCTCTACCGATAATTTGACCCTATCACAGTTTCCAAGGCTGAAATTTTTTACAAAGTAACCCTGCAGGGCGTTAAACTTCCTATAATAACTATATTCGATGACTTCATTGGTCTCACGTTCCTGGAGATATAAATACATATCCAATCCCATATACCCACTCCTTATTTAATGAAATTCATTTCTTTTAAGCTGATATATTTTCCAGAACCAATAATGATGTGATCAAGAAAATCGACCCCTATCATCTCTCCACATTCATGAAGCCTCCTTGTTACTTCTATATCCTCCCTGGAAGGCGAAGGATCTCCACTTGGATGATTATGGACACATATGATTGCTGCTGCGCTTCTTTTCACAGCTTCCTTGTACACTTCTCTTGGATGAACGATGGAGGTGTTCAATGAACCTTTGAACATCGTTTCCTGGTGTATCACCATATTTTTGGTGGATAGATATAGAACTACGAAATGCTCCTGCTGAAAATACCTCATCTTCTCCATCAGAAGATCACTTACATCATCCGGGCTCTTGATGAAAATATCCTCTTCAAGTGAGTGGGTGTGCATTCTGATTGCAAGTTCAATTACAGCAAGGATGGTTATGGCCTTGGCTTCCCCTATACCCTTTACACTGATCAATTCCTGATAGGTCAGTCCTCTGAGTTCACGTATGGTCTTCATGTCTTTTATGATTCTATTGGCCACTGTAATACTCGATTCTTCCCTATTGCCTGTATTGATGATAATGCTTAACAGTTCCTGATTGGTAAGTTTGTCGGGCCCGTAGTTCATCAACCTTTCCCGAGGTTTATCAGAGTCATGCATTTCTTTGATTAATAGTGTCATAGGAACCCTCCGAAATAGATTGTATTTATTTCTTCATAAAGGATGAACGATAGGATGAGTGCGTTTGTTATAAAGGGGACAAGTGGAATTTTGCGTGGCATATCACTCCTGTAGAAATGCAGAATGATGATAAATAATCCTCCAATTATATAGGTGAGAAGAATTGTATAGACGAAAAAGTTGACCGGCGTAACCAATGTGATTACTGTGAACAACTTGATATCTCCATAACCTACAGAGTCTGAAAACAGGAAATAGAACAAGTGGAGAAGAATGATGATGACTACATCTTTAAATGGTTCGATATATGATAAATCCGTCAAAAAAAGCCCAGTAAAGAGAAACAGTAAGCTCATATGGTTTGGAATCGTAAAAGTCTTGAAGTCATTCAGAGCAATCGGTATAAGTATAGTGACCATAAGATAATACAAGGTGAGATCCTTAAGTGACAAGTCATAAAATAAAGGAAGAAGATAAAAGAAAATCAATAAAACCTCGCATATGAAAGCACCTATATCAATCTTGCTCCTACAATATGAACATTTACCCCTGAGCAGTATAAAACTGACGACTGGAATCAATTCCGACCATTTCAAAGTATAATGACAACTATCACATCTACTTCTTCTGTATAGAATACTGAAATGCTTTGCTTCTGTAACTGCATACATGAATGATGCGCATATACCACCCAACAATATGATCCAGATCATATTCCGCCTCCTCTACTACAAATATATTACCTCCGATGATTTTTGTTGTAAAAATCCAAAAACGACAAAACTCAGCCTTTCCTCCGCATTTATTCTTTTTCTGATTCCATAGGACCGCAGATTCATCATTTCTGCACTGATCATTCCAAAAATTACACACTTTGCGATTTAAGAATTACTTAAGAATTACGTAAGGGATATTTCATCTCTCCTATGTAAGATGGAGCCATCTCCAAAAGAACAGGAGTTTTGATTATGAAAAAGAATAGTTTGAGGGTTCGGACCGCGAGAGGTATATATCTATTACTGGCAGTTCTTTTCGCACTCTGTGTCACGGTTCAAGTTTTCATCGCGGGGATGGCGGTCTTTGACGATCCGGTACACTGGATGAACCACATGATGTTTGTTCATATGTTTGGATTCAATCTGCCAATCATCATGCTGATATTTGCATTTGTCGGCTCCATGCCGAGGTGGGTGTATTGGCAGCTGTTTGGGATTCTTGTCTCGGTATTTCTGATGTACTTTACTGCGAACATTGGAATCGATGGCATTAACGCCCTTCACACAGTCTTTGCCATTCTGCTGTCCATGCTCTCGGTTTGGATTGTGGTGAAAAACTTCAAATTGGTATTTGGAAATGAAAAGGAGGAAATGTTATGAGAATATTTCTGGCTATGATCGTCGGTGTGGTCGGCGGTTTCATACTTGGAATTGCACTCTCCAGTATGATTGGTGTACTCGGCATGATGGTTTTCAATCAGCCGGTCGGCATCAAGTATCTGCCCTACTTCACTGCATTGGGTTGCGCAATACTGGTCCCGATGATCGATCACAAAAGTGTGCATTCAAAATGACTAATGGTAGGCTGCCTTTGATGGTAGTCCTATTTTTATATTTTGACCATGTGGTTATAATGGCATTAACGTAAAAAATTTAGGCAGGTGGTATCCTTGTCAATTAAGAAACGGCTCCTCTTCTCGAATGTCGGCATGATTATCATCCCTATCCTCGGTTTCTTTCTGATTGAAATACTTCTCGGCTACATATTGTTCGCCGTATTCAATGGAAACCCCGAAGGCTCGGACATGACCCTCTTCCTTGGCCTGAGATTTGCGGCAATGATTCTGGTACTCGTCATAACAAACGGTCTTTTGACGTACTATGTATCAAGAAGCATCCTCAGACCCATCAATGAATTGTCCCATGCTGCTAAAAGAATCAGTGAAGGAGATCTGGGATACAGTGTAGAAACAGAACGAAAAGATGAACTGGGTGAACTCGGCAATACATTCGAAGCCATGCGGCTGAAGCTGAATGCTGCCAGGAAAAGGCAACGGGCGTACGAAGAGAACAGACAGGAGCTGCTTGCAGGCATCACCCATGACCTGAAGACCCCTCTCACCTCGATCAAGGGTTATGTGAAAGGCATCCAGGATGGTGTCGCAAACACTCCTGAAAAGATGGAACGCTATATCGACACCATTTCAAAGACGACAGATGATATGGATCGGCTGATCGATGAACTGTTCCTGTATTCGAAACTCGACTTGGAGCAATTGCCCTTCCATTTCGAAAGCATCGACCTTCTCCCGTTCCTCACGGACATGCTCGAAGATGTATCATTCGACCTTGAAAAGGGGGGAGGCAAGGCAGTACTTTATGCCAATCCAGCAGATGACTTTACTGTATATGCGGACAGGGACAAGCTGAAACGTGCCTTTTCCAACATCATACAGAACAGCGTAAAATATATGGACAAGGAGCGGAAGAACATCGAAGTGCATATGGCTTCAAATGAGAGGAATGTCACCGTTGAAATAAGGGACAATGGGAGCGGGGTATTGGAAGCCGACCTACCCTATATTTTCGAAAGCTTCTACCGTGCAGACGCATCTCGGAATTCCACCACCGGAGGAAGTGGTCTCGGCCTGTCCATAGTCAGGAAAATCATGGATGCGCATGGCGGGACTGTCCGGGCTGAAAGCTGTCTGGGCGAGGGAACAAGCATTTACTTACAATTTGAGAAGGTGAAATAAGTGACAAAGGTACTGATTATAGAAGACGAACAGAGTATTGCAGAATTGGAACGGGATTATCTTGAAGTGAATGGTATCGACAGCGACATCGCATCAGACAGCAAAGATAGCATGAAGTTCGCACGTACCGGAGCATATGACCTTATCCTCCTCGATCTCATGCTTCCCGACATCGACGGATTCGAGCTGTGCAGGCAGCTCAGGGACTTACTTGACATCCCCATCCTGATGGTTACGGCAAGAAGAGAGGACATCGACAAGATACGGGGATTCGACCGGGGCGCAGATGACTATATCGTCAAACCCTTCAACCCAAATGAACTCGTCGCCCGAGTCAAGGCCCATATCTCACGATATGACCGGCTGAAGAATAACCAGAAAGATTCAAATGAAATCCAGATTGGCAGCCTCCTCATCCAACCCGATTCACGTAAAGTAATGATAAACGGTGAGGAAAAGATTTTTACAGCGAAAGAATTCGACCTGTTGAAGTTTCTTGCCGAGAATCCGAACATTGTTTTCAGCAAGGAGCATCTGTTTGAACGCATTTGGGGCATAGACGCCATCGGTGACAACTCCACCGTCACCGTCCACATCAGAAAGATTCGCGAGAAGATAGAAGAAGACCCCTCCACCCCTAAGGTCATAGAGACCATTTGGGGTGTGGGGTATCGCTTTAGGAAGTAATGAATAGTAATATGCTGTTCTTGATTTTTCTGTTGGAGGTTTTTATATTTATGCAACACCGTTCTATTCAAAGAAGCCTTTAAAGCCGATACTATGCATGCTATCAGATAAACTTTGTCTGTCACCTTCTCTCGACAACCCCAGCGTACGTAAACCTTCCACGACACCTACGACATATGTACCGCTTCTCATACCCTTTCATATTCCTGCTGAACTGGTACCTGCACTTCCTGCATTCATACAGGTGGCTCTCTCCCCTATACATGTGAGTCCGTGTCCTGGAAATCCCCAGGCGGTCGAGGGTCCTGATGAATGTTGCGTCCGAATCCCTGTAGGGCTGATTTTTGGCGAAGAGTGCATAGTGGACACATTCATGGTACAGCACATCGAGGATGGTTTCAGTGGAATTATTACTGATGAAAGTGTGGGACATCACAATCTCCATCTCCTTGTCTTGTGCTTTGCCCCGTATGTATTTGATGCGGAAGGCGCCAAGTTTTGACTTCATGCGTTTTGAAATCCGGATGGGTATATCGAGTGGCATGCCGAATTCCCGTTTGAGGAATGTATCCGCATGCCGCTCCAGCTGTATCTGTTCCATGTCTATCGACCTCTTTTTTCTGATCTTACAGTTTCCTTCATTTTCTCATATTTTACGTGCTGATGGACATTCATTTCAGCAGAAAAAAAGCCAGGATATAATTTATCCTGGCTTCATCTATTGATTAGAACAATTCTTTCGCAAGCAGCTTGTAGACATCGAGACGTGTCTCCTGCGCGTGCGGAATGCTGACGATCATTGCTTCGTCGAAGCCGTACATCTCCTGCTCCGCCTGAAGCTTTTCGGCCACTTCCTTCGCCGATCCGACGATATGGAGCGGACGGCGCTGCTCGATCTTCATCTTGTCCATCTCGGTGAGTGGATAGTCTTTGGCTTCTTCAGGTGTGAGGGATTTCGCAATCCTGCCCTGGGAGAGCCAGAGGCCTGCAATGTCCTGGGGCCGTGCCTGGTATTCCGCTTCTTCCTTCGTCTCCGCCGCCGTCACCATGTAGCACACGTTGATTTCCGGCTTCTCCATGAAGGCTGAAGGCTTGAAGTTCCTTCTGTAGGCATCGAGTATTTCGCGGCTGAGTTCACCATTGAAGAACTGTGCGAAGGAGTATCCGACGCCCATCTTGGCCGTCTCGATGGCACTGTTGCCGCTTGACCCGAGCATCCATGCTTCCGGCAATGTTACATCGTCGGGCACTGCAGGGGTCGAGCCGAACAGTCTGCCTTCCGGTGTCTCGTCATTAATCAGCTGAAGCGCAATCTGATACTTCTCATACATATTGTCCATCTCGGGGCGCTTGCCTTCAGACAGTGCATATACCGCCCTGCCGTCTCCACCGGGTGCACGGCCCACGCCGAAGTCGATCCGTCCGGGTGAGAATGCACTGAGCGTCTTGAACACTTCAGCCATCTTCAGCGGTGAATAGTGCATCATCATGACACCACCTGTGCCGATGCGGATATTCTCAGTCTTTGCCGCAAGCCTTGCTGCCGTGATTTCCGGAGCGGAGCTAACGACGGACTCGATGCCGTGGTGTTCGGCCATCCACATGCGGTAATAGCCGAGTTCGTCAGCAAGAACAGCGAGTTCCTCCGATTTTCTCAGCGCGTCCACGCCGGTGTTGCCTTTTGTCACAGGTGCCTGGTCCAGTACACTTAATCTCATCATTAACATCCTTTTCTTTGTCTGTCGTTTAATCTGGTGCCGCTATTGTTCGAAGAGTCTATTGAGCTCCTGTTCACGCTTCAGCTTTGCAGGTGTCACGTCATTGCCGAGCGGATCGATGACCGTAAGCCCGGCGAGGTTGTCGAGCACCTGTCCGCGGAACTGGCGCATATAGTCTTCCCTCAACTGCCGCTGTTCCGCACGCTCTTCGTCCGTCAGGCCGATGCGCTTCTGCTTTCTTGCCAGCTCATTGATTCTATCAAGTCCTATAATCATATTTACCATCTACCTTTTAATATTTATACTCACTCTCTATTGCGACATTTTTCTCTGTTTACTCAAATATGCTAGACGACCATCTTTTCATCCAGCCACTTTCTGAGGCCGGCCATCCGGCTGCTGTATTGCTCCGTCTGAAGCTTCTCGGTCAGGGAAGCAATGGTCTCCCTTTTGAGTACGAATTTCCATGAGTCCTCCGCCTCATCCATCAGGCTGCCGAGGATGCAGTGCTCATCATCACTCCCCAGTTCGAGCATGCCATCGAAGATGCCGCTCGGTGTATAGAGGGACTGCTGCCCTTCTATAGCGACATATATATCATACACACGGATATCCTCCGGGCGTTTCTTCAGCTTGAAACCGCCTTTGGTGCCGGGTACGGAAGTGATCAGATCCGCACTGCCCATTTTCCTGAGCAGCTTCTGAAAATACGTGGGAGACGCGCCGATCTGCCTGCTGATCTCTTCGCTGTGCAGCACTGCCCCATCCGGGAGCATGTTGAGCAGCAGGGCAGCATAGACCGACTGTTCAACCCCTGTCTTCATTTTCATGTCCTGATCACTTCCTTTCCGTATAAACTGGATAATTGTTGTCCAGATTGAAGTAAATTGTAACAGAAACATCCATTCTGTTCAAATGGGACGACTTGAACATAAAAAACAGTACAGAATTTATCTGTACTGTTAAACATTCATGATTCCATCTTCAACAGTCTACGCGCATTCCCCTCCATAATCTTGGTCATGATGTCAGGAGGCATGTGAAATGATGAGATCCAGGTCCGGATACTTATCCAGTACGCGGATCAGCTGTCTGGGATGGATATAGTCATAGTCCGCCCCCTCAGCCAAAAGTGTAATCAGCATGCTGAGCGTCATGCAGAATGGCAGATCATGCTCCATGCATGCCTCGAATATCGGATCCAGACTTGGGTCACCAATGGGAGTGAGCGGCCTGATTTTGGCGGGGTTCGCTGCTACGCCATGGAACTTCCCTGTGGCGGCATACTTGTGGATGGTCTCCACCGCTTCTTCCACCGGCATGTCCTCAATGCCTATGAAACCAAAGAACCGCTTTCCCTCGCTGCCGGAGAGGAAATTCAGCAGTTCTGCGTTCGAGCTGCCTGCCTGATTGTTTCTTCCCAGAATCACGGAATGGGTAACCCCCTGGTTGTCCATCTCATCAAGTACATCCTCCAGACTGGTCGTTTCTGTCGGTGTGACATCCTTCAGTACACTGAACCTCTCCAATACCGAGGTCCTTCCCTGTTCAAAAAGTGATTCCCATTCTGGAATCGGTGCCTTCATCTTGAAGTCGATTGCCATATCATATACGCCTCCTCATCTTGCTGTCAGTCCGCCGTCGATTACACATTCGGCACCGGTAGTATAACTGGATTCATCAGAGGCCAGGTGCAGTACGAGATTGGAGACTTCCTCCTTCGTCAGCACCCTGCCAAGCGGCCGGTCACCCGCCACGCTGCCTCCTCCGGCATTCTCGGAAAACATGTCCGTATTCACAAGGCTCGGGTGGATTGAATTGACCCGAATACCGTACTGTCCGAGTTCGAGGGCCGCAACTTTCGTCATCCCGGTCACCGCAAACTTCGAGGCGCTGTAGGCGATGCTCTCCAGACGCCCCCGTATTCCGCCGATGGATGAGATATTGATGATGGAGCCTTCTCCTGCCTGTTTCATGGAAGGCACGACGGCTTTCATCCCCAGGAATACCGCTTTCTGATTCACTTCTATTACACGATCATATGCATCCTCTGAAAACTCCTCCATTGCAGCACTGTAGTTTATGCCTGCATTGTTGACCAGTACACTGACAGGGCCAAAGGTGTGCGCCGCTTCCTCTATTACGCTTCCCCAGGCATCTGCATCCGTCACATCCTGTTCCAGGAATAGAACATCCGGCCCGATATCCTCCTGCAAAGCTTTCCCCGCTTCGATATCCAGATCCGTAAACACTACCTTTGCCCCTTCAGAGGCAAGCTTTTGCACATGGGAAGCGCCCATGCCCCTGGCGCCCCCGGTAACTATCGCAACTTTTCCGTCCACTCTTTTCATAGAAACTCCCCTATCCATCAGATGCTATTCCTCAGCACTTACGGTCACATCTTCACCAAACCATTCATTGGAGATTTCAGACAAAGTGCCGTCCTCCCTCATTTCCTGGAGGGCACCATTGATCTCCTCGATGAGCTGGTTATTCTCTTCGGTTTTGGCAAATGGCAGAGCGACCAGTTTTTCTCCAAATGCCTCTTCCGTAACCCTGAGCGGAATCCCCTTGTCCTGTATTTGTGCAAGCAGCGTCTCCCTGCCGGTGACAAAGGCATCAATATTTCCAGTAGCCACATCGCTGATGATGACATCCATGGTGTCGTAGTTCACCAGTTCTATTCCATCCGCCTGGTCCTGGGCCTTCAGAACATCACCATAGTTCGACCCGGTGACATTGGCTACCCGTTTGCCCTGGACATCCTCCAGCGAATTGATGTCTTCATTGTCCTGCGCGACCCCAAGTCCTGCTCTGGAATAGTAATAGGGATCGGTATAGTTGTACTTTTCCTGCCTTTCCGGTGTTACTGCGAAATTGGCCAGTGTATCCACCTTGCCGGTCTCGAGGGAAGCCAGAGCGCCCGTCCAGTCCGTCAGCGACCATTCGATTTCATATCCCAAGCGATCGAAGACTTCCTGATAGACATCTGCGCTGAACCCTTTGACTTCACCATTTTCCGAATACACTTGCGGGTATCCATCCGGTGTCGAACCAATTTTTATAACATTACCTGCTTCCTCTTCATTGGCACTGGATTCTCCACATGCACTCATGACGAGTACAAATGTTAACGCCAAAAACATATACCATTTCCTCATAAACTCTGCCTCCATCTATAAAATAAAATCATACTTTTATGCTATGCTTTCATTCCTAACAATATATCATTCTATAGGGAGGACCACAATCGCACCTTTTATAGATGATTTAACGTTTCCTTATAGACCTTTTAAATAAGTGATGAAGATATAAAAAAACAGACTCAGCGAGCCTGTTGATTATATAGTCTGTATTTTATTCAATTTCAATTTTTTAAAGCCATCATCACCTATGAATGGATGACCGCTTTCAATAATGCTTCCGGAAGCCCCCTATTGGTGTTGGAACTGTCCGTGATCATCATCCCGTTTGCTGCCTCTTGCAGTGCCATTTGCTCACCTTTTAACAGGAAATACATTGCAATGCCTATTAGCGCAGCAATTGTCACATAGATGATCAGCCGCTTCTTTGAATATCTTTCCTTATTAACCACAATCATTGCAATGGCACCAACTAGAAAGGCAGTGATAAGACTTATTTTAAAGATTATTACTGTCATGATGATTGACAGGACAATCAATACAGCCACCCTTGCTTTCCGCTTTTCTGCATCAGTCCTGACTTTCTTGGCCAGTACAGGAGTAAATATAATAATCCCCAATAGACCAGACCATGCCCAAATATTGATAGAGCATCTTCCTTTCAGCAATCCTTTAAATATGGAAAATCAAGCATATCAATACTATCATAACTATCGAAAAAATGGGCGTGTTCAAAGTGATGGATGCCGGACGGATAATTAGAGAAAAATCCACATGCCCCATGGATATAAAAGATGACCCCGGGTGAATACCGGAGTCATAAGTAATTTCACCAGTGAAGTTTCAACACTTTAATCAAATGCAAGAATCGACTGGTAGTATGCAGCCACAGGATGATAGTCCGTTTTAGGAGGGGAGGTTTTCACATCACTATAAGGCTGGTTCTCCCTGTTCAGCAATTTGTACCAGCCACCATGCGCATGATCCATCAGATGCTCCGATGAATACTGGAACAGCTGGTCGTAGGCATCCCAGTAGAATGCATTGTCGGTCTTGGCCGCCAGGAGTGATGCAGCGGAAATGGCTTCTGCCATCACCCAGTAGTTCTTGTCATCATCGATGACTTTCCTTTCCGGAGATAACGCAAAGAAGATGCCGCCGTATTCCTGGTCCAAGCCGAGATCCCAGCCTTTATGGAATAGTGCTTCAGACCTCTCGAGCATCCAAGGTTCTGACTGATGCCTATCCAGCCACATCAAAAGCTTGCTCCACTCAAACTGGTGTCCGGGTACAAAACCGAACGGACGGAATTCGTCTTTGGTGTTGTTCTTATTGAATTCCCAATCGGGTTGCCACTCCGGTGTATAGTTCTCCCAGACCATGCCACCGGAACGCTCTGCCAGTTTCCCGGTCACACCTTCAGCCAGGGTATATGCCTTATCCAGATACTTCTCTTCCCCGGTCGCTTCATATGCAGTCAGCATTGCTTCGCACATGTGCATGTTCGGATTTTGGCCCCTGTAAGACGAAAGAGACGTCCAGGCGGCGTTCCATTCGTCTTTGTAGAATCCATGTTCGGGGTCCCAGAAATGCGTCTCCAATACTCCATACACATTATCCAGAACGTCTTTCGCTTCTTCGACGCCCGCTTCATACGCGATTGCGGATGCAAGAAGCGTAAAGGCATGCCCGTAGGCCATCTTTGAATCGTTCTCCACATCGGTGCCTTTCAACTCGAAGAAGTAGCCATTATTATCCTGATCCAGGTGATGTTCCTTCAGGAAACGGATGCCGTGTCGTGCTGATTCAAGGCACCATTCGGGACCATCCAGTATGGCACCTATGCTGAAGATGTAGATGTATCGGTTCGTCGCCACCAGATGCTTTGTGACGGTATCGTTGATTGAACCATCGTCCAGAAAGCCGTTGATATAACCGCCCTTTTCATGGTCGATGCAGGCAGGATAGTAGAAATCCAATATCTTGAATACCTGCTTTCTCAATTCCGCTTCATCTTTGAAGTCGATGGATGAATCAAGTGAATCTGCCATTTGCTCATTCCTCCTATAGTAAAATTAATAAAAACTGCAGAAAATGGAGTGTTTCATTTTTCTGCAGTTCTGCTCTGTGGATGGGTGCCCGGCTGAGCAAAGAAGTCACATTCACCTTTACCAGCCGTTCCATCACATATTCATATTTTCAATCAGACGGGTCAGGATGAGATGTACGTCCCACCATTTACATGGATGAACTGGCCGGTCATATAGGCGGATCCTTCCGAAGCCAGCAGAATGTAAGGTTCGACCAGATCTGCAGGCTGTCCAGGACGGCCGAGAGGGGACGAGACACCAAATGATTCCTGCATATCGGTCGGCATCGTAGCCGGAATCAGCGGCGTCCAGATTGGGCCAGGTGCAACACCGTTCACCCGGATGCCTTTCTCGGCAAGCTCCTGGGCGACCGAACGGGCAAAAGCGACTATGGCACCTTTGGTGGATGTATAGTCAATCAGTGCCTTATTGCCGACATATGCATTGATTGATGTCGTATAAATCAGGCTGTCTCCAGCCTGCAGATGCGGAATTGCGGCTTTCGTAAAATGCACCATCGCAAAGAAATTGACGTCAAATGTGTGTTTGAACTGCTCAGCGCTGATGTCCACGACGCTGTTCTTCACTTCCTGCCGCGCAGCATTGTTGACCAGAATATTCAGCTTGCCGTGCTTTTCAATCACTTCTTCCACCACTTTAAAGCAGAATGCTTCATCCGCAATGTCCCCCGCATGCAGCGTACACGTTACACCCTCCTGCTCGACCCGCTGCTTTGTATCCTCGGCGTCTTCATGCTCATCCAAGTAGGAAATTGCGATATGTGCCCCTTCCTTTGCATAGCCGATGGCAACTGCTTTTCCGATTCCGCTGTCACCGCCGGTAATCAGGGCAACTTTTCCTTTCAGCTTGCCGGAACCGACATGGCTTTCCAGTTCATAGACCGGTTCAGGCTCCATTTCCCTTTCTACTCCGGGCTGCTGGGACTGCGTCTGTGGCTTCACACCATCTGATAAATACGTCTGTTTATCGAGTTCACTCATTATAAAATGCCTCCTTGGAGAATTATTAAAGTCACTCTTTCAGTACCACTTCATGGAAAAGCTAAACGCTTTCCAGCAATCCAAATGTCTATCCTTTAATCATTCCACTGTGATTCAAAATGCTTCAGTTTGCAGTTGTGATATTTCTGTCCCCCGCGCTTTTATTTTATAATGAGGAAAGATGAAAGGAGATACATAGTATGGAAATCAAAGAAATAAAAGATATTCAGAACGACCGGGAGGAATTGTCACGGCTATTCCAGGAAGTCGTGGCCCAGGGCGCCTCCATGAACTACCTGCACCCGATGAGTGATGAAACAGCCATCCGCTATTGGGATGGCGTCCTGTCCGCCCATGTCCATCTATACGTCGCCATACTGGATGGACAGATAGCAGGTACAGTCCAGCTGCATCTCAGCGATAAGGAAAACGGACAGCACCGGGCGGAAATCGCCAAACTGATGACGCATCCAGCTGTCCGCAGGAAAGGTGTCGCAAAATCATTGCTGCAGCATGCAGAACAGGCGGCCATCCGGAAAAATAGGTGGCTGTTGATGCTGGATACCGAAAAGGATGGTCCGGCAAATGTCCTCTACCAGGCGGAAGGATATAAGCTCATTGGTGAAATCCCTGAGTATTCACAGGATCCATTTGGAGAATATAAGAATGTAAATGTCTACTACAAGCTTTTGAAATGACCTAAAAGAAGATTGGATATATTGGAGACAGCTTTCCACGTCTGGTTCTCTTTTTATATATTCATTTCTTTATATATAGGGACTAATGGGTAATACTATGTATGAACTAGAATTCCTTCTGTTCTACTTATAAGTAATACCATAATTTCTAAAGGAGTTTTAACATGTCTGGAAATAAATTTGTAATGATCACGGGATCGACTTCCGGTATCGGCTTTGAACTGGCAAAACTATTCGCGAAAGACAACTATGATGTGGCCATGTCCGGCTCAAGTGAGAAAATCTACGAATCAGCGAAAGAAATCGAGAAATTGGGTGTCGAGACCTACCCGCTTCAGGCAGATGCATCCACCTATGAAGGGGTCGAGGATTTCTGGAAATTTGTAGAAGGCAGGAATCGCAAGCTCGATGCAGCCGTATTGAATGTCGGTGTCAGTCTGGGCGGTGCTTTCATTGATAATAATCTTGAAGAGGAACTGAAGCTGATCGATATCAATATTTCCGGGACTGTCCATACAGCCAAACGTGTCGTGAATCATATGGTACCGAACAAGGAGGGAAACATTCTGATCGTCTCTTCCCTTTCCGCCACCCTTCCTACGCCATATGAAACAGTCTATGGTCCTTCGAAAGCGTTCGCCTTCATGTTTGCCGAGGCGCTAAGAGAGGAACTTAAAGATACAGGAGTCAATGTGACAGCTATGCTTCCTGGTGCGACCAACACGGACTTCCACCACAATGCCGGTATGGATTCAACCTACTTCGGTGACGACAGCATCAAGAATGATAAGAAAGAAGTTGCCAAGCAGGGCTATGAAGCACTGATGAACAGGTTGGACCATGTCGTCTGTGGTGATGAAGAAACGAAGAAACAGGCAGAGGAAAATAGAAGAACACCTGAGCCTGTCAAAGCGGCAAACCATGCCAAGAAGGCCAAACCTCAGGAATAAGGAGAGAAAAAAGATATGAAGAATGTTGAATTTCACAATGGAAATACGATGCCACAAGTGGGCCTGGGTGTATTCAGGGTTGAAGATGGTGAAGAATGTAAAAATGCAGTCAAACATGCGATTGTAAATGGCTACCGCAGTATCGACACGGCCATGATATACAAAAATGAAAAGAGTGTCGGAGAAGGGATCAAGGAAGGCATCAAGGAAGCGGGGATCGACCGCTCCGATCTTTTCGTAACTTCCAAACTATGGTTTGACGACTATGGTCAGGGAAATGTGGAGAAGGCCTACGATACTTCTTTGGAAAATCTGCAGCTCGACTATCTGGACCTGTACCTCGTACATTGGCCGGGCACGGATGAAGAGCTTATGATTCAGACATGGCAGGAGATGGAACATCTGTACAATAACGACCGGGTCGAAAACATCGGCGTCAGCAACTTCATGATTCCACACTTGGAAAGACTTCTGCAGCGGACGGATGTCAAGCCGGTCATCAACCAGGTGGAGTATCACCCCTACCTTGTCCAGAATGATTTGAAGCTGTTCCTGGAGTCCCGTAAGATCATCATGGAATCCTGGTCACCACTGATGAACGCCAAAATACTGACTGATGAGACCATCAATGAGATTGCGGAAGAAACCGGCAAGTCTCCAGCCCAGGTTGTCATCCGCTGGAATATTGAAAATGGTCTCGTCACCATTCCGAAGTCGGTGACACCTGAGAGAATCGAAGAAAATATAGACGTATTCGATTTCTCCCTCAGTGATGCGCAGATTAACCGGATCGACCAGTTGAATAAAGATACTCGCATTGGTTCGGACCCTGCCACATTCAATGGCAAGAAATAGGAAATCACCATTCAAAAATATAATATGAACACAAAAGATACCCCTGGCGGAGAACATGAACATCAGCCAAGGGTATCTTTACTATAATATAGTGTGCTTCATTAACAGGTAATGCACATATCGTATTGGGAACTCCATAATCATCTGAAGTGCAAAAGTCAGTCGGCAACCGGCCGATGCCTCACAAAGCCAAGGAATATGAGCAGTGCCCCAATACTGCACAGGATGATGACGAGCCCCATGGGCCATGCCGCCTCGTCCCCTGCCATACCAACTAGCGGAGATACGAGTGCACCGCCGATGAATGGCAGCAGACCAAGGAACGCTGAAGCGCTGCCGGCGGATTTCTTCTGGTTCTGCATTCCGAGCGAGAAGGCAGTCGTCGACACCATGCCGACACTGGATACGACCAGTAGCAGAGCGATGAGCATCGGCAGGAGGGACAGCTCCAGCACGACGACCAATATGAGCAGCAGGCTGCCGATGACGGACATCGACACGCCCACCAGCAGTATCCTCACTTCATCCACCGATGAGGACAGTCTTCCAGCAACCTGGGCCGCCACGATGATACCGAGACCATTCATCGCGAATATGAGCGAGAACTGCTGCGGAGAAACTTCATAGATGTTCTGCAGGACAAAAGGCGAACCAGCTATGTAGGCGAACATGGCGGACATGATCAGCGCCTGGGTGAAGGCGATGCCCATGAAAACCTTGTCTTTGAAGAGGTCGCCGAACGTTTTGACGACGGCAAACATGCTGCCCTCTGAACGGTTCGATTCCTCCAGTGTCTCCTTGAACATGAAGGAAACCGACAGGAGCAGGAGCACCCCGATGGCTGCGATGACCAGGAAGACGACCGGCCATGAACCGAAACTGAGGATCATGCCGCCTGAAATTGGGGCAAGTATCGGTGCCGCCCCATTGACCAGCGCCAACAGTGCAAATGCCTTCGTCAACTCTTTTCCCATGTACATGTCCCTTGCCGCCGCCCGGGCGATGACGATGCCTGCTGCGCCTGTGAACCCCTGGATGAAGCGAAGCAGCACGAACACCCAGATGTTGCCGGTGAAGGCACACAGTGCTGAGACCACCGCATATATGGCCAGTGTATACAGAAGCGGTCGTTTCCGCCCCATGATGTCGCTGAGCGGCCCAAAGATGAGCTGACCGGCTGCAAGACCGATCAGGCAAGCCGTCAGGCTGAGCTGGGCGAGCGATGCAGTGGTGTCGAGGTCGGTTGCAACAATCGGCAGTGCCGGCAGATACATGTCCATCGACAATGGGCCGATTGCAGTCAGCAGACCAAGCAGTACGACAATCCAGAACTTCCGGGTTTTTTCTTCCTGAGTCAAGTTCATGCGGCATCTCTTCTTCCGTTTGGTGATTTAAAATATAAAAACCAGTATATCACATGTTAATTTATACAAAACTTATGTAAAACTAAGTCAGATAGTTAAAAATTATGATTTATAATAGAATGAGAATCAAAAATTCAGTAGGAACTTCTCCTTGTTTATGGAACACCCCCCTTTCTATATACCATAATATAATGAAACACTAGAATATTATTAAACAAACTCCAATGAACTCTTATTAAATAAGACTATCAGTAAATAATAGAAACATATATTTTATATGACCGATAAAAGGTATAGCAGAATATCATCACTATTTTTTAGTTAAAATTATTTCTAAAAAACAAAACTCCCTAAGGCTAACAGAATTACCTGTGCACCTAAAAGGGAGCTTAATATTGTCTTAATATCCATTTTATCTTAAACATATAAATATTGGTTCTTTAATTACTTCTTGCCCTACTTAGTTTAACACTTCTGCTAGGCATTATATTTATTAAGCCTGTAAAGTGACTAATAATGAGTAGTATAATCACTATCCCTATTGCTCCCAATCCAATTAATAATGCGCCACTGTTCACTACTAGAACTGGGATAATAGAAGTTATTAGTCCTCCACCTAAAATAGGGCTGTAAAATGGTGCTCTCAACGCGAACCCTTGCCCTGCTTCAGTCTTCATTTCAGGATCAGCGGTTCTTAGCAGCATTAAACCAATAGCTGTTACACCGCTATATGCTCCATAATGAACTATTGCGTTTTCAAACCATTCTTCAGGGAAGAATTTTGGACCCAGGTAATAAAAATACCATAGTAAAAGGGCAATAGAAACTGCTGTAATAATTAACAATGGTAAAGCAAAGTTAATAACTACCGGTATTTGTATAGAAGCTACTGCTCCTAAAACTAAGAAATCTAGTGCCAATCCTTGTATACGATTTAAAGTATGCTTATCAATTGTGACACTATATTTCGTCCTCATAATTATAGCATTTACTATTAGCCCTCCAATCATCGCCAACGGAAATAGTGGTATGCCTGTGACAAACAAAGTGACAAATTGCTGTATAAACCAACCGATAATAACTGCTATGGAGATCAACCCTAGATGAAAAGCATAACCTTCTACCATGTCAGGATTTAAAGTGCCTTTTGAATTGAGTTTTTGGTTTTCAATGTTAATTAGATCGTCTTTATTTTCACCTTTAATTTCTTCAGTACTCTTTACTACAGAAGTGTACCCCTTCTTGACCCCGTGATTAATCATGATTACACCGGAGATTATTCCAAATACTATAGCTATCGTTGCAGTAGTAACAGCCAGTGAACCACCTTCTGCCCAGCCAAGGTCTGTATAAACTTCCATCATTCCTGCTGCAGTTCCATGACCACCTGCCCATCCTACTTCTATAATAGTCCCAAACATTTCATTCAAATCAAAAAGTGGCACTATTACTAAAGCAGCTACGACTAATGGCACCCCTATTTGAAGCAGACTTGCTGTATAGCTATACACTAAGTGTCTTAACATTAATTTTGATTTGCCTTTGCTATCGCTTTTTCTCATTCCTAGTAGCATAGGCGCAAAAACAATAGAAATGAGTATACCAGCCAAGCTACCCCAAGTTGAAACCATAGCTTCAGAGAATAAGTTAAGTCCATATGGTCCTAATCCCAATCCAATAACACCTGCTATTAGAGCCGCTGGGATAAAGTACTTCTTGAAAATTTTGAATTTTAATCTAATAAATACAGCCAATACCAAGAGAAGTCCCATCATCATTATATAAAAAAATAAATTGTTTAAAGTTCCAGAATCGATCACTTCGTTAGGTAACATTAATGATCCCCCTTTGTTTATGCAAATCACATTGTAATTTGCTCCCCTTTTCTAAGCCTAACTGCATTATTATAAATTTCAGAAGCTAAAGCTACATCTTGTATCCCCATACCAACACTGTTAAAGTAAATAAATTCATCATCATTTTCTCTAGCGCTTTTCACACCATTGACTATTTGGCCTAATTCAGCGTGAATATTACTTTCATCAAACTTTCCCTCATTGTACATTATTGGTAAAGACTCAACCCCCCTATGCTTGAGTTCCTCCCAATCATCGACAACAACTTTATCAGCTAAATCGATTACACCAAAATGTGTTTCATGGCTACCTACGTGAAGATATAACATCCCTTTTTCTATCCATTCCTTTTTAATAATGGGTTCTTTTGTTACTGTTGCTGTAATGAACACATCTGATCCTCTAACAGCTTCTTCGGCTGTATCCACTACTTTGATAGGAAGGTTGACTTCAGTCGACATCTCTTCAGAAAATTGAATAGCTCTTCCTCTGTTCAAATCTGTGATTTTCACTTCTTCTAAATCCTTCAATACTTCTTTCATAGCTAATAATTGTGTTTTATTTTGAGCACCTGCACCGACTAAACCTAAAGTTTTTGAGTTTTTCTTAGCAAGATATTTTGCTGCCACCCCTGAATTTGCTCCGGTTCTCATAGCACTAATTAACATGCCATCGAGAATAGCTTTAGGAAAAAGCGTTTCATAGTCATTTAGCACTATTACTGCTGAAGCTCTAGGCAAGTTAAAGTCATCTGGATTTTTGGGAGCGCTTCCAATCCATTTTATACCAATAGCATTAAAATTACCTCCGATTGATGCCGGCATTGAGTTTACTCTGCCGAGTGAACTTTCAGATGCCAAATCCCCCCATCTTAAAACAGTTTTATTCGGTAAAACATACTCTTTTCTCTCATGTAGCGAGAAAACTTTTTCCATAGTTTCAATGGCAAACCCCATGTCATTTCCACCACAACTCTTAATGTCTTTTTGGTTTAAAAAAATTAAATCCTTTACCACATTGCATCCCCCTTTTCTTTATTAAAATCAATTTACCACAATATTTCTTGCTAAGCAACATTTATTCTTTTATTTATCTAAAAATATTGAATAGTTAGATAAATTAATGTACTCTTGTGCTAATTAACAACCAAAGGGGGATTTTATATGAGGTTTACAATTATTGGAGCAGGTAACGGAGGACTAGCTTTTGCAGCATTTTTATCTAAACAGGGTTATAACGTTAACTTATTTGATAAATTCACTGAAATCATTGAACCCATTCAAACAAACAATAATAAGATAGAATTCAATGAAGACAAAGAGAATTACTCTGTGCAATTAGACGTGATAACAGATAATCTAAATGAGTCAATCCAGTATGCTGACTTTATCTTTGTTGTCACACCTGCATTTATTCATGAAACTTTGGCTTATGAATTGGCTAGTATTATTAAGAAGAAGCAAATAGTTATTTTACATCCAGGGAGAACTGGTGGTGCTATAATATTTAAAAATATTTTTAATAAGTTCAATAAAAATAATATTATAGGGGAAACTGAGACATTACTATTCTCTTGTAGGAAAATAAATGGTACTAAAGTTAAAGTTTACGGCAAGAAAAACTATGTAGGACTAGCTACAATCCCTTCAGATAAATCAGTCGAAGTAACTAGTTCTTTAAATCAAGCAATCCCTTATTTTAAACCTTTCGAAAACATACTGGAAACAAGTTTGAATAATATGGGTGCTGTCTTTCATCCCGCTCCTTTAATTTTCAACATTAACAGAATAGAAAACAAAGAAGAATTTAAATTTTACTTAGATGGTATTACCCCATTAATTTCAACTTATATAGAAAAGATTGATCAAGAAAGGATAAAAGTAGCTAAAGCATATAACCTAGAGGTTCCAAACGCTCTAGAGTGGCTAAATACTAAATATGGTGTTAAGAGTTCAAATCTATATGATAGTTTACAAAAAAATAAAAGTTATTCTTCAATTACAGCTCCTTCTACAGTAATGACTAGATATGTACTCGAAGATGTACCAATGAGTTTAGTTCCAATCTCTCACCTTGCTAAAGAAAAAAAGATAGAGGTTCCCATAATAAATTCCTTAATAAAGTTTGCTTCTGACATATATAACAAAGATTTTTATAATGAAGGAAGAAACTTAAAGGATTTGTCTATGTATATCGATTAAGTTATGTTAAAACTTTAATTAGTGACTATATCAAGAATTTGACGGGAGATAACCATGACACTTTTTGAAAAAATTCAAAATTCAATAAACGAAGTGAGCGAGGCGAAAAAGAGGGTTGCTTACTATATCCTTGACAATTGGTTAGAAGCAGCATTCACAACTGCTAGGAAGGTATCAATAGAGGCAAACGTTAGTGAATCAGTAGTAGTAAGATATTCTCAAGATCTTGGATTTACTGGCTTCCCAGAGTTACAAAAAGAAATACAAAAAATGGCAAAAAATAGGTTGTCTTTATCTTTTACAACTGGAAAAGAAACAGAACCCAATAATGTTGAAGGTGACTTTCTTGAAATAAATGACGAAATACGGAATGTTTATAATAGCGAAATTAGAAATTTAAATAGTATTATGTATAATAATAATCTTGAAACATTTATAAATTTTAAAAATGATATATTAAATGCAAATAAAATATTAATCCTTGCAAGAAAAAATTCCTATGGTCCAGCAGAAATTCTAAACGGTCATATCAATGAAATTTTTTCAAAGTCAATTCTTATAAACGGAGAAACTATAGAAGCACTTGATTATATAAGAGGCTTGAGCGAAGAAGATTTGGTTATATTTATTTCTATACCATCAATTTCAAAAAGAATGGAAGACTTTAGTAACTATGTTAAAGAAAGAAATGTCAAACAGATAGCAATCACAAATAATCATTTTACTAATATTAGTAAAAATGCTCATACTTTATTAGCTACGTACGTAGATTCACTTTCTTTTTCTAATTCTCACATAGGGACAATATTCATAATAGATATAATAAACTATTTATTAACCACACAAGAAGGACCAACAATATTTAAGAATATAGAGGAGATGAAACTTTTAAATGAAAGATTCGGTCTAACAAAAGACAACAATTTATAATAATATAACAATGGTTGATGTTACTTTCGATTGTTCAGTTGAATAGTAAAAAATTATCTAGAAGAACTGGCCTTAATGAAATTAAGCCAGTTCTTTTATTATTTCCATTTCTCTCCACTTTAACATGTCACGCCACATAATAGTTGTCAGGTTCTCTGCGGTTTTTTCGACAGCATTGCGCTGATGATGCCGATGACGGGGAAGACGACCATCAGCGTGAGTATAAATGTATAGCTGTCGAAAATATCGTATCCGAGACCGAACGGCAATGGGCCGAGTGAGGAACCGATGACGACCATTGTAGAACCGACGCCGTTGATGCTTCCGACGTAGCGCCTGCCAAAATAGTTCGACCAGACAACATTCGTCCCGATCCGTTCGAGTCCGTTCGACATTCCCCATATGACACCGAAGAGTATGGCGAGCGCATAGGTGGTCACGTTGTTTAGGAAAAGCAGGAGGATGATTTCAATGACGAATATCATAACCAGGATATAGTTGGTCCTGATCCTGTCGGTAATGAGCCCGGAAACGAAGGACATCGGAATGCCGACCATGGCCATCAGACTCAGAACCATCGCGGAAGCGCCCATTTCGAGCCCATTCTCCTTGAAGATGGAGACGATGTGGAAGGTGATGCCCGTATTGACCATCGACGGTATGCCGACGCATATGAGCAGTGTCCAGAAGGACAGGGTGCGGCTCGCTTCCTTTAGGGTCCAGCTGTCTTCAAGAACGAAAATGTCGCCTCCTTCATTTTCTTCATCGTCATTTGTCTTCTGATGCAGGCCATCCGGTGACAGCCCCATTTCCTCCGGTGAATTCCGGATGAATATCCAGGCGATCGGAACAAAGGCCAAGAGCAGCGCAAAGCCCCAGAACTGCCATGCAAAACGCCACCCCCATTCCGATATGAGCCAGACATTGATGATCGGGAACAGCATCGCACTGGAGAAGCTCCCAAGCATCATCAGGCTGAATGCCAATCCCCTTTTGCGGATGAACCATTGGGGGACAAGCGTATTCGGAATCAGTGTCATGCTGCCCTGTCCGAAAAGGCGGATGAAGAAGAAGCCGATGGCCAGCATGAACATATTCTGCACAAAACTGTTGAAGAATGTGGCCAAAGCGAGTACGATTGCCGCAATGAGCATCATCTTCTTCTGACCGAACCGGTCGATGAAGTTGCCCACCCCGATCATGACGAATCCGGCAATCAATGTGGCAAATGAATAGAGGCTCGACACTTCCGTACGGCTCCACCCGAACTCTTTTATATATTCATCAATGAAGGCAGCATTGGAGTAGGTCTGACCCGGTCCCGAGAAGAAGACGGCCAGTCCGCATACCGCCACAATCACCCATCCATAATAGAAATTATTTTTATTTTTCATATCAGATTCACTTCCATTGAAATTATAAAGTATGTAGTGCAACTGAAAGCCAGCTAGGCTTGCAATCCAATTGTCTGTTTAGGTTATAACCAGATAATTTATGGTTTTCATATAGTTTAGAACAGTCTGCCCGAAATTCCAATATACCTATTACTCACCTCCTGCTTCAGGTATATATACCGCTACGATTTCGAGTTTTCTTTCTGAATAAATATTATATGCACATAAAAAACCTCCCCAAAGTCGATTCGGTTCAACTTTGGGGAGGGGCTTGGATTGGAATGGAATTACAGGTGTATTGATGACATCAGGTAGCTACTCCATCTCTTCCCGCTTCGGCATCCCGCTCTGGGCGCCGAGCTTCTGTACGGAGAGCGACGCGGCTTTATTGGCGAATGCAACCGCTTCTTCAAGCGCCTTTCCTTCAGCGAGTGCAACGGCGAGTGCACCATTGAATGTGTCGCCGGCACCTGTGGTGTCGGTGACTTCAACCTTCTCTGTCGGCACGGTGATCATCCTGTCCTCCCTGAAGAAGGAGGCACCTTTGGCACCGTTTGTGATGATCAGTCTCTCATGGAATTTCGGCAGGCCATCGGTATCGTACGCGAACAGCTTCTCCGCTTCATTGTCATTCGGCGTGATGTATGCGGCCTTCTCCCAATGGACATCATCGAGCTGCATGGCGGGCGCGGGATTGATGATGACGGGCACGCCGAGCGTCTCGCAGAGATCGAGGATGTGTTCGATGGTCCGTTTCGGAATTTCGAACTGGATGAGGACGTAATCGCTTGCCCCAATCTGTTTTTTGAACCCATTCACATAATCCGGATTCACTTCGCCATTGGCACCGGCGATGATGATGATCCGGTTGTCATGGTTGGAGACGATGATGTTGGCGAGCCCGGAGGAGGTGCCTGCTTCCGTCTCTATGGGGTCCGTATTCACACCCTGTGTTTTGAAATTCTCAAGGAGGGCTCTACCGAATGGGTCATCCCCCACCTTGCCGATCATATGTACTTCTGCACCGAGCCTGGCAGCCGCGACGGCCTGGTTGGCGCCCTTGCCGCCGGGCAGGGTCTTGAAGCTGTCGCCTGATATGGTCTCGCCCTGCTCGGGCATATTTTCTGCAACGGTCACCAGATCCATGTTGATGCTGCCGATGACTGTGATCCTAGGCTTCTTCATACGCTTCCACCCCGCCGTATGATTCGAGAATTTCTTCGAACAGATTCCAGAATGCCTCCTGGTCCACCTCATGGGCGAAACGGGTATTCGGAATCCGTCCCGTGACACCGAGCAGATCCACTGCGGTCTCCCCGTATGTGAATTCGCCTTTTGTCTCGATCGCCACATGGACGTGCCTGAAGCCGAACAGTTCCGGTTTCAGCAGATACATCGTCGTGCATGCATCATGGATTGGTCCGCCCGTCATGCCGAAGTGCTCCTGATACATATCGCCGAAGAATACGAGCAGTTCGGAGACGAAGTCCGCCACTTTATTATCGATCTTCGATATCCGCTTCTGGATGTCATCCGTTGCAATCACTTCATGCGTCGCATCGAGTCCGAACATCGTGATCGGTATGCCGCTCTCATAGACTACTTTTGCCGCTTCCGCATCCACATATATATTGAACTCGGCAGCGGGCGTCCAGTTGCCGAAGGTGCCGCCGCCCATCAGGACGATCTCTTCGATATTGTCCTTTATTTCGGGCGCCTTGACGAGTGCCATGGCGATGTTCGTCAACGGCCCGGTCGGCACCAGTGTCACCTTCTCTTCAGACTGCATCACCTGTTCGATGATGAAATCCACCGCATGCCCTTCGGACTTAATGCTTACAGGATCCGGCAGTTCGGGGCCATCCATGCCGGACTCCCCGTGGATTTCAGTCGCGATCTCGCTGGTCTTCACAAGTGGCCGGGAGGCGCCCTGCACGACCGGAACGTCGAGTGCGAGCAGGTCCTTCACCTTCAGCGCATTGATCGTATTCTTCTCCACTTCCACATTACCGGCAACTGTCGTGATGCCGAGGATTTCGAGGTCACTCTCTTTTGAAGCGGCGATGATGATGGATATTGCGTCATCATGTCCCGGGTCACAATCCAGAATTACTTTCCTTGCTGTCATTTTCTACATCTCCTGTCATCAGTATGGATTGACGTGAACATTCACATCTTTCACCTCTTCGTGATTTTTGAGCAATGTCTGTTTGACGATTCTTGCAACGTGATGCCCTTCTTCGACGGTGATGTCCGCATCGACGCTGATCTTGATGTCGATGATGACATACGACCCGTGCGACCGTGCAATCAGCCGGTCGATCTGCCTGACCTTGTCGATTTCGACGACCGTCTTCCGCATCTCACGCGTCTCATCCTCATTCAGGACGACTTCAAGCGTCATGCTGACTGCATCTTTCGCGAGCTGGAACCCCATATACATGATGATCAGTGCGATGATGGCACTGGCGGCCGGGTCCAGATAGCCGAGATAAGGGATGCCGTAGGCCGTGCCGATGATGGACAGACCGATGCCCACCAGAGCGACGACGGAGGATATGGCATCCGAGCGGTGGTGCCAGGCATCGGCGATGAGCGCAGGGCTCTTGATTTTCGTACCCAACCTGTATTTGTACTGGAAAAGCACTTCCTTCACGACGATGGAGAATATGATGATATAGAGTGCAATCATCGTCGTATAGTTCTGTGCAGTACCTTCCATCAGTGAAACGATTGCGTTATAGATGATTTCAAAGCCGACGACGACAAGCAGGATGGCCACAATCAGAGTCGCCACGTTCTCGGATTTCCCATGTCCATATGGGTGCTCGCTGTCCGGCGGCTTCTGTGCTGCCCGGATGCCGACGAGGACGGCAATGGAACTCACCACATCCGATGCCGAATGGGCGGCATCGGCGACGAGCGCCCGGCTGTTGCCGAGTATGCCGCCCACCGCCTTCAATACTGCCAGGAGCAGGTTCACGGCAATGCCGATCATTGTAGCAATCTGTGCCTTCTTATATCTATTACTCATGATTCAGCCCTCTTTTGCATGCATTGTCATTTCATACTATCATATTCCCCTCTTCATGGAACAAAAAAACAGAACCTTGCGGTTCTGCATCTATTGAGGCCCTTCCTCTGCCAGCGTTTCCACATCGGAGACGATTTCATCAAGCGGGAATTCCGTATCTCCGGTATCTACACCCGGATAGTCCTTGATGATCTTGCCCTGCTGGTCGATCAGGTAGAAACTGATGCCATGCGTCACCTGGTTGCTGCCTTCAGGAGGTGGTGCCACGATGGTCTTGAAATTGTTTTCGGCAAAGTTCCTGATGAAATCATAGTCGTATCCGGTCACCAGGTGCCAGTCCGTCCCTTCGGGGACATTATAATACTGAATGTAGTCCGTAAGCACTTCCGGAGAATCCGTCTCGGGATCGACGGAGAAGCTGACGACACCGTAATTCTCGATGCCCCGCGCTTCAAGCTCTGTGACCACTTCCGTCATATTTGCCGTCATCGGGGGACATACCGTCGCACAATTGGTGAAGATGAAATCGAGTAGCCAGACCTTGCCTTCCATGTCCGCCTTCGTAAACGTCTCCCCATTGTGGTCCGTCACTTCAAAATCATCGAGCGTATTGCCATATCGTGACATCGTTTCGACACCGGAGGTACTGCAGGCTGATAATACCAGCGTTAAAATAAATACAATAAAAATAGACTTCCGCATCAATAACCCTCCGATTTATATATAATTCCAACTATATCAAATAAAAACCCCCGGGCAACCTTAAAAAAGCAGGATTTTGTGAAAAGAATATGGCATATTCTGCAAACGCCAACAGAAAAGGGAGAATTCTTCAATGGAATTCTCCCTTTTCTGTGCATTATGCCTTCTGCCCTACTGCTGACGGTGGGCCTGCTCCTTTAAGAAGAAGGTCATCATAAGGCCTGCAGCGGCCATGACGGCCGAGAAGATGAATGATACATTTACCCCGGCGATTTCATCGCCGAGTGACGGCGTTCCCGCAGAAAGGTTCAGTGCCACGCCCGTCATTACGGTGACCATTACGGCTGTAAACAGTGAACTGCCGATCTGCCGCATCGTGTTGTTCATGGCGGTGCCATGGGGGATCTTCGAATCATGCAGGGCATTCATCGCGAAGGTCGTCAGAGGCATCATTGTCAGCCCTGTCCCGAGCAGACGGAATGTATAGACGATCGCCAGATAGGTGAATGTCGTCTCCTCGGCCAGGAAAGACAGCATTATCGAAGTCGCAAGTATCAGGCCGAGGCCTGTGAATGTCAGAATCCGGATACCGAACTTGTCGAACAGTATGCCTGCAACGGGCATCGTCGCCCCCATGAGCAGTGCACCGGGCAGCAGGGCCAGCCCCGATTCGAACGGGGTGTAGCCGAGCATGTCCTGCATCAGAACCGGCAGGATGTTGTTTGCACTGACCATGGAGGTGAAGACGATGACGCCGATCAGTGAACTCATGAGGAAATAGCGGTTCTTGAAGACGGTCATTTCCAGTATCGGCTGCGGCAGTTTGAGCTGGCGTTTCGTGAACACCACTACAAGTCCCAGTCCGCCGATGACCGAGAACAGCACGAGCGGATCCGCCCATCCCCTCACGCCTGCGACGGAGAAGCCATACAGCAGTCCGCCGAATCCGAGCGTGGACAGTACGATAGAGGGGATATCGACCTTCGGATTGGTCTGATGGGTCACATTCTTCATCGAAAGGTACGCAAGCAGCAGGTTAGCGAGCACGAGCGGCAGCACGATGAAGAACAGCGACCGCCATGGCCAGATGCCGACGATGTATCCTGCGAGCGGCGGGCCGATTGCCGGGGCAAGCCCGATGACGAGTCCGAAATAGCCCATCGCCTTGCCGCGCTGTTCAATCGGGAACTGCGTGAGCAGTATGACCTGTGTCAGCGGCATCATGATGCCTGCTGCAACCCCCTGCAGTATCCTCCCTGCCAGCAGCACCGAATACAGGGGGGCGACCGCTGCAAGGATCGTCCCTGCAATGAATATCGTCATGCCCGTCAGATACAGGGATCTAGACGTGAATTTATTGATCAGGAATGCCGATACCGGAATCATGATGCCGTTGACGAGGAAGAAGCCTGTCGTCAGCCATTGCGCCGTACTGAATGGAATGTTGAATGCCTCCATGATCGGCGGCACCGCTGTGACAAGCAACATCTGGTTGAGGAGCACAAGGAACGACCCCATCATCAATGTCGCAATCAAGACCGTCTTCTGGCTCGGCCGGGTAAAACGTGTGATCTGCATATTCTCACTACTTCCTTATGGTGACCCACCTGTTTTTATTTGAAGTTCGTGGTACTCCGTTCGTTCACTGCAGTGACTTCGAGTATGTTCTCCATGCGTTCCTTCAGTTCCTCAACATGGGAGATGATGCCGACCATCTTGCCGTGCGTCTGCAGTTCCATCAGTGTATTCACCGCCATATCGAGCGTTTCCGGATCCAGTGTGCCGAACCCTTCATCGATCAGCATCGTATCGAGGCTGATGCCGCCTGATTCCTGCTGCAGCGCTTCGTTGAGTGCAAGGGCCAGGGTGAGCGCCGCCTGGAAGGATTCGCCGCCGGACAGCGAGGTGATGTGGCGCGGACGGTTGTTGTAGAAGTCGAACACTTCAATGTCAAGCCCGGTCTTGCGGCTGCTTTTTGAAGTGCTCCGCCTGAGCTCGTAGCGGTGGTTCGTCATCTCGAGCAGCCGTACGTTCGCGATATGGAGGATGCGGTCCAGATAATACGTGAGGACGTAGCGTTCCAGCGAAACCTTCTGCTCATTCCTACCTGAGACTGCGTCAACAAGTGCCACAAGGGCATGGATCTCCTCGAGCTCCTCGTTGTGCTGGGCAATCAGGGCTTCCATTTTGTCCGAAGTCTTCTGATTATGCTCGAGATTCGCCATCAGTCGGGCCCGCTCATTGGTCAATGATTCGTCCTTTTCTTCAAGCTTTCGGATTTCTTCCTCGACCGCTCCGGTGTCCTGGAATTCCCGGGTCGATATCGTCTCGAGCAGCACCGCCCTGCGGCTTGCCAATACTTCCTTTCTGCTGTGGAAAGCCTTTATCGACGCCTCCATGGACCCCGCATCCGTTCTTTCCAGTACCGAGAGCAGATACGCTCTGTCCCTGCCGGTCTTTTTGGTGAAGCTGTCGATCCGTGGTGTTACTTCTTCAAGCTCGACAATCAACGTCTTGATCTGATCCTTCTGATGGGTCAGCTTCTCTTCCAGCCTGGACTTTTGGTCCCGGCAGTCCTGCTGTCTTTTTTCATTTTCCCTGAGGCGGCGCTGATAGTCCTCGAGCGCCTGCCGGCATTTCCGGAAGGAGGCGGTAAAATCTTCGTACCTCTCATACCCCGATTGGGTTCTGAACTCGGATGCAAGTCTTTCCACGCGGGAGAGGGAATGCCGGATGTTGTTCTCTTCCAGCCGGTTGTCGCTGAGTGTACGGTTCAGCTTATTATATCGCTGGTCCAAGTGCTGTTTATGCTCAAACTTCTTCCTGTCCGCCTCGATTTCTTCAGACAGCCGGTCCCGCCGCTCCTGTTTCTCCCGAAGGGATGCTTCGAGTGCAGCGATATCCTTGCGCGTCTTCCCTGCGATCAGCTCCTCTATCACCGTGATGCGTCGGTCCCTGGAGTCCTTCTCCTGTTCCAGCGCTTCAAGGTCCGCCTCGAACTTTTTGAGTTCTGCCTCTTCCGCTTCCGACAGATATTCATTTTCCTCAGGCAGCGTTTCGACGTTCTGCTGACAGACCGGACACGGACTGCCCACTTCAAGATGCCGGACCAGATGTTCTATATGTACACCATCGGAGGCGGAGAATCTGCTTTTTATACTGCTCTTCTTTTCATCACGTGCAGCCTCGATGATTTCACTTTTCCTGCCAATCGCCTCGATCTCCTCGGACAGGCCGGTCTTCTCTTCATCATACCGCCTGTTGGTGCGCTCTTCTTCAATATCCTGCCTGAGGGCGCTGATGTCATTGTCCATCTGGAACTTTTCCTGATTCAGCTGGTCCGAGTGCCTATGATCCCAGGCTTCTGAAGCAAGTGTCTGCTCGATCGATTCCAGCTCCTGTGAGAGCGTATCATTTTCCCGGCAGATCTCCCGTTTTCTCTTATTGAGGGACTCGAACGTTTCATCGAGACGCGCGATTTCATCATCATCCATGAAGCGCTCTGTTGCATTCAGCCAGCGCTCGGCCTTCTTGTACAGGGCATCCTTCTCCCCGAGTTCTGCATGGTCTCCAAGGACCTGTTCCAGCTCCCGGGAGACCTGCCCAGCCTGCACTTCAAGTTCCGACAAGGCCGCTTCGGCATCCGTTTTCCGGCGCAGCGCCTGATCCTCCGTCTTCAATGCATACTCCATCTCCTTGACCGCCCGATATTCCTCAAGGGAAGCTTCGAGCGACGCGATTTCGGAATGGTCGGCCTCGAGGGCCGAGAGCTGTGTTTTGATCTCCTCCAGTTCCTGAAGTTTTCTGTTGTTCTCCTGCTTCTGCTGAAGATCCTGCCGTCTTGCTTCCAGGGCCTTCCTGTTCTCTTCGAGCCCGGCTTCCATCCTGTCCTTCTCCGCTTCGATGAGTGATTGGATCTCCCGGATGGCAGCCACCCTTTTGGTGAATGTCGGATAATCCGCTTCAAGCAGTGCTTGTGCTTCAGCGAGCCCGCCGCTGCTGATCGTATTGAAAAGTCCCTCTATTTTTGCCTCTACGGCTTCACTTTCCGAAAGCTTCTCCTTCTTCAGTTCGTTCAGCCGTTTTTCGAACTGGACGAAGCGTTCCGTCCGGAACAGGGTCCTCAAGATCTCCTGCTTCTGTTCGCTTGATGAAGTCAGCAGTCTTTTGAACTCCCCCTGCGGCAGGATGAGGATCTGCCGGAACTGTTCGGCATTCAGCTGGAGGATGTCGAGCACCTTCTGCTTCACGCCATTGATGCTGCCCTCGAGCACTTCGCCCGATGCATTGTACAGTACAGCCTTCGGGGGCACCGGCGTCTTGCGGCCCTCCTTGCTGTATGAGAGGGTGCGTTCGATCGTATAGCGTTTCCCCCTGATCTCAAATTCGAGGCGGATGCTGCTGATGTCATCATCCGTCGCGAACTGGCTTCTGACTGATCCTTCGGCACGGTCGCTCGTCGACAGGGTGCCGTAGAGCGCATAGGTGATTGCATCGAATATCATCGTCTTTCCGGAGCCCGTCCTGCCGCCGATCAGGAACATGCTGTCCCTGACACGGTCGAAATCTATCGTCTCGTTCTCGAAGGGTCCGAAATACTGCATATTAATCAGAATCGGTTTCATCTGCATCACCTTTGAAATAAGTATTGAAAATCTGCTTCTGATAGTCCGTCGGCGGCTCTCCGTGGACGGTCCCGATGAATGATTCGAATATTTCGGCATCACTCGACCGGTGGGCATCGACCGTCGATTGGCTCCGCTCATGATGCTGCTTCACCGGCCTGAGCTCGAGCGTGTTGGGATAGAGCATCTTCAGTTTCGCCATCGGGTCATTGACGGTCTCCATGCCGGCAAGCTCGAATTTGAAATAGGAACCGCTGTCCTCGAATGTCACTTCCTCATTGATGACTTCATCGAAAGTGCCCTGGTAGTGCACCAGGTCGTGGCGGCAGCTGAGCGGTACGAAACGGCACTTCGTCCCCGCATCCGTCTCCACGAGGCGAAACCCTTTCGGCTGCTTGACCTCAGAAAATGAGTACTTGAGCAGGGAACCGCTGTAGAATATCTTCTCGTGCGTGATTGCGAAAGGATGATGCAGGTGTCCAAGGAGGACCAGGTCGAATGCCTCAAACAGCTCCGCCCCCACTTCCTCCGACAGCCCGACGGACAGGGGCCGCTCGGAATCGGACGCCTTCCCTTCCGAGATGAACATGTGCCCGATGAGGACATTGTAGGCATCCCGGTCCATGACCGCCGCTATCTCCTCCGTAATCCGCCGGTAGACATCATGGTGCGTCCGGATCGATTCATCATCGAAATACACCTTCGCCTCCAGCACATCCATATGCGGCACCATGTAGAAGTGGTGCCCGTCCATCACTACCGGTGTGGTGATGTCGGACAGCGACGTCCGCATATGGTAGTCGCTCTTCTCAAACCAGTAGCTGCCATAGTCCAGCCTCGAGCGGCTGTCATGGTTACCGCTGATGGCAAGTACCGGAATGCCCTTTTCTATATTGATCCTGTACAGGTATTCATTGACGAGCTTGAGCGCCGCCTGGGACGGGTTGCTCCGGTCGAATACATCACCGGCCACAACCAACAGGTCGACGGGATTGCTCTCTATATATTCAATCAACTGGTCAAGTATGAATTGCTGGTCCTCTATCAGGTCCACGCCGTTCAGGCGTTTTCCGATATGCCAGTCTCCAGTATGTAATATCTTCATTCTACCACCTCATGTGACTACGATTATACAAGAAAAACCGTCCCCAAGTAAATTTGGGGACGGCATTTCAGCTCAGCTGTCTGATGGATATGATGAGATCGTCCAGTTTCCGCTCCATGCGATGGAGCAGGAAGAAGGTGATCACGGCCGGAAATCCAACATCGCTGACCAGTGGGACCCATTCCATGCTAGATGATCTCGGTGACGTTCTGCTCGACAATCTTGGCGGAATGCACGGATACCGGTTTCCCCTGCATCGGCGCAAGAGCGCCCGTCTCTATGAGGCGCTCCGCCTCAAGCAGCAGTGTCGCCTCGGTCAGGTCCTCCTTGGGATTGCTGATGTTCAGCGTGAATCGGCGGTTCAGTTCTGTGTTGAATACAATCACAAGCTTTTTAGTCATTCCTCTTCCTCCCTCTTATTAGTTGATGACGTAGGTCTGCTCTTTCTCGACGATCGGGTACACATCATTCGTCAGGTTCCTGTAGATGTCGGCCAATGTGTTGATGGCTTCATCCGTCGATGTGATGTCCAGGTTTCTCACGGACCTGAAACGGAGTTTTTCATCGCCCGTCTCGTCCGCTTCAAAGAAATAGAATTTTGCACTCATGTTCTTCAGCATGTCTCTCACCTCCTTCACCCTATATATCGTCACAAATGATTCAATGGACAATTCGGCTTTAATTTCCTATAATGACGGGGAGGTGAGGGAATGAACGATGTATTTATGTGGGGCATTGCTTTGTGGACATTCGTCATGCTGGGAGCGATGACCATCGGCGGATATTTCATGTTCAGGAAGTTTCTGAAGCGGATGCCGAAGGAAGACGGATATAGTGAACTCGACTGGCAGGAACATTATATAGATAGAGCACTGCCCCTGTGGAATAATGAAGCGCGGCACCTTCTGAACGAGCTGGTCGGCCCCGTCCCCGAACTGTTCAGGGATGTGGCGAAGGAACGGATCGCCGGACGGATATCGAAGATTGCACTCGATGAAAAGGCGGATAATATTACACTCGACCATATCATGAAGGGCTATATCATCGCGACGCCGAAGCGGGATCATAAGTTCATGAAGAAGAAGCTGAACGAGATGGATATCGACTACACCCCCTATGAGGATCTCTTCCAGTATGCCGATGATGAAAAGCAGAAATTCTCCATATTCGAACAGACGGAAAAAATAAGCAGCAGATCAAAATGAATGGCGAGTCCAAAAAGTCTAGCTTCTTGGACTCACTTCATTGATCTGCTGCTTTTTGAATGCCTGCAGATGGATGAACATCGACAGTCTCCAGATGACGATCATGACAAATGCGAGGAGGAAGAACATCCCTCCGATTTCCCCGGGTGAAATGCTCATGGACAGTACTGTCTTCAGTATGATTCTGAGTACCAGCAGAACGACCAGTATGACTGGGAACATCCTGGACTGCTTGACATACAGCGCCCCGCCCTTCTCCTCGTATCGGGTCGTCATGACGAGCACGATGGAGAACAGCAGTCCCATGACCGTCGCTTCCATGATTTCAAACGGCGTCAGCCTGAAGTACGGGAATACGTACATCAGCGCCCCTGTAGACATCATGACCGGCGGAATGACGACCTTTGCCATCGTCAGGGGCCGCTTTGCAGCCTTCTGCCTGACGAAGACTGCAGCGATGCCCATGACTACGGCCATGATGGATGCGGCAACAAAGAGTATGCTTTCAATATTCATTGTCAGAACCCCTGGAAGTCGCCGAAGAACGGCTGTAGCCATATGATGATTTGTGTCAGGCCATCAAAATACAGGAGCACACCCATCAGCACCATGATGATGCCGCCGATTTTCATGATGCGGTTGGAGTATTTCAGCATCCAGCGCGTCCTGGATACGAAGAAGCTCAATGTGAAGAACGGCACTGCAAATCCGAGGCAGTACACCACCATCAGCATCAGTGCATCGTTCGGTTCCGAGGCACTCATGGCGAATATGGCACCGATGATCGGACCGTTGCATGGTGTCCATCCGGCTCCGAAGGCCATGCCGATCAGGATCGAGCCGATGAAGCCGGAAGGCCTGTTCTTGAAGTGGATCTTCCTGTCCTTCATGAGGAAGTCGAAGTTCAGGACGCCTGTGACGATGAGTCCGAATACGACGATGAGTATGGCGCCGAGCTGGCGGATCAGGTCGGAATATTCTATGAGCAGGCCGCCAAAGAACGCTGTGCCGAACCCGAGTGCGATATATATAAGACTGAATCCGATAAGAAAGAAAACTGTATGAAGGATCGCCCGGAAATTGAATTTCTGGCTCTCGACTTCATTATAGCTCATCCCTGTTATATAGGAGATGAACGCGGGGAAGACCGGAAGTACGCACGGTGAGACGAAACTCAGTACGCCGGCCCCGAATGCGAGGAGAAAAGTCACTTCGCTACCCATAGAAATACCTCCATTCAGATGTCATTTTAACAGACATGATGGAGGTAGAAGTAGTTTTTGGGTCCACATTTTAGAACTTTCTATGACAATTGATGCTGGCCGTTCTGCAGCTGGTACATTTTATGGTAGATGCCGCCATACCGGATCAGGGCATCATGGTTGCCGCGTTCCACGATTTCACCCTGGTTCAGCACGAGGATCTGGTCTGCATCCTGGATGGTCGACAGACGGTGGGCGATCGCCAGTGTGGTCCTGCCCCTGCGCATCCGTTCGAGCGACTGTTGGATCTGCTCCTCGGTCTCGGAGTCGATGTTGGCCGTCGCCTCATCAAGGATCAGTATTTTCGGATCCATGGCCATGGTGCGTGCAAAGGCCAGCAGCTGCCGTTCGCCGCTCGAGAAGGCTCCGCCCTTTTCGATCACCCGGTGCTGGTACCCGTCCGGCAGCCTGTTGATGAACTTGTCCGCATAGACGAACTCCGCTGCCACTTCGACCTGCTGGAAAGTCATTTCCGGATGGTAGAGCCTGATGTTCGATTCCACCGTGCCATAGAAGATGAAGGGATCCTGGAGCACGAGCCCCACCTTCCCTTTCAGCTCACGCTTTGGAATGTCCTTTATGGAGTGTCCGTCGACCAGAATCTCCCCTTCGGAAAACTCGTAGAACCGCATGAAGAGGTTGATGATCGAGCTTTTGCCGGAACCCGTATGGCCGACCAGTGCAACCGTTTCGCCCGGCCGGGCCGTGAATGAAATATCCTTCAGCACATCCGTCCTGCCGTCATAGCTGAAAGTGACATTCCTGAATTCGATGTGGCCATCGGTAATCCGGTAGCCGGAGTCCTCCGGCTGGTGCGGTTCGATCCGCCCATCGTCCATCAATGCAAACACACGGCTCGCCGCAACGAGCGCCTGCTGGAATATGTTCAGATTCTGGCTGACCTGGTTGATCGGTTCGAAAAACCGCTCCATATACTGGATGAAGGCGAAGATGACACCGGCGGTCACCGTCGAGCTGAAGCTGAGCAGCCCAAAATAGCCGAGGATGAGCGCAATGGCCAGTACATAGATCATACTGATGGCCGGCCGGAGAAGCAGCCCATCGAGCCTCACGTTCCTCATGTTGTACTTGTAGTGCATTTCGTTTATTTCATTGAACTCCCTGCCAAGGCGGTCTTCCTGATTGAACACCTGGATGATCTTCATGCCTTCGATCGACTCGGCGAGCTTGGCGTTCAAATCACTGAGCAGCTGGCGTGCATGGGAGAAGAAGTTGGCGGAGTATTTCCTGTAGACCGCGAGTATGAATATGATCACAGGCATGAACAGGAGTGCCAGGAGAGCAAGCCTGACATCCAGGATAAACATCATGACGAAACTCGATATGACCATGAAGAAGGCCATAAGGAAAGTGGCCAGCACACCGATGAACATCTCGACGATCGCTTCGGTATCATTGGTGATCCTTGATACGACACTGCCACCGGGCACCTTGTCAAAATACCGCATGCCGAGCCTGCCTATCTTGTCGAATGCATCTATCCGGAGCTGCTGGATGACTTTGAATGCCAGATACTGGAACAGATAGATCTGCATATAGGTGGTCGCCGCCCCGACCAGCTGCACCACAACGAAGATCGTGACAAGCCACATCATGTCCCCTTCCGGGAAGACGCCCGGTGTGAGGTAGTCATCGATGAAGACCATCACCAGGTACGGTGTGGCAACACCGGTGATGGTGGAGAGGATCAGCATGATGAAGCCGAGTGTCAGTGTCCCCTTGAAGGGCAGCGTATACTTCATCAGCCTGAAAAGTACATTCTTCTGGTCATTGAAGGAGAGATTGAACTGATTGTCTTGCATCTAACCATCCTCCCTTTGAACAAGGTCATCCAGCGAGCTCTCGAGTGCTTCGCGGAGTGCCTGGGCATTATACGTATCATGGTACCAGCCCCTCTGCTTCATCAGTTCATAATGATCACCATGTTCGATGATTGTGCCGCTGTCCATGACGATGATCAGATCGGCGTGGCTGACCGCACTCATCCGGTGGGCGGTGATGATGTTCGTCTTGCCGGTCCGATTCGACTGGATATTGGCAAGGATCTGCTCTTCCGTCTCGGCATCCACCGCCGACAGGGAGTCGTCCAGGATCAGCACTTCAGGGTCCATGATGAGTGCACGGGCGATGGAAATCCGCTGCTTCTGTCCGCCTGAGAGCGATACGCCCCGCTCCCCTACAACGGTTTCGTAGCCGTCCGGGAAGCCGCTGATGTCCTCATGGATGTAGCTGAGCCTCGCTGCATGGAAGATCTCTTCATCCTGCAGGTCAGGATTGCTGAAGGCGATGTTGTTCCGTATCGTCGTCGAGAACAGGAAATGATCCTGCGGCACATACCCGAATTGGCTTCTGAGGTTCCGGATACTGTAGTCACGGAGGGCATGGCGCCCGTACCGGATATCCTCCGGATTGACCGTATCGAATTCCCGGAGCAGCAGACGGATCAGGGCGCTTTTCCCCGAACCGGTGCGTCCGACAATGCCGACCGTCGACCCTTTCCGGATGGTGAAACGGATATCCCTCAGTCCATCCGATTCATCGCCCGGGAAGTTGAACGCGCCGATATTGAAGTCGATATCCCCGTCCGGCTGATCTTCGATGCGATAGTCTGCGCCGATCTGGTTCGTTGTATCCATGATATCCTGAATGCGGTCATATGAGGCGCTCCCCCGCTGGACCAGGTTGAAGAACCATCCGAGCGCGAGAAGCGGCCACACCATCATGCCGAGGTAGGTAGTGAAGGTCACAAGCTCACCGATGGTGATTGTGCCGTCCAGCACCATGCGCGCACCGAAGAAGATGGACAGGAAGTAGCTGATGCCGATGACCATCATGATCGTCGGGTCGAACAGTGCATCGACTTTCGAAACCTTCAGGTTCTTCTCGACCACATCATCACTCAGCTTGCGGAAATCCGCCTGGTCGCTTCCCTCGTAGCCGAATGTCTTCGTCACCTTGATGCCCGATATGCTCTCCTGCGTCTTGTCATTCAGCATGCTGAAGGCCGCTTGAGCCTTCTTGAAACCGCGGTTCATCAATGTGCCATAATAGCTCGTCAGGATGACCATGAGCGGCAGTGGAATCATGGCGATGAGCGTCAGTGTCGGACTGATCGTAATCGCCATCGTGATCAGCACCGCACCCCCTGTGATGAGGGAGTCTGCAATGGTGAGTATCCCTGCCCCGGCCGTAGCCTGGACCGCCTGTATGTCATTCGTCGCATGGGCCATCAAGTCGCCCGTTCGGCGCTTCTGGTAGAACGCCGGACTCATCTCGGAATATTTCCGGTAGAGACGGGACCTGAGAATCCTCCCAAGGCGGTAGCTCGCCCCAAAAATCATGATGCGCCAGAAATACCTGACTATGTATGTCAATACGGCGACGGCAACAAGCAGCAGAATGAACTGCAGCAGCCGGTTCCCCGTCAGCGTCTCCTGGGTGATGCCATCAATCACCCAGCCGATCACCTGCGGTGGAACGAGTTCCATCAATGCCACAAGAATCAGCATGATGACCCCGACAGTATAGCTCCGCCATTCCCGGCTGAAAAACCATCCCAATTTCCTGAATACTTTCATCTCGATCCTCCTTGCTGTCATATACATCTAAATTCTACCATATGTTTCGAAATATGAAATAATCAACATTGCAGGATCTTCACTTTTTCATTCCTTAATTGTCCAGTGATGTACAGGTTTAAATTAGAGATCAATGGGAAAAATTATATTGGAATATAATATTCAGGAGGGTGATTTATGTCCAAGCCAGGCCTGAACACTCTGAAACCCGGAGAGCATTACAAAGCGAACGAAATCGACAGTTTTATCACAACGACCGATGCAGTGATATTGTCTACAAATGACAACCAGCTGTTCTCAGATCCTGAACGCGAGTTCAGGGTGCTCCACGAGTCCGAAGGCTTCTTCGAACATTCTTCCGAAGATGGCGAAAAACACTTCAGGGAAAAGAAGGCCTATGTCGTTGAAAAAGTATGATGCAGCATAAAAACCCCCGTCTGATCATTTATCAGACGGGGATTTCGTTTGGAAATATGAAGCAATTATTCAAATGTGATATTTTCAATCCTGATGTTGCCGACTGGATCCAGGTCTGCACCACTCACCTGTGATGAGTTCACACCCATCGCAAAGTTGGTATGGAACAGGTAGGCCGCCGGTGCTTCTTCGATTAGAATTTCCTGTGCCTGGCTATATGCTTCGAACCGTGCCTCTTCGTCAGGTTCTGTACGCCCTTCATCGAGCAGACTGTCGACTTCTTCATTCGTATAGAATGAACGGTTGCCTGTTTCACCATGGCTATTTGAATGGAATAGCGCATAAAGGCCATAATCCGCATCCGCTGTCACCGTCGTCCAACCGAGGATGAACATCTCATGATCTCCCTGTGCTGTACGATCGAGATACGTACCCCACTCGAACTGCTCGACCTGGACATCAATGTTCAATTCGGAAAGCCTTTCCTGGATGTACACGGCCGTATCGATGATCTGCGGATCTTCATCCACCCAGATCGTAGTCTCGAAACCGTCCGCAACATCCGTTTCTGCCAGCAGTTCCTGTGCTCTTTCCATATCATACTCTATGCCCTCGAGGTTTTCATCATGGCCCCATACATCTGGTGCCAGCGGGCCATCGGCCTTGATGCCCATATCATCATATACGCCGGAGATGATTTCATCCCTGTCGATCGCATATGAAATCGCCTGTCTGACCCTGACATCATCGAACGGTTCCTTTTGAGTATTGAAACCGAGGTAGGACATCCTTACGGATTCCTGCTCTACAAGCTCTGTCTCTTCCCCTTCTTCCACGCGTACTGCACTTGAGGAATCGACATCTCCAGCAATCTGGATGCCGCCTGTTTCAAGTTCCGCCATACGCGCGCCATTTTCAGGGATGACACGGAATGTCACCGTTTCGAAGTTGCGTTCGCCGCCCTGGAAGTCATCGAACTTCTCAAGTACAGTCTCTTCCCCTGCTGCACGGGACTGGAACATCAGGTGGTTCGTTCCATCCGCTTCGGAACCGATGACCGAGCCGATATGCTCGGAGATCTGGTCGGCCACATCGTCATACTCGGACCCGCCTTCTTCACGGATTTCGTAGTATTCATCTGCAGTCATATCCACACCCGCTTCATCAAGCGCAGCCTGATAGTCCTGGTCGATGAGCTCCTTGCTCATGATTCCGGCTGTATTATGTGCCAGGTGGCTCGGCAGCGGTGCAAAAGGATATTCGGTATGCAGGTTCACTTCATAGTCCCCTACAACCTCCACCTCGGAAATCATCTCGAACAGGAAAGCAACCTGGGATGCAACCGCCGTATCCCTTACACGATCCAGCGTCGCCTTGACATCTTCGGCAGTGAACTCGGAACCATTATGGAAAGTCGTCCCCTCCCTCAATGTGAAGTTCCATACATCGTCTTCGGTCGCTTCCCATTCCTCGGCAAGCCCCGGCGCGAGTGCCATGTCCACTTCCTGGAATACAAGCGTCTCATAAATGTTCCTTCTGACCTGTGCAGAAGCGGAATCATTACTGCCGTGCGGATCCAGGGTCACCGCATCATCCATCATCGCGATGGTCAGGTCACCCGTACCGCCATCGCCTCCCCCTGCACTGTCATCCGCGCCCTCTTCCACATCGGAATCATCCGTGCAGGCAGCGAGTGCCAGAGTGAGTACAATCACAAAAAATAGCATAAAATACCGTTTGTTCATCAATTTTCCTCCTTCGTTTGAATAACTCAATTATATATGAATACTTATGCCTATACAATGAATATTCAAAAAAGTTTTAAGTTTCTAAACAAAAAAGTGAAAGTTGAAATTCTACAAAAATAAACCCTCCCGCTCAGGCGGAAGGGTTCATCTTTATTTTTTTGAAGCTTTCATACGATCTTTTGCTGATTTTGAATCCGTATTGCGATTCATCATTGTCATCATCTGATTGATTTTCTTCTGGGAAGGTTTCTGTCCCATCTGCATCATCATCATCCTGAGCATGTCTTCATTGATCGGCGGGTTCTTCTCAAGATAGTCCATCATGTACTTTCTTGCGAGGAAGAATCCAAGCGCAACGCCACCGATGAGTGCAACTATAACAATCAGTATCCATATCCAAGTATCCAAACTGCTCACCTCTTTCTTCGTAGACCATAATAAAGTTTACATCAAAAGCAGGTGTTTTTCAACAGATTATTTATCCATCACTGTCTGCAGGATGCGTTCGACAGTAAAGCCGTACTTCTCGATGACGACGTCTCCCGGTGCACTGGCACCATAAGTGTCGATCGTATGAAGCTTGCCGTTCATGCCGATGAAACGGTGCCAGCCAAGGCTTGCGGCCATTTCAATTGCCGTCCTGTTTTCAATGTGTGTATTGAGCACGCTTTCGATATATTCTGCATCCTGTTTGAGGAAATTCTGCATGTTCGGGATGGAGGCGACTTTCACTCTGACACCCTGCGCATCCAGCTGCTTCGCTGCATTCACTGCCAATGGCACTTCACTGCCTGAAGCGAACAGGATCGCATCATCACCTTTGTCGAATGCAAGGTAACCACCTTTTCTGACACCCGCTTCAACCGTTTCATAAGGGACGTCGATCGTTTCGACATTCTGACGGGTCAGTACGAGGGCTGTTGGTGCATCTTCTGCTTCCATCGCCACTTTCCATGCGGCACGGACTTCATTACCATCCCCCGGACGGATCGTGTTCAAGTTCGGAATCGCCCTGAGTCCGGCAAGCTGTTCGACCGGCTCGTGCGTCGGACCGTCTTCCCCGACTGCGATGGAGTCGTGTGTCAGCACGTATGTCACCGGCAGCTTCATCAGCGCACTGAGTCGGATGGCCGGCTTCATGTAGTCGCTGAAGACGAAGAATGTACCGCCATAAGGGTAGATGCCGCCATGCGCTGCCATGCCGTTCAGGGCTGCGGCCATGCCGAATTCCCTGACACCAAACCAGATATTGCGGCCGTCATAGTTTCCTGCACCGAAGTCCTCTTCATCCTTGACGTTCGTCTTGTTGCTGCTTGCGAGGTCGGCAGCGCCGCCGAAGAGGGTCGGAACGGTTCCGGACAGCGCCTGGATCATTTCGCTTGAAGTCGCCCTTGTCGCCTTGGAGTCGCCCGCTTCGTAGAACGGCAGATCCTTGTCGTAGTCTTCCTTCAGACGATGGTTGATCGCATCATCGAGTGCGCTGTAGAGTTCAGGATATTCATTCCTGTAGTCCTCGAGCATCTTATTCCATGCCGCTTCCCTGCCATTGCTTCTCTGCTTCATCGTTTCACTGAAGCGGTCATAGACGGCGTCATCCACTTTGAACGTCTCATCCGGATCAAAACCATAGTATTCGAAGGCTGCCTTGCGTTCCTCTTCACCAAGCGGCGCGCCGTGGGAAGCACTTTTGCCCTGCTTGTTCGGAGCGCCATATCCGATGATCGTCTTCACTTCGATCATCGTCGGCTTATCGGAGGACTTCGCCTCCTCTATCGCCTTGTCGATTGCTTCCACATCATTGCCATCGGCCACTTTTATATAGTGCCAGTTGTAGCCTTCAAAGCGCTTCTTGATGTCCTCTGAAAAACTTTTGTCCAGGTCCCCATCAAGTGAAATATCGTTGGAATCATACAGCACGATAAGCTTGTCGAGAGCCAGGTGCCCGGCGAGGGACGATGCCTCATGGGAAACGCCTTCCATCAGATCGCCATCACTTGCCACGACATACGTATAGTGGTCCACAACATTGTAATTGTTGCGGTTGAAGCGTGCAGCCAGATGCTTTTCAGCCATGGCCATGCCGACGCTCATCGCAAAGCCCTGTCCAAGGGGACCGGTCGTGATCTCCACGCCTTCAGTATGCTTGAACTCGGGATGTCCGGGCGTCTTCGATTCATACTGTCTGAAATTCTTCAGTTCCTCCATTTCAAGCGCGCCACTCAGATGAAGCAGGCTGTAGACGAGCATGGAACCGTGTCCGGCACTGAGTACGAAGCGGTCGCGGTTGAACCACGCCATGGAATTTGGGTTGAAGTTCAGATGACGGCTCCAGAGCGTATACGCCATAGGTGCTGCCCCCATCGGCAATCCCGGGTGTCCGGAATTGGCTTTTTCAACTGCATCGATTGAAAGGGTTCTGATTGTATTGATTGCTAGCTGATCCGTTTTGTCGAATGTCATATTCATGCTCCTTTATTCTCTGATATTTTTATCCTGTTGAATGCGTTTAAGTTTTTCAGGTGTCACATCATTGCCTTTTGGATCGACCACCCTGGTGTGCTCCACCTGTTTTCTGAAGGAGGATCGAAAGTTTTCAAGGTACTCTTCCCGCAGCCCCTTCAGTTCTTCAAGCTCTTCCTTTTTGATGCTGCCCGCCTTCTTTTTGGCAGCCAGTGCATTGATTCGTTGCAGTTTTTCCTTTTCAAGCATTGCGAAACCTCCTGTCCACTCACCTATAATTTAACACAAAAAAAAGTATGAGACCATTCCCATACTTGATAATCACTATAATCACTTTATAAAACCGATCATTTCCATCAGCTGGTCCATATGTGTCCGTTCGGCATACTGTTCGTCCGGAACGTGCGTTTCCTCTGAAGGTTCCAGAATATCCGCTTCTGTCACTACTTCATACTCATCTATATAAACGATATCGGAATAGGCGTTCTCTGTATTATGGGAGTCGAACATGAATATAAGACCGGCCGCCAGGGCAAATGCAAAAATGGCGCTCAATAGTTTGAATTCCTTCAATGTCATGGTATTCCCCTCCAGAACATGTGTTTGTACCAATATGGTAACAGAACATCTGTTCCGGGTCAACAGGATTACGAACAAACGTTTGTAACACATCCATATATATGGTAAAATTGAATCAATAATAAGCCGGAGGTATATATATGAAGCCGCTAACAGATAGACAGAAGCAGATATATCAGTTTATAAAGACTACCGTTCACGAAAAGGGCTATCCGCCAAGTGTAAGGGAGATAGGCAACGCGGTCGGCCTCCAGTCCAGTTCGACCGTCCACGGACACCTTGCGAAGCTGCAGGAGAAGGGATTCATAAAGCGGGATCCGACGAAGCCGCGTGCAATTGAGATCATTACGGAGGAAAACGAGCAGCATGGTGCCGTCATCCATGTTCCGGTACTTGGTAAGGTCACTGCCGGCCTTCCGATCACAGCAGTCGAGAACATCGATGAATATTTCCCGCTTCCCGAACATTTCACGGCAAACCATAACAGTGAAATCTTCCTGCTGAATGTCGTCGGTGACAGCATGATTGAAACCGGCATACACGACGGGGACCGGGTCATCGTACGGAAGCAGAATATCGCACACAATGGGGATATCATCGTTGCAATGACGGAAGAGGATGAAGCGACGGTCAAGCGCTTCTACAAGGAAAATGGCTACTACAGGCTGCAGCCTGAAAACTCTTCCATGGAACCGATCATTCTGGATAGTGTGACCGTCCTCGGCAAGGTTGTCGGACTGTTCAGGTCCTTCTGACCAGGTTCGGGCATATTTAAAGGGCGCATACCATTTTGGTATGCGCCCTTTTTATTATCGCTTTTCCCATGCCATCCTGTCATACGCTAGACTGGTTCATTCGACTATCTGCCAAGTATTATTTTCACTTGTTCCAAAATATCTTTAGCATCTTTGGTTTCATTTTCCTGTGTTTTACTGATCAACTGCATCCCCTCGTTCTACAATTCTATCAGGATGGGCCTGTAGGAAAAGTTATAATCGTCAAAAAATGCATTCGTGACGTTCACTTTTAAATTCCCCTTAGAAACGATTCCAAACACATTGATTTGTATAATATTATACCATAAGGCAAATATTCCATCTACTTTTGTATATAATTTTCTGTATAATATGGCACATTTTCATCATTATAGGCGGTTCCCGTACCGAGATGGGTGAATGCCGGCTTCAGCGTATTCACACGGTGGTCGATGGAGTTCATCAGGCTGTGGTGGGAGAATATCGGGGATGTGTGTCCCATGGCGATGTTCTCTCCGGCCATGCGGTACTGCACCCCTGCCTCCTCGACCCGGTCCTTCAATGTTTCCCCGTCCGGCGAATCATGGTCGAAGTAGTTGCGTTCCGCCATATCCTCGCTGTGGCCCTGTGCCGCCACGCCTGCCCTGTCATACGTCTCGAGGGGCTCCACATCATATTCGAAGCGGGTGGCATTGACCAGAAGATGGTTCATCCTTGAATTGTCCTCTGCCGGCGGATGGTTGTATAGTGCCTCGCCCGCCTCGACTTCCTCCTTCATCACCACGAGCGCCCCATTGACCTTGTCTTCTTCGTGAAGATCATAGAAGAAATAGACATATCTATCCTTCAGATCGTATACTGCATATTCATTGCTGTCGACCCTGAGCCGCTTCCATCCCTTTTTGATGGAGTCCTCCGGTTCCCCGTACACCTTCCTGACACTCTCACGGTCCATGCCTTCAATGTTTATGTTGTCGATTGATACATCATCACTGTTCGTATAGGCACCTGTCACCTGCCCTTCATTGACAAGCACCATCCTGAATCTTCCATAGTCCTCTTCGATGACAAAATCCCCTGCATACTCACTTCCGAGTACTTCCTGACCCTGGATGTCATATTCACTTTCCATGGTCACTTCAACGTCCTGCGTCTGCGCACTATTGACTTCGTGTATGCCGCTCATGTCATATGCCGGATATACGTTTGCTTCCAGCCATTCCGTCGCGTATTCCCCGTTCAGGCCTTCCTTAAAATCATAGGACTGCACGGCCGGGGCGAGGATGGTGGATACGATATAGACGAAAATGATGAAGAACAGTTTGCCGAACATGGCTGCACCTCCTTTTACAAAAGTTTAAAAAAAGTAATTAAACGGATGTCTAATTACTCATTGATGTGTGTATTCGGTTTGTCTTTTTTCGATGTACTCGGGGTCGACGATATTGTTGTCCTGATCGACGATTACTACATTCGGCTCGAAACCATCCAACTCGCTGTCATCCAGCTGGACATAGCTGATTATGATGACGACATCACCGACCTGCACCTTTCTCGCGGCGGCACCATTCAGGCAGATTTCGCGGGAACCCCTCTCCCCTTCGATGACATATGTCTCAAGGCGTTCTCCATTGTTGTTATTGACGATCTGCACCCGTTCATTCGGCAGTATGTTCGCCGCTTCAAGCAGTACCGGGTCGATTGTAATGCTGCCCACATAGTTCAGGTTGGCCTCTGTAACGACCGCCCGATGTATTTTACCGTTCATCATTGTTCTGATCATTTTTTATCACCATCATATTATCTATTAACCGTGTTCTTGCGAACTTAACAGCAATGAATATTATAACATCACCATCAATGTTTTGAACAGGATTTAAATCGGGATGTGTGAATATCTGAAGGTCGTCTATTGTGCCCGAAGTATGGTCCGTGACATGGGCTTCGATACGCTCCTTGACTTCTCCGGCATCGGAAACGCCCTCCTGTATCAGTCCGCGGCCCATCTCAAGCGCCTGGTTGATCGCCGGCGCCTCGGCGCGTTCCGTATCGGACAGGTTGACATTCCTGCTGCTTTTGGCCAGTCCGTCGGATTCCCGTTCGGTCGACACCCCCACGACTTCGATATCATGATTGAAGTCCTCCACCATCCTCTGGATAATCATCAGCTGCTGGCGGTCCTTTTCACCGAACACGGCGAAATCCGGCCGGACGATGTTGAACAGCTTGTTCACCACCGTCACCACACCTTCGAAATGGCCCGGCCTTCTGACCCCATCAAGAATGGAAGCCATCGTCCGGAGGCGGAGTTCAAGCTCCGGTGCCTTCGGGTACATCTCATCCTCTGACGGATGGAAGACGACATCCACCCCGTGCGCCCGGCAGATTTCAAGGTCCCGTTCGAGATTCCGCGGATAGCTGTCGAGGTCCTCATCCGGGCCGAACTGCAGCGGGTTGACGAATATGCTGACTGCGACGATGTCCCCTTTTCTTCTGGCTGTATCGACGAGTGCCATATGCCCTTCGTGGAGGGCGCCCATCGTCGGCACCAGTGCGATGCTGTCCCCGCGATGTTCCTCCAGTATATTGCGGACTTCCTCTATTGTACCTGCTGTCTTCATCATTCCTCAAAAACCTTTCTCTTGTAAGTTGTATCCTCATCCGGGAAGCGGGCGGCCTTGACCGCTTCGGCGTATGCCCTGAGTCCCTCCACTCCGGCCGTATTGAAATCCGCATACGGTTTGACGAATTTCGGCAGCCGGTCGGTTCCATACTGCAGGAGATCATGGTATACGAGCACCTGGCCGTCCACATCCGCCCCCGCACCGATGCCGATCGTCGGAATGGAGAGGGTCCGGGTGATTTTGCCGGCGAGGTCGGAAGGGATGGCCTCGAGAACCACCATGCATGCACCGGCCGCTTCGACCGCCTTGGTGTCCTCGATCAGCTGCATCGCCGCTTCCTGTGTGCCGGCCTGCATCCTGAAGCCGGTCACACCGACCGACTGTGGCGTAAGGCCGAGGTGGGCGACGATCGGTACACCCGCGGCTACGGAACGGCGGATGACATCGACGCATTCCACGCCCTCCAATTTGACGGCATTGGCGCCTGTCTGCTGATAGAGTTTCAGGACATTGCCGACGCTGTCGTCATCATTTCCATGATAGGATCCGAATGGCATATCCACAACGACGTATGTATCCGGTGCTCCGCGTCTGACCGCCTTCGCATGATGGATCATATCATCCATCGTCACCTGCACCGTACTGTCGTAGCCGAGGACTGTCATCCCGAGCGAGTCGCCGACGAGCAGGGTGTCCAGTCCGGCCGCTTCACTCTGCTTCGCACTCGGATAGTCGTAGGCTGTGACCATCGTGATCCGCTCCCCCTCCATTTTCATCCGTTTCCAATCACTTGTAGCTTTCATGATGCTGCCCCTTTCCATTCGAAAGTAATATATTATAATTAGTTTACCATATTATTTAAAAGTGCTACATCCAACCAGGAGGGAAATAAATGAAAATTGCAGTCATCGGCATCGGCGCCGTCGGCAGTGTCATTGCACGTGAAATGAAAATGCTGCCGCATGATATTACACTCTTTGGCAGATCACGAAAGGAAGGCTTCACCATACAGGAAGACGGTGAACGCCGGCATTACCCCTACACCATCGAGGACATCTCAGCATATGAAGGGGACGCCTTCGACATCATCTTCATCGCCACGAAAGCCACAGCGCTCAAGTCCATAAGCGGAATCATCCCTGCAATGGCCCACCGGGATACTGAAGTCATCCTTTGTGAAAATGGCATGGGATTCGACGAATATTTTGATGCACCGGTGCCCGCAGTCGTCTATATCAGCGGCCAGAAGCATGAGGACCGGATCGAGCACTTCCAGGATGCACGCCTGCTCATCGCGGACAGGACCTATGCGTATATCGACCGCCTCATCACGGACCTTGAAGATACCACCGGCGTCGAACTCGAAATCGGGAAGACCGATGAATTCCGGCGCATCCGCTATGAGAAGCTGCTGATCAACCTCGGCATCAACTCCCTCACCGCCCTGTCCGGGAACACCGCAAAGATATACGATCTGGAGGCCGTCACTGCGCTGACGCGCGGTCTCCTTGAGGAAGGCCTCAGCATCATCAACCAGGACGAGGAAATCATCGATCGCGCGTTCGTCGACAAGGCGCTCTCGGTGTACCAGGACTACAACCGGGAGATGGGCACAAGCATGTACTACGACGTCATGTCAGGTGTGCCGACGGAATACACGTTCATCCAGAAATATCTCCAGCAGCAAAAAGGGCAGATCCGTACGCCCATCCTCGATATCGTCGTCACCCTGCTTGAGGCTTACCAGTACGAAAGATAGATGAACGAAACCGCTATACATCACAATTCCAAGTGAAATAGTAGGAAATTTGCCAAAAAGCATTGACAGAAGATTCTGGGTTATATAAGATGGCCCTAATAAGAAATTATCTGACAAAGAAGGGAGAGAATCATATGCGTAGAATGAACTGTTGCTGTCTGGCGTGCTGTTGTACAAATACTCATGCCATACACAAGGTTCGTTTGCGCAATTCCCTCCTTCTACAGTGATTTTTTATTGAAAGCGGTGCATTCCCATATATTCTGCAGAGATGTCTGAATATGCGTAATATTGCATCCCTTTCGGGGACTGTATAGGTAAATGCAAATGATGACCTCAAGGTATGCATGAGTAGCTTCTACTCGTGCATGCCTTTTTTTGTACCCTGATTTGGAAAGGAGAAAGAGAATGGCAATCAGAAAAATGACGGATCTCGTCGGAAGCACACCGCTTGTCGAAGTGGAAGGCATACCCGTTCCCCACGGCAGCCGGATACTTGCAAAGCTGGAAATGTGGAACCCCGGAGGGAGTGTGAAGGACCGCCTGGGCATCAGATTACTGGAGGATGCTTTTGAAAGGGGGCTGATCGATGAAGCGACGACCATCATCGAACCCACTGCCGGAAACACGGGCATCGGGCTTGTGCTTGCTGCAAAGAAGTTTGGTCTACAGACCATCTTCACCATTCCCGAAAAGTTCAGCATCGAAAAACAGGTGCTGATCGAAGCGTTGGGCGGAAAAATTGTTCATACGCCTACCGGAGATGGAATGAAGGGGGCCATCGAAGAAGCCCGGGCACTGCAGCGGAGGATTCCGAACAGCTATGTCCCCCTGCAGTTTGAAAATCCAATCAATCCCTCGACCTACTACGAAACAATGGGACCTGAAATCATACAGGATCTTGAGGGTGGCAGGATTGCATCATTTGTCGCTGGGGCCGGCAGCGGCGGCACCTTCATCGGAACTTCCGCCTACCTGAAGGAACAGGATGACCGGATCCGCACGGCTGTCGTGGAACCGGAAGGATCCGTCCTTGGCGGCGGTCCGGCGCATGACCATGAAACGGAAGGCATCGGCATGGACGCCATGCCCGCCTTCATGAACGCGGGCCAGTTCGATTCGGTCTATACCATTTCGGATGGGAAGGCATTCCACTATGTAGATGAACTGGCGAAGAAATCCGGCCTTCTGGTGGGCAGTTCCAGCGGCGCAGCGTTTGCTGCCTGCATCGAAGAGGCCGCAATATTGCCGCCCGGAAGCACAATCGTCACCATTTTTCCTGACAGCAGCGAACGCTATTTGAGCAAAAATATATATCAGAAGGAGAATCAGAAAATATGAAAGCAAAAACAGCATTTATCCATGGCGGTATCAGCAGGGACGAAGCGACGGGCGCAGTCAGCGTTCCGATCTATCAGACATCCACATACAAGCAGGATAAGGTGGGCGTCGACAAAGGCTTTGAATATTCCCGCAGCGGAAACCCGACACGGCTCGCAGTCGAGGAGCTGATCAAGGACATCGAAGGTGGCGTGAAAGGATTCGCCTTCGCTTCCGGCTCTGCAGGCACACATACAATCTTCTCCCTCTTCTCACAGGGTGACCATATCATCGTCGGTGATGATGTATACGGCGGTACATACCGTCTGATCAATTCGGTACTGAAGCGTCTTGGACTGACTTTCACCGTAGTGGATACAAGCAATCCGGATGAAATCGGCCCGGCCATAATTCCGGAAACAAAGGCGATTTTCCTGGAATCGCCGACAAATCCGCTGCTCAAGATTACGGATATCGGGGCAGTCGCTGAATTCGCCAGGGAACACTCCCTCCTGACCATCGTCGATAATACATTCGCTACCCCCTATCACCAGCGTCCGCTTGAACTCGGTGCCGACATCGTCCTCCACAGTGCATCCAAATATCTGGGTGGCCACAGTGATCTCGTAGCTGGTCTGGTCACGACGAACGACTTGGAGATTGCGGAGCAGATCGGCTATCTACAGAATGCGATCGGCGGCATCCTCGGGCCGCAGGACAGCTGGATCCTTCAGCGCGGCATCAAGACACTGGGCATCCGTATGGATGCGCATGAAGAGAATGCCCATGCGGTCGTCGACTACCTCGTGAATCATGATGCCGTAGATAAAGTGTATTACCCGGGCCTCCAGAGCCATCCGGGACATGAAGTCGCCAAACGGCAGGCAGGCGGCTTTGGCGGCATGGTCGCTTTTGAGCTGAAGGATGGCCTGTCTGCCACAGCCTTTGTCGAGAAGCTCGGCCTCATCACCCTGGCGGAAAGTCTCGGGGCAGTCGAAAGCCTCGTTGAAATCCCTGCTGTGATGACCCATGGCTCCATCCCGAAGGCCGATCGGGAAAAAGCGGGCATCAAGGATGAACTCGTACGCCTCTCCGTCGGCCTTGAGGATGCGGAAGACCTGATCGATGATCTGGAACAGGCACTCGCCCATGTTTCCGTACGTGTGGAGGGATAGCCGATGGGCAGGGAATTCCTCGACATTTTCACTGGCTGGGCCAAGGACTACGATACTTTTACAACCGGCAGTGACGACCAGTATAAGGAAGTGTTCAGAGGGTATGATGGCATACTCCAGACGATCGCTGACTGCAGTGGCAGCCATGTCATCGAATTCGGCATCGGTACAGGGAATCTGACGAAGAAGCTTCTGGCCGCCGGCAGGACGGTCTACCCCATCGAACCTTCGGAAGAAATGCGTTATCTGGTAGCTGCCAAACTCCCGGAAAATATCGAAATCATCGATGGTGATATGCAGGATTTCCCATTACCGCCGTTCAAGGTGGATACCATCATCAGCTCCTATGTCTTCCATCATCTGAAGCGCGAAGAAAAGGCGGAAGTCCTCACTCACTATTTCGACCTTCTGGAGGACGGCGGAAAGGTCCTTTTTGCAGATACTATGTTCATGGACCACGCCTTCTATGAAGAAAAGGTCGCTGAAGCCGCCCGAAATCATTTTTATGGTCTTAAAGCGGATCTGGAGCGGGAATACTATCCAATGATTCCTGATCTATATCATCAGTTCAATGACGCCGGCTTCTCAGTCTCGCTCATGCAGATGAACACTTTTGTATGGATCATTGAAGGCGTCAAAGAAGCATGGCAGCCACCGAAAAGATGAAGGTTTTATGACATTGTCCCGTTTCGGGTCACCCGCCGAAATTTTCTGATACAATAAAGAAAAAATCAGGAGGGAATCATGAAAAGACTGCTGCTGCCTTTCATACTTCTAAGCATCATGCTCGCCGGGTGCGGATCAGAGGATACGACCGGTGACGTCAAAGCGCTGGTGGACGAATACAGTGCCAATAAGGAAGCGGAAGCCGCTTCCATCACTGGGTCGGCGCTCATCATCGGTGAAAACCAGGAAGAAAGACATGACTTGCCGGAGGATGAATTCTTCGTCTCCATTGCACCCTTCATCAACTATACCCATCCTTGTGAGTTCCATAGCCTGACCGGCTGTGAAGGTGAACTTGCCTCAAAGGAGATGGATGTCCGCATCACTGACGAAGCAGGCAATGTCCATGTCGACGAAACGATGACGACACTTGAAAACGGGTTCCTCGATTTCTGGCTTCCGCGTGACAGGGAATATGAAATCACCATTACCCATGACGGCCTTTCGACTGAAGGGACATTCTCCACGTTTGAGGATGATCCCACATGCCTGACCGATTTACGCCTGGAATAGCACCAGGGGGCGCTCCTGAATCAAGGGGCGTTTTTTTTATCTCTATAGCCCCATAAACCGAACATGAGGGATTTTTTATTGTAGTTTTATCACAAAAGATGAACTTTAATTGAAAATCAGCTTGAAAGGTTCGTTTATTATGTTATGATTGTAAACATCTTAAATATTGAAGCACTCATATAATCGCAAGGATATGGCTTGCAAGTTTCTACCGGGGTACCGTAAATGTCCCGACTATGAGTGAGTAACTTTCGTGGACGGACTCGAAGCTGCTCATCTCATTGATGTGTGCTTCGAGTTTTTTGTTTCAAAATAATATTTTGGGGTGTTATTCATGAAGTTGCTCAAGGAGAAAATTTTAAATGAAGGTGTGGCACTTTCAGACACGGTGCTCAAAGTCGATCACTTTCTAAACCATCAGATCGACCCGGTGCTGATGATGGAAATCGGCAAGGCATTCAAAGAAAGGTTTGCATCTGAAAAGATAACGAAGATACTGACGCTCGAATCCTCGGGCATCGCACCTTCCGTAATGGCAGGTCTTGAATTCGGCGTGCCGGTCGTATTCGCAAGAAAACGGAAGTCCCTGACACTGAGCGAGGGTCTGCTTACTGCAGACGTCCATTCCTATACGAAACAGGAGACGAATACCATCGCAGTCGCCGACAAGTTCCTGTCCAGCCAGGATTCCGTACTGATCATCGACGATTTCCTGGCCAATGGTGAAGCCGCACACGCACTTGTCGACATCGTCCGCCAGGCGGACGCCGACACTGCCGGAATCGGGATCGTCATCGAGAAGTCCTTCCAGCCAGGCGGGGAAAAATTGCGCAGTGCTGGACACCGTGTGGAGTCCCTGGCGCGCATCTCTTCCCTGTCAGATGGAGAAATCGAATTCCTGTCGGAGGTGAAAGCGTAATGCAGATGTCCAAGCCCAAGCAGCTCTCACTCGGTTTCCAGCATGTACTCGCAATGTACGCCGGCGCAGTCGTCGTGCCACTCATCGTCGGGGGCGCGATTGGTCTCACACCCGCCCAGCTGACCTACCTGATTGCCATCGACATCATGATGTGCGGGATTGCGACCATACTACAGGTTTGGAAAAACAAGTTCTCCGGCATCGGCCTGCCTGTTGTGCTCGGCTGTACGTTTACAGCCGTCGGCCCGATGATCGCCATCGGCAATACATATGGCATCCCGTCGATCTATGGGGCCATCCTCGTAACAGGACTGTTCGTCCTCCTCATCGGCAAGTACTTCAGCAAGATGATCCGGTTCTTCCCGCCGGTCGTCACGGGGACAGTGGTCACAACCATCGGAATCACACTGGTTCCCGTGGCCATGCATGACATTTCCGGCGGCCAGGGCAGCGCGGACTACGGTTCCGGCCTCAATCTGGCACTCGGGTTCAGTACGCTGGCCGTGATCCTGATACTGTTCAGGTTCGGTAGAGGATTCCTCAAATCCATTGCCATCCTGAGCGGCATCGTCATCGTGACCCTGGTCAGTTCATTTTTCGGCATGGTCGACCTCGCCCCGGTAAGGGATGCTTCATGGTTCCACCTGCCCCAGCTCTTCTTCTTCGGGATGCCGGAGTTCAATCTTATTCCGATCCTGACGATGATGCTCGTTGCCGTCGTCAGCCTCGTCGAAGCAACCGGTGTCTACTTCGCACTCGGGGATATATGCGAAGAGGATCTCGACGACAGGGATCTGAAGCGCGGCTACCGCGCCGAAGGGCTCGCCATCATCCTGGGCGGCCTGTTCAACGCCTTCCCGTACACGACCTATTCACAGAATGTGGGGCTCGTGCAGCTGTCCGGTGTGAAAAGCAGACAGATCATCTACATCGCAGGCGTCATGCTGATCCTGCTTGGCCTTGTACCGAAGATTGGTGCTGTCACAATGGCCATCCCGACACCCGTACTCGGGGGAGCCATGCTTGCCATGTTCGGCATGGTCATCTCCTACGGCATCAAGATGCTGTCACGGGTCGATTTCGATAACCAGAACAATCTGATGATCGTCGCCATCTCCATCGGCATGGGGCTCGGTGTCACAGCCGTACCGGACCTTTTCGCCATCGTACCCGGAAGCCTCGCCGTCATCACCGAAAGCGGCATCGTCCTCGGCAGTCTGACGGCAATCGTCCTCAATATCGTGTTCAACTTCAGAACAGACAAGGTGAAGCAGACTTCGCTGAAGGGCGAACAGGTGACAAACCAGACATAGAGCCATATCCATGGGCAAAAGGAACCCCCATCAGCTGCAGCAGCTGATGGGGGTTCGTATATATATGCTAGCTTCCCAGATTGACCTGGATGCCCGGACCGAATGGGATGCCGAATACGAAGAAGATCGTAAGCAGCACGAGCCAGATGGCGAAGAAGGCAATGCTGTATGGCAGCATCAGGGAAATGAGGGTGCCGAGACCGGACTTCTTATCGTAATCCTTCATAACAGCAAGCACCAGCATGATATATGGGTTCAGCGGTGTAATGATGTTCGTCGAAGAATCGGCGATACGGAAAGCCGCCTGGATAAAGGCGGGATGGTAATCCAGCAGCATGAACATCGGTATGAACACCGGAGCCATCAGTGCCCACTGCGCAGAGCCACTGAAGATGATCATGTTGAGGATTGCTGCCAATACTGAAAATCCGAGTATCAGTGGCAGCCCAGTCATATCGATGCTTGTAAAGAATTCTGCACTGTTTACGGCAAGCCACGTACCAAGGTTGCTCCAGTTGAAGTATGCGATGAACTGGGCAGCGGCAAAAATCAATACGATATAGCCGGCCATATCTTTCATGGCTTCCGCCATGAATCTCGGGATGTCATCCATCTTTTCTATTGTGCCGGCAGTCCTGCCATAGACGACACCGATTGTGACGAAGAAGAGCAGCACAATCGGAACGATGTTGCCGAGGAATGGCGAAGGGACCAGCCCACCCTCTTCGTTCCTTAATGTGGATCCAGGGAAGAACACCAGTCCGGCAAGCACCGCCAGGAAGATCACCCCGGCAATCACTGCGTTCCTGAGCCCTTTCGTTTCGATGTCGGTCACTTCTTCCAGCTGCCTGTCCCCTTCCGTTTCATCCTTGTATGTACCCAGGCGCGGCTCTATGATCTTATCCGTAATCAGACCACCAGCGATGGCGATGAAGAGTACTGAAGTCAGCATGAAGTAGTAGTTGTCCACAGGAGTCACGACGACGGCATCATCGATCATGGCAGCTGCTTCCGTCGTAATGCCGGCAAGTGTCGCGTCCGTACCTGCAATGATCAGGTTCGCCGTGAACCCCGCGCCGGTACCGGCAAACCCGGCTGACAGTCCGGCCAGAGGGTGCCTCCCTATGGTATAGAATACCATGGCAGCAAGCGGCGGAATGATGACGAATGCTGCATCAGAAGCCAGATTGCCTGTAATGCCGACTATGATGATGGCATATGTGACGACGGATTTCGGCGCCTTGAGGATCGACTTCTTGATGGCAGTGGAGAGCAGTCCCGTCTTTTCCGCTACACCGATACCCAGCATGATACCGAGCACAAGGCCCAAAGGCGCGAAGCCTGTGAAGTTATCAAGCATGGAGGACAGCATGTAGGCAAGCCCTTCAAAGGAAATGAGACTCCTGATTTCAAGCGTTTCCCCCGTCCCCGGATGCTCGACAGTCGCGCCTGTGAGGCTGAATATCATGGAAAGCACCATGACAGCCGCTGCAAGTATCACAAAGATGAAGAACGGGTCGGGGAGCTTGTTTCCCAGCCGTTCGATTTTTCCCAGAATGCCATTCCGCTTTTCTTCGTTCGCTTCACTCATAAGATGTATTCTCCTTTTCCAGATGAATATTTGCAAGATGTAGGATGATGCTGGTGTATACGGATACTGCTGTTCTGATCGCCTGTTCGTCAAAATCGAATGATGGATGGTGATGGCCCGCTGCGAGTGGACTGGCGAATATCATGAATGTGGCAAGGCCTTCATTTTTCTGTACATGGTCGATCATATATGTCACATCTTCACTCGCCTTGAGCGGCATGACGTCCATGACCTTGATTCCATTCCCGCCTGCCCGGTTCGCTGTTTTGATGATGTCCATCCATTCTTCATCGCATTCGGCACCGATGGCGTTGCCCATGAACTCTGTTCCATATTCCACATCATAGAGCAGTGCCGATGCCTTGAGTATACGCTCCGCTTCACTCAGCATATAATCGTTCAGGGCGTTCGTCTCTCCTCTTGTCTCCATTTTCAATTCTGAATGATCGGCGACCACATTCCTGCCGCTGCCTGCATTCAATGTCCCGACATTCACTCTTGTTGCACCGTCACGGTGTCTTGCAATGGAATGGAGATGCAATGAGGCGGAGGCAGCTGCAAGGAGCGCATTCTTCCCTTCGTTCGGCTCTACGCCGGAATGTGCCGATTTTCCTTTGAATGATACATCGAGTTTTGTGCTGGCCAGAAACTGGTCCGTCGTTGCACTGATGGTACCGGCTTCATGTTCATTGATGCCGAGGTGGCCGCTCATGAAATAGTCCACATCATCCAGCCAGCCCTTTTCCACAATACTTCTGGCACCCCTCCCCCCTTCTTCAGCAGGCTGGAAAATGAGAGTGAAGCGGCCGGAAAGCTGATCCTGGTTCTGATTGATATATGCAGCGACCGCAAGTCCGATACTGATATGGCCATCGTGTCCGCATGCATGCATCTCTCCTTCATGAAGAGATCTGTAGCCGCCCGCAGCTGGCGCGTGCGGCGCATCTTCCGCCTCCATTATCGGCAGCCCATCGATATCGGAACGCATCGCAATATGCGGTCCCGGCCGGCCGGTGTCAAGCACCGCCACCAGGCCAGTGGTCCCGTCTGCCATCTTTTCGAGAAATTCTTCAGGCACACCGTATTCGGACGCCCGATGCCGTGAAGCTTCTATCGTCTCCTGATCAGGCACCCCGTAGCGGTGCTCCCGGCTGATGGCCTCCCCTCCAATGGAAAGTGTGAAATCCATTTCTTTCAATACTATGTAGATTTCATAAGTCGTAATGAACTCTGTAAAGCCCACTTCCGGAACCCTATGAAACATCCTGCGCAGATCCACTGCCCTGTCCTGAAGCGTCCCAATATCCATATTTCGCCCTTCTTTCTTTTTATGTTCCTGCATGCATTTCCAATGTATAACCAAACATAAGAATGATAGCATTAATCATATTGAAATAATAGGGATTATTGTGATATACCATGAAAAGTCATTAAATTGACAAAATGGATATGTAAGGCTGCCCTCCATATCGGAAAACGGCATTCAGTCGTTACCCGCTGCCATGCATTAGAAATTTTCATGCATGATTTGTCCATTCGGAGCATGAAATTCAACTGTTGCTGGAAGCGTTCCATGGCAACCGGAAATTTTGAATAGGCATGAAAAATTTTCATGTTTCTTTTTGCTTTGTTGAGGAATGATACTTATGTTGCGCATGTACATATGTTATTATTTAGTGCATTGTGCAAAGAACGATCACACAGAGAAAGAAGAATGAAAAATGGAAGAAATATCTAAAAGCAAATACTATGTCACACTACTCGTGCTGGCGATTCTCCTAATTGGGGCGACCCTCAGGTCTCCGATTTCGTCCATTGGACCTCTGGTTCCATTTTTCAGGGAGGATCTCGGCATAACAAATGCCACAGTGGGCTTCCTCAATACTTTGCCGCTGCTGGCATTTGGTCTGTTCTCGCCATTCATACCGAAAATATCATCCAAACTCGGGATGGAAGTGACGCTGCTCCTGTCCATGGCGGTGCTCTTTATGGGCGTCACCCTGAGGGCTGTGGACGGCGTGTATATGCTGGTATTCGGCACACTGCTGGTCGGCCTGTCCATTGCTGTCGGCAACGTGCTCTCCCCCGGCCTGATCAAATCAACATTCCCATTCAAGGTCGGCCTGATGACGGGGCTCTATTCCGTTTCGATGAACCTTGTCAGTGCATTGTCCGCCGGACTGTCCGTTTCCATCGCCCTGTCACCCGGCTATGACTGGCGGTTCGCGATGCAGATCTGGGGCATCATCCCGGCGCTGGCCGTCATCGTCCTCCTCCTGAGACTGCCGGGGATCATCACAACCCGGAAGAAGGTGTTCGCCAAAATCGATGCCAGACCCGGGAAAGGCCTGTTGAAGTCTAAGCTTGCCTGGGCGGTGACCCTGTTCATGGGGCTGCAGTCGCTGATTGCCTACAGCCTTTTCGCCTGGCTGCCGATCATACTGACGACCAAGGGATTCACGGAAAGCGAAGCCGGCTGGCTCATGACCACCTATCAGCTCGCGTTGCTGCCAATCGCTTTCCTCGCCCCGATCGTTGCATCGAAGATGGAGAACCAGAGCCGACTCGCCTTCATATCAGGCATGATGTTCTTCGTCGGACTGCTCGGCGTCTCGCTGATTTCCTCATCCTACTGGGTCGTCCCCTTCCTGATCATCATCGGTATCGGGGCGGGCACGACATTCAGTCTGGCGATGATATTCTTCGTCATGCGGACCGGCACTGTCGAACAGTCTTCACAGCTGTCTGCAATGGCACAATCCATCGGCTATCTCATCGCAGCGGCCGGACCGCTGTTCCTCGGTACCCTCTCCGAATTTGCGAATGGCTGGGCAATCCCGCTGATCGTGCTGATGAGTGTGGCAGTGATGGTTGCACTCCTCGGCCTCTATGCCGGACGGCCTGAGAAGATTGATTTTGAAGAAGCAAACTGAATATCAACAGACGCAATCCCCGATGGACATGTCCATCGGGGATTGTTTCATATGCTGGATCGTGAGAGCGAAGCCAGCCGCTTTGCAGGATGATTTTCGGGAATCCTTGGACTTCCCTTCCCGAACAGGTTCTCCCTCAGTGTGGACGCCTCGTACTCTTTCCTGAAGCTGCCTCTTTCCTGGAGGACGGGGACGACGAGTTCTATGAAATCCTCGAATGTCCCGGGAGAGTGGGCCTGGATGATATTGAAGCCGTCTGCATCCCCTTCATTCGCCATCGACTCGAGTGCATCGGCGACCTGTTCCGGCGTACCGACCACTTTTGTCGCCCCGATGCCGAGACCGTGATGCAGCACCGCTTCCCTGACCGTCCATCTCCTGCTCGTACTCGCCACCGTGTATTTCTGCAGAAATCCATGGGAAGCATCGGTTCTAATGTTTTCCACATACTGGTCGGGGTCATACCCGGAAAAATCGATGCCTGTATGGCCACTCAGCATGGACAGCGTCCCTTCATAGCTGACGTGGGAAAGGAGTGTTTCATATTTCTCCTGTGCCTCCGCTTCCGTCCTGCCGACAACCGGTACGATGCCTGGGAATATTTTGATGTCTTCAGGATTTCTCCCGGCTTCAGATGCCCGTCTGCGGATATCTGATGTGAATGATTTCAGCTCCTCCAGATTGCTCGCTATGGTGGTGAAGAGCGCCTCGGCATGCTTGGCGGCGAATGCCCTGCCCTTTTCGGAGGCTCCCGCCTGGAAGAGGACCGGTGTACGCTGGGGAGATGGTTCGACCACATGCATCCCCGGGACGCTGAAGAACTCCCCTTCATGACTGATCGGATGGACCTTCTTCGGATCTGCATAGACGCCGGTTTCGACATCCGCTTTTACTGCATCCTCCTCCCAACTGTGCTCCCACAGTTTATAGACGACATCCATGTATTCATCCGCCCGTTCATACCTCCTGTCATGCTCGATCTGATTCGCAAGGCCGAGATTCACCGCTTCGCTCTTCAGATACGACGTCACGATATTCCATGCCACACGTCCCTTCGTCAGATGATCCAGTGTCGAGAAGTCCCGTGCCAGTTTATAGGGTTCGGCATATGTAGCCGAACATGTCGCAGCAAAGCCCAGATGTTCCGTCGCTGCCGCCATTGCTGAAATCTGGAGCATGGGGTTATGCAGGGGGACCTGGACGGCATTTTCAATTGAAGTGTCGGGGCCATCCTTATAGACATCATATATGCCGAGCACATCGGCAAGGAACATTCCGTCAAACTTGCCGGCTTCAAGCAGCTTTGCAAGATCCACCCAATAGTCGAGATCTCCATGACGCACCCCCTGGTCCGCTTCATGCCTCCATAATCCCGGGGAATGCGGGGCGACAGTGTTCATCGTAAAACCATTCAGCCGAATCTGCTTCTTCATAGATCATCTCTCCCTTTACAGTATTCATCGAAAAAACCCATCAAAAAAGTAGGAAATTAAAAATACCCCATCCAATGAGGAAGAGGTATTAGGCAAGAGACGCTCCTCCTCATCTTCCAAGCATGACGCTTGTTGGAATTGGCACCGTTCAACTTTTGAAAGTGGGGTTGCCGCAGGATCTCAGGACCAATTTCCTCCCCTGGCTCTTGATAAGGAATATATTCAATTTAGAGTTAAAAGCTATGATATCAGCTATATAATTTTCTGTCAAATTCAAATTTTTAAATATTTTAGTTCCATGGGATATATCCATGAGGGGAAGAGACGGACGTCAGCCCCCATCACCTCCGTTTTGGACTCGGGCCGCGTTTTACTTCCCTCGGCAATTCGAAGAACGGCTGGATATCCTGCACGTATTCGAGAATGCCCATGAAGTCGCCACTTTCATCGAATACAGCCTTATATGTGACATGGACATACTTGTCCTTCTTTCTGAACCACATCGTTTCTGATTCCTTTTTCCTCTTTTTCAGGTCATGGATGATGTGCATCACCTTCTTCGTACTTTTCGGCGGATGGCAGTTGGCAACGTTCCTGCCGATGGACAGTGGTGTACGTATGAACATCATCTCACCTGATTCCACAATGTCATTGAAGTATTTGAAGAGTCCATTCCGATCGACAAACGTGATTTCGACAGGAAGATGATTCAGTATCAGGTTCGCTTCCTTCGCTGTCAGATAGCCCCCGCCAAATTGCATGTGGACCGTATCATCCAGGGACTCGGACTGATTCCGCCTGTCGTATCCACTTCCATTCTGATACTTGCCCACGGAATCTATCGCATATCCGAATGCCCTGCTCTCCGCTGCAATCGCCGTCCAATCCCGCTCTTTGAACAGGGACTGTGTCAACGGTATGAGGAGGTATGTTTCCTCGAGCATCATTTCCTCACACGCGTCCTTCAGGTCATCAAACGATCTTCTTACATGACGGAATTTGATGTCGTCGATCTTTTCCGTCCGTTTCCTCAAAGCCCGGAGCAGAAGGCGGATGGTATCGTGCTGCGCCCACATCTTCCGCGGGAGTGTATAGATGCCGCGGCGCTCGAGAAGTGGAAAATAGAGTTTCTCCTTCCTGTTGAAGTGGCAGTTGATATCCTCGAACCGAATGACTTCTGCGATGAGCGTGTCCACCATCGTCCGCTCCCCTGCCTCGTAGCACTCGAGAAGGTGGCCGATGATTTCCAGCGATCCGGAAAGCAGCCTGTTTTCCTTCTTCAGTATGCGAAGTGGATGACTGCCATCTTTTGATACATGGATATCAGTCAATGATTTACGATGGATGTGTTCATGGATATCGAGAAATTCCCTGACATCATATATGGAAACCTCCTTTTCCACATACTTCACTTCCATTATCGCACCAAGCATTTCACCCGGTTCCATTTCCTCCAATGCCGCGCTGAAATCAGCCATCACGCTCTCCACCGGCTCTCCCCGGTTCATCCTGAGCAGCAGAGATCTTACTTTGCTGACGTCCGTTGTTGCCATGGACATGCAATCACCCCTTCAAATTTTTCTCTTCCTTTTAAACATGTATCATCAATACATCTATTATATGACATTTCCCCCTCCCGGTACCGCCTGTTTCAAATCGTTAACATTTTTTTCGCTATTGCGAGATATTTTAGACACAAAAAAGCGCCCTTCAAAGTTTCCACATCTTCCGTGGCTCCTTTGAAGGACGCTTATCGGTGTTTCTATACCTGTATCATGCCCTTCTCCCGCATTTCGAGAAGAGCCGTTTCGAGCGCATGGACGACATGCTCGAAGACGAGGCCGCCCTGGACGAATACAGTGTAGGGTTCCCTGATCGGCCCGTCTGCGCTGAGTTCGAGGGAGGCGCCCTGGACGAATGTTCCGGCGGCCATGATGACCGGATCCTCATATCCCGGTATGTCGCTTGGCACGGGAAGAAACTGTGAATTGACGGGCGAGGCCTTCTGTATCATCTGGGTGAAGGTGACCATCTCCGCCTCCGTATTGAAGGACACGCTCTGGATCAGATCAGTCCGTTCTGCATCCGGTGCCGGATCTGTCGCAAGCCCCGCCTTCGACAGCAGGTGACTCGTCAGTACTGCTCCGTTCAGGCTCTCCACCACCGCATGCGGCGCCATAAAAAAGCCCTGGTACATGTCAGTGTTGGCGTTCAAACTCGCCCCCATCTCCTTGCCGATGCCGGGCACGGTGAGTCGGTAGCTGATCCGCGTGATGAGGTCCTGATCCCCTGCGATGTAGCCGCCCATCCGGGCGAGTCCGCCGCCAGGATTCTTGATTAGACTCCCGGCGATGACATCCGCGCCGGCCTCGACCGGTTCGCGGGTCTCTACAAACTCGCCGTAGCAGTTGTCGACGAAGACGATGATGTCCGGATATTCCGCTTTTATCCTGCTGATCATCGCCTCCATTTCACTGATGGTCAGCGACTTGCGCATGCTGTATCCGCGGGAGCGCTGGATGGCGACCATCTTCGTCCGATCTGTTATGGCATCCATGATCGCCGCTTCATCAAACCGGTCATCCACGAGATCGATGGACCGGCAGCCTACCCCCTTCTCCCGCAGGCTGCCGACGTCCCGATCGGAACTGCCGATGACCTTGGCAAGCGTATCGTAGGGTTCGCCGCTGATATAGATGAGCTCATCACCCGCCTCGAGCAGTGAGAGCAGGACCAGGCTGATGGCGTGGGTGCCTGAGATGATCTGGCTTCTGACGAGCGCATCCTCACTCCTGAAGACCATACGGTAGATCTCTTCAAGCTTGTCCCGTCCAACATCATCATATCCATAGCCTGTCGTGCCGGAAAAGTCGCTTTCGGCCACCCCATTCTCATGGAAGGCATGCATGACTTTCTTAAAATTTTTTCTTGCGATCTTTTTGTTTTCCCTGATGATCGGATCGATCTCTTCGATTGCTTCCTCAATCAGGCGACTGATATCTGTTTCTGTATACTCCACGCGGTCATGCCTCGTTTCTTTCTGAAATTCTCCGGCTCCATGAACCGGGTGGTTCGTAGCCTTTCAGCCTGTATGTCCCCGCTTCTTCATCAAGCTCCTGTTCATCGACGATGGTATACCGCTTGAGGTCGTAGATCTTCTGGGGTTCGGACATGGGCAGCTCGGCTTCATATTCCTCCATATATTCCTTCATGAACCCTTCGAGCACCTCCAGGATATCCTGGGGCGGCATGTCCTTGTTGACATAGGCATGCGGCTCACCTGGTGTGTAGTACCGTCCGTCATCGATGTCCGTCTTGTTGAAGAAGACGATGGAAGGGATGTGCTCCATGTTGAGCTGGGCCACAAGTTTCTTCACGGTATCGTAATGGGTTTCCAGATTTTCCGAGCTATTGTCAATGACATGGATCAGAAAGTCGCTGTCGGCCGCTTCCTCAAGCGTGGACTTGAAGCTTTCGACCAATGTCGTCGGCAGGTTCTGGATGAATCCGACGGTATCGGACAGAATGCATTCGAATCCGGAAGGCAGTGTAATCTGCCTTGTTTTCGGATCGAGTGTGGCGAACAGGGCATTCTCCTCATACGTATCACTTTTCGCCATCGTGTTGAACAGAGACGACTTCCCGGCATTCGTATAGCCGATCAGCGAAATTTTGACAACCTGGTTGCGGTTCCTCTTTTCACGGTATCTCTCACGATGGGATTCCACGACTTTGAGCTGCTTCTTTATCTCCTTTATCCGCTGGTTGATGTGTCTGCGGTCGGTTTCGAGCTTCGTCTCTCCCGGCCCCCTTGTGCCGATGCCGGCCCCGAGGCGGGACAGGTTGATGCCCTGGCCTTTCAGACGCGGTACGAGATACTGCAGCTGGGCAAGCTCTACCTGCAGCTGCCCGGCCTTCGATTGTGCCCTCAGGCTGAATATGTCCAGTATGACCTGTGTACGGTCGATGACCTTCGTATCCATGACCGCCTCTACTGCACGGTTCTGGCTGGCCGTAATCTCGTCATTGACAATCGTATAGTCTATCTCCTCATCCACATCATAGCTTTCACGTGTTTCCGAGAGGAATCCGGTACCGACATAGGACCTCGGATCCTTTGTCGTACGGTTCTGGATATGGACACCGATGATTTCGATGCCGACCGATTCTGCAAGGCTCCGAAGCTCCTCCACTTCTGTCTGAATGTCTTTTCTTTTCGGTGTGTTCACTGCGATGATGACACCTCTATATGTGTTTGACACTTGAGCACCTCCTACGTTACTTTAATATATCATACCCTTTTTGCTGAACGGATAGAGATGTTTTTGTTTAGCATGGGAGTATTTTGTCTAAATAAGTTATATATTTGTGTTTCTCGCTTTTAGAAAGGGGTCCAAAATCATGAAGACGCATCTATATGATATAGAAGTCCATGATGACACCGGTACACCGATGCGTATGGCGGACTTTGCGGGCAAAGTCATACTTATCGTCAACACAGCAAGCGAATGCAGTTTCCGCAACCAGCTTTCGGAACTTGAATTTCTCTATCAGAAATACAGGGATGAGGGGCTCGTCATACTCGTCTTCCCTTCCGATGATTTCATGAATTCGGAACCGCTTGATGCCACCGCCGCCAAGACCCACTACCGTAACGAATACGGCGTGACGTTCCGGGTCATGGAGAAGACGGAGGTCAAAGGCGACCGGATCCATCCCCTGTTCAAATATCTGACCGAGGGCAGAAGCGGCCTGTTCACCAACACTGTGAAATGGAATTTCACCAAGTTCCTCATTTCAAGGGAAGGCCGGATCGTGAACCGGTTTTCTCCGCAGAAATCGCCCATGGCACTTGAAGAGGACGTTAAAAAGGTGCTGAGAGGCTAAAAAAGCATCCCATTGCGATGGGATGCTTTTTGCTATTTTGTAAATGTGCTGATGGCATGCTTGTAGATCAGATGGTTCTTGCCGCCGGAATGGAGTTGGATAACGAATTTATCAAAATCGATGACAGTGCCCCTCATCTGAAAACCATTCACCAGAAATACGGTAACCTCGACTTCGGACTCCTTGAATTCGCTGAGAAACTTATCCTGTAGATCGCCATTAGTCATTTTTCTTTCTCTCCTTCATCTGTAGGAATTGATATATATCCTCAAATATTATATCCATATTCACTGAATCAAGATCATACCACTTTACGGGGAGCTGGTTTCTGAAGAAGGTCAGTTGCCGCTTGGCATACTGTCTGGTATGCTGCTTGATCGTTTCCTTCACATCATTGAGGGATGCCTCCCCTTCGAAGTACGGGAGAAATTCCTTATAGCCGATAGCCGCGCCCGCTGTTTTCGATAGTGACCGGCGCTGGAACAGGTTCCTCACCTCATCCTCGAGCCCCATCTCGAACATCTTTTCGACACGTGCGTTGATATTGCTGTGAATCGACTTCCTATCACGTGTCAATCCTACTATAAATGTATCATATTTCAACTCATCTGTGTAGCCGGGGCCTATTCTGTTGCTGATCCTGTCACTCAGTTCATGCTTGACCAGGGCGCGGATGACACGCTTGCGGTTGTTTGGATGGATCTCCTCGGCAAGCTTCGGATCGATGGATCTGAGGCGGCTGTGGAGGATCGGCGTCCCCAGCTGTTCGAGGCGTTCTGTCAACGCCCGCTTCTCCTTGTCGTCCTCATCGTCAAATTCATATCCATAGATGAGCGCCCGGATATAGTGACCCGTCCCGCCGACAATGAACGGTACACGGCCGTCTTCGTGGAATTCGTCTATGATTTCGTCCACATGTTTCTGGAACTGGTGCACTGAAAATGTGGTATCCGGGGGCATGACGTCGATCATATAATGCTGCACGCCGTCCATCTCCTCGTCGGTGATCTTCCCTGTGCCGATATCCATTCCCTGATAGACTTGCATCGAGTCGCCACTGATGATTTCGAGGTTGAACCGCTTTGCGATTTCAACACCGAGCTTGGATTTCCCGATGGCTGTGGGTCCCACGAGTATAAGCAGTTTCTTCTTTTCAGACATGTCTCATCACCCATTCCAGTAGTCTGTTGTAAACCTGTTCGCGATTCTTTTCAAACAGGACTTCGTGCCGGCTGGTATCATACAGCTGTACGGTCACCGTATCCGCATACTGCCTGTAGCGGCGCGCAAGCTTCCTCACGTCGGCCCCCCTGTTGGAGAACGGGTCTTCCTTGCCGCCGATCAGAAGTATGGGCGCCTGCGGATCCAGCTTCTTCAGGCTCCGGTGCTTCCGGCTGAGCCTGACATGGCGAAGTATTTCGGAAAGTGCCCGGTTGCTCATCAGGAATCCGCAGTATGGATCCTCATTATACTGCCTGACATGCGTCCCGTCCGCTGAAAGCCATCTGTTCTTCTGCATGCCTTCAAAAGATGCATCATATCCGAGGAAAGCCAGCCGGTTGATCGTCTTGGATCGCGCTTTTGGTGTGGCATCAGCCACCTTTCTGAGCAGTTTCGACGCAACCTGGTCGGTGATGGCATCCTTATTGCCGGTGCCGACGATGATGCCGCCATCATATATGCCGTGTTCGAGCAGCCTTCTGGCCACGATGGATCCCATGGAGTGGCCAAGGATGAATTTCGGCAGAGACCGGGGAATCAGCCTGGACACCGCCCGCGCATCATCGATCAGCAGGTTGAAATCGTCAAAATGTCCGGGATCTCCGGTATCCTTCCCATGGCCCCGATGGTCATGCATGACGACCATGCAGTCGTTCATCGCAAGCCATGTCATCATTTCGGTATAGCGCTCCTTGTGTTCGGCCATGCCATGGAGCAGCTGGATGGCGCAGATGGGTCTTTCGGGCGAGAAGATTGTGGTCTGTATTTCCCTGCCCTCGTTGTATACCATGCGTTCGCTGATTTTCATCTTTTGCCTCCCTATTTCATGATGCGGTTGAACATGCGCTCGATTTCGTAAGTGCTCATATGGATGATGACCGGCCGGCCGTGCGGGCAGGTGTAGGGCGACCTGCATGCCCTGAGGGATTCGAGCAGCGCTTCTGTCTGCGGCCTGTCCAGGTAGTGGTTGGCTTTGATTGACTGCTTGCAGCTCATCATGATGGCCATCTCCTCCTTGTACTGGCTGACCGAGAAGTCCTCCTTTGAGGAGACGAAATGGATCAGGTCCTCTATGTCGGCTTCCGGATTCTTCTCATCGATCCAGCTTGGATACCGCGTCACGGCGTACTGTCTGATTCCGGTCTTCTCAATTTCAAAACCGAGGGACTGGAGCCTTTTCAGCCTGTCGTCTATCGCTATTATATCATTCATCGGGAATTCGAATGTATATGGGATGAGCAGCGGGATGCCATCGGTTTCCTCCTGGACGATGTTTTCCGAGTAGTATTCGTACTTGATCCGCTCCTGGGCGGCGTGCTGGTCCATCATATACATGCCGGTGTCGTTCTGCAGGATGATGTAGGTGCCATGCAGCTGGCCGACGATCTCAAGGTAGGGCAGCTTCTCCCGTTCCTCCTCCCCGGAGTGCGTATGTGGGATGTGCGCTGGTGTATCCCGCCGTTTCGGCGGAGTGGACGGTTCCGGTGTCCGTGCCCGCGCCTCCTTCAGCACCGTCCGCTCTGGGGCCACCCTGTAGCCGCCCGGTGTGCTTTCATCATCACGGGCTGCCGGTGTCTTCTGTATGGATGGCTCTGCTTTTGGCGGTACGGACCGCTCTGCAGTGAAATCCAGCGCCTCCTGGGTGGACTTCTCCTGCCGCCGCGGCTTCTCCCGTGATACATCAGGGATGAGCATTTCATTTTTCACATGCGTCCCGATCGCCGATTCAAGCAGCCTGTTCAGCTCGCGCTCCTTTGAGAAGCGGACTTCTATTTTGGACGGATGGACATTGACATCGACCAGTTTCGGATCCATCGTGATGTCGATGACCACGATCGGAGACTTGTCCTTCGGCAGCAGTGTATGGTAGCCGTTCACGATCGACTGCGAAAGCCTGAAGTTCTTGATGAACCTGCGGTTGACGGAGATGTTGAGATAGTTCCTGTTGCTGCGGTTGATCTCCGGGCGGATGGCATAGCCCCGAATTTCAAAGTCCGCATCGTGCGCATCGATTTCGACCGCATGGCGGGCGACGTTCAGACCGTATATGTCGCTGATGACCTCCTTGAGGTTGCCGTTCCCTTTCGTCATGACCTTCTCCTGGCCATCCAGGACGAGGCGGAAGCTGATGTTCGGGTTGGCAAGCGCCATGCGCTGGATGATGTCGATGATCTTGCCGCTTTCCGTCCGCATGGAGCGCATGTACTTCAGCCTGGCCGGGGTGTTGAAGAAGAGGTCGGTGATGGTGATGTCCGTCCCCTGCCGCTCCTTGCCCGGAATCTGCTCGATCAGGCTTCCGCCTTCGAAACGGATGAAGACCGGATTGCCTGCACTGTGCTTCGTCTCCACGGTCACTTTCGCCACGGCACCGATACTTGCCAGCGCCTCCCCGCGGAAACCGAGGGAGCGGATCTGAAAGAGGTCGTAGTCCGTATCGATCTTGCTTGTGGCATGCCGCTGGAAAAGCAGCGGGCCATCCGTATGATGGATGCCGTCCCCGTTGTCGACGATACGGATCTGCTTCATTCCCGATTCCTCGATGAACACTTCGACCTGCGTCGCATGGGCATCGATGGAGTTTTCGACCAGCTCCTTGACCACGGAGCTCGGACGCTCGACCACTTCGCCTGCGGCTATCTTGTTCTGTATCGCACTATCCAATACTTTAATCGGACTCATATCATCACTCGCCTTCAAGCTCGTTTTTTAGTTCCTGCAGCTTCATCATCGCATCAAGCGGCGTCATCCGGTTGAGATCGAGCGATTTCAGCTGATCGATGACGGGATGGACTTCGAATGTCTCCGTATCATCAAGCGGGAGTTCCAGCTGCTGGTTTCCGGTCACCCGTCCGTCCTGTTCGAACGTCTTCAGCAGGTCATTCGCCCGATGGGTGACTTCATCCGGCAGTTCGGCAAGCTTCGCCACATGGATGCCGTAGCTCCGCTCCACCGGCCCCGGCTTCACCTTGTGCAGGAATATCAGTTTGCCGTCGTACTCGGTCGCCTTTACATGGACATTCTTCAGGTGGTCAAGCTCGGTGCTGAGACGCGTCATCTCATGGTAGTGGGTCGAGAACAGCGTCTTCGCCCCGATGTGGTGGTGGATGTATTCAAGCATCGCCTGAGCAAGGGACATGCCGTCATAGGTTGAGGTGCCCCGCCCGATTTCATCGAAGATGAGGAGGCTGTTTTCCGTCGCATTCTGAAGTGCGTCATTCGCCTCCATCATTTCGATCATGAAGGTGGATTTCCCGCTGGCCAGGTCGTCGCTCGCCCCGATGCGTGTGAATATCTGGTCGAAGATCGGCAGGACCGCGGCCTCCGCCGGGACATACATCCCCATCTGGGCCATGATGCTGATGATTGCAACCTGGCGCATATAGGTGCTCTTGCCTGACATGTTCGGCCCTGTGATCAGATAGATGAATGTATCCCGGTCCATGTCGAGGGAGTTCGGCACATAGGTGTTCTCGCCAATCACCTTCTCCACAACAGGGTGGCGCCCTTCCGTAATCGACAGTTCATCCCCGCTGAACTCGGGGCGTACAAGCCGGTAGTCATTTGCCACCGTCGCAAACGATACAAGGCAGTCCAGCGTGCTGATGATATCCGCTGTCGTCTGCAGCCTCGGTATGAACTGCTCCATATGTTCCCTGAGTGCGACGAACAGCTCGTACTCGAGTATGATACTTTCATCCTGCGCACTGAGCAGTTTCGATTCCATCTCCTTGAGTTCCGGTGTGATGAAGCGTTCTGCATTCGTCAGCGTCTGCTTGCGCTGGTAGTCGAACTTTTCGGCATCGAAGTTCACCGCGTTGCCTTTGGAGATTTCGATATAGTAGCCGAACACCTTGTTGAAGCCGACCTTCAAGTTTTTGATGCCGGTCCGCTCCCTTTCCCGCTCGATGTAGTCATTGAGCCACACTCTGCCGTTGTTTGAGATATACCGGTATTCATCGAGCCTGTTGCTGTAGCCCTCCCTGAAGATGCCGCCCTCGCGGATGGTCTTCGGAGGTGAATCATCGAGGCTGTCCGCCAGCAGTTCGTGGACATCATCGAGAATGTCGAAGGACCGGAAGAGCGGCGTGCCGAGCAGCCCGATCCGTTCGAGCATTTCAGCGACGGCAGGAAGCCCCTGGAGGGAATCCCGCATCTGCACGAGGTCCTTTGCATCGATATTGCCGAAGCTCAGCCGGCCGACAAGCCGCTCGATGTCATATACATTGTTGAGTAGGCTGCGCATATCCTCGCGTTCGATGAAGTGGTCGAGGAGGACCGCGACCGCCTCATGGCGCTCTTCGATCGCCGTCTGGCGGAGAAGCGGACGCTCGATCCATTTCCTCAGCTTGCGCTTGCCCATCGGGGTTTCCGTCCGATTCAGATACCAGAACAGGGAGCCCTTCGTCTTTTTCGTCTGCAGGCTCTCAAGCAGCTCCAGATTGGAGAGTGCCGCATAGTTCAGCTGCATCGTCTCCTTGATGCGGTGCTTTTCCACGGTCCTGAAATGTTTCAGGTCCTTCATGTTGTGGGCGCGGATGTAGGCCACGAGCAGATTGAGCGTCTCCCGTTCCCCTTCCGTGATATCTGCCCCGTATTCGAGCGGAAAATGCGTTTGGTTAGAAAACGGTGTATTCACCGGCGGGTCGGAATAGAGTTCGGACAGCAGGCCTTCGATGCCCTCCTCGACCACAATCTCCCTTGGCCGGATGCGGTCTATTTCACTCTTCAATACACCGAGGTCCTCTGTCGAAAATGCAAATATCTCCCCGGTCGAAATATCCGAATAGGCGGCGGTGAAACGGCCGGATTTTTCATCCAATGCAAGGATATAGTTGCTCCTGCCATCGTCCATGCCAAAGTCATCAATCAGTGTCCCCGGCGTGATGATACGCACCACTTCCCGCTTCACCATGCCTTTCGTCTGCTTCGGGTCCTCCATCTGTTCGCAAATGGCAACCTTGTACCCCTGGTCGATCAGCCGTTCGATATAGCCCTTTGCAGAATGATAGGGGACGCCGCACATCGGGATGGGATCCTTCTTCTTGTCCCGTGATGTCAGGGTGATTTCAAGAACCTTGCTCGCTGTAATCGCATCATCGTAGAACAGCTCGTAGAAATCACCCAGTCTATAGAAGAGCAGCACTCCCGGGTGCGCCTCCTTGATATTCAGATATTGTTGCATCATTGGTGTTACAGTAGCCATCTAAACACTTCCATTACTAAAATATAACTGCATTATATCATGCAGCCCTTCAAATGTTGAACTGCTTTAGGATCCCTTTTTCATCCAGCTGCCTGAGCAGAAGCCATGAGACCACCGAACCGATCATCGTGCTGACGAGAAATGCCGGCGCCAGCACCCAGAAGAAATCCCTCTCCAGACCGAGTATCATGATCAGCGGCAGAGTGGCGAGCGAACCGATTACGCCCGTACCCAGTACCTCTCCGATGGCGGAGACGCCGAGCTTTTTGAATTTCCTGTACAGTATGAACGCGACGAGCGCCCCGAGCATGCTGCCTGGATAGGCGAACGGGGACCCCGTCCCCATCATGATCCGTATCGTGGATGACAGGAATGCCTGGACGATGGCCCATGGCCCTGTAAATACGACGGAGAGGACATTGATGAGGTGCTGTACAGGTGCAGCCCTGATCGGTCCTACGGGTATGATGATGAACATGCTGAGTACGACGTTGAGTGCGGTGAGCACACTCGTAATGGTCATTTTTCTGGTCATTCCATCACTCTCCTTTGAAAAAAGGGCCACGCATCCCTATACGGATGCGTAGCCCTTATGAATTTAATGTTTTTTATTTATTTTCCTGGTTCGGCATATTCCTCATTGCCGCTCCGGTCTCGCCCTGGAGCAGATCTCCGCCCGTGGAAGTGATGATGTCATTCGTCACTGTCTGGCTGATGGCATGGGAGACCATCTGAAGCAGTTCGTTGACCTCTCCCTGGGATTCCTTGAACTGGTTGACGATCGGCATTTCGTCGAGTTCCGCCTCGACTTTCTTGATCTTCTCTTCGGTCATCTGATATGCGCGTTCCTTGCCGTAGTTCTGGAAGTTGACCGCCTGCTTCTGCAGACTTTTCAAACTTGCCATCTTTTCCCTGACATCCTTATTTTCATGGATCTTGGCTTCGGCCTTCTTGAAGAAGTCCACCTGTTCCGTCTGGGCGATCATGTTGCCGAGCCCTTTCGCTTCTTTCACAATATCATCTTTCGTATACATTGAACTGCCACCTTTTCCCTATTTTAAAACCATCCATAAGATGATTCATTATACTTTCATCCATTGTCCGCAATCTGATACGGTTGCTGAAATCTCCTATCAGTATATACGTTTTTCTCCCATATTTCAAAACTATTCGACCCCGGAATTCATCTCGCGTCCACAGTGTCAAACGGGCTGAACCATCCCCCGAGGAAAGAGGAGAGGATGACACCGAGAAGGATGAGCAGGATGAAGTGGAAGTCATGGATGGAATAGATGGTGCGGTGGTAATAGGTTCTCGGTCCGTCGTCGAACCCTTTGGATTCCATGGCGACCCCGAGACGCCAGGCCCGCCTGATGCTCTGGCTGAGCAGGGTGACGATCGTCGATATGAACCCCTGCAATCCGCTGATGTACTTGCGGTGGATCAGTGCCCGTCTCACTTTGCGGGCACGCCTCAATGCAAGATATTCACCCGCAATGATCGGCACCATGCGGAGTGCCGCCATGAACGAATAGGCATACTTCGGCTTCAGCCCCCCTTGCTGCATCAGACTGTAGAAGACGTCCGTGATGCGTGTAGTGAAGACGATGAGTGCTCCGAAGAAGGAGAGCGTGATGCCGCGCATCATGATATGCAGGCCGCGTACAGCACTCTCTTCGGTGACATGGATGATTCCAAACTGGAAGACTGTCGTCGTCCCTTCGCCGTAGAGGATCATATACAGGCTTGAAATGAAGCCGAAAAACAGGATGATACCTGTCAGGAGTGCGATATAGACGTACTTCACACCGCTCAATATGAAAAGCAGAATGAACATGATGACCGACAGATGGAAAAGGTGGTTTGGGTCATGGATGAGGATGACGGTCAGAAACAGCCCGACGGCCACAAGGATTTTGACGAGGGGATTGACCCGGTCGGCGAATGTGCTGTAGCGCTTCACCGCTTCAGGCATGTCCATCCCCCCGTTCGACAAGGCGTCCGTCTTCAATCAGCAGGCGTCTCGATGGATAGCGCTTCATGATCTCCGCATCATGGGTGATCATGATGACGCTCGTCCCCCGCTTCACCATGTCGTGAATCATCGTGAGCAGGCCGAAGGCATGACGCTGGTCAAGACCGAATGTCGGTTCATCGAATATGATGACTTCCGGCACCCCGCCTGCCGCCGTCGCGACACTCAGACGCCGCTTCTGCCCGGTGGATATTTCCAGCGGATGCAGATGAGACACATGTCCGAGTCCGAAGCGTTCGAGCAGTGCATCCGTCTCCCGGCGTGCCGTCCTGTCATCATGGTGCATCTCCAGATTGATGAACACTTCGTCGAACACACGGTTCGTAATGAACTGCAGCTCCGGATTCTGGAAGACCGGATAGACTCTGCCCTCGAGATGCCGCGTCCTGCCGACCCGGCTGCCCCCAAAAAATACCTTGCCTCCTGAGGGAATGAGTTTCATCAATGCGAGCAGCAGGCTCGATTTTCCCGTGCCATTGTCCCCTTCGAGTGTAATCCATTCACCCTTTCCGATCCTCAGATCATCTATCGTCAAAAGACGCCTGCCCCCTCTTCTGATGGAGAGGTCCCTTGCTTCCATCAGTGTACCGGACCCCGGTGCAATTTTCGGGAGGACAGGGGCGTCCTGCCACGAACATGGATGCCACACGCCGTATTGGTCGAGCAGCCGGCGATGCTCGTCCAGCATTTTTCCGGGTGTGGCGGAACACACGATTACACCGTCATCATTCATCAGTATCACCCGGTCGACCGTGTGCCATAGTTCTTCGACACGATGTTCGACGATGACGACGGTCAGATCATTCCACATCGCCCTCACGGTATCCCAGAGATGAGCCGCCGATTTGCTGTCCAGCATGCTTGTCGGCTCATCCAAAAACAGCGTGTCTGCCTGCTGGAGCAATGCCGAGGCGATGGCGAGCTTCTGCTTCATGCCTCCTGACAGCGTCTGGATGGCGCTCTCCGGGGCCACATCAAGCCCGACCATGCTGAGCGCTTCCGTGAACAGGGGTTCCATCTCCTCCTCAGCCACCTGCCTGTTCTCGAGGACAAAGGCGAGCTCTTCGGCGACTGTCGGCATCGTGAACTGGGAATCCGGATCCTGGAAGACGTATGCACAGGACGCGGGCATTTTGAGCCGATCCGCCTTCATCGGTATGGTGATCGTATCCGGTATGAGGCCCCCGAGCACATTGAGCAGGGTGCTCTTGCCCGAGCCGCTCGGCCCGACGATGAGCACCTTTTCACCCTCCCCTATTTTCAGGTCGAGATCGGTGAAGAGAGGCGATTCTGATTCCGGGAACCGCAGACGCAATTTTTCCACTTCGATGCACATGATCAAAGCCCTTCTTCAGCAGCATGGCCATTGCCGACGAGTTTCAGCACACCGGTCTCCTTCAGCGCACGGTACAATAGGTGCGCCAGCCAGCCGGCAATGAGTGCACCACTCAGCACCCTGAAACCGAACATCAACAGCAGATTCCATGTCGCCAGCTGGCCGAGGTAGCCGTAGTACCAGTCGAGTGGGAACGTCGCGAGCGCAGCTGAGATGCCGGCGATGACCGCCACCATCAGGGATGTGCTTTTGTACTTCACGATGGCGAATACGATTTCGCATGCAAGCCCCTGGATGAGTCCGTACACGATCAGCATGACATCGAACTGCAGCATGACGATCGTTTCACCGGATGCCGCTGCAAATTCCGCAATCAGTGCCACGCCGGGTTTCCTTATGATGAGATAGGCGACCACCGCTGCGATGAACCACATGCCGTACAGCAGCTGATTGAGGTGCAGTCCGAGCGGTTCGAGCGCCGTATAGACCCCACCCCATATCGAATAGATGAACGAGAATACCAGGGCGACGACGACCGTGATCAACACATCGGTCAGGGTCAGCCCTTTTCTTTTTGCCATGTTACCAACCTCCATAAATTATTTTCCAAATAAAAAAACACACCACTAGCGGAGTGGTGTGCATATTATATGTAAAATATGCCACTTCCCTACGCTAGTATGATCTAGATCAGGTGATAAGGGTAATTCTCAGTCCTTGCGGACACCCCTAGTGGTGGTTATTTATTCGGTTGGTTCCATGATAGTACACTTTCCGAATTTTGTGAAGTCATTTATTGTCGGCGACCATCTGGTAGTAGCGGCCGCGCTGTCTGATGAGCTCCTCTTCAGAACCGCTTTCGACCAGTTCACCGAGCTCCATGACGAAGATCCGGTCCACGGCCTTTATCGTATTCAGCCTGTGGGCGATGATGATGCTCGTCCGATCCTTCATCAGCCGCTCGAGCGCCTCCTGGATTTTGAGCTCCGTCACCGTATCGATGCTGCTCGTCGCTTCGTCCAGGAGCAGTATGGCCGGATCCGTGATCAGGGCCCTGGCAATCGATATCAGCTGCTTCTGTCCCTGGGAGATGAATCCTTCATCTGCTTCCAGCACGGTATCATAGCCCTCCTCGAGTGCAACGATGAATTCGTGTGCGTTGGCAAGTTTCGCCGCCTCCACCACTTCCTCATCCGTCGCATCGAGCTTGCCGTAGCGGATGTTTTCCCTGATCGTCGATTCGAACAGGTAGGGATCCTGCAGCACGAAAGCCGTCTGCGAACGGACTGTCGAACGGCTGTAGTCGAGGATGTTCTGTCCATCAATCCTGACCGCTCCGGAATCCGTTTCATAGAATCTTGCCAGCAGCTGCATGACGGTCGTCTTGCCCGCACCGGTCGCGCCAATCAGGGCAACCGATTCGCCTGCATCTATCCTGAAGCTCAAGTTTCTGATGGTCGGGTTTTTCTGCGTCGGATCGTAGGAGAAGGAGACATCATCAAATTCAATCTCACCCTTTATGGTGCTGTCCACAATCGTCCCCTCGTCCTTTTCGGGCTCCGAATCGATGATGCCGAATACACGCTCTGCACCGGCGATGGCCGAAAGCACCTGATTGAACTGGTTGGAGAGGTCGGCAAGCGGCCGCGTGAACTGCCTGGCGTACTCTGCGAACACGACGATGGTGCCGATGGTGACGAGTCCGTCCGTATAGAAGACGAGCAGGCCGCCAGCGCCGGCCACGATGGTGAAGCTGACGTTGTTCAGCATGTTCATCACCTTCGGGATGAAGCCGGCATACAGGAATGCCCAGAACGTGATGTCCCTGAGATTGCCCGCCTTTTCATTGAAGTTGCGGATCGCCGTCTCCTCCTGGGAGAACACCTTGACGATCTCCTGGCCGGAGACCATCTCCTCGATATAGCCATTCAGCTCCCCGGTCGCCCGCTGCCGCTTCTTGTAGAGCGGTCCGGTACGCCTTGTGATGAAGCCTACAGCAAATATCAGCACCGGAATGATCAGCACGGTGAGGAGGGTGAGCAGCGGACTCAGGTACAACATGACACTGATCGTGCCGATTAGTGTGACGATGCTTGTCGTGAACTGGATGAATGATGTATTGAGCGTCTGTGAAATCGTCTCGATGTCATTGGTCATGCGGCTCATCAGCTCGCCGTGCTGCCGCTTGTCGTAGAAGGAGACCGGCAGCTTCTGCATATGTGAGAACAGCCGGCTTCTCAGCTTGTACACCGTCCGCTGGGACAGGCCCACCATGAAGAAGGCCGCGGTATACTGGGTCGATGACAGCAGGATATAGACGACAAGCAGGAAGAGCAGTATGGTGGACAGTCCGTCCATCTCCCCCGGTATGAAGTAGTTGTCCACGATGTAGCCGACGAGGAAAGGCCCTGTAATGCTCAGCAGGCTGGTCAGGGTCACAAGGAATATGATGCCATACAGGAGGGCCCGCTCTTCTGAGATGAACTGCCACATCCGTTTGAGGGTGCCGCCGATGTCATTGGCCCGCTGGTCCTCCTTATTTTTCCTGCGGCCGATCTCCTTCTTTTTGAGGACCGGTTCATGGCCGAAAGGCCGTCTGATAAAATCAATCATCCAATTGACCCCCTTCCGTTTGCGATTCGACGATGGAACGATAGAGCGCAGACTGCTCCATCAGCTCCTCATGGGAGCCGAGCGCACTGATCTCCCCATTATCAAGGAGCAGGATGCGGTCGGCCATCCTGGCCGTGATGACCTTCTGCGTGACGATGATGCGCGTTGTGTTCTCATCCTTGATGGATTCCCACAATGCCGATTCCGTACGGATGTCGAGCGCGGAGGTGCTGTCATCGAGGATGAGGATACCCGGTTTCCTGACAAGTGCACGTGCAATCGACAGGCGCTGCTTCTGCCCGCCGGAAAGCGTGACGCCCCGCTGTCCGACCCGCGTGTCATAGCGGTGGTCGAACGACTCGATCGAACGGTGGATCTGCGCCTTCTGTGTGGAGGTGAAAATCTCGGACTCTCCGGCTTCCAAATCCCCCCACAGCAGGTTTTCGAAAATGCTGCCTGAGAACAGGACGGCGGATTGCGGTACATAGCCGATGGTCTGCCTCAGATCATCTTCGTTCCAGTCCTTTACATTGGTGCCGTTGACATAGACATCGCCTTCCCTGACATCGTACATCTTCGGTATCAGACTGAGCAGCGTGCTTTTTCCGGACCCCGTACCGCCCATAATTACGAACTTTTCATTTTCCCTGATATCGAAATTGATATCCCGGAGCACATAGCGTGTGGAGCCCGGATATTTGAAGGAGACATTGTCGAACTTCACGGTGCCCGCACGGTCCTCCTTCTTTATTACGTCATTCTCATTCACACTGACCGGTGTCTTCAGGACTTCCTCCATCCGTTCACTGGAAGCCTTCGACCGGCTGAAAGCGATGATGATGAATGCGAACATGGAGAATCCACCCTGCATCCTCAGGGCATAGTTGATGACCGCGACGACTTCCCCGACCTGGACAGTGTTGTTCTGCAGCAGGTCGGAAGCCATCCACAGGACGATGAGCAGGCTCCCGTTGATGACGAGCAGCAGGACGGGCATGATGGATTCCATCAGCCTGAGGGCATAGATTGTATCTTCCCTGAGCCTGCCGGCGACTTTGCTGAACTTGCTGATTTCAAACTGTTCGCGGTCATTCGCCTTGATCAGCCTTACGGCCTCCAGGTTCTGCTGGATGAAGCGGTTGATCTTATCCAGCCGCTTCTGGACGCGCAGGAACACCTGCCCCCCTTTGCGGGCGGTGAAGATGAGGAAAATCAGCAGCAGCGGTGTCAGGAACGACAGATAGAATCCGAGTGTCGGATTGACGACGAACGACATGATGAGCGATCCGACGACGAGCAGCGGCGCCCGGAGGATGATGCGCAGCGACATGTAGAGGAGCATCTCCGTCTGCAGCACATCCTGTGTCATGCGGGTGATCAGGCTGGATGTGGGAAACTTGGACAGGGTGGAAAGTGTGAAGTACTGCACCTTCCTGAACAGGGCCGTCCTTATGTCATAGCTGAAGCTGTTGGCGACATGGCTCGAAAAATAGGAATTGATGATTCCGCTGATGAACGCGGCCATGCTGATGGCGAACATGACGGCCAGGTAGAACCATACGGTATCGATGTCCTGGGCGACGATACCGTCATCAATCACCTTTGAGATGAGGTACGGCTGCAGCAGCTCCACTGCCAGTTCAATAAACATGAAAAACAGTGCCACTGCGATGAACCATTTATATTTGAGCGCGTATTTATAGACTGTTAGCAATTGTTCCCACCCATTTCTTTCGGTTACCGAAGTATTACGTCAATTATGACATAATTCTGTCTTTTTTGACAGACAAAATAAAAAATACACCCGAAGCTTCTGTACTTCAGGTGTACTGCAATGAATCTTATCTGAATTCGGCCATCAGTTCATCGAACGTATCGTTTTCGATCGTCATTTCCTTCTTGACCAGTGGTTGGTCGAGGTAGCCGTCGATGTTCTCCTGGTAGGATTTCGCTTCCTCATCATGGTAGATGATACCCTTCAGCATGCCTTCATGCGCCATGATGTTCTGCATCGCCGACTGGGCATCCGTATGATCATAGTCCGCAATATCCTCGACGGGAATCAGATTTTCCTTGAACCAGTCGTAGGTATTCACCTTGTTGTATGTGACACATGGACTGAATACGTTGATGAAGCTGAAGCCCTTGTGGTCCATCGCCTGCTGGATGATGGCAGTCAGCTGTTTAATGTCGGAACTGACACTCTGGGCGACGAATGTGGCGCCGCTCGCCATCGCCGTCTTGATCGGCTGGATTGGCGTCTCCTTGGAACCGTCAGGCGTCGTCTTCGTAACGAATCCCTTATCGGATGATGGTGATGTCTGGCCTTTTGTCAGGCCGTACACCTGGTTGTCCATGACGATATAGGTGATGTCGATGTTCCTTTTCAGGGCATGGACGGTATGTCCCATGCCGATTGCGAAACCATCGCCATCTCCGCCGGAAGCGATGACCGTCAGGTTGTCATTTGCCATTTTTACCCCTTGTGCGACGGGGAGGCTGCGTCCGTGTGTAGCGTGGAAGCCGTATGACTTGATGTAGCCGCTCAGACGGCCGCTGCAGCCAATGCCGGTGATGACTGCCAGCTCATCCGGTTCGAGTCCATTCGCAGCACAGGCTTTCTGGATGGCTGCCTGGACACTGAAATCTCCACAGCCGGGACACCAGTTCGGTTTGATATTGTTTCTGAAATCTTTGAATGTCGCCATTACATAACTTCCTTTATTTTAAGAATTGAATTGATATGCGCTTCAATTTCATTGGGTTTGAAAGGCGTGCCATCGTATTTGACATGGGAACGGATCCTGTCATGTCCATGGTAGTTCATCTTGAGCACACTCTGCAGCTGGGCGCTGTAGTTCTGCTCGATCACAAGTATTTCCTTTGCACCATCAAGGTATGGTCTCAGTGCATCGATCGGGAACGGATGGATCTGCTTGAGGCTGATCGTCGTGATATCCGCATCGATGCGTTCGGCCGCCTCATTGGCGACGCCGTTGACACTCAGGAAGCTCAGGATGAGCAGTTCGCTTTCCACCCCACCCCTGGCTTTGAATGGCTCTTCCATCGTAAAGTCCTTCAGCTTCCTCATGCGCTTGTCCATCTGGATCTGACGGTTTTCAGGACCTTCATTCGGCGTGCCGGCCGGGCTGTGCTCCACCCCTGTGACGTGGTGGATGCCGCCTTTGATGCCCGGGATCGGACGTGGCGAAATGCCATCTTTTTCATCGCTGTAGCGTTCGAAGTATTCATCGTCCTGCCCTTCGATATCTTCCGTAATCGTCTTGCCACGGTTGATTTCCACCCGGGACATGTCAAACGGCGCGGATGACTGCTTGCCGAGGGACATCTGCAGATCCGACAGCATGATGACCGGCACCTGGTAGTATTCTGCCAGGTTGAATGCCTCTATCGTAGTATAGAAAGCATCCTCGACGTCTGACGGCGCAAGGACGATTTTCGGGATGTCCCCATGCGTACCGTAGATCATTTGCATCAGGTCGGACTGCTCCTGCTTTGTCGGCAGTCCGGTCGACGGGCCGCCCCGCATCGTATCGACGATGACGAGCGGTGTCTCTGTCATCCCTGAAAGTCCAATCGACTCCATCATGAGTGACAGGCCCGGTCCTGCTGAAGAAGTGAAGCTTCTGGCACCGGCATAGTTCGAACCGATCGCCATCGTCACTGCAGCAATCTCATCTTCCGTCTGGATGACCGTACCGCCCACTTTCGGCAGGTGGTTGATCATATATTCCATGATTTCACTTGCCGGTGTTATCGGGTATGCCGCCATGAACCTCACCCCGGCATTCAGTGCGCCGAAACTGATCGCGTCATTGCCGATCAGGAACAGGCGGGGATCACTGTCGGAAGGCAGCATTTCGAAATCGCCCGCAATCGTATCCATTTCATCATCCATCAGCTGATAGCCCTGCAGCAGTGCTTCATGGTTAGAGTCGACGATCTCCTGGCCCTTTTTGATGAACATCGTATAAATCATGTCCTTGAAGGGCTGGAGCTCCAGGTTCATCAGTCTGGCACTTGCTCCGATCGCCACCATGTTCTTCATCAGTTGGCTGCCGAGCTCTTTGGCCGTGGCAGTGAAGGGGATGGATATGAGCTGCACATCCAGGTCCTCATCCTTCTCCGGCTTGAATTTGCTGTCGGCGAGAATGATGCCTCCGGCAACAAGCTCATGGCTGTTGATATCTATCGTCTGCTGGTCGAACGCAACAAGAATATTGATGTTGTCGCTGACCGCCCTGACCTCTTTAGTTGAAATTCTTACATTATTATTAGTATGTCCACCTTTGATACGGCTCGAAAAATGCCGATAGCTGTAAAGGTGGTATCCCATACGGTTCAGTGTTGTTGAAAAGATTTCTCCAGTCGATTCAATGCCTTCACCCTGTTGGCCACCGACTTTCCATGACAATTGTTCATTCATACACATTGCCTCCTTGTCCTTATCTAATATACCAAAATTCGAGGTAATTTTCGATGATCAGTGCACCGATTCACAGAAAATCAGCCTATTGGACGACCGCTATTCCCTGATGCGGATCGTGTCTATTTTATTGGTCTTCGTGTCGATGATTACACCGGAGAGGATGCCCGCCCCCTCCTCCGGCACATTGTGCCTGACAGGCAGCTGGTGGAGGAACCGTTCGATGACCTCCTCTTTCCTGATGCCGAGTATGCCATCCCTGAAGCCGGTCATGCCCACGTCCGTTATATATTTCGTCCCTTCCGGCAGCACCTGTTCATCATTCGTCTGCACATGTGTATGGGTGCCGACGACAGCATCCACCCGGCCATCGAGATAGTGTCCCATCGCCAGGCTCTCGCTTGTCGTCTCACTGTGGAAATCGACAAATATTTCATCGGCGTCGACCGCATCCAGAATCGCGTCAGCCTTCCTGAATGGACAGTCGATCGCATCCATGAAACTGCGTCCCTGCAAGTTCATGATCAGCAGCTTTACGCCGTTCACATTCACTACCCCGTAACCTTTGCCGGGAGCGCCTTCCGGGAAGTTTGCAGGACGGACCATGCGTATGTCCTCATCCAGAAATTCATACACATCGCGCTTTGCAAATGCATGATTGCCGAGCGTGATGAAATCTGCACCTGCAGTCAGCAGCTCCTTGTATATCTTCTCGGTGATGCCTTTGCCATGTGCGGCATTTTCACCATTGACGATCGCCACCTGTGCCCCGTGCTGGCGCTTCAATTCAAGCAGATGCTCCTGCAGCATCCTTCTGCCGATTTTTCCAACGATATCTCCGATAAATAAAATGCGCATTCATTCTCATCCTTTGATTTTCAATTTGATGTTTATTATACATGTTTTGGGGAATCTATATTTTATAAAATATCTAGGAGTGAATAATTTGACACTATCCATCGATCCCAAAGAGTTTGCGAAGCTGACGCTCATGGCCAATCCTTCGACGAGCGAATCCGTTGAGGACAAAGCGAAAGACAGCCTTGAACTCTACCTGAGCGCCTATAAGCTTGCCGAGAAATACGAGAGGTATTCGAACAGCGCCCAGGAGACGAGCGAGGCTTTCAAAAGCATCCGTGACATCGACCTCAACCTCTAGTATATAGGCATGAGAAAAACCAGCAGGATATCCTGCTGGTTTTTCTATTTGGCATATTCCACTGCCCGCATTTCTCGGACGACTGTCACTTTGATATGTCCAGGGTATTGCAGTTCCTCTTCAATCTGTTTCTTGATATCGCGTGCAAGACGGTGGGCCTTCAGATCATCCAGCTCATCCGGCTTGACCATTACGCGTATTTCACGGCCCGCCTGGATGGCGAATGTCTTCTCGACACCATCATATCCTTCGGCGATCGATTCAAGACGTTCAAGACGTTTTACATAGTTCTCAAGCGTCTCCCTGCGTGCGCCCGGTCTTGCTGCACTCAGCGCATCGGCTGCCGCAACGAGTATCGAAATGATACTTGTCGGTTCAACATCACCGTGATGGGAATGGATCGCATTGATCACTGTTCCATGCTCCTTATAGCGCTTTGCGAGTTCGACCCCGATTTCGACATGGCTGCCGTCGACCTCATGGTCGATCGCCTTTCCGATGTCGTGCAGGAGACCTGCCCGCCTTGCCAGCTGGACATCTTCCCCGAGCTCACTTGCAAGCATGCCTGCAAGATAGCCCACTTCAACGGAATGCTTCAGTACATTCTGTCCATAACTGAGTCGATATTTCATTTTACCAAGATGCTTGATGAGTTCAGGGTGCAAGTTGTGGATATCAAGTTCAAATGCCGCTGCTTCCCCTGCATCACGGATGTTCGTTTCCATGTTGCGCTTCGCCTTGTCCACCATTTCCTCTATGCGGCCCGGATGGATTCTTCCATCCTGTACGAGCGCTTCCAGAGCATTTTTGGCGATCGATCGGCGAATCGGATCGAAACCGGAAAGGATGACGGCTTCAGGTGTATCATCGATGATCAGGTCTATGCCCGTCAACGTTTCAAGGGTGCGGATGTTACGGCCTTCCCTGCCGATGATGCGCCCTTTCATCTCATCGTTCGGTAATGTAACGACCGATACTGTCGATTCACTTGTATATTCCGCTGCATAGCGTTGTGCAGTAACAGCAAGCAGTTCTTTCGCTTTCTTGTCCACTTCCAACTTCATCTGATTCTCTTTCTCTTTGACCATTACAGCCATATCGTGTGACAGTTCCCGCTCTACTTCTGCGAAAATTTCCTCCCGCGCCTCTTCGCGCGTAAGTCCGGAGATGCGAGTGAGTTCTTCTTCTTGCCGACTGATAATTTCTTTAATCTTCTGATCCTCGGCATCAACCATTTGCTGTTTTTCTTCAATTTTGGCTTCCTTTTGATCCAGCGCTTCATCTTTCTTGTCGAGAACTTCGCTCTTTCTATCAAGAACTTGTTCCCTGTTCAGCAATCTGGATTCCTGTGCCTTGAGTTCATCTCTTTTCTCATTGGATTCACGTTCGAATGTATCCTTGAGATTTTGATTTTCCTCTTTTGCCTCGAGCAGCTTTTCTTTCTTGAGGCTCTCCGCCTGCTTCTTCGCTTCATTGATAATGTGCTCAGCAGAAGTCCGCGCCTCTTGCTGCCGTTTAGTCAAAGTGTTTCTGACGATAAAATATCCGATAACAACACCTAGAAAAATGCCAAGCAAGATTAAGAAAATGTCTATCATGTCCACAATAAACACCTCCCTAACAGGCTCTAGCTATTGTTTTATATAATATTATTCGAATTCAATATTATATACACCCAATTCTAAAGATAATCATATAAAAACGCAAGCACCAGAACGTCTTAATTGCATTCCGGTGCTTGAAAGGTATGACGCTATTCGGTTAGATTTCGTCCTCGTCAAACAGCTTGTCTCCAGCCGCTTCCTCTTTGGCATCCTCTTCCTTCTTCTCTCCGCCGAAACCGAGGGCGGTACGCAGCTTGCCTTCGATCTCTTCGAGCAGTGCCGGATTATTGGCAAGATGCTCTTTTACGTTCTCCTTGCCCTGTCCAAGCCGTTCGCCTTCATAGGAGTACCAGGCACCGCTCTTTTCAACGATGTCGTACTCTACGCCAAGGTCGACCATCTCTCCTGTCTTGGAGATGCCCTTACCATACATGATGTCGACTTCTGCGACCCGGAATGGCGGTGCGACCTTGTTCTTGACCACTTTGATCTTGGTGCGGTTGCCGACGATCTCCTGTCCGAGTTTCAGCTGTTCGGCACGTCTGACTTCAAGACGTACGGAGCTGTAGAACTTGAGTGCACGGCCGCCGGATGTCGTTTCAGGATTACCGAACATGACACCGACCTTTTCACGGATCTGGTTGATGAACATGGCTGTCGTATTACTTTTGGAAATCGCACCGGAAAGCTTCCTCAATGCCTGGGACATGAGCCTCGCCTGGAGGCCGACGTGGGCGTCGCCCATCTCGCCTTCGATTTCCGCCTTCGGCGTCAGTGCTGCAACCGAGTCGACGACCACGATGTCCACTGCACCACTTCTTACAAATGCCTCGGTGATTTCCAGTGCCTGCTCACCTGTATCCGGTTGGGAAAGATAGAGGTTCTCGATATCTACGCCAAGATTTTTCGCATAGTCGGGATCCAGTGCATGCTCTGCATCGATGAATGCTGCAATGCCGCCATTCCTCTGTGCTTCAGCTATCGCATGCAGTGCCACGGTCGTCTTACCGGAGGATTCCGGGCCGTAGATCTCTATGATCCGTCCTTTCGGATATCCGCCTACACCAAGCGCCTTGTCCAAAGTGATGGAGCCTGAGGATACTGTGGATACTTTGCGCCCAACATCGTCCCCAAGCTTCATGACTGCGCCTTTGCCAAATGACTTCTCCATGTTCTTTATCACTGTATCTATCGCTTTTTGTCTTTCGTCCATAATTACCCTCCATTAATTCGCTTCGTAGTATATTGTAGCATAATCGGCACCAAAAAGCGAATATATGTTCGCTTTTCATGTCTGTTTTCCCACTGCTGTTCGCAGCTATCCGATTGCTGTATGCGCGTGCTGCCAATTACGGAATAAACGCTTGAGACGGAGACAGAAATCATTCCCTGCCCTCCGCCTGGAAGACAGCCCTGCCCTTGTAGAAATACTCTATGCCGGACAGGATCGTAAAGAATACTGCAATGTACATCATGACGATTCCGGGTGAAAAAGGCAGATACTGTGTAAACATGTCACCGAACAGGAGAAGCACCAGTGCAATCATCTGACACACCGTCTTGATTTTTCCGAGCTGTCCTGCAGCACTTACATACCCCTGTTCTATCTGCAATAATCTCAGGCCGGTCACAGCGAATTCGCGGGCGATGATGACGACCGCAATCCATGACGATATCATCTGCAGCTCCACAAGGACGATCAGGCCGGAAGTCACAAGCAGCTTATCTGCCAGCGGATCGAGGAATTTCCCCATATTGGTGATCAGGTTCCATTTCCTTGCCAGGTATCCATCGAGGAAGTCGGTCAATGCTGCCACCACGAAGATGATGGCACCAATCAACTGACTCACGGCAATCGGTTCGCTCCCCAGGAAGGAAGTGGTGCCCCAGCCGAAATCGACAAGTATGAATACGAGGAAGACCGGAATCAGAATCACTCTGAAAACAGTCAGCTGATTTGGTATATTCATGGTCCTACTCCTTTATCAAATTGAATTCGTAATAGACGGTGACGGACTCGCCCTGCCCCGGGTTCTCAAGTGGCTCGCCGTCGATCGACACCTCAAAATCAGTCGCATTGCCCAAGGTCAGATAGACGATATCCGCATCCGGCGAAATTTCATACTCCCCTTCGGTCAGGCTTTCGTATGCGTAGGTATTGTCTGCGTCATCAGTCAGGGCCACCCAGGACGCACTGCTGCCGGCCAACGATATGGTGAGCGGAGCTTCCACGTGGAGGTCATAATAGAATGTGCTGCCATCGGAGCCGCTGAAAGCATAGTCCGTCACCGGCTCTTCCGTCGGCTCCTCTGCCGTCTCCTCCACCGTCGCAGGTTCCTCCGTCTCTTCTTCACTGTCCTCCGGAGGGGAAACCACCTCTTCGTCCACTTCATATATGGGCTTTTCCTCGAAGATGTCCGTCTGGGAACCAATCTGGAGCAGTATCATCCAACCTGCGAAAAGTACGCCCACCAGGACCAGAAAGCTGACCAGCACCCTTTTGAAATACTGGTAGTCCCCATCTTCCGACTGCTGCCTTTTTCTTTCGTTCGGGCTCTCATCAGGTATCTCATCTGAATATCGCTCCGCCAGCCCATCGTAGTCCAGTCCGACCGCCTCTGTATATTGACGCAGCAGGAATGGCGCGTGACGGGGCTCGGGAAGGGCATTCAGATCTCCGTCCTCGATCATCTTGATGATGTCTTTCCGGATACCGGACCTCTCCTGCATTTCCTTAAGCGTAATTCCCGATTGTTCTCTTTTGTTTTTCAAATATGCGCCGAGTTTCATGGGACCTCCCTACATTCCACCGAAGAAATTCATATCTTCGTCTTCGAACCAGTGCTGCTTCCTATGCTTTTCATAAGTGATCTCCTGGTTCTCATCTTCCCTGAGTTCAATGATGTAATCAAAATCTTCAAGTTTGTACTGCATGCCTTCGATGAAAAGATCCGGGTGTTCGATGACCTTGATGGCAGGAAAGCTCATGATTTCACGGATCAGCTGTTTATGCGCCTCATCAGTCGAATTGCTCGTCACCGCACCATCGATGATGAAGACATTATTCTGGTCATACTCCCCTTTAAGCAGGCTGGTACGCTCGGTCTGCTTGATCAGTGTAGAGGACAGGAAGAGCCATTTCTTCTTCGCAGTGACACTGGCGGCGACGATCGATTCCGTCTTTCCTACGCGCGGCATGCCCCGGATGCCTATGAGCTGATGCCCTTTTTCCTGGAATACTTCCGCCAGGAAGTCCACCAGTATGCCGATTTCCTGGCGGGTGAAGCGGAAGAGCTTCTTGTCTTCCTCGTCCCTTTTGATGAACCGGCCATGCCTGACGGCTAGGCGGTCCCGCACCTGGGGCTTACGGATCTTCAGGATATTGATGTCATCGATATACTTGGTCATATACTCGAAACGTTTCAGCTTGTTCAGCTCATCAGTCCTCAGGAGCAGCCCCCGTCTCCTATTCTCTACCCCGTTTATCGTATCGATACTGATGCCGAGGTTGCCGAGAAGTGAGGAAATATCCCCCAGCAGACCGGGACGGTTGTTCAATATTTCATATTCCATATACTGTTCGATGTTCCGCTCGGGATACATCGGCCTTTTATTCTCTGTCGTGCTCATGTATACCATCCCCCATTGATATTCATTATTTCACCTGTAACGGACTGCGCCTCGGGAGCGAGCAGATATTTGACCGCATGCAGAACTTCCTCGGGCCGGATGAATCTCGCCTGGGGCAGCTCTTCGAGCAGGAAAGCCTGCTCCTCCGGAGGAAGCTCCTGTGTCATCTCCCCTTCGACGACGCCCGGGGCAATACCATTGACGGTTACATCGGTGCTTGCAAATTCTTTCGCAAGCGATTTGATGAGTGATTCCTGCGCGCCTTTCATGGATGCATAGACACTTTCATAGCTGGCTCCGTGGCGGCCCCATACGGAAGTGACGATGATGATGCGGCCCTGCCCGCTTCTTTTGAGCTTCGGCAGAAGGACATTGATGAAAGTGATCAGCGAACGTATGGATATGTTATATTGCCGATCAATTCCCTCCATCGGTGTTTCCTGAAGCAGTCCGAAGAGCGTCTCCCCAGGACACCATACCAGTGCATCAGCACTGTCGATGCCACTGAAGAGGCCTGCGACCTGATCCTGGTCCAGAGGCTTAGCCAGATCCAGGAAATGGTGGATGCCATCATGAACCGGAGCCCGGGATCTTGAAAATGAAATGATTTCCGCCCCATCCTTCAGACCCCCATGGATTGCGCTGCCGATATCTCCAGTACTTCCAGCGATGACATACCTAGGCATGGGGTTTCAATATACACTCTACCATGTATCTGCTGTCCATCACATCGATAAAGTGCTTCTCCACATCATTAATTGTGATTTCATCGATCACCTCAGGAAGGCGGTACAGATCATAGCCATCCAGGTAGTATTTGGTATATTGATTGGCGATATATTCCGGCGAATTCAGGCTGGACAGGTAGTCCCCTATGATTTCCCTTTTCTGGACCGTGAGTTTCTCCTGGGTAAAGAAACCACTGTCCTTGACCGCCTCGCTTATGCGCCTGATTTCCTCTGTGAATGCTTCTGTCTCTTCCGTGTTTGCAGCAAACAGTACATGCGAAAATGCGGCCTCTTCGATATGGCTGAAGCTGAACGAATCATCGATCAGTCCTTTTTCCATGAGTTCATAATAGTATTCGGACTGCTCGCCGAACACCATGTCGAGCGCAAACATCATCGACAGGTCCCGTACGAGGCGCGCTGATGCATCCGTCCTATCCTGGTGATGCTTGAATCCGAGCATCACCCGCGTCTCCTCAACATCCATCTCTAGCACGTTGTGGGGTTTTACGATATCCCTTGGTTCCTCGGGCAGGGCCCGCTCTATCTCCGGCCGGGCATCGACATCGCGTCCGCCCTGATGCTGGTCGATATACTGCATCAGGGGCTCGACATCAAAATCCCCGACAAGGATCAGCACCATATTGGATGGGTGGTAGAACGTCCGATGGCACAGGAACAGATGATCGCTTGTAATCTCGCTGATCGAGGATTCCGTACCTGCGATGTCGGTCTTGACGGGCAGGTTGTGGTACATCTGGTTCAGAGTCTCGAAATAGAGCTTGTATCCCGGATTGTCCTGGTACATCTTTATTTCCTCATTAATGATGCCCACTTCCCTGGCCACGGTCTCATCCGTGAAATAGGGCTGCTCCACCATGTTCATCAGTAGGGACAGATTCTTCTCGAAGGATTCCGTCGTGCTGAACAGATAGGATGTCCGGTCGTAGGAGGTGAATGCATTCGCGTTGGCACCATATTTCGAAAACAGGTTGAATACATCCCCATCCTCCTTCTCGAACATCTTATGCTCGAGAAAGTGCGCGATGCCGTCAGGCACATTGAATGCTTCCCCATCAATCCTGAAATGGTCGTCCATCGAACCATATTTCGTCGTGTATGTGACAAACTTCTTGCTGTAGCCGGGTTTTTGGATGACGAAGACATCAAGGCCGTTGTCACACTGGTGCCGATATACGCTTTCGTCTATCTCCGGATAATCAATTCTTTTCATCTTCATCACTCCTTGTAAGGACATATACGGTGTCCAATGCTGTTTTCCGGCTGATCTCCATGATCATTTCCCTGTCCACCGCTTCGAGACGCTCCTCCCAGGAAAGTGGATGCGCCTCCTGAATCATACGGTTGTACTCCAGGGTGATGAGCCCTTTCGGTTTGTCCATCACTTCCTGCCTGTTCACCTTCATCATACGCTTCACTTCTTCGACGAACTCCGTGTCGAATTCCCCTTTTCTCAATACTTCCAGTTCCCCGAGTATTGCATTTTCTGCAGTTTCCACATTGCCGGGATCGACGCCACCCATGACGAACATATAGCCATTCCTCACATCGACCTGGGAATGGATCTGGTATGCCAGGCTCAGCTTCTCCCTGATGTTCATGAAGAGGAGGGATGAGGCGGAGCCGCCATACATCTGGTTCATGACATTGAATGCCATCTGCTCCTGAAGATTCCTGACATCCGTTCGGAATCCCATATTCAGTTTGGCCTGCTCGATCTGCTGCGTATCATTGCTTCTTCTGACATCTTCGACTGCTCTGTATGGATAGGAACGGTGTGCGGCCTCTGTATTTTCATTGCGTGCCGCAATCCTCTTAAGGTCATCCTTGATGCTGTCGTCCACAGCGCCGACGACAAGTATGGCAATGTCGTCATCCGCCATCATCCGCGCATGTTCTTCCTTTATTTCATCAAGCGTGATGTCTTCCACATCTTCCAGCACACCGTGCGGCAGATATTTGTAGTCCTCCCCCTCGAACATCACATCAAGCATCGCCTGGAAACTTGCCTGCGCCCTGTTGTCCTTCATGCTTCTGAGGCGGTTTCTGTAGAGGCGCTTCTCCTTGATGAAGAAATCCTGGTAGGAACTGTCATAATGTGAGGGTGTGTCGAGGACATCATGGAGCAGCCGGCACATTTCACCGATGACATCCAGCGCTTCCCTGATGAAACGGTCATTTACAAATTCCATACTGAAGCTCACGATATGATCCTGCCCCTTGCGGCTGACATTCGATGTCAGATGTGCACCATAATAGTGTGCAAGATATTTGAGAAGATCCGCTTCCTTTGGGAAACCAACCGTCCTTTTGACCATCATTTTCGACAGGATGTTCCGCTTTGTCACACGTTCCCGTTCCATCCTGCTCCTGAATTGGAGCTGGACCGTTATGGTCTTGAATTTGTCTGTCTCTATAATGGCTGTCGGGATATGATTGACTTCACTGTTTTTCACTTTATACATATAGGACTCCTTATTCTTCATTCTGTACAAGTACGTTTCTCGGTTTGCTTCCGCTGCTCGGACCTATGACGCCGTTCGCCTCCAGGTCATCGACCAATCGTGCAGCACGGTTGTATCCGATTCTGAACTGGCGCTGCAGAAGTGAGGCGCTGGCACGCTGCTCTTCGATGACAAACCATTTCGCGTCCGGATAGAGTTCATCTTCCGACTCTTTCTGTTCCTTCTGGACCGGTTTGTTCATGATCGACTTTTCGTAGTTCGCCTTCATCTGACTTGTGATGTGATGAACGACATCACCGACTTCATTATCCGAGAGGAACGCCCCCTGGACACGAATCGGCTTGGATTTGCCGGATGGCAGGAACAGCATGTCCCCCCGGCCCAACAGTTTCTCCGCCCCCTGGCCATCCAGAATGGTTCTGGAGTCCGTCTGGGAACTGACGCTGAATGCGATTCTCGACGGAATGTTCGCCTTGATGATGCCGGTGATGACATCGACGGATGGCCTCTGTGTCGCTATGATCAAGTGTATGCCTGCAGCACGTGCCATCTGGGCGATCCGCGTGATCGATGCCTCGACATCTTTAGACGCCACCATCATCAGGTCGGCGAGCTCATCGATGATCACGACGATATAGGGCAGTTTCTGCACCTTTTCGGGGTCTTCACTTTCACGCTCCAGGTACTGGTTGTATGCCTCTATATTCCGTGTGTTCGAATGGGAGAACAGGTCGTACCTGCGCTCCATCTCACTGACGATCCGGTTCAGTGCATCACTTGCTTTCTGCGGATTGGTGACGACCGGACTCAGAAGGTGCGGAATGCCGTTATAGACATTCAGTTCCACCATCTTCGGATCGATCATCATCAGCTTGACTTCATGAGGCTTTGCCTTCATCAGCAGACTGATGATGATGCCGTTGATGCATACGGACTTTCCGCTTCCTGTGGAACCTGCGACAAGCAGGTGGGGCATCTTGTTGAGCTCTGCCGTGATCGGGCTGCCTGAAATGTCCTTTCCAAGGGCCACTTCGAGCGGATTGTCCGAAGTTTTGCGCTTGAGCACTTCACGCAGGGTCACCATGCTGATCACCGAATTCGGAACTTCGATGCCGACAGCGGATTTGCCCGGTATTGGTGCCTCTATACGTATGTCCTTTGCAGCCAGGCTGAGCGCAATGTCATTCTGCAGGTTGATGATCTTGCTTACTTTCACACCGATGTCCGGCTGGATTTCAAACTGGGTGACGGCAGGACCGATGCGGATTTTTGACACTTTGGCATTCACGCCGAAGTTTTTGAGCGTCTCTTCAAGGATCTTACCCTGTTTAAGCACTTCCTTGTTGCTGACTGATTCGGTCACCTCGGCATCCTTGAGCATCGTGATCGGCGGCAGTTCGTATTGCTTCAGCTGGTCGATCTCTTCATCGTCGAATGTATCCAGTTCGGTCTCTTCATCCGAAGTGCCGACCGGCACATCCGTTTCATTGCCGAATTCATCCGTTTCATATTCTATTTCCTTGACTTCGCCGTTTCCGGTCTCTATTTTGGCTGCGTTGTCCATGCCGCTTTCCTGCTTCGTCACGGTCTCTTTCTCCGTTTCCTTTTCGACCCTGTCATATTCATGCATCGTTTCGATGATGGATTCATCCGCTTCGAAGTCCGCAAGCTGTTTTGGCTTGGGCTGTTCTTCCCCAGTGCTGCTGGCTGGCTTGGCTTGTGCCTTCTTCTCCGGCTTTGCCTTTGCAACTGCTGGCCTGTTGCGGTCCGATACTTTGTTGGACATTAGTGAGGACAGCTTCGCAAGCTGGCTGCCGGTCTCTTTCAAACCCTTCATGAGGGCATTGCCGAGCTGCTTCATCAGTTCCGAAACCTTTATGAGATCATGTGAGATCGACTGCTCGATATCTTTCGATGTAATCAGCAGATAGCTGAAATAAAGGAATATCAGTCCGAGCAGCAGTGTGCCCACCATGGAGATGCCGGTCGAGGAGAAGGAAAACAGGGCCTGGCCGATGATGCCGCCCCCGAAAAATTCCATGATTCCATTCGCCTCTATCGCTTCGACCGTTTCACTGAACGTATAGAAATCCTCGATGCGTCCACGGTTCAATATATAGAGCAGTGTATGGAAGAGGAACAGCATGCCGAACTGCAGCAATATATAGCCGCCCATCCTGCGTGTGAGCGGTATCTTCTGTTCTCCCGCCAGATAGATGCTCATCAGGAACAGCATAAGATATGTAAAGTATCTGCTCGTACCAAAGAGGTAGGCAAAAAATGCATCGATGTACGTTCCGATGACTCCGAGCTGGAAAATGGTGATGAACAGGATGACGATGAGAACGAAGGCGGAAATGGAATAATAGGACCGGTTATCCTTCTTTTTCTTCTTTGTCTTCCTCTGCTTCTTTGCCATCGTATGCTTCCCTCCTATTTACAATGAGACTGCCAGAATTGGCAGTCTCATTGCTGTTTTATATTTCGGATATGATCGGGATAATCATTGGGCGGCGCTTCGTATTATCGTACAGATACTTGCCGAGATCATCACGGATGCTCTGTTTGAGTGTGCTCCACTCGAGCTTTTTCTCATCCATGGATTCAAGCACGATGTTGTACACGCGCTGTTCCGCCTCTTTCAGGAGGTCTTCGCTTTCTTTTACATACACGAAGCCCCTCGACTGGATTTCGGGCCCTGCCATGATCTTGCGTTTTTTCGGATCGATGGTCACCACTGCGATGAAGATTCCATCTTCACTGAGCAGCCTGCGGTCCCTGAGGACGATGTTGCCGACATCTCCGACACCGCTGCCATCTATCAGTACATTGCCGGCAGTCACCTTGTCTGCACTGATCATCTTGTCTCCATCGTAGGAGACGATGTCCCCTTTTTCCAGGAGGAAGATGTTCTCAGGCTCCACACCCGTCTCGGCTGCAAGCTTTGCGTGTGCAATCTGCATCTTGAATTCGCCCTGGACGGGGATGAAGTGCTTCGGCTTCATGACGTTGAGCATCGTCTTGAGCTCTTCGCTCATGCCGTGGCCGGATGCGTGGATATTCTGCTCCGGTGTAGCGACATGTGCCCCTGCTTTGACAAGTTCGTTCATCGTGCTGTAGAGGATGACTTCCATGCTTGAAGATGGTGTCGTCAGTATATAGACGATGTCGCCTTCCTTGATGTTGGTCACCTCATGCTGCCCCCGTGACATCCTGCCGAGTGCTTCGATCGGCTCGCCCTGCGACCCTGTTGCGATGATCACCACTTCGTTATCGGGATAGTCGCCGATTTCGTGGCTCGGCACGAGCAGGCCTTCAGGAATATCAAAATATCCCATGTTGCGGGCCACCTTGAACGAGCTCTCGAGTGTGCGTCCAAGGAACGAAACCTTTCTGCGCGTTTTCGCAGCATTCGTCAGTACTTGCTGGATGCGTACGAAGTTAGATGCATAGCACGATACGATGATTCTGCCGCGTGCCCTGGCAAAGCCGTCCAGGATATGCTCCTCGATGATGTTTTCAGGTGTATTGTAGCCTCTTCTCTCTGCTTCAGTGGAGTCACTGATGAGCGCGAGCACATCCTTCTTGGCAACATCATACATCTTGGCCATGTTGTAGCCGTACTCCCCTGTCAGGCTCTGGTCGAATTTGAACTCACCCGTGTACACGATGGAGCCGTATTTCGTTTCAATGCTGACACCATAGGAATCGGGAATGCTGTGGCTTGTTTCGAAAAATACCATTTCCGCATTTTTGAACTTCATGCGGGACTGGCTGTTGATCGTATAGAACTTTACCTTCTTATTGACGCCTTTCGCCTTGAGGCGGTCTTTGACGAGTGCAAGTGTCAGTTTCGAACCGTAGACCGGTACGTTCAGTGATTCGATGATATAGGGAATCGCACCGATGGAGTCCTCATGCCCATGGGAGAGGAAGATGCCTTTCAGCTTCTGCTTGTTCTCCTGGATATAGGTTATGTCCGGAATGACGATGTCGACACCGAGCATCTCATCTTCCGGGAACATGAGGCCTGCATCAAGGATGAACATCTCATCCTCGACCTCTACAACATACATGTTCTTTGCAATCTCGCCGACGCCACCCAGCGGTATGATTTTTACTTTCGATTCTTTTTTTGCTTCGTTCAAAATATTTCCTCCTAAAGCCTACTTGAAAGTGGCATGGTAGAACTTCCCATCAATCGTGATATGGGATACTTTTACATTCTTCGTATCGTATCTTGTTTCATCGCTGTTCTTGATGACAAGATGTCTGATGGTTTCTTCCTTCGTATTGAGATCCTTGAGGTTGTTTCCAAACATCAGGTCTTCAAAAATGATTTTCACTTCGTCATCTTCCTTGATCCTCAATTGGCCGGTGATGTCATACGTTGTATCATTGAGTTCAACCCTGTTAAAAATCAATTTTATTACTCTCCTTTTTCATCCTCCAGCAACACTTTGCGTGAGGCGTTTACTCTGCCCTGGTTGTCGATGTTCGTCACCTTGACCAGGAATTTGTCCCCGATTTTGACAACGTCTTCAACTTTGCCCACCCTGGATGTGTCCAGCTGGGAGATATGGACGAGGGCGTCCTTGCCAGGGAACAGCTGGACGAATGCACCGAACTTTTCAATGCGTCTGACTTCTGCCATATAGATTTCTCCCACTTCGGCGACGCGTGTCAGATCTTTGATGATCTGCTTCGCCCGCTCTATCATGGATGCGTCACTATGGCCGATGAACACCGTGCCATCCTGCTCGATATCCAGTTTGACACCTGTTTCGTCGATGATCTCATTGATTTTCTTGCCACCGGGGCCGATGACATCGCGGATCTTGTCGGGTTTGATATGCATGACTTCAACCTTCGGTGCATATCTGCTGAGCTCTGCACGGGGTTCGCTGATTGTCGCCAGCATGTTGGCGAGGATTTCCTGACGTCCCTCTTTTGCCTGTCCGAGTGCCTCCCTCAGGATGTCTTCGCTCAGACCCTCGATTTTTATGTCCATCTGTATTGCAGTGATGCCGTTTTCGGTACCGGCAACCTTGAAGTCCATATCACCGAGTGCATCTTCCATACCCTGGATGTCCGAGAGGATCGTGTATTGGTCGCCTTTCATGACGAGACCCATCGCGATTCCAGCCACAGGCGCCTTGATCGGCACTCCTGCGTCCATCAAAGCCAGTGTGGACCCGCAGATTGATGCCTGGGAGCTCGAGCCGTTGGACTCCAGCACTTCCGAGACGAGGCGGATCGTATACGGGAATTCCGTTTCGTTCGGAATGACCTGGTACAGCGCCCGTTCACCGAGTGCACCATGACCGATTTCGCGGCGGCCAGGCCCCCTGATCGGTCCGGTTTCACCCACGGAGAAATTCGGGAAGTTGTAGTGGTGCATGAAGCGTTTGTTCTCATCTACACCCAGGCCATCGATGATCTGGTGTTCACCAAGTGCGCCCAGTGTACAGATCGACAGCGCCTGCGTCTGGCCCCTTGTGAACAGACCGGAACCATGGGCTCTCGGCAGGATGCCCGCCTGCGAGTTCAACGGTCTGATTTCAGCAGGTTCACGCCCGTCGGGACGCACCTTCTCTTCTGTGATGAGACGGCGGACCTCCTCCTTCAGCAGGCCTTCAACGATCGCAGATGCCTCGGAACGGATTTCTTCATGGTTCTCATCCGTCTCGTCAAGCGTCCCAAGGATGCGCTCCTTGGCTTCATTGATTGCATCTTCACGCGACTGCTTGTCCGGATCCTGGATGGCATCGTAAAGACCCATGGACTGCGCCTTCTCCTCCATGTCCTGCTTCAGATCCGCGTCCTTCTCCGGCTGTTCGAAGGGGCGCTTCTCAACGCTCAGTTCGTCGAGGATCTCCTGTTGGAAAGCCACCATTTTCCTGATGCTCTCATGGCCGAACATGATCGCTTTGAGCATCGTCTCCTCCGACACTTCCTTCGCGCCGGCTTCCACCATGTTGACGGCATCCTTTGTACCGGCCACTTGGAGTTCGATTTCGGAGTGGCCGAGTTCATCAGTCGACGGGTTGATGATGAATTCCCCGTCGATGAGTCCCACAGTGACACCTGCAATCGGACCATCGAAAGGAATATCGCTCACGCTGAGTGCCAGGGATGAGCCGAGCATCGCTGCCATCTGCGGTGAAGCGTTCGGATCTACAGAGAGCACGATGGACATGACCTGTACATCATTCCTGTAGCCATCCGGGAACAGGGGGCGGATCGGGCGGTCGATCAGGCGACTTGTAAGTGTTGCTTCCTCACTCGGCCTGCCTTCCCGCTTGTTGAAGCCGCCGGGGATCTTTCCTGCTGCATACAGCTTCTCTTCATAGGCCACTGTAAGTGGGAAGAAAGGCAGATTTCTCGGCTCTTTTGATGCTGTGGCTGTACTCAGCACTACAGTCTCCCCGTAGCGGACGAGTACGGCACCATTCGCCTGTTTCGCCATTTCTCCATATTCGACAGTAAGCTTATGCCTGCCCCATTCTGTTTCGTACACTTTTTTCGCTGATTCTATCATAATTTGTCTACTCTCCTTAGTAAGGCTACTTGATTCAATCATATCACTTTTGTAAAAAAATATACATAAAAAAAGGCATATCCGGAGGATATGCCTTGCCATTTCTTATCGACGGAGACCGAGTCTTTTGATCAGTTCACGGTATCTCTGAATATCTTTGTTACGCAGGTAAGTCAGCAGGTGTTTTCTGCGTCCGACCATTTTGAGAAGACCTCTTCTTGAGTGGTGGTCTTTCTTGTGGATGCGCAGGTGATCGTTGAGTGCTGTGATTTCAGCAGTCAGTACAGCGATCTGCACCTCTGGGGATCCTGTGTCGGATTCATGTGTACGGTATTCCTGAATCAGTTCGTTTTTGCGTTCCTGTGTAATTGCCATGTATAAACGCCTCCTTGTATTATTGTTCACCACTATCCGAGCAGATGTCGGAGATTCGCTCTGCCAAGAGTAGGGCACTTGATTCATTATACTGGATGGATCATATGTTTTCAAGTAGATCGATGGCTTTTTGCTTATCTTTTGCAATCTGCCCGGTCAGTTCCTCGATGCCTGAAAACTTCCGTTCCCTGCGGATGAAATGGTGCCAGTAGACGGTCACATTCTCCCCGTAGATGCTGCGTTCGAAATCGAACAGGTGGACTTCGATCGACACGCGTTCCATATTGTCGTGGAAAGTCGGCTTGACCCCGACATTGCACACACCCTTGTAGAGGGGCTCCTCATTATCGAGGCGCAACGTTACGGCATAGACGCCTTTTCCAGGAAGATGATAGCGGTATTCCGGCTCGATGTTGGCAGTCGGAAAGCCGATCGTACGGCCGCGCTTCTCCCCCTGTACAACGACGCCCTTCACTTCATAGGGGCGCCCAAGGATCAGATTGGCATGCTCCAGATCGTTCTTCGCCAGATCCTCGCGGATGCGCGTCGTCGATATCTTCTCCCCGTCTTCTGTTATCTTGTCGATACCCGTCGTATTGAATGCGTCATACTCCGACAGTGTATGGATGTTCCCCTTCCCATATCTGCCGTATGTAAAGTCGAAACCTGCGACCACTTCCCTGACGTTCATCCGCACGATGTACTGCTGGACGAAAAAGTCGGGCTCAAGGCCCGCCAGGGCGCTTGAAAAATTGATGACGAAGCAGTAGTCAATGCCCTTTTCCTCAAGCATTTCCAGTTTGATGTCAAGCGGCGTCAAATACGTCGTACGCTGCTTCTTTGGACTCAGCACGACCGATGGGTGCGGATCGAAGGTCATCACCGCCTTTTTCAGCCCTTCCGCTTCCGCAATGTCCTCCATCCTGCCGATGACATCCTCGTGTCCCCTGTGAAGGCCATCGAAGAAGCCGACTGCGACTGCAGAAGGTTCCAGATTGAGTTCTTGCTGATCATGTGGGTAGTGAAGTCTGTAAATTTTCATCTCATCGCCTCTTATATATTGAACATTTTGTATGGTTTCATTATACCCGTGTTTTCGGGATGATCATAGTACACGCCGACCGGTGTACCATCCTTTGTGAATGCGACCATATCGGCATCATCTTTCCCTACTTTTTCAATGATATCAGATTTGTCCATCTTCTGCCCATTACGAATTTTGAAAAAGAAGGATTCATCGGTGATTTCGACCATCGGAAGATCCGCGATGAGTTCTGAAATCGGCACGAGGGCATCTTTCGGCTCCCCTGCTTCGAGCGCTTCGATCGTCACTGCCCGGTCAAGCGTCAGGCCGCATGATTCCGTTCTGACAAGTGCGGACATGTGCGCCTCAACGCCCAAATGCTTTCCTATATCCACAGCCAACGTACGGATATAGGTTCCCTTCGAACATACTACATCAAGGCTGAACCGGACGAGGCCCGCTTCCCTCTTGACCTTGCCGGCACGTTCTATCTCATGGATGAAGACTTCCCTCACAGGGCGCTCCACCTCGATGCCCTTTCGGGCATATTCATACAGCTTCCGGCCCTCGACCCTGACTGAGGCATACTTGGGAACCCTCTGGCGATAGCTGCCCCGGAAGGCGTCTATTGCCTGGTCGATCGCCTCATCTGAGATGCCGGCGACACTGTCGCTTCTTCCGGTGACCTCGCCCGTCTGGTCTTCCGTATCCGTCGAAAACCCCAGCGTCACCTCGGCATGATAGCGTTTCTTCTTCGTCTGCAGATATTCGGTCAGTTTCGTCCCCTCCCCGATGCAGATCGGCAGGACACCCGTGACTTCCGGGTCCAGAGTGCCGGTATGGCCCACCTTTTTCATATGTAGTATTCTGCGCATGCGCATGACGACGTCATGGCTTGTCAGCCCTTTTGGTTTATTGACAGGTATTACACCGTGCATATCTGTACGCCTCCATATAAAAATAAAAACCTGGGGGGAGTCCCCTCAGGTTTATTTATCTTTGATTTCATTCAAGAGATTCTCAATCTTATTGCCGTATTCAATAGAAGTATCATACTTGAATTGCAGTTCCGGCGCTTTTCTTATTCTGATTTCCTTTGCCACCTCGGAACGGACCATCCCTTTGGCACGATCCAGCGCCGCTTCCACTTCCTCCCGGTTCTCGTTCAGGGAAGTGAAGTAGATGGTTGCAATCTCCATCTCCTTGGTCAGCTCGACATCCGTCACCGTAATCATCCCGATATCCGGATCCGATACTTTTGTGCGCAGTGTCTCACTCACCACTTTCTTGATTTCTTCGGCAACTCTTTCATGTCTGTTGCTCATAGTCATCACCTTTCAATTTCAACCATGATATAAGGTTCGATCTGGTCTCCCTCTTTAAGGTCGTTGAAGTTCTTGATCGTGAGACCGCATTCGTATCCGGCAGTCACTTCCTTGGCGTCATCTTTGAAACGCTTGAGGGTATCCAGTTCACCTTCATAGATAACTATACCCTCTCTGATGACTCTTACACCTGAATCCCTGGTGATTTTGCCATCCGTCACATAGGCGCCGGCAATCGTGCCGACCTTGGACACTTTGAATGTCTGGCGGACTTCCACGTTACCGATGACCTTCTCTTCGAACTCAGGGTCGAGCATGCCCTTCATCGCAGATTCGATCTCTTCGATGACATTGTAGATGATGCGGTGGAGCCTCATGTCGACCTTCTCACGTTCCGCCGCCTTCTTGGCGTTGACATCCGGACGGACGTTGAAGCCGATGATGATCGCTTCGGAGGCGGAGGCAAGTGTGACATCTGATTCGTTGATGGCGCCGACACCCGTATGGATGATGCGCACGTTGACACCTTCGACATCAATTTTCATGAGGGATGCACTCAGTGCCTCGACGGAACCCTGTACGTCCCCTTTGATGATGATATTGAGGTCTTTCGTTTCGCCCTCCTTCATCTGTTCGAAGAGGTTGTCGAGTGTTACTGCAGATGTCTGCTCACGGTCTTTCATGATCTGTTCTTCACTTCTCGCTTCACCGATGCTGCGTGCTGTCTTGTCGTCCTTGAAGACGACGAAACGGTCGCCTGCATGCGGCACGGCGTTCAGACCGGTTATTTCCACAGGTGTGGATGGCCCCGCCTCCTGAATGCGGCGTCCAAGATCGTCGACCATTGCCCTGACCTTGCCGAAAGTACTTCCGACGACGATGGAATCACCGACCTTCAGTGTACCGTGCTGGACGAGCAGGGATGCTGCCGGACCTCTTGACTTGTCGAGTTCCGCTTCAATGACTGTTCCGACTGCCGGTCTGTCACTCTTCGTCTTAAGTTCTGCAACTTCTCCGACGAGCGTGATCATTTCAAGCAGGTCTTCGATGCCTTCACCGCTCAGTGCCGACAGGGAGACGAAAATCGTATCTCCGCCCCAGTCTTCTGGATAGAGGCCATGTTCGCCAAGTTCCGTCATGACACGCTCGGGGTTCGCCGTCGGCTTGTCCATTTTGTTGACGGCAACGATGATCGGCACTTCCGCAGCTTTTGCGTGGTTGATCGCTTCGATCGTCTGAGGCATTACACCGTCATCAGCAGCGACGACAAGTACTGTAATGTCCGTCACCTGTGCACCGCGTGCACGCATCGTCGTGAATGCGGCGTGCCCCGGTGTGTCGAGGAACGTGATCTTCTTGCCGCCCGACTCGATCTGGTAGGCACCGATATGCTGCGTGATGCCGCCCGCCTCTCCTGCCGTCACTTTCGTGTGGCGGATGGAATCGAGCAATGTCGTCTTGCCATGGTCGACGTGACCCATGATCGTAACGACACTTGGCCTTTCTTCGTTCAGATCATCACCGAGTTCGAAATAATTCTCAAGGTCCGTATCATCAACCACGACTTCGAGTTCGGCAGTGAAACCATGGTCACTGGCAATCAGCTCCACTGAATCATTGTCCAGTGCCTGGTTGATGTTCGCTACGATGCCGACCATGAAGAGATCTTTGATGATTTTTGAGGAATCCACACCGATCTTCTCTGCCAATTCACCGACTGTGATGCCTTCCTGGTAGGTGAAGTTCTTCGGAAGCTCCACCTCTTTTTTGACAGGCTCCGGCTTCTGGTTCTTCTGCTTGTTGCCGGGCTTCTGATTCCGGCTGTTCTTGTTCCTGTTGCCTGCACCGGGCTTGTGGTTCCTGTTGTTCCTCTGCGGACTCTGACCGCCCTTCTGCTGGCCGCCCTTGCCGCCTTTCTGGGTGTTCTGACCGCCCTGACTGCTCTTCTGGGTGTTCTGGCTTTTCGACTGCCTGCTATTACTGGAGCTGCTGTCTGAAGTACCGGATTTCTTGAATTCCTTGTTGAGGAGGTTGACCTCACTGTCTTCGAGTGATTTCATGTGGCTCTTCACTTCGATATCCCTCGCCTGAAGGAACTCGATCACCTTTTTGCTTGGCACTCCGCATTCTTTTGCATATTCGTAGATTCTGATTTTACTCATCGAATCACTTTCCTTTCTCTTTAAGCTGCAGCATCTTCCGGCTGAAACCTGAATCTGTAACTGACAATACAACCCGGTTCGAAGCGCCTGTAGCCGTGCTCAGGGCTTCGTTGGTATAATCATCAATCAATGGTATTTCATAGTAGTTGCATTTATCTCTGACTTTCTTTGCTGTACTGCTGCCTGCATCACTGGCAATGAAGACGATCTTGGCCCTATTGCGCTGGATGGATTCTATCGTCTTCTCTTCCCCGGTCGTCAACATGCCTGCGCGCTTGGCCAGCCCCAAAAGATTCAATATCCTGTCCGTCATCTTTTCGGGATGTCCTCGCGGTAGATCAGACGGATGATCTCATCGTATACCGGGGAGAGCGTATCGCTGTCGAAGCCAAGCCTGCTTTCAAGCTTTCTGCCTTTGCGTGCGGCTTCGACCTTCTCAAGATCTTTGACCACGTAGCTCCCGCGTCCATTCTTCTTGCCCGTCGGATCGACGAAGACCTCTCGCTCTTTCGTCACCACGATACGGAGCAGATCTTTTTTCGGATGCATTTCATTGGTAAGGATACATTTTCTGAGCGGTACTTTCTTCTTCATGCTACATCACCCACAAGTCTTATTCGATGACGCCTTCTTCACGTGCGTCGGATTCGCTTTTGATATCAATCTTCCACCCTGTCAGTTTCGCAGCCAGACGGGCATTCTGCCCTCTTTTGCCGATGGCAAGGGAGAGCTGGTTGTCCGGTACGATCACCATTGTGGACTGGTTGTCCTCGTCCACGATGACATCCACGACCTGGGAAGGGCTGAGGGCATTCTTGACGAATACTCTCGGGTCCTCATTCCACAGGACGATGTCGATCTTCTCGCCTGAAAGCTCATTGACGATCGCCTCTACCCGGGCACCTCTTGCCCCGACGCAGGAACCGACCGCGTCGACATCAGGGTTTTGGGCATGGACGCTGATCTTGGAACGCTCTCCGGCTTCCCTTGCAACGCTCATGACCTCCACAGTCCCATCGAAGATTTCAGGCACTTCCTTTTCGAAAAGGCGCTTCAGCAGATTCGGATGCGTTCTCGACACGAAGATCTGCGGCCCCTTCGTGGTCTGCTCGACCTTGTTGACATAGACCTTGATCCTGTCATTCGGACGGTATACCTCATTCGGCATCCTTTCGGCTTCGCTCAATACGGCGTCCGTCCGTCCCAGCTGGATATGGACGAAACGATGGTCGACACGGTCGATCAGGCCCGTCATGACCTCGTCCTCCTTGTCGATGAACTCATTGTACAGGATGCCCCGCTCTGCATCGCGGAGACGCTGCATCACTGCCTGCTTGGCAGCCTGGGCGCCGACACGGTTGAAGTCCTTCGGTGTGACATCCTCGTCATAAGGATCACCGATTTCATATGCCGGGTTGACCGTACGGGCCGTTTCAAGATCGATTTCCGCAGTAGGGTCCTCGACCTCCTCCACCACATCTTTCCTGGAAACGACACGGTATGAGCCGTTTTCCATATTCAGGTCCACTTTGACATTCTTATGCTGTGAGTAGTTCTTTTTATAGGCTGTAAGAAGTGCCGCCTCTATTGTTTCGACAAGCACCTCGTTGGGAATGCTCTTTTCCTTTTCAAGGTATTCTATTGCATTCAGTAGTTCCTGGTTCACTAATAAGCGCCTCCAATCATAATATTACCGCTTTGCGTATGGTCGCAATCCTATCCCGGCCAATCGTAACCGTCTTTGTGCGTGTTTTTTCCTTGTAGTCGATTGTCACTGTATCAGAGTCATAATCCTGCAGGATGCCTGTCCATTCCTTGTTGCCGTCGATCTGCTGATACGTCTTTACATATATGCCCTGGTTCAATGTCATTTCCAGGTCGTCATCATCTTTGATCGGACGTTCGGCGCCGGGAGAAGAGACATCGAGGAAGTAGCCCCCCCTGATGATATCCCACTCATCGAGTTTTTCACTCAGCACTTCACTTGCCTGAGCACAATCTTCGAGCGTGATACCACCCTTCTTGTCAAGATACAGCCTCAAATAGTAGTCAGGACCCTCTTTCACATATTCCACTTCGATGAGCTTGTACCCCATCTCCTCGATCAGTGGCTGTGCATGGGTCATGACATCCTGTTCTGTACGGTTCACTGTCCATTCCCCTCCTTCAAAACTAAGAGAAGAACGGGCTAGCCCGTTCTTCTCCTTGTGACTGGGTATTTAATATCACAACTATTATATCACAGAGCCATTGTGCCTGCAACTACGCTACATGTCGAAGATCGACAGCTGGGCCTTGTCCGGCAGATGGTTGAGGCTGCCGAGTTCGGTCAGATAGTCCACGATCTTAGGAGAGACGCCGGCACGCTTGTTCAGGTCCTCCTTGGAAATGAAGGGCTCCTCTTCACGCGCCTCGACAATGCGCCTTGCGACACTGGCGCCAAGTCCCGGTACAGCGAGGAATGGCGGGATGAGCGCATCCCCCTCGATCCTGAATTCGGTGCTGTCGGACTTTTCGACATCCACCGGCAGTATCTTGTATCCGCGCTGTGCCATCTCATTCGCAAGCTCCAGTACGACGAGCGTATCCTTCTCCTTTTTGGTCAGCTCCTGGAACCGCTGGTTCATCTCCTTCACCTTGTGTCTGATCGTCGTGCTGTCCTTGACCATCGTCAGAAGGTCGAAGTCGGAGGCACGTACGGTGAAGTAGCTTGCATAGTAGTAGAGCGGGTAATGCACCTTGAAGTATGCAATCCTCACGGCCATCAGTACATAGGCGGCCGCGTGGGCTTTCGGGAACATGTATTTGATCTTCTTGCATGATTCGATGTACCATCCCGGCACACCCTGTTCGCGCATCGCCGATTCATGCTCCTCTGAGAGCCCCTTCCCTTTCCTCACCTTCTCCATGATGTTGAAGGCGAGGGATGGTTCCAGGCCCTGGTACATCAGATAGACCATGATGTCATCACGGCAGCCGATGACGTTCTTGAGGTCGCATGTGCCGCTTCTGATGAGGTCCTGGGCATTGCCGAGCCACACATCCGTCCCGTGGGACAGTCCTGAGATCTGGACGAGCTCACTAAATGTCGACGGCCTTGTATCCTCGAGCATCTGCCGCACAAATCCTGTACCGAATTCAGGTACGCCGAGCGTTCCTGTCCGGCATACGATATCCTCTTCCGTGACCCCGAGCACTTCCGGGGAATTGAAGAGTGACATCGTCTCCTGGTCGTCTACGGGCACGGTCTTCGGATCGATGCCTGAGAGGTCCTGCAGCATGCGGATCATCGTCGGATCATCATGCCCGAGTATGTCCAGCTTGAGCAGATTATCATGGATGGAATGGAAATCGAAGTGCGTCGTCTTCCATTCGGATTCCGTGTCATCCGCCGGATACTGGATCGGGGTGAAATCGAAGATGTCCATATAGTCCGGGACGACGATGATGCCACCCGGGTGCTGTCCGGTCGTCCGCTTGACCCCGCTGCATCCGAGGACGAGGCGGTCGATTTCGGCACCCCGCCTGTGGAGTCCATTGTCATTCAGGAATCCTTTGACATAGCCGAAAGCCGTCTTCTCTGCAACGGTGCCGATCGTACCCGCACGGAAGACCTTATCCTCGCCGAAGAGTTCCTTCGTATAGTTGTGGGCGACCGGCTGATAGTCCCCGCTGAAGTTCAGGTCGATATCCGGCACCTTGTCCCCCTTGAAGCCGAGGAAGGTCTCGAACGGGATGTCCTGACCTTCCTTGATGAGGGCCGAGCCGCATGTGCCGCATTCCTTGTCGGGCAGATCATAGCCCGAGCTGACGCTGCCATCCATGAAGAACTCGCTTGTCCGGCATTCCGGGCATACATAGTGCGGCGGCAGCGGGTTCACTTCGGTGATTTCGGTCATCGTCGCAACGAAGCTGGAACCGACGGAGCCACGCGACCCGACGAGGTACCCGTCTTCGAGGGATTTTTTGACAAGCTTCTGACTGATCAGATAGATGACGGCGAAGCCATTCCCGATGATGCTGTCGAGTTCCTTTTCGAGCCGCTCGACCACGATCTCGGGAAGATCATCCCCGTAAAGTCTGCGGGCATTGCTGTAGCTCATTTCCCGTATCTCATCGTTTGCACCCTCGATGTTCGGCGTATAGAGCTTGTCCTTGATCGGTACGACTTCATCGATGCTATCGGCAATCCGGTTTGGTGCATCGATGACGACTTCTTTTCTGGTCTCTTCATCGAGGAAGGCGAACCCTTCCATCATTTCATCCGTTGTCCTGAAATGTGCATCCGGCAGACGACCCCGGGAAAGCGGGTTCCCCGGATTGCTTTTTACAAGGATGTCCCGGCACAGCTTGTCCGATTCGTCCAGGTAGTGCACATTGCCGGTGGCGACGACCGGCTTGTCCAGTTCCTCGCCGAGTGTGATGATGTTTGTGATGATCTCCTCAAGCGTCCCTTCGTCCCGCACGATTTCGCGGTCGAGCAGACGGCTGTAGAGCGCTTTAGGGAAGATTTCGAGATAGTCATAGAAGCCTGCAACCTTCCTGGCCTGCTCATAGGACTTCTGCATCATGGTCGTAAACACTTCTCCGGAATCGCATGCACTGCCGACCAGAAGGCCTGACCGGTATTTCTCAAGCACCTGCTTCCGTATCCGGGGAGTCTTATAGAAGTGGTCGGTCAGTGATGAGGACACGATTTTGAACAGGTTCTTCAGCCCCTCCTGATTCCTGACGAGCAGCGTGACGTGCGTCGGCATGGCCCGTTTGTAGGAATCGGAATCGGCAAGCTTTTCATTGATATGGCTGTGATTGTCTATGCCGAGCTTCCTGATCTGCGACAGCATTTTGATAAAGATGTAGGCGGTCGCCTCCGCATCATAGATGGCACGGTGGTGCTGGGTCAGTTCCACACTGTATTTCTTAGCCAGTATGTTCAGTCCATGCTTCTTGAAATCCTTGTTGATCGCGCGTGACAGTTCGAGCGTATCGATGACCCCGTTGGTGTAGGAGCCAAGGCCCTCCCTGCTGTAGGCCGCTTCTATGAAGCCCATGTCAAAGCTCGCGTTGTGGGCAACGAATATCGCATCATCCACCCATTCCTTGAAATCTGTGATCACTTCCGAGATCGGCGGTGCATCCACCAGCATGTCATCCGTTATGCCCGTAATCTCCTTGATGGTTTCCGTCAGCGGTTCATTCGGGTTGCTGAAACGTTCGAAGCGGTCGATGATCTCCCCGTCCTTCACCTTGACGCCGGCAAGTTCGATGATCTTGTCGTATTTTGAAGAGAGGCCGGTCGTCTCGACGTCGAACACCACATATTCATGTGTATCAAGAGCGATGTCCTGCGGCCTGTAGGCAATCGGTGCACCATCATCGACCAGCAGCCCTTCCATGCCATAGATCATCTTGATGCCGTTCGACTGGGCGGCATAATAGGCATCCGGATAGGCCTGGGCATTGTTATGATCGGTCACTGCAATTGCCTTGTGGCCGTAGTCCGCCGCCCGTTTGACATATTCCCCGATATTCCTGAGCCCATCCATCTGGCTCATTTCTGAATGCAGGTGCAATTCAACCCGCTTCTCGGGACTCCTGTCCGTCTTCTCGGGCTTGTGGATGACGTTCAGGTTGCGGATCATGAGCACCATGTCCCTTGAGAATTCATCGTATTCCACATTACCTTCGATGATCACCCAGTCGTTCTTCGACAAGGCATCGAAGACTGCATCGTCATTCTTGCCGTGGCGGGAGAACATCTTGGCGGCGATCGAGTCGGTATAGTCGGTGATCTTCAGCTGGAGTATCTTGCGGCCGGTCCGGAGTTCCCTGACTTCGGAATCGAAGATGACCCCTTCCACCTTGACATTGAACTCTTCCTCGACGACCGTTTCAAGCGGCCGGATATCACTCATGTTCATGGACTTGCCGATCTGCTTGACGACCGCTTCCTCCTGCTGCTTCATATCCGCTTCGTTGTCCTTCTGCTGTTCGATGAAGCCCTGGACAAGTTCCGTCTTCTCTTCTTTCAGACGTGCCTCGAGCTTTGTCCGTCGATCTGTATCCAATGCCCTGTCGGCATGGAATTCCACCGCGCTGATCGGCATGCCATACGTGTTGTAGGCAGCAGTCAGATTACCGTTGATGTGCTTGTTGAAATGCGCCACTTCAATTTCATTCTGTACTGAAAACATCAGAATGCCGTCCTTGAACTGCTTGTCACAGTTGAGCAGCTGGAAGCGGATGTTCTCATTGACATTGATGTTGATGAGGGCATACTCCAGATAGTCGATGATATCCTTGTCCGTGTAATGATCTGCAGAAATGATCAATTTCGTATCTGCGATATTCGAAAAGGCATCCTTGACGCTTTTTTCCATCATGCTCCTTAATGAAGCAGGTATCATCTGCTCAAAATGCAGATGGAATTCCCACAGCCTTCTATCGTCATCCGACACGACCCTCTTCAATGTGCCGGTCGACAGATAGTTTTCATTCCCCCTGATACCTGCCTGTTCGAGCAGGATGTTGAACTGATCCTTTCCCTTCACTTGCAACACTCCTATAAAAGCGCGTAAATCCAGGATTTACGCGCCCAACTTCTTTTAATAGTTCACTTCCAGATACTGCATTACGTCATCTATCGGCAGATCCATGGATTCTTCACTGCCTCTTGCCTTCACTTCCACTTTCCCCTCTTTGGCGGCACGGCCGACGACGATTCTGTACGGCAGGCCAATAAGGTCTGAGTCCGCAAATTTTACACCTGCACGCTCTTTCCTATCATCATACAGCACACGATACCTTTTGCCGAGCTCCTCATAGAGGCTCTCCGCAATGCCGGCACCTTCCTCATCCTTCGGATTGGCGGTGATGATATGCACGTCGAAAGGCGTGACGGCCTTCGGCCAGATGATGCCCCGGTCGTCATGGTGGCTTTCAATGATGGCGGACAGTGTCCTCGAAATGCCGACACCGTAGCAGCCCATGAGTACAGGCACGCTCCTGCCGTTCTCATCCAGTACATTCAGATTCATCGCTTCTGAATATTTGGTACCCAGTTTGAATACCTGTCCAACTTCTATGCCCTTCATGAACTTGACCGGTCCGCTGTCATCCTGTGCCATTTCCCCTTCTGTGATGAAGCGGAAATCTCCGAACGCCCTGACCTCGAAGTCGCGTCCATGATTGACATTGATGAAATGATGGCCGCTTTCGTTCGCCCCTGTCGGATAGTCCTGCATATTCCTGACCTGATGGTCCAGATATACCGGCAGACTGGTTCCGACCGGGCCAAGACTGCCTGGTGAAGCATTCAGCAGGTTCTCCATCTCTTCATCCGTCGCGAAGTCGATGTCATCGGTGCCGAAATGGGACTTGACCTTCACGTCGTTCAGCTCGTGGTCTCCCCGAAGCAGGATCATCACGTAGTCGTTGTCGACACGCATGACCATCGTCTTCGTCGTCTCCTCGAGATTGATGTCCAGGAATTCCGCAAGGGAGCTGCATGTGGATACATCCGGTGTTGCCACCTTCTCCATTTCCCTGTCGCTGTGGATCTCCTTCGCTTCCGGTACCGGACAGCCCGCCTTCTCGATGTTCGCTGCATAGTTGCTGCCGTCGGTGTATGCGATCGTATCTTCACCGATATCCGCGAGCGCCATGAATTCATGGGTGTGGCTTCCGCCGATCGCCCCGGAATCCGCTTCGACTGCACGATAGTTCAGTCCGACACGTGAGAAGATGTTCGAATAGGCATTGTACATATCGTGATATGTCTCATCCAGTGAAGCTTCATTGCTATGGAAGGAATAGGCATCCTTCATGATGAACTCGCGGCCGCGCAGCAGCCCAAACCGTGGACGCAGTTCGTCCCGGAATTTCGTCTGGATCTGGAACAGCGTCAACGGGAGCTTCTTGTAGCTCTTCAGCTCGTCGCGCAGCAGGGCCGTCACGATCTCCTCATGTGTCGGTCCGAGGGCGAAATCACGCTCGTGTCGATCCTTCATCCGCATCAGTTCGCTGCCGTACGCCTCCCAGCGACCGGATTCCTGCCAAAGTTCCTTCGGATGCAGAACGGGCATGTGGATTTCCACGCCGTCGATGGCGTTCATCTCTTCCCTGACGATCTGTTCGATGTTGTTCAGCACGAGCTTCGTGATCGGCAGGTAGGTGTAGATGCCGCTCGCCATCTGTTTGATCATGCCCGCCTTCAGCATCAGACGGTGGCTCAGGCTGTCTGCGTCCTGCGGCGTTTCACGCATTGTTGGTATAAACATTCTGGATTGTCTCATTCATTTCACTCCTAAAGGAAAAATGTCTTTATGTCATTCCATGTTACTAGAATCATGACCATCAGCAGGAACAGTACGCCAATCAACTGGATGTTCAGTTCAACCTTCTTGTTCAGCGGTTTTCTGAATATGCCTTCATAGAGGACGAACAGGATGCGTCCCCCGTCCAATGCAGGAATCGGCAGCAGGTTCATGATGCCGAGGTTGACGCTCAGGATGGCCGTAAAATTGACCAGTGTGATCAGCCCCTGTGCCGCCACCTCTTCAGTCACCTTGTATATGCCGACCGGTCCGTTCAGCATGTCGAACGAGAACGTCCCATTGACGATGCTTGCAAACATTTCGACGACAAGACGGAATATCAGCGTGCCCATCTCATATGTCTGTTCAGCGCCCCACAGTATCGGGGTGAATACCCCGCGTTCCATCTCAGCGCCGATGCCGATGATTAGGCGTTCCGCCGTTTCCCCGTCCGGAAGCTCCGTCGTTTCGACAACCGGGGTCATTTCCACCATCCGGGATTCACCATCGTTGGTGACCTCGATATCGAGTGGCTGCTCCCCTTCCTCCTGGATGATGGCCGACATGTCATTCCAGCCATCCACCGTCTCGCCGTTGATGGTCTCGAGCCGGTCCCCTTCCTGGAGCCCCGCTTCCTCTGCCGGTGTATCCTCCGCAACAAAACCGACGACCGCTTCATCTGTCGGTTTTCCATTGACGTAGAACAGCACCGTGAACAGGACGAATGCCAGGACGAAGTTCATCAGCGGTCCGGCAGCAAGCGTCATGAAACGATGTCCAACGGACTTCGATTCGAACCGTGCCTCTTTCGGCGCAATGCGTTCCAGCTGAGAGTTCTCGACAAAATAGGCTTCGTGCGCAAGGTCGTAGGTGACCTCCTCGCCGTCATGGAGACGGCTCGCCCGGATATACATCCCTTTCGTAATATCGGATTCGATGACTTCCACTTCTTCTATCTGTGTAAAGTTGTGCTTGTCATCGAGGATGATATGCGTGATCTCATCCCTATCATCTACCTTGAGCTGCACCCGCATACCAGCATTCAATGGATTGACTTCCATCTCTTCGGAAGCCATACGCACGTAGCCGCCGACGGGCAGCAGCCGTACGGTATAGAGCGTGTCATTATATTTATATGAAAATATCTTCGGTCCCATGCCGATGGCAAACTCGGGACACATGATGCCGGCCCGTTTGGCAAAGATCAGGTGTCCGAGTTCGTGAACCGTCACCAGCACACCGAAAACAACAATAAAAGCTAAAATGCCGGTCATTTCATCACCTCATATCAGACTTGTAGAGCCGGTCGTAGTAGAGGACCGTATCGAGATCCGGGTTCTGGATCGCCTCATGACTGTCCATGCGCGATTCGACGATCTCCTCTATTTCCAGAAAGGAGATTTCCCCCTCGAGGAAGCGGTTCACTGCATATTCATTGGAAGCATTCATGACAGCCGGCATCGTGCCGCCTGTCCGGAGCGCATCATAGGCGAGCGCAAGCATACGGAAACGCTCCATATCCATCGGTTTGAAGTTGAGCTGGCCGAGTGCATCGAAATCCATTGGATTGTTCATCGGCAGCCTTTTTGGATGGCTGAATGCAAACTGGATGGCCGTCTTCATATCCGGTGTCCCCATCTGCGCCATGACGCTGTTGTCGACGAATTCGACCATGGAGTGGATCGTGCTCTCCCGATGCAGTATTGTGGAAATCTGGTCCACCCGGGCATCAAAAAGCCATTTTGCCTCGATGACTTCGAGTCCCTTGTTCATCATCGTTGCGGAGTCGATCGTGATCTTCCGGCCCATCGACCAGTTTGGATGATCGAGCGCACGCTCGAGCGTCACATCCTGGAGTTCATCCCGGGAAAGGTCCCGGAAGGAACCGCCGCTTGCGGTCAGGATGATGCGCCTCATCTCACGCAGGTCCTCACCTCTCAGGCACTGGAATATTGCAGAATGCTCCGAATCGACGGGGATGATGGAGACATCCTTCTCCCTGGCTTTCGCCATTACAATCTCCCCGGCAGCGACAAGCGTCTCCTTGTTGGCAAGCGCAATGTCCTTGCCCGCATCGATTGCAGCCAATGTCGGTTCCAGGCCGACACTGCCCATTATGGCTGTAAGCAGGGTGTCCGAGTCATCCGTCGCAACCGCCATCAGTCCTTCCCGGCCATAAGTGAACTCGATGTCAGGATACCTGTCTTTCAGGCGGAGGCGGTCCGATTCCTTCATGACGCTCACCAGTTTCGGTCTGAATGATTCAAGAATCTTCTCAAGCGCTTTTATATTCGTGCCTATCGAGATGCTGCCGAGTTCGAACTGCTCAGGATTGTTTCCTATGACTGTCAGCGCCTGTGTCCCTATGGAGCCTGTTGCACCTAGTATGGAAATTTTTTTCATATGACTCACCTGTATTCTGGATTAAGTTATTATCGGTAATATGTTCATCAGGGGCAGAACGAAGATGAAGCTGTCGAAACGGTCGAGCACACCGCCGTGTCCCGGCAGCAGCCGCCCTGAATCCTTGACGTCGAAATGGCGTTTCAGTGCGGATTCCACGAGGTCTCCCAGTTGTCCGAACATGCTCAGAATCATTGTCAGGAACAGGAATAGAAGGACATGGACGCCTTCGATCCAGCCCGTCAGATAGAACAGGAGGGCCAGCAGCACGCTGCAGAATATGCCTCCGAGGAAGCCTTCGACGGTCTTGTTCGGACTGATTTGCGGCCACAGTTTCCTGCGGCCCGTTGCACGGCCGAAAAGATAGGCGCCCGTGTCAGTGACCCAGACGATCAGCAAGCCGTACAGTATGTAGATGATGCCCTCTTCCCGCGTTTCGTAGAAATACATGAAGCCGATGCCGACATAGGCCACTGCGAGCACGCAGAATCCCATATCCACAAACGAGAACCTGTTCTTGCTGATGACGGTGAAACTCAGCATGAGCAGTGCCATGACGATGATCAGGTCCACCTGGAACATCGAAATATATGGCATATAGGACTCCTGTGGCATCATGATGATGAAAAGAGCCACCATGGAGAGCATTCCGGGAATGGAGAAGATGTGAATCCGGTTCATCTTGAGTATTTCATAAAGCGCAGTATAGGCCAGAAGGAAGACTGTGATCAGCAGAGGCCATGAACCTAAAACGACAATGGGTACAAAAATTAATAAGGCGATGATTGCAGTTATCGTCCTCGTCTTCATGTCATTCCTCCTCTTTGGTAAGTCCCCCGAACCTTCTCTCACGCTTCCTGTATTGGGAAATCATCTGATCGAGTTCTTCTGTCGAAAATTCAGGCCACAGTGTTTCAGTGAAAAACAGCTCACTGTATGACGACTGCCATAGCAGAAAGTTGCTCAGCCTGTATTCTCCGCTTGTGCGGATGAGCATTTCAGGATCGGGGATTGTACATGTCATGAGATTCTGGTCCACCATTTCAGCCGTGATGTCCTCCGGGTCGAGAGCACCGCTGGAAACTTCATTGGCCATTGTCCGAAATGCCTGGATCAGTTCATCCCGCCCCCCGTAGTTGAGTGCAAAGATAAGATTCAGTCCTGTATTATGGGATGTCTTATCAATCGCCTGCTGTACGGCTTTTTTCGTATGTATCGGCAGGGCGTCAAGGTTTCCGATGGTGCCGACCTTGACATTCTTCTCTATGAGTTCCGGCAGAAACGTTCCGAGGAAATCCCCCGGCAGTTTCATCAGATAGTTTACTTCGCTTTTCGGCCGCGACCAGTTCTCCGTGGAAAAAGCATATAGAGTCAAATACTTGATGCCGAGATCTGAAGCATGCCGTGTAATGCTTTTTACATTCTGCATGCCTTCATAATGACCGTTTACCCGTGGTTTATTTTTCTGTTTGGCATACCTTCCATTTCCATCCATGATGATAGCGATATGTGCAGGCAGCTCTTTTTCGGAATCGGTTCTCTTTTGCTTCTTCCAACCAAACATAACAATCCTCCTGAAGCATTATAATTATTAGTATACATTGATAATATCGTGTCCTCAATCACTTTATTCTACCATATAATATAGAGAACATAAAAAAACAGGCAGGAAAATCCTGCCCTGGAATGATGATTCAGACTTCCATGATGTCGCTTTCTTTGTCGTCGCACACCTTGTCAATCTGATCGATGTAGTCATTCGTCAGCTGCTGTACATCTTCTGTATAGCTTCTGAGATCGTCTTCAGTCAGTTCCCCATCTTTTTGAAGACGTTTCAATTCGTCATTGGCATCACGTCTGATGTTGCGGATTGCTACTTTGGCATTTTCGCCCTCCTTGCGGGCATCCTTGACGAATTCCTTGCGGCGTTCCTCTGTCAGCTGCGGTACGGTGATGCGGATCATCGTGCCGTCACTTGTAGGATTCACGCCAAGATCAGCTTGCTGGATGGCTTTCAGGACATCATCAACCGAACCTTTGTCGTAAGGTGTCACCGTAAGCATCCGCGCTTCAGGCACGGATATGCCTGCGAGCTGGTTGACAGGGGTCGGGGCACCATAGTAGTCCACGGTTACACGATCGAGCATGTTTGAGTTCGCACGGCCTGTGCGGATTGAAGCAAGCTCCCTACTCAAGCTTTCCAGAGACTTCTGCATTTTTGCCTTGGCATCTTTTAAGACTGATTCACTCATGTTCTTTCTCTCCCATTACTTTTTGATTTCTGTACCGATTGTCTCGCCTGATACAGCACGTTTTATATTGCCGTCTTCTGTAATCGAAAATACCACAAGCGGTATATCATTGTCCATACAAAAGGATGAAGCAGTTGCATCCATGACCTGCAGATTCTCCTGCAGCATTTCCATATAGGTGAGTGTATCGTACTTGTGCGCACTGTCATCGAGCTTCGGATCAGCTGAATAGACACCATCCACATTATTCTTGCCCATCAGGATGACATCCGCCTCGACCTCAGCTGCACGAAGTGCCGCGGTCGTATCGGTGGAGAAGTACGGATTGCCTATGCCTGCTGCAAAGATCACAATACGCCCCTTTTCGAGATGCCTGATTGCACGTCTTCTTATATAGGGCTCAGCCACCTGTTTCATTTCTATTGACGTGAGCACACGTGTTTCACAATCGAGCTGTTCCAGGCTGTCCTGAAGTGCAAGTGAATTCATGACGGTGGCGAGCATGCCCATGTAGTCTGCTGTGCCCCTGTCCATGCCGAGGTCACTGCCGACCTTCCCCCGCCATATGTTTCCGCCGCCGACGATGACTGCGATCTCCACACCCAGATCCTTGGCTCCCTTCACCTGCTCGGCGATATTCTTGATTACGACCGGATTGATGCCGAAGCCATCTTCACCAGCCAGGGCCTCACCACTCAATTTCAGTACAATACGTTTGTATTTGGAAGTCTCAGGCATATGTCTCCATCCTTACATAATTTAATATTCTATCCATTCAGTCGGAAATGCTTGTTTGCCACCATGGTGGCATCTGATGACAAGAAGAATAAATTTTTCTTATCTGAAAAAAAGACACCGAAGTGTCTTTTTATTATTTATTCACTTGCCCCATCACTTCATCAGCAAAGTTTTCCTGTCTTTTCTCAAGACCTTCGCCCACTTCGAAGCGGATGAAAGTTTTAAGTGTACCGCCTTTGGATTTCAGGAACTGTTCCACAGTCTGATCGGAATCCTTGACGAACGGCTGGTCGACGATGCAGATCTCTTCGAGATACTTGCGCATTCTGCCTTCCACCATCTTGTCGACGATCTTTTCAGGCTTGCCTTCGTTCAGTGCCTGTTGTTTGAGAACTTCCCTTTCATGCTCGAGCTCTTCCTGGGATACTTCATCTTTGGAGACATATTTAGGGTTCAGTGCCGCTGCGTGCATTGCAACATCTTTCGCTGCAGCGTCGTCAGTGGAACCTTCCACAAGTGTCAGGACACCGATGCGTCCACCCATGTGGAGGTATTCGCCGAATGCATCATTGTCCGTCTTTTCAGCAAGGGCGAACCTTCTCAGAGTGAGTTTCTCACCGATTTTAGCCACTGCTTCATTCATGACGTCTTCGACTTTTTTGCCATTCATTTCGGAAGCATTGAGTGCTTCGATATCAGCAGGTTTAGTGTCAAGGATGTGCTCTGCGACATCTTTGACGAGTTTTTGGAATTCTTCGTTGCGTGCAACGAAGTCGGTTTCGGAATTGATTTCGACAATGACACCATCGTTGCCTTTGGAAGCGACATGCACGATGCCTTCAGCAGCGATGCGGTCCGCTTTCTTGGCAGCTTTGGAGATGCCTTTTTCACGGAGATAGTCTGCCGCTTTGTCGATGTCACCATCAGTTTCCTGGAGTGCTTTCTTGCAGTCCATCATTCCAGCACCAGTTTTTTCACGTAGTTCTTTAACCAATTTTGCAGAAATAGCCATTTTCCATCCTCCTGGAATCATATTTTATAGAGGCTGGGAACATTCCCCAGTCTTTAAAAAAGGTGATAAGAATAAGGAACTTATCACCGTTGTTTAATGCTTTATTTGCTTTCGCCCGCTTCGACAGTCTCCTCTTCGGAGCCTTCTTCCATGTCGATGTTCTGCTCTGCAGCGATTTCCTGATCGGAAACGCCCTGCTGTCCTTCGAGTACCGCATCCGCCATTTTGCTTGTCATCAGTCTGACAGCACGGATTGCGTCGTCGTTCGCAGGGATGACATAGTCGATTTCGTCTGGATCACAGTTTGTATCGACCATCGCAACGATTGGAATGTTGAGTTTCTTGGCTTCCATGATTGCGTTGCGCTCTTTTCTTGGATCGACGATGAAGAGTGCCTTCGGCATTTCCTTCATCTCACGGATACCGCCGAGGAATTTGTTCAGACGGTTATACTCTTTGCGGAGTTCCATGACTTCCTTCTTCGGAAGTACATCGAAGATGCCGTCTGCTTCCATTTTCTCGATTTCAGAGATGCGTCTGATACGCTTTGAAATTGTTTTGTAGTTGGTAAGGATACCACCGAGCCATCTCTGGTTGACGTAAAGTTGACCAGCGCGCTCCGCTTCTTCCTTGATTGCGTCCTGAGCCTGTTTTTTGGTACCGACAAAAAGGACTTTTCCGCCTTCTTCAGAGATGCTTTTTACGAAATCGTATGCCTCTCCTACTTTTTTGACTGTTTTCTGTAGATCGATGATGTAGATGCCGTTTCTTTCCGTGAAGATGTATCTCTTCATTTTCGGGTTCCAACGACGTGTCTGGTGACCGAAGTGTACACCAGCTTCAAGCAGTTGCTTCATTGTAATTACTGCCATGATATTTCCTCCTTTGGTTTTTCCTCCAGTACAGCTGTGGAAACGACCGTGAGGCACCTGTCTCCAATTCACCATACTGTGTGTGATGGGCTGTTTTCAGCCTTGAATAATATACCACATTTCAGCCGTTAAATCAAACCCCTGATTCGGCCTGATCAGCTTTCTTTTCTGAGTTCCGGCAGGAAGTCCTCTTTTTTGACCTTGATGAACGTCCCTTTCATGCCGAGGGAACGCGATTCGATGACGCCGGCACTTTCCAGCTTGCGCAGTGCGTTGACGATGACCGAACGTGTGATGCCCACCCGGTCTGCGACTTTGGAGGCGACGAGAAGTCCTTCGTCCGCATCGAGCTCATCGAAGATATGCTCTATCGCTTCACGTTCGGAATAGGAAAGGGAGCGGATTGCCATGGCGATGCTCGCCTTGTCGCGTGCCTTCTGCTCTATTTCCTCCTGCTTTTCACGGAGAATTTCCATTCCTACAACAGTGCCTGCGTATTCTGCAAGTACCAGGTCATCATCTTCGAACTGTTTGGATACACGGCCGAGCACGAGTGTGCCGAGACGCTCTCCACCGCCGAAGATTGGCAGGATGCAAGTTTCGGAATCCTGGAAGGAATCTTCCGTAGGGAATACAGTCAGTTTGTCTTCGAACGCGATGTTCTCCTGGGTTTCATTGATACTCATGATCTTTTCAACATATTCCTCAGGGAACCTTCTCGCTTCCAGCATTTCAACAATACGTTCGTTCTCAATCTTCTGGTTGATGCCGTATCCCAGCAGCTTCCCTTTGCGGGAAACGATGAATACATTGCACTCCAGTACACCACTCACCTTTTCCGATACTTCCTTGAAGTCCACTTTGACGCCTTGATGACTCTGGATAAGCTTGTTGATCTCTCTTGTTTTCTGTAATAGGTTGCTCATGGTAATTCTCCTTTTAGGTTATAAAATAAATGCACTCAAATTCTTGTCGGACTTGATATTGTTCAGTTTCGATTCCACATATTGCCGGGTTATCTCCACGTGCGCACCCTGCATGCCGCTTGCTTCGAAGAGCAGCTCCTCGAGCAGGGTCTCAAGGATGGTATGGAGACGCCTTGCACCGATATCATCCGTGTCACTGTTCACCTCAAAGGCGATCTTGGCAATCTCCGTGATGGCTTCATCCGTGAAGGAAATGGTCACATCCTCTGTTTTGAGGAGTGCTTCGTACTGCCTGAGCAGCGAACTTTTCGGCTCCTGCAGTATTTTGACGAAGTCCTCCGCCTTGAGCTTGTCGAGTTCGACACGGATCGGGAAGCGCCCCTGGAGTTCCGGAATCAGGTCGCTCGGCTTGGCGACATGGAATGCTCCCGCACCGATGAAGAGAATATGCTCGGTATCTATCGGTCCATACTTCGTCTGGACGGTGCTGCCTTCGACTATCGGCAGGATATCCCTCTGCACACCTTCCCGGGAGACGTCCCCCGTATTCTGGCCGCCCTTGGCGATCTTGTCCATTTCATCAATGAAGATGATGCCCATCGTCTCGGCAAGCGATATCGCCTCGTCATTCACATTGTCGGTATCGACGATCTTCTCAGCCTCTTCACGCTTCAGGTATTCCCTCGCCTTTTTGACCGGCATGGTACGCTTGTGCTTCTTCTTCGGCATGAACTGCTTGAGCATGTCCTGCATGCCGCCCTCATCCATTCCCGGCATCATCATGCCCATCGGATTCTGTTCCTGCTCGACTTCAATGGTGACCTCGTCATCTTCCAGCAGGCCGGAGGCCAACTTCTCCCTCAGATTCATACGCTTCGCCCTGACTTCGGACGTCACTTCCTCATACTCGCCCTCGGATTGCTGGTTCATGAACATTTCGAAAGGATTCGAGTTTGTCTGCCTGCGCTTCTCACCCGGTGCGAGCAGGCCGACAAGACGCTCCTCGGCAAGCTTTCGAGCGTCATCTTCCACCATCTTCATCTTTTCTTCCTTGACCATGCGGACGCTTGCTTCGACCAGGTCGCGGACCATGCTCTCGACGTCCCTGCCGACATATCCAACTTCAGTGAACTTCGTCGCTTCCACTTTTGAAAATGGTGCACCTGTCAGCTTGGCCATTCTTCTGGCGATCTCGGTCTTGCCGACCCCTGTTGGTCCGATCATCAGTATGTTCTTCGGTACGACTTCATCCTTCAATGAAGACTCGAGCTGCATGCGCCGATATCGGTTGCGCATCGCAATCGCCACTTTGCGCTTGGCTTCCTGCTGGCCGATGATATCGTCATCGAGTTTGGCAGTGATCTCCCTCGGAGTAAGATTTTGTCTCAATTCAAACGCTCCTTTTACTCAATCGTTTCTACAATTATATGGTCATTTGTGAAGACGCAGATTTCACTTGCGATGAGCAGGCTGTCCTTCGCTATCGTTTCAGCATCCAGACTGTCGCCATGAAGCTTCATGGCGCGGCCGGCGCTCAGGGCAAAGTTCCCGCCGCTGCCGATGGCAAGGATGCCGTCATCCGGTTCGATGACCTCCCCTGTACCGCTGACCAGCAGCAATGTCTCCTTATCCATGACAATAAGCATGGCTTCAAGCTGCCTGAGGATCTTGTCGCCTCTCCATTCCTTGGCAAGTTCGACAGCCGCCCGCGTCAGGTTGCCATTATAGGCATACAGGTTTGCTTCGAACTTCTCAAACAATGTGAAAGCATCTGCGACGCTGCCGGCAAACCCTGCAACGACCTTATCGTCGAAAAGGCGTCTGACTTTGCGTGCGGAATGCTTCATCACCACCTGGTTGCCAAGCGTCACCTGGCCGTCCCCTGCCATTGCCATCTTGTCTTTATGGCGGATGGCGAATATCGTTGTACCTTTTATTGCCATGATCTCACCTCTTCTGATTAGCTGGATGGTGCTTGAGATAGGTTTTTCTGAGCTGCTCCTTGGACACATGGGTATACTTCTGGGTGGTCGACAGCGATTCATGGCCGAGCAGTTCCTGGACTGCCCTGAGATCAGCACCATTGTTCAGCATATGGGTCGCAAAACTGTGCCTGATCTTGTGCGGATGGAGATGGAAATCACTCGCACTCTTCTTGACCATCATATCGATGACGTACCGGAGCCCCCTGTCCGTCAGAGGGCCGTTCCTCTGATTGATCCATAAAGTTCCATTCGTTTCGATCGCCTGATGGTGCTTGTCGATATAGTCTTTCATGGCTTGGGAAGCGTGGCTGCCGAAAGGCAGCACCCTCTCCTTGTTGCCCTTCCCGCGCACCTTCAGCAGGCCGTGATCGAAATCGATGTGGGACAATGTGAGGCCAAGGAGTTCGGAAGCGCGCATGCCTGTCGCATACAGCAGCTCCAGGATTGCCCTATCCCGTTCATACATTTTCGAATCCTGATCCAGGGAGTCAAAAAGCTTGCGTATTTCGTTCTCGTACAAAAAGCCTGGCAGAGGTTTCTCCTTCTTCGGATTGGGCAGACTCGTAAACGGATTCGAAGTACAGGCCCCCTTGTCGATCAGATAGTTGTAAAAGCTTCTGAGTGCTGATATTTTTCTGGATACTGTAGATTTTTTCAGCTCTTTCTGATAAAGCGTGTTGAGGTAGTTTCTTGCATCCATATACTTGAAAGTTTCAATGTCCAGCCCCTCCTGTCCAAGGAACCGGAGAAACTCATCGATATCCCGCTCATAGTTGCTGACTGTGTGGGATGAAAGGTTGCGTTGATATTTGAGCTGTTCCGTGAAATTTCCAAGGTGATCCATACCACCACCCCCCTTTTATCAGAATCTTATCACAATTCCAAAAAATACATCAACTGATGCCATTGCCATCGGCGTTCCGATATTTTCTTCAGCATCCAATAATATATAATAACCTATTTGGCTGTAATTTACACAGAATAACATGAATATTTATAATATTTTGTTCTCTTCCCAACAAAAATACCCATATCAGGATATGGGTACCTGTACTACTCCGCTTTCTCTTCATAATCGCAATTTGTACATTTCACTTTGGCTTTCTTGCCTTTTTTGGTTTCCACAAGATAGTGTTCACATTTCGGACAGTCCCTGCCGATCGGGCGATCCCAGGAAATGAAGTCACATTCCGGATAGCGGTCGCAGCCGTAGAAGATCCGGTTCTTTTTGGATTTCCTCTCGACGACATCCCCTTCATTGCACTTCGGACATTTTACGCCGATCGTTTTGACGATCGCCTTTGTATTGCGGCAGTCCGGGAAGTTCGAGCAGGCCATGAACTTTCCATAGCGCCCCATCTTGTAGACCATCGGCGAACCGCATTTCTCGCAGTCCTCACCGGCCGGTTCGTCCTTGATTTCGATTTTTTCCATCTCTTCATCGGCACGTTCCACCTGTGGCTCGAAATCCTTGTAGAAATCATCTATGACCGCAACCCATGAAGCTTCGCCCTCGGCGATGTCATCCAGGCTCTTCTCCATCGTCCGTGTGAATTCCACATCTATGATATCCGGGAAGTACTGAGTCACCGACTGGTTGACAATTTCCCCGAGTTCGGTAGGAATGAAACGTTTCTGATCGATTTTGACATAATTTCTTTTCTGGATCGTGTCCAATGTCGGCGCATATGTGGATGGCCGGCCGATCCCCTGCTCTTCCAGGGTCTTTACAAGCCTGGCCTCCGTATATCGCGGCGGCGGCTGGGTGAAGTGCTGTTTCGGATCGATCTTGTCCGACTTGACCGTCTCCCCTTCTGCGATTTCCGGCAGGCGGTTGTTCAGATCTTCCTCTTCGTCGTCCCTGCCTTCGACATAGATCTGCATGAAGCCTTTGAACTTGATCGTCTGTCCATTGCTTCTGAAAATGACACCGTTGTTCGACAGTTCCATCCGGACGGTATCCAGAATGGCCGGTGCCATCATGCTGGCGATGAAACGGTCCCAGATCAGCTTATACAGTCTGTACTGGTCGCGGGAGAGGTACTGCTTCATGTTCGCCGGCGTCCGGTTTGCGCTTGTCGGACGTACTGCCTCGTGCGCATCCTGGCTGCCTTCCGTCTTTTTCCCGGAAGGTTTTGCTCCGACGAAGTTATTGCCGAATTCCTCTTCTATATAGTCGACGGCTTCCTTCTGGGCCACCGGGGAAATCCTCGTGGAATCCGTCCTCATATAGGTGATCAGACCCACTGTGCCGGCCTTCTTGATGTCTATCCCTTCATAAAGCTGCTGGGCGACCATCATCGTCTTGCGCGCCTTGAAGTTCAGCTTCCTTGCAGCTTCCTGCTGGAGGGAGGATGTAGTGAACGGTTTCGATGGATAGCGTTTCTTCTCCTTCTTCTCAACCGAATCCACATTGAACTGGTCGCCTTCAAGCTGTGACAGCACGTGATCGACATCTTCCTTTGCCTTCAGCTTGATCTTTTCCTTGGCGAGCCGGTTGAATTTGCCTTCGAAGCTGCTTTTGCCATATTTGAAAAGGCCTGTAATCGTCCAGTATTCTTCAGGCTTGAACTTTCTGATTTCATTTTCACGGTCGATGACCATCTTCAGTGCTACAGACTGGACACGCCCTGCCGACAGTCCTTTTTTCACTTTTTTCCACAGCACGGGTGAAATGTTGTAGCCAACGAGCCGGTCGAGTATCCGACGCGCCTGCTGGGCATCCACAAGCCTCTGATTGATCGTTCCGGGATGCTTGAAGCTCTCCTTCACTGCATCTTTCGTAATTTCATTGAATACCACCCTGTAGTATTCCTTGTCATCTCCAAGCGCATGGCTCAGGTGCCATGCAATTGCTTCGCCTTCGCGGTCCGGGTCACTTGCCAAGAATATCTTTTTCGCTTTTTTGGCTTCTTTCTTCAAATCCTTGAGAAGAGGCCCCTTTCCACGAATGGTGATGTATTTGGGCTCATAATTGTTGTCGGTGTCTATCCCCGTTTGACTGCGAGGCAAATCGCGTACGTGACCCATCGAAGCAACGACTTTGTATCGTTTGCCGAGGTATTTTTCTATCGTCTTAGCTTTCGCAGGCGATTCTACAATAACCAGATTATCTGCCACAGGCCGATTGCCTCCTTCGTTTGTGTTTTCAAATCCAAATAATACAGTGAAGTAAAATTGTTTGTCAACTATAATATATTTTAAATTTTCTTGTATTCATGAAAATCAGCTTCTGAAATCTTCCATTATATCCGCCCCCGACAGGACCATTTTCGCCCCTTCCCGGAGCCTTTCGTTTGTGCCGGCCGACTGGGGTGCATGGATGTTCCCCGGGATGCAGTACGCATTCCGGTTCTCATTGAGGGCCATATCCAGTGTGATCAGACTGCCGCTCGACGCCTCCGCTTCGGTGACGAGGACGCCGGAAGACAAGCCGGCAATGATTCTGTTGCGTGCGACGAAGCGCCATTTGGCTATCTGTACGTCCGGCGGATACTCACTGATCACGAGTCCTTCCCGTTCCATCCTGTCCCGCGTACCCGCCGTACTCCGCGGATAATGGACGTCATGACCGAAAGCGAGCACCCCCACCGTGCCGAGTCCGTTCGTCATTGCCGCATTGTGTGCCATGTCATCAGCACCGTAGGCAAGCCCCGAGACGACCACCATGCCGCCTAAATCCGGAATGATGTTCTGGAGCACGAGCCGGGTATATCCAGTCGCCTTTCTGCTGCCGACGATGCCGAGCATCGGGTTTTCGAGCAGACTGGTATCTCCGCGATAATATAGAACGAGCGGCGGATCGTAGATCTGTTTCAATAGGGACGGATATGCCGCGTCCTCCATGGTGATATGGCCAATCCCCTTTGCTTTGAGCATTCCTGTTATCCTCTTTCTATCCATTCTTCCGGCCCGGGAAACCTTTTCCCGAATCCTGCGTGTCATCCCCATGTTCCCGTGATGGGCCAGAACCTTGTATTCGTGCGGCGTCACTCCTGCAAAACTCAAACTTAATAGATCCATCCGATCCCTCCTGTTCATTATTATAATTATAGAAGAAATCGGCCACCGCCCTGTTTACCATTCAGTTAAATATAATGGAATAAAATGCAAAAAAACACGGAATCTCATGTGAGATTCCGTGTTTCCCAACCGGTTCCATGAACCATGTAACATTTATTTTACAGTGAGGCATTTCTCGTAGAGACCATCTTCTTTTTTGATGCGGGAAATCAATGTTTCACCGATTTCAGACGGAGTATCTGCAGTTTCAATGCCACATTCGTTCATTGTTTTGATCTTTTCGTCTGCAGTACCCTTGCCGCCGGAGATGATGGCGCCTGCGTGGCCCATGCGTTTTCCAGGAGGGGCCGTCACACCGCCGATGAATCCGACAACAGGTTTGGTCATATTGTCCCTGACCCATTCTGCCGCCTCTTCTTCAGCCGTACCACCAATTTCACCAATCATTACAACCGCTTCGGTTTCAGGGTCTTCATTGAATGCTTTCAGCGCATCGATGAAGTCCGTACCGTTGACAGGGTCGCCGCCGATTCCGACAGCTGTCGTCTGGCCGATGCCGGCTTCAGTCAGCTGATGTACCGCTTCATAGGTCAGTGTGCCTGAACGGCTGACTACACCGACGTGGCCCTTCTTATGAATGTATCCCGGCATGATGCCGATCTTGCATTCGTCTGCAGTGATGACGCCTGGGCAGTTTGGGCCGACAAGGCGTGTCTTCTTGCCTTCCAGATAGCGTTTCACTTTGACCATATCGAGTACAGGGATATGCTCAGTGATGCAGATGGCGAGATCCAGCTCCGCATCTGCACATTCCACGATCGCATCTGCAGCAAATGGTGCAGGGACGTAGATGACGGAGACGGATGCTCCCGTTTTTTCTTTTGCCTCTTCGACCGTATTGAATACAGGCACACCTTCGACGTCCTGGCCGCCTTTGCCTGGTGTGACACCAGCCACGATCTGAGTACCATATTCCAGCATCTGTTTAGTATGGAACAGTGCCGTTGATCCAGTAATACCTTGAACTAGGACTTTCGTATCCTTATCAATAAATACACCCACAGTAGATTCCTCCGTTATTATTTATTTTCGTTGACCGCTTCGATGATCTTCTGGGCACCTTCAGCCATCGTGCTTGCAGGGATGATGTCGAAATCGGATTCAGCAAGGATTTCCTTGCCCCTGTCCACATTCGTACCTTCAAGACGCACAACAAGTGGAATTTCAAGTCCGACATTCCTGACGGCTTCGACTACACCTTCAGCGATGACATCACACTTCATGATACCGCCGAAAATGTTGACGAAGATGCCTTCGACACCCTCATCGCCTAGGATGATCTTGAATGCTTCGGTCACCTTTTCCGTTGTCGCGCCGCCCCCTACGTCGAGGAAGTTCGCCGGTCTGCCGCCGAAGTGGTTGATCGTATCCATCGTTGCCATTGCAAGACCTGCACCGTTTACCATGCAGCCGATGTTTCCGTCCAGTGCAACATATGAAAGATCATATTTGGAGGCCTGGATTTCCTTCGGATCTTCTTCATCCAGGTCACGGAGTTCCACGATATCCTTGTTTCTGAAGAGTGCATTTGCATCGAAGTTGACTTTCGCATCGAGTGCAAGTACACTTCCCTCGCCTGTAGTTACAAGCGGGTTGATTTCCACGATGGAACAATCCTTTTCTGTGAATACATTATAGAGGGAAAGCATGAGTTTGGCTGCTTTGCCCACGGATTCCTTCGGAATGTTGATATTGAACGCCAGTCTTCTCGCCTGGTACGGCATGAGGCCGACTACAGGATCGATGACTTCCTTGAAGATTTTCTCAGGCGTTTCAGCAGCAACTTCCTCGATTTCCGTACCGCCTTCTTCAGAACCCATCAATACCACGCGGTCTGTCGCACGATCGATGACGAAGCCGATGTAGTATTCCTTCTGGATGTCGCAGCCCTCTTCAATCAGGAGACGCTTGACTTCCTTGCCTTCCGGACCAGTCTGGTGTGTGACGAGGACTTTGCCGAGAAGTTCCTTGGCGTATTCCCTCACTTCATCAAGTGATTTGGCGATCTTGACGCCGCCCGCCTTGCCGCGGCCACCGGCGTGGATCTGTGCTTTTACGACATATACATCGGAGTCGAGTGTCTTTGCTGCTTCCACTGCTTCCTCAGGTGTATAGGCCACACTTCCGTTGGGCACAGCTACGCTCATGGAGCGAAAGATTTCTTTCCCTTGATACTCATGGATATTCATGTTCATCCTCCTAAGCTTTTTTAAACCTTACCCTTCAATTATAGAAAAGGTATTCATCAAAGTAAACTGCATTGATTAAATTCATTGCGTGAGGACCATGTTTTTCACCGGTTCGAACGTTTCCCGGTGGATTTCACACGGGCCAAGGGCTTCGAGCGCCTCGAGGTGGTCCTTCGTGCCGTACCCCTTGTGGGCGGCAAACCCATATCCCGGGTACATGGTGTCATATGCCGCCATGCGCCTGTCCCGCTCCGTCTTGGCGATGACGCTCGCCGCTGCGATGGAGACGGAGTGCGCGTCCCCTTTGATGATTGAAGTTTCAGGGATGCCTACATCAATCGTCATCGCATCCACAAGGAGGTGTCCGGGTTTTTCGCCGAGGCTTGCCACCGCGCGTTCCATGGCGAGCCTGCTTGCCTGGTATATATTGAGCGTGTCGATCTCCCCGACACTTGCGATGCCGATGCCATAGTCCGCCTCCTGCATGATGATTTCACGGAACTCAAGCCGTTTTTTGAGGGAAAGCTTCTTGGAATCATCAAGCCCCGGCAGGAGGAAGCCTTCCGGCAGAATGACTGCAGCGGCCACCACTTCCCCGGCGATCGGACCGCGTCCGGCCTCATCCACCCCGGCGACAAAACGGACGGTCTGCTTCACTTCTTTTTCGTACCGGCTCATGGTTTCGAACTTCTCCCTGAGCACCGCCTCCTTCTCAAGGCGCCGCCTGTGCTTGCCGAGCAGTTTCGCCACCCCTTTGCGTCCATCCGCGGCATGCGGGGAGGCGGAGAGCTCATCCAACGCAGTGCAGGCGGAGAGTTCCGCTTCTATTTCCCGCAGCGTCTTCATGACCCTTCCACCACGTCGAATGTGTACCTGCCGATCTTGCCGTTGCGGATGTCATATATCAGACGGTTGGTGACGGCTTCATAGTTGATTTCGTTGCCGCCGGCCTTGAGTCCCCTGGACCTGCCAATGGCATCGAACACCTCCACGATCCCGTCTTCCGGCGACACATCGATGTTGTAGAAGCGGTTGAAACGCTCCAAGTCATTCTCCATCAGAAATTCCATGCCATAGATGGCCACCTCATCCAGAGGGACGACCGTATCCTTGATGGCACCCGTCAGCGACAGCTTCCTGCCCGTCGTTTCATCTTCGAACTTCGGCCATAGGATTCCTGGGGTATCGAGCAGTTCCATGCGCTCCCCGGCCTTGATCCACTGCTGCTGTTTCGTCACACCTGGGGTGTTCCCCGTCTTTGCCCCCTTCTTCCTGGCGATGTTGTTGATTACCGTTGATTTGCCGACATTCGGTATGCCGATGATCATGGCGCGGATGGCCCGCCTGCCGATGCCCTTCTTCTCCATCCGTTCAAAGATGTCTGCAGTGGCCCTGACTGCCAGCGGTTCGATCTTTTTGATGATCTGGTTGTTCCTGCCATCGAGCGCGACGGGATACTTGCCCTCGCTTTTGAACTTTGAGACCCACGCCTCCGTCGCCTTCGGATCGGCCATGTCGACCTTGTTCAGCACGACGACCCTCGGCTTGTGCTGGGTGATTTCATCCATCATCGGGTTGTGGCTCGAGTGCGGTATGCGTGCATCGAGTATCTCGATCACGACGTCCACCTTCTTCAGATTCTCCTCGACTTCCCTTCTTGCTTTTGCCATATGTCCTGGAAACCAGTTGATGCTCATTGTATAGCGCTCCTATTCATTTATAAGTCTTTGCCTGTTTGGGTTCATTATTTTATTTCCATATTATATAATACAATCAATCTTTAATAAAACGACAGGGGGTGGGAAAATGATTTCGATTGTTATTCCTGTATTCAATGAAGCCGGGAACATCGCAGGACTCGTCACTGAAATCGATTCGGTCATGACTGTTCTTGATCGGCAGTATGAAGTCATATTCATCGACGACGGATCGACGGATGGAACGCTCGATGAACTGAAGCGCATTGCCGGAAGCCCCGTCAGATACCTCTCATTCTCCAGAAATTTCGGGAAGGAGGCGGCCATCATCGCCGGCCTTGAAAATGCACAGGGAGAGGCTGTGATCATCATGGATGGTGACATGCAGCACCCCCCATCGCTGATTTCGGAGATGATAGAGCAGTTCGAGGCGGGATTCGACCAGGTGGTCGCAAAAAGGAACCGGGCGGGGGAACCCCTCTCACGCCGCCTGCCATCCAACCTCTTCTACCGGCTGATGAACTTTACGAGCACCGTCCGCCTCGTCGATGGCGAGGGCGACTTCAGGCTGATTTCGAGGAAGGTGGTCGACGCCATACTGCTCCTCAGCGAAAACAACCGGTTTTCAAAAGGGATATTCGAATGGGTCGGCTTCAACAAGACGGTGATTGAATTTGATCACATCAGCCGCGAATCCGGCAGGTCCACATTCAACCCCCTGAAACTTCTGGACTACGCAATCGACGGCATCAGTGCATTCAACCACCGCCCGCTCAGGATCTGCTTCTATCTCGGGTTGGGCGTACTGGTGACATCAATCGCCTATATACTGTACATGTTCGTGAACATCCTCATCAATGGCGTCGAGGTGCCCGGGTATTTCTCCATCATCGCAAGCCTTCTGCTGCTCGGCAGCATCCAGCTGTTCTCACTCGGCATGATCGGCGAATATGTCGGCCGCATCTATGTCGAGACCAAAAACCGGCCCAAGTATATCGTAAGGGAATCATCCGAATCTGAAGCGGAGCAGGGAGGCCAGCATGAGACAAAGCAGTATCACCAGTGAATTCATACGTTTCGTGGCCATCGGCCTATTGAATACGGCAAACTACTACGCAGCCTATACCCTGCTCTTCCTACTCGGCGTCCCCTACATCATCGCGCATCTGGCAGGATTCATCATCGCGTTCGTCATTTCCTACTTCCTGAACTGCTATGTGGTCTACCGGGTCCGGCCGACACTGTCCAAATTCCTGAAATTCCCCCTGACCCAGGTCATCAACATGGGCATGCAGACGCTGCTGCTGTATATTCTGGTGGACCAGTGGGAGTGGAATGAAATACTCGCACCACTGCCCGTACTGGTCATCACCGTACCGATCACATACGGCATCACCAGGTGGGTGCTCAAGGACAAGGAAGGATGATACGATGCAGACATTGAAATCCAGAATATATGCATGCCGCCATCTCATACTCATCGCCTTCCTGTCGATCCTTTCCCACTTTTATGTATTATGGCGCTTCATCATGCCGGAAGACCGGAAGGACAAAGTATTCATGACCGGCGCCAACGACGGTCTGGAGCAGATGCTGCCGATGCAGCTCTACCTGTATGAACAGTTCAGGGAGGGCACATGGTTCTATGATATGGACTTTGGCCTCGGCGGCGATTTCTATACGGATCTCGCCTACTACTATTCGACGAACATCATCTACTATATGAATATCATCTTCGTCAGGACCGGGGAGCTGATCATGGGATTCGACCCGTCCACCATCGATTTCTGGGCGCAGAATGCATTCTTCATATCAATCCTGAAATCATTCCTCATCATCTACTTTACATACCGCTTCCTGGGGAGCATTGGAGTCAGGCCGGTTCCCGCGATACTCGGCGGCTTCATCTTCGCCGCCTCGCCGACCTACTTCAGATTCACGATATTCTGGTCGTTCTTCAGCGATGTATTCATCTGGCTTCCGCTTACACTGTGGGCGCTGGAACTGCTGATTCGAAAAAGAAAGCCCGGCCTCTTCGTATTCGCCGTCGCCGTCACGCTGATCAACAACTTCTATTTTGCCTACTATCAGCTGATCATCGCACTCATCTATCTTGTGGTCCGGCTCATCTTCATCCGCAAAGGCGACCTGCCCCGCACGGAGACGCTGAAGCTCGCCATCCCTTCCGCACTTCTCGGGGCCGGCATTTCAGCCGCTGCATTCTTCCATGCCGTCCGCGGGTTTCTGAACAACGACGACAGGGAGTACGAAGTCGATGTGCCGCTGTTTGAAGATCTCGGCTGGCAGGATAACATCTTCTATGAAAACTATCTCGTCATCATCCTGTTCCTCGCCGTCCAGGCCCTGTTCACGAGACAGCTGTATGACCGCTATTTCTACAGGCTTTTTGCGATACTGACCATCATTTTCATGCTGTTCACACTGTCGCCCTACATCGACATGTTCTTCAACGGCTTCCAGCAGCCGCAGAAACGCTGGCACTACATGCTCGTGTTCTTCCATGCCGTACTCATCGCACAGTACCTGTCGCGCTTCAGGGAAATTGGTGCCAGGCAGTACCTCATGAGCCTGATCCCGGTATATGTCATCATGGCCGTCTCCATCTACCTCAAGGGGGAGATGGTCGTCTGGGTCCCCCTGATCCCCGTAATCCACGTGGTGGGACTCGTGCTGCTGACAGGATCAAAGCGTCAGCTGGCTTCAGGCATATACGCTGCACTGATTGTCATCTTCACTATGATGGTCAGCGCGTCCCATACGAATACTCAGATCTACCATGACGGCATCACCGACCGCAACCACCTGTTCTACATCAACAGCAACCACTACGCGAGCGACCGGCAGGAATACAGCATCGAAGAGATAAAAGGACTCAAGGCACCGGAACAGAAGATCGACTATAAGGTCAGGGAACAGGACAATACACCCATGTACATGGACTTCAGCGGGACGAGCATCTATTCCAGCATCATCGACGGCAACATCATCGACTTCTACTACAATGAGCTGAAGGTGAACATCCGGTACGAGTCAATCAGCCGATATTCGAGCTTCCAGACGAGGAGCAACCTGTTCTCCCTGTTCAATGTGGACTACATGATGCGGCAGGACGAGGCATACGGAATCCCTTCGAAGTTCACTCCAATATTGTCGGACGGCACCTATACGGTATATGAAAATGAAGCGCCGCTCCCCTTCATCAGATATGCTTCCGAGGTGTATGACCCGGATGACCTCGTGCATCCGCTGCACAGGGAGCATGCGATGCTGCAGGGGGCGGTGACGGAGGCGCTCGCACCGACGGCGGCACCCGAACCGCCCGAAAACCGTCTGGATGAAGTGGGTGTCGAAACGGAGAATGCTGCATATACGGACGGCATCCTGGAAGTCGGGGAAGCCGGCGGCGGATTGAACTTCAATTTCGATGCCTTCGCCGGCATGCCTGAAGATACTGATGTCTACATCGAAATGCACGTCGAGCTGATCGAACCCGAAAAGCGGTTCACCATCAATGTCGACGGCTACCCGAATGAAAGGCTGTTCGCCTCGAGCAAATACCGGACATATGCAGATGACCTGCTGTACCGTGTCGAACTGAAGGATAGCGTACCCATCACCTTCCCGGAAGGCAGATATGCAGTCGATATACAGGGCATCTACACCGAGGACTACGAAGTGCTCGAACAGGAAAGCCTGGAGCAGGATCCCGAATATACTGTGGAAGCGCATGCGAATTCATACGAAGTTGAACTTGCCGAACCGCGTGCCGGCATCGCTTCCGTGCCGATCATATATCGCGACGGCATGACGGTCTCGGGGAATGTGTCAGGAGAACTGAAGTCCTTCCGGACGAACTACCTGATGACCGGTTTTGAGACCGTGGAGGAGGACCGCATCATCACGTTCTCCTACTCACCGCCATACTACTGGCTGACACTCGCCATCAGCATCCTCTCCATTCTCGCCAGCCTCATCTACCTGGATGTCTTCAGCCTCAGAAGGCGCCTCGGTCCAAAAAGGAAATAGACAGAAAAAAATCGCCTGACAGTCAAACTGTCAGGCGATTTTCGTGGTTCTATCGGATTTCTCTGATACGTGCAGCTTTACCGCGCAGGTTACGCAGGTAGTAGAGTTTCGCACGACGTACACGACCACGGCGTGTCACTTCGATCTTTTCGATTTTAGGCGTGTGTACCGGGAAGGTACGCTCAACACCTACACCGTAAGAGATCTTACGTACTGTAAACGTTTCGGAAATGCCGCCTCCGCGACGTTTGATTACTACACCTTCGAAGACCTGGATACGCTCGCGTGAGCCCTCGACGATACGTACGTGTACACGTACTGTATCTCCGGCTTTGAAGTCCGGCAGATCAGTTTTAAGCTGTTCTTTTGTCAGCTCATTGATTAATTGCTGTGACATGTTATCTTCTCCTTCTTCCAATTATCTTGCCCATCATAGCAGCGGATGATTGTGTATATGTGTCCTTGACACTCGTATAATATTACCATAATACTCCCGCGCTTTCAACGGGTAAAATGAAACCTGTCTACTCGCCTTCGAGCAGGTCGGGCCTTCTTTCACGGGTCCGCTTCATGCTTTCCTCACGGCGCCACTCTTCAATCAGCTTATGGTTGCCGTTCAGAAGCACTTCAGGCACTTCCATGCCCCGGTATTCCCGGGGCCTCGTATAATGCGGGTGTTCGAGCAGTCCCGTGCTGAAGGAGTCCTCCTGGTGGCTTTCCTCACGGCTGAGCACGCCCGGGATCAGGCGCACGATGGCATCGGTCATCGTCATGCTTGCCAGCTCGCCGCCGGTAAGCACGTAGTCGCCGATCGACACTTCATCCGTCACCAGCGTACGGATGCGTTCATCATATCCCTCGTAGTGGCCGCAGATGAAGACGATGTCCTCCTCTTGGCTCAGCTCCTCGGCCATCTTCTGGTCGAACGGCCGGCCCTGCGGGCACATCAGGATGACCCTGGGATTCTCGAGGTCCATCGCGTCCATCGCATTGAAGACGGGCTCCGGTTTCAGCACCATTCCGGCACCCCCGCCATACGGATAGTCATCCACCTTGTTGTGCTTGTTTCCGGAATAGTCCCGGAAATTCACCGTATGGTAGTCCACGATGCCCTTCTCCTTCGCACGCCCGAGGATGGATGTGCCGAGCACACCTTCATACATTTCAGGGAACAGCGTCAAATAATGAATGTTCACTCCAGCAGCCCCTCCATCGGATGGATGATGACATGACCCTGCTCAAGGTCGACATCCTTCACCACATCTTCTATATATGGGACCATGTACTGCTTTTCGCCTTTGACCACCCAAACATCATTGGCCCCTGTCTCGAATATGTCCTCAATTGTGCCGATCACCTCAAGGCTGTCCTCAAGCTTCACCTCGAGCCCGATGATCTCCCGGTAGTGGTACTCCCCTTCAGCCAGGGGAATCTCCACTGCATCCACTTCCTGGATGATTTCAGCACCCTTCAGGTGCTCCACTTCATTGATGTTTCCAACACCTTCGAACTTCAGCATGTGGAAATTCTTATGGGTGCGATAGCTTTCGATTATATAGTCTGTGCCGTCCACTTCCACAGTGCTGCCGGGTGAGAATCTTGATTCTGCGAAATCGGAGTCACTCATCACTTTGACTTCCCCGCGGACACCATGGAAATTGACAAGACGGCCGATACTGATTTTCATTATATGCCTCCTTACGGTAATGGGATGATACAAAAAAGGCACACCACCCGGTGTGCCTAATCGACATCAACAAACACTTTCTTTGAACTGCCGTGATTCGCATTCGACATGATTGTGCGCACCGCCTTGATCATGCGGCCACGCTTGCCGATCACACGGCCGACATCGTCCTCATGGACCCTGATCTTATAGGAAACGTTGTATTTCGTTTCCTCCACTTCGATCTCAAGCGCCTCGGGATGTTCAAGCATCGGTTCAAGAATTGTTTGAAGCAATTGTTTCATCCGGGATTATTTCCCGTGCTTTGCATTATGATAACGTTCCATAACACCTTTTTGGCTGAGGATGTTACGTACTGTATCACTTGGTTTTGCACCATTCTGCAACCATTCAAGTGCTTTGTCCTCGTCCAGTGTTACGTTGTCATCATTTTTTGTAACCGGGTTGTATGAACCGATCTGTTCGATGATACGACCGTCCCTTGGGCTGCGGGAATCCGCAACGACGATACGGTAGTAAGGTTTCTTATTTGAACCCATGCGTGTCAATCTGAGTTTAACTGCCATGTTATATTAGCTCCTTCCAATTTCTCAATTTCACTTTTACTACTATAACAGATAGAAAAAACTCTGTAAAGACCTTTTCCTTTACAGAGTTTCGATTTTAGAACGGCAAGCCCATGTTTCCGAATGGATTCTTCTTCTTGCCCTTCTGACTGGTCATCTGCTTCATCATCTTCTTCATCTCGTTGAACTGCTTGAGCAGACGGTTGACTTCCTGCAGACTGCGGCCCGAACCTCTCGCTATCCTTTTCTTGCGGCTTGCATTGATGACGGATGGGTTTTCACGCTCCTGCATCGTCATGGAGCGGATGATCGCCTGGACGTGATCGATTTCCTTGCCGCTCATCTGCATCTTGTCGAGCCCCTTGATCTTGTTGGCCCCAGGCATCATCTTCAGCAGTTCATCCAGCGGGCCGAGATCCTTCACCTGGTCCATCTGGGCCAGGAAATCATCCAGTGTGAAGCTCTGGTCCTTGATCTTCTTCTCGAGCTCCTTCTGATCCGTTTCGTCCACATTCGCCTGGGCCTTCTCGATGATGGAGAGCACATCGCCCATGCCGAGTATGCGCTGAGCCATGCGATCCGGGTGGAATGCTTCCAGTCCATCCATCTTCTCCGACATACCGACGAATTTGATCGGCTTCTCAGTGACGGAACGGATGGAGAGCGCTGCCCCACCACGTGTATCCCCGTCGAGTTTCGTCAACGTGACGCCCGTGATGTCGAGCAGTTCATTGAACGATTCTGCAACGTTGACGGCATCCTGCCCGGTCATCGCATCGACGACGAGCATGATTTCATGCGGATCTGCTATCTTCTTGATGTCCTTGAGTTCATTCATGAGGTTCTCATCGATATGCAAACGGCCTGCCGTATCGATGATGACCGTATCCAGATGCTCCGCCTTGGCATGATCCATCGCTTCTGTGACGATCTGCTGCGGCTTGACCTGGTCTCCAAGTGAGAACACCGGTACGTCGATCTGCCTGCCGACAGTCTCCAGCTGATCGATGGCTGCGGGACGATAGATATCGCCGGCCACGAGCATCGGCTTCTTGTTGAAATTCTTGCGCAGATGCAGGGCGAGTTTCCCTGCTGTCGTCGTTTTACCTGCACCCTGCAGGCCCACCATCATGATGACGGTCGGCGGCTTGTTAGCGAGGGTGATCTTCTGGTTCTCTCCACCCATCAGCTCGGTCAGCTCTTCCTTGACGATCTTGATGACCTGCTGGCCGGGAGTCAGCGACTGCATCACGTCCGACCCCAGTGCCCGCTCCTTCACCTGGTTGACGAACTGCTTGACGACCTTGAAGTTGACGTCTGCTTCGAGCAGTGCAAGACGGACTTCACGCATCATCACCTTCACATCGGATTCTGTGACCTTCCCCTTGCTCTTTATGCGGTCCATTGTCGCTTGGAGGCGTTCTCCTAAACCTTCAAAAGCCATAATCTTCTCCTCCTAATCGAGCGCTTCAAGCTCATCTAAAATTATTGCGATTTCTTTATCTCCGTAATGGTCAAGCTTCTCCCTCAGACGTTTCATCAGGGACTGTCTCGACACAAAATTTTTATACATGCCCAGATTCTCCTCATAGTGCTCCAGGAGATCCTTCGACCGCTTTAAATTATCATATACCGCCTGCCTTGTCACTTCAAGTTCTTCGGCGATCTCACTGAAGGCGAAATCCTCCAGATAGTAGAGTTCTATATACTTGCGCTGCTTGTCCGTCAGCAGCGTATGATAGAAGTCATAGAGATAGTTCATGCGCATCGTGCGCTCGAGACCCTCAATCACTCCTGTCACCTTCCTCTTTGGCGTCCGCTTCCTCCGCGGCATTGGAGATCATATCGGCAAACAGTCCGTATACATAGTTCTCGGCACTGAATTCCTGGAGATCATCCAGCTGCTCGCCGAGGCCGACGAACTTCACCGGGATGCCCAGTTCGTTCTTGATCGCAAGGACGATGCCCCCCTTGGCCGTACCGTCGAGCTTGGTCAGGACGATGCCTGAAACGTCCGTGACCTCCTTGAATGCCTTTGCCTGGCTCAGCGCATTCTGCCCGGTCGTCGCATCCAGTACGAGCAGGGATTCATGCGGTGCGCTTGGAACGACTTTCTGGATGACCTTCTTGATTTTTGACAGCTCATTCATCAGGTTGCCCTTATTCTGGAGACGACCGGCGGTATCGCAGATCAGCACATCCGCGTTGCGTTTTTTCGCTGCATTGACGGCATCGAACATCACCGCTGCGGGATCACTGCCCTCCGCTTGGCGGATGACATCGACGCCGACACGGTCACCCCATATCTGCAGCTGGTTGATCGCCCCTGCACGGAATGTGTCCCCGGCGGCCAGCATGACACTTTTGCCTTCCTGCCTGTACTTGTGGGCAAGCTTGCCGATGCTCGTCGTCTTACCGACGCCGTTGACACCGACGACGAGGATGACAGTGAGTTCATCTTCCTGCATATTCACCGTTTCGGGCAGGTCGTCATTGCGCTCATAGATTTCGACCATCTTTTCGACGATCGTCTCCCTGAGATCGGCAGTTTCCGTAATGTTCTTCACCTTCGCCTCGTGACGGAGTTCATCGGTGAGCTCCATCACCGTATTGAAGCCGACGTCGGCCGAAATCAGCACTTCTTCCAAGGCTTCGAAGAAATCTTCATCGACTGTACGGTAGCGCGCCATCAGTTCATTGATTTCATTCTGGAACTTCTCCCGGCTCTTTTCGAGTCCGGCCTTGAATTTATAGCCGATCTGCTCCTGTTCCCATTCCTCGAACTCTTCTATGCTGATCAGCCCGTCATCCAGGGCTTCGCTCTGGGACGCGAGCGATTCCTGTTCTTCAGATTGGGGCTGATCGGTTTTGGGCTGGAATTTATCTTTCAGTCGTTTTAAAAAGCTCACACTGTCTCTTCCTCTCTGATATTATCTTCGTATTCTTTCAGATCCACGCTGATCAGCTGGCTCACGCCGCGTTCCTGCATCGTCACGCCAAACAGCCGGTCGCTCTCCTCCATCGTCCCCTTGCGGTGGGTGATGACGATGAACTGGGTGTCTGAGGCCAGCTGCTTCAGATACCGGGCATAGCGGATGACGTTCGCTTCATCGAGTGCCGCCTCCACTTCATCCAGTATGATGAATGGACTCGCACGCACTTTCAGAAGGCTGAAGAGCAGGCTGATGGCTGTCAATGCACGTTCGCCTCCCGACAGGAGGGAGAGTGTGGACAGCTTCTTGCCCGGTGGCTGTGCATAGATTTCGACCCCCGACTCCAGATAGTTTCCGGGTTCGGTCAACCTGAGTTCCGCCTGACCGCCGCCGAACATTGTGCTGAATACTTCACCGAAATGCTGGTTGATCTGTTCGAATGAGGATTGGAAGCGGATGGCCACGGCCTCGTCCATTTCTTCAATGACTTCGAGCAGTGTGCCCCTGGCCTCGAGCAGATCATTCTCCTGGGATTTCAGGAACTGGTAGCGTTCATTCACCCGGTCGAACTCCTCGATGGCGCCGAGGTTTACAGGCCCAAGCTCTTCGATGCTCTTCCTGTTCAGGGATATCTTCATCCTCTTCTGATCGATATTGGCAAAGTCCCGATATTCCTCTTTGGCCCTATCATACGTCGTTTTGTATGTTTCCGACAGATATTCGATCTTCTGTTCGATCTGCACGTCCAGCTTTTCCTTCCTGCCGGTATGCTGGCGCAGTCCTTCCTGCAGCTCATCCAGCTGTTTCAGATATGCAGCTTTTGTCTCCTGCAGTATATTATACTCCCTTTTCATCTCATGCTGAAGTGTTGCCGCTTCTTCCGTCGCTTCATGGAGGCGCTCGACCCGGACTGAGAGTTCCTCCCTTTCGGCTTCCAGCGCATCCACATCAATGCTGCCGAGATCCTGTTCGACCAGCCGCTGCTGGCTGACGATATCCTCCACCAGCCCGCTTGCCTCCTCGAGTTCCGCGGCCAGCCGCTCCGTTTCGTCTTCGCCATGGGCAAGGCGCTCCCTGACCGTCGCGTATTCCCTTTCCATGGCACGGCTCTCATCCGTCAGCTGACGGAGCGTCTCCTTCTTGTCCTTGTCGGACGCACTCATTCTCCGGATGCGTGCATCGAGCGCTTCAAGGGCTTCATCAGCTCTCCTGATGCGTTCGGCATAATCTTCGTCTCCGCCTGCAGCATCATGGGTCTCGAGCTCCGCTTCGAGCAGCGATATGTTCTCCTGCCTTGCCTCGAGCTGGTATTCGAGACGCCTGCGTTCACTTTCGACTGCATCATTCTGTTCAGACAGTTCCCTGCCCGCAGACTCCAGCCGCTCATATTCCACCATATGGTCAGCCAGCCTTTCGCCAAGGGCCTTGACGGACTTTTCGATTTCAGCCGTACGCTTCCGGTAGGCTTCAAGCTTCTGTTTCGTTTCGAGATGTTCGCGCTGGCTTTCGATGATGGAACTTTTGGAGTTTTTGGAACCGCCCGACATGGCACCGCCGGGCATGATCGTCTCGCCATCCAGTGTGACGATGCGCAGCCTATGGCGGATCTCCCTTGCCAGTACCGCCGCTTCATCCACCGTCGCGGTGACGAGTGTCGTGCCGAGCAGATGGGAGACGATGTTGTCTATATCCGCTTCATATCCGACCACTTCCGACATCACTTCCGCATCGATCGACGAGCGGCTGAGAATCTCCCGGATATCGGAATGGATGTGCTTATGACGGATGATGTCGGCCGGGAGGAAGGTTGCAAAGCCGGCTTTGGCATCCTTCAGGCGCCTTATGGCGCGCTTGGCACTATCCTCATCCTGTGTGACGATGTTCTGGGATTGTGCCCCCAGTGCCGTATCCAGTGCTTTGACATACCGGCTTTCTGCGGAAAGCAGTTCCCCGACGGAGCCGACGATGCCATCCGGATCCTTCCGGTTTTTGAGGATGAAGCGGGCGCCTGGATAGTACCCGCGGTATTCGTTCTGCATGGCGGTCAGCATCTCAAGCTTCGACGACTGCTGTTCTATATACCGTCTGGCCGTATCCAGGTTCTCCTTCTCCCTGTCATACTGTGCCTCGAGCGCCTGCAGGCTTTCCTTCGCTTCCCTGTAGGCTGTCCGTGTGGAAGAGAGTTCCACTTTGAGCTTTTCATGCTTCTCCTGAAGCTGCCTGGAGGTCCTGGTCTCCCCTTCCTGGGACGCCTTCAGCGACCGCAGACGTTCCGACTTCTGGCGGATGCTGTCATCCAGCCGCTCCTTCTCCGTTTCTGCACGTCGATGTTCATTCTCGAGCGTCGTCTTCTCGACCATCAGGTCATAATACTGGTCCTTCAGCTTTTCGATCTCTTCACTCTGGTCCTCGAGCAGCTCCCGGCGTTCATTCTCCGTCTCCTTCAAAGCCTGTCCGAGTCGCTCTGCTGTACGTTTCAGCTGTGTGAGGTTCTCCTCGGCCTCCGCCTGCCGGGCGCGTACGCCATCCCGGCGCTGTTCTGCAGATGCCAGACGCTGGGAGAGGTCTTCGCTCGCCTGCCCCCGGTTGTTCCTGCGTTCATTGTACAGCGCGATGCGGCCATTGGTCTGTTCCAGTTTTTTGGACAGTTCCACAAGTTCACGGTTCAGCTCCCGGTTCCGGCGGTCGTGGGCATCCCTTTTTTCCGCCACTTCGGCCATGCGGCGTTCGGTTTCCGCAAGCTTCCGGCGGTTCTGTTCGATATGCCCCTCCGTTTCCGAAAGCGCCTTCTCCTCCGCTTCAAGCAGACCCATCAGTGCATTCAGGTCATAGACCGTCACTTCGATATCACTATGGCGCATCTCCTCTTTCAGGGCAAGGTATTCCTTGGCATTTGCACTTTCCTTCTCCAGCCTGCCCACCCTCGATTCGAGTTCATGGATGATGTCGTGGACGCGGCTGAGGTTTGCTGCCGTATCTTCAAGCCGTTTCTCGGACTCCTTTTTGCGCAGCTTGTACTTCATCACCCCTGCAGCCTCTTCGATGAGCCCGCGACGCTGGTCGGGCTTCGCCTTCAGCACCTCGTCCACTTCGCCCTGTGAAATGATGTTGTATGCGTTCCTGCCGAGACCGGAATCCAGGAAAAGCTCATTGATCTCCTTGAGGCGGCTCTTCTCATTATTGATGTAGTATTCACTGTCACCATTGCGGTAGAGTTTCCGTGTGATGTGCACTTCTTCCGCATCGAGCTGGAGTGTCTTCGAACGGTTGTCGAGCACCAGCCTGACGAACGCAAAATTCATCGGCTTCCTGCCCGATGTACCGTTGAATATGACATCCTCCATCTTGACGCCGCGGATGGAGCGGGCGGACTGCTCACCCAGCACCCAGCGTATCGCATCGGTGATGTTGCTTTTCCCGCTGCCGTTGGGGCCGACCACTGCAGTGACGCCGGCATCGAATTTGATGTTCACCTTATCCGCAAATGATTTGAAACCGTGTGCTTCTATTGCCTTCAAATATACCATCAGCGCTTCTCCCTATTCTCCATTTCACTCAAGGCATGCTGTGCCGCCTTCTGCTCCGATTCCTTTTTGGACCGGCCGGCGCCTCTGCCGATCATGTCGCCATCCGCAAATACACCTGTGACAAACGTCTTGTCATGGCTCGGCCCGGTGGCTTCAAGCAGCTGATATTCCACACTTTTCCGCTCGGTCTTGTGCATCTTCTCCTGAAGTCCCGTCTTGTAGTCGATGACCGCGTTGTAGTCGCTGTTTTGGACCTCGGGAAAGACATGCCGTTCGAGGAACTGCCGTGCCTCGTCGGTCCCCCGGTCGAGGTAGAGGGCACCGAGGAACGCTTCGAATGTGTCGGAGACGATCGACGGGCGTCCCCTGCCGCCGGTCTTCTCCTCCCCCCTGCCAAGCAGGATCAGCGGCTGCATTTCAAGTTTGGATGCGAATACTACAAGTGAGGGTTCACATACTATATTGGCCCTGAGCTTGGTCAGGTCGCCTTCCGGCAGGCTCTGGAAGCGATTGTATATATAATCTGAAACCATCAATTCTAGTACAGCATCGCCGAGGAATTCCAACCGTTCGTTATTGTATATCTTGTCCATCTGCAGATCATTTATATAGGAACTGTGCATGAACGCCTGGATATACAGCCCCTCGTCATCGATTGTTATGCCGGTCCTTTTGACGAATGACTGGAATGCCCCACGGAATTTTTCAAGTCCGCGCTTTGCATGCCTGTCCTTTCTGATCCGTTGTTCTATTTCATTGAATGTCATCATTTCCGCCTCCCATTCCATTCATTTTATACGATTATCCATGTGAATAAAAGTTTTGACACAAAAATAAAATCCACTCCGAAAAGTGGATTTTATCATTACTTCGCTTCCAGTTTGTCGATGTAATCCAGAGCGTCGCCTACAGTGTTGATCTTTTCAGCTTCCTCATCCGGAATTTCCATTTCGAACTCATCTTCAAGTTCCATGACAAGCTCAGCGATATCTAAAGAGTCCGCACCAAGGTCATCCTTGAAAGATGCTTCTCTCGTCACTTTTTCTTCATCGATTCCAAGTTTGTCCACGATGATGTCTTTTACTTTGTCAAAGTTTTTTGCCATTATTCTTCACCTCCCTCCAATGGTACCATAGGGTCTAGCCCATGTACATACCACCATTTACATGAATCGTCTGGCCGGTGATGTAGCGCGCCGACCCGGATGCAAGGAATGCCACCGTCTCCGCAATATCATCAGTATTGCCGAAATGGTTCAACGGAATCTGTGCAAGCATCTGTGACTTTACATCATCGGACAGGACATCGGTCATGTCGCTTTCGATGAAGCCCGGTGCGACTGAATTCACCGTGATGCCTTTCGGTGCCAGCTCCCTCGCAACGGATTTCGTCATACCGTCGATGCCCGCCTTGGAGGCGACATAGTTCGTCTGTCCCGCATTGCCGAGGGACCCGACGATGCTTGAGATGTTGATGATCCTGCCGCCCTTCTGGCGGATCATCGGACGGGCGACGTTCTGGATGACATTGAATGTCCCCTTGAGGTTGACGTCGACCACCTGGTCCCATTCCGCCTCCTTCATGCGCATCAGCAGGTTGTCCTTCGTGACACCTGCATTATTGACGACAAGATCGATGGAACCGTGCGTATCCGTGATGTGCTTGACCATCGATTTCACTTCATCGAAATTCTGGACCTGGCACTGGAGTGCTTCTGCGCTGCCGCCTGCCGCCTCGATCTCCGACACGACCGCTTCTGCCCTGTCCTTCGAACCGGAATAGTTCACGATGACCGTATATCCCTCTTTGCCAAGCTTCAGTGCGATGCTTCTCCCGATGCCGCGTGAGGCACCTGTAACTAGTGCGATGCTACCCATTTTGAAACTCCTTTACCTGCTCCATCGTATCAATGTTCGTTGTCGTGATGGAGCGGTCTATTTTTCTGACCAAACCGTTCAATACTTTCTTCGGACCCACTTCGACCGCTTCCGTCACACCGGCTTCCGCAGCCGCCTCGATGCATTCGACGAAGCGTACCGGACTGGTCAGCTGCTCGATCAGCTGGCTTTTGATCGTTTCCGGATCCGTTTCTGCCCTGGCTGAAACATTCTGTATGACGGGAATGGCCGGTTCATTGAATGTGATGCCTTCGACGAATTTCCTGAATTCCGCCTTTGCCGGTTCCATCAGATGGGAGTGGAAGGCGCCGGAAACGTTCAGCGGCATGACCCGCCTTGCGCCGTTCTCCTTCGCTTCAGCGGCGAAGGCGTCGACCAGCGTGCGGTCGCCGGATACGACGATCTGATCGGGCGCGTTGATGTTTGCAGGCTGGATCTTCCGCTCCGCATCGGACATCGATTCGCACAGACGGACAAGGGCATCATATTCCATGCCGATGACAGCCGCCATGCCGCCGCCCGTACTCTGGGACATCAGTTCACCGCGCTTTGCAACGATCCTGACGCCATCCTTGACGCTGATGACGCCTGCATGGACCAGTGCCGGCAGCTCGCCGAGGCTGTGGCCAAGGACGATGTCACCCTTCAGGCCCGTGGCGGCGAGTACCGCCAGACTGTGGGCAAACAGTGCCGGCTGTGTATATTCCGTCTGGTTCAGCCGCTCGTCCTCCTCGAACATGATCGACTTGAGGTCGAAGTCCACATTCATGAATACTTCATCGAGGAGCGTCCGCCCTTCCGGTGAGTTTTCATAGATGTCTTTTGCCATCCCACCATATTGGGCACCCTGCCCTGGAAATAGAATCAGTTTCTTCATGCTTCCCCCACTCTTTCTTTTATCTTTGTGATCGCGTCCGATTCCGCCATGCGTTTTGCCTGCCTGATGGCGGAAACGATTGCCACCCTGTCGCTCGACCCATGGGCTTTCAATACATTGCCCTCCAGACCGAGCAGCGGCGCACCGCCATATTGGCGGTAATCCAGAAGATTCCGGATGGACTGCACATCCTTCCTGAGGACCAGGGCCGCCAGCTTGTTCTTCGTATTCTTGAGGAAGGCCTGCTTCACTTCTCCCATCAGTGCCATCGCGGTCCCTTCCAGTGTCTTCAGGATGACGTTTCCTGTGAATCCGTCCGTCACTGCTATGTCCACCTTGCCTGAAAGTATGTCCCGCGTCTCGAAGTTGCCGATGAAGTTCAACCCGCTTTCGTCCAGCAGTTTGAACGTCTCCTTCGTCAGTTCGCTTCCCTTGTTCGCTTCACTGCCGTTGTTTACCAGGCCGATGGTCGGATTGCTCCGTCCCTCATTCTCCCTCATATAGAGGTCGGCCATGACTGCAAACTGGTAGAGATGCTGCGGCTTGTTGTCGGCATTCGCACCCATGTCAAGCAGCATCATGCCCTCTTTGCTTTTGCCTGTAGTCGGCAGCAGTGTGGCGATTGCAGGGCGCTCCACACCTTTGATGCGCCCGACAACGAACAGCCCTGCGCTCATCAGTGCACCGGTGTTGCCGGCGGAAATGCAGGCATCCGCCTCACCGTCCTTCACCGCCCGGCACGCCCGTACGAGTGAGCTGTCCTTCTTCCTTCTCACCGAGCGGACGGGATCGTCCTCCGACTCGATTTTTTCAGTGACTTCTATGAATTCCACTCGCGGATGATCTCCGGAATACGCATCTTTCAGGCCAAATAATAGTACTTCGAGGCTCCCGTCTTCTTCGACTGCCTGGAGTACGCCTTTTTCGATTTCTTCCGGTGCATTGTCCCCACCCATCAGATCGACTGCAATTTTAACCATTCTCTTCACCTTCACCTGTATAATACATTTCAAAACGCCCTTTGAATATGAGGCGCTGTTCTATTTTCGATTCGACCGCAATGACGGCAATCCTGCCGTCCATCTTTTCGACGACCGCCTTTGAAATCACCTTGTCCCCGAGTCTGGCCGGCCTGATGAATTCTATCTGGGCCGACTTCGTCAGTGCCAGCGGCTCATCAATGACCGCAACACACAGGGAGTTGGCCTGGGCGAACAGATAATGCCCCCGGGCGATCCGGTTCTTCTGGAAGACGTGGCCCTCTTCAACAATGAAGAGCGAAAGTGCATGGTGATTGAGCTCCAGATCGATGATTTCCCCGATCACTTCCTGCAGGGAGAGGCTTCTGATCTTATCCGTCTCCTCCCGGGCCACGTGCTTGATGCGCTCCCTCAGCTCGGGGATGTTCAACTCGAGCCGATCCAGCCGAATCGTCTGTATACTGACATCAAACATTTCCGCCAATCGTTCATCAGTCAGGAAAGGGTCTGTCGATACTTTCTCGAGCAGAAGTTCCTGGCGTTCTCTTTTTTTATATTTCGCCATATGTCATCCTCATTTAGTAGTTGGTACTAACATCAGTATATATAACTGCATTGGCGATTTCAAACACTTTATAGCATATCATGGCAAAAAAATGGCGCTGTGCCCAAAGGCCCATGCGCCGGCATGCTATTCAGTTATCGTCGCCTTTACAATCAGACGCTTTTCAAAAAGGAGCGTCTCCGGGTTGTAGTCCTCACATGTGATCAGGGTCAGCTGCTGGGGATGGTCCCTCTTCTGGTCCAGAACATCGACCCGGGAGGGCTCGACTTCGAATATATCCGTAATTTCATAGCTGCGCACTTCATCTGCAGTTTCAAACTCGACGATGTCTCCGATGGCGGCCCGGTCAAGATGGTTGAAGCGGATGCCGGCACCTTCCACACGGTGCCCCGCGATGGGGATGTTCTGCATCCCGGCGTGATCGGTACCGTCGACGAACGACAGCCCGGCCTTCAGCTTTTCTTCGGTCACCGGACCCCGGAAGACGGGCTCCGCTATATCCGCAGATCCGATCCTCAGGACACCGGCGACATCCGCCGTTTCATACGCCGCAGATTCCCCGACCCCCGTGACAAAAGATTCCAGCCTGTTCACCTCGACCGGCCTGCCGTCATCATGGTAGGACTCGATCACCCGCTCATTTACCCTGTCGATGAAGATCTCCCGGATATCCTGCCAGAAGAACAGCAGGAGCCCTGCCACAATCAGCAAGGCTCCGGAGAGTCTCAGGACATGTCTCATCCGTCCGCCTCCATTTTCGCACTGTATTCTATCGCGCTCATCCTGGCATGCTCAAGCACGCGGTAATCCTCGGCCAGGTCCGCCACCTTGAACTGGGGCAGTCCGCTCTGGCGGACGCCGAAATAATCCCCCGGCCCACGCATTTCAAGATCCCGCTCGCTCAGTTCGAAACCATCCGTCGTACTCGTCATGATGTCCATGCGGAGTTTCGCATTCTCGGTCTTCGGATCACTGATCAGCACGCAGTAGCTCTGCTTGTCGCTCCGGCCGACGCGGCCCCTCAGCTGATGGAGCGTGGAAAGGCCGAACCGCTCGGCATTGAATATGACCATGAAGGTGGCATTCGGTACATTGATGCCCACTTCTATGACCGTCGTCGACACGAGCACCGGCTTCTCGTGCGATTCGAAGCGGCGCATGCCGGCATCCTTCTCATCCGGTTTCATCCGCCCGTGCACCAGTTCGACGTTCTCCTCGCCGAAGCGGTCGGTGAACAACTGGAAGATCTCCTGGACATTCTTCAGATCCAGCGTTTCCGACTCCTCTATCAGTGGTGCCACGATATAGGCATTGTGACCTTTCTTTATTTCGGCCGCCAGTGCATTGAGCACTTCATTCGTTTCATCGAAGCGGCGCCAGTATGTCTCTACCGGTTTCCGGCCCTTCGGCATCTCCTTGATGATGGAGATGTCCATATCACCGAATGTGGTGATGGAGAGGGTCCTCGGAATCGGTGTCGCGGTCATGTAGAGCACATTCTTCCGATATGCCCGATCGTTCAGGCGCTTCCTCTGGTTGACGCCGAAACGGTGCTGCTCGTCGGTGATGATGAGGGACAGCCTGTTGAAGACGACGTCCTCTTCTATCAGTGCATGGGTCCCGATGATCAGATCGATTTCGCCCGATTCGAGCGCTGCCAGTATGCCAATCTTTTCTTTCCTCGATGTATTGCCGGTCAGCTTGGCGATATTCAGGAGACCGTCGAAGATTTCAAGGAATGACTGGTAGTGCTGGTTTGCAAGCACTTCAGTCGGCACCATCAGCGCCGTCTGCTCCTGAATCGTCTTCACCGCAAAGCTTGCGATTCCCGCAACAATCGTCTTTCCGCTGCCGACATCCCCCTGCAGCAGGCGGTGCATGGAGACGTTCTGCTTGAGGTCCCGGCATATCTCGTTCACACTTCTCTTCTGGTCGTCCGTCAGTTCAAAAGGCAGTGTGTCGATGAATGTGCGCAGCGCCTCGATATCATAGTCCACAATATACCGTTCATTCCTTACGCGCTCCCGCTTGCGCTTCTCCATCAGCTGGAGCTGGAAGATGAAAAGTTCGTAGAACTTTATCGTCCGGCGCGCCTCATTGATATCATGCGGACTCTGTGGAAAATGAAGTCTCCGGAGCGCCTCCCGGACCGACAGCAGCCGGTATTTCTCCTTCAGGTCCTCGGGCAGGTCATAATTGAAGATGCAGTTTGCGAATACTTCCGCAACAATCTTATGGAACGTCTTCGAGTGCATGACGCCGCCCAGGGAATATTTCACGCGGTAGCCGCCGGAAGTATCGTAGACAAGCCTCTGGGCGTTGATCTCAAGCTTGTGCCGCTGGAACTTTCCTGAAACTTTGACCGTCTCCCCCACCTTCAGTTTGTCCTTCAGGTAGGGCTGGTTGAAGAATACAACCTTGACATACATGCCGTTGATCTCCATGAACACCGTCAGCCGGTTTTTGCCGCCCCTGAAATAGGCAAGCGCCGGTTCCGTCTGGACGGTGCCGGAAACTGTGACCTTGTCATTATGTCCAGCTTCCGTCAGGTCCATGACTGTCAGGTTCTCATGCCCGCTCGGAAGGTTGAATACGACATCATTCACGTCTTTGATATCCAGTTCCAAAAGTTTATCCCGGAGTTTTGGACCGACACCCTTCAGGTCTTCAATCGGTGTCGGGGGTGTGACCACCTGGTACATGACGGGCATTACTGTTCACCGAAAAGCTCGGCCTTGATGCGCTCCCCTGTCGGTGTACCGGCCAATCCGCCGCGGCCGGTCTCCCGGAGCGCAGAAGGCATCGTCAGACCAATCTTGTACATCGCTTCGACCACTTCGTCTGCAGGAATCCTGGATTCGATTCCGGCCAGCGCCATGTCTGCTGCCGTCAATGCATTGCTTGCCCCTGCGGCATTCCTTTTTACACACGGCACTTCCACAAGTCCGGCAACGGGGTCGCAGACCAGTCCGAGCATATTCTTGAGTGCAATCGCAAATCCATGGGCGCTCATCTCCGGCGTCCCCCCGGCCATTTCCACAAGGGCCGCGGCAGCCATCGCACTTGCGCTGCCCACCTCTGCCTGGCATCCGCCGGCCGCACCGGAGATGCTTGCATTATTCGCCACGACAAAGCCGAAGGCACCGGAGGTGAAGAGGAACTTCACCATTTCTTCACGGGAGATATCATGCTTCTCGCGCATCGCGAATAGGACCCCGGGCACGACACCTGCCGATCCGGCGGTCGGTGTGGCACATATCTTGCCCATGGCCGCATTCACTTCGTTCGTGCTGACTGCATGCGCAATCGCATAAAGTGTCAGTTCCCCACTCAGACCTTTGCCGCTGTCGATATACTTCTTCATCTTGACCGCGTCCATGCCGGTCAGGCCGGTGGTGCTCTCCACCCCGCCGATGCCCTCTTCGACAGCAGACTCCATCACTTCGAGGTTCCGCTCCATATCCTTGTAGATATCGAGGTAGGACCTGCCCGTCACTGCCATCTCCTGCTCCATCATCACGTCTGAAATCGCCTTGTTCTCCGATGCTGCCTGATCTATCAATTCCTGAATACTTTTAAACATGATTGACCCCCTAGCTTTCCTTCATTTCGATTACTCTGTCCACACCGGATGCCGCGCGCACCTCTTCTATCACTGCTCCATCGATTGTATCATCGAGCTCGATCGTCATCAGGGCAACATCGCCTTTTTCCTTGCGGGCCACATTCATCTGGCTGACGTTGATCTCGTTGTTTCCCAGTATGGTCGTCACCCGGGCAATCGTTCCGAAAGTGTCCTTATGGAACACCAGCAGTGCCGGATAGTTTCCGGATAGGTTGATCGGATAATCATTGATGCTGACCACTTCGATTTTGCCGCCGCCGATTGAGATGCCTTCGACCGTCAGCTGTTCCTGGCCCTTCACAAGGTGAAGCAGCGCAGTGTTCGGATGGGAACGCTCCTCCTCCATTTCGATGAACTGGTACTGCATGGACGCTTCCTTGGCAAGCGCCTCTGCAGTAATGATCCGGTCATCATCCGTGTCGAATCCGAGCAGTCCCCCGATGAGCGCAACATCTGTACCATGCCCTTTGTATGTATCTTTGAAAGATCCATACAGGTATATGTCTGCATGATCCGGCTGGCCACCGAACAAACTGCGTGCAAGCAGTCCGATCCTTGCTGCGCCCGCCGTATGTGAAGAGGAAGGGCCCACCATTACCGGCCCGATGATATCGAATACACTTTTATACTTCATACAATCGCCTCCAATTTTAAAAAGACCCCACCGGCGCCTTCGACCGATGAGATCCTTATGACTATTCTACAGATAGTAGATAACTATACACCGGCTGCTGTCCGTCATGAACTTCAAATTCAACTTCGTCATGTTCTGGTTCAATCGATGAGATGATGCGCTCCACTTCTTCGGCGTCACCTTCCTCACCAATCAGTACAGTTACAATTTCAGATTCCTCATCAAGCATGGATTCTATCAGTTGCTTCAATGTTGCTTCACGGGAATCGTCCGCTCCAGTTATTTTACCATCTTTAATGCCCATATGCTGGTTTTTCCTTATTTCCATGCCGTCTATCTTCGTATCCCTCACCGCATAGGTGACCTGCCCCGTCTTCACATGCTCGAGGGATGCCTCCATCGCTTCCCTGACCTGCTCAAGATCCTCATCCGGAGAATAGACGAGGAGGCTCGACAGCCCTTCCGGTATGGAACGTGTCGGAATGACCACTGCCGGAATTTCAAGCATATCACGGGCCTGTTCAGCCGCCATGATGATGTTCTTGTTATTCGGCAGGATGATGACCTGCTTCACATCTTCGTCTTCGATGGTCCGGAGAATGTCCTCCGTCGATGGGTTCATCGTCTGGCCGCCATTGATGATGTGCGTTGCACCGATGCTCCTGAAGAGCTCATTGATGCCTTCGCCTGAAGAAACAGTGATGATGGCGGTGTCATAGGCCTGCCCTTCCTGCTTTCTGCCTGCGGATGCATCCTTCTTCTCCTGGATTTCTCTGAACTGTTCACGCATGTTTTCAATCTTCATCTTGATCAGTTCACCATATTTTGCGCCATATGTCATCGCTTCGCCAGGCGTCTCCGTGTGGACATGTACCTTGACGATCTCATCGTCCGAGATGACCAGGAGGGAGTCTCCGAATTCACTCATGTCCTGCCGGAAAGCATCTTCGTCAAACTCCCGCTTGTCCGCTTCGAAGCGGACCATGAATTCCGTACAGAAACCATAATCGATGTCTTCTGCCGACATGAAATCATCGAACTCATGGACATCATTGACGAAAGTATCCTTGCCGGCCGGCTTGCTGCCGGCTTCAACGGCTTCGCCCTTCAGGGCGGAAAGGAATCCTTCATACACATAGACAAGGCCCTGTCCGCCTGAATCGACCACACCGACTTCCTTCAGGACGGGGAGCAGGTCAGGCGTCCTTTTCAGGGAAGCTTCCGCCTCTTCGATGACTGCTTCCATGATGGAGATGATGGAAGATTCTTTCCCGGCGGCCTCTCCGGCCCTGTCTGCGGAATCCTTGGCCACTGTCAGTATCGTCCCTTCAACAGGTTTCATCACTGCTTTGTATGCCGTCTTCACGCCGGCCTCGAAAGCAGCGGAAAATTCTTCCGCACCGATTTCATCCTGATCCTCGATTGCTTTGGAAAAACCTCTGAACAGTTGGGAGAGTATGACGCCAGAATTGCCGCGCGCCCCCATCAGCAGGCCTTTTGAGAAGTGTCTGCCCACCGTACCGATATGTTCATCTTCCCTGTCTTCGATCTCATTTGCACCTGAAGTCATGGAAAGGTTCATATTCGTACCCGTATCACCGTCGGGAACAGGGAAGACGTTCAATGAATCCACATATTCAGCATGCTGCCGAAGATTCTCGGCCCCGCTTAAAATCATATTCCTAAACATTTTTCCATCTATCTTATCCATCGCTTAGTAAATCCTCCCTGATCAGTCCTCGGTATTGATGATTCTGACCCCTTGGACATGTATATTCACAGATTTGATATTGAGTCCAAGTGTCTTTTCAAGTTTGTATTTTACAGTTGATTGCACATTCGTCGCCACTTCTGATATTTTTATTCCATAGCCGACGATGATATACAGGTCGATATCGATATCGCCCTCAGTATTTTCGACGATGACACCCCGCGCATAGTTCTCCTTGCCAAGCAGTTCGGCAAAGCCGTCCCTGACCTGGTGCTTCGAAGCCATGCCGACCACGCCGTAGCTTTCCACTACCGCTCCGCCGGCGATGTTCGCGATGACATCCATGGCGATATCGATGCTTCCCAATTCATTTTTAATTTCAAGAGCCATTATTTTTCCCCCTGACACATCATTTTATTATAAGCAGAAACAACATATAAATACAAGTGAATTCAATTGGGCATAATGCGGCTCCTGCAGAAAATTGCTTGTAAAAATTTTTCTTATCATGTATTATATTATAGTATGCAATTAAACCTACAATCAATGTTTATGGTAATATTTATAAAAGGGAGATGACAACATGGCTAAAGAATGCTTTTTCACTGGTCGCAAGGCGACTTCAGGCAACAATCGTTCACACGCAATGAATGCCAACAAGAGAAAATTCGGTGCGAACCTGCAGAAGGTAAGAGTTATGGTTGACGGCAGACCTAAAAAAGTCTGGGTTTCAGCCCGTGCCCTCAAATCCGGCAAAGTTGAACGCGTCTAACCACCGATAACCGAAAAAAACCATCCGACCCTGTCGGATGGTTTTTTTTTTAGAATATATTGATCAGATAGACCATGATCATTGCTGTGAAGATGGCCGGAATCATATTGCCGACACGCATGTGCGTGACATTCAGCATGTTGAGTCCGATGGCGAGCAGTATGACGCCGCCTGTACTCGTCACCTGTTCAATCATCTCATCCAGTATGAATTCGGGGATCACACGGGCAATCTGCTGGGCAGAGAGAATGATGCCTGATTCATAGAAGAAAGTAGGAATCCCTGAGATGATGACACCGAGACCATATGTAGTGGTCATTACGATTGCAATGAAGAAATCCATGATCGCTTTGGTGAAGAGCACTTCGTTGGACCCTCTGAGTCCGGCATCAAGCCCGCCCACAATCGCCATGGCCCCCACGATGAAAACAAGTGTACCCGAGACGAAACCTTGGGAGAGGTTCCCGGCGTGCTTGTCGCCGAGCTTGAACTCCATCCAGTGGCCGAACCGGTTGAGTGCTTCCTCAAGACGTATGATTTCTCCGATGACCACCCCGACGATCAGGCTGAGCAGGGTGATGATGATGTCCTCCGTCTGCACCACCATCTGGATGCCGAGCGTCACGATGATGAGCCCCTGTATCTTCATGATGGAGTCCTTGATTGCATCCGGTATGAAGGTGAATACCAGCCCGAGCAGGCCGCCGATGATGATGGCCATGCCGTTGACAAATGCACCTGTTAATATCATTCGACCCCCCCTTTTCTATTCATCTCTGGATTGTATCATAATTATCGGTTCATCTGTATGCACAGTGGCCCTTGTGTCAAGAAACTCATTGCTGATCGTAAGTGTTGCACCGAGATTCAGAAGCTGTTTTTCAAGATTGTATTCAAACCCTTCAAGTGTCAGCGAAGTGCCTTCGACAAAGGGGATGAATGATACATATTTGAGCGGTTCGACCTTTTCGACATGGTGTGTGCCGGCATCGAGCCGCCGCATGATGTTCTGGGCGTCGATCAGCGTAATATCGGTATCCCTGAAATCCCCATGCATCAGCAGGAATATGTTGCCGAGGGTGTGGTCCAGCCGGCCTCCGATCGCACCATACACATCTATCGACTGATAGCCCCGCCCTACGAGATCCTTCAGGCACATCTCAAGGTCTGTATCGTCTTTCCTGGAAGGCACGGGCGCCACTTCCATATGTCGCTTTATGAACGCCCACTCCGCTTCGTCCACGGAGTCGAAGTCCCCATATGTAAAATCGGGGACGATGCCTTCCTTGAGCAGGAGGTAGACACCGCGGTCCACCCCTGCCCATCTTTCATTTCTTCTTTCATTTGGGATGCCGGGGCTGTCCTCCCGGATCAGGACATTGATGTGCTTCACTGCTTCATCTCCCTGACCGCTTCCTGCCAATCCTCCGATTTGAACAGATGGGAACCGCTGACGAACAGGTCCGCCCCTGCTTCCCTGCATATTTCTGCAGTCTCCTGGTTGATGCCGCCATCCACTTCAATCTCATATCCATATCCTTTCTCGGCCCTCAGCGCGTCCAGCGTGCGGACCTTGTCCACACAGGTGTCGATGAACTTCTGTCCGCCGAATCCTGGATTGACCGTCATGATCAGTATGAAGTCGATTTCCGCCAGCAGATGCTGGATGTGCGCGACCGGGGTATGCGGGTTCAGTGCAATCCCCGCCTTCATACCGCTCTGCTGGATGCGTTGCATCAGCCTGTGGGGATGGTTGGTCGCTTCAATATGGAAGGACACCATGTCGATGCCGAGTGCAGCGAGGGCATCGATGAACTGCTCCGGATCGAGCGTCATCAGGTGCACATCGAGCGGGATGGAGGCAGTTCGGCTGATGGCTTCGACGACCGGCATGCCATAGGAGATGTTCGGTACGAACTGTCCGTCCATGATATCCAGATGGAAGATGTCCGCGCCTGCCGCCTCCATTTTTTCGATGTCGTGTCCGAGTCTTGTAAAATCACTCGCCAGTAGTGATGGAAGTACTTTTGTCATATCAATACCTCGCCTTTCTGTTTTCGATTTCCTGATAGATGGACAGGTAGCTCTCATGACGGCTGGCCGCAAGCCTGCCATCGGCCACCGCCTGCTTCACGCCGCATTTCGGCTCGTTGATGTGCTGGCACTCCCTGAATTTGCACGCTTCACTGAAATGGTTGAAGTCCGGGAAGCAGAACTTCAGGTTATATTTGTCGAGTTCACTGAATTCTATCGTGCTGAAACCGGGGGTGTCTGCAATCAGACCGCCTGCAATCTCCACAAGCTCGACATGCCGCGTCGTATGCTTGCCCCGGTTCAGTGCATTGGATATTTCGGCAGTATTCAGTTCAAGTTCCGGTACGAGCGTATTCAGCAGCGTGGACTTGCCAACGCCGGACTGCCCTGCCAGGACACTGATCTTGTCCTTGAATATTCCCTGCAGGTCTTCATTGATGTGGTACCGGTCCGTAAAATGGATGTCATATATGGGCCGGTAGACTGCTTCAATCTCTTTCAGAAATGCTTCATCTTCCAGAAGATCCGTCTTCGTGATGACGATGACCGGTTCGATGTCATGTGCTTCGGCATAGGCAAGGAAACGGTCGAGAAGATAGTAGCTGAACTCGGGAGATTTCATGCTCATCGTGATCAGCACCTGATCGATATTGGCGACCGGCGGCCGCATGAGTGCATTTTTACGCTCATGTATCTCCCCGATATATCCCTCATCTTCATTTTCAACCTGGAAAGTGACGATGTCCCCCACCAACGGTGATTCCTTCGTTTTCCTGAACAGCCCGCGGGCTCTTGTTTCATAGAGCGCCCCCTCCGATTCCACATAATAGAAACCGCTGAGCGCTTTTGTAATCCTACCTTTTAGCATATCTCACCCCGAAATAGTTTTTCTCCATTATAACAGTTACCCTCTTTATGATAAAATATGACTAGCACTTTCACTAAGGAGGAATCATTATGGCAGAATCAATTCAGGCAAGCGAAGTACAGAACGTCACGCAGGATGACGGCAATGTACTGATCGATGTAAGGGAGCGCGATGAACTGGAAGAGACGGGATTCGTACCCGGCGCCCAGCACTATCCGATGTCCGCCATCGACAGTGCCTTGCCGAACCTTGACAAGGACAAGAAGTACTATGTCATGTGCCGCTCCGGCAAGAGGAGCGCACAGGTGCAGAACTATCTTCTCGACAACGGCTATGATGCTGTGAATGTCGAAGGCGGCATACTGGACTACGACGGACCGGTCAACCACCTGTAGCATCCGCACCAAAGGCGCCCGCCCGGGCGCCTTTTTTTGTACTTCTATCCCTTCCCGGACTTCATATGCTCCAGGATGATATCCTCCAGTACGGGATCGAAATTGACGGATGGTGCGAAAGTTGTGGAACCCTCCGGCAGAACCGCCAGAATCGCGTCCTTCATCTTTCCGGTCAAAAAACCATCTTCCAGGGCGATTGGAACAATGATGAAATCCTTCTCCTTGTCCAGCCGCTCCGGCAGGCCTTCTGCGGCCAGCTCGCCATAGAGGGTTGCCGGATGAATCGGAATGCCGATATCAAGCTGTGACACAAGCCGCTCCAACTCACGGTCCGCCTGCGGATAGCGGGCGTTACCATGCGCCATCACGATGACTGTGCCACCTTCCACCCCAGTCTCCGCCACCCGCCTTTCCACAAACCGCACCATCAGATGATGGGTGCCCATGGGAGGGGCGACAGTCCAGCGCATATTCCCATATTCCGCTTCCAGATGCTGGAGTGCCTCCGGTATGTCACGGGAATAGTGCGAGGCCGAGAAAAAGAGGACCGGTATGATGTTGAAGTCGCGCTCCCCTTCCCTTGCCAGCCTGCCGACCACCCGGCAGATGCTGCGTTCACCGCTTTCTATGAATGCTACACTGTAATTCCTGCGTGCGCCGAGCAGTGCCTCAAGACGGCCGGCCAGCACCGCGTTGCGCTCCTCTTGCCTTGAACCATGCATGACGATGACATCGTGTGCCATTCCATCCCTCCTCAACTGCATTATAGCAGTTGTCCTTTATTTTTCCATGTGGCAATTCTGTCCTAAAAGGGTATGTGGAGAGGGAGGTGATGCCGAGTGACAATTTCGAATCCCCTGCTCATATTCTTTCTGGGCATGATTGCGTACCTTGGAGCCAAGCTGATCGACTTCTTTATCGCAAAAGTATACGAGTACATGTGGAATGCCCACGTCAAGGACTGGTTCGTCCGGGGACTCAACAGCGGCAGCCGGGTGATCGCCTGGGTCGAGTCGTCCCCGCTCTTCAACTCCATCTTCCGTTCCATATTCATGCAGGACATACAATATGGGGAGTATGAGGGTGAGGAACGCTACTTCAGCATAAGGGACAAGGTGATCACCGAACTGGCGACGATGATGGAGCCGGGACGCTATTACACTTTCAGCGAGCTGTTCGCACTCCTGAAGACGGTCATCCCCGAACTGTTCGATGCATCGGACAAGAAGGACCGGACTGCTGTACTGGAAGGTGCCGTTAAACAGCTGGAACTTGACCCCAAAACGAATTTCAACCAGACCGTCATTGAGAATAAAAGGTATTTCTACATCCCGGGCAGCCAGGAAAGCGGCAATCTGCAGCCGATCGTGGAAAAAGTGAGGCGGAACATTCCGGAAGTGATGGTTCCGGGAGATGAATACACCTTTTCTGCGCTGCTCACTGCACTCGCTGGAGCCGTACCGGAACTGCACGATCCCGATCAGGATCGCTTCCGTGTCGGCGTCCTGCAGAGTGTCATCAACCGGCTGGACCAGACCCCCGTTCCGGGTTTCGAAGTCTCCGTGGCCGCCGACAGCACCAAGCGCTTCAAATATACCCCGCCGGGGGCATGATCTTCATTTCATGCATCAAAAAACCTTCCACAGCCAGGCTGTGGAAGGTTTTCATTCTGATTATGACTATCCGCGGTCGACGTTCTCCTGGACATTCTCGATGACGAATCCGCTCTTGATATATCCCGGGATGCTGTTGAGATCCACTGTAAGATCCTGTTCAGGCACATCATAGGTGATTCTGTCGGCGAAGTATTTCATCGTCTCTTCCATGATGATGATGGTCATCCACTCGCCTGCACAGCGGTGGTTCGTATAATAGTCCCCGCCACCTTGTGGAATGAGGTCGAATGGACTGCCATCCCAGTCGCGGAAGCGTTCCGGATAGAACTCATCTGCATTTTCAAAAACGTCATCCCGGTGCATTGTACCGTAGATGTCCAGAACCAGCATCGTGTCCTTCTCGATTTCATGGCCCTCAAACTGGATATCCGTTTTGGCCTTTCCAGGGAGGAACGGGACGAATGGATAGAAGCGTCTGACTTCCTGGGAGAACATGTAGGCATAGTCCGGTTCATTTTTGATTTTCTCTTTTGAAATTGGATGTTCATGCATGGCAAGCAGACCGAATGACACGAAACGGTTGATTGCGATCAGTGGACGGAATGTATTCATGAGGTCGATTGCACAGAGTCTGGAATCCATCGGATTGCCTTTGTAGTCTTCCCAATGGGCAAACTCGTAGAGTGCAGTCCCTTCCGGAGGGAATATTTTCCCTTTCCGCGTCTGGATGATCTGGTCTTCGAGCCAGTCCTCAACACGGCGGCGTGCAGCTACAGAAGCTTTATAGCCTTTGTAGGCAGTACCCAGTCCTTTGAAGGAGTCGATCATGATGTCCATATCAGTGGCGATTTCTTCGATTTTCTCTTCCGGTGCCTGCACACCTGCCCATTTAGTGCCGACTTTGGTCAATAGGATGATGGATTCCCTGTAGATGTTGATCTGGTCCATCTGTTCCATCCTGTGGGTATTCATATACCAGTGATTGCGCGTCAGTTCCCTGAGATGCTTCAGGTTGCCTTCCGTCATCAGGGACATGAAGAGCGCTTTTCTGTCGACGTGCTTCTTCCCTGTCGTCGTATGGATGGCGCCTTTCCCAAACAGTGTGTTCACCAGACGTTTTGGTAGCGTCCCCGAACGTTCCGTCTTGTCATTGTCATAAAATAATTCGGCAGCTTTTTTGCCGCTGATGATGACAGCGCGTTTTCCGCCAAGCACCCTTGTTTCAAAGATGTTTTCTGATCCAAGGCGCCTTCTTTGGTTCGTTGTATAGAGATAGCCCTCTTTCATGACCTTCAGAGTGTTATCGAGACCCTTGTGCTTCTTGATTGTGCTCATAAATTTTCCTCCAATTTCAGTATTCCTATCTCATTATATATAAATCATTGCATATATGCCAATAATTACTCATATGGAATCTCTTCTTCACGCACGGTTTCCCCGTCGACTTCAATGCGGTAGGAAGCCGTCCCGCCTTCCTGGATGATGAGATTGAGCGTATACTCGGTATCCTCTGTAATCTCCAGAGTATCAAATACCTCATCGATAGAATGGTCCTTGTCATCGACGTAGACTTCCACAGTTTTAGCCTCGGCTTCCTCTTCCTCTTCGCTGCCTTCGTCTTCCGCCCCATCCCCACTTCCTTCCCCGGTCGGCTCCTCTTCGGAATCCGCTTCCGGCTCATAAGGTATGGTGATCTCTTTGGCAAACTGCTTTTCATCCGGTGGCTCTTCACCGAGGGAGACGATCATGCGGATTGTAGACCCCGGTACGAAATTGCCGTAGCTCGGATCCTGGCTGATGACATGGCCGCTCTCCACTTCACTGCTGTAGGACTCCTGTATCACTTCGACATTAAACCCTTGGGCAGTGAGTGCGCTTTCCGCTGTCTCGTAGGGCTGGCCCATGTAGTCCTGTATTTCCACAGTCTCAAGTCCCTGTGAAATCTCGAGCCTCAGGGCTTCCTCCGCCGGATCCACCTCATCTCCAGCCTCGATGGACTGCGATAGGATGGTTCCCGGTTCAGAATCATCATAGATTTCATCAATCTCCACCGAACTGAGCCCGATGGCATCGATCGAGCCCCTCACACTGTTGTACTGTTCACCGGTGAAATCCTCCATCACGTATGGTTCTTCGCCCATGCTGACAACAAAATCCACTGTCGATCCCTTCTCCATCTCGATGCCGGCCTTCGGTGATGTTTCAATGATCCTGTCGGCTTCAAAGGTACTGCTGTATTCCTCGGTGACATCTCCAAGGACCAGTCCGTTCTCCTCGAGCAGCGGCTCCGCCTCCTCCATGGTCATCTCCTGCATGTCCGGCATCATCACCGTATTATTGCCCTGCCACAGCATGAATCCGGCCATCAGAAGGGCAGCCATGATCAGGAACAACGGAACCGTCCACAAAAGTGCACGCCGCTTTTTTCTGCGGGGCTCCGCTTCCACGTCATCGTCCACATCGGAAGCAGCGGGTACGGCCGCGGCGGTCCCGGCCGTCTTCTCCTCATCTTTCCCTTCAGGCACTTTGCCTATAGTCCGCCCCTCCTTGAAATCGTTCAGGTCATGGAGGATCTCATCCACCTGGCGATAGCGGTCATATGGATCCTTCTTTGTACACCTGTAGACGATATGGGCGAGATCCTCGGGAATCTGCCGATGATGCGAGATTTCCGGCAGGGGTTCCGATATGTGCTTCAGGGCGACCGACACAGCCGTCTCTCCATCGAATGGCAGCGTCCCTGTAAGAAGCTCATAGAGGACGATGCCGAATGAGTATATATCCGTCCGCTCGTCCGTCTTCTGTCCCTTGGCCTGTTCCGGGGAGATGTACTGGACGGATCCCATCACCTGGTTGGTTTCCGTCATCTTCGTGTCGCTGAGCGCTTTGGCGATGCCGAAATCGGTGATTTTGATCTGCTGCGCTTCATTCATAAGTATGTTCTGCGGCTTTATGTCCCTGTGGATGATTCCGGCATTGTGTGCATGCCTGATGCCCCTCAGCGTCATTTCACTGATCCTGATGGCTTCCTCGACTGCGACCGGATGATTGTCCCGGATGAACTCCTTGAGCGTCGGTCCATGGACGACTTCCGTCACCAGCAGATGGTATTCCTCGGATTCGTCGACATCCAGTACACTGACGATGTTCGGATGGGCAAGGTGGATGGTGCTTTCCACTTCACGCTGGAAGCGCGCCTTCGACTTTTCACGATTATGATGGTCCACTTTGATCAGCTTTACGACCACTTCCCGATCCAGGATGATGTCCCGGGCCAGATAGACGGAACTCATTCCGCCGCCCAGATACTTCATCACTTCATAGCGATCGGAGACGATCCGGCCGATCAATCCCCTTCACTCACTTTCAGATCGGCCAGAACGAGGCTGATATTGTCGGTGGATCCGCTTTTCAACGCCTGGTCCACCAGCTGCGAAGCCTTCTCTTCAAGTGTCCGCCCGCCCCGGGTGATAATGGCGTGCAGTTCACTGTCCTCGGGGTCGTCCGTCAGCCCATCGGAAGCAAGCAGCAGATAGTCGTACTGCCTGTTCCTCAGCCTGAAGACGTCCGCCTGGATCAGACGGTCGGTGCCCATCGCCTTTGTGATGATATTGCGCTTCGGATGCACCTTGGCCTCGGCTTCGGTGATCTCCCCCGCATCAACCAGCATATTGACGAAGGAGTGGTCCTTCGTCACCTGTTCGATCATGCGGTCATTCATGGCATAGGCCCTTGAATCGCCTACGTTGAGAATGATGATTGTCTCTTCGATCACAGCTGCCAGCACGAGCGTCGTACCCATGCCCTGGTATTCCGGATTTTCCTGTTGGTAGTCGAACATCTTCCTATTGACGTCCATCACCAGATGGCGCAGGAATTCCACACCATCTTCAACATTCAGCAAGTTTTCATTTTTCCATGCCGCCCCTATCTCGTCATGTACAAACCGGCTTGCGACATCCCCGTACCGGTGGCCACCCATGCCATCCGATACGAGCATCAGCGTCTGCCCCGTGCCATTCTGGAAAATACCTGTAACATCTTCGTTGAGATCCCTGTAATCCCCCCGAATACTCTGATCGATGACTTTCAAGACTACTCCCCCGTCTCCTGTTTGGATTCTTTTGCCCTGAGCTGTCCGCAGGCCGCATCGATGTCAGTGCCCTGCTCTCTCCGGAGTGTGGCATTCACACCGCATTCATTCAATGTTTCAAGAAAATCGAATATATCGTCTTTGCTCGTCCGGACATAGTTGCGTTCCGGCACGTGGTTGACCGGAATCAGATTGACATGGCATTTCAGATCGCTGATCAGTTCGCTCAATGCCTTCGCATGTTCCGGCTGGTCGTTGACGCCACCGAACAGGCCGTATTCGAAAGTGACTCTCCGGTTCGTCTGCTGCTGATAGTACTTGAGCGAGTCCATCAGCTTGTCGATGTCATAGGCTTTATTGATCGGCATCAGCCTTGTACGTGTCTCATTGTCCGCTGCATGCAGGCTGACGGCAAAGTTGATCTGGATGTCCTCATCTGCAAAATCGTAGATCCTCGGCACGATGCCGCTTGTGGAGACTGTGATGTGGCGTGCGCCGATGTTCAGCCCCGCGTCGTGGTTGATGATCCTTATGAACTGCATCATCTGGACGTAGTTTTCGAACGGTTCTCCGATGCCCATGATGACAATGCTGCTGACACGTTCGTTCGTTTCGTCCAGTGCCTTCTGTATCTGTACGACCTGCGAGACGATTTCACCCGCCTCCAGGTTACGCTTCAATCCTCCAAGTGTGGAGGCGCAGAAGCTGCAGCCGATCTGGCAGCCGACCTGGGTCGTCACACATACTGAATTGCCGTAGTCATGGCGCATCAGCACCGTTTCAATCGTATAGCCGTCCCGCAGACGGAACAGGAATTTCATTGTGCCGTCCTCGCTCTCCTGTCTGACGACGGTCTCGAGGGGGTCGATGCTGTAGTTTTCAGCCAGTGCCTCCCGCATTGCCTTCGGCAGATTCAACATATCATCGAAATGGTCGGCACGGTGTGTGTAGAGCCATTCGAATATCTGTCCGCCGCGATACTTCTCCTCTCCCCATCCGATGGCGAGATCTTCAAGATCCGAAAGGGATAGCGAGTAGATGGACGGGCGGTCGAAATCGGGCTGTCTGTTGTTCTTTATCGGTTTTTTTGGTGGTCTTTGAATCATTATTTTTCCTTCTTTCTGAACCTGGCTATGAAGAACCCGTCGGTTCCTGCCTCCTGGGGCAGGATCTGCCGGTATGGACCTTCAAAATCAAATGCCTCGAGGGTGAACGGATCAAACTCGATATCTTCATTCTCCTTCATGAATGTGTAGGCGACATTTTCATTTTCCATCTGATGGATGGTGCACGTCGAATAGACGAGTACGCCGCCAGGCTTCAAATAATTTTTTACGTTGGATAGGATTTCCAGCTGGAGGGCGACAAGACTGTCTATATCCTCCGCTTTCCGTTCATATCTTATTTCCGGTTTTCTGCGGATTACACCGAGACCGGAGCACGGCGCATCTACGATGATGCGGTCATATTTTCTTGGGTATGCCTTCTGTGTGGCATCCCCCTGGAATGCTTCATGGTTGGAAAGGCCAAGGCGCCGGGCCTGCTCCTCTATCAATGGGATCTTGTGGTCATGTATATCCGACAGGTCAACATGGCCGGAAGGCGTCTTCTCCAGCGCATGCAGCCCTTTTCCGCCGGGGGCGCTGCATGCATCGAGGATGGTGTCGTCCGCTTGCGGTGCAAGTGCATCATTGACAAGCATGGAACTGACATCCTGGATGCTGAAGAGGCCCTCCTGATAGAACCTCGACTGGATCACCTCGCCACCCACTTCGATGGCATCCGCCTGTATTTCGGAAGGCACCGCGCCGAACCCTTCCTCATGCAGCCTTTCGACGAGTGCCGGCCGGCTGATGCGTGAAGTGTTCGTACGTATATACATCTTCGGCCTGCTGCCGAGCGCCATGGCGATGTCCCGTGCCCCGTCCATGCCGTGATGGGTCTTCCAATGTGAAATGATCCATTCCGGTATGCTCGCTTCAATCGACAGGCGGACGACATCACTCCTGATATCATCGAAGCTCCGGAGCGGTTTCCGCTCAAAATTGCGGAGTATGCCATTGACTGCATTGGCAGCCTGCGGTCCGCCGCGGTTTTTCGCGATTTCCACCGCTTCGTTTATTGCAGCATAGTTCGGCACACGTTCAAGCCACACAATCTGATAGACGGTGATATCCAGCAGATTCTTCTGCCAGCGCTTCAGCTTTGTACGGATGAACGGTCTGATGTAGAAGTGTATGGTCAGCTGCCTGGAAATTGTACCATAGACGACCTCGGTAAGCAGCCCCCGATCGTTGGCCGGCAAGTCTTCCCTGCTGATCATGTCGTTCAGTATGATATTGCTGTAGCTGCCTTCGTCCACCACTCGGCTGTAGGCATCCAGCGCCAGTTCACGTACTGTCATCTACTCCACCTGCCCGAGCACAGTGCCGGCGATGTTCTGCCTGCCTGCTGCGAATTCTGATGCGTCTGTGCGCTTCTTGCCGGCCAGCTGCACTTCTGTAACCTCTATCATGCCACCGTCTCCACATGCGATCTTCATGCCGTCCGGAGTCATCCCGACGATCGTGCCAGGTGCATCTTTTGAGGTACCCTCCGGTGGATTCGCGCCATAGATCTTGAGGCGCTTCCCGTCGATTTCCGTATAGGCGCCCGGCCACGGCGACAGCCCCCGGATATGGTTGAATACAGTGCGGGCGTCCTTCGACCATTCGAGCCGTTCATCTTGTTTTGAAATGTTGGGGCTCACCGTAACGGAAGATTCATCCTGCGGGGTGCGGGCGTTCCTTCCTGCGAGGATGTCCGGCAATGCCTCCATGAGCAGCTCTGCGCCCATCTGAGACAGTCTGTCGTGCAGCATCCCTGTATCATCGGAATCCCTGATCTGTGTAGCCGTGCTGCTGATGATATCTCCGCTGTCCAGGCCTTCGGCCATGTACATGAGGGTCACACCGGTCTCATCGTCCCCTTCCATGATGGCACGATGGATCGGCGCGCCGCCCCTGTGCCTCGGCAGGAGGGAGGCGTGGACATTGACTGCGCCGAGGCGCGGCACCTCGAGCAATGCCTTCGGCAGTATCTGTCCATAGGCCGCCGTAATGATCAGGTCCGGCCCTATGCTTTCAATCTCTCCGATGGCCGCTTCGTCCCGTATGCGGTCCGGCTGGAACAGCGGGATGCCGAGTGCTTTTGCCGCCTTCGCGACAGGCGGGGGCGTCATCACCCGTTTCCTGCCCACCGGCTTGTCCGGCTGGCTGATGACCATTGCGACATTGTACTCGCCGTGGAGCTTTTCCAGTATCGGCACTGAAAAATCCGGTGTCCCCATAAAAATGATTGTATCTGTCATAAATTATTCCTCCTACATGATCACGAGCGGATCTACGTCGATCCGGAGCGAAATGCCTTCGGTCCTGTATGCCTCGTGGTAGTGTTCATCCAGTGAATTGAGCATTTCAAGCAGTTCCGGCTCCCTTTTGTACTTGAGCAGTATCTGGAAGCGGTACTGCCGGTTGATGCGTTCGAGCGGGCTCGGTGATGGACCGACGATGATCGACTGGTCTGAAACTTTCTGGATCAGTGTATCATGGATATGGCTTGTCGCCTTCAGGCACTTTCTGATGTCCTCGCTTGAAACGGTGAACAGGACATGGAAAAAGTATGGTGAATAGCGGGCCAGACGCCTGAATGCCATCTCCTTCTCATAGAAGCGCCGATAGTCGTTTTCCTTCGCCAGCTGTATTGCGTAATGGGTCGGGTTGTATGTCTGGAAAATGACTTCCCCCGTCAGTTCATGACGCCCTGCCCGGCCTGAAACCTGTGTCAGCAGCTGGTATGTCTTCTCATTGGCCCTGAAATCAGGGAGGTTGAGCATCGTATCGGCATTCAGTACGCCGACAAGGGTCACTTTGGGATAATCCAGCCCTTTGGCGATCATCTGTGTACCGAGCAGAATCGGAATCTCCTCCCGTTCAAAATGATCCAGCAGCTTTTCATGCATCCCTTTCCTTCTCGTCGTATCATTATCCATACGGACCACTTCCGCATCGAACATGTCCCGGAGGATCTCCTCGACCTTCTCGGTGCCCGTCCCCCTGAATGTCACATCATCACTCTGACAGTTGTCGCACGTATGGTGGACGGCGCCTTCATATCCACAGTAGTGGCAGAGCAGGCTCCGGTTCGACTTGTGGTAGGTCAGGGAAATGTCGCAGTTTGGGCACATCGGTACGTGTCCGCAGTTCTGACAGATCTGGAAGTTGGAGTAGCCGCGCCTGTTGAGTAGCAGCACCGCCTGCTCCCCTCTTTCGATCCGTATACGGATCGCCGCTTCGAGCGGCTTGGAGATGATTGATGTGTTGCCGGTCCGGTGCTCTTCCGACATGTCCACGACACTGATTTCCGGAAGCACTTTCGTGCCGGCCCGTTCCGTCAGCTCCAGACGTTCATACACACCCTTTTCACTCCGTGCATACGTTTCAAGGCTTGGTGTGGCCGTACCCAGTATCAGTGGACATTTGTGGTATCTGCTTCTGAACTTCGCCACTTCGATTGCATGATACATCGGACGGTCACCCTGTTTGTATGTTGTTTCATGCTCCTCATCGACGATGATGGCACCGACGTTTTCGAACGGGGCAAAAATACTGCTTCTTGCACCGACGGAAACGCGCGCCCGTCCCTCTTTGATCTTGCGCCACTCATCGTATTTTTCACCATGGGAAAGCCCTGAATGCAGCACTGCTACATCATCACCGAACCGCCTCTTGAAGCGGTTGACCATCTGGGGCGTCAGGGCAATTTCGGGCACAAGCATGATTGCCGTACGCCCTTCTTCGAGCACCTTCTGGATGACCTGGAGATAGACTTCCGTCTTGCCGCTTCCCGTAATGCCGTGAAGAAGGAATGTCTTCGCCTGCTGTGCATCCAGCGCCTCCATGATCCTGCCGTAGGCATGCTGCTGCTCGGGGTTCAGCACTTTCGGCGGATCACTTGTGAAGATGCGTCCGCTGTATGGGTCCCGTTCCACTTCCCGTTCAACCTTTTCGATATACCCTTTTTTATGCAGCGCATTGATCAGATGATTGGAGAATCCGTCATTGACGAGATCCCTGACGAAAAGCGGTTCGGACGATCCGTCGATCACATCCAGGAGCTCCTGCTGCTTTTTGGCACGCGACAGGTCGGCGCCCTGCTGCTTCAGTGAATAGACGGCGAGTGCCGTCTTCTTCCGTGTATGCTGCCTGATGACGGTCTCTTCCTGGATATCCCCCGACTTCAGATGGGGGGAGAGCCTCCTCAGCTCCTCAGGGTCCAGCCGTTTCGGCTCGACTTCAGCCCCGCCGGAAATCTCCGCAAGTGCCGCTTCGGCTTCTGTGGTATGGCCTTCCGCGAGCTTGAGCACCTTCCTGTAGTTCGCCTTCAGCGCAGCCGGCAGAATCGTCTCGATCACACTGATGTACTGGTCGACGTAATAGTCCGCCAGATGCTTGGCAATGGTGATCATCTCTTCGGTCAGCACGGGTTCTATATCGAGCGTGCGGGCGATCTCCTTGATTCTTGATGGGTCAAAATCAGTGGTGTCCTGCAATTTCATCACATATCCCTGTATCGTCCGCCGTCCGAAGGGGACGAGCACCCGGTGGCCCACTTTGATCAGATCCTCCATTCCATCCGGAATGCGGTAGTCGAACACCTGATTGACACTTTTGCTGGGTATATCAACAATGACTGAAGCAAACATCATCCGAGCCACCTTTGGACGAGGGTGTCGATGATCTGCTCCGCAAGCGCCCGCTTGTCCATCTTTTCGAATGGCACCGGCTCCCCTTCCCTGAACAGCATGACCACTTCATTGTCGGCGCTGTTCATGCCGATCGATGTGTCCGATACATCGTTCATCACGATGCAGTCGGCGTTCTTGCGCTTCAGCTTGTCCTGTGCATACTGCTCGACATTATCGGTCTCCGCCGCAAATCCGACGACATACATGTTCGTGCTGTTTTCCCCGGCATGCTGGAGGATGTCCGGTGTCTTCTTCAAATCGATGGAGACGGTCTCCTGACCCTTTTCCTTCTTCATTTTGCCTTCCATCCTCGAGATGGGGGTAAAATCGCTGACGGCGGCTGTGAATATGCCGAGGTCCGCATCCATATGCGACTTCACCGCCGTGAACATCTCTTCGGTGGAAACGGCATCGATGACGTCGACCCCCGCCGGCTGTGCCAGATCGACGGGACCGCTGACGAGCACGACTTCCGCACCGCGCTTTTGTGCCGCTTCGGCGATTGCATAGCCCATCCTGCCGCTGGAATGGTTGGTGATGTAGCGGATTGGATCGATCGACTCCTGCGTCGGCCCGGCGGTCACCAGGACCTTCTTCCCTTCCAGGCTGCCACCCTTCAGCAGAAGCTCCTCCACATACTGCTTGATTTCAGGCACGTTGGCCATGCGCCCTTTGGCATTGTATCCGCAGGCAAGAAAGCCCGATTCCGAATCGATGAAATGGTACCCATCATCCATCAGTATCTCCATATTGCGGCGGATGGCCGGCTGGTTGTACATATGCACATTCATCGCAGGCGCCAGGACGACGGGCTTGGTGTTGGCAGCAAGGACATTGAGCAGCATATTGTCATAGATGCCGCATGCCAGCTTGCTGATTGTATTGGCGGTTATGGGTGCAACAACAATGATATCCGCCCATTCCCCGATGCTGATGTGGGAAATTACTGACGGATCCTCTTCCTTGAAAGTGTTCGTATAGACGTGGTTGCGGCTGATGGCCTGGAATGCCAACGGCGTGATGAACTCGAGGGCATTGTCCGTCAGTACCACACGGACTTCGTGTCCCGCCTGGATCAGCTTGCTCGTAAGGTCTACAGCTTTATATGCGGCAATGCCACCGGTGACTCCGATTACAATATTTGCCATGTCTTCACCTCTTAAAAAAAGCTGACAAAAATTTGTCAGCTAGTGTTTTTCTTTAACTTTGTTTTCAGCAATCTCTTCAAGTGCCCGGCTTACCGTCTTCAATGTCTGGTATTCATCCAGCACAAGATCATCCGGGTGGTCCTGCAGATGGCGTGCACGCTTGGCAGCCATTGTGACCACAAGATATTTTGAATCGACGTTCTTTTTCAGTTCATGTATAGGTGGGTATAGCATTATTGATTAACCTCCAACAGCATTTTTCTTAGTTTGGATTCTACACGGGCACGCCTCATATGAGACGCTTCGACGATGCACTGTACCCGTCCGCGTGCCAGATCCACATCATCATTGATTACAACATAGTCATACAGGTTCATCAGTTTCAGCTCGCGTTTCGCCTCATCGATGCGATGTCTGATGATTTCCGGTGAATCCGTGCCACGGTTGACGAGCCGCTCTTCCAGCTGCGTCAGGTTGGGAGGCGCAAGGAAGATGAAAAGCGCCTCGGGGAACTTTTCCCTGACCTGCTTCGCGCCTTCAACTTCAATTTCCAAAAAGACATCATGACCGTCGGCCATCGTCTGCTCCACATAGTCTACCGGCGTACCGTAGTAATTGCCGACATATTGGGCGTACTCGATAAATTTGTCCTGCTCTATCAGCGCCTCGAACTCCTCCTTCGTCTTGAAGAAATAGTCCACGCCATCCACTTCGCCTTCACGCTTTTTCCTCGTCGTCATTGAAATCGAGTATTTGAAATCCGTCTCCGGATGTTCAAAGATCGCCTTTCTGACCGTTCCCTTGCCTACACCGGAAGGGCCGGAGAGGACGATCAGCAGTCCCTTGTCTGAAGTCATAACACGTTACCTTTCTATTTGTAATTATATCTTAATGTACCATATCCGGAAGAAAAATTCATCATTAAATCACTGTCCGTAAACAAACAGGTCGATTTCATGTTAAAATGTTGGGTAGTCTGAAACAGGAGGATGAAACCATGGCATTCGACGGCAACTTTGTCCACGCACTTCTACAGGAACTGGAAGTGCTTAAGCGGGGCAAGATCAATAGAATACAGCAGATAGATGAAACTTCGATGGTTTTCAAGGTGCGTTCCGCCGGCAGCAATCACAATCTGCTGATCAGCGCGCACCCCATGTATGCACGCTTCCATCTGACCGGCCATAAATACGAATTCCCCTTCGAACCTCCGATGTTTCTGCGCGTTGCCAGAAAGCATCTCGAAGGCGGCATCATCCAGGAGATAAGGCAGCTCGGAAACGACCGGAGGGTCGAAATCCATATACAGTCAAGAAATGAAATCGGCGATGAAATCAAGCGCATACTCATCCTTGAGATCATGGGCCGGCATTCGAACATCGTCATCACGGACGCGGACTACAGGATCCTTGACGGCATCAAGCACCTGACACCGAACAACAACAGCCGGACCATCATGCCGGGATTCGACTATACGGCACCGCCGACGGAAAATAAGCTGAATCCGAGGACCGACGCGATTGAAAAACTGCCCGCCATGATCGACTTCAACGCTGGCAAGATCCATAGGCAGATACTGGCCAATGTGGAAGGGTTCAGCCCCTTGTTTGTAAAGGAGGTCGAGCACAACGCCCGCTACTTCACAATAAAGAACATTGTACCCGTAATCCAGGAGACGATGGAGCAGGCTGCGGATGTAAAACCCGTGATGTACACCGGAGGCGACCGGGATATCTTCTATTTCACCCCCCTCTCCCATCTGGGGGAAGATTACGAAACCTTTAGTTCACTCTCCGGACTGATGGACGACTACTACCACGACAGGTACAGGAAGTCGCTCATCAAACAGAAGGCACAGGACTACCTGCACCTGATCGAGCGCGAATATGAAAAGACGGAGAGAAAGGTCGAGAAGCTCAAGGAAGACCTCGCGGAAGCAGCGGAGAAGGACAAATATCAGAAGTACGGGGAACTGCTCACTGCATATATGCATCAGGTGAAGCCCTATGATGAATCGCTCGAAGTGATCGACTACTATACGAACGAGCCGCTCGAGATCCCGCTCGATAAGAACCTCTCCGCCAGCGACAATGCCCAGAAGTACTACAAGCGCTACAACAAGCTCAAGACACGCGAGAACAGCGCCGCTGTGCAGCTCGACCGTGCGGGGGAGGATCTCGAATACTTCTCCAGCCTGCTCCATCAGATGGACAGCATCACGACTGAGGAGGAAGTCGACGAAATACGCGAGGAGCTTGCAGAACAGGGCATCATCAAGAACAACAGGAAACAGTCCAAAAAGAAGAAGAATAAGATCCAGCTCCACGCCTACCGCACCACCAACGGCCTGGATGTCCTAGTCGGAAAGAACAACAAGCAGAATGACTATCTGACAAGCAGGAAGGCACAGAACAATCACCTGTGGTTCCACACGAAGGACATCCCCGGATCCCACGTGGTCATCACGCACCCTGCCTCGGAAATAGAAGATCAGGACATTCTGGAAGCGGCGTTGCTCGCCGCCTACCATTCAAAAGCCCAGGATTCGGAATCGGTCCCCGTCGACTATACGGAGATCAAACATGTGCACAAGGTCAGCGGTGCGAAACCGGGCTTTGTCACCTACACCGACCAGAAGACGGTCCATGTCACTCCCATAAAGTCGAAGGTCGAACAGATGGAAAGCGGCCGGACAAACTAAAAAAGGCACTGCCGAAACCAGCCAGTTGACTGGTTTCGGCAGTGCCTTCTGTTTTCCCTGCTGTCTCAGGCCCCATACAGAGACATATACTGACGGGCTGAATTCGCCCAGCTGTAGTCGGACGCTGTCATATTTTTGCATAGTGCGTCCATATGCGCCTTCTGGTGATAGATGTACAGACTGTATTTCATCGCATTGAGCAGTTCATGGGCATTGTAGTTCTCAAAGGAGAATCCGTTGCCGGAGTGGTCGAATTCATTATATGGAATGACCGTGTCCTTCAATCCGCCCGTCTCCCTGACGATCGGTGCCGTCAGATAGCGGATGGCGATCAGCTGGCCGAGACCGCATGGCTCGAACAGGCTCGGCATGATGAAGAAGTCACTCGCTGCGTATATCTTCCTTGCATAGCCTTCGCTGAATCCGAGCGTCACATGCACCTTGTCCGGGAAGTGGTGCACGAGCGATTTGAAGTAGTCCTCATATAGGGCCTCCCCTGAACCGAGCACCACAAGCTGGACATCCTCTGTGAGGAATTCGTGCATGATGTGTTCGACGAGGTCGAGGCCCTTTTGGGTGACGAGACGGGTGACGATGCCATACATCGGGATGTTCTCATCCACCGTCAGTCCAAGATCCCGCTGCAGGCTGGTCTTGTTCTTCGCCTTCGTCTTGCGTGAAGAACGGTAGCGGTGGTACAGGGCCTCATCCCTGACCGGGTTGTAGTCGTAGGTATCGAGGCCGTTGATGACGCCGTGCAGATCTCCCCGCCTGTACTCCAGTACCGTTTCGAGACCCTCTCCGAAGAACGGAGTCATGATTTCCTCGGCATAGGTTTCGGATACAGTCGTAATCACATCTGCGTGGTGGATGGCCGCCTTCATCATGTTCAGCATGCCCTGCCATTCGAAACCGGCAAAGTGCTCCCGTCCGAGGTTGAACAGCTCACCGAATGCAGACTGTTCGATCCAGCCCTGATACTGGATGTTATGGATCGTATAGACGGTCTTCATGCCGGGGTGCGGCCGCTTGATGCTGCCGATCGCCACTGCAGCGCCCGTCTGCCAGTCATGGCAGTGCAGGATGTCATACGACTCCTCCACCCTGTACATGAATTCGATGATGGCATTCGAGAAATAGACGAAGCGCTCGCCATCATCGATATAGCCATAGAGGCCGTCGCGATTGAAATAGTATTCGTTGTCGACGAAATAGTAGGTTGCGTCCCGGCCGCGATACTTCAGTATGCGCGTATACTGGTTGCGCCATCCGACCGGTGTATTGAAGATCATCACTTCCTCCATGTCCTCGCGGTATTCGGAGTGGATGATCTCCTTGTAGAGGGGCAGGATGACGGAGACCTGTGCCCCTTCCTTGACGAGGGCCTGTGGCAGGCTCCCGATTACATCTGCAAGCCCTCCCGACTTGATGAATGGCGTACATTCACTTGCAGCAAAAAGAACATGTTTCATACTTTCACTTCTTTCCGGTTTCTTATTATATCCGTGAGCGCTTTGGCACTGTATACGGCTTCTCTTCCGACCCTATCAGCTGACGGCCCTCGGTGATGGTCACGTCCTTATCCAGGATGACATTTTCAAGATAGGCACCAGGCTCGATGATGCAGTTTGCGAAAATGATGGAATTTTTAACGGTTGCGCCCTTCCCGACGAACACGTTCCTGGAAACGACCGAGTTCTCCACCGTCCCTTCCACAGTCACCCCATTGGATAGGATGGACCGCTTCACACTGCTCTCCTTCTTGTAGAGGGTCGGCGGGTTCGTGCTGACCTTCGTCTTCACCTTCTTCTGGCCGTAGAAGAAGTCACGGTAGCGGTCCTTGTCGAGCAGCGCCATGCTGTTTTGGAAATAGGACTGGACGGAATAGAAGTAGTGCGTCTTCGCCTTGATATCATAGAATCCGGTATCATATTCCTCAAGCTTCTCCCTGATGCCGTTATGGAACAGGCTGTGCTTATAGTTGTCGATACAGAAACGGACGATGTTCTTCAGGACTTCCTTCTTGATGATGTAGACTCCGGAGTACAGATGCCCGTTATCCTGATCATGCGTGAATCCGGTCACCTGATCCCCTTCGGTCACCATTCTGAGTACGGGACTGTTCGGCGGATTCTGAACCTCTTCACCGACGAACGTTATATCCTTGTCATTCTCCTTGTGGTATCTGACCGCTTCGGTGTAGTCCGTATTCGAAATGAACTGCGTGCCTGAAATGATCACCTGGTCCCCTTTGAATCGCCTGAAGAGGTCGGCATGGTTGTGGAAGTGCTTGAGGTCGCCTTCGGAAATGTCCGACGGATCGTTCCAATCCGGAGGCAGGACGAAGATTTTGGCCTGTCTGCCCTCCAGCCCGAAATCCTCCTTTCGGTTCAGATGGTCGAGCAGGGACCTGAACTTGTGTCCGGCAAATACACCGATGACGCTGACTCCGGAATTCGCCATGTTGGAGATTGTGAAGTCGATCAGTCGATATCGTCCCATGAACGGAACCGATCCGCTGCTTCTGAAATAGGTCAGCTCGTCCAGATAATCCTGCTCCGGCTGTAGGTTGATGAGTCCAAGTACTTCTTTATCCATTTTGACTGCCTCCTTCTGCTATATAATCTTTCAGCGTGTCGGGACTGATGACCACCGGGTCGCCGTTTGAAGCCACAATCTGCGTCCCATCCGGTATCTCCACATCCGACATGAGGATGACGGAGTCAAGCACCACATTTCTGCCGATGACGGCATCAGGCAGGATGATGGAGTCCTTTACACTTGCACCTTCCATCGTTTCCACCCCGACGAACAGTATCGAGTTGTCGATCGTCCCTTCGATGAAGGAGCCCGGAGAAATGAGTGAATTGTTGATTTCTGCAGTCTCCCCGATATATTCCGGCGGCCGATTTTCTTCGTTCGGATAGGTCGGCCATTCCCTTGACATCAGCAAGGTCTGGAAATCCTCCTTCAGAAGGTCCATATTCGCTTCCCAGTAGCTCTTGATTGTTCCGACATCCTTCCAGTAGCCGTCAAAGCGGTAGGCAAACAGCTTCCTGTCGTTCGCCAGCATCTTCGGAATGATGTCCTTCCCGAAGTCATGATCGCTGTCCGAATCCTTTTCATCTTCCAGCAGGTAGGGCTTGATGGTCTTCCAGTTGAAGATATATACACCCATCGATGCCAGGTTGTTTTTCGGATGCTCGGGCTTCTCATCGAACTCATAGATGCTGAAGTCATCATTCGTATTGAGTATGCCGAACCGACTGGCCTCGTCCATCGGCACTTCGATGGCGGAAATCGTCGCATCCGCCCCGTTGCCACGGTGGAATTCGAGCATTTTGGTGTAGTCCATCTGATAGATGTGGTCCCCGCTCAGTACAATCAGTTCATCCGGTTCGTACTGCTCTACAAAATGCAGGTTCTTCACGATGGCGTCTGCAGTACCGCTGAACCACGCACTGCCCTCGCGGCTTGAATAGGGTGACAGCACGCTGACACCGCCATACTGCCTGTCAAGCCCCCAGGGTTTTCCGATACCGATATGCTTGTTCAGCATCAGCGGGGAATACTGTACGAGAAGGCCCACGGTGGAAATGCCCGAATTTGCGAGGTTGCTCATTGTGAAGTCGATGATGCGGTATTTGCCCCCGAAGGGTACCGCCGGCTTGGCAAGGTTCTTGGTCAGTTCGCCAAGACGTGTCCCCTGTCCCCCTGCCAATAGCATTGCTACTGTTTTTGATGTCATGTTACTTCCTCCCTTTTGTCTTATCTTCTAGTTCGAATACTTGGAATGCCAAAGGTGCCACGGTGATCCGGATGAACTGCGATTCCCTGACATAGTGTTCGTCGGCGGTGAAATGACGTCCATCGTTCAGGACACCCGATCCCGAGTAGACGTCCCTGTCACTGTTGAATATCTCCCGGTATACGCCGGGCTCCGGTACAGGAATCTTGAAATCATGATAGACATCCGGACGATAGTTGAATACGCAGACCTTGAAGGAATCCTTGTATTTGCGCACATAGCTCAATATGGAGTGCGTGCTGTCGTCCACAAGCAGCCACCTGAAACCTTCAGGTCTGTAGTCCCATCCATAGAATTCGGGATGTTTCCGATAGAATCGGTTCAGGTCCGATACATAGCGTTTCAGGTCCACATGGAACGGATAGTCCAGCAGATGCCAGTCCACCTGTTCCTTATCCTTCCATTCATGGTACATGCCGAACTCCTGTCCCATGAAGAGCAGCTGCTTGCCCGGTTCAGTGAACTGGTTGCCGTAGAGGAGCCGCGTCTGGGCGAACTGCTGCCACTGGTCTCCCGTCATCTTGTCGACGATGGCCTTCTTGCCGTGCACCACTTCGTCATGGGAGAGCGGGAGCAGATAGTTCTCATTGTACTTGTATGCCATGGAAAAGGTGAGCTTGTTATGGTTGTGGGCCCGGGCATGGAAATCCTGCTCCATGTAATCCAGTCTGTCATGCATCCACCCGAGGTCCCATTTGAAATTGAAACCGAGTCCGCCTGTATGGACGGGATGTGTAATCATCGCCACGTCCGATGAATCTTCAGCCATCATGAGCAGCGTTTCATCATACTCGAAGGCGACGGCATTCAATTTCCTCAACAGTTCAATACCCGCTATGTTCTCTTCCGTACCCTTCTCGTTGTAGATTTTTGAATCCGGTTCGTGATTTTCAAAGTTCAAATCGATCATGCTGTGGACGGCGTCGAGCCGAAGACCGTCGATGTGGAATTCCCTGATCCAGTACATGGCGGACGATATGAGGAAGGACTGCACTTCCGGCCTGCCATAGTCGAATGTCAATGTGCCCCATTCCTTCTTCTCTGCAATCTTAACGTCTGGATGCTCGTATGTGGGCGTACCGTCAAAGAGCCTCAGACCATGGGCATCCTTGCAGAAATGGGCCGGAACGAAATCCATGATGACGCCGATGTCCGCCTCATGGAGCCGGTTGATCAGGTACTTCAGATCCTCCGGCCTCCCGTAGCGGCTTGTTGCAGAAAAGTAGCCGGTCACCTGATAGCCCCATGACAGGTCGAAAGGATGCTCCATCAGGGGAAGGAACTCGACATGTGTGTATCCAAGTTCCTCCAGATAGGGAATCAGATGATCCGCCACTTCCCTGTAGTTGAAATACGATGCATCTGTAATCTCATCAATCGTCCGACCTTCCGTATCCTCGACCGGGTGCTTCATCCATGTCCCGAGATGCAGTTCATAGATGCTGACCGGAGATTCATATACATTGGAGTGGCGACGCTTCGACATCCACTCATCATCCGTGAATTCAAAGCCATCATCATGGACGATGCTCGCGGTTGCCGGGCGCCGTTCATGATAAAAGCCGAACGGATCGGATTTGAGGTGATGGCCGTCTTCGAAATGGATTTTGTACTTGTATGTGTCTCCGACGCCCACATGGGAAGTGGTCAGGATCCACAGTCCCTGGTCGCCAAGCCTCTCGAAATCGAGACCTTCGCCCGAATAGTCATTGTAGTCGCAGGCGAGCTGGACATGCCTGGCGTTCGGTGCCCATGTGATGAATCTGACCCCCTCTTCCGAGACGTGTGCCCCCATGAAATTGTAGGCATTGTAATGGGTACCCTGGTGGAATAGATATTTATCCATTTCCAAGTTTTCTTCACTCAAAATATTTCCCCCTTTGCGTTATACTATAGACATACCCTTATCATCGATTATACAACTAAAAAAAGAAAATGTATAAAATTTTTATAATTATCAGACTATATTCTACAGTATTCATTTTATATACTAACACTATCACATTCAACCGGACGGAGGCTTTTTATGATTGATGCATATCTCGATGCACCAGATCAGATCACGATAGTCAGAAAAAGTGCACAGGGCGAATACGGAAATGACCTGGCGGTCATCCAGGATGACGAAGCACTTTCAATAAGAACAATCGAAAACGCGGGTGCCTACCTCACTGTCTGGCTCACCCAGCCTGTGGACCTCAATCACTTCACACACATCAGATTCGAGGGCAGGATGTTCCCGCTTCTGATGGGACGCTATATACTGTCCATAGAATTCGACATGAAATACTCCACAGACCGGCAGATGGGTGCTACTTATTCAAAGAATCGCACCGTCTTCAGAGTCTTTGCACCGACGGTCGTCCAATGCCGGCTCATACTGGATGGCCAGGCCTACAATATGGACAAGATCGGCGGCTACTTCGAGAAGGTGATCAACCAGGACTGCCATGGTAAATATTACCACTATGAAGCCAGCCATAATCATGTGACGCATAATGTGATCGACCCTTATGTCAAGGCGGTATCGGCAAATGGGAAGGAGGCTATGATCGTCGATTTCGAACGCATCAACCCTGGATTCACCGATCACCATATCCCCGACATCCCGAATGATGCCGCCATCATCTATGAAACACACATAAGGGACCTCACTTCCCATCCCAACAGCGGCGTCAGGGAGGAATGGAAGGGCCGCTATCTCGGCATGACTGAACAGACGACCACCAAGCACCGCCTCTCGAGCGGCCTCAACTACCTGAAGGAGATCGGGGTGACGCACATCCAGCTGATGCCGGTGAACGACTTCATCACTGTGGACGAACTCAACCGGGACAAAAGCTACAATTGGGGGTACGACCCGCACTTCTTCATGGTCCCGGAAGGCAGCTATGCAACGGATCCGAACGACCCGATCAACCGCATCATCGAACTGCAGACGCTGATCCGTACACTGCATGAGAACGGCATGAAGATCATTCTCGATGTCGTGCTCAACCATGTCTACCGGGTGGAGGATTCGAATTTCGACAAACTCGTGCCCGGCTATTATTTCAGGCATAACGAGGATCTGTCTCTGTCCAATGGCACAGGCGTCGGCAATGATTTCGCCTCCGAAAAGATGATGGGAAGGCGTTTCATTGCCGACACGATCCATTTCTGGCTTGAACAGTACCGGATCGATGGCTACCGCTTCGACCTGATGGGCGCACTGGACATAGAAACGATGCAGGGCATCGAGTCCATCGTGCACAGGCAGGACCGTGAAATCTTCCTCCTCGGGGAAGGCTGGGATCTCCCGACTGCCCTCGACCACAGCAAGAAGACGCTTCCCGAACACAGCTATCGTGTGCCCTCGGTCCATTTTTTCAACGACCATTACCGGGATTCGATCAAGGGAAGTAATTTTGAACTCAGTGAAAAAGGGTATGTAAATGGTGATGGACAGGGAATAGATGTCATCCGTGACCTGTTCACCGGCTTCCACAGACCGTTCACCGCCCTGATGAGCGTCAATTATGTAGAGGTTCATGACAACCATACACTGTATGACCGGCTGAGATATTCATCCGGGAAGCGGCAGTATATACTGGAGAGCCAGCACCAGATTGCTACAGCCCTCGTACTCTTGTCCTTCGGTACACCCTTCCTGCATGCGGGGCAGGAATTCTTCAGGACGAAGTATGGCCACGGGAATACCTACAACCTGAGCGACATGCTCAACCGGATGGACTGGAACAGGCGTGCAAAATACCAGGACAACATCGAATTCTTCAAGTCCCTGGTCCAGTTCAGGAAACGGGAGGATATATTCAGGCTGAAAGACAGGGAAAGCATCAGCAGGGCCCTTTCATTCATGTCCTTCAGCAACCTGCCGAACGGCTTCGGAGTGAAGGTCTCGTATCGGAACAGTGAATTCATGATCATCATCAATCCGACTGAAAAATCGATGGAGCTCGGTTTTGATACACAGGACCCCTACGAGATAGAAATCTCCAACCAGCGCCATTACGACAAGGCGGTGTATTCACGCAGCTTCTACATCAAGGGCTACGAGGTGGCGGTCTTAAGGAAAGTGGCGAATATGCATCAACACCAATATACAGACTAATAGGAGTGTGATCTTTGTGGACAGAGCACAATGGGAAGAACATATCGGCAACAGTTTCATTACAGAGGAATCTTATGAGGCGCTTACGGATGAAGAGAAGACGGATGCCTTTTCCGATACGCTTTCATTCGGTACTGCAGGAATCAGGGGGAAGATCGGCCTCGGACCCAACCGTCTGAACCGCTATACAGTTGAAAAGGTGGCCCTCGGCATCGCCCACGAGCTGGAAGGGGCGACGGATCCGCTCGTCGTCATCGGCTATGACACAAGACATTTCTCCCCTGAATTCTCGGAGACGATGACAGGTGTGCTTGTACAGAATGATGTCAACGTCCGACTTTCCGAGAAATACATCTCGACGCCCGAACTCTCTTTCCATGTCAGGGAGCACGGAGCGGACCTCGGCATTATGATCACCGCCAGCCATAATCCGCCGGAATACAACGGCATCAAAGTCTACGGCCCGGACGGTGCGCAGCTGATTGATGCACCTGCGGCCAGCCTGAGCGAAAAGATCAATGCAATAGAGGACATCTTCAATATCGGTAGTGCGTCTTTTGATGAAGCCCTCGAATCAGGGAAGGCACAATATATCTCGGTCGAGATGGAGGATCAGTACAGGGCAAGGATTGCTTCGTTCATTCCTGATATTCCATCCTCCGATTTAAAGGTCGTCTTCTCGAGTCTTCATGGCACGAGTGTACCGGTCGTTCCCGATATCCTCGACTCACTGGATTTTGAAAACTATCAGCTTGTCGAGGACCAATGCCGTCCCAATGGTGACTTCCCTACGGTCAAATCGCCGAATCCGGAAAGCGAGGAAGCATTCGAAGCAGCCCGGGACCTCGGCAATGATACAGGTGCAGACCTGCTGATTGCAACAGACCCGGATGCCGACAGGATCGGTATCGAAATCCTTCACGACGGCCGCTATGTACACTTGAACGGCAACCAGCTCGGCATCCTCCTCCTGAAACATCGCCTGGAGCGCCACGAAGGTTCAAAACCCGTCGTCATCAAGTCGATCGTGACAAGCGATCTTGGCCGCAAGATTACTGAAGACAAGGGCGGAGAAATGATAGAGGTGCTGACAGGATTCAAATATATCGGCGAACAGATCAAGGCAATGGAAGGGGCGTCCGACAGGACGTTCGTCCTCGGCTACGAGGAGAGCTACGGCTATCTTCTGGAGCCTTTCGTCAGGGACAAGGATGCCATCCAGATCGTTCCGTACATCATCGGAATGGCCAGTGAGCTGAAGAACAGCGGACGGACACTCGTTGATGAACTCGAGGCAATCTATGAAGCCTACGGCCGCCGGATGGAAGTCCTGTTCAGCCATACTTTCGAAGGCACGAGCGGCAAGGAGAAGATTAATGAAATCATGAGGCAGTTCCGTACCAACACACCGACTGAACTGGACAGGCGGGAAGTCATCATGACCGAGGATTTCAAGACGCAGAAGCGGACATACCGCAATGGTACGTCAGAAGACATCAAATTGCCCGGGGCCGATGTCATCAAAATCCATTTCGAAGATGGATGGATCGCCCTGAGGCCGTCTGGAACGGAACCGAAGATCAAGCTCTATGTATCCCTCGACAGCGATCACATCGAGCAGGAAGCAAAACTCATCAATGATATGATATTCGGCGTATAGAAAAAAGAGCGAAATGGGTAATTTTCCCATTTCGCTCTTTTTATTTTTCCGACAGCTTCTGGCGGAACTGGAGGATCGTCTCCTTCTGATCTTCATCGATTGCGCCACGGTCCAGGCTGACACCGATCAGTGCATCGAGGGTGCTCAATGTATGATACGGAAGCCCTGTTTCATTGAATGCTTCATCGGCGCGGGGGATGCCGTAAGTGAAAATTGCGATTACCGTAAGCAGGTCCGCCCCGTTCTCCTTCAGCGCTTCTGCAGCTTCGAGGCTCGATCCGCCGGTGGAGATGAGGTCCTCGATGAGCACGACCTTCTTTCCGTCCACTTCGGCACCTTCGATCTGGTTGCCCTTGCCATGCTTCTTTTTGCTTCCGCGCACATAGCACATCGGCAGTCCGAGCCGTTCACTGATGAAGGCGGCATGCGGGATGCCGGCAGTCGATGTGCCCGCGATGACTTCTGCGTCCGGTGCATGCACTTTTATCATTTCCGCAAATGCATCGGCGATTTCACTCCGCGCATCGACATTGCCAATGACCTTCCTGTTATCACAGTAGATCGGGGAGATGATCCCGCTCGACCATGTGAATGGTGCCTCCGGACTGAGTTCCACTGCATTGATGTCCAATAGGATTTCTGCTACACGTGTTTCCAATGCTCTTCCCCGCTTTCCCATTCTTCTTTTATTTGTGTGTATCGTGCTGCCGGATCCGCCGCCTGTGTGATGGGCCGGCCGACGACGATATAGTCGCTGCCCAGGTGATGGGCCTTCGACGGCGTGACGACGCGCGACTGGTCATCCGTTGAATCATCAGCGAGCCGAATGCCCGGTGTCACCGTGAGGAAGTCACTGCCGCACGCTTCATGGATGAGTGCCGACTCGAGCGGAGAGGACACCACCCCGTCAAGCCCCGCCTGCCTGGCCAGCTGTGCATAGTGGATGACGCTTTCATCCAGGGTCAGTGACGATTTCTGTTCGGCCTGCATCATTTCCTCGCTTGTGGAAGTCAGCTGCGTCACTGCGATCAGTATGCCATCGGGGTTATGGTCCCTGAAGGACTCCGCCGCACGCTTCATCATCGGAGTCCCACCCTGGGCATGGACATTGGTCATCTGCACATCGAGCCTCCCGAGTCCTTCCATTGCCTTTCCCACAGTATTCGGAATGTCATGCAGCTTCAGGTCGAGGAATATGTCATGGCCCATGGTCCTGATCTCCCTGATTATGTCCGGGCCATTCTGCAAGTAGAGCTCCATTCCCACCTTAACGAAAAGCGGTTCTTCAAAGTTTTCAAGAAACTGCTGCACTTCTGCCATCGTACCGAAGTCGAGGGCAATGATCGGTCTATTCATAAGTTTCCTCCTCAGCTTATTTGTAGGCGCGTCCTTTCAAGTCATGCAGGTGGCCGACTCCCATTTCCCCTAGCTTCTCATCCAATGCTTCAATCAGTGCCGGGCAGATCATCGGATCGGTGAAGTTCATCGTTCCGATGGCCACCGCATCCGCGCCGACGGAGATATAGTCCAGAATGTCATCGGCTGTGGCGATTCCGCCCATGCCGATGATCGGAATATGCGGCAGATGCTGGCGTACCTGGTATATCATGTTCAGGCTGACCGGTTTGATGGCCGGTCCGCTGAGCCCGCCCGTCACATTGGAGAGGATCGGCTGTCCATTGCCATCCAGCCTCATGCCGACGAGCGTATTGATCATCGTCAGACCATCGGCGATGTCTCCGACGCTTAGGGCCATGTCGACGATGCTGGTCACATTCGGTGAAAGTTTTACATAGACCGGTACATCCGATACTTCCTTGACACGGGATGTCAGGCGGCGTGCCGTCTCGGGGTCGGTTCCGAACTGGATGCCGCCCTCTTTGACATTCGGACAGGAAATGTTGAGCTCGATAGCTTTTACGTTCGGCGCCTTGGAGATCTTGTCCGCAACGATTGTATAGTCGTCGATTTCACTGCCTGCAACATTGGCGATGATCGGCACATCATACTGCTCGAGGAACTTGAGTTCATGGTCCAGGATATGGTCCACACCCGGATTCTGAAGCCCGATGGCATTCAGCATCCCGCTTGAAGTTTCGGCGACACGCGGTGTCCTGTTGCCGATCCTCGGCTCATGCGTCGCTGCCTTGACCATGATGGCACCAAGTTCCGACAGGTCATACAGTTTCGAGAATTCTTCGCCGAAACTGAAGCAGCCGGATGCGGGCATCACGGGGTTCTTCAGCTCAAGGCCGGGGAGGCTGATTTTCAGCGCTTCTCTGTTCATAGTATGATCTCCCCTTTCCTGAAGACGGGACCTTCCGTGCACAGCTTGATCCAGTCCCCTTCGGCCGTCTCGCAGACGCATGCATAGCATACGCCGAAACCGCAGCCCATGCGTTCCTCAAGGGAAATGTAGCCCTCCAGGTCCATCGTTTCACTCAACACCTTCAGCATCATCTTGGGGCCGCATGCGTAGAAGCAGTCGAAATCGGCATCGAGTGTCCGGATCACATCCGTGACATAGCCTTCCATACCATGGGAACCATCTGCAGTGGCGATGTGCGTGTCACCGAGTGCCCCGAACTTGTCCTCATAGAATACATCCTTCTTCGAATTGAAACCGAGCACATGGGTGGTCCTGACGCCCATTATGTTCAGCTGCTTGGACAGTTCATATAATGGCGGTACGCCGATTCCGCCGCCGACGATCAGTACATGTGCATTCTGTTCGAGTGGATAACCCCGGCCGAGGGGGGAGAGGATATCGAGTGTATCCCCGGGGCCGAGCTTCGACAGCTTTTTCGTCCCCTCCCCTTCAGCACGGTACACAATGGTGAACCGGGAGTTCTCCTGATCGATATCCGCGATGGAGATCGGGCGCCTCAGGACATGTTCCGTCGTATCGTTGATGCGGACATGGACGAACTGGCCCGGTGTCTTCATGCTTCCAGTGATTTCACCTTCAAGCACCATTTCGTGGATCTTATCGGCAATGCGGTTCTGGGCGACGACTGTCATGATATTCTTCATATCCTCACCTACATCTTTTCCATATTGAACGTCATGCTTTCTATCACTTCGACAAGCGTACGTGCAGTGTCGAGTGAAGTCAGACAAGGGATACCGTTCTCAACAGACTCCCTCCTGATTCTGAAACCGTCCCTTTCAACCTGCTTTCCTTTAGTCATCGTATTGACGACGAGCTGCACGCTGCCGTTCTGGATCCATTTGAGAAGGCTGTCCTGGCCTTCGCTGACCTTGTTTACAGTGATATAGGGAATCTGGCGTTCTGCCAGCGCCTCGCCGGTCCCTTCCGTCGCCATGATGCGGTAGCCGCACTGGGACAGTCGGCGGGCCAGCTCGACCGCTTCCTCCTTGTCCTTGTCTGCGACGGTCATGAGCACCGTGCCATGATCCTTGACTTCCAGCCCGCTGGCCACAAGTCCCTTGTAGAGTGCCTTGTTGAGGCTCAGGTCCTTGCCCATGACTTCACCGGTCGACTTCATCTCGGGCCCGAGTGTAATATCCACATTTTTGAGCTTGCTGAAGCTGAATACCGGCGCTTTTACATGGTAGCCCTGCTTGAACGGTGCCAGGCCGAGCGGATAGTCCGTCTCTTTGAGGTCTGTACCGAGGATCGCCTTCATTGCGAGATTCGCCATCGGGATTTCAGTGATCTTGCTCATGAACGGCACTGTACGGCTGGCACGTGGATTGACTTCAAGTACAAAGACCTCTCCATCCGACAGGACGAACTGTATGTTGATCAGCCCCACCGTCTTCAGGCCGAGCGCAAGCTTCTCGGTATATTCCTTAAGTGTATTGATTTCATTGTTGGTCAATGTCACCGGCGGATACACGGCAATGGAGTCCCCGGAGTGTACGCCCGCACGTTCTATATGCTCCATGATGCCGGGGATGATGACATTCTCCCCGTCACTGATGGCGTCCACCTCTATCTCTTTTCCGGTCAGGTAGCGGTCGATCAGCACCGGATGCTCCGGTGATGCCTTGACTGCATCCCTCATATAGTTCTTGAGTTCATCTTCGTTGTAGACGATCTCCATCGCACGGCCGCCGAGGACGTAGCTTGGACGGACGAGGACCGGATAGCCGATATGCTCCGCATTGTCCAGCGCCTCACCTTCGTTCGTCGCCGTCTTGCCGAGCGGCTGTGGCACATCGATCTTGCGCAGCAGCGCTTCAAAGCGCTTCCTGTCCTCTGCACGATCCAGATCATCAAGGGACGTGCCGAGTATCTTCACGCCATCACGTTCCAGCCTGTCCGCCAGGTTGATCGCCGTCTGTCCGCCGAATTGGACGACAACCCCTTTCGGCTGCTCCAGTTCGATGATATTCATGACATCTTCGTGCGTCAGCGGTTCAAAATAGAGCTTGTCGGAAATCGAGAAGTCGGTGGAGACGGTTTCCGGGTTGTTGTTGATGATGATCGCCTCATAGCCCGCCTCCTGGATGGCCCACACCGCATGGACGGTCGCATAGTCGAATTCGACCCCCTGGCCGATGCGGATCGGTCCGCTGCCGAGGACGATGATCTTTTCCCTGTCGCTGACGACCGACTCATTTTCGAACTCGTATGTGCCATAGAAGTAAGGCGTCTCGGACTCGAATTCCGCCGCACACGTGTCCACCATCTTGTACACCGGCATGATGCCGTTGGATTTTCGGAGCTGGAACACATCCTCCTCGTCCATGTCCCAGCGATGGCCGATGACCCTGTCGCTGAAGCCGTAGGTCTTCGCCCACTTCAGATGGTCCATGGAACCTTGATTCCCTTTCAGTTCATGTTCGATTTCGATGATGTGCTCGAACTTCCTCAGGAAGAACATGTCGATCTTCGTCCACTCGTGTATGGTTTCCTTGGAAACGCCGCGCCTCAGTGCCTCACCGATGTAGAAGAGCCTTTCATCGCTCTGCTTCTGGATCATCTCATTGATGTAGTCAAGCTCGAAATCATCCCCATTCGGCAGCCCGAGGTGATGGACTCCGTACTCAAGTGAACGGATCGCCTTGAGAAGGGATTCCTCATACGTACGGCCGATCGCCATGACTTCGCCTGTCGCCTTCATCTGCGTCCCCAGCTTGCGTTCCCCCTTTTCGAACTTGTCGAATGGGAATCGTGGAATTTTGGAGACGACATAGTCGAGCGCCGGCTCGAAGGCCGCATAGCTTGTTCCCGTGATCGGATTGATCATTTCATCGAGCGTCATGCCGATGGCGATTTTGGCTGCAAGCTTTGCGATGGGATATCCCGTCGCCTTCGATGCGAGGGCTGAAGAGCGGGATACCCTCGGATTGACTTCGATGATATAGTAGTCGAAGGAATTCGGATCAAGCGCAAGCTGTACGTTGCATCCGCCTTCGATGCCGAGCTCGCGGATGACACCGAGGGAGACATCACGGAGCATCTGGTGTTCCTTGTCTGTCAGTGTCTGTGTGGGTGCAACGACGATGGAGTCCCCTGTATGGATGCCGACGGGATCGATGTTCTCCATGTTGCAGACGACAATCGCATTGTCGTTGGAATCGCGCATCACTTCGTATTCGATCTCCTTGAATCCGGCAATCGACTTTTCGACGAGGCACTGGCTTACAGGTGAATACTTGAGGCCGTTCGCCACAATTTCCGCAAGGTCCGCATCATTGTAGCAGATGCCGCCGCCTGTACCGCCCATGGTGAATGCAGGGCGTACGATGAATGGGTAGCCGACGCGGTCCCTGAATGTATGGGCCTCTTCCATCGTCGTGATGATGTCGGAGTCCGGAACGGGCACTTCCATCTGGTTCATCAGCTGCCTGAAGAGGTCGCGGTCCTCGGCCTGCTTGATGGAGTCGAGCTTCGTACCGAGCAGTTCCACTCCATTCTCTTCGAGGATGCCGAGACGGTCGAGTTCCACTGCCATGTTCAGGCCGACCTGGCCGCCGAGTGTCGGCAGCAGCGCATCCGGGTGTTCCTTGCGGATGATCCTTGCGATGAAGTCCGGCGTCAATGGCTCGATGTAGACGACATCCGCAATCTCCTTGTCCGTCATGATCGTTGCAGGATTGGAATTCACAAGTATGACGCGGTACCCCTCTTCCTTCAATGCGAGGCAGGCCTGCGTCCCTGCATAGTCGAACTCTGCTGCCTGGCCGATGATGATCGGTCCGCTTCCTATGACCAGAATGGTTTTGATGTCTTCACGTTTAGGCATGGTTGGCCTCCTTTTGGTTCATCAGTTCTATGAATTCATTGAAAAGGTATCCGGGATCGTGGGGTCCGGCGCCCGCTTCCGGGTGGTACTGTACTGAAAATGCCGGATATTCAGTGTGGCGCAGCCCTTCCACTGTGCCATCGTTCAATGCGAGGTGCGTCACTTCAAGACCTGTGCCTTCGAGTGTGTCCGGATCGATCGAGAAGCCATGGTTCTGTGAAGTGATCTCTATTTTTCCATTCGAGAGGTTCTTTACCGGGTGGTTGCTGCCGCGGTGGCCGAATTTCATCTTGTATGTCCTTGCGCCGCATGCCAGTCCGAACAGCTGATGGCCCATGCAGATGCCGAACAGCGGTATGCCGAGCAGTGCCTTCACCGTCCTGATCTGATCCGGGATGTTTGCAGGGTCTCCAGGGCCATTCGACAGCATCACACCGTCGGGGCGCATCTGTCTGATCTCTTCTGCAGTCGTATCATGGGGCACCACTGTCACGTCACACCCGTATGAATTCAACTGGCGGACGATGTTCTCCTTCTTGCCGTAGTCGATCAGGACGACGCGAGGCCCCGGTCCTGTCGAAATGTATGGTGTCCTGGTGGATGCACGTTTGACCTGATCCGTGCGGAATGTCGAGTTCTGCAGCAGTTCGAGGAGGTCCTCGTGATATGATTCGTCCGTGATGATCGCCTTCATTACACCGCCGCTCCTAAGCTTTCGTGTAATGCTGCGGGTATCGATGCCGCTGATTCCCGGAATGTCATGGCGTTTCAGGAATGCATCGAGCGTCTCCGTCGTACGGAAGTTCGAAGGGTCCGTACATGCTTCCCTGACGACGACACCGCGCGCCTGTGCATTGAGTGATTCGTTGTCCTCTATGTTCATGCCAGTATTGCCGAGCAGCGGGTAGGTGAACGTGATGATCTGATCCGTATAGGACAGGTCGGTAATGACTTCCTGAGCCCCTGTCATCGATGTGTTGAAGACGAGCTCCCCTTCGGACGCCCTGTTCGCTCCGAACGGATAGCCCTCGTACACGGTGCCATCTTCCAATACCAGATATCTTTTTTCCTTCAGCATTATTCTTCCTCCTTGTAGGCGATTTTCCCGTCCACAATCGTCATGTGGATGTCGGATTCGAGCGCGGTTCCATGAAATGGGGTATTGCGTGCCTTCGAATGGAACTTTTCCTTGTCGAGTACATATTTCTTCTCCAGGTTGATGATGGTGATGTCGGCTGGCCGGTCTTCGGCCAGCACACCCATGCCCATGCCGAATGTTTCGGATGGCCTGACCGTCAGCCAGTCCACGAGCTGCTGCAGTGTGAACACACCATTTTTGACCAGTTTCGTATAAAGCAGCTGGAAGGCATTTTCACTGCCGGTGATGCCGAATGGCGCCGTCTCGATGCCGACCGCCTTGTCGGCTTCTGAATGCGGAGCGTGGTCCGTCGCAATCATGTCGATGGTGCCATCGAGCAGCCCTTCTATCAGTGCCTCACGGTCTTCTGCACCCCTGAGCGGCGGATTCATCTTGAAATTCGGATCCTTTTCCACAATATCATTTTCGTCCAGCACAAGGTGGTGGGGAGTGACTTCTGCAGTCACCCGGATGCCCGCCCGCTTTGCGTCCCGGATGATGCGGACGCTCTCTTTCGTACTTACGTGGCATACGTGGTAGTGGCATCCTGCTGCTTCCGCAAGCAGCACGTCCCGTGCGATATGTACCGATTCAGTCACCGATGGGATGCCCGGTATGCCGAGTTTTTCACTCGTCCTGCCCTCATGGATTGCGCCACCATGGATCAGCGTGTTCTCCTCGGTATGGGCGACGATGGGCATATCCACCCGGCTGGCTTCCTTCATGCCCTGGAGCATCATATCGGCGTTCTGTATACCGACGCCGTCATCGGTGAATGCGAATGCGCCGCCTGACTTGAGTGCTTCGAAATCCACGAGTTCACGTCCCAGCTGGCGTGTAGTGATGGATGCGTATGGAATGACTTTGACATGTGCCGTCTCACGTATCCTTTTTTGGATATCCGCCATCGTTCCGGCATTGTCCGGTACGGGCCTTGTGTTCGGCATCGGGCAGATGGCGGTGAAACCGCCCCGGGCTGCTGCGCGCGTCCCCGTTTCGATCGTTTCCTTGTGTTCGCCGCCCGGCTCCCTCAGATGGACGTGCACGTCCACAAATCCCGGAGTGATGAGCATGCCGGTACAGTCCACCGTTTCATCGGCTTCCGTAGTGATATCATCCGCAATCTCTTCAATCCTGTCACCATCGACAAGGATATCCTTCCTGACCTGCCTGTTGTCTTCAAGTATCGTTCCATTTTTCAAAAGCATTTTCATTATTGTTCACTCCCAAGGATTTCTTGTAGTACACTCATGCGCATGAATACGCCGTTGTTCATCTGTTCAAAGATGACCGAGCGCGGCGCCTCGATCAGCCGGCCGTCTATCTCGACATCGCGGTTGACCGGTGCCGGGTGCATGATGATGGCATCCGCCTTCATGCGCTGATACCGTTTCAGTGTCATGCCATAGCCGTTATGGTATGCCGTTTTCGTAAAGTCCATCTCATTTCCATGCCGTTCATGCTGGACCCTAAGGAGCATGATGACGTCGGCATCTTCAACCACATCGTCGAGGCTGACGTATGGCACTTCAATGCTTTCATCCTGCCATGCCTCCGGTGCACTGAAGCGGACATCGGCACCGAGCTTCGCCAGTGCCTGCTGGTTGCTCCTCGCCACCCGGCTGTGTGAAATGTCCCCGGCGATGACCACCTTCAGCCCTTCGAACCGGCCGAACCGGTCATAGATGGTCATCAGGTCGAGCAGGGACTGTGTAGGATGCGAGCCGCTCCCGTCCCCGCCGTTGATGATCGGTATGCCGAGCCCTTCCATTTCATCATAGTAGGCGGTCACACCATGGCGGATGACGAGTGCATCGCAGCCGATGGCTTCCATCGTGCGGCATGTGTCATAGAGCGACTCGCCTTTGGTGACGGAGCTATGGTCGACGTCGAATGGAAGCGAGGTGATGCCAAGGTGCTTTTCGGCCATTTCGAAACTCGCCTTTGTCCGCGTCGAGGGTTCAAAGAAGAGATTGGCCACATATTTCCTTTCAGCAAGCGGTCTATAGTTTCCCGCCTTCATCTCGAGTGCGCGGCGGATGAGCCGGATGATGTCATCCTTTGACAGGTCGTTCATTGATAGCAGACTATTCATCACGTACAGGTGCCTCCTTCGGAAGAATTGCGTTCAAGAGAATGCCGGCGACTGCCGCGAGTGCCATCCCTTCAAGGTTGAACGGGATGTCGCCGATGGTGAAGTCGAGGTGCGCCTTGCCGATGCCGATGACGAGGATGACCGAGGCGATGACCAGGTTCCTTTTCGAATCCAGGTTCACCTGCTCATCGATGAGCATCCGGAGTCCGCTTGCGGCGATGATTCCGAAAAGGAGGATCGATACGCCGCCCATGACAGGTGTCGGAATGCTCTGCACGACTGCCGTGAACTTGCCGATGAAGCCGAGGATGATGGCGAGTACCCCGGCACCGCCGATTACCCAGACGCTGAAGATGCGTGTGATGGCCAGTACACCGATGTTTTCACCATATGTAGTCGTCGGCGGGCCTCCGATGATGCTCGAGAACATCGTGGATACGCCGTCGCCGATCAGCGAGCGGTGGAGCCCGGGCTTCTTGAAGAAGTTCCGTCCGACGATCTTGTTGATGACCATCTGGTGGCCGATATGCTCACTCACCGTAACGAATACGATCGGCAGCATGACGATCATCAGCCCGACATTCCATGTCGGATCGTAGGAGACGAAGGGCAGGTGGACATCCGGTGTGACGAACCAGCCCGTTTCGATGATGCCTGTGAAGTCTACGATGCCCACCAGTATGGCGGTGATGTATCCGCCGACGATACCGATGAGGACCGGTATGAGCGACAGGACTCCCCGCAGGAAGATGGAGGCGCAGATGGTGATGGTGAGCGTCATTGCAGCGACGAATATGTATAGCATGCTGTAGCCTTCCTGATTGCCCGAATCCGTGTACATCGCCATGTCGACCGCGACCGGGGCAAGCCCAAGCCCGATGACCATGATGACCGGACCGACGACCACCGGCGGCAGCAGGTTCATCAGCCAGTCGGTACCGAACAGCCGGATGATGAGCCCGATGAGGACATAGAGCACACCGCTGAAGAACAGTGCGGTGAGCACCTCCCCCAGACTGTTCGCACCCAGGGCGATGGTGATCGGAAGAATGAACGCGAAGCTCGAACCGAGATATGCAGGAATCTGCCCTTTTGTAATGAGTATATAGAGCAGGGTCCCCACCCCGCTTGCTATGAGGGCGGCTGATATCGGCAGCCCCGTAAGGAAGGGGACGAGCACCGTCGCACCGAACATCGCGAACAGGTGCTGTGAACTGAGCAGCAGCCATTGGGCGGGTTTGGGCTTTTCGTGGACATCCAGTACCGGCTCCACACTTTTTGTAAAAATTTCTTCTGTCGACTCTTTATCCTGCATGTTCCAATTCCTCCTGCTATTTGCTTAGTGTCACTTCATTCGCGTGATCGTGCTCTTCGAGATAAACATTGATCTTCTCACCCCGTGCGGTGGGGATGTTCTTGCCGACGAAATCCGCCCGTATCGGCAGTTCCCGGTGACCCCTGTCGACCAGTACTGCGAGGGTGATCTTCGATGGCCGGACCTGGTTCAATATCGCATCCATCGCTGCACGGACCGTCCGTCCCGTATACAGTACATCGTCCACGACGATGACATGGCGGTCATCGAGCGGGACATCGATTGCGATGGCCTTCTCCGCCTCTCTGCTGTCCATGGGCCGGTCATCCCTGAACGCAGTGATGTCGATTGTGCCGGTAGGAATCCTGACACCGTCGATCTCCTCTATCTTCTTCTGGAGCCTGTGCGCGAGATACTCCCCGCGCGTCCTGACTCCAAGGAAGACGATGCCCTCCGCACCTTTGTTGCGTTCAAGAATTTCATGCGACATCCGTGTCAATGAACGGCTGATCTGTGCTGCATCAAGAATGACTCTTGGTTCCATATGATTGGCTCCTTTTTAAAGATGGTATAAAAAAATACTCATGTCTCTAAAGACATGAGTATACACGTATCCTAATAAATATACATCCCGCCCAATACGGGTGCAACCGTTTATACCATGTCTTTGAAGCCTCACGGGACTTCCCTTAAAGACATTCCATATTCACTTTTCCTTAATATTCTAGACTTAAATATTTTTAAAGTCAAGCATTATTCCGAAAGTGGCGTCAATGTTTCCAGGACATCCTCGAACAGGTCCGGCAGCGGCACTGTAAATTCAAGGTATTCGCCGCTCTTCGGGTGGATGAACCCAAGCGTGCCTGCATGCAGCATCTGCCCTTCTGTTTCAAGCGTCTTCCTCGGCCCGTATTTCGGATCGCCCGCAAGCGGGTATCCGATATATTTCATATGCACACGGATCTGGTGGGTACGTCCTGTATCCAGTATGCATTCCACCAGGGTGAAGTCCTTGTACCTTTCCAGCACATTGAAGTGGGTCACCGCTTCTTTGCCATCATCGACGACAGCCATCTCCTGACGTTCTTTTGGATTTCGGCCGATCGGCGCTTCAATCGTTCCCTTGTCATGCGGTATCGTACCATGCACCAGGGCTGTATATTTTCTCGTCACGCTTTTTTCCACCAGCTGTTCCACGAGGTGCCTGTGTGCAACATCATCCTTGGCCACCATCAGCAGCCCACTCGTATCCTTGTCGATACGGTGCACGATGCCCGGGCGGAGTTCCCCATTGATGCCGGAAAGGTTGTCCAGCTGATGCATCAGCCCATTCACCAGAGTTCCGGATGGATGGCCTGCGGCCGGATGGACCACCATGCCCTTCGGTTTGTTGACCACCGCCACTTCGTCATCCTCATGGACGATATCCAGATCGAGGTCCTCGGGTACGATATCCGCTTCGACAAGTTCCCGGACTTCCACAGTGACCACATCATCCTTCTTGACCTTGTAGTTGGGCTTGACCGTTCCGCCGTTCACTTTCACCAGCCCATCCCTGATGCGTCCCTGCATATCACTGCGGGATGTATCATCAAGCTGTTCTGCAAGCAGTCTGTCGATCCTCTGACCACTGTCCATATCACTTACTGTAATTTCCTGCATCCTTGTCACCTTTTCCTATAAAGAAGAATTCCAAAAGCATTAGTATGACACCAACCGTCAAAGCGCTGTCCGCGACGTTAAAAATCGGAAAATCATAAAACACGATCAGCACGTCGATGAAATCGACGACTTCCTGAAATAAAATTCGATCTATAAAATTGCCGAGCGAACCTGCAATCAGCATGACGATTGCCAGCTGAAGGAGGAAATTGCCTTTCGCTTCCTTGATATACACATAGACCAGTATGGCCAGCACGATCAGCGTCACCACATAGAAGAAGATCATCTGTCCCTGGAACATCCCCCAGGCAGCTCCGCTGTTGCGGTGGGAAGTCAGTTCCAGGTACTCGCCGAGTACCGGAATCGACTCCCCTTCTTCCATGAAGCGGACGACCAGGTACTTCGTGAACTGGTCGAGGCCCAGTATGAACAGGCCGATCAGGGCCATAGGGATGAATCTGTACGATTTCATGGCAGCCTCCTACATCTGGTCGACAACTTCACGACATCTTGGACAGATGTCATCATCGCCACCATGGATGGATTCAGCTGTAGAATAGTTCCAGCAGCGCTCGCAGCGTGTGCCCTCGGCATGTTCAACCTTCACGCTGATGTGATCATACCGCTTCCCGTCCGGCAGTGAATCGACGACTTCAACCTGGGAGACGATGAAGAGCTGTGTCAATGCACCATTGATCTCGCCATAGCCCATACCTTCAGGCTCGGTCACATATACTTTGGCCTCGAGCGACTTGCCGATGACCTTTTCATTCCGCGCTTCTTCAAGCGCCTTCAGTACGTCATCCCGGACAGCCATGAACTGCTTCCATTTTTCCACCAGTGCAGTGTCGACTTCGGCGTCTTCCGGAAGATATTCGAGATGGACGCTTTCCTTTTCCACATAAGGTGTATGCTGGTGGATCTCTTCGGCCGTGTGCACGAGCACAGGTGCCAGAAGGCGGTTGAGCTCGGTCAGGATCCTGTAGAGTACGGTCTGCATGCTGCGTCTGATATGTGCATCCGCGTTCTCGATGTAGAGGATGTCCTTGCCGTAGTCCAGATAGAAGTTGGAAAGGTCCACATTGATGAAGTTCTGGAGCGACTGGTACATGGATACATAATCGTAGCGGTCGTAGCAGTCTCGCATCAGGTTGACCATCTCATTGAAGCGCTGCATCATGAACTGGTCCACTTCCTTCATGTCTTCATATGCCACAGCATCTTCGTCCGGATTGAAATCCGCCACGTTGCCGAGCAGGAAGCGGAATGTGTTCCTGACCTTGCGGTATACTTCTGATACCTGTTTCAGTATATCGTCCGAGATCCTTACATCCTCTTCAAAGTCGGAGGACATGACCCATAGACGGATGATGTCCGCCCCCATCTGCTTCATCACCTTCTCAGGCAGGATGACGTTGCCGAGGGATTTCGACATCTTCTTCCCTTCCCCATCCATGACGAAGCCATGGCTGAGCAGTTCCTTGTAGGGGGCGATGCCTTTTGTCGCCACACTTGTGATGATGGAGGAGTTGAACCACCCGCGATACTGGTCGGAACCTTCGAAATAGAGGTCCGCCGGATATGTCAGGTAGTCCCGTGTCGCCAGCACACCGCGGTGCGTGGAACCGGAGTCGAACCATACGTCCATGATATCCATCTCTTTTGTGAATTCACCGTTCGGCGAGCCGTCATGCACATAGCCTTCAGGCAGCAGATCTTTGGCATCCCATTCGAACCAGATGTTGGAACCGTGCGTCTCGAAAAGCTGTGCCACATGTTCGATGACATCGATATCGACGATCTCCTCGCCATTTTCAGCATAGAAGAATGGCAGTGGCACGCCCCATACACGCTGGCGGGAGATGACCCAGTCGCCACGGTTCTTGATCATGTTGTACATCCGCTTCTGGTTCCACGGCACCTGGAACTTAGTATCCATGACCGCCTGCAGGATGTCTTCCCTGACATTTTTGATTGATGCGAACCACTGTGGTGTCGCACGGAAGATGACCGGTGTCTTGGAGCGCCAGTCATGTGGATATGAGTGTGTATAGAAATTCAGCTTCAGCAGCGTGCCGTTTGCCTCGAGGTCTTCTGTAATGACCTTGTTCGCCTCATCATAGAAGAGGCCGGAGTATTTGCCCGCTTCATCGGTGAAGACACCTTTGTCATCCACCGGGCTCAGCACTTCCAGGTCATACTGCTGGCCGAGGACGAAGTCGTCGTCCCCGTGTCCCGGCGCCGTGTGGACACAGCCGGTACCGGCGTCCGTCGTTACATGGTCGCCGAGCACGACGAGGCTCGTGCGGTCGAACAGCGGATGGCGTGCAGTCACATATTCGAGTGACTCCCCTTTGAATTCGTTCGTACGCGTCACCTTGTCCTTGTCGAAATCGACCTCTTCAAGGAAATGGTCGAGCAGATCTTCTGCCACGATGTATTCTTTTCCTTCGTAGCCGAACTGCACGTAGTTCAGTTCAGGATGGACGGCAACCGCCTGATTGGCAGGGATCGTCCAAGGTGTCGTCGTCCATATTACAAGCTGGACTCCTTTGTCCACGGTACCTTTTCCATCTTCGACTTCAAAACCGACATAGATGGACGGAGAGCGCTTGTCCTTGTATTCGAGTTCCGCCTCGGCCAGTGAGGATTCATTGACCGGAGACCAGTAGATCGGCTTCTTGCCCTTGTAGATCAGTCCTTTTTCCACCATGTCCTTCAGCACGCGCACCTGCGCCGCCTCGAACTCGGGCTTGTATGTGAGGTATGGGTTGTCCCATTCCCCGTCGATCCCCATGCGCTTGAAGCCTTCACGCTGATGGTCAATCTGCGTGTTGGCGAATTCGATGCATTTGTTCCTGAACTCTTCCGTCGTCATGCTCTTGCGGTCAACACCCTTGTTCGTCAGTGCCTGTTCGATCGGCAGGCCGTGCGTATCCCAGCCCGGCACATAAGGTGCATAGTATCCGCGCATCTGCTTGTTGCGGATGATGATGTCCTTGATGATCTTGTTCAGCGCATGCCCCATGTGGAGCGCGCCGTTGGCATATGGCGGTCCATCATGCAGTACATACGGCGTGTTGCCTTCGTTCAGTTTCAATTTTTTTTCATAAAGCTTGTCTTCCTGCCACTTCTTCTGCATTTCCGGCTCCTTGTTGATCAGCCCTCCACGCATTTTGAATTTGGTCTTCGGCATGAGCAGTGTATCTTTGTAATCCATTTTTCCTAGCTCCTTCTCCTATAATTGGTTGTTGGAATAAAAAACTCCGGAGCGTCGTCAACAGGGGCGAAAAAATCCGCGGTACCACCCTAATTGACTCCGGTCCAGAGTCCACTCGATTCAGATATGAAGATAAATCATTAGTGATATCAAGGCCGCCACTGTGTGCCGGAGCTTCCACCCTCCTCCGGTCGCTTGATCTGTAATGACGTCTGCATGTCTAACAATACTATTATTATGCTAAATATCCGCTGATCCGTCAACATGTCATTCGTCCTGTTTCTTCTCCACCGCTTCCAGATCATCCACACGATGTTCCTGATTCGTCTCGAAGTCCAGCAGATAGTCCCAGTCATCCGACTTCAGCAGGTCCAGCTGTGCCTCGACAAGCATCTTGAAGCGTGCGCGGAATATTTTCGACTGCCGTTTCATATCCTCCGTCTGGTTGGCGATATGGCGCGCACGCGCAAGGCCTTCATCCACGACCCGCTCGCGCTCCGCTTCAGCCGCCCGGAGGATCTCCTCGGCCCGCGCCTGGGCGGTGCGTTTCGCTTCGTCCCCCGCACGCTGGGCGGTAAGGATCGCCTCGTTGATGCTAGTTTCGACATTCCTGAAGCTGTTCAGGTTCTCTTCCTTCTCATCAAGCATGCCTTCCAGCTGCCTGATCTTTTCATCCCGCCTGTCGATCTCCGACTGCAGGTTTCTAAGATGTGTCCGGACCTCCTGTTCATCCAGACCCCGGTATACTGTCGGAAACTTGCGGTTCACCGCTTCTTCTCTATCCATAATTTTCACCTCAGTTGTGTATTATCCATCCCTGTAGACTCTAACCTCAAGCCGGTACTTGCCCTTCTTCGTCTCCGCGATCAGCTGCGTGACCTTGAAGCGCCCGAAATGGCGGATGGATACCGTATCACCAGTTTCCATTATAAATGATGGATTCACAACAATCGAATGATTGACTTTGACCTTGCCCTTTTCCACACGTGCCTTCGATTTGGCCCGGCCTTCCCTGACCACTTCCGAAATGATGGCATCCAGCCGGAATGAGGCGACGAGTATCGACAGGGGCCTGCCGTCATCCTCCGGCTCGATGAATGATTCATGCGGCACTTCCGTCAGCACGACAGGCGCATTCCTGATGCGTGTCAATGTCTGGTGGAACAGAGGGGCATATGGCGCTGCTACAGCAAACTGGATACGGTCCGCCACCACGATGTCCCCGATGAGGGAGCGGTCGACACCGACATTCATTACAGCACCCAGTATGTTGCGGTGCGTCAGTTTAACGAACTTTTCAGGGTACTCGAGTTCGAAGACGGTAATCTCAAAATCCGTCTCCGACACCTCCAGCATTTCCGGAATGATCATCGCACGCTGCCTTTCCCGGGCGCCGGGCCCACCGTAGAACTCCACCCTGAGCTCCGGATGGAATCCAGACAGGCTTGTGACGATCATCTGTTCCCTCGGGTCCAGGAAATCGAGGAGGATGGGATAATAGTCCCGCGCCGCAAGTTCAAACTTTCCATTGAGCATGGTTATCTTTTCATGCTCCTCTTTTCTAAAATGCTGATAGACCTCTTTCAAAACCAGACCTCCTGTAGATGGCAATCAGGGCGCCCATCCGAGCAATCGTCGGCAGACAATTGTCCAAAGGAGCGCCCCTGTTCTTCAATATTCAATACAATGCAGTGATGATGGTGTTGAAAATCGCGTTCAGACCGCTCAGGAACAACTGCATGACGATGATCGCAATGATCGGGGAGAGGTCAAGCACGCCACCGAGCGGGGGAATGATTTTCCTGAATGGTTCGAGTATCGGTTCATAGATTTTTCCCAGTATCTGTCCGAATGCCGACTCCCTCAGCCCCGGCAGCCAGGAGCTCAGAATATAGATGATCAGGCCCCAGAAGAATATGGGAAACACGGTATTGATGAAACTTTGGATGAAACGCAGTACTTCTATAATTAATTGAGTGTCCAAAATCATTCTCCTTACATTTCTTCAGTTTGGTTTTTATCTTCGCTGATTTCTCCTTCAACACCCACGCTGTTGGGCGTGCACAGGAAGATATCGGCGCCCACCTTCTGGATATCTCCATCCAGTGCATAGACCGTACCACTCAGAAAGTCGACGATGCGCTTTTTCGGTCCATGGTCGACCTTCGACAGGTTGACCAGGGTCGCCCGTTCATTTTTCAGTTCATCAGCAATATCCTGAGTTTCGGAAAAAACTCTGGGTTCAAACAGACATACTTTCGTATTGCTTGCTTCAGCACTCATCAATGTCGTCTCCTTTTCTTTCTGAATGGCCTTTTTGTCCTTCTCCTGGCGCTGTCTGGTGGACTGCCTGCGCTCCGTCTGCCGGAAGGATGGCGAAACGGAGTCCTTTTTCTGAGGCTTGGGTTGCGGTTTGGATTTGGGCTGTGCTGCTTCCGCAGATGGCCCCTGGCTCCCTGACCGCCCTTTTTTGGACTGCTCCAGACTCGTCACCTTTGCATTGCTGCCGACCGCTTTCGACTCCTTCTGTTCCTTTGCCGGTGCATCCTCTTCATACTCTACGATGAAGATATCTTTGAAAAACTTTTTGATGGCCATGGTTTTCACCTGCTTCCCATTAATTTGCTGCCAATACGGACATATGAGGCACCGTGTCGGATAGCAATGCCATAGTCGTTGCTCATCCCCATGCTCAGCTCTTCCACCTGGATGTTATCATGGTTTTCCGTCCTGAGTGAATCCCTCAGAGCTGCGAGACGTCCGAATACTGCACTGATTTCGGATTCATCTTCCGTATGCGGCGCCATGGTCATCAGTCCGATGACCTGGACTTTACTGTAGGATGCCATAGTCTCCAGAAAGCCGGGGACTTCCTCCGGTGACAGCCCATGCTTCGATGCTTCGCCTGAGACGTTGACCTGTACAAAGCATTTTACAGCATGTTCACTGTATTGTTCAATTTTTTTGGCAACACTTTCACGATCCAGCGAGTGCAGATAGTGCAGGTGATCGGCGATATCCTTCACTTTACGTGACTGCAGGGTACCGATGAAATGGACTTCCGCATCCTCGGGGAGCGCCTTCCGCTTTTCAAGGAAGCCTTCCACACGGTTCTCGCCAAAATGCCGGACTCCCGCATCATATGCTTCACGCGCCTCGTCTACGGAGTGGTATTTCGTCACCGCAATCAATGTCACGGCATCACCGATCTCCTTTTTCAGCTGTTCATAGTTTTCCTTTATCATTATCTTTCTTCCTCCCGATAAATGCAAGTGCACGACCGGTCTCACCCTTCTCCAGACGGTAGGAGAAGAAGCGGTCCAAATCCTCTGTGCCAAGCTCTGAAACGTGGACGTGATTCCCGTCCACACCCGCCTTCAGTGCCTGGTATCGGTTTACGGCCTTCAGGTCGAGGTCGAATCCTGCAGCGTGTGCCCGCACCGCCCCGTCCGGCAGGCCGGCATCCTCGAGCGCCCGGATGACACGCATGTCCACAGTATAGCATGGGCCGTTTATGGCCACTCCGATCACGACCGTGAGATCCGCCGGATCGTGTGCATACTGTTCAATCATCCGGCCGACGATTCCATGGGCGGTGCCCCGCCATCCGGCATGGACAAGCGCAGTGAAATCATTCTTCCTGCTCCATATATGGATTGGTACGCAGTCTGCGTAGTTCATGGCAAGCATGATCCCCGGTTCATATGTATACAGGCCGTCCACATCATAAAGCCGGCTGGACAGCTTTCTGACATTCGTACCTGCATCCGCAAGCGTCACTTCTTCTATGTTGCCCCCATGCTTCTGGATCGGCATCACCCAGCGTTGCGGCTGGAACCCGACCGCCTCGCCCAGACAATCCTGGTGGTGCCGGACATTCGATGCATCATCGCCGATATAGAGGGCCATGTTGAAGCTTCCGGATGGATAGCTGCTCCTTCCACCGGTTCTTTTGGTGTAGCCGAACAGGACATCTTCTGCCTGATTGCCTACATGATGCTTGTGGTCTATAAACTTCATTGGTTACACCTCAAAAAATAAGTCAGAAAGGCGTGCCCTTCTGACTTATATCTTATTTCTATCGTCTGCGTCTTGAACGGTTCCTCAGGAACGTAGGCACTTCATAGTCATCATCCTGTGAACTGCTCTCCCTCGGTTCCGCTTCGCGTTCCGGCGCGCTTTCCCTTGAAGAGGTCGGGTAAGTGAATGATTCTTTCTTCTCTTCCCTTTCAGGTGTACGGTTCACGGATTTCTCATTGAAGCCGGTAGCGATGACTGTAACGACGATTTCATCTTCCAGTTCCGGATTGATGACCGTACCGAAGATCATGTTGACATCTTCATCCGCTGCGTCCTGAACTACATCCGCGGCTTCCTGCGCTTCGAACAGCGACAGTGACTCGCTGCCTGTAATATTCATCAGGACACCTTGGGCGCCCACGATGGACGTTTCGAGGAGCGGACTGGATATTGCCTTTTTGGCTGCTTCGATGGCACGGTTTTCACCACTGGAAACACCGATGCCCATGAGTGCAGATCCCTGATTGGTCATGATCGTCTTGACGTCTGCAAAGTCGAGGTTCACTTCACCGCTGACGGCGATGAGGTCGGAAATGCCCTGGACCCCTTGTCTCAATACGTTGTCCGCTTCCTTGAATGCTTCCATCATCGGCGTGGATTTATCCACGATATCCAGGAGACGGTCATTCGGGATGACGATGAGTGTATCGACCGCGGCTTTCATTGCGTCGACTCCTGCAGAAGCCTGCGTCTGGCGTTTTCTGCCTTCGAAGGAGAATGGACGTGTAACGACACCTACAGTCAGTGCCCCCATCTCTTTGGCAATCTTGGCTACTATCGGTGCTGCGCCTGTACCTGTACCGCCGCCCATTCCTGCAGTGACGAAGACCATGTCTGCGCCCTGGATGGCGTCTTCAATCTGCTCTCTGGATTCTTCGGCGGCCTTTTTACCGATATCCGGATTGGCCCCTGCACCCAGACCGCGTGTCAGTTTCTCACCGACCTGGATTTTGGATTCTGCTTTTGACAGGTTCAAAGCCTGTCCGTCCGTATTGATTGCGATGAACTCGACGTTCTGCATGCCGTCGTCAATCATCCGATTGACTGCGTTGTTGCCGCCGCCACCGACGCCGACAACTTTTAAAGTTGCCATATGGTTAAACCCTTGCTCGAATTCCAACATTTTCATTTCCTCCCAGTCATTCATCTTACTCAAACAAATTTTTAAAGAGCTTCTTCATATATCCACGGTAGTCTTTCTGTTCGCCTTGACGTGTCTCTTCAGAGCGTCGGGTGACTGTTTCATCCGAGCGCTCTTCATCATATGCGTAGTCGGAATACTCTTCTTCACCCGGGTTCCCCTCGCGGGATTCTTCAGGCGGATACTTGTATGTCTCCCCTGATTCCAGCTGGCGGGTATTCTGCTCTTTGCGTTTGTTGAAAAGACCTGTGAAGAAGCTTCCTGAGGCCTCTCCATCGCTTGTATCTACAGTATTTTTCGACTCCGTATCATAATTATCAATTGTAACATACTCAAGGAGTTCATCAAACATAATTCCACTGGATACTGTGGAAATGACACTTGAGAATTCTGGCTTGCGTGCACCCATCTGGTTTGGGATATGCACTCTGATCTTTTCGGAGACGAGATCCTGGAGGAGTTCTTTCACCCCGAGGAGGTTTGCTGTGCCCCCCGTGACGACAAACCCGCCATTGACCTTCGTGATGCGCTGCTCCTGCAACGCCTCGAAGACGGTCATGAACATTTCTTCCAGTCTCATTTCGATGATGTCCGCAAGGTCCTTCGGGGTCACTTCGATATCCGGTTCCCCATCCCGCTGCGGCAGCCTGACGACATCCTCCGATGATGCGAGGTCATAGAAGGCATGGCCGTACTGCTGCTTCGCTTTTTCTGCTGCTTCGAAAGTCGTGTTGAATGCTTCCGACAGGTCATTTGTAATATGGTTGCCGCCGACCGGGATGCTGCTTGCATACTTCAGTGTGCCGCGTTCATAATGGCCGAACTGTGTCAGGTCTGCACCGATGTCGATGACCACGCCGCCAAGCTCTACTTCGGACTCGCTCAGTACATGCTGATAGTTGACCGCGTCGGAATAGACGTCGAGTACGGTCAGGCCTGCATCTTCGACACATTTGACTGCGTTCATCAGTATCGTCCTGTTCATCAGGATGATGCCCGCCCGGACGAACAGCGACTGTGTTGCCATCATTTCCTTCGGATCCATCACTTCATGGAGGTCATCCACCTTGAAGTGGACGGGATAGACTGTGATGACTTCCCTGTCGCTGTGGACTTCCCGCTCTCTGAGCGTTTCAAGAAGGTCTTCGATGTGCGTACCATTGATTTCAGTGGAATTGCCGCCGAAGCGCAGTTCCTCTTCTCCGAACTTGAATTCAGTTTCAGTAATAGGCATTTTTAAAAAGACTTCATCGATGTCCACACCGGATGAGATCTTTGCTTTTTTAACCGTATCTATAATTGCATTTCTCGCCAGATCAAAATCTTTTATCTTCCCTTTGGATATCGCATCCGTGAAGGTCTGGCCCGTGCCAATGATGTTGACACCATCATGGAATTTCTCACCAACGACCGCCTTTACACTCGCGGAACCGATATCCAGGGCGACATAATAATGTTCCTTCAACTCATTTGCCTCCTAGCAAGCCTGTTTCAGCTGTCTCTATCATATAGTTTACATTATACTTTTTATATTGTGAACTATTTACGCTGAATAGTCCAGTATAAAAATAGACGGGGAATCATTCTTCCCCGTCTCCCTCCTCCCCGATATTTGAAAGGTTGTCCTTCACATTGGCAAGTGCCTGATTCACATCTTCGATGTATTGCGCCTGCACGGGGGCCTCATAGATGCCTGCCTTCACTTCTACAGCTTCCTCGCTGCCATAGGGCAGGAAACTGCTGCCGATCTCAAGGTCGATGATGCCGGCGTTCGGATCCCCTATCTCTTCACGCATGCTCAGATAATAATTCATCTTCTCGTTGATGGTCCTGTAGTCGGCTACAATCTCCTGGCCGTCATTCATGAACATATGGATGCGTGTGGATGAATTCTCCGATGGCCGGTAGTAGATTTCTGAAATGCTCTCCCGTATTTCTGCCTCTATCTCGTTCAGGCTTTCCACCATCTGGTCGAATTCCCGGCCTTCAAAATAGTGCAGGATGGGTGCCGAACCGGGTGGAGACGGGTAGCCGCGGAGCACCTGGGCATTTTCCAGCACCGGATAGTAGTCGGTGTCGTTGGCCACATAGCCGACCGCGCGGTATTCGGTCACGGAGACATTGATGGTGTTCCACCATTCACGGTCTATCTCCACGTCTTCGACAGCAGGCAGCAGGGCGATGTTCTCCGTTGCCCGGGACAGGTTTGCACTGAACATTTTATCACCCGTACCGAACTGCAGCCGCTCCTCCAGTTCCTCATCACTGATCAGTTCATTGCCGTTGATGTTTATGTTTTTTACGTCACTGGCACTGCTGAAGACATACCAGATCAGCATTCCGACGGAAAGGAGCAGCATCATCAGCAGCAGCAGGTAGAAGTGTGCCCGGGTGAACTTTGGCCGGGGGCGCTTCTTTTTCTGGTTCCTGGGCTTTTCTTTGTCCCTCTCCTTCGGGGAGAACGTTTCTATCTCCTCTTCATCGATGTCGTGATGCGGAGCGTAAAGGTGCCGGTCTGCATCCGCCTTTTTCTGATGGAAGGTGGAGGCTTCCTCCTCTTCATCCACTGTCCGGCCTTCGCTGGATTCTTCTTCTGTTCCTTCCGGAGGAGAGCTGTCGCCAAGTCGGGTGTCCAACCGCCCATGGGCCGTCTCCTTCGAACGCTTCAGCTTCTGCTTCATCTCTTCTACATCCGGTCGCTCAGTCATCGGCCCATCCCCTTCCTTCATTTTTCGAGTGTACTGAATCCTTCTTTGAAATGGTCGCCCCTGGCTTCATAATCCTTGTACTGGTCCCAGCTGGCACAGGCCGGCGAGAACAGGACCACATCCCCCGGATTCGCGTGCTGTGCGGCCTTGATCACCGCGTCATGGGGATGCTCGGCCAGCACCGCCGCCTTCCCGGTCTTCTCCGCGAGATTCTGGAACTTGTCCTTCGTCTCACCGAACGTGATGATCATGGTGACACTGTCCATGAAAGGGATGAGCCCGTCCAGGGACTGGCCACGGTCCAGGCCGCCTGCAATCCAGATTACAGGAGACTGGAAGCTTTCCAGCGCAAATGTCGTCGCCAGGTTGTTTGTCGCCTTCGAGTCGTTGTAGTATGCTGCGCCTTCATGCTCTCCGAGGTATTCCATGCGGTGGGGGATGCTGCCGAAATGCAGCAGGGTCTCCCTGATGGCTTCATCACTTGCACCATGGTTCTTGGCTGCGAGGATGGCTGCCAGTATATTTTCATGGTTGTGGGCACCCTGCAGCTTCACTTCATCCAGATGGATCAGCGGGGTGCCCTTATGGACGATCATGCCATCCTTGATGCATGCCTCATAATCACCTTCCGCCGCAAAATATTCCACGGAGAGCCCGGAGTAACCTGCCAGCATTTCACGCTGTCTGCCATTGAAGATGACGGTCTGCGATGCGTCCATATTGGATACGAGGTTCATTTTTGCCTGGACATAGGCTTCCCTCGATCCGTGATAGTCGATATGTGCTTCATAGATATTCGTGAACACTGCAGTATCCGGACAGAAATCCTTTACTCCCATCAGCTGGAACGACGAGAGTTCCATGACCAGGATGTCCTGTGCCGTCGCCTCCCTCACCGCCTCCGAAGCAGGGTAGCCGATGTTCCCGCAAAGTATGGGAGAGCGTCCGGAGCGTTCGAGCATTTCGCCGATCAGATGCGTCACCGTCGTTTTTCCATTCGTCCCGGTGATTCCGATGATCGGGGCGGGAGACATATGATACGCAAGCTCCACATCGGTGATGATCGGGATGTCCCGCTCGACTGCTGTTTCAAGGAATGGAATGGTATAGGGGATGCCTGGGTTTTTGACGATCAGCCCGGCATCATTCAGGAGACTCGTCGGATGGTGGCCGTCCACAATTTCGACGCCCCATCCTTTGAGCGTCTGCCTGATTTTTTCATCGGCGATGACTTCATTTGTCGTCAGTGTGATGTTGGCCCCGAGTGATGCAAGGGCCGATACTGCACTCCGTCCGCTCCGGCCATAGCCCAGAACAATCACATTCTTATTTTCAAAGCTGGCTGTTTCCATCTATAACGCCCCCAATAGTACACCGATGGCGCCTGCAATGGCACCCACCGTCCAGAATACGATGACGATTTTCCATTCACTCCAGCCGCTGAGTTCAAAATGGTGGTGGATCGGTGTCATCCTGAATATTCTTTTGCCCGTCAGCTTGTATGAGGCCACCTGTATCATCACAGAAGCCGTCTCTATGACGAAGACGATTCCGATCAGGAGGAGCAGCAGGCTTTCATTGAGCATGATGGAGACGGTTGCGATGATGCCTCCCAGTGCAAGCGAGCCTGTATCGCCCATGAACAGCTTTGCCGGATATTTGTTGTAGACCAGAAATCCTGCCAGCGTACCGATCAGAATCATCAGGAAAAGGACGATCTCCATTTCCCCGCGCATCCATGCGATGATGAGAAAGCTTGAAAATGCAATGATGGATAGACCGGTAGCCAGGCCGTCAAGGCCATCCGTCAGGTTCACCGCATTCGAAAAGCCGACCTGCCAGAAGACGATCCACAGGACAAACAGCACACCGAGCGGAATATCGAAATCCGTTCCGGGTATATGGATGCCCGTTGCGATATCCGGGATCGCCCGGGTCATGATGAAATAGACGATGACCGAAACCACGATCTGGGCCAGGAACTTCTGTTTGGAAGAGAGTCCCTTATTGTCCTTTTTCACAACGATAATATAGTCGTCTATGAAGCCGATCAGTCCAAACCCCAAAGTGACGATCACCATGACCAGCATCTTGTAGGCATCATCGACCAGCGGCAGGGTGATGATCGACAGCACGATCGCCGGGATGAGGTAGGTCAGGCCACCCATCGTCGGTGTACCCGTCTTCACCTGGTGGCTCTGTGGTCCTTCGGCCCTGATGGACTGTCCAAACTTCATCCGCTTCAACAGGGGAATTGTCAACGGCACCAGAATAGCCGTGATGATAAATGCGATAAATAGAAATAAGTAGTTCATTGTGTCCTCCTCTAGTCTGCTGGATCATTGGATGATAGGGTGAATTCGATTGCTTCTTCATCACCCAGTACGGTACCCGGCGCGATGGACTGTGATTTCACATATCCTTCGCCATCTGTGGATACCTCCATATCCATGAATGCTCCAAACATGATTGCCTCCCGCTTGGATAGCCCTGTAAGGTCAGGCATTCTTGCTTCTCCCTCGGTTTTTACGAAGAAGGTTTCATATGGTAATAGTCTATCATTTTTTGGATGGTGGTCGATAATCTCTTCCCCATCTCCAATTACGATGGTCTGTATCGTGTCTGCAGCTGCAGGAGTGGCTTCTGACATCGTTTTTCCGGTGTAGTCACCGACTTCGGTGATTTCAGCCTCCTGCCCCTCATCGGACTCTCCGACAGTCAGATACTTCAGTGTCCGTTCCATCAGCGGATTGAAGCCCGGCATGACTCCGATGTCCCATGTATCCTTCTTGTTCTTCGAAGCGAGCTTCACACCATAGTAGACGATGACCTCGGGGTCATCTTCCGGCGCATAGCCAATGAAGGATGTCAGGAATTCATATGGCCCGTCCATGTAGCCGCCGCCCTCAGGATCGATCACCTGTGCAGTCCCCGATTTCCCGGCAACCTCGTAATCGTCCAGCTGGTATTGCGGGTTCCTTTCCATCGAACCGCCGACGAACGTATTGATCTCCTCCTGTGTCTTCCGGGCGGCTTCTTCCGATATCACCTGGCGCACGACGGATTCCTCGCCCTTATGGAGCACTTCCCCCGTCTCGCTGTCCGTGATGGATTCGACCACATACGGCTTTTTCATCTTTCCGTCATTCAGAATCGCAGTCATGCCCTGGATCATCTGGATCGGGGTCACCGTCGATGTCTGTCCGAACGAAGTCGTCTTGCGCTGCAGCGCGTCATCCCAGGCAATGGTGCCGGACTGCTCATTCGGAAATTCGGAACCGGTCGGTTCCCCGAAACCGAATTTCTGATAGTAGTCGAGCATCGCATCTTCGCCCACTTTATCCTGCAGTATCATCATCAGGGCGTTCGAGGAATACTGCATGCCTTCGTTATAGGTGATCTCCCCCCAGCCTTCCTGTTCCCAGTCATAGATCGTATGCCCATTGACATCGAATGATCCGGATTCATAGGTTGCGTTCGGGTCATAGACACCTGCATCAATCGCTGCGGCCAGACCGAATACCTTGAATGTAGAGCCCGGTTCGAATGAATGCTGGTACAGCATGTTGAGCCAGCTGTTGCCGAATCCTTCCCGTGTCCTCGGATTGAATGAAGGGCGCTGGCCGCTCGCCAGTATCTCACCGGTTTCAGCATCCGCAACGACAGCGAAAAGCTCCTCCGGCTCAAAATGCTCCTGCATCGTATCGAGGGAATCCTCGAGGTAGAGCTGGATATTGGAATCGATGGTCAGCTTCATATCCGCCCCGTCCTTCGGCGGCTCGACGGTGTCAGTACCCGGCACTATGTAGCCCCACAAGTCTTTCGTGTAGTCCGTTGTACCGTCCTCACCCTGCAGCAGATCATCATAAGCCCGCTCAAGGCCAAGCTGGCCACCCAATCCATCCGACTCTTCACCCTTTTCAGCATAACCGATGAGGTGGGAGGCAAAGTCGCCATTCGGATAGAAGCGCTTCGTCTCTGCAACAAAGACGAGGCCTGGAACTTCAGCATCCTCCAAAGTATTCTTCTGGTTGTAGGACAGATCCCGTCCTTCCTTGCCGAGTTCCACCTGGAACCTTTCCTCTTCGATGCCTTCCTCAATCCGCTTCTGGATTTCGGAGGCTTCCATGTCGATGACGGCAGAAAGCGCTTCGGCAGTCTTTTCCGGGTCGGTCACATGGTTCGGATAGTCGGAGTCCGTAATCAGTGCCAACCGGTACGCTTCCATATCGCTCGCCAGAACGTTACCTTTCCTGTCCAGTATCTCCCCCCGTTCACCTTCGTTCACCGCGGTCCGGCTGAACTTGTCATGACCATGGGCCACCAGGTCCTCATCATCCAGCGTCTTGTTTATCATGAGATAGCTGAACTGCCAAAATATGCAAACAAAAAGCACTCCTATACCAAGGTAGATTAGGAGCGCACCAACAGATAGCGTTTTAGTTTTCTCACCAAGCCTGATTCTAATCCTTGCCATACTTCTCAGCAACCTTTACATTTCCATTGTCCAGATCCAGTCCGAGTTCATTGGCTTTTTCGTAGATCCTGTCATAGGAGGCAAGATCGGTCACTTCCGTCTTCAGCTCGCTGATTTCGCCTTCCTTGACCGCTATTTCACTTTCGATCTGCGTCTTCTCCGTCTGCAGGGAATAGGCTTCCATCTTCAGTGACAGCACATAGATCGCCACTGTGGCGATCATTGCAAACAGTATTAAGTATACAACCGTTTCAAATTTCTTGAGTCCAACAACGCGACTGGCCTTCCTGGTCCCCTGGGCCGGGTCCTGTTCTGTCCGTGGACGCGGCAGGGTCTGATGATAGCGTTCTACTGCCATAATAACACTCCCTATTTTTGTTTCTCTGCGATTCTCAATTTTGCACTGCGCGCACGCGGATTGCCTTCTATTGCCGCATCGTCTGCAACGATCGGCTTCTTGTTGACCCGCTTCAGGATGGGCTCGTAGGCTTCGGGAATGATAGGCATATTACGCGGAAGTTCAGGTCCGGATTCATATTCCACAAACATCTGCTTGCAGATCCTGTCTTCCAGGGAATGGAATGTGATTACAGATACTCTGCCCTTCCTGTTCAGAAGGTCGATGGCCTGCTCGAGGGATCGTTCGAACACCCCCAGCTCATCATTCACTGCAATTCTCAGTGCCTGGAAAACACGCTTGGCAGGGTGCCCCCCCGTTCTTCTGAATTTATGCGGAATCTGAGATTTTATGATTTCTGTCAGCTCAGTTGTCGTTTCTATCGGCTTTTCTCTACGGACACGCTCGATTTCCCTTGCGATCTTTTTCGAGAACTTCTCTTCACCATACCTGAAGAAGATGCCCACCAGCTGCTCATAAGTGTATGTATTGACGATCTCATGGGCATCAAGCGACTGGCTCTGATCCATCCGCATATCGAGTCTCGCTTCCTTGGAATGGCTGAATCCCCTTTCGGTCATATCCAGCTGTGGACTGGAGACGCCCAGATCGTATAGTATGCCATCCACTCCCGTGATCCCCCGGCTGGAGAGTTCTTCCTTCAAATGCTCAAAGTTGGAATGTATGAGCGTGAGGGTGTCAATGCCTTCAAATCTTTCCTGTGCGTTCTGAATCGCCCAGCTATCCTGATCAAATGCGTACAGGTGTCCTGTTGTCAGTTGTTCAAGGATATAGGCGCTATGCCCTCCGCCACCGAGTGTGGCATCGACATAGATGCCGTCTGGACGGATATTCAGCCCGTCCACTGTTTCTTCCAATAGAACGGTGTCGTGCCTGAACATATCCTCACATCCTATAAGTCAAAGTCAATTAGTTCTTCTGCTATATCTTCATAATGGGATTCCGATTCTTCATAGAAACTCTCCCACTTTTCTGTACTCCATATTTCAATTCTGTGCGAGACGCCGATGACCGTACATTCCTTCGTCAGGTCGGCGTACTCCCTCAAATTCGTTGGTATATTGATTCTCCCCTGCTTGTCCACTTCAACTTCGGTTGCACCTGAAAAGAACATCCTCATGAACTTTCTGGCATCCTTTTTCGTCAGTGGCAGGGAACTCATCCTATTCTCTATCTGTGCCCATTCTTCCAATGTATAGCCAAACAGGCACTGATCAAGGCCCCGGGTGATGATGAACTGTCCATTCAGGGCATCCCTGAACTTGCTTGGTACGATCAAGCGCCCTTTTGCATCGAGCTGATGCTTGAATTCTCCCATGAACATCCAATCACCTCGCCTATACAAATAATTTACCACATCTCCCCACTCTGTACCACAAATTATATGCTATCCAGTGAATTTAATTATCCAGACCCAAAAAAAAGACAGCTTTCATATTCAATGAAAGCTGTCTTCCGGCTAGACGCCCTTGACGATGGTGAGCTGTGTTGTGTAGGACAGGGTGGAAGACTCGATTCCAGGAAACATCCATGGATGGTAGACGCGCTCCTGGAGGCTGCCGCCCGGCAGGATCCGTTCTGCCACCTCTTCCAGATCATTCAGCTGGTGCCGGAGTGTCCGCCTGACTTCCAGCTGATACCTCCGCTTCAGATAGTCGAACTGCTTCTGATGCGCTTTCAGGTTGGCATCGATCAGGTGCCGGTGGTTCTTGCGGCCGGGCACTTCCGCCACTCCCGCATAGTCGCTTTCAAGCCTTCCTTGTATCTCATCCACTTCCTTCAGGAACGACGCGTCCGTCGCATCATCGACCAGGCTCTTCTTCCTATGCTCCACATCCTCATGAAGCCTTGCAGAGACTTCAAGATCGTATTTGTCCATGAGTTTGCGCAGTCTCATGTCCTCATGGATGATTTCCATCCGCTTCACTATAATCGGCATGGGTACATCCATATCCCGGAAGGCTGCATGGAGTTCCCCCCAATACTTCACTTCTGCACCGCCTCCGGCAAAGATGAGTGTATTGAAGAGCATCTCCTGCATGAGCGGACGTGTAACGACATTATTGCTGAATGTTTCCGGCGTTTCCTCCAGCCGTCCAAGCAGCTCCTTTTTGGAAACAGCCCCCTTGTCAGTGGCGAATCTGCCGTCTTCATGCATCAGCAATGTCCTGTTCTCCTCCGAACCCGTAAACAGATGGACATTCGTATCCGTCTCGATCATCGGTGGGAGATTGCATGCGGTACCGAATGCCTCCTGACCGCTCCTGAACGCCTGGTCGATCTCCTCATGGCGTTCTATCATGGTCTTGAACATCGGCACTTCGAGCGCGCGCACTGCACTGCTGTGGGCATTGAATATGAGCAGTCCCTCTTCCTTGAATACATCATGGACAAGCGCATGGAAGAGTTCGGTCCAGTACTCATGCGTGTCGATCATCTCGACGATGCGTGTCTTCTTGTTGTTCAGGAATCCTGAATCTCCACATTCCTGGATGACCGCATCCAGGGTCGCCTTCATGTCCTCCCGGTCATATTTATAGAACCCCAGGCTCATCGGCACAGTCAGATTCGGCTTGTAGGCAATCTTCCTCCGTCTCCTGTGTGTCTTGTCATAGACATGGGTATGGTTCACTTCGTCGAAATCATGGTCCTCTCCCGCTACCCAGAACACGGGGACCGCCTCATATCCGTGGTTCTCCCTGACTTCTTCTACCAGTACGAGAAGCGTGATGATCTTGTGTACGATGTAGCTTGGGCTCATGAACAGGCCGGCCTGCTGTCCGCCGATGACCACCCGGTTGCCCTGCCTGAACCTTTCAAGATTCTCGCGCTGCTCCCCGCTCAGGCCGTAGCGCGACATTTCATCCTCGATGATATCGGCAAGTTCCTCCGTGTGGGCATGTGCAGGTCTTTCCCATACCTTCTTCAGACTCTCCTCGTCATAGGAGAGATGTTCATAGAATGTAAGCGTCTCCTGGTCTCTATCTGTAAAGCGTTGTGTAAATTCATCCTGTCCGAAATTCAAACATTCAATTTCCATAATTCGTCTCCTTCTTCGGGGGTATTAATCAAATTATAAATATTATAAACATATAAAACAATTGAACGGTTTTGAAGATGTATACTATAATGAAATCAAAGGAGAGAGTAAAATGTCAGAAGTGAAACATTTAGCAATCAATTACAAGACAGCAGAAGATTTCAAGAAGTTCCGTGAATATGGTGCACAGGAACTCCAGATGGTCAAGGAGCTCGAGGGCAACATGATCGACGCCGATATCGACTCCCCCTTCTATGGCATCTATGTCGGGGACACGCTGGCCGCACGCATGTGCCTGTACCGCAAGGAGGATGAGCAGGCGCCGATCTTCGATCCGCCGCATGACTATATGGTCATCTGGAAGCTCGAAGTGCTTGAAAAATATCGGGGCCGCGGATTCGGAAGCAAGATGATCGAATATGCCAAAAGCTATGGCATACCGATCAAGGCAGTCAGTCGTCAGAACTCACGTGGATTTTTCGAGAGGCATGGCTTCGAGCCGCTGAAATATGATATCGAGCGCGATATGTCCGAAGATCCGTTGATCTGGTATCCGGAAGGCTATGTACTCAACTAGGCCCATGCACCATAAAACAAAAAAGTCGCTGGTGGAATGATTCCACCAGCGACTTTTCTTATCGCATCAATTAATTTGCTGCGACATCTTCACCTTTATAGCTGCCGCATTCTTTACATACACGGTGGGAAAGCTTCATTTCTCCACAGTTTGGGCATTCCACCATACCAGGCACTGAAAGCTTCAGATGCGTACGGCGTTTTCTTTTGCGTGTAATTGAGGTTCTTCTTTTTGGTACTGCCATTTCTATTCCTCCTTATTCTCACTGTCGTCTAGCAGCGATTTCAACTTTGCCAGTCTCGGATCCACGTCCTCTTCCTCCTGTGACAACTCCTCTTCGCTGATGACGGACCATTCCTTGCCGCCGGTCAGCACTTCATCACTCTTCGTGATGACGAATGGAATGTTGACAACAATCAGTTCACGGACCACGGGTTCCAGATCCAAAGTGTGGGTCACTGGATGAACATTCTCAGCCAGTTCGTCGTCTTCGCCCGCCTCTTCATCGAATATTTCATTCGATTCGATGTGAAGGGGTACTTCTATGTCTTCGGAAGTACGGCTATCGAGCATATTAACCACTGTATCTATCATAAGATCGACCGAAATCTGGCGATTCCGGACATGGATTTCTCCCTCTACAGAAGTTTCCTCGATGGAGGTTACATCCTTGCGGTCTGTGATCTCTCCGAACTGGACCTTTTCATTTACAGCGATTGATTCCTGATTAAACTTTTTAAGCTGTGTTAATGACCATCTCATATAGTTTCACCTCTTATGAGCACAAAAAACATTGTACCTTCAACAAGGTTTTCTGTCAAGTTTTTTTCTTAACACCATGCATTATTCCGCAGGCGATTTCTGTTACAATATCATTGAAGAGAAAGGAGCCCTTAATGATGATTATCACATCTTTGATTACCGAATACAATCCCTTCCATAACGGGCATATCCATCACATCGAAGCGTCACGACGGCTGACGGGTGCTGATGTCGTCATCGCCATCATGTCCGGCAGCTTCACCCAGCGCGGAGAGATTGCCGTCACCGACAAGTTCACCCGTGCTGAAGCCGCCATCCGCCATGTGGATCTTGTAGTGGAGCTGCCCTTCCTGAACGCCATCAGCTTCGCCGATGATTTCGCAATGGGCGGCGTGTACATTGCCGAACTGCTCGGCAGCGACCACATCGTCTTCGGCAGCGAATCCGGTGACATCGAGGCGCTCAAGGCTGTCCATTCGAAACTGAAGAACAGGGATATCCAATCCCGGATGGAGGAGTACATGAAAAAGGGATACAGCTATCCCCGCGCCATCAATGCATCCATCCGCTCGGACGTCTTCGGTGGAGCGAACAATACGCTCGGCCTCGCCTATATCCGGGCGATCGAGGCACTCGGGTCGGAAATCATCCCGCTGACCATTCCACGGCTCGGAAACCGGTACAGCGAAACGACGCTGTCACAGTCCCGCTTCTCCAGTGCCACCAGTCTGCGTGAAGCTCTGGGCGAAGGCCGGACGGAAGCTGCTGCACAATACATGCCACGGGAACTCGCCGAAGTCATAAACGCAGCGGGCCCCCTTTCCAATGAAGATCTGTTCGCCACGCTGAAGCTCCTGATCCAGCGCAGTTCGGCTGAAGACCTTCGCCGGATCTATATGATGACTGAGGGCATCGAGCACAGGCTGCTGGCAAAGATAAGGGGCCATCATTCCTACAGTGCGTTCATCGGGAGCGTCAAGACCAAGCGATACACCTGGACCCGGCTGAACCGCCTGATGATCTATATACTGCTGAATATCACCAAGTCCCGCATGGACGGCTACGTCATGAAGGATGCTGTCAGGGTGCTGGCGATGAACGCTACGGGACAGTCGTTCCTGAAGACACTGCCGGAAGACCTGCCGGTCATCACCAATGTCAACAGTACGAACCGGCATCACGTTGAGGATGAAGTCATGGCAACGGACATCCATAACATCTTCAGCCGCTCCCAAAGGAATGACTATAACACTCCAGTCATCATTGCAGATTGAACTTCCGCTTCAGCGCATCTTCAACAAGCGGCGGTACAACATCCTCTATTTTGCCGCCGTACTTTGCAACCTCTTTTACAATCGAGGAAGAGATGAATGAATAGTTGTTGTTCGTCATCATATATATCGTCTCTATGGAACTGTTCAGTTTACGGTTCATGGATGTGAGCTGCATTTCATATTCAAAGTCACTTACAGCACGCAGGCCTCTGACAATGGCTTCTGCACCCACCTCTTCACAGAAGTCGATCAGAAGGCCATTGAAGCTCCTCACCTCCACGTTCGGGTAGCGCTCTGTCACCTGCCTGATCAGTTCCACCCTCTCTTCCGGGGTGAAGAGCCCCTCTTTCGAAGAGTTTTTCAGAACAGAGACATAGACTGTTTCGAATATTTTGCTTGTACGTTCAATGATATCAAGATGTCCATATGTGATGGGATCGAAACTTCCCGGACATACTGCAATCCTACCCATTATATCCCTCCTCCTTTCGTCAGTATATTCACACGGATGGTGCCATACGTCACATCTTTTATGCTCACGTGACTATGTATCGGGTACTTCTCATCCTTGTGGGTCTCCACGACAATCCGTCCGCCGTCCTCGAGTATGTCGAGATCTTCGATCATCCCCAGAGCCTTCCCCACCATGCCCTTGTGATAGGGCGGATCCAGAAAGATCAGGCTGAACCTTTTTTCACGTTTTGCCATGGCTTTCAGTGCACGCCGGTAGTCATTGCGGAAGATCTCCACGGGCTCGTCGATACCTTCGGTATTCTCCCTGATTATGGCGATGGCGTCTTTTGCGCCATCTATAAACATAGCATGAGTCGCACCCCGACTCAATGCTTCGATGCCAAGTCCCCCACTTCCTGCAAAAAGGTCGAGGACGCCCCCCTCCACATCGCCCAGAATATTGAATATGTTCTCCCTGACCTTGTCGGTCGTGGGACGGGTGTCGTTCGACTTCAATGCTGCGAGTTTCTTCGATTTGTATTTTCCACTGATTATTCTCATGGCGAGCCCACTTTCTTTCCTTTCGCGGTTAGTTTAAAATGATGGATGGGAGTTGATAAGCATGCAAAAATTCATCACGCTCGGAGAGGGCCACGGCGACCTGTTCGAACTGGAGGCACTGATCGGACACAATGGTGCCAGAATCGACAAGGGGATATTCCTGCATACAGCCGACGGTCCATCCACTTTTCTTCTGATCATGTCGCCTGTACGCGGCAATTTCCAGGCCATATATACTATACACCATGGCATCGCCTACAAGGAAGGTGAGGGTCGGAAATACACTCTGATCCATGAATGGTGCAGGGCCGCTGATCTACCTGTAGTCGAGTTCTCCACGCGCAATCCGGAGGATTTCTATGAACGGGAGCAGTTCTACCAGTACATAACAGGCGTATTGCGCCTGAACAACCTGATACCCCCGATGACCTGAAATCAGATGACGCGGTAGTCCTTCGATTCGAAATTCTCGGTGCCGTATTCCCTCTTGATATTCGGATATTCCGAAACCAGGACATCGCTGACATACTTCAGGCCATTCAGCGCTTCCATGGTTTGAGGGAGGTCCGATTCGTATATATATAGTAATAAGTACTTCTTTTCCTTATTGACGTATATGAGGTGGCCGTAGCGTTTCAATTGTCGTATGAATTTATTTTGTTTAAAATAAATGTATATGCCAATGCGTTTCTCAAGCATATTAACCCACCTTATAAAATTTTATAGAGTTATGATACCATGGAAATGGGAAGTTTTAAATGAAACTATAATTGGAGGCAGACTAACTATGAAAAAGTGTACTAAAAGCCTTTTGACCGCAATTGGTGTCACAGGTGGACTGGTCGGCGGACTATGGATCGGCACGAAAGTCACGTCCGACCCCGCAATCAGGGACATCAAACCGTACTTCAGACACCGCTCCCCCTACATCTTCGCCCATCGCGGAGGACTGGGGCTTGCACCCGAGCATACGGTAGCCGCCTTTGACAAGGCAAGCAAGTTTGATGTGGACGGGTTCGAAATCGATATCCGCATGACAAAGGATGAGGAAATCGTGGTCTTTCATGATGCATATGTCGACCGCACTTCCAACGGCGCCGGCCGCGTCAGCAGCCTGACACTCGCTGAGCTCAGGGAACTCGACTTCGGCTACCATTTCAGGGACGCAGAAGGCAGCCATCCCTACCGGGGTTCTGAAGATGCGAAAATCGTCACGCTCAGGGAACTGATCGAGAAATATCCCGACAAGCTCATCAACATCGATATCAAGGACGACCCGAATTCATATGAGGGCAGCCTCATTCCAAGTCTCCTCTATCGTCTGATTGATGAACTCGGTGTGGAAGACCGTGTTCTTGTGACAAGCTTCTATGATTCACAGATCGACCGTTTCCACCTCTACTCCGGCGACGACATCGCACTTGGGGCGGGCGAAGACCAGGTCAGGAACGCCTACGTTGCATATGCATCCGGCTTCAAGCACCTGTTCAGCCCGAAAGCCGATACTTTCCAGATTCCACCAAGACACAACAATGTCCCACTCGATAAGGAAGGCTTCATCGACTATCTGCAGAGCCTGAATGTCGCAGTCGGATACTGGGTGATCAACGAGATGGATAAGATGGACGAACTGATTCAGAAAGGTGCACACACAATTGTGACCGACTATCCGGACATCAGCCATCACCTGATGAAAGAACGCTATTAGAAGTGCAAAAAGGTTCCCGCTCCAAATCATGATTTGGAGCGGGAACCTTTTTCATTATTCAGCCTGCCGTCTGACAGCCGCAGCTGCCGCCTGTAGCACAGCCGCCGGAATCCGAAGATACCGAGAAGAACGGATTGCTGCTGACCACATTGACATGGCTGCTGACACTGGTACTGACATGGTAGAGCACCTCGTCCAGCATCTCCTGCAGCTGGTATTCGGCCCTCCTGTATTCCATGATGATGGGATGCATGTCCAGCTTCTTCTTGAACTGGTTGATTTCCCGCCGTTTGGTACTGAAGTCGGGATGATATTTCCCAAACCTCTGCACCTCTTCAAAATCCGACTTCAGCCGGGTGAAATGATCTATGAGTCCTGCCACTTCCTCGTCTTTCTCAAGAAGTGTCCGGTATTTGCAATAATGCCTGTAGGCTTCAGTCTGCCTTATCTTTTCATTTAAGGCATCGATCTGATCGAGAATTTCCAATTCTGCTTCTGTAACCATATACAACACCTCTCATCTCATAGTATCACATACATGCCGATTTCATCCACCAGCATTTTCGGTTCTCAAATACTATTTGCAACTGTGCAAGGAATAGATTAAAATTAAAGTAATGGAAAAATGCTTAGGGAGGAAATTTCATGGTTTTCGAAAACTCTACTCTTGAGACGATGCTCGTTTCTCAGGATATACTGCAAGATGTAATGAACAAGAACGGACTGGTCCTTGGTGGTTCATGGGACTATGAACGGATGACCTTCGACTATAAATACGAAGTCCCTGAAGGCATCTACTACCTGCGTGTACCAGGATATGCTGTCGAAGGCGATGTGGGCGCGAAAAATGCCATCATCCAGCTGATGGACCCCTACATGGGCAAGCACTACTATCCGACAGGCATCGAGTATGGAAGCGATGAACACTTCCCTGAACGTATTGTCGATCACGCGGTACAGAAGATCAGGGCGGTTGCCCAGGATCTGAAGGCACTGACCAGCTAATCGACCAATCAAAAAGAGCGGCTCACAAATTGTGAGCCGCTCTTTTTTGTATTTCTATCCCTGCAGAATCGCTTTGATCAATGATGTGGTTTCGCCACCCGGATAAAGGATGTACAGCAGGACATAGACCATCACACCTGTGATCGCCGTACCAAACCATATCGTCGATGCCCAGGGTGCTATCCTTCTGTGTCTGACGAGCTTCTCCTTCTGTCCGAGGTATACCTGGACACCTCCGAGAATGCCACCAGTCGTCGCCAGTATGATATGGAATATCAGGAATACCGTATAGTACGGCACCAGGGCGTCCGGGCCCCCGAAAGCCGTGTTTCCGATGAACACCGTCCTGGATGCATAGATGACGAAGAATATCAGGGCGCTGAGCGCCGCCAGCGTCATCATTTTGCGGTGTGTTTCAACCTGTCCATTCTTCACTTTGGCAATGCCGATTGCCATGAATATTGCACTGATCACGATGAACAATGTACTGAGAGTCGGTAAAATATGCACAGTGGAATTCTCCTAACTTCTTTATCTGTATTGGTTGAAAAGTTCTTTCTGCAGACGTGCTTCCTCAATGGAGCGGCGTGTGACCTCGTCTTCATCCTTCCGCTCATTTCTATACCAGTTGAAGAAGATATAGCCGAGCATGAAGCCAAAGAAGACTTCCTGGAGCACTTTCATGATGATGCCGCCCGTCTGCTGGTCCATGATCGGGGACGTATTCGTAAAGTATTCAGGACCCGAGATGAGGCCCTGTCCCTTCAGTCCATCCAGCACACCGGAAGGCACGCACAGTTCCATGGCTGCAAGCCACGCATCGCCATCCGTATATGTCCGATACAATGGATCTCCTGCAAAGATGATCAGTCCGCATGCCGGTGTCAGCAGTGCACCGATACCGAATATATACAGCAGCTTGAAGAGTCCGCCCATATGGCGCTCTTCCGGCTCCACCCTGTTGAAGATCGGGTAGAACATCAGCAGGGCCAGCGCAAACAGCAGGATGTTGAATGCCGAATGCAGCATACCGCTCTGCTTCAGAAAATCCAGTACGACCGGCAGATGATAGATCGAGAAGATGCCGTTGAACAGAATCAGTGGAATCAGAGGTTTTTTTGCGATTGCAAAAAACTGCTTCACAACAGGCAATCCGACAAAATACTTCCACAGATATTCCGGTATGGCGAAATACATGAGCGGTGCGATCAGCAGAAATACGACAGCCATCTGCAGCATATGGAAGCTGAACAGTATATGGCTCAGAATATCGACTGGAGATCCGTACATTGCATAAAGCAGTACCATGCTCGCCAGGAAGACCATGGCCTCCTTATACCGCAATGGCCGGCCGCCTTCAAAGTCCGCATACCATTTCTTTGTTATAAGGAAATAGGCGACGGTCAGGAAGACGACGAAGGCCAGAAAGAAGGGACTCCAGTTTGCAATGAATCCGAATATCGATATAGATGACAAGTTTTCCATTTAGAATCATCCCTTTATAAAATCACTTACTTCAAGTATAGAATCCGGTGGGACATCAGGCAAGTGCTGACCTTGACAATATGATGACAAAACAAAGACCGGCACAGAATGTGCCGGTCTTCATACTGGCTTAGATCGGAGAGCCGATCCAGACAATATAGATGAATGTTACAACAAACGCCAGGGCGAAGAACATGCCCGTCAGCATGAACAGCTTTGCGAATTCATGTCCCTTATCCTTCATGTGCATGAAGTAGAAGAACTGAAGTATGACCTGGATGAATGCCATTCCGATGACAATCGGAATGACGAACTGTGCATCCAGGTCCATCGCTACCAGTCCGAAAGCAGTGAATGTAAGGAAAATCATGAGCGCAAAAGAGATGACCTGCTGGCGCATTTCCCTCGTACGCTCACGGCGTACATACTCAAGTTTCTTCTTTGATATTGGTTCCTGTTTGATTTCTGCCATATTACAACACTCCCAGCAAGTAAACTATTGTGAAGATGAAGACCCACACAACGTCGATGAAGTGCCAGTACAGAGATGCAGTGTTTACTTTCGCAGCAGTGTACACGGATAGTCCACGCTTGGCATTACGGATGATAAGCAGTGTTATCCATACAAGGCCGATTGCGACGTGGGCACCATGGGTACCAAGCAGGAAGTAGAATGCACTTCCGAATGCGCTCGACCTGAATGTATGTCCAAGGTGGACATACTCGATGAACTCATATATCTCAAGAGCCAGGAAGCCAAGGCCGAGGAGGACTGTAATACCCAGCCAGAGCTGCATTTTTGCAAAGTTGTTGTTCCTCATATGATAGACTGCATAGACGCTTGTAAGGGACGATGTCAAAAGGAACATCGTCATGACGAATGCAAGCGGCAGGGCGAAAAGGTCAGCTGCCAGGAGATGGTCATCTGACGGTACTGAATCCTTCAGAGCAAGATATGTTGCAAAGAGAGAGGCGAAGAGCGCAGTCTCACCTGCAAGGAAGATCCAGAAGCCGACAAACTTGTTTTTTCCTTCCATCGTCGCTGTTTCCGGATGTGTTGGCCATCTTTCACTGGGTACATTATATTCCATGTGAGCCATTATTTCGCCCTCCTTTCTTCTTCTTCTTCAAGGTCTCTTAACACTTCTTCTTTTGTTACATAGTACCCGAGGTCATCTTTGAGGGAACGTGTGATCATTGAACCGAATGTGATTGCCAGTCCAAGGATGAGTACCCATGGCGCCCATGGATGCTGCGGCAGATCGGATACTGCATCGATTGCCCATTCTTTGCCGGATGCGAAGTACAGCGCACCGAAGGCTGCCACGAACAGGCCGAAAGACAGGACGAATGGAATGAACGAGTTGTTCGGCATATGGAAATCTTCCAGGGATTCTGCCGGCATCATTTTTCCATTGTTTGCCTTCTTCTCGATCCAGTATGCATCAAGACCACGCACAAGCGGTGTCTGGGCGAAGTTGTAGTATGGTACCGGAAGTGGCAGAGACCATTCGAGCGTACGTCCGTCGCCCCATGGATCACGGCCCACTCTCTGGTTCTTCGCAAGTGTCATGACGATGTTTACGACAAGGATGATTACGGCAATGGCCATCAGCAGTGCCCCGATGGACGAAACAATGTTTGCGGTGTTATATCCCTGCCCGTCCATATACGTGAATACACGTCTTGGCATTCCCCATAGACCAAGGAAGTGCTGGATCAGGAATGTCGTATGGAAGCCAATGACGAAGATGACGAATGTGATCTTGCCGAGCTTCTCGCTGAGCATGTTACCGAACATCAGCGGCCAGTAGTAGTGCAGTCCTGCCAGAAGGCCGAACACTACCCCACCCACGATGACATAGTGGAAGTGCGCAACGATGAAGTATGAATCATGGAACTGGTAGTCGGCTGGCGCAGCTGCCTGCATAACACCTGTCACCCCACCCATCGTAAACGAAGGGATGAATGCGAGTGCGTAGAGCATCGGCGTCGTGAACTCGATGCTTCCACCCCACACGGTGGCGACCCAGTTGAATATCTTGATACCCGTCGGTACGGCGATTGCCATTGTGGCCACCGCAAAGATTGCGTTCGCCGTCGGTCCAAGACCTACTGTGAACATGTGGTGTGCCCATACCATGAATCCGAAGAATCCAATCAGTACAGTCGCAAACACCATTGCCGAGTAACCGAACAGACGTTTACGGGAGAACGTTGCAAAAATTTCTGAGAAGATACCGAATGCCGGAAGAATCAGAATGTATACTTCCGGATGACCGAAGATCCAGAACAGGTGCTCCCAGATGATCGTGTTCCCTCCAGTTTCTACAAGGAAGAAGCTGGAGCCGAACATGCGGTCGAACATCAGCAGGAAGATGCCGATTGTAAGCGGCGGGAATGCAAATACGATAAGTACTGAAGCCACGAGCGTCGTCCATGTCATCAGCGGCATTCTCATGTATGTCATGCCCGGTGCCCTCATGTTGATGATTGTCGTTACAAAGTTGATACCTGAAATTAATGTACCTGCACCGGTGATCTGAAGACCGAGTGCGTAAAAGTCGATGCCGTGTCCGGCGGATGCGATTGATAATGAAGCATAGCTTGTCCAGCCTGCATCAGGGGCGCCTCCGAGGAACCATGAAAGGTTCAGGAAGATACCACCGAAGATGAACAGCCAGACACCAAGTGCATTCAGGAATGGAAAGGCAACGTCACGCGCCCCGATCTGGAGGGGGACTGTCGCGTTCATGAATGCAAACAGCAGCGGCATGGCTGCCAGGAATATCATCGTCGTACCATGCATCGTGATTACTTCGTTGAACAGTCCTGCAGAGAGGAAGTCATTGTTTGGTACAGCGAGCTGGATTCTGATCAGCATCGCTTCAATACCACCCACTACGAAGAAGAAACCACCAGCAATCAAGTACAGTATTGCTATTTTCTTATGGTCTACTGTAGTCAGGTATTCCCAGATTACAGAACCGACACCTTGCTTTTTAGCTGTGGATGCCATTACTAGTTACCTCCTTCTTCAGATTCTGAGGATTCTTCTTCAGAACCTTCAGCGCCTTCTTCAGCGCTTTCCCTTAACGTTTCTACATCGCCTGCGCCTTCCTCGACCTTAAGTTCCATCAGGTAGGCAGCGACAGCGTCGATTTCCTCGTCTGTCAGGTCGTATTGACCTGTCATGTTGTTATCCGGTTTGTAGGATTCAGGATCCTTGATCCAGTTGACCAGGTTCTCCTCATTATGTTCCATATAGCCCGCAATCAGGTCACGGTCTCCGAAGTTCGTGAGGTTGGGACCTTGTGCACCTGCACCGTTTGGAGTGACTGCGTGACAGCCGATACATGAATTGTTGAAGATTTCCTGACCTTCTGCTGCATCTTCTGCAGATGCCTGTACAGGCTCTTCGATGTTCTTCATGTCTGCAAGCCACTGGTCATATTCCTCTTCAGGCAATGCTTTGACCTTGAAGTCCATCAGTGCGTGTGACGGGCCGCAGAGCTCCGCACATTTACCATAGAACAGACGGTTGGAATCCTGTGCATCTTCGTCATTGAATTCAAGGTAGAAACTGTTGATTCCATCGACGTTGGTATCCAGCTTGCCGCCGGCTGCAGGCACCCAGAATGAGTGTTTCACATCTGCGCCTTTGAGATTGAAGTATACTTTCTTGTCGGTAGGAACGACGAGTTCCTGTGAAGTGACGACTTCTTCATTCGGATATTCGAATTCCCACCAGTATTGGTTGGCCGTCACATTGATGACTGTCTCTTCGTTGTTCACTCCACCTTCTTCATTTTCCATCGCCTGGGTATCCGCCTGTTTGAATGTCAGGTAGATGGTTGGTACGGCGAGGATGATAAGTAAAAGAATCGGAATCGCAGTCCAGATTATTTCTAATGTATGGTTTCCGGCAACGTCCTTGGGCTCAAAATCTTCACCCAAGTTCTTTCTGCGACTTTTGACTACTGCTACAGTAAAGATGATGGAGACAACTATCACCACAAACACCATTATGATAATGGAAAGCAGCATCAGATTGAACTGTTCCTGTCCAACTTCACCAGCTGGCTTCAAAGTGCTGAGATGATTCTTGCCACAGCCTGAAGCAAATACAGCCAGGAGGGTGATGAGTCCAAGCCATTTGGCATTCATCCAACGATTTTTCATTTAAATAGACCTCTCTTTCATTCTTAAGCTTTAGAAATTCCCTAATAGACCAGCAACGATAATCATTACAAAGAATATAATAATGTAATTTAACGAGAAGACGAACACCTTGCCGGCATGACGGTTATCATCTTCGACCGGACGGAACTTGTTGAAAGAAATGACAAGCCATAGTATGTTCAATGCTGTTGCCAGAATCACGAACCATGTTCCAAGTTCCGTCATTATGATCGGGGTAAAGAGAAGCAGTGCCACCCAGAAGACAATTGATATTCTCGTGCGGTGATTCCCTTTCACGGAAGGAAGCATAGGCACTCCTGCCTCGCTGTATTCATCACTCCGCCTGATTGCCAATGCGTAGAAGTGTGGTGGTTGCCACAAGAACATTACGATGAACATCGCCCAGGCGAGAATATGAAGATTCGGGTCAATCACGGCCCAGCCGATAAGCGGCGGCATAGCTCCGGGAATTGCACCGATGATCGTATTCGACAGCAGATGGCGTTTCGCGAATATCGAGTAGACCACTGCATAGCCGAAAGCGGCAATCAGTCCCAATGTGCCGGCTGTCGGGTTGATTGAAAACAGCAGCATCTCTCCGATGATCAGAAAGCTGTAGCCGATCAGCAGGATATCCCGCCCGGAGAAAGTACCATCCACACTCGGCCTCGCCTGTTTCGACGCCATCACGGAATCGATATCGCGATCATAGTAGTTGTTCAGTGCTGCAACGCCGCCTATGACAAGCCCGGTTGCCACAACCATCATCAGCAGAAGTGGAACATTGGAGAAGAAAGATTGGTTGTGGTACATTACAGCAAGAAAACCTGCGGCAAAAGCCGGAATCAGGTTTGACTTGATGATACCATCCTTGACCAGTGTCTTCACTGCCTTGAAGGTGATTCCCTTACTGTCATGATGCACATCATTCCCATATACATCACTTTGCATCCATACGCCTCCTTTCACCACAAACACATTTACAAATAATAATAAATTAAAAATGACACATTTACTATACATTTCTGAAATAAAATCGTTACATTTTATATTGTTCAAAAATTGTTCATTAATGTGCCACAATCTCAATCCCCATGTGATTTATACTGGGAATAGTTGTTTGTTGTACATTTAGATTCTACCATATATTCAGGAATTGTTAAGGGTAATCCAGCATATTGATGATTGCCGGGACCCGTCCTTTCATATATATTGGTATTCTATGACTACATACAGTATAAGAACTATTGAGGTGTTACCATTGTATAAAAATTTAAAGATATTGGCCGTCATCACGACACTCATGATGATTTTCGTACAGATCGGTGGCGCCCTGGTAACCAAGACAGGTTCGGCGGATGGCTGCGGACAATCATGGCCCCTGTGCCATGGACAAGTCATCCCCAGTTCGTGGCCGATAGAAACCATAATCGAACTCGCCCACCGGGGCGTCTCGGGTCTGGCCATCATACTCGTCGGCGTGGTGAGCTGGCTTTCACTGAAGCTGCTCTCCCATAAGAAGGAAACGCGCTTTCTTGTCGCAATGAGCATCGGCTTCATACTCGCACAGGCGCTGATTGGTGCAGGGGCCGTCATGTGGGGACAGAATGATTTCATACTCGCTGCGCATTTCGGCATCTCACTGATCAGTTTTGCTGCTGTCTTCCTGCTTACACTGCTCGTATTCGAAGTCGACCAGAAGTTTGAAGCACAGGAGCTCATCATCAGACCCTATCTGAGGTATCACACGATATTTCTGACCATCTACATCTATCTCGTGGTCTACAGTGGCGCCCTTGTCAGACATACAGACTCCTCACTGGCCTGCCTGGACTGGCCGCATTGCGGCCCGGGCCAGTTGTGGGCAGGGAACTTCTACCAGTGGGTACAGATGAGCCACCGGGTGCTCGCAGGCCTCATCGTAATCTGGATCTTCATCATTCTGATCCATGTCCTTAAAAATTACAGCCAGTACAGGATACTGAGGTATGGCTGGATGATTGCATTCGTGCTCGTACTGCTGCAGGCGCTGACAGGCATGCTGAGTGTTCTTACACTCGTCAACATCTTCATTGCCCTGCTCCATGCACTGTTCATCACCCTGCTGTTCGGGCTGCTGTGCTACTTCATCCTCCTGCTGTCGAGAGCCAAATAAATAAACCCACACCAAGTGTGGGTTTATTTTTTATGCCTTTTCCACGGTCATCATGAGATCCATCGATTGGACCTTGTCGCCGGCATCCACAAATACTTCGGATACCTTTCCATCGAATGGCGCCTTGACCGAGTTCTCCATTTTCATGGCTTCGGTAATGATGATGACTTCGCCCTTCTTGAATGTGTCGCCCGCTTTGTACTTTATAGTACTCACCGTACCCGGCATCTGCGCGCCGATATCGCCGATTGCTGTCGGGTCCGCCTTTCTTAATCTTGCTGTTGCGGATTCGACACTTTCATCATTGATGTAGACTTTCCTAGGGAAGCCGTTCAGTTCGAAGTACATCCAACGGAAACCATCATCATGGACGTGTCCGATGGAAAGCAGATTGACGATCAGGGTCTTGCCCTTGTCAATCTCGATTTCAAGCACTTCGTTCTTTCTCATGCCGAAAAGGAATGTCGGTGTATCCAGCACTTCGACGTTGCCGAATTTGTTGTTCGTAGCGATGAATTCCTTGAACACTTTTGGATAGAGTGCATAGGACAGCACATCCTTGTCAGTGATCTTGTGTTCGCAGAATACCGACATCTCCTCTTTGAGTGCATCGAAATCGATCGGCTCGAGCACTTTTCCAGCACGCTCGGTCAATGGCTCACTGCCCTTCAGAACCACTTTCTGCAATTCTGTATTGAATCCTGTGACCGGTTTGCCGATTTCTCCCTTGAAGAAGCTCACAACGGAATCCGGGAAGTCCAGATGCTCGCCGCGTTCGATGACACTCTCTTCATCGAGGTCATTCTGCACCATGAACAGGGCCATGTCACCGACGACCTTGGAGGAAGGTGTCACTTTGACGATGTCGCCGAACAGCATGTTCACTTTCTGGTACATCTTCTTCACTTCACCATAGCGGTCTCCAAGACCGAGGGACTTCGCCTGGCTGAACAGATTGGAATACTGGCCACCCGGCATTTCATGCTTGTAGATTTCAGTATTCGGACTCTTGATGTCACTTTCGAAGTCCACATAGTACTTTCTGACATCCTCCCAATACTCGCTGAGGCGCTCCAGGCCGTCTATGTCGGCACGCACCTGGCGCTTCTGCCCACTCTGTGCATAGTAGAGGCTGTTGGCACTCGGCTGCGATGTCAGGCCGCTCAGTGCCCCAAGGGCGGTATCCACGACGTCCACCCCTGCTTCGATGGCCTTATGGTACATCAGCACACCATTTCCGCTTGTATCATGCGTATGGAGGTGGATCGGAATGTCCACCGTCGCCTTCAGCTCACCAATCAGTTCATATGCTGCCTGAGGTTTCAGGAGACCGGCCATATCCTTGATCGCCAGGATGTGAACACCTTCCGCCTCGAGTGCTTTCGCCATCTTCTTGTAGTATTCGATCGTATAGACATCGGAACGTTTCGGGTCAAGGATGTCCCCCGTATAGCAGATCGCACCTTCTGCCACCTTGCCCGTCTTCAGCACCGCTTCAATCGGCTGCTTCATCGCTTCCATCCAGTTGAGGGAATCGAATATCCTGAATACGTCGATGCCGGCATCAGCACTCTCCTGGACAAATTTTTCGACGACATTGTCCGGATAGTTCTTATAGCCGACCGCGTTGGATGCCCGAAGCAGCATCTGGAAGAGCACGTTCGGAATCTCCTTGCGGAGCACTTCGAGCCTTCTCCAAGGGTCCTCCTTCAGGAAGTTGTAGGCCACATCGAATGTCGCCCCGCCCCACATCTCAAGCGAGAAGGCATCTTTGAGGTCATGGGCCGTATAAGGTGCAATCTTCTTCATGTCATAGGTACGGATACGTGTAGTCAGAAGGGACTGGTGCGCGTCACGCATCGTCGTATCTGTAATCAGTGCATCATCCTGTGCCTTCAGCCATTTCGACAGGCCTTCCGGACCTTCGCGTTCGAGTATCTGCTTCGTCCCGTCTTCGATGACCGGTTCATAGTCCGGCATTCTTGGCGGATCGAAATGCGGCTTCTGACGCTTCTCGACACCCGGGAAGCCGTTTACTGTAATTGTGGAAATGTATTCCAGCGTCTTCGTTCCCCGGTCCTTCGGCTTCTCGAATTCGAACAGGGAAGGTGTCGTATCGATGAACTTCGTCGAATAGTCGCCTTTTTGGAAATCCTTGTCACTGATGACATTGGTCAGGAACTGGAGGTTTGTCTTGATGCCGCGGATACGCATCTCCTTCAGGCTCCGGATCATCTTTTCATTCGCATCCTTGTATGTCAGGCCATGGGTCGACAGTTTTACAAGCAGGGAATCATAGTACGGGGAGATGACCGCGCCCTGGAAGCCGTCTCCGGCATCCAGGCGGACGCCGAAGCCGCCGCTTGAACGGTAGGCCATGATTTCACCCGTGTCCGGCATGAAGTCGTTCAAAGGATCTTCCGTCGTGATACGGCACTGTACCGCATAGCCCATCAGAGGGACATTCTCCTGCTGCGGCAGATTGATGACTTCACCGAACAGCGTATTGCCGTCGGCAATCTGGATCTGCGTCTTTACAATGTCGATGCCAGTGACCATCTCGGTGATCGTGTGCTCGACCTGTACACGCGGATTGACTTCGATGAAGAAGAATTCATCATTCGCCACCAGGAACTCGACCGTGCCTGCATTGACATATCCGACCTGCTGGGCCATGTCCTTGGCCGCTTCGCAGATTTCCAGGCGCAGTTCATCGGAGAGTCCCACGGAAGGTGCAACCTCAACCACTTTCTGATGACGTCTCTGCACTGAACAGTCACGCTCATAGAGGTGAAGGATGTTCCCTTCGGTATCTCCGAGGATCTGGACTTCTATATGCTTAGGCCTGTCGATGAACTTCTCGAGATACACCTCACTGTTGCCGAATGATTTGGATGCCTCACTTTTCGCACGATCGTAGCTGTCCCTGAGGTCGTCCTCCTCATCGACGATGCGCATGCCCTTGCCGCCACCGCCGGAAATGGCTTTGATGATGATCGGAAATCCATGCTTTTCAATGAATGCCTCCACTTCCTCGAATGACTGGACCGCCCCATCCGTGCCGGGAATGACGGGCAGACCTGTAGAAACTGCCGTCTCACGGGCCTTCACCTTGTCTCCGAACATGTCCAGATGGCGCAGTTCAGGACCGATGAAGATGATGCCCTCCTCTTCGCAGCGTCTTGCGAATTCCATATTTTCACTCAGGAAACCGTAACCTGGATGGATTGCGTCCACTCCTGCGTTCTTCGCGACCTTGATGATCGCTTCTATATTCAAGTAGCTTTCCGTCGGTGAAAGGTCTTCGCCGACAAGGTAAGCTTCATCTGCTTTATATCTATGTAAAGCACCTTTGTCTTCATTACTATAGATCGCCACAGTCGTAATATCGAGCTCTGTACACGCCCGGAAAATGCGGATTGCGATTTCTCCCCTGTTGGCGACGAGCAACTTATTGATCTTATTCATAGTGTTCCTCCTTTGCTATAATTATCAATTATAATAAATATTCAAAAAATATACAATAATATTAATAATTAAAATGCTTATTCATACTTTATGAAGGAATCTGAAAATGATTTCCGTATGTTCTGAGGGATGCAAAATGGAGGGGCTCGGACATTGAAAAAACCGGGTATCAGAGATACCCGGTTCACGTACGGCCCAATGCTTTTGATTTTTTGACATGTTTGGCTGCGATGATCAGCAGACCGACAGCAATCGAGATGCTCAGGAATGACGAGCCGCCATAGCTGAGCAGTGGCAATGGCACCCCTGTAAGCGGAATGAGTTTCGAAATGCCACCCAGGTTTATGAAGAGCTGGAAGGAGATGTATATGGCCACACCGATGCAGATCAGCCGATAGAACATGTCCTGTGAAACTGCTGCATACCTGAGTGCCTTGATGACGATGATGAGGTACAGGCACAGTATGAAGACCACACCGATCAGTCCCAGTTCTTCGGCGATGACGGCAAATATGAAATCGGTGTGCGGCTCCGGCAGATAGCCGAGCTTCATCACCCCGTTGCCAAGGCCGTTACCGAATACGCCGCCATGGGAAATGGAGACCAGCGCATTGGTCAGCTGGTAGCCGGTTCCCGTCGGGTCATTGAAGGGATGCAGGAACGTATCGATACGGGCCTGCTGGTGCGGGGAAAGGATGCTTCCTTTGATCAGGTAGATGATGATCCCCACTGCACCGGCAGCGACTGCCAGAGCGCCCCCGACTTTGGCGAGGAACCGGATCGAAATGCCGGAATAGATGAATATGCCGGCAATGATGCCTGTGATGACAAGACCTGTGCCAAAGTCATTGGAAATGACGATCATTGTACAGAATCCGATGAAGGCAAGGGGTACGAGATGCCCCCCTTCCAGCTGCTTCAGTCGGTCCTTTTTGCGGTCGTATATATAGGACAGGTAAAGGATCGTCACAATCTTGAAGAACTCGGAAGTCTGGAAGTTGAACCCCGCCAGGCGGATCCAGTTCCGCTCACCGTTCACCTCGGTGCCGAAGAATGCCGTGAAGACGAGAAGGATGAAGATCCCTCCCGTCGCGGCAATCTGGAAGTACTTGTTCCTCAGGAATTCACCCGACATGAAGTACGCCATGATGAACACGACGGTGAAGCCGAGGAATATGGAGACCAGCTGCCGTATGTAGAAATGTTCCGGATTTCCTCCGGTGATGCCCGTGCTTCTTGACGCCATCACCATGCTGGCACTGTAGATCATGACAAGTCCGATCAGACTGAGCAGTACATATGTAATCACAATGGTGAAATCGACATATCTCGAATATGTCCTTACGTAATTAAAGAAATCTTTTATAAATGACAAAGAACCGCCTCATTTAAAAAAAGTCTAAAGATCACATTTCTTTAGACTCGAATTTTTCATCTTCCATATATGCATCGTGTACTTTGGATACTTCCTTTTCCAGTTTCTCCAGAAGCGCACGCCCATCTTCCGGGTCGATCAGGCCAAGCCTGGCAGCAAAATGAACTTCTTTAGAAAGCCCAAACATCTGTGTGTCCAATACTTCTTCATAGACTGGGCATTGGGGCATCGTCAAATTGTCCATCTGCACTTTGATCAGCTGGACTATCTTTTCTGCATCTTTCTCCAGCTGCTCATAAGCCTGTTTACTCAATTCATCTAATGTGGACACGAAATAACCCCTTTCTATAAACTCTCTATAAAATTTTATATCACCGACCGTAAAAAAGCAAGCAAAGACAAGCGTATGAAAACAGCAAAGAGGATTTATTTATCATATATAAGTCTGTTATAATTACGGGGTAAGGAGAGAATAAATATGATTATACAGATTATGGGTAACGTGCGTTTTCAAATCACACTCGATCCATCCACCTGGATCTTCGATGACCGTAAAGAGGAACTTGACAAGGTACTGGCCAACGACGGCGATGAAGAACAGATTGAGTTTTCCGACTCCAGGGAGTGGAGCAGGCAGATCATAGAGGGCACGACAAAGCCGCCTACACTGAAGTCGGAAAAGAAATTCAAGAAGCAGGAACTGCTTGATGGCACTTTCGTCATCTGCCTGAAGCCATTCCTTGAATATACGGAGCCCGAGCGTGGCGAAGACGCCATGATCACCTTCACACATGATGGGAACACAACGATCCTTCCATACAACCAGCGGCATAAGTTCTATGCGCATTTCAGCCAGGACGGCAAGCGGCTGTATGATGACGGATTCATTGACGTACTCGTCATCGGCGACGGGGAAATCGAAGAACGGCTCGAACATGTCAGCGGCATCGCATTTGAATAGTCGTCCCGCACAAAAATAAGCTGCTCATCCGGAGGATGAGCAGCTTATTTTCTATTTTTCGGAAGTTTTGATGTTTCCAGCCTTGCGTTCCTGATGGAGTCTGAATCGATACAGCGCCAGAAAGATGGCTGCGACGACCAGGCTTTCCGCCACTGGCAGAAATGCACCGAAGAATGTCAGCATCACACAGCCGAAAAACATGACGATGTAAATGATCACGTTCTGCCACAGCTTGATTTTGCGGGCAAAGCCAAGGTTATAGACGATGATGGAAAGGACGAATATGGTCAGGAACAGATACCACATCCCCGCCTGGGGATTGGTATCCAGACCGAATATCCTGCCAAAGAACGTCAGGCGTTCCGTAACATTTACACTCATCAGATCAGGGAGAAACAATTAGACTCACTCCGCTTCAAGTTTAAACTTTTCTTTCTTCTGTGATTTTTCTCTTTCGCTCTTGCCGAGGATCTTCTTTCTGAGACGGACGGTTTCAGGCGTCACTTCCACCAGCTCATCCTCATTGATGAATTCAAGCGCCTCTTCAAGTGTCAAAGAGCGCGGTTTTTTCATCGTAGTGGTCTGTTCCTTCGTTGCAGAACGGATGTTGTTTGCCGCCTTCACCTTGGTGATGTTGACTGTAAGGTCATTGTCCCTGGAGTTTTCTCCGACGATCATGCCTTCGTAGACTTCTGTCCCCGGTTCCATGAAGTTCGTGCCACGCCCCTCAAGCTGCAGGATCGAATAGGTCGATGCCGCCCCCTTGTCGATGGAGACGAGCACACCATTGCGTCTGCCGCCGATGCGCTCCCGGATGACAGGCCTGTAGTCCTCGAATGTATGGTTCAGTATACCATATCCCCTTGTCATGGACATGAACTCGGTACGGTAACCGATCAGGCCGCGTGCAGGTACATGGAAGATGATGCGTGTCTGGCCATTGCCCGTATTGGACATGTCGACCATTTCACCTTTGCGCTGCCCAAGGGACTCAATGACGCTGCCGGTATTCTCTTCAGGCACATCAATCTGGACACGTTCGAAAGGCTCGCACTTCACACCATCGACTTCCTTGATGATGACCTCAGGCTTGGACACCTGCAGCTCAAATCCTTCACGTCTCAGGTTTTCGATCAGTATGGACAGGTGGAGTTCGCCCCTGCCTGAGACTTTCCATGCATCCGGCTGATCCGTCGGATCCACTTTCAACGAAACGTCCGTTTCAAGCTGCTGTTCGAGTCTCTCTTCAATCTTGCGTGCAGTGACATATTTACCTTCCTTGCCCGCAAACGGTGAATTGTTCACAGAGAAGGTCATCTGCAGCGTCGGTTCATCGATGTGGAGGACCGGCAGGGCTTCCGGCGTATCCACCGGCGTGACCGTCTCTCCCACGTTGATGTCCTCCATGCCGCTCAGTGCGATGAGGTCGCCCGCTTTGGCATAGTCGATGTCGACGCGGTTCAGACCGAAGTAACCGAACATTTTGGTTACCCTGAAATTCTTGACTGTACCGTCGATCTTGATCAGTGAAACCTGATCGCCGACTTTCATCTCACCCCTGAAGACACGGCCGATGCCGATTCTTCCGACATAGTCATTGTAGTCGAGGAGTGCTACCTGGAACTGGAGTGGCTCACTGCTGTTGTCAACAGGTGCCGGGACATGTTCGATGATCATTTCGAAGATCGACTCCATGTTCTCATCCTGCTGATCCATCTCGAGGCTCGCTGTACCATTGATGGCAGAAGCATAGGCAACCGGGAATTCCAGCTGTTCATCATTGGCATCAAGCTCGATGAAGAGCTCCAGCACTTCGTCGATGACCGATTCCGGACGGGCAGTGTCCTTGTCAATCTTATTGACGACAACGAGTGGTTTCAAGTCCTGTTCCAGTGCCTTTTTCAGTACGAAGCGCGTCTGCGGCATCGTCCCTTCATAGGCATCCACGACGAGGATGACACCATCCACCATTTTCATGATACGCTCGACTTCACCACCGAAGTCGGCATGTCCTGGTGTATCCAGGATATTGATTCTTGTATCTTTATAGGCAAGTGCTGTATTTTTTGCGAGGATCGTAATCCCGCGTTCACGTTCAATATCGTTTGAATCCATTGCACGTTCTGCGACATGCTCATTTTCCCTGAACATGCCAGATTGCTTGAGCAGTTCATCCACCAATGTCGTTTTTCCGTGGTCAACGTGCGCAATGATTGCGATATTACGGATATCATTTCTTAAATTCATCAAGACTTTCCCTTCGTTTTTAGAATCGCTATTTCACAACCTGTTTATTATAACATGAAACCCGTGTGTTTTTCCACTATGTATTCCACAGCCCGGGTGTAATATGGCGCCGTTTATGGTATAATGGCGCAAACATGACTTTCGAAAGGATCGTAGCCCATGGAACCAAAAAGATCTAAAGCCATATTTGGTGTACTTGCTGTGCTTGCAGTCCTGATGATGATCGCATTTTCCGTCTTCATCGCTGAAGCGATGCCGCTTATGGCAGTCGTCTCCGTCCTCGTATTCATTGCGATATTTGGCACAGGCTTCACCCTGAAGAAGAAATATCGGGAAAACGGCTGGCTATAGGACTGCAGATTTCAGATAGTTGCGCAATCGAAGCAGGATAAATGGGGAACAATATTCCAATTCTCCGTTTTATCCTGTTTTTTCATGTCATTTTTCCGATTTCGGTACTTTGACCTGCAGCTTCCGATGTTCGACAATGAAGGCATCAAACCAAAGGAGATGCGCCATGAGAGAGAAGCCCGACCGATTGAAAGTCTACGAATTCCTATATAACAGACTGCCGTTTTCGGACGATGAAACAAACGAATATGAAGCGATGCAGAGGACGGAGAAACTGGAAGCGCAGTTCGAACACCACCTGATGAAAATAAAGACGACAAACATGCGTATCCACTGGCACGCCGAGGTGCTCGTCGACAGGAAGGCCGAAATAGTGAACGTCCTGATCGTGACCGACTACTGCTACTATCTGTTCATACTTCATGATCTTGAAGGCGAGCATTACATCAATCCGTTCAACATCCTGTGCAGCAGCAACCACGAAGCAGTCCTCGATCTTAACCGCAGCAGGCAGATATTTGAAATGTTCCGTGACCAGCTGATTGATGCCGGCACATATCAGCGTCCCATCATATTAAAGTATGTCATGATGAACGATGGGTTCCAGTTGAAGGGGAAACGGTCGGACCTTTTTCTTGAAGAACGTAATCTGCCCTACTATCTGAAAGCCATCGAACATTCCGCCGTAATCAGAAAAAAGAACCATCGCCCCGCCTCGACATGATGCTCAAGGTGCGGGTGCCCCTTTCCATCAATGCCGGAAACTTCCGCCGGGGCATAAAATGCAGACGGTGCCATGCCTTCGGTTGGCAGACCATCGGAGGCAGTATAGGAAAATGCGATGTCTGTGGGCAGGTCGAAGCGGTCCAGATCATCGCCAGGGACTATTTCACACAGTTCGACCGACTGTTCCCGGGAGAGAACTACAAGCGCCGGGACATCATCGACCATCTGCGGATTTCCGTTTCGGAGTATACTCTGCAAAAAATAATACGGTCCAACTTCAAGAAGCTGGACCATAAAGAGAGAATCTATTATTTTTCACCATGCGCGCGCCTGTGAGCTGCAATGAACGATTCATCGGAATCGAAATATTCCACAAGCTCTCCATGCAGCGCCCGGTTTCCTGCCAATATGCTATCCTTTTTCAATATATCGATCTCTTCACCCAGCAGATTCGTCGTTCTGCCCCCGACTTCCGAAATGATGATCATTCCCGCAGCATAGTCCCATGGGTGCAGGCGATAGAAGAGTGTCGCACTTACTATCCCTGTTGCGGTGAATGCCAAATCGAGTGCCGCAGATCCGTATGAGCGTGTACTGCGTGCTTCTTTGACTACTTTTGTGAAGGCCGGTCCGATTTCATCCTTGATCACCCAATTTGAATTCAGGCTGACGAGGGAATGGGCAAGGTCGGTATCCTCGAGCGGTGCCAGCCGGATGTCATCCTTGAATGCCCCCTCCCCTGCCTTCGCGTGATAGAGATGGTCATTCATTACATCGAGTATCATTCCGCAATGCGGTCTGCCATCTATATAGACGCCGATTGAAACTGCAAAGTTCTGAAGCTGATGCACAAAATTCAATGTCCCGTCAATCGGATCCACGATCCAGAGAACCCCTTCGGTATCTTCGATATCCGTGCCATGCCCTTCCTCACCGATGATATGGTGATCAGGGTATTTTTCCAGTATACGGTCGTATATATATGTTTCAGTCTCGCGGTCCACGTCCGTCACAAGATCATTCGGATTCAATTTTGCATCTATACGGAAATCCTTTTTCATGCGCAGCCGGACGAAATCTCCAGCCTCCCTTATCAAACGTTGTCCAAACTCGTATATTTCCATTGCATCCACCCCAAATAATTGATTGACATCATTACTTATTCTATCATAGAAGTAGTGATTTGAAAGGAGTAGTAAAATGCCCAAGTACCATTTTACCAAAGACGATTTTAAAGTATTCGATATCGAAGGCCTCGAACCGAGAATGGACGCACTCAAGACAACCATCCGGCCGAAGCTCGAGAACCTCGGGGAATACTTCAGCGAGTACCTGACAGAGATCACCGGCGATGAGCATTTCGCACACGTTGCCAAGCATGCAAGGCGCAAGGTCAATCCACCGGACGATACGTGGGTGAGCTTCAGCACCAATCCGAAAGGATACAAGATGATGCCCCATTTCCAGATCGGCCTTTTTGGCGACCATGCATTCTGCATGTATGGCATCATCTATGAATCTCCCGAGAAGGCCGCAGTCGCGGAAAGATGGCTCGACCAGATCGAAGAGATCCGTTCCATACCCGAGGATTATGTCGTCTCCCTCAACCATATGAGGCCGGAGAAGACACCACTCAGGGAGATGAGCGAGGAAGATCTTGAATCAGCGCTCATAAGATTGCGGGACGTCAAAAAGGGCGAGTTCCTCGTCGGCAAGAAATACCTGCCTTCAAACAGTGTGCTCACCCGTGACGACATTTTCATCAAAGAGCTCGAAACTGTCCTCCAGGAGCTCGTCCGTCTATATTAGAGTGTAGCAGAACAGTATATCGGCATAAAACAACCCGTCATCTCTCCAGATGACGGGTTTAACTCAATCATTCCCAAAAACACTGCAGATTCCAATTACAATACCAGGGTCTTGTTGGACTTTTCGGGTTTCAACTGATTTGCGAGCGACTGGACATGGGCAATCTTGCCGATGTCGAAATTGCCGCCGCTGACGATTACTCCACAATGTCTGGAATCTATCTGATCATTATGTGACAATAATCCCGCCAATGCAGCTGCACCAGCACCTTCGACCAATGTCTTGCCACGTTCGAGCATAGTGACCATGGCGTTTGCAATTTCTGCTTCGCTCACTGTAACCACATCATCGACATAATGCTGGATGATCGGGAGTGTCTTTTCGCCCGGCTGCTTTACGGCTATGCCTTCTGCAATGGTGGAGACCTTGTCCAGCTTTTCCACGACGCCCTGGTGATATGCAGTGTGCATCGCCGCAGCAGATGCTGCCTGTACACCGATCACCTTGATATCCGGATCCAGGGATTTCGCTGCGACTGCGATGCCACTGATGAGTCCGCCGCCGCCGATCGGTACGATGATCGTATCGATCCTGCTTTCCTGCTCCAGCATTTCGAGGGCCATCGTTCCCTGTCCGGCCATGATGTCATAATCGTCGAAAGGATGGACAAAAGTTGCACCGCATTTTTTCTGATGTTCAAGTGATGCTTCGTAGGCCTCCTGGAAACTTTCTCCTGTAAGTACGACATTGGCGCCATACCCTCTCGTTGCCTGGACTTTCGCTTCAGGTGTCGACTCAGCCATGTAGATCGTCGCTTTTACTCCGAGCTTATGGGCTGCCAAAGCCAGTCCCTGTGCATGATTGCCCGCAGAGGCGGTGATTACCCCGCATGCCAGCTGTTCCTGCGTCAGACGCATGAGTTTGTAGCTTGCTCCCCTGAATTTGAAGGCACCGGTCTTCTGCTGGTTCTCCATTTTGAAATAGACATTTTTCTTTGTGCGCTGGTCCAATGTAGCTGACGTACGTAACGGTGTGTGATGGACAATATGATCCAAACGCTTCCAGGCGTCATGGACTAATCCACCAGTTAGGAAATCCCCATGTGGTCACACTCCTTGAATGATTTATTTGGATGTAATCTATGTTTTTGATTAATCCCTGTTCTGATGAGGATTCAGGCTCTCGCAGCCTGCTTCTCCTCGTATTCCCTGATCTTGTCGTCGAGCAGCAGTGTCAGTGCGATGTCGTCCCATCCGTTCAGGAGCTTCTCCTTATGGTAGGACGGAATATCGAATGGGACACGCTTTCCATCATCTGAAATCGTCTGGTTTTCAAGGTCGACATGCAGGTGGAATGTACCATCCTTCGCCTGCTCCATCCATTCTTCAATCTGTCCTTCATCCGCCTTGATCAGGATGATGCCGTTCTTGAATGCATTGTTGTAGAATATATCGGCAAAACTTGGTGCAATAATGACCTTGAAGCCGAAATCGAGCAGCGCCCAGGGTGCATGCTCCCTGGAGGAGCCGCACCCAAAGTTTTCTCCGGCGATAAGAATGGATGCATCATTGTAGCGTGGGCTGTCCAGTTCGAAATCCGGCTTTGGATTTCCATCGTCATCAAAGCGCCAGTTGTGGAAGACGAACTGGCCGAAACCCGTCCGTTCCACACGCTTCAGAAATTGCTTGGGGATGATCTGGTCCGTATCCACATTGCTGCGGTCAAGCGGGAAGACCTTCCCAGTATGTTCTTTGATCGCTTCCATCTGCTCTCCTCCTAACTCGGCACTCCGGCCTGGAATTTTCTGACGTCTGTAAAATTGCCTTCTATTGCAGCCACTGCTGCCATTTCCGGACTGACAAGGTGGGTGCGTGCACCGCTTCCCTGCCGTCCCTCGAAGTTCCGGTTGGAAGTGGAGGCGCAACGTCCTCCGGCCGGCACGACATCATCATTCATCGCAAGGCACATGCTGCATCCGGATTCCCGCCATTCGAAACCGGCATCCTTGAATATTTCATCAATGCCAAGCTCTTCCGCCTGAAGTTTGACGCTGAATGAACCCGGAACGACGATTGCCCGCACGCCATCCTTCACCTTGTGTCCTTTGACGATGTTCGCGGCATTCACCAGATCGGGGAGCCTTGAATTCGTACAGGAACCGATGAATACGTGATCGACTTCGATTGAAGTGATCGGCTGGTTCTCCTCGAGCCCCATGTACTGGAGGGCCCGGCTGACTTCATCCTTGTTGTCGACTGAATCGACAGAAGGTGTCATGCCACTGATCGGGACGACCATGCTCGGGTTCGTTCCCCATGATACCTGCGGTTCAACTTCCTCTGCGTCGATTTCAAGCGTCATATCGTATTCGGCATCTTCGTCCGAAGCCAGTTCGAGCCACTCGGCTGCCTTACGGTCGAAGGCTTCACCTTCCGGTACATATTCCCGGCCGCGTAAAAATTCTACGGTCGTTTCATCGGGGCTGATCAGCCCTGCACGTGCACCGCCTTCGATCGACATGTTGCAGACGGTCATCCGTCCTTCCATCGACAGGTTCCGGATCGCTTCTCCGGTATACTCGATGACATGGCCGGTCCCGAATTTGACGCCGAATTTTGCGATGATGGCAAGGATAAGATCCTTTGCCGTCACTCCGGCAGGCAGATTGCCGTTGACCTTGACGTTCATCGTCTTAGGGCGGCTCTGCATCAATGTCTGTGTCGCCAGTACATGCTCGACTTCACTTGTGCCGATGCCGAAAGCGAGTGCTCCAAAAGCACCATGTGTAGAGGTATGGCTGTCTCCGCACACGATCGTCTTGCCCGGCTGGGTCAGACCGAGCTGAGGCCCGATGACGTGTACGATGCCCTGGTCCGGGTGGTGCATGTCAGCAAGTGTGATGCCGAACTCCTCACAGTTCCTCCTCAATGTCTCCATCTGAGTTTTGGAGATTTCATCCTTGATGACTTCCCTGTTCCTCGTCGGAACATTGTGGTCCATAGTGGCATATGTCAGATCCGGACGCCGCACTTTGCGGTTTTTGAGCCTGAGTCCTTCAAATGCCTGGGGAGAAGTCACTTCGTGCACAAGATGCTGATCGATATAGATCAGGTCCGGCTTCTCTTCCTGGCTATGGACAACGTGAGTTTCCCAGATTTTTTCAATTACTGTTTTTCCTTTTCCCATATCCGACACACCTTTTCCTTACATATAAGAGCTGCAGATTGCATTTGAAATACTTTTCGTGGACAGATTGTCAATGATCCGTTTGACCATCTCATCCGTCCCGACGACCTTGCCGCCTTTTACGTCAAGATCGCGTGTATGATACCCATCTTCGAGACATTCTGTGACGGCCCGTTCAATCTCGGCCGCCTCCTCTTCCATTCCGAATGAATACTTGAGCATCATCGCGGTGGAGAGAATCATGCCGAGCGGATTGACTATGCCTTCCCCGGCAATATCCGGCGCCGATCCATGGACCGGTTCGTAGAGGCCGACACCATCTGTACGCAGGCTTGCTGAGGGCAGCATTCCGAGCGAACCGGTGAGTACGGAGGCCTCATCACTGAGAATGTCGCCAAACAGGTTTTCAGTGACGATGACATCGAACTGCTTCGGGTTTGTGATCAGTTTCATTGCTGCCGAATCGACGAGCTGGTGTTCCACCGTCACATCCGGATAGTCCTTCGCCTTTTCATCGACGACTTCCCTCCACATGCGGCTCGATTCAAGGACATTCGCCTTATCGACGGATGTCAGCTTGCCACTCCTCATCCGGGCAGCTTCGAAACCTTTCTCCACGATCCGTTCGATTTCGCTCCGGGTATAGCGCAGCGTATCGACGACTTCTTCACCATCGGCACTCCGTCCGCTCGGCTTCCCGAAATAAAGGCCTCCGGTCAGTTCACGGACAATGAGGATGTCGCAGCCATCGACAAGCTCGGTTTTGAGTGGAGAGGCATGGACAAGTGGGCCGAACCCCTGCACCGGCCGCAGGTTCGCGAAAAGGCCAAGCGACTTGCGGATGCCGAGCAGCCCTTTTTCAGGCCTTTTGCCAGCAGGCATACCGTCCCATTTCGGACCGCCTACAGCTCCGAGGAGTATCGCATCCGCGTTCTTGCACGCTTTGACCGTATCCTCCGGCAATGGTGTGTCATATCGGTCGATGGCGTCGCCGCCTATCGCATGTTCATGGACGATGAATTCATGATTGTATTCACTTGCTATGGCGTTCAGTACTGCTTTTGCGCCTTCCATGATCTCCCGACCAACCCCGTCACCGGGTAACAGGATCACTTGCTTTCTCATTTTGAACCCCTCCATCTCACTTTATCTATTAACTACCTCTTCTTTTTCTGCCTGGGTTTTCAGGATGTACCTGTTGACCGCATTGATATATGCATTTGCCGAAGCTTCGATGACATCCTGTGCCGTGCCCCGTCCATTGACCGTCTCGCCTTCAACAGAGAGCTGTACATGGGATTCTGCAAGTGCATCCTTTCCGCCGCCGACCGAATTGATCTGATAGTCTAGCAGTTTCTGGTCGTAGTTGATCAGTTCGGAAATGGTACGGTACAGTGCTTCGACACTGCCATTTCCCGTAGCGGCCGTCTGGACAGTCTCACCGTCCGGAGTGTTGAGTGCCACTGTGGCAGTTGTGATATTCTGTGTTCCATAATTGACCTGGAATGTCTCAAGCGTATATTTGTTCATGGCGGACTGATCCGTCTTGACCTCCATGATCAGTGTATAGATGTCGTCATCCGTCACTTCCCGCTTATGGTCGGTGAGCGTCTTGAAATTCTTGAACGCCGACTTGACTTCATCATCCGTCATTTCCACACCGAAGGCCTTGACCTTGTCCTTGAATGCATGACGGCCAGAGTGCTTGCCCATGAACAGTGTGTTGGATGACACGCCCACAAGCTCTGGTGTGATGATTTCATATGTCTCGGCATTCTTCAGCACGCCATCCTGATGGATTCCGGATTCGTGTGCATATGCATTTCGGCCGACAATCGCCTTGTTCGCCTGCACATACATGCCGGTAAGTTTCGCTACGAGGTCACTGGAGCGTTTGATTTCATTGAGCTTCAGGCCTGTTTCGTAATTGTAGCGGTCGCTGCGTATTTTCAGCGCAATCGCAACTTCCTCAAGTGCCACATTCCCTGCACGCTCGCCGATGCCATTGATGGTACCTTCGACCTGGGTCGCGCCATTCTCAATGGCGGCAATCGTATTGGCTGCAGCCATCCCAAGGTCGTTATGGCAGTGGCATGACAGGTCGACGCGATTGATGTTCGGAATGTTTTCCTTCATATACTTGAACATCTTTCCGTATTCATCGGGCGTCGTGTAGCCTACCGTATCCGGAAGGTTGACGACCGTCGCCCCTGCATCGATGACCTGCTCGATCACCTGTGCCAAAAACGGCCACTCCGACCGGGTCGCGTCTTCTGCGGACCATTCCACTTCCTCGAACTTCTCCTTTGCATACTTCACCATGTCCACCGACTGCTGGATCACCTGTTCCGGTGTCATCTTCAGCTTGTATGTCATATGGATCGGGGACGTTGCCAGGAAAATATGGATTCTTGGGTGGGGTGTATTTTTCAAAGCCTCATAGGCACGATCGATATCCTCTACTCTCGTCCGGGCAAGTGCTGTTACTGAAACATTACTGATAGTATCCGCAATCAGCTTGACTGCTTGGAAGTCACCTTCGGAGGCGGCTGGAAAGCCGGCCTCCATGACATCCACGCCAAGGCGCTCAAGCTGCTTTGCGATTTCAAGTTTCTCCATCTTATTCAGATTCACGCCTGGGGATTGCTCCCCATCCCGAAGGGTCGTATCAAATATCCTAATTCGTGACATGGACTTTCCCTTCTTTCTTTTTGTCATTGACAGGCTGCTTGACGAATGGCATCAGATCACGCAGGTCCTGTCCGACTTTTGTAATCGGATGGTTGTATTCGTTATTGTTGATTGCATTGAACTGTGGACGTCCCGCCTGGTTTTCAAGGATCCAGCCTTTGGCGAACTTGCCGTTCTGGATCTCTGTCAGAACGTCTTTCATGCGTGCCTTCGTTTCATCATTCACGACGCGTGGTCCGGATACGAAGTCACCCCACTGTGCAGTGTCGGAGATGGAATATCTCATGTTCTCCATGCCGCCTTCATACATGAGGTCGACGATGAGCTTCATTTCATGCAGACACTCGAAGTACGCCACTTCAGGCTGGTATCCGGCTTCCGTCAATGTTTCGAATCCTGCTTTTACGAGGCTTGTCAGACCACCGCATAATACAGCCTGTTCTCCGAAGAGATCCGTTTCAGTCTCTTCCTGGAATGAAGTCTCAAGCACCCCTGCTCTTGCAGCACCGATGCCCGCAGCGTATGCCATAGCAACATCGGTCGCTTTGCCGGAGACATCCTGGAAGATGCCGTATAGTGCTGGCACGCCGGCTTCCTCTTCATACGTTCTTCTTACGAGGTGGCCAGGTCCTTTTGGAGCGACAAGGAATACGTCGACATCTTCTCTTGGCACCACCTGGTTGAAGTGGATGTTGAACCCATGTGCGAAAGCGAGGGCACTGTTCGGTTTCATGTTGTCCTTGATGCTTTCTTCATATACCTTCGGCTGATTTTCATCCGGCAGCAGCACCATTGTGACATCCGCTTCAGCGACTGCATCAGCAACTGCCTTCACTTCGAAACCATCCTCTTTGGCCTTGTCATGGGATTTCCCTGGTCTGAGTCCGACTACGACCTCGTATCCGCTGTCACGCAAGTTCTGGGCGTGTGCATGTCCTTGGGAGCCGTAGCCGACGATTGCGATTTTCTTTCCTTGGAGCGCCTCTTTGTTGATGTCTTTGTCATAGAATACTTTAGTCATTATAATCTTCCTCTCATTTGTGTGAATTTATTTTTTGTTTTAATGCTATACGCTTAGTGTGAACTCCTGGACCTGCCTGGGCTGCTTTCCTCGAGGGAAAGCCGTCACCCCTGTCCGTGTCATGTCCTTGATGCCGTACGGATGGAGCAGATCGATGAGTGCCTCGATCTTATCCGGTTTGCCTGTCACTTCTATCACCAGGCTGTCCCTCGATACATCCAGGACGCGTGCCCTGAACGGTTCGATGACTCCTTGGATCTCTGCCCGGGAGGCACTTGTACTGCCCACCTTGATCAGTGCAAGTTCCCTTTGGACAATGGCCTTTTCGGTGATGTCATTTACTTTCAATACATCGATCTGCTTATTCAGCTGCTTTGTGAGCTGTTCGATCTTGTTTGCATCCGGTATTTCCACTACGAAGGTCATCTTGGATATTCCTTCTATTTCGGTTGTGCCGACTGTGATGCTTTCTATATTGAAAGCCCGCTTCGACAGCATGCCGGTAATCCTGTTCAGCACGCCACTCGAGTTCTGGACGGTGGCTGTAATTATTCTTCGCATTGTTTCACCCCTATCATTTCATGGTTTCCCTTGCCCGGAGCGACCATCGGGAATACTTTGTCGAGCTTCTGCACTCTGGCATCCACAAGCACCGGGCCGTCATGCTGGAAGACCTCCTTGATGACGGACGGTACATCGGTTTCCTTTGAAACCCGGATGCCCTTGACCCCGAAGCCTTCAGCAAGTTTGATGAAATCCGGATTCTCGGTCATCAGTGAAGCGGAGTAGCGTTCCTCATAAAACTTCTCCTGCCACTGCCTCACCATGCCAAGTGCTTCATTGTTGACGATGATGACCTTGATCGGCAGGTTATGCTGCTTGACGACCGCCATCTCCTGCATGGTCATCTGGAAGCCGCCATCTCCGACAATGGCTACCACCGTCTCTTCCGGGCGGCCAAGCTGTGCGCCGATTGCCGCCGGAAGGCCGAAGCCCATCGTGCCGAGCCCGCCGGACGTCACCCATTTGTGCGGCGAATTGAACTGGTAGAACTGTGCCGCCCACATCTGGTGCTGACCGACATCCGTTGTGACGATCGCATGCCCGTCCGTTTCGCGGTGGACCGATTCGATCAGCCATTGGGGTGAAATCAGATCATCGGACCGTTCGAACCAGAATGGGTACTCCTTCTTATTGTTCATCGTTTCCTCACTCCAGCTGGAATGGTCTGTGCATTCGATATCGATATCGAGCAATGCCGTCAATGCTTCCTTGGCATCACCGACTACCGGGATCTTCGTCTCGATGTTCTTGCCGATTTCAGCAGGATCTATATCGATATGTGCGACTGCCGCTTCCGGTGCAAAGTGCTGTATGGCACCTGTCAGCCGGTCATCAAACCTTGCACCGATGTTGATCAGCAGGTCGGCTTCATAGATGGCCATGTTCGCACTGTAGGAGCCGTGCATTCCGGCCATGCCGAGCGCCTGTTCGTGCCCTCCCGGGAAGCTGCCAAGTCCGAGCAGTGTCGTCGTGACCGGCAGTTCGAACTTTTCGGCGAAAGCCTTGAGTTCCTCAGAAGCATCTGCAAAATGGACACCTGCACCGGCAAGAAGTACCGGTTTCTTCGCTTTCGCAAGCGCTTCGGCGAGTCTTCTGATCTGCAGCGGATTCGGCTTGACCGTCGGCTGGTATCCCGGAAGATGGAATGAAGTATCGAATGTCTTGTCCGTGATCTCCTGGGCGATGTTCTTCGGAATATCGACGACAACCGGTCCCGGCCGGCCTGTCGTAGCGATGTGGAACGCTTCTCTGGTTATCCGCGGCAGGTCCTTGATATCCGTCACCTGATAATTATGCTTCGTTATCGGAGTTGTCAGGCCGATTACATCCGCTTCCTGGAAAGCATCGGAGCCGATGACTGCAGTTGACACCTGTCCGGTGAATACGACGACCGGCAGTGAATCCATCATTGCGTCCGTGATGCCTGTAATCAGGTTGGTTGCCCCCGGTCCTGAAGTGGCAATGACGACACCAGGTTTGCCTGTTACCCTTGCGTAGCCTTCAGCAGCATGGATGAGGCCCTGTTCGTGCCTGCATAGAATATGCTGAAACGGAGCATCCGCCCGATATAGTGCATCATAGATCGGCAGCACTGCCCCACCAGGATAGCCGAATACTGTGTCCACCTTCTCTTCAACAAGTGACTGGACGAAAAGGTCAGCCCCGGTCCTCAGTTTCTGTTCAACTGGTTGTGTGTGCGTTTCAGTTTGTGTTTTCATTACCACTTACCTCCTTGTAAATCTTGAGCAAGATCATCTGTATTTGCTTCTGTTATAAAAAAATAGCCCTTTTCCCCCACGTTCTACTCCCAGTCGGACTGCGAGCATGTCATGGGGCGAAAAGAGCTATTTCACGGTACCACCCAGTTTTGCATGCTTCTTGCGAAGCATGCCTTATGGACTTATAAAAAAGTCCGTTTTGGTAACGGGTGTCATCCACCCGGCCGAGCCTACTCAATCTTTCAGTCCGGCACTCAGGGTCGAGATAGAAGAAAGCGTCAATCCCGGTTTCCAGCATCCCGGGTCTCTGGTAATCGACTTGTCTTTCATCTACGTTCCCCTCGTCGTTTTTCTGTGATTTATATTTATCTGACATTTCTGATATGTGATATTGAAAGTAATCTTATAACGTTTGAAGAAAGAAATCAACCACCTGTTTCTAAATAATTTTAAATTATCTAATATTTCTGAAAATGTAAACGGTTACATTACTGTCATGTCAAGGTTTCTAAAAATAAAATATTTTTTCTGATTTATTTCTAATTGCCCCATATATGCCTCAAAATAAAAAATGCACGGCATGATTATGCCGTGCATGCATGTTCTATTTGGTGAGGTAATCCGTCACTGCACCTTCTGAGGAACAGGTTACATTGTGCGCATATTTGCCGAGCACACCTTTTTTGTAGAGGGGCGGCGCTTCCCACTCGCCACGGCGCCTGTCCATCTCTTCTTCGGATACATCACAGGATATCTCCTTCTTCGTGGAGTCGATCGTCACCATATCCCCTTCCTTGAGGAAAGCGATCGGTCCCCCACTTTGCGCTTCAGGTGAAATGTGGCCGACGACGAGCCCGTGCGTGCCTCCGGAGAAGCGGCCGTCTGTGAGCAGTGCGACCTTCTCGCCGAGACCTTTGCCGACGAGGAGGCTGGAAATGGAGAGCATCTCCGGCATGCCCGGCCCGCCCTTCGGTCCGACATAGCGGATTACGAGGACGTCCCCTTCATTGATTTCATTGGCCAATACGGCATCGGACGCCTCCTTCTCATTGTCGAACACCCTGGCCGGGCCTTCATGACGGGCAACTTTCACACCGGAGACCTTCGCCACTGCACCTGTCGGTGACAGGTTTCCTTTCAGGACGATGAGCGGGCCATCGGCACGTTTGGGATTGTCGAACGGCATGATGACATCCTGACCATCCACAAGATCCTCCACTTCTTCAAGATTTTCAGCCACTGTCTTGCCGGTCACCGTGATGCAGTCCCCATGGAGATAACCTTCCCTATGCAGCATCTTCATGACGCCCTGCACGCCGCCAGCCTTGTAGAGGTCCTGCATGACATAGCGGCCGCTCGGTTTCAGGTCTGCCAGGTGCGGCACCTTCTCCTGGATGCGGTTGAAATCGTCGATTGTCAGATCCACTTCCGCCGCATGCGCGATGGCGAGGAGGTGCAGAATCGCATTCGTCGATCCGCCCAGTGCCATGACGACTGTGATGGCATTCTCAAATGCCTTCTCGGTCATGATGTCCTTCGGATAGATGCCTTCCTCGAGCAGCTTGTAGACCGCTTCACCCGCAGCTTTGACATCTTCAGCTTTCGCCTGTGATTCGGCCGGATTTGATGCACTGCCGGGCAGGCTCAGACCGAGCGCCTCCATTGCCGATGCCATGGTGTTGGCAGTATACATTCCGCCACATGCTCCAGCTCCTGGGCATGCATTGCATTCGATCTGGTTCAGTTCCTTTTCATCGATTTCACCAGCGTTCAGCTTGCCGACGCCTTCAAAAACGCTGACCAGGTCGATGTCGCGGCCTCTATGCTGGCCCGGTGCAATTGTGCCACCATAGACGAATACCGCCGGCACTTCCGCATTGGCGATCGCAATCGCACAGCCCGGGATGTTCTTGTCGCATGCACCGATGGCCACAAGTCCATCCAGATTCTCGGCCCCTACGACCGTTTCGATGGAGTCGGCGATCAGGTCGCGTGATGGCAGGGAATAGCGCATGCCCTGCGTCCCCATGGAAATCCCATCTGACACGGTGATCGTGTTGAACTGGAGCGGCACGCCGCCCGCTTCTGCCGCGCCCGCCTTCGCCTCTTTTGCGAGGTCGTTCAGATGGAGGTTGCATGGTGTCACCTCGGCCCATGTGCTGGCGATGCCGATCTGCGGCTTTGTGAAGCTTTCATCTGTCAGTCCGACAGCACGGAGCATTGCCCTGTTCGGTGCCTTTACGTCACTTTCCGTATACACTTTGCTTTTGATGCGAAGATCCTTTTTAGTCTTTCCTTCTGTTGACATTCAAAAACCACCTTTCATGATTATGACTCATTATACATGTACTTCTTCATTTTTGACTGATTCTGCTCCTGTCTCATCTTCACGATATTTGCTCATCCACGTTGCGACCATGGAGCCGGAAATATTGTGCCATACGCTGAACAATGCAGCCGGCACGGCGGAGAGCGGTGAGAAGTGTGCTGCGGACAATGCCGCTGCGAGCCCTGAATTCTGCATGCCGACTTCAATCGATACCGCCTTCTGGTCGGCAAGATCGAAACGCAGCACTTTGGCCAGGCCGAATCCCACGAGGTAGCCAAGCACATTGTGCAGTATGACCACGCCGAAGATCAGGAGTCCGGACTGCATGATTGCCTCCGTATTGTTCGATACGACCGCTGCGACGACACCGACGATGCCGACCACGGAGATGAGCGGCAGAATGGAAATGCCCTTTTCAACACGATCGCCGAGCAGCATCCTCACCGCCAGGCCGAGTGCAATCGGAACCAGTACAATCTGGATGATCGAGATAAAGAGATCCATGAATGACACCGGAAGCCACGCACTTGCGAGCAGCAGTGTAAGCGCAGGTGTCAGGACCGGTGCAAGGACCGTAGATACCGCAGTTGCTGTCACCGACAGTGCCGTATTCCCTTTTGCCAGGAAAGTCATGACATTCGATGACGTTCCTCCAGGTGTACACCCGACCAGGATGACACCGACCGCAATTTCAGGCGGCAACTGGAAGAGTACGACCAGCCCGAGTGCCAACAGTGGCATGATCGTGTACTGTGACAGTACGACGATGAAGACCAGTTTCGGTGCTTTCAGCACCCTTTTGAAGTCCGTAAGCCTGAGTGTCAGACCCATGCCGAACATGATGATGCCGAGCAGCAGGTTTATGTATGGTGCTATCCATGTAAATCCTCCTGGCAGAACAAATGACAGGATCGCAAAAATGATGACCCAGATGCCAAACGTACTCCCTATGAATTGACTCAGTCTTGCCAAACCATTCATTCACTTTCCCTCCTCATTGGATAATGCTTGAAACTATAGAAAGTATCTTAACAGATAAAGTGGGAATAGCCTAGAGATTTTATTAAAATTTTTAGAATCTTTGAAATTATATTTTTACAATTGCATGGCTGGAGCCATTGGCATATTTGAATGAAACCGGTTACAAATGAAGGGAGTTCAGAATAAAAATTAAAGCCCCGGCTCGTGGAGCCGGGGCTGAAGCCATATCATTCAATTACAGAGTGTCATTGTTGCGGCGGTTGACATTATCCCGTCGCTCTCTCGTTGCACCGTAGTCGTAATCCTCTCCACGGCGATTCACTGATTCATCATCCGATGTGATTTCGCTGCCATCATCCCTTTCAGCACCGATACCACCCCGGCGTGCATACTCTTCTTCTATGACCGGTTCCGTCGTCTCCTGTGAATCGATGTTGCGGTCGACATAGCGGTCTTGGTCTTCACCACGTGAACCATATTCACCTTCCCTGTCCGACTGTGCATCGCGGGCGACGACACCTGAACGGTCGCCTCTGTCACTATCGTCCAGGCTACGGAATGTCCGTGTCTTTTCCAGGTCATCGTCCCTTCCGGTACGCTGCCTCTCATCAATTTCATCCGCATGCCGCTGTTTTTCACGGTCCTCTTCATACCTTCTGACAGGATCGTCTCCACGGCGGTTCACCTGATTGTCTTCCAGGTCCCTTTCCATATCACGGCGACGATCGTATGCTGCATCATCAACTGGTGCGCCACGTCTGTCATTCTGGATGCCATCTCCACGGCGTTCGGTGGCATCTCTTCTGTCGTCAAGCGGCTCCATGTCGTCATCATGGGTGATGACACGATCTTTTCTGACGAACAGAAGAATCGCTGCAATGACGAAGAATAGCGGAATCAGTCCAGTGATGACGAATGCAATCAGTGGTGCAGTCAGAATCCCTGCAATAAGGAGCAGGAATCCGGCAAGTATTCTGCGGCGCATCGTCAATAGTCCGAAAAGCCCGAGAATCAACGGTATCGCAAGATAAAGGGCAATCATCCAGACGTTATTCAGCCAGCCGACTGCCATGTTGGCAATCTCCCCCGGAGCTGCCCCCAGATCCTGACCCTGCTGTGCCAAGTTCTGGAATTCCGTCTCAAGCTGCTGTCTCAGATTATCAACGAATGCAGGATCGTTCATGGTGACCAGTGAAAAGAATAGAAGCAAAGCGGTAATCGCAAGCAGGCCGAGCCAGGCCAGCCACCCAAAAATCTTTTCAGCAATCCGGCTGACAGGTTCTACTGTTTGTGTGTAATTTTTTCTAGCCATGTTAACCTCCCAGATATTATGTCCTCATTTTGAATAATACCCTACCGTCGATATTTTAATCAACTCTGAGCGGTATATGTGGCTGGATTGATTATGCCGACCGAACCATCCCAGGCACACCCGGAACACTCAGTGACATCTGCAATGTCTGATATTTTCATTACTTCAGAAAAAACCTGCCCCCGGCTGGGAACAGGCTTGGTGTACAGGTCTATATTCTGATGACATCGTTATCATCGGCATCCTTGAGCAGTTTGACCGCCGGGTAGGACTCGAGGCCACTGTTTGATTTGAATTCCCTGAAAATGGTCTTCTCCTCGGCCTTTCCGGGAACAACCGTCTTGAAATTGTGGTACTTCCCTTTCAGTTCCGACGCGACGATGCCCTCGTCGTAAGCTTTTTCAATGGCCTCGAAGAATGCGACGACATCGATGATTTCATCTGTTGTCCAGTCGACATCTATCGGATAGCTGTATTCTTCCATACTCAGACTCCTATCTGTCAAAAATAAAGAAAGGGCGCCCATCCGGGCGCCCATGGTCAGTCCTATTACATAGTGTGGATCGGTTTGCCGAGCACAACGTCTGCCGCTTCCATTGGAATCTCTCCAAGTGTCGGGTGGGCATGGATTGTGAGGGCGATGTCCTCCGCCGTCATGCCGGTCTCTACTGCAAGACCGAGTTCAGCGATGATGTCGGAAGCACCTGTACCTGCCACCTGGGCACCAAGAAGCAAGCCGTCTTCTTTGCGTGAAACCAGTTTGACGAAACCGTCGGTTTCATTGAGACCCAGTGCACGGCCGTTCGCCGCGAATGGGAATTTGCCAGTCTTCACTTCGAATCCAGCTTCTTTGGCATCCGCCTCGTTGTAGCCTACAGTTGCAAGTTCAGGCTCGGTGAAGCAGACAGCCGGCATGCCGAGGTAGTCGACTTCGGATTTTTCTCCGGCAATCGCTTCTGCCGCCACTTTGCCTTCGTAGCTTGCTTTGTGGGCAAGTGGAAGACCTGGGACGATGTCGCCGATTGCAAAGATGTTCTTCACGGAAGTCCTGGACTGCTTGTCGACTTCGACAATGCCTTTGTCCGTCATTTTTACGCCGATTTCTTCGAGACCAAGTTCGTCCGTATTCGGGCGGCGGCCGACTGTGACGAGCACATAGTCCGCTTCGATCTCTTTCGTTTCGCCTTTGACTTCATAAGTCACCTTGACGCCGTCTTCCGTCTCTTCGGCTTCTTTGGCCATCGCCTCTGTTTCGATGGTCACGCCTTTTTTCTTGAGTTTCTTTTTGACAAGCTGCGTCATCTGTTTTTCGAATCCGCCAAGAATATCTTTCGCGCCTTCAAGAATCGTTACTTCAGTGCCGAAGTTTGCATAGGCTGTACCCAGCTCGGAACCGATGTAGCCGCCACCGATGACGACGAGTTTTTCCGGCTTTTCTTCAAGTGCAAGTGCACCTGTGGAATCCAGAACACGTTCACCGAATTTGAAGCCAGGAATCTCGATCGGACGGGAACCTGTAGCGATGATTGCATTTTTGAATTCATAAGTCTGGGACTGCTTCTCATCCATGACTTTCATTTTGTTCTCGTCAACGAAGTACGCTTCGCCTTTGACGATTTCAACCTTGTTTCCTTTGAGCAGGCTTTCCACACCGCCAGTGAGCTTTTTGACTACGCTCTCCTTGAAGGATTGCACTTTTGAAAAATCAAGTTTGACACCTTCGGTGATGACCCCCATGTCTTCAGAGTCCTGGGCCTGGTGGAAACGGTGGGAAGAAGAGATCATGGCCTTGGAAGGAATACATCCGACATTCAGACATACACCGCCAAGAACATCCTTCTCTACGATCGTCACTTTCTGGCCGAGCTGTGCTGCACGGATTGCTGCAACATAGCCTCCTGGGCCGGCGCCAACTACAATTGTATCGGTTTCAATAGGAAAATCTCCAACTACCATCTGTAATTATCCCTCCATTAATAGTAATTCTGGATTGTTAAGCAAACGTTTAACATGGTTCAGGGCGTTCTGTGCTGTCATTCCATCAATCTGTCTGTGGTCATAGCTGAGTGACAGGGCAAGCACAGGTGCTGCAACGATTTCCCCATCTCTGACAATGGCCTTCTGTTCGATACGGCCGATGCCGAGAATCGCAACTTCCGGCTGGTTGATGACAGGAGTGAACCATTGTCCACCTGCAGAACCAAGATTTGAAATCGTCATGGATCCGCCTTTCATCTCTTCGCCTGACAGCTTGCCATCACGTGCTTTTACAGCAAGATTGTTGATTTCATCGGAGATTTCAAACATGGATTTCTTGTCGGCATGCTTCACGACAGGCACGACAAGTCCGCGTTCTGTATCCGCAGCAATACCCACATTATAATAATGTTTCTGGATAACTTCAAATGTTTCATTATCGATTGATGTGTTGAACTCAGGATATTTCTTGAGCATTGACACAAGGGCCTTCACAACGTAAGGGAGGAATGTGAGCTTAATGCCCTGCTCTTCTGCAACACCCTTGAATTTCTTCCTGTGGTCCCATAGGGCCTGAACTTCGACTTCATCAAGATGCGTCACGTGAGGGGATGTCTGCTTGGAGTTCACCATTGCCTTCGCAATCGCTTTTCTCATGCCGCTCATCTTTTCGCGTGTTTCAGGGAAGTCGCCTTCAGGTGCAACCTGTTTCTCCTGCTTGCCTTCATCCTGCTCTTCGGATGCTTCCGCTTCCTCTTCAGAATCCGTGGAAGTCTGTTCACCGTTCATGAATGCTTCGATATCTTCTTTAAGCACACGGCCGTTCTTGCCACTGCCGGATACTTCGTTGATGTCGACATCATTATCGCGTGCAAACTTGCGTACAGATGGCATCGCGATGATACGTTCATCTGATTTGCCCTTGCCGGAATCCTTGGAGTCCTCTTCCTCTTCGGAAGCTTCCTCTTTTGGCTTTTCTTCCGTTTCATCTTCTGCTTCTTTTTCTTCCTTCTGCTCGGAAGATTCTTCTTTCTTCTCTTCCTTGTCCTCTTTTGCCGGTTCTTCTTCACCGGAATCTTCGGAGCCATCGTCGATCGTAACGATCGTCTCCCCTACAGTTGTCACTGTACCTTCTTCAACATGCAGTTTCTTGATCGTACCATCCACTGGGGATGGGATTTCAACAACCGCCTTGTCATTCTGCACTTCTGCAAGTACGTCGTCCTCTTTGATTTCATCGCCTTCACCTATGAACCACTTGACGATTTCACCTTCATGGATACCTTCACCGATATCCGGCAGTTTGAATTCAAATGCCACAGTATTTCCTCCTTTGCTGATTAAAAGTCCAATACTTGTTTCGCACGTTCGATGATATCATCCTTGTTCGGAAGCCATATGCCTTCTGCCTGTGTGAACGGATAGACAGTATCCGGCGCCGTCACACGCATGATTGGTGATTCAAGGCTCAGTATCGCACGCTCTGAAAGTTCAGCGGCAACATTCGCGGAAACACCCGCCTGGCGCTGAGCTTCCTGAATCACCACAGCCCGGTTCGTCTTCTCCACGGACTCAACGAGCGTGTCATAATCAATCGGAGACACTGTCCTCAAGTCGATGACTTCTGCAGAGATATCCTCTTCTGCCAATGCATCTGCTGCCTTGATTGCTTCCTGCACCATCGCACCATAGGCGATCAGGGTAATGTCTTCCCCTTCACGTTTGACGTTCGCCTTGCCGATTTCCACAGTGTAATCCTCTTCCGGCACATCTTCACGGAATGAGCGGTAAAGTTTCATATGCTCGAGGAATACGACCGGATCGTTGGAGCGAATCGCTTCGATGAGCAGGCCTTTCGCATCTGTCGGAGTGGAAGGGATGACCACTTTAAGTCCCGGTGTCTGTGCCATGAGGCCTTCAAGGGAGTCTGCGTGGAGTTCCGGCGTGTGTACCCCGCCACCGAATGGCGCACGGATTACGATCGGTGTCTCCTTGCTCGCCCCTGAACGGTGCCTATGGCGTGCTATCTGACCGGCGATGCCATCCATCGCTTCGAATACGAAGCCGAAGAATTGGATTTCGACAACAGGACGGAAGCCTTCAAGTGTGAGGCCAAGCCCCATTGAAGCGAGTCCACTCTCAGCAAGGGGCGTGTCGAAGACGCGCTCTTCGCCAAATTCCTTCTGAAGACCTTCAGTCGCACGGAATACACCGCCGTTTACACCGACGTCTTCACCGAAGACGAGGACATTCTCGTCATTTTTCAATTCCGTGGCCATCGCATCAGTGATTGCCTGGATCATTGTCATCTCTGCCATTGCTTATTTCGACTCCTTTTCTTTGTAGACTTCATACTGCTCTTCAAGGTTGGAAGGCATTTCGTCATACATATTTTCCATCAGCTGGGTAACAGTCTGTTTTTCAGTTGCATCTGCTTCCTTGACAGCTTTCTTGATGTCCTCTTTCGCCTGTTCCATCACTTCATTCTCTCTTTCTTCGCTCCAGAGTTCTTTCGACTCGAGGAAGGCACGGAAACGGACGAGCGGATCTTTCTTCTCCCAATCGGAATCTTCGTCGGAAGTCCTGTAACGTGTCGGGTCGTCCCCTGCCATCGTATGCGGTCCGTAGCGGTAGCACAGCATTTCTATTACAGTCGGACCGTCTCCTGCGACTGCACGGTCACGTGCATCCTTGGTCACCTTATAGACTGCAAGCGGGTCCATGCCATCCACGAGTACACCCGGCACACCTGAGGCCACACCTTTTTGTGCAAGTGTTTTTGCGGCCGTCTGCATCTCCCATGGTGTGGAGATGGCGTAATGGTTATTCTGGATGACGAAGATTGCAGGCGCCTTGTAGGCACTCGCAAAGTTGATGCCTTCGTAGAAGTCGCCCTGTGAAGTACCGCCGTCACCTGTGTATGTGATCGCTACAGCGTCTTTTTCACGCTTTTTGATACCCAATGCAACACCGGCGGTCTGCACATACTGTGCCCCGATGATGATTTGCGGGCTGATTGCATTGACGCCCTCAGGGAACTGGTTCCCTTTGAAGTGTCCTCTTGAGAACAGGAATGCCTGGGTCAGCGGCAGGCCGTGCCAGATCAGCTGGGGTACATCACGGTATCCTGGCAGGATATAGTCTTCTCCTTCAAGTGCATATTGACTCGCAAGCTGGGAAGCTTCCTGGCCGGCTGTCGGTGCATAGAAGCCGAGGCGTCCCTGTCTGCTCAGGGAAATTGAACGCTGGTCGAGCACGCGTGTCCAGACCATGCGCTCCATCAGTTCTACAAGATCATCATCCGACAGGTCCGGCATATAGTCTTCATTCACTACCTTGCCATCCTGGTCCAAAATCTGAAACATTTCAAATTTGCTTTCGATCTCTTCAAGTGTCTTGACCGGATCGAAGCTCTTTTTCTTCGGTGCCATAAACAGTTCACCATACCTTTCAAATTTTCATTTATCATCAGTTATCTTACCATATGCTGTTATAATAGTAAATAAAACCGAACTGTAACAGGGTCTTCAAAACCCTTTAAAATCAACGTTTTCTGTATCAAAACAGTATTATCTGTTATATAATACAGCGCTTCCATCACTTATGATTCAATGAGTGATTCTATCTCCTGTTTGATCTGGTTCACATTCTCGGTCTGCTCGCTGAAAGTCTGTGCGTCCTCCTGCACCTGCTGGTACTCTTCATCCAGATTGTTCAGCCGCTCATCTACCTCGTCCTGGGAGATGTCCTCTTCCCCGAGGTATTCGAAAATGCTCTTTTCACTTTCGAGGACGGTCTTATAGCTGCCGATCATGTCTCCATGTGCAAGATATCTCTCATCCATCGCATCCACCAGTGACTGGGCCTTCTCACGGTTGGATTCATTCGATATTTCGCTGATGTACTGTTTTGACGTTTCCATACGGCTTCTGCTTTCGCCCATGATGGCTACTTCCTCGTCGAGTTTGGCAATTCTGGCGTCTGCATTTTCCACCAGCTGGCCACTGATTTCAGTCAGCTCTTCCCTTGTGGCGGATTCGAGGGATTGCTGGAGTTCCGCTTTTTCAGTTTCCAGCTCGTCAAATTCTGCTGTTACATTCTCTATCTCCTTTTCCACCTCAACAGTCTCTTGAAACGCATTATAGAAATCCAGCAGTTCGTCCTCATCCGAGGAGCACCCCGCAAGCACTACTGAAAAAATCAGCAGGCTCCCTAACAGCTTCTTCATTTCCCTACCTCCGATAATCATTTTTTTAAGTATAATATATTTGAGAATCTCACGTTCCCCTGAGTATTATAGTATAATAAATAATAGTATAGATAAAACAGGAGGGTTTATTTTGTTGACAATGAAAGATATCGTACGCGACCCGGATCCGATGCTCCGGACAAAAGTCGCGGAAGTGGAAGACATAGATGAGGAGACGGTCTCGCAGCTCAAGGAGATGAGGGAGTATCTCGTCAATTCACAGAACGCGGAAATGGCTGAGAAATACGATCTGCGCCCCGGTGTCGGACTCGCTGCGCCCCAGGTCGGGCTCGACAAACGCATGCTCGCCGTCTACATCGAAGGTGAAGAGGGCGAGGTCGTCCACGACTACATGCTGATCAATCCGAAAGTGAAAAGCCACTCTGTGACCGAAACCTATCTCCCAAGCGGTGAAGGCTGCCTCAGCGTCGATGAGGAGATACCGGGACTGGTGCACCGGTATCAGAGAATCAGGGTCACGGCGACCGACATCCACGGCGAGCCGGTCGAGGTGAAGGCCAAAGGTATGCTTGCGGTCGTGCTGCAGCATGAACTCGATCATCTCGATGGCATCATGTTCTATGACCGCATCGACAAGGAGATGCCGATGGAACCCAAGACCGGGGCTGCCCCGGTGGAATAGACATGAAGCGGCTCGATCGAGCCGCTTCTTTTTTTTCTGCGGGGATAAGTTCAGATGAAAGCATCCCGCCTCTCTTTAAATGGCACATTGTTTTCGTACAGCTTTTCCTTCAGTGCCTCGAATGTTTCATGGTCCATGATTTCCGGGTCATGGTCATGGCGCTTCTTGTGCACGTCCCCTCCGGCATCGTGACCGTCATAAACATAGTTCATGACCACCATGTCCGGACGAATATTGAATTCCAGCATGACCATATTGCGATCCTGGCGCTCCCTCTCCAGAAGCACCCCTTCCAGTATACGCTTCTCCTTCATCTCTATCCCTCCATTCCCCACCATTATAAAGTCTTTGCATGTCCCCCGTCTATAATGTAAAATAAACTTAAGCTGATAAAGGGATGTGGTCTTCTTGCTCAAACGGTTGAGAAAAAGGCTGAAGCAGAGGCTTGGACGCATTCTCGGTAGGAAAGGGTTGCTGAACAACGAATTTATAAAGAGGGACTGACCCACCCTCTTTCCTGTGCCGCTTCTTACAGCGCACATCTTTAACGAACCGTAAGTCATGCAGATAACTAGCAAAAGGAGAATATACAAAATGGCAGTATTCAAAGTTTTTTTCCAGGAAGCACTGGATAGCCGCATCATCCGTGAGGACACCCTCACACGCTATTTCGAAGCGGAATCCGAAACGGAAGTCCGCAAGATTCTAAGCGACGCACCCTACAATATCGAATTCGTACAGGAACTGAGTCCCTCACACCTGGAATACGAAAAAGAGCATAACGATGATTTCAAGGTTGAAAACGTCTGATGGGACTTGAAAAAGGAGAAGTAGGCGTTTTTGCCCTCGGGGGACTCGGGGAAATCGGCAAGAACACCTACTGTATCGAATATAAAGACGAAATCATAATGATTGACGCAGGCATCAAGTTTCCGGATGATGAACAGCTCGGAATCGACTATGTCATTCCCGACTACACATATCTCAAGGAAAACAAGGAACGCATCAGTGCACTGATCATCACCCATGGCCACGAAGACCACATCGGCGGCATTCCTTTCCTGCTGAAGGAGATCAATGTGCCCATCTATTCCGGACCGCTTGCACTCGGACTCATCCGCAACAAGCTTGAGGAACACCACCTTCTGCGCACTGCAGAGCTCAATCCGATCAAGGAGGACACTGTGCTCAAATTCAAGCACATGTCCATCGAATTCTACCTGACGACGCACTCCATCCCTGAGGCGTATGGTGTAATCGTCCGGACACCGGAAGGCAACATCGTCCATACGGGTGACTTCAAATTCGACTTCACACCAGTCGGGGAACCTGCAAACATCGCCAAGATGGCGAGTCTCGGCGAAGAAGGCGTTCTCTGCCTCCTGTCGGATTCGACGAATGCGACAGTACCCAACTTCACAATCAGCGAAAAGGAAGTCGGCCAGAATGTCGAGGACATATTCAGGAAGTGTACCGGGCGGATCATTTTCGCCACCTTCGCTTCCAACATCTACCGTGTCCAGCAGGCAATCGATGCCGCGATAAAGCTCGACCGCAAAATCTGCATATTCGGCCGCAGTATGGAAAACAACATCAAAATCGGTCTTGAACTCGGCTATATCAAAGCGCCGCCTGAAACATTCATCGAGCCGAAGATGATCAACAGCATCGAGAAGCACAAGGTCATGATGCTGTGTACCGGATCACAGGGTGAGCCGATGGCTGCACTCTCAAGGATCGCCAACGGCACCCACCGTCAGATCAGCATCATCCCGGATGATACCGTCGTCTTCAGCTCCTCGCCGATTCCGGGCAATACGCTCAGCATCAACCGGACAATCAATGCACTGTACAAAGCCGGTGCAGATGTAATCCACGGCAAGCTGTCCAACATCCACACATCCGGACACGGATCCCAGGAGGAGCAGAAACTGATGCTCCGCCTGATGCGTCCGAAATACTTCATGCCGATCCACGGCGAGTACCGCATGCTGCATCTCCATAAGGAACTCGCAGTGAACACGGGAATGGATCCGGACGACATCTTCCTCATGGAGATCGGTGATGTCCTGGCACTCAAGCGTGACAGTGCAAGACACAGCCACCGGGTTCCTGCCGGCACCGTCTTCGTCGACGGCATCGGCATCGGGGACATCGGCAACATCGTCCTCCGCGACAGGAAAGATCTTTCGGAAGAAGGCCTGGCGATCGTCGTCGTATCCATCGACTTCGAGACGAAGACCCTGCTCAGCGGACCGGACATCATCTCACGCGGCTTCGTATACATGCGTGAATCCTACGGCCTCATCCGCAGTGCGGAGAAGAAGATCAAGGGCGATGTCATCAACCTTCTGAATACAAAGGAAAATGTCGAGTGGTATCACGTAAAACAGCTCATCATCGAAGAGCTGAGCAATCATCTCTACCGCAAGACCCATAGGAAACCGATGATCCTACCGACGATCATGAGAGTCGATCAGCAGAAATAAAAAAGTACATCCGGCGCTGCCGGATGTACTTTTTTTATCGGGTCAATGATTTTTCGAATCGGGTCAGGTCATCATCGTTGCCAATCATGATGAGGATATCCTCTTTCTGGATGTTGACTGTCGGGTCGGGACTGACGATGATGTCCTCCCCGCGCTTGATCGCAATGACACTGACGCCGTATTCTGCCCGTATGTCGAGATCGAGCAGCGACTGGTCTGCAAGCTTCTCCTCTGCCATGATTTCGACGATCGAATGCTCATCGGACAGTTCAAGGTAATCGAGCACCGAACTGGATGCAAGCTTATGAGCAATCCTCCGCCCCATATCCCGCTCCGGATGGATGACGAGATCGGCACCGATCTTTTCAAGCACCCGCGCGTGGTAGTCGTTCTGCGCCTTTACGCTGACCTTCTTGACCCCAAGGTCCTTGAGCAGCAGTGTCGTCAGAATGCTCGACTGGATGTTGTCGCCGATCGCCACGATGACATTGTCGAAGTTGCCGAGGCCGAGGTCCTTCAGCACCGTTTCATCGGTCGTATCCCCGATGACCGCCTGCGTTGCGATATCTATGAATTCATTGACGCGGTTTTCATCCACATCCACCGCCAGAACATCCATTTCCAGCACCCTGAGTTCACGGACGATGCTCCCCCCGAACCGTCCGAGCCCGATGACTGCATAATCTTTATTCATCTTATCACCTGTCCATCCTCAATGTTAGTACTTGCTGTTGCCCTTCCCCCTTACATAATCCTTGTCGAACAGGAACAGTCTCATGAGAAGGACGAGACTTGGAACCAATAATAGTAAACCTAAAATGAAGACGACTGTCAAACTGAAAGCCATACTTTCGTTCACAACCGACGTGTTGACCTCCACATACGGATATAGAATGTAAGGCAGTTTGCTGATGCCGTATCCATAGAATGCAAAGGCGAACTGCATCATGATCATGATGAATGCAAAGCCGAAGTAGCGCCTCCGCCAGATTAGGAACACCGCGATGCCCATGGAGAGGAGGCTCAGTCCGAACAGATACCAGTAGTCCTGGGCACGCAGGAAGTGTTCATAGTTGTGCTCCCGGAGACCCAGGAAGACGAACTGCGAAATGAACAGCATCGGCAGCGTCCAGATGAGGAACCATCTGCGCACAAGGGCGAGTGCCTGCGTATCCTGTGCACGCGCCGCATAGAAGGTCAGGAAGCCGCTGGATACATAGAGGACGGTGATGATGGCCAGAAATACGACCGACCAGCCATATGTGCTGAACAGCAGTTCTTCCAGCTGCAGCTGTATGCCGCCCCCTTCCTCGGTGATGTAGCCGCCTTCCGATATGACGAGTGCCATGGACAGGGAAGCCGGTATGAGAAGGCCCGTCACTCCGTATAGGAAAGTCCAGGACAGTTTCGGTTCCTTGTTGTAGGAGTTGAAGGCATAGTAGCTTCCGCGTATGGCGAGCAGTATCAGCGCGATGCTTGCCGGAATCAGAAGGGCTGTTCCATAATAGTAGGCCGTATCCGGATAGAATCCGACGATCCCGACGAAGAAGAAGACGAAGAAGACATTCGTCACTTCCCATACCGGATTCAGATAGCGTTGGATGATCGGGCTGATGACATTGTCGTCTCCGGTCAGCTTCGAATAGAAGTTGAAGAAGCCCGCACCGAAGTCGATCGATGCCACGATGATATAGCCGTAGAGGAATGTCCACAGTACGGTCACTCCGATGATTTCATAATTCATGGCAACCGACCTCCTTTATAGTCTTCCCCATACATTTCAAGGCGTTCCGTATCGGCACTCTTGCCCTGGAACATCTTGAGCAGTACATAGATGCATGTCACACCAAGCACGGCATAGAGCATGACGAATGCGATGAGTGTGATTCCGAGTCCGTCTGCGTTCGTCACAGCCTCCGATACTCTCATGTATCCGCGGAGGATCCATGGCTGACGGCCCATTTCCGCCAGGAACCAGCCGGATTCTATCGCTGCCATGGACAATGGCCCGGTCAGTACATAGGCGTACAGGAGTGCCGGGTGGTATTCATCGAACTTCGAAAACTTCGCAATGAAGTAGATGATGGCCACCGTGAGGGCATACATGCCGAAGAACACCATCATGTCGAAGAAGTAGTGGATGATCAATGGCGGCTGTTCATCTTCCGGTATGTCATTCAGTCCGGTCACCTCTTCATCAAAGGAATAGGCCGCCAGGAAGCTCAGGGCACTCGGTATCCTGATTTCATAGCTCACTTCCTGCGTCTCTTCGTCCAGAACACCGAACAGGATCAGATCCGCATTCTCTTCCGTTTCAAAATGCCATTCCAATGCCGCCAGTTTTTCCGGCTGGTTCTCATGCAGGAATTTTGCAGAGAAGTCACCGGCGAGTACTGTCAGGAAAGCCATGAGAAGACCGAGTGCCATCATTACTTTAAGACCCTTCTTGTGGTATTCCCTGTCCTCCTCGAATTTGGAGCGGAGCAGCTTGAACGCCCCGATGGAAGCAATGATGAATACTGCCGTCATATAGGCCGTCGCCACGACGTGGAAGATCCTGACCCAGCTGGATGGATTGAACATTGCTGCAAGAGGGTCCACATTGACCAGTGCACCATCCACCAGGTCGAATCCTGCCGGTGTGTTCATGAACGAGTTCACCGTCGTGATGAACACGGCGGATAAGGTCGATCCGATGACGATTGGTATGTTGAGCAGCCAGTGGTGCCATGGGTTCTTGAAGCGGTCCCATGTATACAGGAATATGCCGAGGAATATCGCCTCAAAGAAAAATGCGAAAGTTTCCATGAACAGCGGCAGTGCGATGATCTGGCCGCCGAGCCTCATGAACTCCGGCCATATTAATGACAACTGGAGACCGATGATGGTCCCGGTCACAACACCGACGGCAACCGTCACCGTATATCCCTTCGCTACCCTTCTTGCCATGGTCAGGTACATGTCATCCTTCTTCCGTATTCCCAGAAATTCCAGTACCATGAAAACAATCGGGATACCGACACCGATCGTCGCAAAAATTATATGGAATCCGAGAGTGGATGCAGTCAGTACACGACCAATGATTACATCATCCATTCGATCACCTCTTAGTTAATGTATCCTGAATCATAAAACGGTCATCTCGCATATGATATTCAGAATCATGATATTTCATGACAATTTTGTGAAATAATTATCATTCTCAATTTATTATTCTATCGTATCATGCCCTGAATTACAATAATTTAAACCGCTGATTCATCCTCTTTGACCTTGAGGTGGAACAGGAGCCCGATCACGATCATGACGATGAGGCTGGTGATCGCCATGCGCGAGGCCACCACGCCATAATCCGCCAGCATCAATGTGATCGAACCGTAGATGAAAGGACCCACGACTGCACTCATTTTTGCACTGAAGGCGAACAGTCCGAAGAACTGCCCCTCTTTTCCTGCGGGAGAAAGTTCGATGATCATCGTCCGGCTCACCACCCATGTCGATCCCATCGCAATGCCGAAGAGGGAAGCGGCAATCCAGAAGGTCCACATCGGCAGCGGGATGGCGGCGATTGCGACTGCGACCGCCAGCAGCATGGCGATGATCAGAAAAGTCCGTTTCGACCCGAACGCCCTATTGATGAAACTGAAGACGATCGCCCCGATGATACTGAACAGTGTGGCCACCATGAATACAATGAGGAAAGTACCCGGTTCGAAGCCGACTACCGTTGTCGCATAGGGCTGCATCATGGCAATGGCTGTTGCCAGTGCATCATTGACGAAAAAGTAGGCGATCATGAAATAGAATATGGATGGATATTCCCTCGCCTGGATGAAGGTCCCGTAGACGTCCCTGTATCCTTTCAGAAAGGGTTGTTTCGGTTTCTGCTCTGCAGGCGGATCCCTGTTGATGAAGAACAGCGGCAGTGCAAAGATCAGGAACAGTACCCCGGACAGCCAGAATGTGTGGTGCACCGCCCCGTCCCCGATGATCAGGAGGACTGAGAATATACCAAATAGAGTGCCCAGATAGCCGAGTGCCACCCCATAGCCGGAAATCAGCGGAATCTCCTTTTTGTTGCCCAAGCCCGACAGCATCGCATCATAGAATACATTGCCTGAATTGAATGCAAATTTTGCGATGACAAAAAACAGGATGGTAAGCACAAAACCGTTGGGCAATCCGAACCATTCGCCCGTATCCATGCCGCCAAAAATCCCCATTCCGACAGCAGCGGTGATGCACAGCAGTGTAAACAGGATGACATACCTCTTGCGTCTGCCCGTCCGGTCCATCGTCACACCATACAGCGGGGCGAAGGCAATCAGCAGGATGGCTGCCACGGCATTCGCATAGGCGATGACCGTGGAGGCGATCTGTTCCAGACGCGGGTTCGTCCCCACCGTTTCAGTGACATACTGCGGAAAGAACAGCGTAACGATATTGGCACTGAATATGGTATTGGCAAAATCATAGAGGGCAAAAGCGAAAATCGGCAGCGTGAGATAAAGTTCCAACGGACGACGCACTGTTTCCTTCATCGGTGATCCTCCCGAGCTCTTTTCTGCCATTATAACAGCAAAAAACACGCATGGATTAATCCATGCGTGTGAAATTTCTATATTCTGTCTGTATATTCCTCAACCAGTGCAAGCACTTCTTCCGAGTCCTTGCATTCGATTGCTGCTGCAGCCAGACGTTCCATATCCGTCTTCTTAAGCTGGGAGATCTGCTTGCGCGCCTTCAGTACTGAAGATGCACTCATGGAGAACTCATCGAGTCCAAGTCCAAGAAGGAGTGGCACGGCCTGCTCGTCGCCGGCCATCTCTCCGCACATGCCTGCCCATTTGCCTTCCTTATGCGCTGCATCGATCACCATCTTGATGAGTCTCAGAAGCGCAGGGTGGTGCGGCTGATACAGGTAGCTCACGGATTCGTTCATCCGATCGGCAGCCATCGTGTACTGGATCAGATCATTTGTTCCGATGGAGAAGAAGTCGACGACTTTCGCAAACTGGTCTGCAATGACCGCTGCCGAAGGAATTTCGACCATGATACCCACTTCGATATCCTCTTTGATCTTCTCCCCTTCGTCGACAAGCTTGTCCTTCTCTTCAATCAGCAGTGCTTTCGCACGGTTGAATTCATCTATGGTCGCAATCATCGGGAACATGATTTTCAAGTTGCCGTGCTGGCTCGCACGGAGCAGTGCACGCAACTGTGTCCTGAAGAGTTCCGGGTTATCGAGCGTCATGCGCACGGCACGGTGCCCGAGGAACGGATTCATCTCCTTGGGAAGGTCCAGATAAGGCAGTTCCTTGTCCCCGCCGACATCCAGTGTACGTACGACGACCGGCTTGCCCTCCATGTCCTTGAGCACCTTCTTGTAGGCTTCGTACTGCTCATCCTCCGTAGGCAGTTCATTCCTGCCCATATAGAGGAACTCCGTACGGTAGAGTCCGATGCCTTCGGCGCCGTTCGATTTCACACCTTCCAGATCGTCCGGTGTCCCGATATTCGCAGCCAGTTCGACTGTAATGCCGTCCATCGATTCAGATGGCTCATCGACAAGTTTCTGGAGCTCCGCCTTCTCTTCCTGAACGCGCGCCTCCTTGTCCTTGTAGACGAGTACTTCGTCTTCGGTCGGATTGACGATGACTTCCCCTGCACTGCCGTCCACGATGATATCATCGCCGACTTTCGCAATAGCCGTTATATCCTTCGTACCGACGACTGCCGGGATTTCCAGGGAACGGGACATGATGGCCGAGTGGGAGGTCCGCCCGCCCACATTCGTCACGAACCCTTTGACAAAATTCTTATCCAGCTGCGCTGTATCGGAAGGTGTCAGGTCCTCTGCAACGATGACTACCGGTGTATCGATCTTGCTTGGGTCGGGAAGTTCCTTTCCGAGCATATGGGCGAGGACACGCTTCGATACATCCTTGATGTCTGCAGCACGTTCCTTCATGTATTCGTTCTCCATATTTTCAAACACGGCGACGAACTGGTCCCTTGTTTCCAGAAGTGCCTGAGGCGCACTCTTCTGGTCATTGCGGATATGGGCTTCGATAGGTCCAAGGAACTCCGGATCATCCAGCACAAGCAGGTGTGCATCGAATATCGCAGCATGCTCCGGCCCTACCGACTCCTCCGCGTGGTTCCTGATTCTGGTGATTTCTACTTTGGACTGGTTGAAAGCAGCCTTGAAGCGTTCAACCTCGGCATCTTCACCACCGGGTTCAATCTGCTTGCTGTCAAATGACAGGTCAGGCTCTTCCAGGGAGTATACCGGTGCAATTGCTACACCGTCACTCGCACCAATTCCTTTTAGGATGTTTGACATCAGTCGGTCAGTCCTTCTTTTGAAAGGGTCTCAGTAATCGCTTCAATTGCCTCAGTTTCATCTTTACCTTCCGCGTAGACTGCCACTTCCGAATCTTTGCCGACACCGAGTGACATGACACCCATGATGGATTTCAGGTTCACTTTCTTGCTGTTGTATTCCAGTTGGATATCGGAATCGAATTTGGATGCTGTCTGCACCAGAATTGTAGCTGGTCTTGCGTGGATTCCTGTTTCGTCTGTGATCAGATAAGATTTTTGTTCCATTGCGTTAGTCTCCTTTAGAATGCGTTATAAGTTTACATGATAGACATACATGGTTAGCTTCATTGTACCACGTATGATAGGGATATTCTAATATACCACGATCGATATAAGCGTAAACTTTTCACTTTTTGTCCCACATGGGTCATAAATAAAAGTCATTCTTGGAAAATGTGGCGAAAAATAAAAACCCTCCTTTAAAAAGATGCTTTAAAGGAGGGTTTTCCGGTCATCAGGCCGTCTGGTTCCTGGCAATTTCCACGCATTTGTCCACATAGTCGTTACCGAGCTTCTGCATCACTTTGTAGCTGATGGCGGCCCCAAGGACTTTGCTGAGGATCGGTATGAGCCCGAATCTCGTAATCTTGGAATTTTTAGTGACCCGCTTCAACAGGATCTTGGTCGTCTGGCTGCCTATGAATTCACTTCCTATGCTTGTCGCCATTACGGCAGCACGGTTCATCAGGTCATCTGAAAGTTCGTTCACCTCATTGTGGTCGAACCCGAAAATCTCCTCGGCCTCCTGCCTGATATCCTTCATCAGTTTCATATCCGTACCGACATCGAGCAATGGAATCGGGAGGGCGGCCGCGAGGGAGGAATAGAGCGATTTCTGGTGGACCATTTCACGGGCTTCCTGTTCTTTCTCTTCTATCTGCTGTTCAGTGAGCGGTTGGGCACTCATATTCAAAACTCCTTTGCACATTATTTTGATCGTTGTCGTTTTGAATATACCCATTTCAGTCCGCTGGTAACCAATTCATTCCACGGATTATGCTACTTGTTGATTTCCACCGTGACCACTTTGAGATACTTGCCGTGCTTATATCCCTTCACTGTGGGGAAATCCTTTGGCAATCCCTTGACGTCCACAAGCGTGTAGGAGTACCCCGCCTGCGTCAGCGTCCGGTCTATCTGCCGCTTGAACTGGTTCAATGTGAAGGACTCGAGGTTCTGGCTGAGTATCAGATGGCCTCCGGTTTTCAGCACTTTGAGCGCCTCCTGGATGAGTTTCGGGAAATCACGCTCCACCTTGAACACTTTCTTGCCGAAGCGTGAGAAGCTCGGCGGATCGATCAGTATCGCATCGAACCTCTGACGGTTTCTCGCTGCGTATTTCAAGTATTCGAAAGCTTCCATTATATAGATGCTCTGTCCGTCAAGCGACAGATTGTTGGCATTGAAGTTTTCTGTGATCAGCTCCCGGCTCCGCTTCGCCAGGTCGACACTTGTCGTCATCATTCCGCCTTCCCTGGCTGCGATTGAAAATGTGCCGCTGTAGCTGAACAGATTGAGGAAGGATTTCGCGTTGGAGGAATTCTGCATCAGTGTCTTGCGTGTCTCGCGCTGATCCAGGAAGAGTCTCGTCATCGGACCTTCATCGAGATGCACGCTATATATCAGCCCCGACTCGAGCACCGTAATGGGGAATTCCACATTTCCCATTATCCGCCGGTTGTTTATCGTCATCTTCCCCTGGTCGCTGAATCGTGTCTGTTCCGTAATGGAGTCCGGTTTCAGCTCCACCATCAATGTCTTGATGATCAGGTCGCGGATCTTATAGATGCCGCGGGAATAGAACGTGATGAGCAGATGGTTGTCATAATTGTCGACGGTGAAGCCGCCGATGCCATCCCCTATCTCATTGAACAGGCGGAATGCCGTCGTATCCTCCTGATTGTAGAGGGGTGTGCGCTTTTCCAGTGCCTCCCTGATCCTTGTTTCGATGAAGGCATCATCTATCACTTCGCGCTCATCACGCGTGAGTACCCAGCCCTGCGCCTTCTGTTCGAAGCTGATCATGGCGATGCCCATCAGTCTGCCGTAAGTATCTTCGAGCCTGACGATTTCGCCATCCTTCAGGAATGTATCATCGCTCAGGTCCTCCCTGGCTATATTCAGCTGCCCATTGAAATAGGCCCGTTCATGTCCTTTTTTCAGCTGTATCGTATTCATCAAAATGTCTCCCTTTCTATCATGAAGCTGTGGAATAGGCTTGCGGCCAGACTGCTCGTCCGGTCATCGACATCAAGGGGCGGAGCCACTTCGCTGATGTCGAAGCTTACAAGATTGGAAAGCTTGGCAAGTTGTGCTACCATACCATGAATCTCCTGAGCCGTATAGCCGTTCTGCGCGGGCATGCTCGTGCCTGGCGCCACACTCTGCTGCACGGAGTCCATGCAGAGGGTGCCGAACACCACATCATACGCTTCCAGCTTGGACAGTGTGCGCGCGTAGACATCCGTCCTTCTCACGTCGTCCATCAACGCGTAGTGCACCCCGAAGTCATCTGCCGTATCGAAAAGGGTCTTCGTGTTGCCGGATGGCTGGATTCCCAGCACATGATAGTCGATGCTCCGGTCCTCGGAGAGAATCTGATGGAACATCGTACCGGAAGACGGTCGTTCATTCCTCAGATCGAAATGGGCATCGAAATTCACCACCGCAATCCGCTTGTCCGGATAGGCCCTCCGGATGCCGAGATAGTGTCCATAAAGTGTTTCATGACCACCGCCGATGATGAGCGGAAACTGTTCCCGGGCGAGCACTTCACCGACACATTCACCCAGAGCTTCCTGTGACGCTTCGAGTTCCTCGTCCCCGACAACGCTGCCATAGTCGTATACCGGTTCCGTATAGGACAGGGAAGCGAGTTTCTGACGTACTTTCACCGGTCCGTCGAATGCACCAGCGCGCCCTTTGTTGCGCCGCACCCCTTCATCGGAGCGGAAGCCGATGAACACCGGTACGCCAGCAGGCGTCTCCTCACTCCACTGGCCGATGACCTGATGCATGCGTTCCCGGACATCCGGGTTGTCTGTTCTTCCTGTAAAAGTGTGGTGTTCAATATGCTTCATCTCTTATCTCCCCCTATTATGGAATTCTTTGAATACGCTTATGATCAACAGCGGCGTCGTCAGCAGGACGAGCAGAATGTTGAATGGCAGTATGAAAAGGGACAGTTCCACGTCCCTGAACAGGGTGATGAACAGGCTTACAGTCACTTTCAGCCATAGAGCCGTGATGACGATCATCTGACGGTGATAGTACTTGCCCTGTGTCATGTTGAAGAACGTCGTAAACAGGTAGGCCACTGCCAATGCCAGGGCGATGAACAGATTGACCCATTCATATATATACTGCATATCGGATATTCTGAAATATCCTTCTGTGAATACACCATGACGATTGTTGAATTCGATCAGGACGAAGATCAGCACAAGTGCCCCGAGCAGCAGCTCGATATAGTTCGGCTTCAGCCAGTATGGGAATTCGATTTCCATGAACGTCTTCACTCTGCGGAGCAGACCGTTGCGCATGTCGTACAGCTGTTTTGAAAATCCGAGGTACTCGTCAGGATGCAGCCTGCGCCTTTTATTTTTGCGGGAGAGTGTCGCCCGGTCGCCCTGCTTCGGCTTTTTGAGCAGATTTTTCGACTTCGAAAGGAAGACACCGACCCACAGGGCCATGAGCGACAGTACCCAGAGGATACCGAAGAACATGTTGATCGATAGAACATCCGTCGGAGACAGCGTCACATCGATATTCGAATAGACGGCAGTCTGTGTAAAGAAATAGGCCAGTCCATAGAAGAACAGGATGACCATATAGTGTTCCTTGCGGTGCCGCGGATCCAGATACTCGTTGAAGATGTTGTAGAGCATATGGATGATGAATGCGAGCAGGAACAGGAGTGCAAACCAGCCGTACACCTGGAACATCAGCAGTGTCGTCAGCAGGAAAAGGAGGAACGAGAGCCCAATGAAGAAGAATGACAGCTCCGTATCATATTCCGTCGTCCTGCGGATGAGCTGGGCGATTTTGAACATGCCAAGTCCGAACAGGATGGACAGTATGCCCGCAATGATCGGAAATCCGCCGATGACCATGCCCAATATGTTGAGGACCTCTACAAAAAACGCATTGAAAAGGTCAAAAAATGTATCTATTTGGGGAGTGCCGGCAGCTTCGCCATTGCCTCTGATCCTGCCCGTATTGAACAGTATGAACAGGCCCAGAACGACAAAGAACACTCCCAGAAGGATGCTTATGATCACTTCGCTTTGTTGCTTCAACCACTTCATTTCATTTCACCTCAATATCCCTTCCCATTATAGAGGAATTCCTCTCCGAATGCATGGAATGAACCATCTGTCTGAAAAGAAATGTCCAAAGTTTTGTTTAAGGGTCCAAAAGCATGGGTATACTCCAACTAACAGCAGATAAGTAATAAATATATATGATATCAAACCAGTAATATTAGGAGTGATTTCAAATGGACTTTAAAGATAAAGATAAGAAATCCGAAATCGAAGATGCAGCACAGGAAGCACGCACCAAGGAAAACCCATCAGAAGAGATGGATACCGAGGCGGACAGGAAAGTCGATAAGGGGAAAGACCTTGAAAGGGACGAATCCGGTACCGACAGGACTGAAGATGAGATTCAGGATTCATTCGAATAGCAAAAAGGCGTTGCCATTACACGGACGGTGTTCTGGCGACGCCTTTTTTATGTGGATTTCTACTGTTTTGGACCCGATTGCCGCTCGTGACGCACAACCAGACAAATTTCATGCTTCCGGTCTACCCTGGTTCAGTGCCCTGCGGGCGATATCCCGCCTCAGGAACAATGCCTCCCCATCAAAGGACACCCTATCGACATTGGCGTATGCTGCGTCGACCGCCGCTTCAATCGTCGCTCCTTCACCGGTGACGAGCAGTACCCGGCCGCCGTTTGTGCACCATCTCCCATCCTCCTGCTTCAGACCGCTGACATAGCACGCGTCCCGCACATCATCAAAATCGATGGTGTGCCCTTTTTCATAGGCCAGGGGATAGCCGGCACTTGCGAGCATGACGCCCACCTGATGCCCGGGCGCAAAGGTCAGTTCAAAGGATTCCTTCCGCTCCACCTTCTCAAGCACGTCAATGAAGTCATCCTTCATCAGGGAGAGCAGGATCTGTGCTTCCGGATCGCCGAAGCGGGCATTGAATTCGATGACTTTGACGCCTTCTTCCGTCACGATGGCACCGAGGTAGAGGACGCCGAAATAGTCGAGGCCTTCTGCCACCATGGCGTGTGCCATCGGTTCGACAATCTGCTCCACCGCCGCCTTCCTTACGGATTCCGAGATATGTTCGACCGGTGCGTATACGCCCATGCCGCCGGTGTTCGGCCCTTCGTCCCCATCAAATGCGCGCTTATGGTCCTGGGCGATGATCTCGAAGGAATGTGTGTACTCCCCATTGACGAGCACCATCAGGGAGAACTCCTCCCCTTCCAGAAATTCCTCGATGACGACCGGGGCATCGGCCCCTTCCATCAGCGCATCAAGGCCGGCGAGCGCCTCGTCCATGTCCGTGGCAACGACGACACCCTTGCCGGCAGCAAGACCGTCCTTTTTAAGGACGATTGGTGCCCCCACTGATTCTATGTATTGATAGGCAGCGTCATAATCCGTAAAGGATTGGTATTTCGCTGTCGGGATGCCGTACCGCTCCATGATGTCCTTTGCGAATGCCTTGGAGGATTCGATCTTCGATTCTGCCTTTCTCGGCCCGAACACTTTGATGCCCTTCCCCTCCAGAAAATCGGCTACACCTTCGTTAAGCGGTGCTTCCGGACCGACGATGACCCATTCCACCGCGTTTTCTATGCACAGGTCCGCCAACGCCTCAAAATCGGTCTCCCCGATCTCCGGACGCACTTCCGCCACATCCCGCATGCCGTCATTCCCCGGCACGGCAAAGATCTTCTCCACGCGCCTGGATGAGGCAAGCTTCCTTGCCAATGCATGTTCCCTTCCACCGCCACCGATTACAGCAACATTCATAAAACTGCTCCTTTCGATAATAAAATAGCCGGACGCATCCGGCTGGTATCCATTGATCAATGCTTGAAATGCCTCATGCCCGTAAAGACCATCGCCATGCCATTTGCGTTGCAGAAATCGATGGATTCCTGATCGCGCTTGGAGCCGCCCGGCTGGATGACCGACCGGATGCCATGCGTGTGCGCGAGTTCGACAGTATCCGGCATCGGGAAGAAGCCGTCACTTGCCATCACGACATTGTCACCGAGTTCAAGCGCACGGTCGATGGCAATCTTGAGCGCACCGACGCGGTTCATCTGTCCGGCGCCGATGCCGACGGTCTGCTTCTCATTCGCAAGGACGATCGCATTGCTCTTGACATGCTTGGAAACTTCCCAGGCCAGTGCCATGGCAGTCATCTGTTCACGCGTCGGTTTATTATCCGTAACCACCTTGATGTCCTTCTCCTCGAGCGCTCCCGTATCCTGGGACTGGACGAGATAGCCGCCGGACACGCTGACGAACTCCTCTGCGTGTTCGTCCTCACGGAAGTCGGCCTCGAGCAGTCTGACATTCTTCTTCTGTGTGAGCACTTCAAGCGCTGCTTCATCGAAGTTCGGCGCAATGATGACCTCGAGGAAGATGGAATGGAGCTGATCCGCCGTTTCGCGGTCTACCGTCTTGTTGAGCGCGACGATGCCGCCGAAGATGGACTGGCTGTCCGCTTCATGGGCATTCCTGAATGCTTCTGCAATCGTTTCGCCCGTGCCTACACCACAAGGGTTCATGTGCTTGACCGCGACCGCCACCGGCATCGTGAACTTCTTGGCCAGCTGGAACGCGGCATCGGCATCACGCAGGTTGTTGTAGGACAGTGCCTTGCCATGGAGCACATCGGCATTGAGGATCGTATTGCGGTCCTCCGTCGTCCTGACAAGGCGGGCCGACTGGTGCGGGTTCTCGCCATAGCGCAGTGTTTCTTCCGCCTGGCTGAAATGGTTGACGATCGCCTGGTCGTAGTCGTTCGTATGACGGAACACTTTGATCATCAGGGAGCGGCGGTATGTTTCATCGAGCGTGTCCGATTCGATGCGCTGGACGACTTCCCCGTAGTCTTCGGGGGATACGACCGTTGTGACGTGCTTGAAGTTCTTTGCAGCAGCACGCAGCATGGTCGGCCCACCGATGTCGATGTTCTCGACCGCATCGTGCTCCGTCACATCCGCCTGTGCCACCGTCTCCTTGAACGGATAAAGGTTCACCGCCACTAGATCGATCGGTGCAATGCCCTCCGATTCGAGTGCCGCCATGTGTGACTTGTTGTCACGATCTGCCAGGATGCCCCCATGGACAGCCGGATGGAGCGTCTTCACGCGCCCGTCCAATATTTCTTCAAAACCTGTCAGCGTGCTGACATTCTCGACCGGGACCCCGAAGGATTCTATTGCCTTCAATGTGCCCCCTGTGGAATAGATTTCATAGTCATTGCGCGCAAGACCACGCACGAATGGCTCCAATCCTCTCTTATCAGAAACGCTAATGAGTGCTTTCTTCATCGTCTCTCTCCTTTAGAACTTTTTTGATGGCTTTTGGATAGAGTGCATACTCCGTCTCATGGATTTTTCGGGTGACCGCTTCAAGCGTGTCACCGGCTTCGATCATCACCGGCATCTGGTCGATGATCTCTCCCGTGTCGATGCCGGCATCGACGAAGTGGATGGTCACACCGGTCACCTTCACACCGTATTCATAGGCATCGCGGATACCGTCCCTGCCCTTGAAGCTTGGCAGCAGTGAGGGGTGCAGATTGATGATGCGGCGTTCGAAACTTTCAATGAAGCGGGCCGACAGGATCCGCATGTATCCGGCGAGCAGTACATATGAAATGTCGTATGCCCCGAGCGTTTCGATGATCGCCGATTCATGTGCCTCTTTCGATGGGTATTCCGTCCGCGCATGTACAGCATATGGAATGCCGAGCTGTTCCGCACGGGTTATGGCAAACGCATCCTGATTGTCGGTGATCAGCACGGTGATTTCCATGCCGATGTCCTCCGCACGATGTGCAAGATTTTCAAAATTCGTGCCCCCGCCGGAAGCAAGGACCGCAACCCTAGTAGCCATGGATCGTCAGGCCGCTTCCTTCGGTCACTTCACCGATCACCAGCGGTGACTCCCCGGCGGATTCGAGGATGCCGAGCGTACGGTCGACATCGTCCCGGTCGACACAGAGTATGAATCCAATACCCATGTTAAACACATTATACGCTTCTTCCCTGTCCATTTCCCCCAGGGAGATGAGCCAGTCGATGACTTTCGGCACTGTAATTTTCGAGGCGTCGATGTCGATCCCGGCATCTTCACGGAATGCACGAGGGATATTCTCGATGAAGCCGCCGCCCGTAATATGGCTCATCGCCTTCACTTCGATCTGTTCCAGCACGGCAAGCACGCTTTTCACATAGATGCGCGTCGGTTCAAGCAAAAGGTCGATGATCGGTGTGCCGTCCAGTGTGTCGTCGACATCCACCGAATAGTCGTGCAGCCATTTTCTGACAAGGCTGTAGCCATTGGAATGGATTCCGCTTGAAGGAAGACCGATGATTCTGTCCCCCGGTTTCGCGGCTGATCCATCGATGTATTTCGTCTTCTCCACCGCACCGACGCTGAAGCCTGCGATATCATATTCCCCTTCACCATACATATCGCCCATCTCGGCAGTCTCCCCGCCGATGAGCGCACAGCCCGCCGTCTGGCATCCCGTTGAGACGCCTTCGACAATCTGTTCTATATGCGTCGGCACCACCTTGTTGACGGCGATATAGTCGAGGAAGTAGAGCGGCTCTGCACCCGTCGTCAAAATGTCATTGACGCACATCGCCACGGCGTCCACACCGATGGTGTTGTGGCGGTCATGATCGATCGCAAGCTTGAGCTTCGTGCCGACACCGTCCGTTCCGGAAACGAGGACGGGGGATTTCATGTTCAGTCTGGACAGGTCGAATGCGGCGCCGAATCCGCCGAGACCGCCGATGACCTCCTTCCGCATCGTCCGTTTGACATGGGATTTGATCTGGTTGACTGCCTGGTATCCGGCCGTGATATCCACGCCGGCATCTCTATACTGTTCTGACATGTCAGACCCCTTTCGTCTTCAGATCCTTCTCCTGAGGCAGGAGACGGTCGATAATATCAATAGGATAGTTGCCTGTGAAACAGGCATCACACTGGCCTTTCGAGCCATAGGAATAGTATACATCATGCATCGCATCGACCGACAGGTATGTCAGAGAATCGGCACCGATCTCCTCACGGATCTCCTCTGTCGATTTCTGTGAGGCAATGATCTCTGCATGCGTCGACACATCGATGCCGTAGAAGCATGGGTTTTTAAGCGGCGGAGAGGATACACCCATGTGCACTTCCTTCGCCCCAGCCTTCTTCAGTGCCTTGACGATGAAGCGGCTTGTCGTCCCCCGCACGATGGAGTCGTCTATGACGATGACGCTTTTGCCCTCCACGACGTCCCGTACTGGAGAGAGTTTCATGCGCACTGCGCGTTCACGCGCTTCCTGCCCTTTTGAAATGAATGTCCGCCCGATGTAGCGGTTCTTGAGGAGCCCCTGCTCCTGCGGAATGCCGGAGGCTTCCGAAAATCCTTTTGCCGCGGCCAGGCTCGAATCGGGTACACCGATGACGATATCCGCGCTGACATCCATCTCGCGGGCGAGCTCACGCCCGAGGGACTTTCTTATGGTATACGTTGAAGTGCTCCGGAATTCGGAATCTGCACGTGCAAAATAGATGTATTCCATCGAGCACATGTTGGGATGGCGTGTATCCGTGTAGTAGTCAAAATCGATGCCCTCATCACTCAGGGTGATCAGTTCACCCGGTTCGATATCCCGGATGTATTCTGCACCGATGGCCGTGAACGCACATGTTTCACTCGCCACACAGTATGCCCCGTCCACCATGCCGAGCATGAGCGGACGTACACCATGGTCATCGAGCGCGATCGTCAGCGAATCCTCATCCAGGATGACGAATGCAAACGCGCCCTTCAGCTGGCGCAGCGCCGTCTTGATGCGCTGCTTCCTGTCCGGACTTTTATTTTTACGAATCAGGTGCGCCAGCACTTCGGAATCGGAAGATGTCTGGAAGATCGCCCCGTCATCCTCGAGTGCTTCACGCACGCTGATGGCATTGACGAGGTTACCGTTGTGGGCAAGGCCGAGGTCGCCATTGTGGCTTTTGAACAGGAACGGCTGGACGTTCGATATTTCACTGCCGCCCGTCGTGGCATAGCGGACGTGGCCGATTGCATGCGGAAAAGTTTCAAGCGACATCAGCTGCTCCTGCGACAGTGCTTCCGTCAGAAGCCCCATGCCGCGTGCGCCGAAAAGGTATTCCCCATTGGAGCAGACGATGCCTGCACCCTCCTGGCCCCGGTGCTGCAGGCTGTGGAGTGCCATATACGTCAGTTCGCTCGCTTCCGGGTGGTTGAATATTCCGAACACACCGCATTCTTCATTTAGTCCGTGGATGTCATACATTGCGGGATTGCCCCCTCCCAAGTATTTGAAATCGCGTCAATGCTCCGGTCGATGGTCAGGTCGTGCGTACCGATATGGAATCCTTCGTCCGTCAGTCTGCCGATTTCTGTGCCGTCCTTGAGGTCCAGGCCGGCGGGTGCAATCACAATGTAGCGGGAAGCATTCTCCGCAAAGAGATCTTCCCCGTCAAGGTTGATTTCCACATCCATGCCGAGGTGGTGGAATGCTGAGAGCTGGGCCAATTTGATGGCGATGCCGCCGCGGCCGACCGGTGCTATTTTTTTCACTTCACCGTCGATGAGGCGTCCACGGAGGTCCATGCCGCGTGCATACTCAAGTTTCAGGTCGATGTGGCGCGCCTGTTTCCTGATATCATTGTCGATCAGCTTTTCGATCTGGCTGCCGGCGAACGATTTCGTCGTCTCACCGACAAGGTAGAGTGCGTCACCGGCTGAGATTTCTACGCCGGCCATGAAGTTGACATCTTCGATCAGTCCGACCATGCCGATGACCGGCGTCGGGAGAATGGTGCCCTTCGATTCATTATATAGGCTGACGTTGCCGGATACGACCGGCGTCGACAGCACTTCACACGCTTCCGCCATGCCGCGCGTAGATGCTTCCAGCTGATGGTAGATCTCCGGCTTTTCCGGGCTGCCGTAGTTCAGGCAGTCCGTCATCGCAAGCGGCAGTGCACCGGTCGAGATGATGCTGCGGAAGGTCTGCGCAACCGCTTCCTTCCCGCCGTTCAATGGATCGGCATAAACATAGCGGCTCTTGCCGTCGATTGCCATCGCGATCGCCTTGTCTGTGCCTTCGACCCTGACGACGCCTGCACCAAAGCCGGACTTCTGGACGGTGTTCGCCCCGACCTGGTTGTCGTACTGTTCGTATATATAGCTTTTCGAACCATGGGTCGGATGCCCGATGAGTGCATCGAACACTGCGTTCAAATTCTGGTCACCGTAGCTGTACGGCGTCGCGTCCTGCTCCGGTGCCTCGCCTTCAAGGATGTAGACCGGTGCTTCATCGGACAGCGGCTGGACCGGGATGTCCGCATATTTTTCACCATGGAAGAAAAGCTCCAGGCGGTCGGTATCCGTCACTTCGCCGATGACTGCAGAATCGAGTTCGTAGCCTTCGAACATGTCGAGGAACTTGTCCTCGGAACCGTCTTCGACGACGAGCAGCATGCGCTCCTGTGTTTCCGACAGCATCATTTCATATGGTGTGATGCCGTCCTCCCTGACCGGCACCTGGTCGAGATGGAGCGCAATGCCGGATTCGCCCTTCGCTGCCATCTCGGCACTCGAGGAGGTGAGGCCTGCCGCCCCCATGTCCTGGATGCCGACGAGTTCAGGCTGTCTAATGGCGTCGAGTGTCGCCTCCATCAGCTTTTTGCCGGTGAACGGGTCCCCGATCTGCACCGATGGACGCTTCGATTCGGACGCCTCCGTCAGTTCCTCGGAGGCGAAGGTCGCCCCATGGATGCCGTCGCGGCCCGTCTTGAGACCGACGTAGATGACTTTATTGCCGATGCCTCTGGCAGTCCCCTTCTGGATCTTGTCATGGTCGATCGTGCCGACACACATCGCATTGACGAGCGGATTGCCGTCATAGGAAGGATCGAATTCCACTTCGCCCGATACCGTCGGGATGCCGATGCAGTTGCCGTAGCCGCCGATGCCTGCAACGACGCCGCGCAGAAGGCGGCGGTTGTTCGGCTCAGAAAGTTCGCCGAAGCGCAGGGAATTCAGGAGGCCGACTGGACGCGCACCGATGGAGACGATGTCACGGATGATGCCCCCGACACCCGTAGCCGCACCCTGGTAGGGTTCCACAGCGGAAGGATGGTTATGGGATTCCACTTTGAACACGACCGCCTGGTTATCGCCGATATCGACGACGCCCGCACCTTCGCCGGGCCCCATCAGTACACGGTCACCCGTTGTCGGGAACTGCTTCAGGAGGGGTTTCGAATGCTTGTATGAGCAGTGCTCACTCCACATGACGGAGAATATGCCTGTTTCCGTGTAGTTCGGCTCCCTGCCGAGGATTCCGATGACCTTATCATATTCCCCGTCGGTGAGTCCCATATCGGCATACAGTTTTTCATTCCGGATATCCTGTTCGGTCGGTTCAGTGAATGTGATCATGGTTAGCCTCCCAATCGTTCATTTTTTCAAAAAGTCTCATGCCGTCGTCACTGCCGAGCAGTGTCTCGAGCGCGCGTTCCGGGTGCGGCATCAGGCCGAAGACGTTGCCCGCTTCATTGACGATGCCGGCGATGTCCGCCCTCGAACCATTCGGATTGTCATTGTATGTGAGTACGATCCTGTTATTTTCAACAAGTGTTTCGTGTGTTTCGTCGTCACAGTAGTAGTGTCCTTCGCCGTGTGCAACCGGGAAGATGACGGATTCGCCCTTTTCATATCCGCTGGTGAACGCCGTTTCATTGTTCGTGATCGTCAGCACTTCATTGCGGGAGATGAATGTATGCGTGTCATTGAAGATGAGTGCACCCGGAAGGAGGCCGATTTCGGTCAGTATCTGGAAGCCATTGCAGACGCCGAGCACCGGTTTGCCTGATGCCGCCGCTTCCTTGATGGCACGGGTGATCGGCGCCACACTCGCCATCGCACCGCTCCTCAAGTAGTCGCCGAATGAGAAGCCGCCGGGAACTAGTACGCCATCATATGCTTCGAGGGAAGTTTCGCGGTAGTCGACATACTCCGCCTCGCCACCCGCTTTGACGGCGGCGTTCAGCATGTCCCTGTCACAGTTGGAGCCTGGGAATTTCACGACTGCAAACTTCATTATTGGGACACCTCGTCGAGGATTCTGTAGGAGTATGTTTCGATGACGGTATTGGTGAACAGCTTCTCGGACAGCTGGCGCACACTGTCGTCGATCTTTGCATCCTCCGTCTCGTCGATGTCGAAATAAAGGACCTTGCCGACGCGGATGTTGTTGATTTCATCATGGTCGAGCTCATGCACCGCGCGGTTCAGTGCCTCCCCTTGCGTATCCAGTACCTGTGGTTTCAGTGTAACGATCAGTTCTACCTTCTTCATTATTTAATGGCCTCCATCTTGTTATAGAATGCAGTGTACGTATCGAGCAGCGAGCCGGTGCTGTTGCGGTACACATCCTTATCGAAATTCTCTTTCGTCTCCATGTCGACGATGCGGCATGTATCCGGCGAAATCTCATCCGCAAGGACGATGTTTCCATCCTGACCCTTGCCGAACTCTATCTTGAAGTCGATGAGGGAGAGTTCCATCTCTGCCATCATCCGGCTGAGCACGCTGTTTATTTTCAGTGCTGCTGCCTTCAGTGCCTTGATCTCTTCCGTTGTGGCGAGTCCGAGCATCAATACATGATCATCTGTCAGGATCGGGTCGCCGAGGTCGTCGTTCTTGTAGAAGAACTCGACGAGCGGCGGATCGAGCGGCTGGTGGGAAGCGAGCCCGAGGCGTTTGACGATGCTGCCTGCAGCAAAGTTCCTGACCACCACTTCGAGTGGAATGATGTCGACTGCACGGACAAGCTGCTCCGTCTCACTGATGCGCTCCACGAAATGGGAGTCGATGCCGTGAGCTGCCATGTATTCGAAGATGTCGGCGGAAATCAGGTTGTTGAGCCTTCCCTTTCCTGTAAGGAAGTCATGCTTTTCCCCGTTCCCTGCCGTCACCTCATCCTTGTATTCGATGCGGTAGACGCCATCCGTCTCCGTATTGAAGACCCGTTTCGCTTTTCCTTCATATAACAGCATTACGCTTCGACTCCCTTGATAAATTTTTGTTCCAGATGACCCAGTGTCGCCTCGACATCATCCGTAAGCAGCGTCACATGCCCCATCTTGCGGGCGGGCTTGCGTCCCGTCTTGCCATAGACATGCACGTGCCAGTCCGGCTGGCTGAACAGTGTGTCTTCCAGACGGTCGAGATCATCGCCGAGCAGGTTCATCATGATGGCCTGCTGGTGCTGGCGGACTTCCGGCATCGGATGATCGAGCAGCGCAAGGATATGGGCATCGAACTGACTGATGCTGCAGGACTCGATCGTATGGTGGGCCGAATTGTGCGGCCTTGGCGCAATCTCATTGACATACAGCCGGCCGTCCTGGTCGATGAAGAATTCCACTGTGAATACTCCGACGAAATGCATCGCTTCCATAATCTTCCCGACAGCCTGTTTCGCCTCTTCTTCGTAATCGATGCGTGAGGGTGCAATCGTGCGGTAGAGTATCTGATTCTTATGCAGGTTCTCCTGCAGAGGAAAATGGATGACCTGCCCGCTCGTGCTGCGCGCTGTTGTCAGGGAGACTTCGCGCTCCAGGTGGAGATATTTCTCGACCACCCATTCCGCTTCATCGAACGGGATGTTCATTTCTGCGAGCTCCGCTTCGCTTTCAATCACCATCTGGCCCTTGCCGTCATAGCCGCCCGTCGTCGTCTTGACGATGACCGGCAGACCGTGCTCCCGGACGAATCCTTTGAGCGCGTCCCCATCTTCGATTTTTCCATAGGGGACGATGTCCGCACCCGACTCAGCGATTGCCGTCTTCTCGAGGTCGCGGTTCTGGAGTGTCAGCACCGTTTCGGCACCCTGCGGCACATTGTAGTCATGGACGAGTGTCCGCAGAATATGTGCGTCGATGTTCTCGAATTCATAAGTGACGATGTCCGAGATTTCACACAGATGCTTCAGTGCATCGAAATCGCTGAACGGTGCATGGATGAATGTGTGACAAGTGGCTTTTGCCGGCGCATCTCCCGAAGGATCCAGGATGGCGACCCTGTACCCCATCCGGAGTGCACTCTGGGCGAGCATCTTCCCAAGCTGTCCGCCTCCGATGATTCCGATTGTGCCACCCAGCCTAATTGAGTTCATCCTGCATCGCCTCCACTTTCTCCTCCAATGATTTCGTGTATTCCTCGAGCATGCCATAGAGCTCCGGTTCGCCCACTGCGAGCATCCTTGCCGCGAGTATCCCGGCATTTTTGCTGCCGGCATTGCCGATTGCCGTCGTCGCCACCGGGATGCCGCCCGGCATCTGGACGATGGACAGCAGGGAATCCAGCCCCTGCAGCGCCTTCGATTCGATCGGTACGCCGATGACCGGAATATTTGTCATCGAAGCCACCATGCCCGGGAGGTGTGCAGCCCCTCCGGCGCCGGCAATGATCACCTTGATGCCGCGTGATTTCGCCGTTTTTGCATAGTCCATCATCATTTCAGGTGTACGATGGGCACTTACCACTTTCTTTTCGTACGGTATTGAAAAAGTATCCAGCATGTCGCCTGCATGCTTCATCGTCGGCCAGTCCGAAGAACTGCCCATAATTATTCCAACTGTCATGAATAAATACCCTCTCTGTATTCAGATGTTTTTTTCTCAAGTTCAGCTTAACAATACGGATGCGGATAATCAACCTAAAAACGAACATTTATTAATATTTATATCCTATTGTTTGTATTTGGTTAAATAATACCTTGTATGTACATATAAATATACGTCATTGTTCACATATTAAACAATATTCTGAAAATATGATAAATAAGCAATTTCATGAAATGGATATGGAAATCTTCAATAAACTCATGGATAATGGAGGAGGAAAATCTATTAGGAGGCGTTTTAAGATGACAGCAGAACTTTTGAACGGCAGGGAAATCGCGAAGGAATACCGCGCCGGCCTTGCCAAAGAAGTTGAGAAGTTGAAAAGCAAAGGCATCACTCCGAACCTGACAGTCGTAATCGTCGGCAATGATGGTGCCTCTCTGAGCTATGTCCGCTCAAAAAATAAAGCCGCCGAAAAAATCGGCATGACATCGGAGATCGTCCATCTCGATGAAGACACCTCCGAAGCGGAAGTGCTCAGCACAATCGAACGCCTGAACAATGACGATGCAGTCAGCGGCATTCTCGTCCAGGTCCCCCTGCCCGAACAGGTCAGCGAGGAGAAGGTGCTCGAAGCGATTGCACCGCATAAGGACGTCGACGGCTTCCATCCGGTGAATATCGGCAGACTCTATACAGGCCAGCGCACTTTCGTACCATGCACGCCGCTTGGCATCATGGAACTGCTCAAGCATACCGGCTCCCTCGAAGGGAAGGACGCTGCAGTGATCGGTCGTTCCCACATCGTCGGCCAGCCTGTCGCCAAACTGCTCACCAACGAGAACGCAACTGTCACTCTCATGCATTCCCGGACAAAGGATCTGACAGCCAAGCTGAAGGACTATGACGTCATCGTCAGTGCCGTCGGTGCACCCGGCCTTGTGACAGGCGCACACCTTAAAGAAGGCGCCATCGTCATCGATGTCGGCAACACCGTCGTCGATGAAAAACTCGTCGGTGATGTCGATTTCGACTCCGCCAAGGAAGTCGCGAGCTACATCACCCCAGTACCAGGCGGTGTCGGCCCATTGACGATTACAATGGTGCTCAATAATACACTGCTCGCTGCCAAATGGCACAACGGCATCGAATAATATCATTTTATGTATGAATAAAGCCCGGACGGCATCTGCTGTCCGGGCTATTGTGCGTGGGAAGCGTGCCAATTGCCATTGACCGGGATCACGAATGGCCATTACACCTTTTCACTTAATTTCCTGATCCCTATACCTGAACTCCCCCGGATAACGAGTACTCCCTCACCTGGGACCATCCCCGGTTCTGCCATGACCATCAGCCACTGCTGTTATTTCGTTCGTCTTCTTTTATCCATAATAAAAACCTCCTTCCCTATATATGGAGGAAAGGAGGTGGTTTGATTTTTTTCGACTGCAAATAAATTCATTCAGGTTAATGAATTGACCCAGGTCTCCGGCCCTAGTTCCTTATGATGATGTACACCAGATACGCCAGATAGGCGGCGAGCATGACTGCCCCTTCTTTGCGCCCGATCTTGAAATGGGTCCGGGAGAAGATCAGCAGCAGTACGGTCAGGGCCACCATCACCCAGCCGTCGAAGAACAGTTTGGACTCTATGGTCAGTGGCGCGATCACGGATGAGGCGCCGGCAACGAAGAGGATGTTGAAGATGTTGCTTCCGACGATATTGCCAAAAGCGATATCCCCCTGCTTCTTCATCGCTGCCGTAATGGAAGTGATGATTTCAGGCAGGGAGGTCCCGACCGCAACAATCGTCAGACCCACCAGCGTCTCGCTCATGCCGAGGGCCAGGGCGATTTCTATTGCACCATCGACGACCATGCTGCCGCCGAGTACGATGGCAATGAGGCCCGCGGCAGTCAGCATTATATTCTTCGTCCACGACTCGCCGACACCGGCATCCGCCTCAGGTTCCGCTTCCGTACGGTTTTTCATTGCGATTTCGAATACATAGTATAAAAATATGGAAAAGATCAGCAGGATGACCAGCCCATCGCCCAGACCCAGTATATTTTCCGTGGCATTCTGGAGTGCCACATCCGCCATCAGTATCATCAGTATGATGGTGGCCAACAGGGCGAATGGTATCTCCTTGCGCACTGTTTCACTCTTTACGGCAATTGGGGCGATGAGTGCAGTGATGCCGAGCACAAGCGTAATATTGACGACATTGCTGCCGATGACGTTGCCGAGCACAACGCCTGCGCTTCCTTCAAGCGCACCTGCGATGGACACGGTCGCTTCCGGGGCACTTGTCCCGAATGCGACGATGGTCAAGCCGATCAGAAGCGGGGAGACATTCAGCCTGAACGCAATGTTCGAGGCACCTTCAACGAAGTAGTCCGCCCCTTTGATCAGCAGGATGAAACCTATGATGAGCAGAATATAAACCAATGCCTTCATCTCTCTTTCCTATGATATGGATCGTCTTCTCCACTCCATTCCCTATTCATTATAAAATAAAAAACTCCTTCTCATCATTGAGAAGGAGGAAATCCGTAAATTTAATTTATGATATGAACAGTAAGCACTAGTTCCTCATGATGATGTACACCAGATATATGATGTAGGCGATGAGCAGGACCGCCCCTTCCTTACGTCCGATTTTGAAGTGGGTCCGGGAGAAGATCAGCAGCAGCACGGTCAGGGCCACCATCACCCAGCCGTCGAAGAACAGCTTGGATTCTGCAGCAATCGGCGCCACAGTGGAGGCCGTGCCGGTGACGAAGAATATGTTGAAGATGTTGCTGCCGACGACGTTGCCGATGGCCATGTCGCCTTTCCCCTTGAGGGCTGCGGTGACCGAGGTCATGATCTCAGGCAGTGATGTACCGATCGCAACGATCGTCAGACCGACGAGTGCCTCGCTCATGCCGAGTGCCAGGGCGATTTCCGTTGCACTGCTGACAACCATTTCACCCCCGATGATGATCGCAATGAGGCCACCAATGGTGAAGAGTATATTCTTCAGCCAGGACTCTCCGGCATCCGCATCGACTTTCTCCACTGCACTGGAACGGTTTTTCCGTGCCATTTCAAATACATAATACAGAAACACCGAGAAGAACAGCAGGATGATGATACCATCACCACGGTTGATGATGTTCGCTCCCGCCCCCTGCAGCGCCACGTCCGCCATCAGTATCATCAGTACGACGGCCGCCAGCATCGCAAATGGAATCTCCTTGCGGACGGTTTCACTCTGCACTGTGAGCGGGGCAATCATCGCCGTCAGACCGACAACGACCGTGATGTTTACGATGTTGCTGCCGATGACGTTACCGAGTACGACGCCCGGACTGCCATCCAGTGCGGCCAGAATCGCCACTGTCGCTTCAGGCGAACTGGTGCCGAGTGCGACGATGGTCAGGCCGACCAGCAACGGAGATACATTGAGCTTGACTGCGATGTTCGAGGCACCTTCTACGAAGTAGTCCGCACCCTTGATCAGCAGGACAAAGCCGATTACCAGAAGAATATATTCCAAAGACTCCATCTCGCTTTCTCTCTATGGTTTTATTTACTACTTTCCCTTTAAAATAAAATGAAACACAAAAACTCTCCTTTTTGAAGAGGAGAATCTAGCCGTCCTGTCCATCCTTTTCCACAAGGAATGTAATGACGAGGAAGAGCAGGAAGGCGATGAGCAGGACGCTGCCGCCTACTATGAAATAGATCATAGTGAATGTTTCATTGAAACCGAACGGGTTGAGCATATAGAAGTACATCCCGCTTGTCAGCATCACTGCCCCCAGCATGCCCGTGATGCCGTGGATATGGACGAGCAGTTTATTTCTGATGCGGTAGACGCTGTAGAATATGCCCCATGCGAACATGGACAGCCATCCCACAAGCAGTACGTGCGTGTGGATCGGACGGATGCTGTAGTCCATCTCCCCCGCCATCTGTGAACCGATGAATACGCCGAGCAGTCCGAATACTGATGCCACCCGGATGAAGTTGATACCCCATTTTCTTTCCATTATGAAGCCTCCTGATTTTTATACTGATCTGGAAAATGATTCGTTTTCCCATCCATCATTATAATATAAACCATTCCACAACAAAAAAATACACCCATCCGATTAGGGACGGATGGGTGTATCGTCTATATTTGAAATATCTTCTGGACGCTTATTATACTTTCTGAAGGCTCATTTTCGGACCGAACGGCTCGAAGTGGATGCGGGAATCATCGATGCCCATGGCATTGAGTTCGGCGATCATCGTATTCATGAACGGCATGGAACCACAGATGTAGATTTCACGGTCCTCACTGCCTGTAAAGTCTTCACGGTTCAGGTAGCCGTCGGTGTCACTATACTTCACGCTGATGTCTGCTCCATCCGCTTCCAGTTTTTCAAACTGGTCCTTGAATGGCAGGTATTGTTCGTTGATTGCACTGTAGACGAATTTGACATCCTTGCCTTTTGAAATCGCCTCTTCAGCCATTGCCATGACCGGGGTCGCACCGACACCACCGGCGATGAAGAGCAGCCTGTCGTGTTCCGCTTCGACTTTGAAGTCGCCCGCCGGTGCAGAAAGGAAGAGTGCATCGCCTTCTTCAATGCCACTATGCAGATAGTTCGAAACGACGCCCTTCTTGTCATCCAGCCCTTCACGTTTCACCGCAAATGTGATGCCGTCCTCCGCATCGTTCGAGCAGATGGAATAGTGGCGGAGTGCTTCATAGGGATAGTCTGCAGGCTTCACCTTCACCGTAATATACTGTCCGGCTGTGAAGGCCTTGTCCACATTATCGGAACCCACCGTGAACCTGACGATTTCAGGTGTCATGACTTCCTTCTTCCTGACGATGAATGGCTTGAACCCATCCCATGCTGCGGCCTGGTACATGTCCTGCTCAACATCGATGAACACCTGGGCGATCTGGTTGTAGTATTCACACCATGCATCGATGATTTCAGGTGTCGCCTGGTCGCCAAGCACTTCCTGGATGCCTTCGAGCAGATATTTGCCGACAATCGGATAATGTTCCGGTTTGATCTCGAGTGCACGGTGCTTGTGCGCAATGCCGACAACGTGCGGAACAATCGCATCGAGGTTATCGATATGCTTCGCTGCTGCCAGTACCGTCATTGCGAGGGCCTTCGGCTGGTCGCCGACCGTCTGGTTCGTCTGGTTGAAAATGTTCAGAAGTTCGGGATGTGCCTTGAACATATTTTGATAGAATGTGGATGTAATTTCGGTTCCATGTGCTTCCAGTACAGGAATCGTCGCTTTGATGACCTCTTTTTTCTCTTCAGTAATCATATGGTTAAAACCCCTTTTGTCAAAAGATATATTTTCAATACATCTTTATGGTAATTTAATATGAAACGGTTTTCAAGTTTTTGTGCTAAATTTCACATTTCGTTCACAGAATAATTGCGTTTCGAGGCACTTTATTTATATCAGCAATGAATGCGTGTATAATTATATGAAGGAGATGATTCCAGTGAAACTGACATTATATACGGACTACTCTTTGCGGGTGCTGATGTACCTCAGCATGCGTGAAGAAGAGAAAGTCCAGATAGATGAAATCGCAGGCTACTATAATATTTCGAGAAACCACCTGACAAAAGTGGTGCACCATCTGTCGAAGCTCGGCTATGTCAAAACTGTACGTGGTCGCGGCGGAGGGATTATGCTAAACTATAAACCAGAAGCGCTCAATATCGGCGAAGTCGTCCGCCAGACGGAAGACAACTTCCATATGGCCGAATGCTTCTCGGAAGGCAATGAATGCGTTCTGACACCCGTATGCGGACTGCGTTTCGTGCTGAATGATGCCCTCAAGGCATACCTTGAAGTGCTCGATAAATATACATTGCAGGACATTACCCCTAAAGCAATACCGAGGTGACCATAATGAATACAAGTACAATAATAAAATTCATGGCCGGACTGCTGCCGGCAGCGCCGATCACAGGAGAGCTGCTGGATGAAGAGCTGCAGCAGGCGGAAACGTCCGAAGCAGAAGCAGAATCCGAAACCGGGACTGATTCCAAGTATGCCGATTACAACGGACCAACGATGGAAGAGGAAATCGCGTCACATAGTGGCAATGTGCCGGCCATCAAAGGCACCGACGCCTACAATGTGCAGGTCGGGGACGATTTCGATCCGCTTGCCGGCGTCTACGCCATCGACAATCGCGACGGGGACATCACCGGCAACATCGAGGTGACCTCCAACAACGTCAACACCAACCGGGCAGGCAGCTACAATGTGTCATACCGTGTCGAAAACAGCCGCGGTGGATTCTATGAATACACACGTGTAATCGAAGTGTCGAATGCTGCAAGCGACCCGATACCGATGATTCCACCGACTGAAGAAGAACTTGCTGCCGCCTCCGGAGAATCCGAAGAGGCTGAGGAGAATGCTGCCAGCAGTTCTGCCATCACATTCCTTGGACTTGAGGACATAACCATTTCCCAAGGTTCAGAGTTCAATCCCAAGGAGGATGTCGCAATCATCGATGTGGACGGCAGTGATATCACCCACCGCACCTATATTTCGGGCGAAGTCGATACCGAAACACCGGGTGAATACACGATTGCCTACGCTGTATTCGATCATTTCGGCGATCCCCATGCCAAAGCACGCACGATTACAGTCGAATAGACGGAATCGGACCGCCCTCTAGTTCAGGGGGCGGTTTTTTGGTGTTCTTACTCTCACCTGTCATTCGTAATTCCAACGAATGTCAATTGGAGCCTCCCGCCCCCTCTTCATCCAAAAAAAGATCCAACCCTATTTGGGTTGGACCTGCTGTTGATTCCTTAAATTTAAACCTCTTTACATATCACAATTGGTTAGGCAAGCTGTGCCTTGATTTCACGGTTGAAGTCTTCCAGGTCATCCGGCTTGCGGCTGGATACGAGGTTGCTGCAGACCACAACGGATTTGTCATGCACTTTTGCACCTGCGTTCTCCAGGTCTTTTCTTACGGAGATGAAGGAAGTAATGTTGCGTTCCTTCAACAGGTCGGTATCGATGAGTACCTGTGGTCCATGACAGATTGCGAATGTCGGCTTGTCCTCCTGGAGGAAGTGTTTTGCGAATTTGCCGAAACGGCCTTCCTGGTCGGCACGCAACAAGTCTGGGGAGAATCCGCCAGGTACCAGGATTGCGTCATAGTCTTGCGGGCTTGCATCAGCAATGCTTTTATCCGCCTGGAACTTGCCGCCCTGCTTACCTTCTATTTCTCCGGCTTCGGGTGCGATGACTTCCACCTCGTGCCCTTCATTCTGAAGTGCCTCGACCGGGCTTGTATATTCGACATCTTCTACCATGTTGGTCATGATTACTGCGACTTTCTTAGCCAAAATCAATCACTCCTTATAGAATATCGTTACATTATATAGTGTTCCACATCATAGAGGTCTTTAAACATAAATCCCTGGCATTTACATCTAAATAAATATCATTGACAAATAGAACAGACGTTCTTATACTATTCTGGCAGGAGTGATCATATGCAGTATTCATACGATAGAAATCTGGAATATAATATACTATATAATGTAAAGCACGAACTGTTCGACTATCCGAACACGAGCATGGCGGAATATGATATCCGCACTGTGGACTTTCATATGAAACTGATGGAGCAGAAAGGCCTCATTATATTGATACCGTTCGACTACGACTTCTACTACAGCAATATCGAGCTGACGGATGAAGGCGAGGCGCTGCTTGAACAGAAAGTCCGGTAGACCATAATAACCCTCCCGACCTGGAGAGGGTTATTTTCATATGGAAAGGTCGAATGCCCTGAAGACTTCCGCTTCCGTTTTATCATCAAGCACTATGACCGGGTCATCAGAGTCGAATCCGCCGATCAGTTCCCCCTCCTCCACCGTATCCACGATGGCGAGCCATTCCACGCGCAGTACATACTCCTCTTTGCCGAAATGGGGGTTGATGCGCTGGATCTCCTTGAAAGGATACGCATCCTGGTCGATCAGCCGGCCGCCCTGATGCATCCTGAAATCCCGGAAGGGTACGGCCGGTTCCACCACCCTCCCGACGCCAAGCCAACCCTGGCGTGTGCTGTACAGCGCAAACAGATCCCCCGGTCCCGGGCCCATGACGCTTTCCTTGAAGCGGGTCGTCGTCACGCTCACAATGCCGAGCCGCCGATATATCCCGAAATCCCGGAATGTCTGATTGAATTTGCCATTTATTGCATACATGTCATCACCTCACCCCACTTTACCCGAAAGGGTAATGTTTCACTCCGTTTCGCGACGGGTACTGAAATAAAAAGGAAGGGAGAGGTTGCCACATGTTCAAAAAGGATAAGACGGAGAAAATGTTCGAAGAATCATCCGACGAAAAACTTGGACAACGCAATTCCGAAGACGACTCCATGGAGGACGTCCTTTCCGATATAAATAAGAAGCGCAAGGAATTCTATGTGGACGAAGAGACGGACAAGAGCGTCTTCCACGACAATCGATACGATTCCGGAAACCGTTAGAAGTTTAACCTTCCCACGAACTGGGAATCGACCTATGGAAAGCAAAACTACAATTCATAAGAAGAGGTGTTTACTGATGGCTGATGATACAAGCAAAAAAGACAAATTCATGGGCAAGGCGAAAAAAGCTGCCGGCGACATGATGAATGATGACAAGACGAAAGAAGAAGGCAAGCGTCAGGAGACGGAAGGCAAAGTCAAGGACGCTGCGAACGACGTAAAAGACAAGGCAACAGACGCATTCAACGACAAAAAATAGCATCCCCCGGCACCGTCCATCGGACGGTGCTTTTTCAATGGGTTTGACGATCCATGTTTAGAACCTTGTATATATAGGTAAACATATAGTATAAGAATTAACGCAAAGGAGATGTTGATTATGGCTGAAGAGAAAAAAGGATTATTTGATAAAGCAAAAGATGCTGTAAATAATATTAAAGACGGCAACGGCGATGGCGGTGTCAAAGATAAATGGGACAACGTCAAGGAGAAAGGCGACCAGGTCGTCGATCGCTTCGGTGGCGGTGAAGACAGCGCCGACCCGAACACTGAAGAAAGCAACACGGGCCGTGAGATGACAGACAAAGATACGACTACACGTGCCGGTGACGACCAGAATGACAAGGGCAATGACGGCGATCGTCAGAATCAATAATGCAAAAAAGGTGGATTCCAAAAATGGAATCCACCTTTTTTATCGGCTATTCATCAGCTACGATCAGTTCATCACCGTTTTTTCCGGCGCTCGCTTCCAGATTTTCCAGCTGACTGAGTGACTGGGAAGCACTCGAGAGGTACTTGCTGCTGTTCTGCAGATGGATGTCGAGCATCGCTTCATTCATCGCATAGTCTTCATTCTGATTCATCAGTTTGAACTCGATCAGTGCCAGTGTACGGTTTGAAATGGCCAAATACAGGTCTGCTTTCACCTGTTCAAGCACCACTTCATGCTCCGGTGCCAGGAATGCCGGCGTTTTCAGACTGTCGACTTGCATTTCCAGTTCCCCGTAGGACTCATGCATCGCTTCCAGGTTGGCTGCCAGCGTGTCGCTGTCGAGTCCGTGCCATAGGAACTGGTTATACATGGGCGTAAAAGTCTCTGCCCACACCCCGGAAACTTCCTGCTGGATGCCTTCCGCCTTGCGGGTCACATCCTCTATCTGTACCGACTCCTCTTCGGAGTAGTCCACGTTGACCGCGTTCATTTCTTCCCGGCTCGTGGTTCCCGTAGCATGTTCCGGGTAGTCATCTGCATCCAAAGTGGTTATTCGGTCCGTGTATTTGATAGAGGAATCCAATTGGATGCTCTTATGTGTAATCATGTTCACCATCGGTCTTTCAGTATTGAAATCCTCGAAGTCGACATTTTGCTTCGCACCGGCGCCACAGGCTGTCAGCATCCCAACTGCGAATAATAGGAATATCGGTTTCAATTTGGTCGTCTCCCTCATCTTTCGGATGATCTCCCGTAATATAACGAACCTATTGTAACACAACTGTAATATTTACAAAAGCCCAACCTTCTTCCCTGCTTTTCCGGCAAATACAAACTCCCGGCCATGAAGCCGGAAGTTCATGGGAACCTCCATATTTTCTCTGTCCAGCAGCACTACTGATGGAGCCGACTCATCGTTACATGGATGGATGCGCAGTTTGCACTATTGTTTACGAAACTGGTTCCTTTCCTCCGGACCGATATGGATGACATCCTCCTCCACCACTTCGATATCCTCGCCATCGACCGGAAATTGCCCTTCCCCCTGGATGAGATGAAAATATAGTTCATGACCGGGATGGTTGTGTTCAGGCAACTTCTGTCCCGGCAGAAAGTTCAGGACGAACATCGTGCTGTCGGCTTTTTTGAATACATTCACCTTTGTGAACCTCTCTTCTGCACCGCATCGTACGTCACATGTCCTGGAAACAGAGGTATCGGACCGGAAAATCGCATCAGAAAAGGTGGAAAGACAACTCCCATTGGAGCGCCTTTCCACCTGTCATCCACTTCAGGAATGGGTCATTCATGGATAAAGAATTTTACTCATCCTTATTGAGGATCAGATAATCCAGTTCCTCTTTTGTCAGGGCCCTGAGCTTCTTCAACTGGAAAAGGAAGAAGATGGCACCGAGCACCACCCATGCACCGAGTGCGATGTATGATGGTGCACTGAGTGACGCGGGTGACCCCGGATACAGCAGCAGCACGAGAAATGCCAGTGAAATCAGTGCACCCAGCACCCCGAAGATGATATACAGGATGTTATAGTTCTCTTTCCTGCTGAAGAATTTGACCGCCACGAGGCTCGTGATCAGAAATGCGACGGAGACGCCGGTCGATGACATGTCGACAATCCAGCTGAGCGCCGTACGTCCGAGCCACGGTGCCGCCAGGCACACCGTCATGATGAACAGCACGGCGACATAAGGCGTTTTATTTTTACCGAGTTTCATGAAGACCGGCGGAATGAACCGTGCACGCCCGAGGGCGAACAGCAGCCGGGATGACGACAGATAGAAGCCGTTCAGCCCCGTGAATACGCCGAATGAAATTGCCAGTGCCAGCAGTGTCATGCCGAGTGCGCCCATGGAGGACTGGACGACGGATCCAGTCACCCACAATGCACCATCGATCGACTGCTCATCCGGGTATACCCAGGAAGTGATCAGGATCATCAGTACATATGTGATGATGGAGGCGATGATGCCGAAGACGATCAGTTTGAAAGTCTTATCCGGACTGAATTTGAATTCTTCGGCCGCCTGCGGGATGTTGTCGAATCCGACATACATCCACGGCGCAATCGCGACGATCAGGATGATCGACGTCCATATGCCGTTCTCATTGTTGAACAGTGGCTCGGCATTGGACAGCGCGAACTCGCCCGAGAAGAACGACCATCCGAAGAGCACCGTCACCACAAGCGCCATGAATAGGCAGAATAGGAACTGCAGGTTCCCGGACAGGCCGCTCCCCTTGATTGATATGAATGCAAAGAGAATCAATACGAGGGAAGACAGGATCACTTCCATTATATAGACATCCCAGCCTGCAATCGTATATAGATAGCCGATTTCGAGAAATTCAGGTAGAATGAACTTGAACAGCAGGCTGAAGGCACTGGCATTCAGGGCGACGACACATATGTATCCAAGTGCCAGAAACCATGATGCGATGAAGCTGACATATTTTCCGAATCCGGCATAACTGAATGCGAATTCGCCGCCTGAGACGGGAAACCGTGTGGTCAGTCCACCATATGCCACGGCGATGATCAGCATCAGGATGCCGCCGATGGTGATGCCGAGTGTCGATCCGAGTGTGCCCGAGGAGACCAGCCAGTCTCCCGGGAGGATGAAGGCGCCCCATCCGATGCTTGAACCATAGGCAATGGCCCAGATGAAACGCTTGGACATGGTATTGTCCAGTTCCGTACGTTCTACGTTGGATAAATTGGTTTCCATATATTTTTTTAGCTCCTCTTTTTGTTTTCTAGAATATAGCCTACCAGAGTATCCCTTAAACGTAAAAGGGATTTATTGCACAATAAAATGTTGGGAGGAAAAAATATGACACTGTTACGTACGATGAAATACTCGATATTATCAGGCATACTCCTGCTTGCCGCGTGTGGAGGAACGGAAGATGCGTCCCCTGAAGGAACGGCGGAAGAAACCTCTGAAGAAGCAACAGGTGAAGAAGCAACAGGCGAAGTAGTGGAAGAAACTTCTGAAGAGATTGAAAGCATGGAGACATTCGGTGCGGAGGAATGGACCCAGTACCGCTTCAACCCTGAAAAGAATGCGGTAATCGATTCGGGTCATGAGCCGCTCAAAAATATGAAGTTCAAAACTGAAGACGAAGTACGCGCGACCCCTGTCGTCGCTGATGGCAAACTGTTCATCGGCAACCACAGCTCCGGCCACATCCTTGCATTCGACCTCGAATCCGGCGACAGGATCTGGGAGGAGACGGCACCGAACTGGATCCACTCCGAAACCATCTATCATGAAGGCACGGTATATGTCGGCTACGGCAACCGCCATTTCCAGGATAATGGCATACGCGGCACTGGGGAAAGCGGTGTGATGGCGCTTGATGCAGAAGAAGGGGAAATCCTCTGGGAATTCGAAACCGAAGGGGAAGTCATGCCGACCCCTGCCATATATGAAGACCACCTATACATTGCCACCGGCGACCGTCACCTGTATAAGCTGACACTCGATGCAGGTGAACTCGCGTACAGACACGCACTCGGCTCCACCGTCAGCATGTCCTCGCCCAACATACATGAAGATACGCTCTATGTCGGCGGAAGCGGTCCTCTGCCCTACACTTTCTATGCATATGACCTCGAGCAGGATGAGGTGAAATGGCAGACCGAATTCGACGAAGTCGTCATGGGCCTCGATGATGTCCCGCCAGCCGTAAGTGAAGGCACCGTCGTCACCACTGCACTCGTCGAAAATGAAGATGGAGAAACCGAGCATGAAATCTATGCGATGGACACCGAATCCGGCGAAATCCTCTGGGAGGACAACTGGGGAACAGGGGAACCTGTCCAGAACAACAAGTCCGGAGCCCCCATGATATATGAGGGTTCGGTATACGTCGCCAGCCCAAAAACACAGACATACTATGCCTATGACCTCGAGAGCGGCGAACAGCTGTGGGCCTATGAAGACGAGGCCGCCAAGGCGCCACCTGTGGCCAAGAACGGAATCGTCTACTTCTCCAATGTAGAAGGCAGGGTCGTCGGCATGGACGCCGAGACCGGCGAACCGGTCAAGGAGAAGGTGCTCGGCGGCACCCTCGCCCCCGCCGGCCCCATCATCGTCAATGACACCCTTATCGTCGGCAGCCAGGACAGTTATGTCTATGTCGTCCCGTTGAGCGATTTCGCAGATGCGAAGGAGTAGAATGATGTGCTGGGACGGTTTTCGTTTCTAATTGTCACTCACTGGAATACTCAGCGACAATTGGACAAACTGACAGGCACTCCCCGCCCTATCCAGACAGAATGCCCCGCCTCATAGAGGCGGGGCATTCTTTTTAATTTGTTATCCACTGAAGTTCAGCAGGTCGATGCCGAAAATGATCGGCATCAGGAGGTAGACGAAAGTCACTATCAGGATGACGCCAAGGATGTTCAGGGCGAATCCTGTCTTGGCCATCTCCTGGATGGTGATCTTCTGGGTACCGAACACGATGGCGTTCGGCGGGGTGCCCACCGGCAGCATGAAGGCACAGTTGGCCGCCATGGCTGCAGGCACCATCAGTGTCAGCGGATGGACTTCAAGTGCGATCGTCAGTCCGGCGAGTACCGGCAGGATCATCGTGGCTGTTGCGGTATTGGACGTGATTTCCGTCAGGAACAGGATACCCAGCGCAACAATGAAGATGATGATGACGATATGGATGCCTTCCACAGCCGTCAGAAGTTCACCGAGCCACTGGTCGACCCCGGTCTCCACGATGGCGGCTGCCAGGGCGAGACCGCCTCCGAAGAGGAGCAGTACACCCCACGGCAGGTCACGGGCGACGGACCAGTCCAGAATACGTTTCGACTTCCTTTTTGTCGGCAGCAGAAACAGGATGACCGCTGCCATCATGGCGATGGATCCATCCGTAAGCATTTCCGTTACAGACCAGTTGGACCAGATGAACCCGCGCGTGATCCACATGAATGCAGCGAACAGGAAAACGACGAGAACGAGAATTTCTTCCCGGGTGATCCTGCCCAGCTTGTCGAGTTCGCTCGTGATGATCTCCCGTCCGCCCGGCAGATGGTCCATGCCATGCTTGAATGAAAAGAAATGCATGTATGCCCATGCCAGGAGCAGGAAGATGATGACGATTGGAACACCAAACAGCATCCATTGCGCGAAGCTCATCTCGATGCCGAAGAGCTCCTGGAGCTGTCCCGACATGATGATGAGGGGCGGTGTGCCGATCAGCGTACCGAGGCCGCCGATCGTACCGGCATAGCCGATGCCGAGCACCAGTGACTTTTCAAACTTGCGCAGGTTGTCATCCAGATCATTTTTGGATAGGGAGTGCGCCTCGCTGATGATCGCCATGCCGATCGGAATCATGATCATGACCGCTGCGGTGTTGCTGACGAACATGGACAATATGCCTGTCGCTATCATGAAGCCGAGCAGGATGGTCGCAGTCGTCGTACCGATTGCCTTTATGATCGTAAGCGCAATCCGCGTGTGCAGGTTCCACCTCTCCATTGCAATGGCCAGCAGGAATCCCCCCAGGAACAGGAAGATGATGTCATTGCCGTAGGCACTTGTCGTCGTATCGCTGTCCATGATGCCACCCAGCGGGAAGAGGAACAGCGGCAGGAGGGATGTCGCAGGAATCGGAATGGCTTCCGTAATCCACCATGTCGCAATCCATAATGTCGATGCCACTACGAACACTCCGGCTGAATCGAGCCCATCCGTCTGCAGGAAGAGCAGTGTGAGTATGAACAGCAGGGGCCCCAGAATCAGGCCAACCATCTGCATGCGGCCGTATGATTTGGCAGGCCCCTCATTTTCAGGTCCACGATTGCCCTGTTCAGCATGCTTCTTGGCTTCGTCCACACTGAAGAATTTAAGCAGCGACTTCGTCCGCTTGGACTCCCGCCACATGTTCCGATATGTATTTTTCAACTTTGACAATTTTTAAACCTCCTCGAAAACGCTTTCTATGAACACTAGATGAAGATATCATATTTTTTTGAATATTGCCATACCAATTTTACACAATTTAGAAAGCCGGCAACCATGAATGGATGCCGGCTTCCCCTTCTATAGTGGACCCCAGTTGATCATGACACCGATGGCCAGGACGGCCATTGCGATGACCGACCAGATGATGAACAGCGGCAGCAGCCACTTCGCCCATTTTATCCATGGCACTCCTGCGACTGCGAGACTTGCCATCAGCGGCCCGGAAGTCGGGAAGATGCTGTTGGAAAAGCCGTCACCGAACTGGAATGACTGTACAGCCACCTGGCGTGTGACGCCGATCATGTCTGCAAGCGGTGTCTGGATCGGCATGATGATCGCCGCCTGCCCACTCCCCGAAGGGACGAAGAAATTGAACACGGTATTGGCGATGAACATGCCGATGGCCGCAAGCACGGGTGTCAGCGCACCGAGCGGTACGGATAGTGCATTGACTATCGTATCCAGTATGTTCGCCTGTTCCATCACCACAAGCACTGCACGGGCCACACCGATGATCAGCGCACCGTAGACAAGGTTCTTGCACCCTTCCAGGAATGTCAATGTCAGCTTATTGTAGTTCATGCCTGCAATGATGCCGGCTACAACGCCGATGATGATGAAGAAGGCTGCCATGTGGTTCGTCGTCCACTGGAACTGGATGACGGCGAATACGAAGAACGCAAGTGCCGCGGCCACCCAGCCGAGGATGAGCTTATGGCGTAAGGTGAACGGCGCATCTTTCATATCCGCTTCGTCCCCCTCGTCTTCGAGAATGCCCATCAGGCTGCGTGAGGGATCACGCATGATGCGTTTGGCATACACCCACGTATACCAGATCGTCACGCCCACCAGCAGGACGAACGAAATGACCCTCAAGAGCATGCCGGAGAAAAGTGGCAGCTCTGCAATCGCATGCGCGATGCCGACCGTATATGGGTTCAGGAATCCGGCAGCAAAACCGATGAAGGTCGCGCCGAACGTAATGGACACCGCAACGATCGCATCGAGCTTGAGGGCGCGTGCCAGCATGACGCCAATGGCGACGAACGGGATGACGGAGTTCGCCACCGCACCTGTTGCGCCACCGAGTGCAAACAGGACGGAGATGACCGCGATCAGCATGAACTCCCTGCCGCGCATCTTGTCGACTGCACTCATGATGCCCCCAGTTATCGCCCCGGAACGTTCCACCACTTCGAACATCCCGCCGGCAAACAGTACCAGGAAGATGAGGCCTGCCGACTCGACCATGCCGGTCTGCAGTGCCATGAAGACATCCATGAAGCCGACCGGGTTCTGTGCAGTACTTTCGAATGTGCCCGAGACCACGCGCTCGACGCCGTCCACCTGCTCCCTTTCAAAGGCGCCGGCAGGCACGAAGTATGTGGCAATCGCCGTCGCCACCAGCACGAGGAATAGAATGACATACGTATCCGGCATTTCAAGACGCTTTTTATTTGGAGGATTCTGCTGTTTCACAAGCCGCAACCTCCAGTCCATTCATATGGTGCAGTACCGCGAGGATGAACACCTTGCCGATTTCCGTCATGGCCCGTTCATCCACATCGAATTTCGGATGGTGGTGCGGATAGACTGCACCGATCTCGGGATTGCGTGCACCCACAAAGAAGAAGGATCCCGGTACATGCTCAAGGTAGTAGGCGAAGTCCTCGGATGTCATCATCGGCGCCTTCTCAGTAACGGCCATATCCGGTAGATGGGCTTCTGCAAGCGCCTTGAGCTGCGCCGTTTCCGCTTCACTGTTGATCAGCGGTACACAGCCATATGTAAAGTCCACCTGTGCCGTCGCTCCGTTCTGCGCAGCCGTCGACTCGCTCATCAGGCGGATCCACTGCTCCATCACAGCTTTCGATTCCGTATCGAATGTACGCGTCGTGCCTGAAATAGTAGCCGTGTCCGGGATGACGTTCGTCGCCTCCCCGCTGTGGAACTTGCCGATTGTGACGACGTTCGATGCGTTCGGGTCCATCTTGCGGCTGACGATCTGCTGCAGGTTCATCACAAGCTGGCTCATCGTGACAAGCGGGTCCACCGTCGTATGCGGAATCGCTCCATGTCCGCCCTTGCCCTGAATGGTGATGTCGAAATTGTCTCCGCCTGCCATCGCATTGCCCGGTCTGAAGCCGATTGTCCCATAGTCATCATCTGCCCAGACATGAGCGCCATATATGTAGTCGACGCCCTCCAGACAGCCATCGGCAATCATCAGCTGCGCGCCGCCCGGCGGCAGTTCCTCTGCAAACTGGTGAATGAAGACCACCGTCCCTGCCAGCTCTTCCCTCACACCGGCCAGAACGGTCTCGACCGCCATCAGCGCCGCCGTGTGCACATCATGACCACATGCATGGCTGACACCATCAATCGTCGATCTGTACGGGACATCCTTCTCATCCTGTATCGGCAGGGCGTCAAAATCCGCGCGCAAAGCCACCGTCGGCCCCGGTCTGCCCCCCTGCAAAGTGCCGACCACACCATTGCCACCGACGTGCATCCTGTATTCAATGCCGAGTGATTCCAGGTGCTGTCTGACATACTCCGGTGTAAACTGCTCCTTGAAGGACAGTTCCGGATACATGTGCAGATGTCTGCGCGTCTTCACCATCTCCGGATATAGGCCTTCCAGCTGTTCAAATAGTTCCTTCTGCAATTTCATCATTCCTCCGTTTTTATTATGATACATATTATTACATAATTATTCACATAAATAAATGTATTTTTAGTTTTCTGCATAATAAAAACACCTTCAGTATATGAGGTGTGCCATCAGAGCGGTCATTCATATGATTGTCCTATAAAAAAAGGCATCCCAAATGACTTCTGTCTCTCTTGCATTTGGGATGCATATATCTCCTTGCTCACTTACTCCTTTGTGGTGTGGATGAGACCACAGTGGATGTTACGGACGGAGAATGATCCTATACCGATCCTCTTAGCTTCATTCTATATCTTCTACAAAGTTCATTTTTTTCTCACACCAAACAAATCCTCACTTCTGGATTCGAATCAGCTGCCTAACCACGAATGGCCCCCGACCAAGGTGCAGCTGACTGAACGAGTGTCAAAATACAGTTCATTAAAGTTGTGCTACGAAACCATGATGAAACGCTCACGTCAATGCATATGCGATGATACATGGAATATGTGGTTTCCAAAAAATATTTATTATTATGATAAAGCTTCATGCACCCTACGCTACCCTCCTTCTGACCGGTTTGAAACTTTATCTAATAATCAAATAACATAGCAAACTTTCATGTGATACAAGTTCATTTTTCCCCTTTTTTCTGTCACTATTAACTTGCTTCCATTATATATCACACGATGTGTATTATCAATACAAATTATACAAATATTCTGAATCATTGAAATATTTACTAGAATTTATTTTCATTTTTCAAAGCTGATATGAAATTATATATTTTGCATTTTGACCCGTCCCCTTCCTGAAATGGATATAGGAGCAATGTGTATGCATGATATATGTAGAGAAGTGAATATAAACCCGTCTTTATTATCTTCAAATAGAGACAAATACACCTTTGAAAATTCTTTCTTCTACAATTATTCAGTATATTCACTATGATGTGTTCAACATCCTCTTTACCGAACAGCTTACTAATAATTACCAGGTTTTATTTTTGTAAATTATTTTAAATTAGAAGTTTCATGGAAAATTATTTATTATTTCCCTGCTTTGTGTCCTTATATTATAGCATCGATAAATTTTCAGAAAATAGTGCGCTTTGTCTTATTCCCCTGACCTTCCTCCATGCTAAAATATAGGTAATAAAACAAAGGGGATGATTCAAATGACAGAAAGGCAATCAAAGCAGACAGTCTATGTCGACCAGTTTACCAACGGAATCCTCAATCCGGGAGATGAAATGCAGTATGTCGTCAAAGATGGTGGGCATATCGTCGCCAATACGGCACCCGGCTGCTGGGGACCGATGATCACGCCGGAACTCAAGGGCGGACACGAAGTGACGAAGCCCGTCTTCGTCGAAGGTGCGGAAGTCGGTGATGCCATTGCAATCCACATCAACTCGATACGGGTGACATCGATGGCTACCGCCTCCGGCAACGACAAACCGATGGAAGGCAGGTTCACAGGCGACCCCTATGTTGCCGGCATCTGCCCGAACTGCGGTGCAAAAAACCCGAGGTCGAAAGTAGAGGGCATCGGCCAGGGGGCGGTCAGATGTGTGGAGTGTGGAGAAGATGTCACCCCCTTCACCTTCGCCAATGCCTATACGATGGCATTCGATGGGAAGCGGACGATCGGTCTGACGTTGGATCAGGAAGGTGCGGAAAAGATTGCGCATGAAGCGAAACGGTATATGTCGACGCCGGAAAACTCCATACAGAATCCCGTCGTCACTTTTGCGCCCCATGACATCGTCGGTGCCGTGGCGCGTGTCATCCCATTTCTTGGACAGCTGGGAACGACTCCTGCCAGACCGTTTCCCGATTCCCATAATGCCGGAGACTTCGGTCAGTTCCTGATCGATGCGCCCCATGAATACGGCATTACGGAAGATCAGCTGATCGACCGCACCGACGGCCATATGGATATCAACCGCGTCCGCGAGGGTGTGACAGTCATCTGCCCCGTCAAAGTGAAGGGCGGCGGCGTCTATCTTGGAGACATGCATGCCATGCAGGGCAACGGAGAAATTGCGGGCCATACGACAGATGTCGCCGGCATCGTCGATTTGAAGGTCGAGGTCATAAAGAACCTCGTCATCGAAGGGCCCATCATCCTCCCGCTTGGCGAAGACCTCCCCGCCCTCGCCAGACCGTTTACAGAACAGGAGCTGGAGAAGGCGAAGGCACTTGCAGCAGAGTGGCGGATTGAGGAGATCGAAAAGAGCTACCCGGTATCATTCGTCGGCACCGGCGCCGACCTGAATGGGGCTACACTCAACGGCATGGAGCGGGCAGCCGCCCTATTCAATATCGACGTGCCGGAAGTCATGAACCGGGCGACCATAACCGGCTCCATCGATATCGGACGGAATCCGGGTGTCGTTACCGTCACGTTCCTCGCCCCGAGGGAGTACCTGCTCAAGGCCGGCATCCTGGATCATGTTGAAGAAATGTACAGATAGCAGACAGAAGAAAACGCCTTCCATCAATCGCGGATAGGCGTTTTCTTCTATTTCAGCACCGCTTCAGCGATCAGACGGTCAAATTTCCGGATATCCACTTTTTTGCCCAGATTGATCTTTATGTGGCCCACTTTCGTCCAGAGTTCCACTTCGGCGTTCACATCGAACATGCCCGCCGCATTTTCCGTCGACCACATGTCTATGGAGCTGTATGGGAGGGAGTACATCTCGACCTTCTTGCCCGTCATGCCCTGGGCATCGCGGATGATCATACGCCTGTCGGTGAAGATCGCCGCATCCCTCAATGTCTTGTATGCAGCAATAGGGCATTCGCCCCCTATCAGAATATCATCGATATCATTCGGAATGTCCGTTTCGAACTGCAGTGTCCATGCAAGTATGTTTGCCGTTTCCATAATCCGGCTCCATTTAATATATTATATTTCCAGTATAATACAAATCAGTGGATTTTGTCCTGTGGTGGATGGATTAGGGGCCTCCAATCGTCATTCGTCGGAGTCACGACTGACAGTTGGGCGCCCCACTCTCTTCCCTTAAAAAAAGACCCGCTCATCCGAGAGGGTCTTCATTTTATCTACTTATGCATTCCTCTTCAGGTGCAGCCATCCTCTCGAGTAGGAGAAGATGATGATGGCCAGGCTCAACACAATCGTAATCACCGAAAACAGCCAGTGCTGTCCGTTCAAAATGAACAGCGGTGCAAAGGTGATGAGCGCAATTTCGACGGGCGCAATCGGGATATAGGCAAGCCCATAGTCCTCGAGCGTTCCGCTTTCAAGCTTCGGATCGACGATGCGGAGCAGCGCAATACCCATTGCAACAGCCCCCGTAATCCAGCCAAATGTAAATATTCCCTTTTCAAACCAGTGCTCCTGGAAATAGTACTGGGAGACGAACCGGTAGAAAGTATATGTGAACAGTATGCCGAAAGCCATCAGTATGAGGAACGGCACCAGGTTCTGTGCAACGACCGTCAGGTTGATGGAGGCGATGCCGAAGGCGACGAGGACATCTGTTGCACTGCCGCTCACTTTGGACATCACGCTCTTGTCGATGTACTTGTCCATGTCGGCTGCCTGGAGCAGCAGGCTCAGGGCGAGGCCGACGAGGAAAGCGAGGGAGAATGCCGGAATGGCAAGCCCGTCATAGAGGGATTCCCCGAACTGGCTCAAATAGTAGCCGATCATCGTGACGAAGACGACGAGTGCCATATGGAAGACGAGCGGGTCGATGGAGATGGCGGAAACCGTATCCTTCCCGCCCCATACACGCTTCTCCTCCGGGATGAGCCCTGTCCTGAGCTCCTCGGGCAGCTCATCGAATCTGGAAATATAGTTCGCATATCCTTCATTCGCACTTTTCCTGATCAGCGCCAGACCGACCCCGATGGCCAGGATGGCACCGAGCGTTGCGGATGTCATCGCAAGGGAAGTGGCTTCTTCCCAGCCCTGCTGGGCGAATGCATCCCCGAGTGCGGCTGCGGTGCCATGGCCGCCGACGAAGCCGGCGGCAAGGATGAGTCCGAAGCCGTTGTGGACGTCAAATGCCGGCACGAGCAGCACCAGCGCAAACAGCAGTCCGAGCCCCCACATCAAGAGCATCGCAATCTGTGAATAGGACCACAGTCCGCCGACCTTGTTGATCATCTTCCTGATATTGAACCGACCCGTGGTCAGCGGGATCGCAGCGAATACGATCGCGATCAGTACACCGGGATAATCCCCGATGAACTCTGAAAATGACAGCCATCCGAGCATGTTCGGTCCGAAGATCAGTCCGAGGATCCCCGCGATGATGCTTGCCGGCATGAATGACCGCTGCAGGATGCCGATGCGTGCGCGCAGGAACATTCCAACGAGCAGCAGCATCGCAATGAGACCGAGATCGGTCACAAGATTCCATACTGTAAATTCCATGATGCAACACCTCTTTCTAAAGTCAACTAAGCTAATATAGCACAAAAATCGTTGACGATGAAAGCGATTGAGTGAAGCACTTTTACAATATCATATTAAGGCTGCTGCAAATAAATTTCGGCAAGCCGTTCAAATGAACGCTTCTTCTCCTCCCAGTCATGGAGGTTGCACAGGATGAGCCAGTCGTCGCATTCGTACAGGCCGCTGTAGTGGTCAAGCTCTGCCCTGACCGTATCCGGGCCGCCGATGATCATACGCCTGCGGTTGTTCCTTATTTTTTCACGTTCCGCCTCCGTCAGTGCTTCATACTTCTTCTGCGCCGCTTCCGGCGTCGGCACCTGGCTGTCGAGCCCCTTCTCCACATTCAGGAGCCAGATGTCCTGGCTCTGCGCCAGCGCTTCTGCATGGTCGTCATCCTCACCGCAGATCACGAATGCACATGCACGTGCGACGGGGTTTTCCATGAACCCCGGCTCGAATGCATCATGATACGCGCGGAATGCCTCCACGCCGCGGTCCGGCCGGATGAAGTGGCCGAAAACATAGCCGATGCCGAGGATTCCGGCAAGTACGGCACTGTTTTCCCCGAGGCCGAGCGAATGGAGTTCCGGGCGCGCGGTGGTCCGTGGTGCGGCCCGCACTCTGGCGCTGCCGTCCAGATACTGTATCAGATCCTTCAGTTTATCCGGGTATTCGGCCATCTGGTTCGGCTTGCCGTCCGCCAGCAGCTTTCGGATGAACTCCCCGCCGCCGGGCGAGCGTCCGACGCCCGCCTCGATACGCCCGGGAAACAGCGACTCGAGCTGTGCAATCTGCGATGCCACCTTGAAGGGGCTGTATTGCGGCAGCAGGATGCCCCCGCTGCCCACCTTCAGCGTTCTGGTCCGGCTCGCCACCGTGGCCATCATGATCTCCGGCGCACTCGACACCATGCCGCGAGTGGCATGATGCTCTGCGAACCAGTAGCGTTTGTATCCAAGGCTTTCCGCCGTCTGTGCCATATCAATCGTGTGTGCTGCCGTCTGTTCAGCCGTCTTGCCCTTTGGCTGCGGCATTTGATCCAGGATGCCCAGTTTCATCTTTTTCTATCCTTTCCTTCTCTGTGTACTTTATTTTAGAACCATACGGTATAGATGATCAGTGTGGAGATCACCATCGTCATCAATGACAATGGGACGCCCACTTTGATGTAGTCGGTGAACTTGTAGCCGCCGGGACCATAGACGATCAGGTTCGTCTGGTAGCCGATCGGTGTGATGAAGCTTGCGGAAGCCGCGATGGCGATGGTCACGGTGAGTCCCATGTAGTCCATGTTCATCTGCGTCGCCATCTCCATCGCAATCGGAAACATCAGCACGGCTGCCCCGGTGTTGGTGATCAGTTCAGTGAATATGTTCGTCATGATGTATAGGATGGCGATGACACCTAGAACCCCGAGCGGTCTTGCGACCATCAGCATGTTTTCGGCCAGGAACTGGGCGAGGCCCGATTCCATCATCGCCGCCCCGACGCCGAACGCACTGGCAATGAGCAGGATGACGTTGAACTGGATATAGCTCAACATCTCATCGGCGTTGATGAATTTGAAGAGCATCAGCAGGATGACCGCAATCAGCATCGCCTCGAACATCGACAGGAATCCGAGCGTCACAGAGGCGATCATGACGAGCAGAAGTGCAAGGCCCGCCCATCCTTTCGCACTGCTCTGATGCAGCGGTTCCGGCGGCGTCAGGGAAGTGACGACATAGAAGTCGATGGAATGCATGTGCGTCTCCAGAAAATCATTGCCGGCGAGCAGCAGCACCGTATCGCCCGGCTTCAGTATGATATCCCCGACACGGCTCTTGATCCGCTCATTATTGCGATGGACAGCAATGACGCCGGCACTGTATTTCGAACGGAACCGTGCGGATTTCACGGATTTCCCCACCAGTCCCGACTGATGGGAGATGACCGCCTCGACCAGCTCGAACTTGTCGTCCTTCAGGCTGTCCAGTGTCTGGTCCGTGCCCGTCTTCAGCGTGATGCCCTTCTGCTTCTGCACGGATGCGATCGTATTGATTGTACCGGAGAACAGCAGGTGGTCCCCCTCTTCGATTACGGTACTCGGCGTCACGGGAAAGATGCGGGTCTCATTGCGGATGATTTCGATGATGTATATCCCCTTCAGCGAGTTGTTCACCGCTTCGACGATTCGGCCATTGACGTGCTCGTAGTCCTTCTCGATCACCGCTTCCGCCAGAAATTCCTTCACTTCCTCGCGGATCTGCTCCTTTGCCCCGAGCGTGTTCGGCAGCAGACGATACCCAAGGGTGAAAATGTAGACCAGGCCGGCAAGCGCAATCGGCAATCCGACGACCGACAGCTGGAAGAATCCGAAGCCTTCCCGTCCTGACTCGATGAGGAGGCCATGCACCACCAGGTTCGTCGATGTGCCGATCAGTGTGATCGTCCCGCCGAGAATCGTCACATAGGACAGTGGGATGAGGAATTTCGATGGCGCAATCCCATTCTTCTGACACCAGTTTTTGATGATGGGCGTCAGTGTGACCACGATCGGCGTATTATTGAGAAATCCCGAAAACAGCGAGATCGGCGCAAGCAGCTTGATCATCGAGCGCTTCGTCCCCCTGTGGTCGCTGAGCAGGCGGTCGATGTAATTTTCTATGATGCCATGCTTCTGGATGGCACCGGCAACGATGAAAAGAAGCAGGACGGTGAGCATCCCTTCATTGGAAAAGCCGCTCAGCGCCTGTTCGGTTGAAATGATTCCCGTCAGCAGAAAGACGACCAGAAAGAAGAAGACGATCAGGTCGGCACGGGCGACTTCAAACAGCAGGCCAAGGAGCATCAGTACGATCATCAGGGCAACAAAAATCATTTCAGCTGTCATCGGCATTCCCCTCCCGTTTCCCCATGGATGAGTAGTTAGAATATATCATAGCATAACCGCCCGATGCGATAGGACGAATTTGTTTGAATATAACAGACATGTATCCAGTTTATGTAATATGAAAACGATTTAATTGTAAAAATTCACCCCATAATGATTAACCGCCCCAAAAACGGATATGTAAGACTATCAACGCATTGAAAAATAAATTCATGGGATACTCATACGCAGAGGAGGAAAGGAAGATGGAAAAGTTTTCGAGCCAGCAGATTGAGAAGCTGATCGAAATAAAACGCGAAAAGGGAGAATTGAAAGACCAGGCGGACTGCATGCACAGGGATATCGTCAAATGCTATCTCAACGGCAAGGCACACCGCTATGTCTGCATGGAATGCGGCTTTGCAGACAAAAGCCGAGCCGCCTTCTTCTCCTATCCCCAATCCGACAGGCAGATGGGATAACCGATCCTGGAGTACAAGCCGAATCAATGGTGCTTGTGTCCAGGATTACATATAATGTAGGTATCATCCCATAAAGGAGTGTTCGTATGAGTATCTATGATATAGAAGTCAAAAAGGCGAATGGCGAGACGTATTCGCTCGACAAATATAAAGGCAGACCGTTGCTGATTGCGAACACCGCAAGCCAATGCGGCCTGCGCGGGCAGTACGATGAACTCGAAACACTGCACCAGGAATACAAGGATCAGGACCTCGTCGTCCTCGGCTTCCCCTCCAACCAGTTCAACAACCAGGAACCCGGATCGGCACAGGATGCAGAGGAAGCCTGCCGCATCAATCATGGCGTCACTTTCGACATCCATGACATCATCGATGTCAACGGTGAGGATGCCCACCCGCTGTTCAAGCACCTGAGAAGCGAAGCGGGGGGCATGATGGGCGACAAGATCAAGTGGAACTTCACCAAATTCCTTGTAGACCGTGACGGCAACGTCGTGACACGTGTGGCCCCGACCACATCCCCGCTCAAAATGAAGAAAGACATCGAAAAAGTACTCTGACATGACAGTGAGCACGGACCATCAGATCTCGTGCCCACTCTTTTTATGTCCGCATATGGAAAGGAAGACTCCAATGTCCCAAGGCGAACGCAACCTTCAGACCCACTATGGTACGAAAAGACGCGCCGATGCATTCTACACGAACCAGATGATCGATCATGTGAACCATGAGATGACCCGGTTTATCGCAGACCAGGAAATGGTCTTCATCTCCACGGCTGACGCCAAAGGCAACTGCGACAACTCATTCCGCGCCGGCGATCCCGGATTCGTGCGGGTTCTGGATGCGCACACCCTCCTCTACCCCGAATACCGCGGCAACGGCGTGATGGCGAGCCTCGGCAATATTACCGAAAACCCGCATATCGGCCTGATGTTCATCGACTTCTTCACCCACCACATCGGCCTCCACGTCAATGGCAGCGCAGCAATCATCGAAAATGAAGACCTTCCCGCCATCGGCCTCGACGCCGCCACAATCGAACAGATGCACACAGAGGAAGGAGGCCGCGCCGAACGCTGGGTAAGAATCCGCGTGGATGAAGCCTACATACACTGCTCCAAACATATTCCCCACCTTGTGAGACAATCCGATGTCACCGACTGGGGCACCGATGATGAGAAGAAGAAGGGCGGCGACTTCTTCAATGTGAAGGGGCGGAAATAGGGTGTGTGCCGGTCAACTGCCACTGAGCATTCCGGCCGATGGCAATCAAATGCATCCCCCCCACGCAAAAAGCGTATTCCCACCGGGAATACGCTTTTCTTCATATATCATGTGCCACAAAATGTCATATGGACCTTGTCATCATCTTCGGGCGGCTCCTTGTACTCCTTGTCGTGCCCATCATCGAACGGGTTCGTCAGCACCTCGATCAGCTTGGATGCCTTGCTGTAGTCGCCCTGCTCCACGGCGAGGTCGAGCGCCTCCTCCACCAGATGGTTCCTCGGGATGACCGCCGGATTCACACTGCGCATGAGCATGTGGGCAGCCTCCATCGTTGCATCCTGTGCTTCCAGTCGTTCCTGCCACCTGCCGTGCCAGTCGTTGAAGCGCTCGCTGTCGCTGAATTCCACGCCATCCGGGTCGTCCAGAGACAGCGCCCTGAACGTCTGTGTATAGTCGGCTTTATGATGCGCCATCAGATCGAGCAGTTCCATCGCCAGGTCATCATCCGCCTTGCCGCCGACCAGCCCCAGCTTATCCCGCATGCCGGCCTGCCAGTATTCATTATACAGTCTGCCGAATGCACTCAGGGAGTCCTGTGCGATCTGCACCGCCTCCTCCTTATCCTCATCGAGGAGCGGCAGCAGCGTTTCTGCAAACCGTGCGAGATTCCACTGGGCGATGCCCGGCTGGTTGCGGTAGCGATAACGCTTGTTGACATCGATCGAGCTGAAGGACGCCTCCGGATCATACGTGTCCATGAAGGCGCATGGACCATAGTCGATCGTCTCTCCGCTGATGGTCATATTATCCGTATTCATCACACCATGGATGAATCCCACCAGCTGCCACTTGCTGATGAGGGATGCCTGGCGGTCGATGACCGCATCCAGGAACTTCAGATACTTTTCATCGTCGTCCTCACCGGCAAGCTCCGGATAATGGCGTTCAATGGCATAGTCGGCAAGTATTTTGACGTTGCCCTCCCCTTCGGTGCGGGCGGCGTATTCGAACGTGCCCACCCGCATATGACTCTCAGCCACACGGGTCAATACCGCACCGGGCAGCATCCTGTCACGGCTGACCGCCTCTCCGGTCGTCACCAGGGCCAGCGCACGGGTCGACGGGATGCCGAGCGCATGCATTGCCTCGCTGACGATGTATTCCCTGAGCATCGGCCCAAGGGGTGCACGCCCGTCTCCCATGCGGGAGAACGCTGTGCGTCCAGCCCCCTTCAGCTGGATGTCGAACCGCTGTCCGTCCGGCGTAATCTGCTCGCCGAGGAGAATTGCCCGGCCATCACCGAGCATGGTAAAGCTGCCGAACTGGTGGCCGGCATAGGCCTGTGCAATCGGCATGCCGCCATCCGGAATCGTATTGCCTGAAAAGACATCGCCGGATGCCGTCTGAAGATTTCTCGGATCGAGTCCCAGCGTTTCGGCCAGCTTCCAGTTGAACAGGACGATTTCCGGAAACTCCGCGCGCTCCGGCTTTGCTGACTTATAGAATATCTCGGGTAGACTGGCGTAACTGTGTTCCAACTGCCATCCACTTTCTGTCATATGATCCCTTCCCTTTTTAAAAAACATGTTATCTACCTATATATTAACAAAATAAAAGCCCAGTTCCTAATCCCACCATCTTGAATCGGTATGTAGGAATATCTGACATGGAGTTGACACGCCCCTCCTTATTGATTATTCTGAATACTATATTAATTCAGAAATGGGATGATTACATTGCAGGATAAAATGTTTGAACGGTTCGAAGCGCTCTTTCCGGATATGGTCGAATTCCGGAGGGATCTACATATGTACCCGGAGCTTTCCTTCCACGAGGTCGATACACCGAAGAAGGTCGCCACCTTCCTGAAGGCGCTGGGGCTTGAGGTACAGACGGAAGTCGGCGACCGTGGCGTGGTCGCCACTCTGCATGGCGGGAAACCGGGGAAGACCGTCGCCCTCCGTGCCGACTTCGATGCACTGCCGATCCATGAGGAAAACGAAGTGGCCTACCGCTCCAGGATCGACGGGGTCATGCACGCATGCGGCCATGATGTCCACACATCCGGCCTGCTGCATGTCGCGAAGGTACTGAGCGAATTCAGGGAGGAGCTGCCGGGGAATGTCGTCTTCATCCACCAGTTCGCCGAAGAGCTTGTGCCCGGGGGTGCCAAGTTCATGGTGGAGGATGGCTGCATGGAAGGGGTCGATGCAGTCTTCGGTGCCCATGTGAACTCGAAGGAACCGCTCGGCCGGGTCGGCTACCGGCCCGGTCCATCGATGGCGAACGGGGACAATTTCGAAATCACCATCCATGGCAAGGGAGGCCATGCCGGCATGCCGCACCTGACCGTCGATCCTGTGGCCATCGGCGGGCAGCTGATGGCATCAATCCAGCAGATCGTCAGCCGCCAGACGGACCCCCTCGAATCTGCAGTGGTGACCGTCGCCACCTTCCAGGGGGGAGACAGCTTCAATGTCATTCCCGACACGGCCCTGCTCAAAGGGACCGCCAGAACCTTCAAGCCGGATGTGCGTGAAAATGTGGAAGCCGCTATCCGGTCGGTGGCGAAGTCGACATGCGAAGGCCTTGGTGCCACAGCCACGGTGAACTACATCAAAGGCTATCCGGCAGTCGTCAATGACGAAGCCGAGACGGCGCGCTTCGCCCGTGTCGCCAAATCTTTATTCGGCGAAGAGCTGGTGTACGAGATGACACCGATGATGGGCATGGAGGACTTTTCCTACTATCTCCATAAAGCCCCGGGATCGTTCGTCTGGGTCGGCGGCGCGATGCCGGACGCGTCCGACATATACCCGCACCACCATCCGAAGTTCAACGTCAACGAGGAGTCGATGCTGTACATCGGCAAGCTCTTCATTGCCACCGTCCTCGACTATCTGGAGGACGATGCATCATAAGCAGTGCCATAAACAAAGGAGGATTTATCAATGGGAGATATTCTACAGATCGCAAACAGTACCGCATTCTGGATTTTCGCATTCATCATCGTCGCCATCGTCGCCTTTCAGGCCATCATATTCCTATGGATTGCCGGACGTTCCGCACCTGAGGCGGATATGACGAAACACGAGGTCAAAACGGCCATCCGCGCCGGATTCATCAGCTCGATCGGACCGTCATTCGGCATCGCCATCGTGCTCATATCCCTCATCGCCCTGATCGGTTCGCCGATCACACTCATGCGCATCGGCATCATCGGTTCAGCAGCCACTGAATCCAGTGCCGCAGCCATCGGTGCTTCGGCGTTCGGGGTTGAGCTTGGTGCCGAAAACTTCCCGATCGAGGCACTCGCCGCCGTCATGTGGACGATGTTCCTCGGCGGTACGGGCTGGCTCATCTTCACGATGCTGTTTACGAAATCGATGGGCAAAACGCAGGAGAAGATCCAGAAGCGCAACCCGAAGATCATGGCCAGCGTCGCACTCGCAGCAATGCTCGGGGCATTCGCCTATCTTGCCAGTCAGCAGATGGTCAACGGTCCGAACCACGCGGTGGCCGGAGTCGTAGCACTTGCCGCCATGGTCGCCATGATGAAATATGCCGACCATCGCAATCTCAGCTGGCTGAAGGAATGGGCACTCGGATTTGCACTGCTCATCGGTATGACGACCGGCTATCTGACAACATTCATCATGTAAAATTAAAAAACAAAGGGGTCTTTCAATGAATAATGTAGCAAATCAGACAGCAAATGTTGCTGTTGATTCACGGATTAGCGGAACAGAGGCTTCATCGATGGAACTGTTCTACAGACGCTCCCACTTCTGGGGCAGGCTGACGCTTCTCGTCATCATCATCATGTCACTCATCCCACCACTCTATATCTCATTCGTACTGGATGCGCACCCGGGCTGGGGCGTCATCGCGACCGGACTCGTCGGATATGCATCATTCATCGGTATCATGTGGGTACTCGAGCCGATCACATACTACCCGACACTCGGCGTCGCCGGCACATACCTTGCATTCCTGACGGGCAACATCGCCAACATGTGTCTGCCCTGCTCGTCTGCAGCACAGAAATCGGTTGGTGCAGTACCCGGCTCCCAGAAGGCGGAGGTCGCGGGTGTATTCGGAATCGCAGTCGCATCACTCACCAACATCATCCTGCTTGTCATCATGATACTCGGCGGTACATATCTGATTTCGATGTTCCCACCGTTCGTCGAAGGCATGTTCGGTTTCGTCCTGCCCTCCATTTTTGGGGCGGTGCTCGGGCAGTTCGCCTATCGCACTCCGAAATACGGCGTCATCGCACTCGTCATCGGTATGGCTGTACTGTTTTCACCCATCTTCAGCCTGATCAAGATCGCACTCTGCGTGGCACTCACCATCGCCGTCGTGCTGTTCATGGAAAAACAGAAGGGAAACCTCGATTAGATGGATAAAACAATCAACACAATCAATGCATCACGGTTATCGGAACGCATCCACGCACTCGCGGAAATCGGAAAGATCGAGGAGACCGGTGTCAACCGCCTCGCCCTGTCCGAAAAATACAGGGAAGGCATGGACCTCGTCCGGAAATGGATGGATGAAGCCGGCCTCGACACACGCTATGACAACTTCGGCAACCTCATCGGCAGGCTCGAAGGAAAGGATGAAAATGCCCCTGCCGTCATGCTCGGCTCCCACATCGATTCGCAGCCATACGGCGGCCGGTTCGATGGCACCATCGGTGTGCTCGGCGGATTGGAAGCCGTCCAGACGATGATGGAACAGGGCATCGAACCCGATTTTCCCGTTGAAGTCATGTCCTTCTGCGATGAGGAGGGACACCGTTTCGGGGTCGGCCTGTTCGGCTCCCGCGGCATCCTCGGGAAGCTCGAACCCGACGAACTCGAACGCGCAGATGCAGAGGGTGTGACACGGCGGCAGGCGCTGATCGAATTCGGTGCCGATCCCGATAAGCTCCATGAGTCCGAATATGATTCTGCCGACCTCAAAGCCTATGTGGAGATGCATATCGAGCAGGGGCCGAACCTCGAAGCCGCAGACACGCCCGTCGGCATCGTCAGCGGCATCGCCGGACCCAGGTGGCTCACCGTCGAACTGACGGGATTCTCAGGCCACGCCGGCACGGTGCCCATGGCAAAGCGCCGCGACCCGCTCGTCGGCGCCTCCTACATCATCGCCGCCTTCAACAGCCTCGTCCAGTCGGAACCCGGTGCCCCGTCCGTCGGCACCGTCGGCGATCTCGAAGTCTTCCCGGGCGGCCGCTCCATCATCCCCGAGCGTGTCAGCTTCACCATCGACCTCAGGGACAGCGACCTCGAACGCAGAAATACTTACGAAGAGGCACTCGTGAACATCATCGAAAGGACCGCATCCGAGCACGGGCTCGAATACACCATCCATGACGACGGCGGCACCACACCAAAGGAAGCCAGCCAGGAAATCATGGATATCATGAAGGCAGAGAGCACCGACATCGGCATCGATCCACCCGTGCTGATGAGCGGCGCTTTCCACGATGCCAGCAACATGGCGGATGCATGCGATATGGGCATGATCTTCGTCCGGTGCAGGGACGGCATCAGCCACAATCCGGCTGAGTACTCCACAGACGCAGACATCGCCGTCGGCACCGAGCTGCTCTACCGCACCATGTTGCATCTTGCGAAGGAATAAAATGCATATGAAGCTCCAATCCGTCCCCCTTGTGTGGGATGGGTTGGGGTTTTTTGTATGAGCATGTTGATGCCGCCAATTGTCATTCACCGAAATGCTCAGTGACAATTGGGATGCACAATCACTCCCAAACATCAGTCCTGCGCCGTATTTTTATTCCCATCCATCCCTTTCCGGACGGATTATTTCTCATTTTCTCGATTTCATTACATAATAAAAGTAATCATCTGACATATGAAAGGACGTCTTCAATGGAACAGTATCGCATCAACAAGGATAACGGCCTGGAATTCGGGCTCTATACACTGGGGGATCACCTCCCGAATCCGCAAACAGGCCAGAGGATTCCCGCTCAGCAGCGCATCAGGGAGATCATCGAACTTGCGAAGCTCGCTGAAGAGGCGGGCATCGACTTCTTCAGTGTCGGCGAGAGCCACCAGGATTATTTTGCAACACAGGCCCATACGGTGGTCCTCTCCGCCGTCGCCCAGGCGACCGAGAAAATAAAGATCTCGAGCTCCTCGACCATCATCAGTACGCTCGATCCGGTAAGGGTCTATGAGGATTTCGCGACCATCGACCTCATCTCGGGCGGCCGCGCTGAAATCATCGCCGGCCGGGCCTCCCGCGTCGGCCTCTTCGACCTGCTCGGCTACGACCTCAGCGATTATGAGGCACTATACGAAGAAAAATTTGACCTGCTGCTGAAAATCAACGAGAATGAAACAGTCAACTGGGAAGGTGCATTCCGTCCCGCCCTTAAAAATGCACGGGTCCTCCCCCGTCCGCTAGATGGCTACCTGCCGATCTGGCGCGCTGTCGGCGGCCATGCCGCAAGTGCCATCAAGGCCGGTGCCGCCGGTGTACCGATGCAGATTGCGATGCTTGCGGGTCCGACCCAGAACTTCAAGGAAACGATCGGCATGTACCGGGACACGGCACGGCAATATGGCCATGACCCGGACCAGCTCCCCGTCGCCACGGCCGGATTCTTTCATGTCGCCGAAACAACTCAGCAGGCACAGCGGGAGGTTTATCCGCATATAAATGAAGGTATGAAACTAACAAATGGTGCCGGATTCCCGAAACGCGGCTTCGCCATGGGTGCCGACAGGCGCAATGTACTGAACGTCGGCAGCCCGCAGGAAGTCATCGAGAAGATCCTCTATCAGCATGAACAGTTCGACCACCAGCGCTACATCGGGCAGATGGACTTCGGCGGCGTTCCATTCGACCAGCTCATGCGGAACATCGAATGGATCGGAAAAGAAGTACTTCCTGCCATCAGAAAATACACCAAAAAGGAGGCTGACCAATGAAAATCGTAGGACTCTCCGGCTCGAACGTCGGCTCCAAAACACGCACCACCATGAAATATGTATCCGAAAAACTGACCAGCCAGTACCCGCATGTCGAGTGGACGTTCATCGACCTCGCGGACTACAGCGTCCAGTTCAGCGATGGACGCAACTACCTCGACTATGAGGGGGACACTGCATATGTCACAAGAACCATCATGGAAGCGGATGCCATCATCATCGGCACACCGATCTTCCAGGCTTCCATTCCGGCAACACTGAAGAACGTCTTCGACCTGCTGCCGATCAATGCACTGCAGGACAAGATCGTCAGCTTCTTCGTCACCGCCGGCACATCCAAGCACTTCCTCATCCCCGAAACCCAGCTCAAACCGATTCTGAGCTACATGAAGGCACAGACGGTGAGCACGTATGTCTTTATCCAGGAGAAGGACTTCATGAATAAGGAGATCATCAATGACGACATCATCTTCCGGCTCGATGCACTGGTCGAGGATACCGTCATGCTGACCGATACGTACAAGCGCATCCGTGAAGAGAAGGAATCGATGTATGATTTCTAAGAGCTATGACCTGGGTGCTCCCAGGTCATTTTTTATGTTACATTCATAATAAGTTTTATATTACATATTTATCCATTCTAAACTTCAGCCTGGAGGGATTACTTGATCTTTGTACTTAGACTCATCTTTTCTATAACCACCGCTGGACTCGCCCTCTACGGGCTGTTTACTGACAACTATGAGCTGATGCCATGGATGTTCCTCTCCATGTCTTTCCTCCTCCTGGCCATGGGAATCGACGAGTTCCTGAAGGGTCGTAAAGTATTTGGAGTCTTTTCCCTCATTGCTTTTGCTTTTGTCCTGTACGTCTCGTTAGACGGATTCTTTCTATACTAGATTTCAAGGATGAAAGTTTTTTGATGCTATTTCTGATTCCAAACCGGTCCCAGGGGCCGGTTTTTTCTTGGCATATAATCTCTCCTCAAGACAGAACTCACCCTCACAGAATGCTATACTGGGGAAATGAATACATATAGGAGGAAATCATATGCCAATCGACTACAGTAAAAGAATGCAAACACTTATGGGGCGTTTGAAATCGAAGGCGTTGGATATCGCACTCATCACCGATCCGACGAACATCTTCTACTATACCGGTTTCTACGCCGATCCACATGAGCGCTACATGTCACTTGTGATCCATGCTGAACACGGGAGCTCTGCACTGTTCCTCCCTGCCTTGGATGAAGAGATGGCAAAGGAGTCGGCAGAAGTGGACGAAATCCACCCGATATCTGACGAAATGGATCCTTTTTATATCATCAAAGGTATGATGGAAGAAGATATCTCAAAAATCGGCATTGAAATGGATGTGATGACGGTCAGCCACCAAAATGGTCTCAAATCCATCTTCCCCGGTGTGGAATATATGGACATCACCCCCTCCATCGACCGCATGCGCACTCTCAAGACACAAGCGGAAGTCGATGGCCTTAAGAAGGCGGTGGAGATTATAGAAACAGTTCTTGAAGAAGGACTTGCAACCATCCATGAAGGGATGACGGAAGCGGCGCTCACGGCTGAATTCGAGTACCTGATGAAGCGGCACGGCGCAGCAGGCCCTTCATTTTCCACCATGGTGCTCTCAGGCGAGAAATCGGCCATGCCCCATGGCAAACCGGGAGAACGCAAACTCCAGGAAGGGGACTTCCTGCTGATTGATTTCGGCGTCATCACGAATGAGCGGTACTGCTCCGACATCACACGCACCTTCGTCATCGGCAAGCCGACCGGGAAGCAGAAGGAAATCTATGAAACCGTGCAGAAGTCGACACAGGCAGGTGTCGATGCAGTCAGGGCCGGCGCTCCACTGAAATTGTTCGATATCGCAGCCAGGGATGTCATTGAAGCAGCTGGATACGGTGAATACTTCAACAACCGGGTCGGTCATGGCCTGGGGATAGAAGTGCATGAAGCACCTTCCATCCACCATGAAAATGAACAGCTTGCGGAGCCGGGCATGGTCTTCACAATAGAGCCGGGCATATATATTCCCGGCTTCGGAGGGGTACGGATTGAAGAAGAGGTATACATCAATGAAGACGGTGAGCCGGAAGTGCTGACATCCTTTCCAAGAAATCTCAGAAGCATTCAAATAAGATAGTAAGACGCAAAGAAGCCTCCGACGGTGTCGGAGGCTTCTTCTTTAGTCTATGTGTAGTTCCTTCTGATCTTCTTCTCCCATGTTTTGGAGAAGCATTCTTCGCCGTTGTTGTAGGCGACAAGCTCATTCACGAGATAGTAGTAATCTGCGTCACATGACATCACACTTTTCGTCTTCATTTCCGTGTCGATGTCATCATCCTTCACAACCACGTTCCAGTCACATTCCACTCTAGCTGAAAGCGGATCGTTTTCCCTGATTATATAGGCATTGCGGTTTTCAGTGCCGTAAGTGATGTTGAGGCCTGGCAGTGTCCTCAGACCTTCGTCCGAATAGTCTTCCAGCACCCATTCATCCTCCGTCAACCGCTTGATGACTTCACGTGTTCTCGACCCTTCGCGATGGATCTGCTTCTCAAGCGGTGCTGCCGTTTCCGCCTGCTCATGCTTCAGCGAAACCGCTTCAAAATCATTGACAACCGGCAGTTCCAATTTCGAAGCTTCGAGATCCACAGTGAGTCCCGCAATTTCCTTGGCCGGCCAGATCTGCGGCCAGTAGGTCGGTGATAGGGAAATTTCAATCGAATGGCCCTCCGGAACCTGATAGCCGATGACATCGAGCGTGAACGCGACATCGATATATTCATCGATCGGCAGATCTTCAGGGAACTCATGGCTCCTGTAATGGTTCAGGTTCAGCTGCCCCCGCGTGATGAGCGTCTTCTCACCATCCGGGTGCACATCCGAGATTCTTGCATGGACGTTTGCTTCCTTGACATCGGACTTCACTTTCAATTTTGCCACCGGCTGTCCGGCAATGTTCACCGCTTCCTTCTGCGGCTCCAGAATGATGGAAGTTGCCAGTGCGTTCTCGATCGTCTGGTCATCCGGCAGGTCGCCGTCCTGTCCGAACGGACAGTATACACCTGAATAGAGGCCATGGTGCTGGATGTTCTTCAACCGCTGTTCACCGGTACAGCCATTGAACAGGTCGAGTATCTCCTGGTCTTCCTTGAACAGATCGAGCCATCTGCCTTCACGGTACTCATAGGAAGTTGCAGGCTTCACGCTGTCCTGGAGGTAGACGAGGAATTCATCGGTGTGATCGACATCTCCATCAACTTCCATCCATTTGTCCAGCCATTCCACCACTTCCTGGAGATAGCCCATCTGGGGACCCGGAATCGCCATATCAGGGAATTCATGTGCCCATGGTCCGACGATGCCCTTTTTCGGCACATCGAGATTGTCCATCAGACGGAAGAGTGCATCCGGATAGCCGTCCGCCCAGCCACTCATCGTCAGGACCGGGATTTTGATGTCACTGTAGTCCTCCCGGACCGAACCGTGCTTCCAGTATGCATCGCGCGTCTGATGGGATACCCATTCCTCTACGAATGGCGGCGTATTCTCCATCCTGTCGAGCCACATGTCATACCAGCCGTCCCCGACGAATTTTGGGAAAGGCGGCCGCGCATTATAGGCGAACATCGTCGATGCCCACCAGAGCATGTCGGAGGCCATCATTGTGCCGCCCCTGTAATGGACATCATCCGCATAGCGGTCATCCGTGGAGCATAGGGAGATGATCGTCTTCAGCGCCTCGGGCTGATGTGCCGCCACCTGCAGGCCGTTGAAGCCGCCCCAGGATTTGCCGATCATGGCGACTGAACCATTCGACCACTCCTGATTCTCGATCCAGCTGATGATGGCGAGTGCATCATCCTGTTCCTGCTGCGGATACTCATCTTCGATGATGCCTTCCGAATCCCCGGTGCCCCGGATATCGACCCGTATGGACGTATAGCCGCACCCGGCAAAATACTTGTGGCGGATCTCATCCCTGAGCGCTGTGAACTCGTCCTTCCTATATGGCAGGAACTCGAGGACGGTCCCTTTCGTTGTACCCTTGATATTCTTCGGCTGCCAGAGCTTGCCTGACAGCTTGATGCCGTCAGGCATCTCTATCCATGTATGGTGGGTCACTTCCACTTCATACGGGAAATCTGTACGTTCCTGTATTTTATTGTAATCAACATCGAAAACACCCAATTTATTTCTCCTCCTCATAAACATGTTCATCATTCTTCAGCCATTTCATCAAGGAAATGACGAGCAGTGCGTAAATGATAACAACAGGCACTGCCACGACTACAGCCGATGTCTGTACAACACTCAACCCGCCTATGAGCAGCAGTGAAATGGACAGAAATGCCATGATCAATCCCCACAGGATGGTGTGCCATACCGGCGGTTCAATGCCATCCCCTACTTTGATTGAAGCAGTGGATGCAAGAATATAGGATGCCGAATCCAGTGATGTCGCGAGGAATATGAAGCCCAGTACGACAAAGAAGAGGATTGCGATATAGCTGAATGGCAGTGTTTCGAGCACATTGATGATGGTTGATGCATCACCGTTCTCTGCCATGCTCCCAAGCACATCCAGTTCACCCGTCTGCTGCAGGTTCATCGTATAGCCGCCGAAGATGCCGAAGTACAGCCAGCTGCCGAGGGAACCCCATCCAAGAATGTGGAGTATCAGGCTCTTCAATGTGCGGCCCTTTGAAATCCGTGCGATGAACAGTCCCATGAACAGGGCTGTTGCGGCAAACCATGCCCAGTAGAATACCGTCCAGGCCTGCGGGAATCCGCCGCCGCCAATAGGATCTGTATAGAAGCTCATCCTCAGGAAGTTCTGGGACATGATGCCGAAGCTGTCCGTAAAATATGTCAGTATGAATCCCGTAGGTCCTACAAGGATGACGAAGATTGCGAGTGCAAGCGCAAGATATACATTGATGTTACTCAACCTGCGTATGCCCTTGTCCAATCCAAGGGAGGCGCTTGTAATGTAGATTATGGCCCAGATGACCATGATGATGATGCTGAGTGAGACAGACTGTTCCACACCGAGAAGATGACCGATGCCGGCAGAAACCATCGGCACCCCGAGGCCGAGTGATGTACCCAGTCCACCAACAAGACTCCAAATCACAAGGATGTCTATAATCTTGCCGAGGATGCCGTCGGAATGTTTGCCGAGTGCACCTTTTACTGATTGGCTGACCTTCAGGGATTTATTCTTCTTATTGAAGAATGAATACGCAATGACGATCGTCGGGAAAGCATAGATGCACCATGCGGAAATACCCCAGTGGAACATACCGTATGCAACAGCCCATTCGGCCGCAGTCTCACTGCCAGGTTCAAAGCCGAACGGTGGGCCTTGGAAATAGTACATCGGTTCGATGATCGACCAGAACATGATGCTCGTTCCCATGCCCGCACAGAACAGCATGGCACCGTAGCTGAAGTTGTTGAACTGGGGAGGTCCTTCCCCAAGTTTGACCCTGCCGTATTTGCCGAAGGCAATCCACAGCAGCAGGACGAAGAGTCCGAAGGTCATGAACTGGAAGATCCAGTCCATCCGTGTATTGATCGCCGTAAGCATGCCGTTGAGCATCGTTTCTGCTGAAGACTGGAACACGACCAGCAGTATGGTCAGTGACAGCAGCACAACGATGGACGGCCAGAAAATAAATGAATCCAATTTTGCTTTTTCTTTCATCAAAAGCCTCCTAAAGTTTATTTAAAAAAACTAAAATTTATGTATCTCTCACGGGTGATATCCTGAATCAACCTAACAAATATAACGGAAGTAATCAACGTTATTGCGAAAATTCATTAAAATTAAAAATGTTTAGAATATATTAATAATTTAATTGCCAAACTATTATATTACTTTTTACATCAAAAAGGAAGGCCGGAATAAATATGCTTGAAGAAGACACAAAAAAAGGCACCAGACCGAAGTCTGATGCCTCATAACCACTACATTACTGGGCTGTATAGCCACCGTCCACGAGAAGTGTCGTGCCTGTAGTGAATTCATTTTCTGCCAGGAATACGACCGCGTGCGCGATTTCTTCCGGTTCACCGAGTCTGCCGATTGGGTGCTTGCCGACGAGAGTTTCATAATAATCTCCCAACGCTTCCCTGTTCACCATTCCGGACTCGACGTAGCCGGGAGCAACTGCACTTACCCGGATGTTGTCCTGGGCATATTGTAAAGCGACGGATTTCGTCATCAGATTCACAGCGCCTTTGGACGCATTGTACGCGAATGCTGTCGGCTCGCCGACACTGCCGAGGATGGAGGCTGTATTGATGATTGCACCGCCGCCAACCTTCTGCATTTCAGGAATTGCGTATTTTGAACCGAAGAATACGCTGTCCTGATTGACTTTGATTACTTTGTTGTAGTCTTCGTAGGAAAGCTTGTGCGTCTCACCCTGAACACCGATTCCGGCATTGTTGAACATGACATCCAGTCGTCCAAACTTTTCAACCGCGAGAGCAACGACATTTTTAACATCCTCTTCAACGGAAACGTCCACTTTCTCAAAAAGGACATCCCCGTACTGTTTGAGGCTCTCTTCTGCCTTCTTACCAGACTCTTCATTATAATCTGCCACAATGACTTTCGCGCCTTTGTCCAGGAACGCTTTCGCTGTAGCCAGACCGATGCCTGATCCGCCACCTGTTACAATCGCAACTTTGTCTCTAAGATCCAAAATCATTTCCTCCTTTGATGACTATCTATGATTTACTATACATATACCTCACATCCGTTTGTATGAAACCCGGCATACATGTCTGAATCAAGTCGGTTGGAAAAGATTTTTGAGTATAATTGTCACTCACCCGAACACTCAGTGACAGTTAAGCCACCCCACTCCTCCTAGAACAGCTGCATGGACAGGTAGATGACGAATGTCACGGTGATGCTGCTGAGCACTGTGGAATAAAGGACCACCTGGGCATGGAGTTCCGGTTCCACATCGTATTCGAGCGCGAGCGTCGCAGTATTCCTCGATGTCGGGAACGCACTCGCAATGAACAGCGACTGGGCGATGACACCGTCGATGCCAAGGATGAATATGAGTGCCAGGGCGACGGCCGGCCCGATGACCAGTCGGCCGAGGGCACTCCACGCGATGACCCTGTGGAACGAGCGGATTTCGATCTGTGCGAGCTGCATGCCGAGCAGGAGCAGCGCGAGGGCGGCAAACCCGCCGGCCAGCTGCTCGACCGGCACGCTGATGAAACTCGGCAGTTCGATGGTGAATGCCTGCAGAATGAATGCGGCCACAAGCGCATAGATGATCGGCAGCCTGAGCAGTTCGCGGAAAAGTTCCACGATGGACTTCGCATTCGACCGCAGGTTGTACAGGCCATACGTGAATGTCAGCAGATTCTGTACGACGAGCACGATGATCTGCACTGATACGCCCACCGGGTTGGCGCTGAATACAAGATGACTGACCGGCAGCCCATAGTTGCCGGAGTTCATCAGCGACACGCTGTTTTTCAGAGCGGTCCGTTCCCCGCCGCGAAGTCCGAGCAGACGGACGAATATTTCACCGACGACAATCATCGAAGCGATGAACAGCGTCAGATACAGTGCGAGTTGTCCCAGCAGTTCAAAGTCGATGTCCGCCTCATAAATATTCAGGAATACGGCAGACGGCAGAAAACAGTACGTCACGAGGTTCGCAATCGGCCTCAGACGAAATTCAAACTTCTTCTGGAGTATGACGCCGACACCAAGCAGAATCAGAATCGGCAGGATGACATCCAGAAATACAAGGGAGATGTAGGCCATAGCCTCCCTCCTTTCCAATCTCACCCCTATATTCTACCATTCTGCACCAGCTCTTCTCTAAAGCACTGCCTCTTCAACCGCTTCCAAACTAGGATATACGCCTTAGGGCTGAGTCATCCTAACTGTGGAGGCAATGGACAGCCCCCACTTTACACGCCGCACCTTCATCCGCTATCATGGAAATTGTAATGAAAACTGCATACCGATGCACTGGGGGCGCCTTAGGCTGAGACGGAGAAACCGGACCCTTACCACCCGATCTGGATAACACCAGCGTGGGGAAGTGCAGCCTTGTATGTACGCACCACTCCATACATCCGCTGCATTCCCTCGGGAGTGCAGCTTTTTCATTTTCAATAAAATCATTGGAGGCATGATGTATGGTACAGGAATGTGGAACGGAACGGATTGCAGGTTGCCAGTTCAACCTGAGTGTGATGAGCGACGACTTCGCTGATGTGATCCTCGGCGCACTGGATCAGGTCGTCACATCGAAAGTATGGAAAGACACGGATGATGTCTCGACGTGTGTGCGGGGACGGATCGAGCACGTTTTCGATGTGGTGAAGGCGGTCTATCTGCAGGCGGCAAAAACGGGGAAACATGTGGAAATGAGCGGCACCTTCTCCATCGGCTGTCCGGGCGACTCCTCCGGGGATACGCATATGGATGTGTCATCAGAGCGTATGAATGAAGCAGCGTCAACAGACATCCAGCAGAAAGCAGGATGCAAGTTCGCGCTCTATCCGATGAATACGACCAATTATATGGACGTCATCTACGAGCAGATCGACCTGTCGAAGGAAGCGGGTGTCACGGTCAGCCCAAGCCACTACGCCACACGGCTCGACGGTGAAGCCGCAGATATCTTCAATGCCATGGAGTCGTCGTTCACGAAAGTGCAGGAAGCGATAAGCCACACGACGATGACATTCACGATTTCAGCCAACAGTCCGTCAAACAGATAGGACGATATGAAAAGGAACGCCCCATCATGGAGCGTTCCTTTTTCCGTATCAGATGATCAGCATGTCATTCTCATCGAATTCCCAGTCCGCGCCATATGCCACTTCCCAGCAGTAGCCATCAAGATCCGCGAAGTAGCCGCTGTAACCGCCCCACTCGGTAGGAGCTGGGGGACTGATGATCTCACCACCCATTTCTCCGGCCCGCTTCAGCACCTGGTCCACTTCCGCTTCGGATTTTGCATTATAGGCAAGTGTAATGCCATTGAACTTTCCTTCCGTGTCGACTGCTTCGCGCCCTGTCTCCCCCGCCAGCTTCTCCAGTGGATAAAGGGCGAGCTTCGACCCCTTCATCCTGAAGAATACGATTTCGATCGCATCTTCGTGTCCCATGATGGAAGCCTCAAACCCCATTTTACGATAGAAATCGACTGCGTCCGAAATATGTTTTACACCGAGCGTAATCAGGTTGATCCTGTCCATGGCAATTCCCCTTTGCGATTAGGATGCGTAAGTCTAGAGCATTTTTATACTATAAATATACCATAAAATAGAAATGGATGCGGACTTGGCCAATGCCGGCCGGCTTCGTCCAGAATGTTTTGCTCCCCGCCTTGCCGGGAATTGATATTAATGGATAATCAGTAATATAAGGAGGCAGTCACATTGGCACTTAAACTCGCGACACCACTGACAGTGAATGCATATATCAACGGCGAAATAGTCGAAGCACAGAGTCACGAACCACGTGAGAATCCGGCGAAACCGGATGAAACAGCGGGCTATTGGCCGCAAAATACAGTAGAAGAGGCACAAAAAGCGATCGATTCTGCAGATGAGGCGTTCAAATCCTGGAAGCACACGGAGATGAAGGACCGCATCGAACGCATGCAGAAGGGGATTCAGAAGATAAAGGACAACCAGGAAGACCTGGTCAAACTGCTTTCCCGTGAGCACGGCAAGCCGGTCTATGATGCAGAAGGCGAAATGACGGTTTCCCTCATGTTCATGGAGTACGCAGTGGAGAACGCAGAACGCGTCTATAGTGAAGCGGTCAACGAAGATGAGCGTGGCAAGAACATCCTGCGCCATGATCCGATTGGTGTGGTATCCGCCATCAGTCCATGGAACTATCCATTGGCCCTCTCCACAGAGAAGATTGCACCGGCACTGCTCGCCGGCAATACGATGGTACTGAAACCGAGCCCGATGGCGCCGCTTGCAGTGACGCTTGTGACGCAGCTCATCGCAGAAGAATTCCCTGCAGGCGTCCTCAATATCGTCAACGGTGACGCAGATGTCGGCATAGAGCTCACTTCAAACGATAAAGTGCGCAAAATCGCCTTCACCGGCGGTACGAATACAGGACGCCACATCATGAAGGCTGCAGCAGACACGATCAAGAACGTGACGCTTGAACTCGGCGGCAACGACCCGGCCATCTTCCTCGATGATTTCGATGTGAATGATGAAGCGGCCATGCGTCGGGTCGTGATTTCTAACTTCCTGACAGGCGGACAGATCTGCATGATTGCAAAACGCATGTATGTGCACGAATCCATCTATGACCAGTTCGTCGAGAAGTATATGGAAGCAGCGGATAAATGGCTCCGCATCGGCGACCCGACACTGAAAGAGACCACAGTCGGACCCGTCAACAACAAAGCACAGCTCGAATTCGTCCAGGAGCTCATCGAAGACTCCAAACAGAACGGCTATGACATCAGGCAGGTCGGCAATGTTGCAGACGAGGAGTTCTTCAACAACGGCTACTTCATGTATCCGACTGTCGTACTCGGTGCCGACTATGATTCCCGCATCGTGGCCGAAGAACAGTTCGGTCCGGCAGTACCAATCCTGAAATTCAAGGATGACGACCATGCGGTCGAACTCGCCAACGACAGCGAACTTGGACTGACAAGTTCTGTGTGGGGTGAGGAAGAACACGCAATCGAAGTCTCCAAACGCATCGAAGCCGGTGTGACGATGGTCAACACCGCAGCAATCCAGGGACTGGACATCCGCTATCCATTCGGCGGTGTCAAACAGTCCGGCATCGGCCGTGAATACGGCGAGGAAGGCATGCTTGAATACGTGGACTCCCATTCCATCAACGTGCCGAAGACGAAGGACCTTCCGCATATTCCCCAATAAAATTTAAAATATCCGGGCGACCTGAACAGGTCGTCCGTTTTTTATTCTCCATAAAAAATCTCCTTTGAATGGGGGATTGCCATTCAAAGGAGACAGGTAACGAATCGGGATTGATTGAAACCAGTTGATATTTGCAAGGGATTTACGGGGCTTCAGACAACCGGAGGTGGATCTGAAGCTGATTCCATCATATCAACGGAATATTGATATTCGTTTAAAGGAAAGTAAAGATTCTGTTTAGATAGTGGTATGGCAGATGGCATGCCATTCCGTCCTATTTCACAACACCCATCAGGAAGCCGTCATACCCCTTCTGGCCGACAGTCTGGATGGCGGTCGTCTCGATGCGGTCATCACGCTCCAGCATATCGAACATCTGACGGATATACGGCACGGCCTTCTCTTCCGTGTCATCGATGATCCGTCCCTGCCGGACGACATTATCGACGATGATGACGCTGCCCTTGTTGGAGAATTTCAGAGCCCATTTGAGGTATTCCGTATTGTTCTCCTTGTCTGCATCAATGAAGATGAGGTCGAAACGCGAATATCCACGCTCCATCAGCTTCGGCAGCCTGTCGAGTGCCTGCCCTTCGATGACATCCACTGATCCAGGCAGATCGGCTGAGGCGATGTTCCTGCGCGCCACTTCTGCATGATTCGGATCCGCTTCAATCGTCGCCATGCGGCCGCCCTCCGGCAGTGCACGGGCAAGCCATACAGTGCTGAAGCCGCCGAGGGTGCCAATCTCAAGGATGGATTTGGCATCGACCATCTTTGCCATCAGGTAAAGCATCTTGCCATGTGCCTTCGACACTTCGATGTGCCGCATGCCTGCATCATCGGTCTCTTTCAATATATGCTCCATCGTGTCATCCGTCGTCTCGAGCTTCTCTTCGAAATATTCATCGACTGCCTTCCATGTCTCTTCCATTTTCTGAGCCTCCATCATTTTATTTTTCCTCGTTTACCCGCACAGATGGGGGCGGAAAACTCGGATTTTCCCGTACGGTTCAATTTTTTTCTGGATGCATCAGATAAAGTGCCGGTATGAGGCCAAGTGCCAGCACTCCGCCGGCGATGGACAGGAAGCCGAATCCGGCGCCAGCGGCCACGATGCCGGACAGCGCCCCGCCTGCTGCGCCCGAGAGCGCAATCAGCACATCCACCGTCCCCTGCGTCTTCGCCCGGGAATCGGGTACCGTCGCATCGACCAGGATCGTCGTTCCGCTGATGAGGCCGAGATTCCACCCGACGCCGAGCAGCGTCAGGGAAATGGCCATCATGGCAAGTGACTCCCCTGGTGCGACCGCTGCAATGATGCCTGCGATAAGCAGGATGACAGCCGCTGCAATGGTCATCGCCACCCGGCCGATTTTGTCAATCAGTATGCCGGTGAAGAGCGACGGCAGATACATGCCCGCAATATGGAAACCGATGACCATCCCGATCGCACCGAGATCATGGCCGTGGTTCCCCATATGTACAGGTGTCATCGTCATCACAGCCACCATGACGATCTGCGTCACTACCATGATGAGGGCGGCGAGCACGATGCCGCGCTGATCGTTTTCCGTCCGCTCCGTCTCATCGATGGTTCCGACTCTTTGACGCTCCGCTTCGAGTACCCGGGCCACCTTGAACGGATCCGGACGCAGGAATAGGAGCAGTACGAGCCCTGCCGTGATGAATGCCGCACCCGCCAGGATGAATGGGCCCGCGAGTTCCGGCACGTTGATCATTCGTGCAAAATCGCCCATCACCCCGACAAGGTTCGGCCCGGCCACGGCACCGAGTGTCGTACTCACCATGGCGATGCTGACGGAAGTCGCCCGCTGGTGCTTCTCAGCCAGATCCGTCCCGGCATAGCGCGCCTGCAGGTTCGTCGCCGTGCCGGCACCATAGATGAAGAACGAGGTGAACAGCAGCATCGGACTCTCCATTATCGCAGCTGCAACGACACCCGCAGCGCCGAGTCCTCCGGCCATGAATCCTGCCGCGAGACCCGTCCGGCGCCCCATTCTCTGCGACAGACGCCCAACGAGGAAGGCCGCCAGTGCGGAGCCGAGCGTGAACAGTCCGACCGGGAGCCCCGCCAGTGAATCCGTGCCGAGCATATCCTGCGCCAGCAGTGCGCCGACCGTGATGCCCGCAGCCAGACCCGCCCCGCCGAAGATCTGCGATATGACGACGATCAGGAGCGTCCGCCGGTACAGCCTTGCCTTCTTGTCTGGATTGCCTATGTATACATCGAGCCCGTGATCTTTATTCATATGGTCCACCGCTTTCCAAAATAAAGGAAGCGCCTGCTACGCTTCCCCGTCCGTCTCTCTTTTCAAGTATTCCTCGGATTTCCCCTTCGGTATGCTCAGCGACTGCCAGTCCTCCCCTTTAATCTGCTTGCCGATGAACATCATCTGTCCAATATGCGTCGCATAGTGCGAATGCTGCCGCTCCAGCGCTTCCAGGATCGTGTGGTCTTCACCCCGGATCTTCTGAGTGCGCAGCAGATCTTCCACCGTGAAGCTGTTCAGTGCATTGAAGAAAACCTGCCAGCCATCCTCCCAGGCGGCGATCACATCCGCTTTCGTATCGAGGTCATCCTCGAATTCATCATCCCGTCCGCGATCCGCCTTCTCCCCGTCTGACGTGAATACACCCGTCCACCGGGAATACATGTTGCCCCGCAGATGCTTCGCCAATATCGCAATCGTATTCGATGCCTCATTGTATCTCCAATGCATATCCGCATCCGACAACTGATCCAGCGTCCGGTCGCCGAGGCGTTTTATCTCCTTGAACCGTGTGCGGATGACATTCAGGAACTCCTGTTCAAATTTCATGGTCCTCTCCCCTTCATTTTTAGAAAATTGTTACTTTCACTATAGCGGAAATGGAAGCGGTTGCCAATGTTTTATAGGGGACGGTCCAATCGTCATGATCGAACCACGAATGACAATTGAATCATCCAGCTGTCAAAATCCCTGATAAATGGATAGAATAAAATTAATATGAAAGGGGACGATATACATGAAAAGACTGCTTGACTGCAACGCTTCCGACTTCATTAAAATGACGGGACAGGATCTGAAACAATCGATCAAGGCAAGCGAAGGCCGCACCATGCTGGCTGAAACGATGGCGGCCGTACCCCCGCTCTATCCGGATGTCACGAATGCGGAACTCACCGCATCATTCGGCGCCGATCTGCTGCTCTTCAACGTATTCGATGTATTCCACCCTGAAGTCCAAGGCTTCACCCCACGAGAACCGGATCAGGTCATCCATGAAATAAAGAATCTCATCGGCAGACCGGTCGGCCTCAATCTCGAGCCGGTCGATCTCGCTGCCGAACAGATTGAAACGCTTAATGCCGTGGACCGGGGACGCATCGCTTCAGAGGAGGCGCTCGCACAGGCGAAGGCACTCGGCTTCGACTTCATCTGCCTCACCGGCAACCCGAAGACCGGCGTGACGAACGCCGAAATTACGAATGCCATCAGCCGTGCACGCAAAATCTTCGGCAGTGACGCGCTCATCATCGCTGGCAAGATGCATGGCGCCGGTGTGACGAGTGAAACCGGCAGCGGCATCATCTCCGAATCTGCTCTCGACGCCTTCGTCGATGCCGGCGCAGACGTCATCCTTATGCCGTCACCCGGAACAGTGCCGGGCATCACCACCGAAGACGCACAGAAATATGTTTCATATGTCCATTCGAAAGGCGCGCTCGCCATGCTCACCATCGGGACCAGCCAGGAAGGTGCAGATGAATCGACCATCCGCCAGATCGCTATCGCTGCCAAAATGGCCGGGGCAGACATCCACCATATCGGTGACGCGGGATGCTACGGCATCGCGGTGCCCGAGAACATCATGACATACGCCATCACAATCCGGGGGCGCCGTCATACCTATGTACGCATGGCCCGCTCCATCAATCGCTAGAGTCTGCTTGAGGACGGACTTTATTCCTTTAATATCTCATTACGAAATAATTGTAATCTTTGGTATTATAGGACCAAGAAAAAATACACATGAGACGCTATCGCAAAATGGAAGAGGAATAAGGAGGCAACGCCTATCAGCACGATTCGGCCGCTGCAGATCATGCGCTATGGTCTTGTCGGGTTCGCGCTCGTCATGGACCAATTTCCACAACTGCCCTTTGCCACATGGCAGACCCAGCTGATCAATGCATGATCGCACTGATCTATATGATGACGAAGCTCAACGATGGAGCCTCGGAGGAAAAGAAGGCAGATTCATGGACGGAGGCACTTACCTTCTATTTGTGTATATTCGGCTTCATCACCTTCCTGAATCTGATCGGCGGTGAATCATCGATCGGCCTCAGCTTCGGCAGTGATTCATTCTGGCTTGCAGCCCTTGGGGCATTTCTGAAAATCTACGGGACATATGAGGCGGCCACAGCTCCCAAAGACAGCTGAACTAGCATAGCCTACTACTCAACAAAGGGGATGAGAACATCAGGATCCAGAAGATACTTTCAGCATTCGTAGTCATCATTTTTTCAGTCATCATCGTTCTCGACCAGTTTCCCTCCCTGGCGTACTCGAACATGCGCACGATTGCCACACTACTTGCCGTAATGGTCGTACTGGCAATCAGCGGCAGCATCTACGGCCATATCGACCGGAAGAAGACAGGGAGGAAGCACAACCGGGTCCGGCTGTGCTTCCTTTTTTTAGCGTATGAACAGATGTCTGACGAATGTGCCCACCACCCAGAGAGCAAATTCGATGAAACTCTCCGGGTGCTTCTGGATTTCCAGCCTTGAAGGCACATAGTCATTGTCCGCGTGTTGCCTCAAGTAGTCATCCGGCCCCTTATAACCCCGATGCATCCGCCATACCCCCTTTGTTTCATCATACCCTTTCCCATTCATCCAAAAAACAGATTTCAGAAGGTTATGGTAAAATATAGAAGAAAACCATCATCCAAGAAAGGACATCCCATGAACAAAAAAATATTCGGGGACAGAAAAGTCCTCATCGGTTTTGCACTATCCTTCCTGTTCAGCCTCCTCGCCATCACCCTTGCTGCAAATGACGTCGGCTACTGGATCGTCTGCGTCGTCCTTGCGTTCATCCTATTATTCGCAAGCACCACCAGAGCACAAAAAAGCCAATAAACAAAAATATCCCGGGAGCGGCCTCCCGGGAATCCTTCATACCCCTTAGATTGCTTTTCTGACACGCTCGAACAATTCGTGGTTCTCCAGATGTACGTGGTCGAATGTGTCCTTTTCAAGCTTTTCGAGCCGCGCATACACAAGTCTATACGTCCCGCATGCATTGGCGTGCGGCGTAAAGTCGCTTGTAATGTCACGGATTTCCTTCAGGATATCTCCCACAGCTTCATGCTCCCCTTCGAGCTCACTCACATGCGGCCGCACTTTTTCAGCCAATTCAGGTGTCGGGTTTTCCATGAATTCGATGATCATCGGAAATACATTTTGATCCTCGTCTTCCGTATGCTCGACCATTTCATGCTTCAGTATCCGATACAGCTCCTGTATTCTCACCAGATGCGGTTCATTCGGCCCATGCTTGCGGGCAAGCTTCGTCACATACGGTGTCAGGGCCGCAAACTCGTCCATCAGCTCCTGGTGGTACCTGTTCTGGATGAACTTCACGATCCCCTTCTCATCCAGATACTTCGGCTGAATGCCGGCCGCTTCATGCTGCTCGATATGGTTGATCTCCTCAAGCATGCCCTCGAGGTCCAGTCCACGCTCCTCCACTGCCTGGGATATCGGCATCTTGCCGCCACAGCAGTAGTCGATTCTGTTTTTCCTGAATATATCTGCACTCTTCGGAATTTCCTTGACGATTTCGCTGACCCACATCTCACGGTTTACTGTAGTCATATTAACCCTCCTGTTTTAAACATACATTTTAAATACATGTTTAATATAACACATCATTATCCTTTGTGACTCCGCTTTCAATGTGAAGTATTGAACATTTAGTGACAGCGTTTTATTTGGGAAATAAAAGCCCCCCTTTCCGCTTGTATACGGGTTTAAATCAATAGTCCGGGGGTACACTTTTATAAAATGGCAAAGGAGCAATCCCGATGAATTTAGATGATTATAGACTGACAGGAAACAGGAAAATAGATCTTGGAGAAATCCCTACCACCGAGGGCAAGACGGATGAAAATGAAAAGATCAGGGACGAAGTCATACCACCGCTTGTCGACCGGCTCCAGCTCCTGCATCAGAAGCTGAATGCCGAGGAGAAGCATGGGATACTCGTTGTGCTGCAGGCACTTGATGCCGCTGGGAAGGACGAGTCCATCAGCTACATCTTCTCGAATTTGAACGCACAGGGCCTTAAGGTCACGACATTCGGCAAACCGACCGAAGTGGAACAGAAGCACGACTACCTGTGGCGCATGATGCCGGCGCTCCCCGCCCGCGGTGAGATCGGCATATTGAACCGTTCGCACTATGAGGAGGTCATCGCCCCGCGGGTGCATGACAATGTACTGCTTGATGGGGACTATCCGGCGGGTGTCGATGAGGAATCCATCTGGCCCATGCGGTACAAACAGATCAAGAATTATGAGAAATACCTTCACGACAACAACATCCACGTTGTGAAATTCTTCTTCCACATGTCGAAGGACGAGCAGAAGAGGCGCCTGGTTGAACGCATGAAGGATCCGGACAAGCAGCACGAATTCTCCTTCTCCGATGTCGAGGAACGGGAATATTGGGATAAATATCAGGAGGTGTTCGAGGATATGCTGAACGAAACATCCACCGAATATTCCCCTTGGTATGTCCTCCCCGCCGATGACGAGTGGCATACACGCCGGCTCGTCAATGAAGCCATGATTGACCTGATGGAGAAGCTCGATCCGAAATTCCCGGAAATGACCGGCGAGGACAAGAAGAAACTCGAGGAGTATATAGAGAAGCTTGAGAATGAATAGGACCATACAGAAGATACCCTGGAGAAATCTTCTCCAGGGTATCTCTTTGTACTCTGTTAGGGGCCGCCCGTCAAGGTTTATTTTATTGTCGTACTATATTCTGTATCAGTCGCCGTCCTCACCTGTCTCCACGGTTTCAATGTCCCGGTTTCCGATTACAATCATTTCGACTGTTTCGGAAGCGGCATTATCAAGTGTCACCTCAAACTTCAAAGCATGCTCGCTTTGAATCAGCCATCTTTTTCACCCACATCTTCGAAGCTTCTGCTATCGAACCCGCTTCTTCTGTCCGTTCTTGTTTATTAGCAACTTCTTCCTTGGTGATATCCGTTTCCTTATCGGCATCATCTTCGGATTTGACCTCTTTTTTCTCTACCCTTGTCGCTTCTTCTGTTGAAGCCTCTTCTGAACTTCAATCTCTTCTTCTTTTTCCGCAATCGGCTCCTCTGGACTCTAACCTGTTTTCCTATAATTGATTTTTATTTCATCGTGATGCACTTCAGATGACTCTTTCCAATGGTTTGCTTCCCCGACCAGGAACCAAGGTGACCTGTTCATCGTGTTGAATATTTACATCATCCTCATGCCACAAATATAATATAACATATTTTTACACTTTAGTACTAATTCGAGATAAATTTTATATTTTTTATGTAAGTTTTTTAAAATATACATATTATTCTTTTTTATATAGTAGATTAATACACTTGTCTAAGACCAACCAAATTATCGCCCTCTTCCTTTTCCAGAGTCCTTGGTGTCTTTACCTTCCCATCTATTTATGTTATTTATTTTAAATTAATATGCACCCGTTATTTTTAAATCATATTCAATATTTCCATAAAATGTATTAGATTTGTAATAAATATTTTCACTGAACATCTCCACAAAAAATAAAAATATCCCGCCTCCAATTGGAGACGGGATCAAACATCCACTGTTCATGCATCTAATATTTGTACGACTGGCCACCGTCGATCGGGATGACCGTGCCGTTGATGAACTCGGATTCCTGGCTGAGCAGGAAGGAAACGAGAGCAGCGACTTCTTCGGGTTTACCGAAGCGCTTCATCGGATTGACGCTGACGAACTCCTTACCTGCCTCTTCCCAGTTCTCGCCGCCCATCTGACGCAGTGAGCCTTCGACCATGGCGGTCATGATGGCGCCTGGCGCGATGGCGTTGACGCTGATGCCGTATTCACCGTATTCGACGGCGGAGTTGCGTGTGAGCCCGACGACGCCGTGCTTGCTTGCGGAATAGCCGGACTGGTTGCCGACGCCGCGGATGCCGCCGACGGAGGCGGTATTGACGATTGTGCCGGAGCCCTGTTCCTTCATGACTTCAAGCACATATTTCATGCCGAAGAACACGCCGTTCAGGTTGATGTCGATGACCTTCCTGAACTCGTCGATGCCGTAGTCCTGCGTGAGGTTCTGTTTCCCTTCGATGCCGGCGTTGTTGAAGAATCCGTCGATGCGCCCGAATTCCTCGACCGTCTGGTCGACGTAGTTCTTCACTGCCGCTTCATCGGAAACATCTGCTGTAATCAGCAGTACATCGGCATTTGAATTCTTTTCCTTAACGAGATTCTGCGTCTCTTCAAGTGCTTCAGCATTCAGGTCGACGAGCGACAGTCTCGCGCCTTCCTCTGCTGCATAGACCGCGGCCGCCTGGCCGAGCCCGCTTGCTGCACCTGTCATGAGAATGACTTTTCCATCAAGTTTACCCATAAAATGACCTCCTATAGATAGGTTCTTGCCACGCCATTCTCTTCCCGGCTCCTTGTGTTCCAAAACCTCAACAGGTGGACGAATGCCTCAGCCTCCTGCATTGCCGATCGGTGCTCTGCATCCACCCATCGATGCACCCGCCTGGTTGAGCAATCTTTTCAGGTTCACGACGGCATTACCCTCATATACCTCTTCCAGGATTTTCTTCACACGTCCATTCTCCTTTGCACCGGCTTCCTGTCCGGTGACGAGACCTTCGAACCATTCCCTGATTTCTGCCGGGGCGACATTTCCTGCCATGGAGGATAGACGGTCATATCCGTATGTCGTCTTCTCCTCAAGGTTCCCTTCCCCGCCGGCATAGAAATAAAGATCCTTCCCGTGCTGATCCTTTTTGACCCGTTCGATCTTCTCCCTGTCGCCGGCGTCCTTTATGCCGATGACGGAATCCAGCCTGGCAAGTTCAATAATGCTTTCCGCCGTCAGGTCGAACCCGGTCCTGCCCGGGTTGTTGTAGAGGATGACCGGTTTGCCGGCCAGCTCGATGAGGCGCTTTGAATAGGCCAGCGCCTCCGCCTGTGACGGCCGGACATAAGGCGGGTAGCCGAGCATGATGCCGGCCATTTTTGTTTCACGCACCGCTTCAGCCAGCTGCTCCGCTTCCTTCTGTCTGATTGATGCGACACCGAATATGATCTCCATACTGCTGATGAGCACTTCCTCCTGCTCCAGCGCATTCACCATTTCAAGCTTCTCTTGGAGGTTCGTGCTGTGCTGCTCTCCGGTCGTCCCGGAGACGAGCACCGATTTGACACCCTGTCCATGCAGGTTTCGGATATGGTCCATCGTCCCTTCGATATTCAAGGATTCATCGTCAAAAAAAGCGGTCGGAACCGCAACATGAAATTTTTCTGTCAGCATTCTTTTATCTCCTTTATCCTCTATTCGGCATGAATCGATGCCGTCGTGCAGTACTGCCAATATCACAAGTGTACCACGATTTCAGAATCATTTTGAAATCTGACCTGGTTTCCAATGATTAACATGCATGCAACCCGGCTATCTATATAATACAGGAGGTTTATGGAATAGAACCCACATACTACATATAGAGGAGAGTTGATCTACATGCTTGAACTCAATACGTTTTCCATTACAGCACGGTGCGGGAAAACCGGACAGCTGGGTGTCGCGGTATCGACGAAGCTGCCGGCGGTGGGCATGCTTTGCCCATTCGTCAAAGCAGGTACCGGTGCCATCGCGACCCAGTCGTTCGTCAATCCATACATCGGCATCCGGGGCCTGGAGTACCTCTCTCTGGGCATGACCGCAGAGGAAGCCAAAGAGAAGATCATCGCAGAAGAACAGGACCTTGAACTCAGGCAGTTTGCGATCGTCGACCGGCATGGCAATACGGCTGCATTTTCAGGTGAGCGGTGCGAAGGCTACTATAACCATTTCGAAGGGGATGGATTTGTCGTGGCCGGCAACATGCTGGTGAATGAAAAGACGCTGACGGACATGAAACGCACATACGAAATCCATTCCGACCTGGAACTCTCGGAACGGCTGCTGCGCGTCCTCCAGGCCGGACAGAGGGCAGGAGGTGACAAGCGCGGAAAACAGTCTGCAGCACTCAAAGTATATGACACGGAAGACTATCCGCTCGTCGATCTCCGTGTCGATGAACATGAAGACCCCGTGGCGGAACTCACGCGCGTGTATGATGTCACCAGGGAAGAACTCTTCCCGTTCATGCCACAGATGCCGACAAAACAGGATCCAGGCGGCAGCTTTAACCCGGATGAGGTGTAGAATAAATAGAATGGAAAGGAGCATTCGATGAAGAAGATATTCAGTATTATGCTGATGGCAGTGTTTATTGCAGGATGTGGCGGTACAGACAATGGCGCTGAAGACGACCTGTCGAGTACAGAAGACAAGCCGACTGAAACGACAACGGAAGATGATATGGAGGAATCAACGGATGAACCGGATGCAGACTAGAGTTCCGAGGGTCCGTCAAGCAGGAAAGTGACAGGGGAGCCAAGCGGTCATTCCGATCCGGATGAGGTGTAGGCAAGTCAGAATATAAAGGAGCATTCGATGAAGAAATGCTTGAGTATTTTGCTGATGACGCTGATGATGCTTTTGATTGCAGGATGTGGTGGTACCGACAATGGCACTGAAGACGACCTCCCGGATACGGAAGACAAGACGACCGAGACGACGACTGAGGAAGTGACGACCGAGGAATCCGCTGCTGGAGGTTCAGCGACGGAAGAAAGCACGGAAGAAGCGCTGGAAGAGACGACTGAGGAAGCAACTGAAGAAAACCAAGCGGAGACGAATGGTACGGAAGAAGCAGCGACTGGAGGTTCTTCAGGTGGGTCTTCCGCCTCAGGACCGTATGAATATAACGTCGTCACAGATTCTGTGGGTGAGGCATGCATCATGAACCGCCTCGCTGCAGAATATTGTGACGGGGTGACGATGCAGGAGAAGTTCCTCGCCTACCATCACCTGAACTTCACAAATGAGCTGCCGATTTCACCGAACATCGGCTGCCTCAAGTGCATGGTGGACTATTCATTCGCTGTCATGGACGGCAGCCAGGAACCGATTGGCATCAATGAAATGGATGCGAAGGGCGCACCATTCACGCCGGAACTCGGGACTTTCTTGGAATCCTACGCCTATGAACTCGCCAACTTCTTCAATGGACACCCCAACCGCCTGATGGAATATATCGGGCAGCAGAGTCTGGCGATGTCATATATCCACAATAACAATATCTCCGGCAACTACGCTGACCATACGACACACGCCGTTGATGTGCAGAACATAGAAGACATGGGGGATGGCACATATAAAGTGACCATGTACCGTGAATATGAGCATGTCACCTCCAACGGCGTCGGAAGCGGCACGGTCGAGTACACAGTACAAGAAACGCCATATGCATTTGAAATCGTCAATTTCATGGCGGTGGACAATTGACCAGTAGAAGGCCACTAGAAATAGTGGTCTTCTACACTTTTATTACTTTCAAAAATTGCCAATGATTGACTTGAAAATTTCATCATTTATGAAAATCGTTGGAGACCTTGCCACCACTTGTGCGACCCTTGTTTTTAAAAGCGCTTACAAAGCATACTATAAAATTAAATTTCATTTCATTTATTATATAGTTTCGCTATAAATTTACAAAAGCAAGTTTGACATCGCCACAACAGGTATGTTTATTATAGGTAGTGTGAAATAACTTTCAAAAGAGATACATAAATTTATATGACCATCCCCCCTCATGCATATCGGGATGGATTTAAACTTGGGAAAATGGAGTGATTATTTGAGTAGTCAACAGGAACCTCTCAAGATCGGGTTTGCCTATGTCGGTGTGGTACTGGGTGCAGGATTCTCCACCGGACAGGAAATGCTGCAGTTCTTCACCAACTACGGAACAATGAGCTATTGGGCGGTCATACTGTCCGGCCTGGTCATCATGTTCATCGGCCGTCAGGCATCAAAACTTGGAAATCGTCTGGATGCAGAATCGCACCTGGAACCGATCAACGAAATGTTCGGAGAAAAACTCGGGAAAATCATCGACTACATATTGATATTCTTCCTATACGGCGTCATGGTCATCATGCTTGCCGGTGCAGGGTCGGCCTTCTATGAAAGCTTCGGCGTCCCTTCATGGCTCGGCTCGCTGATTCTGGCAATCGCAGTATTCATCACATTGAATTTGAGCTTCAACAAAATCCTCGTGGCACTCGGCGCAGTGACACCATTCCTGATTGCGTTCGTCATGATCATTGCGGTGTACAGCTTCCTGAACCCGAGCGTACCCTTCAGCGAGGCCAACACGTACACGGATGTAGCGAAATCACCATCGGGTGTCTGGTGGTGGGACGCGCTGACATACAGTGGAATCGTCCTGGCGATGGCGTTCAGCCTGCTGTCCATCATGGGCTCACAGGCTTCCGGGATGAAAGCGGCACGTAAGGGCGGACTCTTCGGCGGCATCATGCTGCTCGTCCTCCTGATACTGTTGAACGGCGGACTGCTGGCACGCATCGATGTGACCCATGCGGCAGAAATCCCTTCACTGATACTGGCAAGGGAGATCCACCCGATACTCGGACTGGGACTTTCACTCGTCATGCTGCTGGTCATCTACAACACGGCAGTCGGCATGCTCTACCCATTCCTGATACGCTTCTCGGATCCATATACGAAACGCTACAGGATCCTGCTCGGCGGCGGCCTCGTCATCGGCTACTTCCTGAGCCTTGTCGGCTTCGTCGGCCTCGTGAACTTCTTCTATCCAATCCTTGGATATGTCGGGCTTCTGCTCGGTGCAGCATTGACCGTCAGATGGCTGAGAAGCAAGTTTGCAACGAAACAGACGGCACAATAGACATAGAAGCGGACACCTCACGGTGCCCGCTTCTTTTTTCATTTCTGTTTCATATTCACAAACACGCTCTTCACTTCGATATAGTTGGAAATGCCATAGTCGCCGCCCATCTCCCTGCCGACACCGGACTTCTTGTAGCCGCCGAACGGCATTGTTTCCCACTCGAGGCCGAAGTCGTTGATCCATACGGTGCCGCTCTCGAGCTTGCCGGAAATATAGTGGCCGGTACGGATGTTCTCCGTCCAGACGCTTGCGGCAAGGCCATACTCGCTTGCATTCGCACGTGCAATCACTTCATCGACGGTATCGAATGGCAGGATCGACATGACGGGGCCGAAGATCTCCTCTTTCGCAATCGTCATGTCATCTTCCACATCAGCGAATATCGTCGGTTCGACGAAATAGCCTTTATCACCGGTATGGTTGCCGCCCGTGATGAGCCGTGCATTCTCTTCCTTCCCTTTTTCTATATACCCCATGACAGTATCCAGCTGCTTTTTGGAAACGAGCGGGCCCATGTCGGTCGAAGATTCGATGCCGGGACCGAGTTTCACCGCTTCCGCCCTGCGCTTCATTTCCTCTATGACTTTTTCATATATCGGACGCTGGACGAATACACGTGTCGTCGCACTGCAGTTCTGCCCGTGATTATACATCGTGCCATCGAAAATGCCATCGAGCGAGCTCTCAAGATCCGCATCCTCGAGTACGATGCTCGGGGACTTGCCGCCGAGCTCTAGCGTCACACCCGTAACATTGTCCGCTGCATTCCTCATGATGGTACTGCCTGTCTTCGTCGACCCGGTAAACGCGAGCTTGTCGACTTTCGGATGCACATTGAGTGCACCACCCGCCACACTGCCGGAGCCGGCAATGATGTTGACGACGCCTTTAGGGAACCCGGCTTCATTGAACAGCTGGCCGATATAGAGTAGCGACAGCGGTGTTTCGGCTGCCGGCTTGATGACGATTGTACACCCGGCAGCCAGTGCCGCCCCCATTTTCCAGCCTGCCATCGCAAGTGGGAAGTTCCATGGAATGATCTGTCCCACGACACCGACCGGTTCATGAAGTGTGTAGGTGACGTAGTCCGGAGAAACATTCGTCGTCTTGCCGAATATCTTCGTCGCCCAGCCGGCGTAATAGCGGAAATGCTGGACGGTGCCGTCGACATCATCCTCCAATGCGACATGATACGGTTTCCCGTTATCCAGTGCCTCGAGCTGTGCCAGCTCCTCACGGTGTGCTTCCAGAAGGTCTGCGAACTTATAGATCATACGCTCCCGCTCCGCGGCTTCCATCCGCGTCCACGGCCCTTCGTCAAACGCCTTTCTCGCCGCTTCCACCGCATGGTCCACATCCTCCTCCTGTGCTTCACTGAGCGTCACGATTACTTCCTCTGTTGCCGGATCGACCACATCAAATGTCTTGCCGCTTGCGCTTTTGACATACTCCCCATCAATGAAGAAGCCTTCCAGCTGATCGAGGAATTCCTTTACTCTCGGTTTCAGTTCTCCTGTTGGCTTTAGATCTGTCATTTTTCACCCTCCTATATAAATTTATATAAAAAACTCTCAACTTCAAAAAACAGGTTGGCATAATAATTTCTTAATGAATATATGCATGTTCTGGAAAATATTCTGACAAGTTGTATAATTATTGTAACAGGTCATAAAGGGAGGCATTCCAATGCTTATACTGGAAAACCATATTACCAATACTACGTCTCTATCTCTCAACCACTACCTTTATCACGGCATAAAACTCTTTAAATCCAATAACTATGAGCTGGTCAGATACATACACGATCAATGCAACGATAATCCCCTGATCTATATTGATGAAGAAAAAATGCCTTTGGAAGTACTGGCACACCATCATTCAAATCAGGAATCATCCATCATGGATGAACTTCTCATGCACTTCAATTGCTCTCTTGGGCGCCCGGACAGGGAAATCATGCAGACACTGCTCCATTCACTGAACCCCTCTGGTTTTTTGGGAGCATTTTCAATTGAAGTATCAAAACTCCTCAACGTGCCTATAGAAGTAGTGAATACAAATATTGAAAGACTCAAGTCCTATGAGAACCTTGGGATCGGTTGCTGTGACGTAAAGGAATATATTGAATTCCAACTCAAGACTAGAGGCCAGTATAATGAAGGGCTCTTTTCACAATTTTTTAATCATCTTGATGACATCCATCAACAGCAATATGACTTCCTTAATGACGGTCATGTAGGAAAAGATACGTTTTTGGACTACATGACTGTCATCAAAAGCTGTAGTCTATCGCCATTGACGCCTGATGTGAACATGTTCATAGAACCGGACGCCGTCATTGAATCGACAACCAACAGCACTCTGAGAATAAAAATCTCTGACTATCTGATGGATAGTATTGTATTTGAACCTGTCCGTCTTCGGACGGATGATTCTGATTTCAATGACAGGATGGCACGTTACAAGCAGGAATATGAAGAGCTCGTCTCCATCTTGAATGCACGAACACTATACCTGAAGCAAATTCTCTCTGTCATCATTCACGTACAGGAAGCATACCTTCTCAAAGAAAAGGAGTACCTCAACCCCCTGGACCAGACAGAACTGGCAGAACAGACCGGGCTAAGCCCCGCCACCATCAGCCGACTGATTGCTGATAAGCACATTGCCACCCCGCGGGGCGCTCTGCCGATTAAGGCCCTACTGTCAAAGAAGGTTACAGGCAACACCTCAGCAAGCCTTGTAAGATTCATGATCAGCCAGATTGAAAACTTCAGAACGGTTTCCGACAGTAAGATTGCGGAGCATTTGAAACAATATGATATCCATATTTCACGACGTACAGTGAACAAGTATAAAAATGAAATACTCTCCCAACTGAAAGAGGTGTAGTGCCTCGTTTTCTAATTCAGCTTTTCCATATGGCCCTTCAACTGTTCTATCTCCTCATCTGATAGACCAAGCCTTGGCTTTCTGGATGGTCCTCCGCTCAGACCTTTCAGATCCATTGCCTTTTTGACAATCTGCACAAATTTCCCTGAGTTTTCAAGGAACTCACATAGTGGCAACAAATCCTTATATATTTCTTTAGCTTTATTATAGTTGCCCGCTTCTACATGCTCAAGCATTTTGGAAGCACTGTTCGGGGCGATATTCCCTGCTACAGAAACCCAGCCGGTGGCACCATGCAGGAATGATTCGAGAGCCATATCGTCAGAACCACAGAATATTGTCAGATTGGAATTTCTGGCAATGTCACGAACTTTCCTGATCTCTCCACTGGATTCCTTGATGTAGTTGACATTCTCCAGTGTCTGGTCGATTTTATATAGCGTATCAAGTTCAATATCGACTCCTGAAGTGAACGGATTATTGTAGATCATTACCGGGGTCGAGACTTGATCATTCACGTCCTTGAACTGATGGTAGATTTCATTCATGGTCGGTCCACCATAGTACGAGTTTATCAGCAGGAGGCCATCCGCCTGATGTTCTTCTGCATGGGCTGCAAATTTCAGTGCCTTATCCGTACGTTCATCCGATATGCCGACGAGCAGCTGTGTATCCGTATCTTTGACCATACCGCTGACCATTTCGACGATCTTCATCTTTTCTTCATCATCCAATGATACAAATTCCCCTGTACTGCCGACAATGACAATGCCGGAAACTTCCTGATCCAAATAGTATTTTACATTTTCCTTCATCCCATCGTAGTTCACGGAAAAGTCCTCATTCATCGGTGTAATCAATACTGGAAAGACGCCTTTAAGCTGTTTGTTCATTTATATTCTCCTTTTCTGTTTTAGTTTTTTCCTTGCCTAAAATGAATTTGCCTGTGTAGCCGTAGATCAGAGTGATGATTATGACGAGGAACCCATACCAGAAGAATGGAAGATACGCCAATGTGGATACACCCAGCGTTGCAGCCATGAACACGCCTCCATCAGACCATGGCACCATCGGTGTGGTCACTGTCCCACCGGCTTCCGTATTTCTCGATAGCAGTGACCGGTCCAGATTGAGGCGGTCGTAGTTTTCTTCGGTAATCTTTGTACCAGTGAGCAGGGAAACGTATGCTGCACCACCAAAGAATACACCGAAGAAAGCTGCAAGCATCGTCGTCAATGTTACATTGCCGGTATTTGTCGCCCAGTTGGCGAATATATTCCCAATGACTTCCAGCGCTCCGATTGCCTGCAGGAGCCCTCCGACACCCAAAGCAAGAATAATCAGCAGGATGACTTCAAGCATGAAAGTAATTCCTCCGCGGTTGAGCAGGTTGTCGATGAAGGCGATGCCGGTCGAAAGGCTGCTGCCGGAATAAAGTGCCTGGATTGCTTCGATGAAACCGTAGCCCTGGAACCATGTTGCCCACAGACTGCCAAGCAATGCTCCAAACAGGATGACCGGTACCGAGGGCATCCTCATGACAAGCAGTGCAATAACAATGGCTGCTGGAATCAGCATCACCCAGGAGATATTGAAAGTGCTTGCAAGTCCCGTCATCGTCTCTTCAGCAATGGAAAGATCTCCGCTTCCACTATATAGCACCGCACCGACAATCCAGTATAGTATTGCCGCTATTATAAACGCCGGAAGCGATACATAGGACATGGACTTGATGTGACGGAACAGGTCCACTTTTGACAACGAGGCTGTCATCACTGTCGTATCCGACAGCGGAGACATTTTGTCCCCAACATAGCACCCTGAAATCACCGCTCCGGCAACAAGGTAGATCGGCAGTCCAAAACTTTCACCGATGCCCATCATTGCGATGCCTGCTGTACCGGCCGACCCGAAGGAAGTTCCCGTCGACAATGCTGTGATTGCGCAGATGATCATCGCCGCCATAAGGAAGATGCTCGGACTGATGATATTCAACCCATAATATATCAGGGTAGGAACGACTCCCCCGGCAATCCATGTCCCGATCAGGGCACCGACTGCAATAAGTATCAGAATGGCCCCCATCCCTTCATAGATCCCTTTCAGAATACCTTTCTCCATGTGGAAGTATGAGTTGCCCAGATAAAGGCCGACCCCCATAATCATGAACCAGATTGTAAGCAGTGCAAGTTGAATCGGCAGTTCCAACAGCAGTATGAACGAGAACATGATGACAACGAACATCACGAGAATGAACGCGAGTATCTTCCCGCTCGGAAGTTTTCTCTCCTTTGTCATAATAAAACCCCTTTGTATTATTTGATGATGAATCCCTCTGTATATATATCCGTATCGTCAATGTAGAATTGCGAATTTGAAATGAAGTGGAATGGATGACCATACTCTCTTTCAAAAGCGTCAATATCCACTTTTGCTCCATTAAAATGTCTGATGGACCCCCACCTGTTCTGTTCATGTAAAACTGACAGCACTTCATGTACTGGGTGGGCGACCATTTCTCCATCCCCATCAATCACTACCTGGCTGCTTCCATTAAGATATACAGTGTAATCCCAATCATTTTGTGCTGTGAGCCGCCTTTTGATTTCAGATATATTCTCTATCGATAGTACCACTTCCGTTTCAAGCAGCCCGATCATCCTGCCATCGACCGCATACGCCCCCTTCCACCCATCAACATGTGACAGGTCGGAGATATTCAGATGATTCCGGCTCAATATAATATTTTCTTCGTCATATATCACCTCGTAAGTATCCCTGTATGGCAACCCGCCGCGTTCGATCAAAGTGTTAACGAGTCCCTTAAGCAGGATTTCACAGTTGTGGACTTGAAAATGGGTCTTGACCGTTACGTGCAGCTTCTCTTTTTCAATATCATAAACCAATAGATTCATATACTTGCTGCCACGCGGTTCGTTGAGCAGAAGCTTCTCCATATCGTAATCACCCGCTGTGCATCTGACTTCATTCCCCTGCACCATGCGTATCAGTTGTCCATGAACATGCACATCATAGCTGTTCACCACTTTTCTTATCATTCAACCACCTCCTGGAGTTCAGGAATCAAAAGATACCCTTGACTGAGCGGATCGTCTTCATTCATATAGAAGTCATGACGTCCCATGAGCCATGCAGAGCCGGTGATCAACACTTTCAGATAAGTGGCCTCCCCTGAGGATTCCTCTGATAGTATTTTTGCGGTAAATTGCGAACCAGTGATGCTTTCATGGACAATGCCCTCTCCCACCTCCATACGATCCAGATGATGCAAGGTGGCTGCTTTCGCACAAGTGCCGGTACCGCAGGGTGAACGGTCGATACCGCCTGGAGGCACTATGACTGTATTTTTTACAGGATCACCATCCTCATAAAGCTCCATATGAGTCAATTTGTCGATGAATGGATAGGATGGGTGTCTGACTTCGTATGTTTCATTTATGATGTCCCGAATTTCCATCGCTTTCATGACGAGTTCTTCGGATTTTCCGACTTCCAGCGAGAGCCCTATATCCGAAGCCTTGATGATGCCATAGAAGTTTCCGCCATACGCAATGTCACACCGTATATCCTCCAACCCATCATAATCCACATGAACCGTCTTCAGATGGAAGGAATCGGTACTGATGAAGCTGACCGCTTCGACCTTCCCATCCACCACCTTGCATTCGGCCTCGACGATGCCTGCCGGCGTATCCAGTACGACATTTGTCACAGGTTCCTGTCGTTCTATATATCCGAGCTCGACAAGCGCCGTACATGTGCCGATGGTGTCGTGGCCACACATTGGCAGATAACCACCCGTCTCAATGAAGATGACACTGAAATCCGCCTTTGGATCAAGCGCGGGGAGCAGGATGGTTCCGCTCATCACATCATGTCCCCTGGGAGGGTTGACCAGGAACTTGCGGATGTGGTCATGATTCTCTTTCATATCTATCATCTTCTCCTGGATCGTTTCTCCTTTCAGTGCAGGCATGCCTGCCACGACTGTCCGTGTCGGATTACCGCCGGTGTGGGTATCGATGGTGATGAACTGTTTGCTGTTTATCATGAGTGCACCCCTTCCTTGAACCTTCCGATGCTGAGGGGAGTCAGGTCCTCCTTCAGATTATCCGCCAGCATTTCCGCCATCCATTTTCCTGTAATTGCACACAGCCCAATGCCATCCCCTTCGTGACCCGCAGCTACATAAAAACCGCTGACGTTGGTTTCCGATATTATAGGGAGATGATCGGGCGTCCACGGTCTGAGTCCGGCGTAACTGCGGATCAGGGACATGTCCTTCATCTCAGGAAAGAAGTGGATGGCTCTTTTTGCAATCAGCTGTACAATCTTATGATTCACCTTATTATCGTACCCGACGAATTCCCTGCTGCTTCCAAGCAGGAAGTTCTGGCTCTCCGTTGCTTCATGAACCAGAGCAATACCGTAGGTGTTCATTTCTTCATCAGCCACCCTCTCCCTGCCAAACTTTGTCATGAGATATCCGAACTCCTGGATTTTTCTCGTCCCCATCAATTCTGTTCGGGAAGAGACAAGAATATGTCCCTTTCTTGGTTTTATCGGAACATCCACTCCCAGCTTCTCCCCGATTGCTGGCGCAAAGACACCTGCAGCATTAACAACCCTCTCCGCCCTGAATTGTTTTTCATGAGAATGGACGTTAAACCCAGTGTCCAATTTTTCAATGCCCGTGACGGGTGTATGTTCATAGACTTCACATCCATACCTTTCTGCCTGGTGGGCAAAAGAGAATGTCAGCATATAGGGATTAAGTGTCGCATCATTCGTGCATTCAATGCCCCCGACCAGATGATCCGAAAAATATTTTGAATCATTCTTCAAATCCGCTTTCGTCAACTTTCTGAAGAGCGGCCTGCCTCCATTTTCTTGGTTATGGTAATCCACCCATTGATAGGCCTGCTCGAGTTCTGCTTCATTTTCGCACAGGAATATGCTGCCGGGCTGACGATATTCGAATGGCATCTCCAGCATGTTGGGTAGATCATCGATCAAAGCCTGGCTCTTGATGGCCATGCGGCTGTCGAACCCGGGCTCCTTGTCGATCAGCAGTACATTGCCATCGCATTTTGATGATGTGCCGGAGGCAAGCGTACTGCTTTCAAGTATCGCAACCTTCATTCCCTGCTTTGATGCATAGTAGGCGATGCTCGTACCAATAATACCGCCCCCGGCAATCACCACATCATATACTGCATGGTTCATATCACTTTCCTCCCCTCTTACTGCAGTAAAGAAATAAACATGCCAACTTTAAAACCTTCAATTCTTTGTTAATTTGCTTAAAAGTGTAAAGAATCATATAATTAGTTAAATATTCTGACAGAGGAGTGTAGGCAGTGTTTGAAAAATTTCTGATTGAAGAGTTGATCAATTTCCATAACCACTCATTCACCATCATCGATAAGGAAGAAAGGATTATACATTTCAGTAAACGTGCCGAAGAAATATTCGATCTTGCACAAAAGGATGTAATTGGACGCCCGATTACGGAAGTCTTCCAAAAGGATAAGCTCGTTATGCTGAAATCGTTGAGGGAGAATAGGACCATTGAAAAAAAGATGCACTTGGCTACGCCAAACGTATACGTAAACATAAAATCGATTCCCATCATCATCGAGGGTAAAGTGGAAGGCGCAATTGTTTCTGAAGTGAACGTCACGGAAGAGGTCAAGCAGAAAGAGGAAATAAAGAAACTTCAAGGGCAGGTCCAGACACTGTCAACAAATGTACGACAGCTGAATAACGATGAGAGCTTCAGGGGCATAATCTATAAAAGTTCAGCAATCGAAAGTGTCAAAGCCCAGATACAGAAAGCCGCCAACACACAGGCCAACATATTGATTACAGGTGAAACAGGAGTTGGAAAAGAGTTATTTGCACGATCCATTCATAATTTGAGCAATAAGGATAAGGAATTCATACCAATCAATTGCGGAGCCATCCCGGGTCATCTTTTCGAATCAGAATTGTTCGGTTACGAAAAAGGTGCCTTTACAGGAGCAAATCGTCAGGGGAATAAAGGAAAAATTGAACTCGCTCAAGGGGGAACACTGTTCCTCGATGAAATCGGTGAAATGCCGATAGATATGCAGGTGAAATTTCTGAGGGTGCTTCAGGAGAAGCAGTATTTTAAATTGGGAGGAACCAAAGAGATGAACGCAGACTTCAGGCTCGTTTCTGCTACCAACAAAAAGATATCGGACCTGCTCAGTGGCGGCGACTTCAGATCTGACCTACTCTATCGGATCAACGTCGTCAACATTCACATACCCCCTCTCAGAAAACGTCCGGATGATATCGAATCACTATTCTTCTACTATCTATACAGCATCTCTGAAAAATATGGCATCGAAATGCGATATGCAGACCAGGAACTACTTCAACGTATGAAGACCTATCATTGGCCAGGCAATGTTAGGGAGCTTATCAATGTCGTCGAACGGCTGGTCATCTTCTCCAATGACACAAAGCTGAATGGGGGAATCTTCACCCAATATCTTGAAGAAGTTGGCGAAGAAGCCCCCATCCTCTATCCACAATTGCCACAGGAGGAGGTCAGACTAAAGGATTTTATCGACCAGACTGAGGCGGATTATTTAAGGCGTACACTTGAAAAGCACAATAACATTGACCAGGCCTCAAAAGTTCTCGGCATCAGCCGTCCGACACTATATGCGAAGATCAAAAAATACCAGCTGTAGCTGGCATGAATATTTCTTAGATTCTTCATACGTAGAAAAGGGGGAATGGAAATGAAAAAACAAGAAGATTTTATCATTTGCCGCTGTGAAAATATTTATATGTCTGAAATAGATGAAATACTAAGACAAGGTGCTGATAATGCGCGGGAATTGAAGCTTAAATCGAGGGCTGGCATGGGCTTTTGCGCATCCAGGACGTGTGGACCATTTATAGAAGCACTGACCCAGGACCATGAAGAGGCACCAACTTATATCAATTTAAAGGCCCAGCCTCCAATCCGTACAGTTTCCATTGAAGATTTCATTAAGGAGGACGCCCATGACTAGACGCATCATTCATCATAAGATCCTCGGTTCTATGGAGACTGAACTGGTCCCATTTTTTTGGAATGGCCGGGAACTGCATGGACACAGGGGGGAAAGCATCTCCGCCGCCCTGCTTGCCAACGACATCCGGACTCTCCGTAACCATGAGAAGGACGGCAGGCCAAGAGGGTTATATTGCAATATCGGCCATTGTTCGGAATGCCGGGTGACAATCAATGGGAGGAGAAATCAACGCGCATGCCTCAATACGCTGGATGAGAACATGAGAATAGAAGCGCAGGATGCTCTCTCCCATCTAACGGAAAGGGGTAGGGCAGATGCTTGATACAATCATCGTTGGAGCAGGCCCTGCCGGTCTCAGCGCAGCCAATGTCCTGAAGGATACACAAAATGTAATGGTCATCGATGAATATTTTCAAGGAGGCGGCAGGCTCCTTGGACAGTTGTATGAAGAAGGCAAAGGAGAATGGTGGAACGGCTTGGAAATCGCAGAACAGATGCTGAGGGATATTGAGGACAACGTTCAGCTGAAGTTCAACACATCGGTCATCAATATTGAGAAAGACGCACACTTCACCATCTACACCACAGACGGTATTTTCATATCCCATAACCTGATTGTTGCCACCGGAGCACGGGAGAAGTCCACACCACTGCCGGGATGGGATCTCCCTGGCGTAATGACGGTCGGCGCAGCTCAGGTACTGACCAATTTTCAGCGTGTAAGTCCGGGAGAGTACGGCGTCATCATCGGTATCAACCCCTTATCCATGGTCATCGGTCTTGAACTTGGGTATGCCGATATACCAATTAAAAAAATATGTATGCCTCCCTGTAATACCATCAACAATCAGAAACCGCACCAGGCACTTGAAACACTGGTGTCACTTGGTGGGCTTGCCCCTTCAAAAGTGATTTCATATGGCAGCCGTACCTTAGATCGCCTTCCTAAAATCCAAAAAGGCATTCTTAAACTCTTTCCAAAGCGTGGGGTCAAAGCCATGGGGTTGCCCCTTTCCATTAAAGAACAGGTGATACGCATCAATGGGAGAGACAAGGTGGAATCCGTCACCGTACAGAAAACGAATAATGAAGGCAAACCTATTGAAGGTACTGAAAAAGAAATACTTTGTGACTTCGTCTGTATATCCGATGGACTTGCTCCATTGAGTGAAATATGTTCTCTTTTGAATATGAAACATGTATACATCGAATCTCTTGGCGGGTATGTTCCGCTTCACAGCAGATATATGGAAACTGAAATAGAAAACTTGTTTGTCGCCGGCAACATCACCGGGATTGAGAATGCAAAAATTGCCATACTGCAGGGAAAACTTGCAGCTTTACAGATCCAGGATGACAGCGATGGTTCCGAAGCGGTTCTCAGAAAAATCAATGATGAAAGACAAAATGCAAAGGTACGCTTCCATTCAGGTCTTACATCGGGTAAAGAGAGGATGGAGAGTCTATGGCTTGAATATCTTCATTCTTCATAATAGAGAAGTACAGCTCCCAAAGACCTGTTAGAAATACAGGTATTGGGGAGTAATCTAATATATAATTTAGGATTTAGAATGAATACCAAAAAAGCACAGTCGATACGGACTGTGCTTTCTTCTATAATAAATTTATCACTACCGATATGAGATAGCTGACGAGGCCAGCCGCAATCAGTACAGCTGTATTGATCCAGTAGCCCCTTGAACTGTATTCAACCACACCCAATTTCCCGAGCATCGCCGTTATCGAGGCAAAAGCAAAGGCGATTGCCCCGATGCCGAACATGATGAAGGAGATGGTGATGAAAAATCCTGCCAAAATGAATCACCTGTTTTCAAATAATATTACCTGTAGTTTATCATATCATGGCACAGGAAAACGGATAATGGGTATCCACTATCCGTTGTTCGTAATTCTAATCCTTCCTGCTATTGCACCAGTCCATCATAAAATAGGCGATGGCTTTTGTAGTGTCCTTCAGGCTTTCAAGATCCATATATTCATTTGGGGCATGCATGTCTCCACCGGTTGGGCCGTAGCATGTTACCGGGATGCCGAACTCATCAAAGGCTCTGACGTCAGTGGTAGCGGTAAAGGAAAGGTTCTCTACATCACTTCCTTTTACCCGCCTGTGGCTTGCAGCCATTGTTTCATACAGCTCGCTCCCAGTGTCCATCTCGAATCCATGGGCGTTGAACCCGAAGAATTCTATTTCCGGCGGATTCTCTCTGAGCCATTCATCTTCTTCGCTCGCCTTGAGCAGCCAACTTTTGACTTCTTTTTGTATATCCTTCGGATCTGTGCCCGGATAGCAGCCGACACGTGCCTCGAAGACGCATTCGACCGGCACGCTCGACGTCCAGTCCCCACCCTTCATCTTTCCGACATTCACATTCAGTGGATGCGGGTGGCTTTTGAAAGCCGGGTGCTTTTCCTGGCCGTTGATATGTTCCCTGTAGCCTTCAAGAGCTTCTATCACCTTGTATGCCTTCATGACTGCATTCTGTGCCTGCTCCGCTCTTTCCACATGGGCGCCGGCACCTTTGACCGTAACCCTGAGGTAGATTACACCCACCTGGGAAGTGAGTATCCTGTGCTGGGTCGGTTCGGGTATGAGTGCCCCATCGGCTGTATAGCCCGCTTCCAGGAGTGCCAGTGCACCATTGCCGGTGACCTCCTCCTCTATCACGGTCTGGATCTGGACATCGCCCCCCAAGGAGACTCCGGCGGCCTCAAGGGCCTTCAGCGCAAAGATATTGGCTGCCAGACCACCCTTCATATCCAGCACACCGCGTCCGTACATTCTGCCGTCCTTTATCCGCGGGGTATATGCATGACCCTCCCAGTGGCTTTCCGGACCGGCATCCACCACATCGATATGCGCCTGGAGAATCAGGCTTTTCCCATCGCCTTCACTCTTACGCGTACCGACGACTACCGGCCGATCCTTGTATCCCCATTCCGGCTGTCCGTAGTTTCTGTATTTTGAAACCTTGTCGGTATCGACATCAAAGGAGTCGGTCTGCAATCCCATGTCCTTCAAATATTCTTCAATGAAAAGCTGTACTTCCCTTTCATTGCCCAACGTGCTGTCGTAGGAAGCCACCGTCTTTAAAAACAGCAGCTCCTCGTTCCATAAGCTATCGATTGCCTTCTCTACAGATTCATTAATTTCAAGATTGATGGTTACCCCTCCTGATCGAATGCTATTTCGTCCCTGTCAGCCAGTTCCCTGACGACTTCGAAAAGTAAAGTGCCGCACTTCTCCAGATATGCGTCCAGAGTAAGTTCTGCAATATCGTGGCTGATGCCGCCGACGCTCGGTGCGAATATCATCGCTGTTGGCGCAATGTCGTTGATGTACCGGGCATCATGTCCTGCCCCGCTCACTATATCAAGCGTGCTGTAGCCGAGACTCTCACTTTTACTCGAAATGACCTCCAGAACATCACTGTTGAAATGGGTGACTGGAGAAGTCCAGGTGTGATCAACGTCGATGTCGACATTTTTCAGGGATGCGATCGCCCCTACCCTTTCTTCCAGCAGCCTTATGAATCCATTTCTTTCTTCATCGTCCTCAGAACGGACGTCGATTGAGAAATTCACCGTTTCTGGAATGACATTGACAGCGCCCGGTGAGGCACTGATTTTGCCGATTGTCATGAGTACGGACTCTTCCAGCGCCAATTCCTCAAGATCGCTGATGAGCCGGGCAGCAGCCATCATGGGATCTTTCCTCAGGTGCATCGGAGTCGATCCTGCGTGGTTGGATTTGCCCTGAACGGTCACCTCGAACCAACTGACCCCCTGGATGCCTCTGACAATACCGATATCCCGGCCTTCCTTTTCCAGTCTCGGTCCCTGTTCGATATGGACCTCCACAAAGGAATGGATATCCTTGATGCGGTTCTCTTCTGTACCCCTGTAGCCGATCCTTCCAAGTTCCTCGCCAAATTCAAGCCCTTCAGCGTCCTTTCTCGAATGGACGAATTCCTTGGTGAACTCTCCTGCGAGCAGTCCGGAGGCCATCATCGGCGGTTCAAAGCGGGCGCCTTCTTCATTCGTGAAATTCACGATTTCAATCGGCCGCCGTGTTTCGATGTTGTAATCATTCATCGTCCGGATCGCTTCCAGGGCCATCAATACACCGATGACCCCATCATAGCGGCCGCCATAGGGCTGCGTATCGAGGTGGGACCCGATGAGGACCGGGGGAAGGTCTTCCTTCCCGGCTCTTCTGCCATACATGGTTCCGACGTCATCGATCCGCACTTCAAGCCCCGCTTCTTCCATCCATTTTCTGAACAGATCACGCATCTCTTTGTCTTTATCAGAGAGTGCCAGTCTATACAATCCTGTATCTTTGACTCTGCCGATTTCCGAACTTGCCTCCATGGTCTCCCTGAAGCGTTTGAAATCAATTTTTGCGTTTTCCACACTCATTTAAAGTTCCACCTTTTTTAATTGAATCCCAGCATGAAGAACAGATATCCCCAGACGCCTATGGTTATTATCGTCATTATGATTGCTATTGCATATATCTGCTTGTATTGCCTTTTGATCTGCGCCAGACCATCCGGCCTTTTCATGAATTCATTTAGCGTAATTTTTGCCATGCTCGTTGATTTCATCGTATCATAATATCTCAGTTCATATTCGTTCGGCTTCGTAAGGAATGCGGCGACAATCAATGCGCCGACAGAAATCACCAGTGAAATCATCAGTGCGTCAATGCCTTCCGGTACCGGGAGCCAGTTGAAGCGAATGGCTTCGCCCACAAGTACGAAGGCCGTGACCCCAAGGATCATGCTGGCCAGGGCCGCCTTGGAGTTCATCCTTCTCCATTCGAATGAGGCAACGATCGTCGGCAACCAGCCGACTGCGAAGATCGATCCGGCATAGATGGAAATCCAATAGATGGCTGAAGGTCTGATGATGGTGATGATACAGACGACGATACCAACGATTATCTGGCCGATCCTCGCTGCGCCCAGGCTTTCTTTCGTATTCAATTTCTTATCAAACAGTCTTTCGTACAAGTCCCTGGAAAGGGCGAATCCGACGAGTACAAAGAGCGTGGATGCCGTGGACATGATCGAGGCCATCAATGCGGCAAGTCCGATGCCGGCAATCGCAGGTGGCGTATAGTCAAGGAACCCGATGACCATCGCGTAGTCCGGATCTGAGATGTTCGGATCCAGTACCCTGACGGCAGCTGCAGCAAGGAATACTGTAATCTGCATGAACGGTGCAAAAAATATGCCGATGATGGCCACTTTCAGGATGACAAAGTCATTCTTGGCCGGGAATATCCGTGAAACCAGTGCAGGGATACATGTAAAGAAGAGTATCCATACAAGGAACTGGGAGATTGACCAGCCGATATGCCTGTCTTCTGTACCGGCAATAGACCAGTAGCCCGGCAATGTTTCAGCCAGATTCTTCATCTGGTCGAATCCTGCCTGACCGATAAGTATAGGTGCAATCACGACGGAAATCATGAGCATTGTGAAGAACATCATTGTATCTGTAACCACGATGCCGTACATACCGCCGACTGCTGTAAACACGAGCATGGCAATCGTGAAGATGATGACGATGATCCTGTAGTCGACCCCTGTCACTTCACTCAGGACAATGCCTGCACCGATGAACTGGATGACACCGTAGCCGATCAGCCCAACAATCATGATGATGATCGCAACGACACTCACCCATTTATTATTGAAGCGCTTGTCGAAGAAATCCGGCATCGTCGAGCATCCATACGCCTTCATCTTTCTGCCGACGTATACGACGGCGAGCAGCGTGCCGACCCATGCCCCGAATGAGCCGAGGGCCGATATGACGAGCGGTCCTTCAGTATAGGACTGTCCCGCGATTCCGAGAAGGGTGGTCGCACTCAGGTAGGTTGCGGCAAGCGTACCCACGATCAGCACGGTCGAGCCCCTTCCACCCATGGTATAGAAATCGTCTTCCGTTTTTATGACTTTCACAAGGGCCAAGCCAACGCCAACGTACAAAGCAAGAACTCCGATCATTATGCCTACTGCCATCAGCGCACACCCTCTTTCTGTTCTGGATCATTGGTGATTGTCTCGTTCGCCCGGTTATTATTCTGTGCGTTCCTCTGTTTGTTCTCCTCTTCCTGAATCACAGGCAGATACTGCTTTTTGAGAATGCCTATGACAACCACACACGAGATGATGGTTACAAGTGTGGCATTAAAGAAGAGGATCAATACATCAATATTCATTTATCCTGTCCCCTTTTGCATGCTTTATTTCTGGATATGGTTCCCGATGGATATATATTTCGTCTCGAGGTATCCTTCAATCCCTTCGATGCCGCCTTCCCGGCCGAGACCGCTTTCCTTCATGCCGCCAAATGGTGCATGTGCCGCCGAAGGTGCGCCATCATTCCAGCCGATCACCCCAAATTCAAGGTTTTCATGAAGGTACTTGCCCAGCCGGTAGTCATTCGTAAAGAAGTATGCAGCCAGACCATACGGCGTCCCATTCGCTATCTCTATCGCCCTGTCGATACTGTTGAAAGTCGTTATGGGAATCACTGGACCGAACGTCTCCTCCTGCATTATGAGCATATCCTCACTGACATTCGACAGCACTGTCGGCTCAATGAAATATGTCTGTTTTTCCGGGTCGGTGTCGAATGCATTGCCACAGACGACAGTTGCCCCCTTCGATTCCGCCTCACGAATCTGGTTATAAATTTTATTATACCCTTCTTCGTTGATTACCGGACCAATATCCGTATCCGCCTCGAGTCCATTGCCCATTTTCAGGGCCGCCACCTTCTCCCTCAGTTTCTCTGTGAAGGCCGCTTCGATGCTTTCATGCACAATGACCCGGTTTGGACATATGCATGTCTGCCCGGCATTCCTGAATTTGGCGGCGAGGGTCTGATCGACCGCAAAATCGAGGTCGGCATCCGCGTTGACGATCAGGGGCGCATGTCCACCCAGTTCCATGGATACATGCTTCACCGTATTGGCACTGGCCTGTATGAGCTTCTTGCCCACTTCAGTGGAACCGGTAAAGCTGATCTTCCTCACCAGTTCACTACCGGTGAACAGATGGCCGATTTCATGCCCATATCCATTGATATACTGGAATACATCCTCCGGGATGCCCGCTTCAAGAGCCAGTTCTACCAGCTTCACCGTAGTCAACGGCGTCTCTTCAGCCGGCTTGGCAATGAATGTACAGCCAGCAGCAAGTGCCGGCGCCGCCTTACGGGTGATCATCGCTGCCGGAAAGTTCCACGGGGCGATGCCGATGGCCAGCCCTACAGGCTGCTTGGCAATGAGGATCTCCTTGTTCGCGGAATTGGCAGGGATGGTTCTCCCGTAGATCCTTTTCGCCTCTTCTGCATACCAGTCGATGTAGCTCTTCGCATAGGCAACTTCCCCTATTGATTCCCTGATCGGCTTTCCGCTTTCACTGGTGATTATATTGGCAAGCGCTTCCTTATTGTCTTCAACAAGCCGGGACCATTCCTTCAACAGCCGGGATTTCTCATGGGCGTCCAGCCGCTTCCAGTCGGATTGGGCAGCGTGCCCCCTTCTGATCTTCTCCAGCACTTCATTCTCCGAATCGGTCTTCAGTACTTCAATCACTTCTCCCGTAGCGGGATTGCTAACTTCCATCATTGCCATGTGCCTCCTTCAGGCTTCAAGTGCTTTCTCCAGAATATCCAGACCGGCGTCCAGTTCTTCATCTGTAATTACAAGCGGTGCCAGGAAACGGACGACGTTTCCGCTGACGCCCGCAGTCAACAGGAGCAGGCCATTATCATTTGCATACTTGGCGATCCGTCCCGTCTTCTGCTTGTCAGGCGTGTTTCTGCTTCCCTCTTCTATGATTTCCATCGCCACCATGGACCCCATTCTTCTTATGTCGCCGATGAAAGCGTGCTGCTCCCTGAATGCCTTCATCTTTTCTTCCAGTTTCTGTCCCAGCGTTTCAGACCTCTCGAGCAGATCTTCTTCCTCTATCGTCTCTATTACAGCCAGCGCTGCTGCACAGGCCACGGGGTTTCCGGCATAGGTGCCCCCGAGTTCACCCGGACTCGCTGCCTCCATTATTTCCTTCCGCCCCACGACGCCACTCAATGGCAGACCCGCTGCCAATGATTTTGATACCGTGATGAGGTCCGGCACAACATCAAACTGTTCCATCGCAAACATGGTTCCTGTCCGTCCGAATCCTGTCTGTATCTCATCCGCCACAAAAACGATGCCATGTTCCTTGCAGAAGTCACTGACATATTTGACGAACCTTTTCGGGGGGATGATGAAGCCTCCTTCCCCCTGGACCGGCTCCATTATGACACAGGCCACCGTTTCGGGGTCCACGCTTGAGACGAAGAAACTGTCGAATTGCTGGATGATGAAATCAATATACTCTTCTTCACTCATCTGTTCCGGCTTCCTCGAAACGTCAGGAAAAGGTGCCTTATACAGTTCCGAAGCAAAAGGGCCGAACCCATACTTATATGGTTTTACCTTGCTTGTGAGTCCCATGGTCAGGTTCGTCCGCCCGTGGAATCCCCTTTCGAATGAAACGACGGCCTGCCGGCGTGTATATTTCCTTGAGACCTTCACTGCATTCTCCACAGCCTCGGCTCCCGAATTTGCCAGCAGGGCCTGCTTGTCAAACTCACCCGGAGTGATTTTACAGAGTTTTTCTGCAAGGTTGATGTAGCTTTCATACATGATGACATTGAAGCCGGGATGCAGGAACTTGTCCACCTGGGATTTGACCGCTTCCGTCACTTTCGGATGACTGTGCCCAACATTCAGTGTGCCGATGGCACCTGCAAAATCGATCCATCTGTTGCCATCGAGGTCTGTTACAGTCGCCCCTTCTGCATGATCGGCTATATTCAGGTTTCCATTGCCGACTCCTCTGGGGATGAATGCTTCTCTTTTCCTCTGCAGATCCTTAACGATATCACTCATTGCCGTAACTCCTTTCAAAATTGCGAATTTATAGATTATTATCGCAAACACTGATACAATTAAAAGCACCAATTTTTCATTTTTTTAGGTACCAGATGTCCACAGGTACCTCATCAAGGGGGATGTCATGCTCAAACTGAAGATCGATCATGAAAGGAATGCCGGCTTCATCTATAGGCAGGTTTACGAAGGAATCAAGGAAATGATTATGCAGGGCAGGCTCACCCAAGGGTACAGGCTGCCCTCCAAACGGGTTCTGGCAAAGGACCTCGGGGTCAGTACGAACTCTGTTGCGAACGCCTATGAACAGCTGATCGCTGAAGGGTATCTTTACAGCATAGAAAAAAGCGGATATTACGTCGAGGCAATCAATCCATTCAAAATACATGAACAGGCTGTGGACCAGCTGCCCGAAGAGTTGAAGGAGGACGAAACCCTTGAAGAGGACTGGCTATCCTTCACCCACATTACGACGAATGTTGCACTGTTCCCCTTCAAAAAGTGGATTGCTGCAGAAAATCACGCGATAAGGAACTACAGGCATTATATTTCCGGACTCAATCATTTCCAGGGACCATACATTGTGAGGGAATCGATCCGGGATCTCATCGCCGTTACGAGAGGGGTCTCCTGCTTTCCCGAACAGCTCGTGCTGAGTACGGGTACACTCCCCCTGATAAACCAGATTCTCGATATGGCGGAGGAAGGGGCCAGAATCGCCATTGAGGATCCCGGCTACTCCAGGATGTATACACTGTTGAAAAATAAAAACTTCACTGTCATCCCGATCCCTCTTGATGATAAGGGAATCAACATGGAAGTACTGGAAAAAGAAGACCCGGACTATGTCTTCGTCACCCCTTCCCACCAGTTTCCGACCGGCACCATCATGCCGATATCAAGACGGATAGACCTGTTGAACTGGGCCGCCGGGAAGCCCAACAGATTCATATTGGAAGATGACTATGACAGTGAATTCAAGTATACGACGGACAACATCCCCTCCCTGCAAAGTCTGGATAAGAATCAGAAGGTCATATATTGCGGTACATTTTCGAAGACACTGCTCCCAAGCTTCAGGTTCAGCTATGCTGTCCTTCCGATCCCTGTAATAAACCGGTATAAATCACTGTACCGTGAATGGATCCAGGGGAACAACACGCTCCAACTGCTCGCGTTGAAGCATTTCATCGACAAGGGGGACTACAGCAAACATGTACGCAAAATGAACCTCCACCACTTCTCCAACAGGCAGCTGCTCATCAGCAAACTGTATGAATACTTTGGAGAGGATGTGAAAATAAACGACATCCCTGCCGGTCTCCATTTCCTTGCAGAGTTCAGAACAGACAAAAGCTACGAGGAAATAATGAAGAGGGCCGTTGCAGAAAAGATTGAAATCTATGATATGAGGCGGTTCTCCTTCAATTCCCTGGACTATGGCAGCGACTGCAAAAAACTGATACTCGGGTTTGCCAATCTGGATCCGGATCTGATAGAAGAAAGCGTTGCAAGACTGTACAGGGCCGTCGCAAAGTAGTCCGATATGCCTGCTCCATTCCAACACACCCGGATGACTGCTTCACCAATTATTCCCCATTCAATAAGTAAATTCCCGTATATAGGGTAAAATTATATAAATGCGATATGTATATAATATATCTGCGCACGATTGTGAGGTGAAAATGATGAAATATCCATATGCTGCAGCATCCCATGCTGCATTGAAGGCGGGGATGTATGAGCGTGCCCGGGAACTTTTCAAAAAGGGGCTGACCCATCGTCTGGGTGCCGATGAACCGGTCATCAGAATATATCTGAGATTTTCCCAGCATGCATATCTGCACAGCCAGCTGGACCTGCTGGACCTCAAGGAGGAATACAGAAGCTATCTCAGAAGCCTTGTATATCGTCATGAGAAAAACTATCAGGCGGCCTGGGAAATGATAGAATGGATTCCCGACGAGGCACTCATCCCGCTCAAGGTGGGCCTCCTCTGTGATATGAGGAAAAAGGATGAACTGATCGAACTTTCCGATGAGGGTGTGGACATACTTGCACACCTGAAAATTGAACGGAAAGAGGCCCTGATCCGGCACATGATCCGGAATCATGACACAGAGAGGGCGGAACAGATGATCAGCAGGACCGAACCTGACAAGGAGCGGCTGCGTACCCTGTTCGAAACGGAAAGCAGCCATCCGGTCATCAGATACGACTGGGAAACATTCAGGAATGCACATCTCGGCATGAAATCCGACCCGCAGCCGGAGGACTTCTCTTCATTGATGAGTACAATAGAATCTTTGGAGGCCACTCTGCAGGATGCGGCACATGTCCACCTCATCAACCGGTTCCATGACGAATCACAGTATCACCGGATGCTCAACAGGACTTCCGTCGCGCATATGAACAACAAGGCGGATCTGCTCCAATACATCAGTATTGAAGCCCTCTATACGCTCAATTTCAATGCATCACTTCTGGGAACACCATCTTCACAGCTTGATCTGCTGTTCGAATACTATCACAGCGGCAATCGCGGTCAGGCCGTCATCCGGGCCATCCATCAGCTGCTGCCGGAAGCCAAATTGACCGACAGCCATATCCGTTCGATGAGAAAGATGATACTCTATGGCACGCTCGACCTCTACAACGAACGATTGATTCAGATGTTCAGGGAGGATAAGAAGGCCTATACGGTCTTCCAGTATCCTGCCCTCTTCCTCAACACCAGAATAAACAGGGCCGTCGACAACTTCGTCTATTTTCATTTTTCGAGCAAGGTGCGGGAAAAGATTTTCCGCCCCCTTGTAAATGAACTTGTCGAATCGACCGAAAAGACCACTCTGCCACGCTATTTCGTCCACTATCTGGAGCGGACGAGGCACAGAAATTTTTCCAGCATGTGCATCCTCGTCCGCCACACATACCGCAGCGGCGACAAGGCCCAGGTCGAAAAATACATCAGGGAATTGATACCGGATAACCAGTTCAAAATAAGGCTCTATCTGGCGAAATTCCTCTACGGCTTCGGTGAACTCGAGGAGGCCCTGGAAGAGGTCAAGGCGGCCGAAAAGCTTACCGATCAGCATTCGGAACTCTACATGAGCTTCATCAAAATCTACAGGCGGCTGGGAGATTCGGAGAACCTGCTGAAATATATGGGGAAAATGAGGGAACACTATCCGAAGGCGCTGCCGGACCGTGAATACGAAAAGGCAAAGGCAGCGTATGAAAGGCTGAATAGGAATTAGAGGAGTACTTGGAAGAAGCGGACGTCTTTATGCAGACGTCCGCTTCTTCTTTTATCGCTTCATCATCGTAGTTTTCAGATCACAAACTTCTCATTCATATAAGTAATTTTACACATTTAGGGTAAAAGTATATATATGCAGGGGGAATATAAATGAACCGCTACTAGAATTGCTGAGGTGAAGATGATGAGCTACTTTTATGCTGCAGCGTCCTACGCTGCATTGAATGCCGGCATGCAGGGTCGGGCGTCCCGGCTATTCAAAAAAGGATTGACCCATCGGCTGAATGCACGCGAGCCGGTGCTGAGCATATACTTGAGACGCTCCCGCCATGCGTTCGTTTACAACCAGCTGGACACGCTCAGCCTTGACGGGACATACCGCGCATATCTCAAAAGCATCGTGCTGAAACATGAGAAAAAATATGAGGAAGCCTGGATGAGGATCAGGGATATCCATGAGCCGTCCCTGCTTCCGCTCAAGATCCGGATCCTCTACGACATGAAGCAGCTCGACAAGCTGATCGAACTTTCCGGCGAAAAAGTGGATGTGCTGGGACACCTGGACCGTCACCAGAAGGAGACCCTGCTGGCATTCATGCTCAGGGCACACCATTTTAATGAAGCGGAAAGGATGATCGAACAGACGAAGCAGCACCGGGCACGCCTTCGAACTCTATTCCATACTGAGAGCAGCCAGGCGATCGCCAAGTACAGATGGCATCCATTCAGGGAAAAACATCTGAATATGGCACAGGACCCCGGACCGGAAGACTTCCCGGCACTGGCTCCTGTCATAGAGTCGCTTGACACCCCCCTCCAGGATGCGGCACATGTATTACTGGTCAACAGGTTCCATGATCAGCCTGAATATAAAAATGCACTCGACAGCACATCCGTCAGTTATCTAAATGACAAACCGGATCTCCTTCAATATGTATCACTTGAAGCACTCCATACCCTCGAATTCAAAATACCACAGACAGACTCCGCCACCTCACAGCTGGAAAGACTTTTCGAGCACTACCACGGCGGCAATGACAGCAGAGAAATCATCCACGCCATCCATGAACTGCTTCCGCAGGTCAAACTGACCCGCAACCATATCCGTTCGCTGAGAAAAATGGTTCTGGACGGTACCCTGGACCTTGAGGATGAAAGGGTAATCCGGCTCTTCAAAAAAGACAGACGGGCTTATACCGTATTCCAGGATTCCGCCATGTTCATCGATCCGGCAGTCAATCGGAAGGTGGATGACTTCATCCACTCCAATTTCCCGGGCCGGACACGCGAGCGGATATTCCAGCCGGTGGTCAACGCACTTGTCCAGTCGACTGAAAAGACCCGGTTGCCGAGGCACTTCTTGCGCCATCTGGAAAATAATCGCCACAAGAAGCTCTTCAATATGTATATTCTCGTCCGGCATGCCTACCGGACGGGAGCCACGACCCAGGCCGAGGTGTACATCAATGAACTCGTACCGGAGGAGCAGTTCAAACTGAGGCTGTATCTGGCCAAAATCCAGTTCAGCTTTGGCGAACTCGAGGATGCCCTCGCCCAGGTCGAGGCGGCACAGCGTATCAGGGAAAGGGACCCGGACCTGTTCCGCCACTTCATCCGCATCCATCATTATACCGGCGACATTACAAACCGCTTCAAGTATGTAAAGAAGATGCAGAAAGACTTCCCGAACAGACTGATCGACCGGGAATATGAGATGGCCGAGGATGAATACATCCTGTTCCGCGAGGAATGGAACCTCGATATCGATACGCCGCCACTTGATGACCCCGATCCATCAAAGATACTGTTCGTGTTGAACAAGGCCTATCCGGTCATCAACGGCTACACCGTCCGTTCGGATGAAATGATCCAGAGGGTGAAGGAGCACGGCTATCATCCCATCATTGCCACGCGGCTCGGCTGGACTCCGGAACATGAAGGGTACGACACGCCGGCTCGGTATGATGACGGAATCGATGCCCACTATATCGACCGCTCGGACGAATATCTGACATACCGTACACCGCTCAGGACATACTTCGAACAGTATGCCAGGGAAATCACGACCATCGTGGAGAGGGAACGGCCGCACATCATCTATGCCGCCTCCAATTTCCAGAACGCCTACGCCGCCCTCGCAGTCGGGAGACGGATGGACATCCCGACCATCTACGAAGTCAGGGGGCTGTGGCAGTATACACAGAGTACAAAGAATCATTATTTCTACCAGTCCGAACGGTTCTATCTGCATGAAAAATTTGAACTGAAATGCTGTGAACTCGCCGATCGGATCACCTGCATCAGCGAAAGCCTTAAGGACTTTCTGGTGAGCAGAGGCATCGAGGACTCCAAAATCACCGTCCTGACCAATGGCGTGAACACAGCTGCACTCACACCGGTCCACAAGGACGAGACACTCATCCGGAAATATACCCTGGAAGACAAGGTCGTGCTCGGATTCATCGGTTCCATCACGGACTATGAAGGCCTCGACCTGGTGCTTGAAGCGGTCCATTCAATCAACAGGAATCAACTGCATCCCAAGGAATTTGTCTGCATGATCGTCGGCAAGGGCCCTGCCAAAGAGGCCCTCATCAAAAAGGCACGGACCTTGAACATGACGGACCAGGCCATCTTTCCCGGAAAAATTCCGCGGGAAGACGTCCAGAGCCACTACTCCGTCATGGACATCGCCCCCTTTCCAAGGAAAAATGAACCGCTCTGCCAGCTAGTGACGCCACTGAAGCCGTATGAGGCCATGGCAATGGGGAAGAAGGTCATCGTCAGTGATGTCGCTGCCCTGAAGGATATGGTGATTGAAGACGTCAACGGCAAAATATTCAAGGCAGAAGATGTGGAATCCCTCATCAGTGCAATACTCGAAACCGTCGATGATGAACAGCTGGGTGTCCGGACAAGGGAATGGGTCGTCGCCAACAGGGACTGGAATGTAGTCATCAGGAATCTGTTGGAACTGCTGCCTGCTGCCCCCGACACAAATGAGAGCAAAGAGGAAAGCGAGGCGACGGAATAGATGAATTTGAATTTTGACGTACACAAAACCGCGCTTCTGAAGCGGAACATCCAGCAGAACAGCAAATTTCTCCAGTATGCAGATGAACTGCTCGAAGGCAGATATCTCGTCCACCCGAGCCTCGACGGACTGAAGTTTGAAAGCACGGTGGACTGGGACATCCAGACGGAAAAGAACCCAAGAACCGCACAGATCTATCTGCATTCGATGGACTACTTGAACTACCTGGTCTATGCCCATAACGAGACAGGCGAAGACAGGTATCTGGAGAAGGGAAAGGCACTCCTTGAGGATTGGCATCACCACCATGCCGATGCAGGGAAGCATGAGACGAAAACCAATCTGGCATGGAATGAACACGCCGTCTCAAGCCGCGTTGTCAATGCGCTGTGGCTGAAGGCCCACAAGCCCGATGCACTTGAATCCGATGATCAGTTCGAGACGTTCATCCGGCAGCATCTGGACTTTCTGGCCGATGATACAAATTATATGGAAAACAACCACGGCATCATGATGGACAAGGCAATCCTCATCATCGCCCTGTTCATGGAAAACGTAGAGGCCAGAAGTCCCTACATCACCATCGCCAAGACACGGTTGGAAAAAGTACTGCTGCGCGACTTCAGCCATCAGCATGTCCACCTGGAAAACTCGCCCGAGTACCACCGCCTCGCGGTGCGGTGGTTTACAGAACTGTCAAAGCTTCTGAAGGAAATGGATGCCGGCTTCCATCGGACCTACTACAATAAGATCAAGCGTGCAAAAGACTACCTGGGCTCAGTCATCGATTATAACCATCAGCTGCCATTGCTTGGTGATACCGGAACCGTCAACATGTCAGTCGATAAAGTGCATGACGACTTCTTCGATGCCGAAGCGGGGGTGAGCATATTCAATGATGAAGCCAAACGCTCGACACTCGTATTCAGTGCCGGCTTCCACAACAAAGCCCATAAGCATCTGGATGATCTGTCCTTCATATTTTCAGTGAACCGGGAAAGCATCTTTGCAGACTCCGGCAAATACAGCTATGCAAAGAACGATCCCTTCCGGTCACATGTCATCTCTCCAGCCGCCCATACCACACTGTGCGTCGAAGGTGAGGACTACCCGATGGACGTGATCGGGGACGTAGGTCTGACAAACTACTACACCACCGGCAGATACAAATACGTCAGTGGCGAAAACAACCTGTATGACGGCGTTTCATTGAAGCGTCATCTGATACTGATAGACGGGGACAAACTGTTCATCGTCGATGATGCGGCTTCGGAAACACCCAAAAGTTTCATACAAAATTTCGTGCTTGATGACGGTGTCCACGTGGAGCAGACGGATGCCCATGCGATGAAGCTCTCCACTGCAGACAATACCTACCTCTTTAAAAGCCATATGGGAGGGATGGAAACATCTATATTCCAGGGCAAAAAAGACATGGCCGTCATCTCAAAACAATTCGGTCAGTTGACCGATACCCACCGGATTGAAATCAGTATGAAGGGCGACCGCGCACGCTTTTTCACAAGCTTTGTACCGGAAGGCGACGTGGTGACACTCAATGCTTCAGATGAGGACGCCGTCTCCTTCGACATCAATGGCAGGACATTTGACATCCCACTTGAGCCGATGAAGAGAAAGTGATGGAAACGAATGGGCGGGTACCCTGTCGCAGGTATCCGCCCATCAAAGTTCTATTTATAATAGTCGCGCCTAACGATGCCATAGAGTGCACTGTCACAGATGCCCTGATTATTGCGGTCCGACTGCCGGGTCGTCCCTTCATACAGCAGACCGCACTTCTCCATCACCCTGCCGGAACCGGGATTTCTGGTGTCATGCTTCGTTTCGATGCGGTTTAATCCGACGTCTTCGAAGAAGAAGCGGATCAGCCGTCCGAACGCTTCCGTCGTGTACCCCTTCCCCCACCACGCCTTGCCGATGCAGTAGCCGATATGGACCATCCCGACAGAGTCATCCGCATCCACTACACTGATTGTGCCGACCGGTGCGTTCAACTCCTTTGGCACGATGGCCCATTGATAGAAATCATATTTCTTATATTCTTCTGTCCAGTGGCCGATCAGTTGCCTGGTCACTTCCAAAGACCCATGCGGCGGCCAGGTCAGGTATTCCGTCACCTCCGGATCCGATGCCCATTTGTGATACATTGCTTCTGCATCATCCGAAGTGAGCTTCCGGAGCACGAGTCGTTCCGTCTCCAATTTTTGTGTGCCAAGATGCTGCATATGTATCTCCCCTATCTGGTTTTACTCATTATATCATTCAAGATTTTTCACAAAATAGAAGACCTGCAGGAAATTCCCACAGGTCTATTTCATCATTCCTAGTTTGGTCGACGTCTCGTGAAGTAGATTACAGCGCCACCAATGGCCATAAGCAGTGCTGCTGGGATTGCGACATTCTTGGCAGCAATTCCCGTATCCGGCAACATTTCCTGCTCAGTGTCATTTTTCTCAGCTGCAGCAACAGTCGTGTCTGTGGATGCTTCGCTACTCTCAGCAGTTTCACTTCCAGAAGTCGTCTCTTCTCCGGATGTACCATCGGAGTTCACTTCAGTTACCACCACATCATCGTCTGTAGTCGCGTTCTCAGAATCTTCTTCTGCACCCTCTTCAGTCAACTCACCATATTCAACAGCAAATTGGCTGAAGCTGTCTTTTGTAAATACAACGTAGCCATCCATCACTTCAAAGGCCAGTTCAGTCAATGTCTCTCCGGATTCGCCAAGGTAATAGACATTTGAAACCGTGCCATTGGCCGGGATGGAAACTGTTACGGATGCTTCAGGCTCGTATTCATTGCCGTCTGCATCGAGCAGTTCGATGTCATAGAGGTCGTGTGGATTTGAGATCAGGCCGGAGTCCTCAAGAACTTCGACTGACACCTGAACGCCCTCAAGTTCACCGGTAGCACTTGAAACCGTTATACCGCTTGCCTCGTCGACAACAGAAGATCCTTCAATTGTAGTCCCGGTTTCATTCTCTTCCTGTGTACCAGTACCAGAGTCGTCGGAAGGGGCATCAGAATCATCTTCAACTTCATTGTCTCCCTCACTTGCTGGAGGCGCCTCTGTAGAATTATCTTCACCAGTCAGTTCTTCATCAGTTGGTTCCTCTTCGGTAGGCTCATCGACCGGTTCTTCCTCAGTCGGCTCCTCTTCCGTAGGCTCATCAACCGGCTCTTCCTCAGTCGGTTCCTCTTCCGTTGGTTCGTCGACTGGCTCTTCCTCAGTCGGTTCCTCTTCCGTTGGTTCGTCGACTGGCTCTTCCTCAGTCGGTTCCTCTTCCGTTGGTTCGTCGACTGGTTCCTCGTCAGTCGGTTCTTCACTTTCGAAATCGTCAGGATTTTCTCCCTTTTCCCAGACATTGATATTTACGTTGTGTAGAGTTAGGTCATTCTCCTTTTCATTAAACTCATAGTAACTAAGAGAGTGGCTTCCGGGAGTTTCGGCAACACCTGTCACATAAAAGCCATTGTAAATGAAATATGGACTGGTAGCGTAGGCAAAGCCTATTTCCATATCACTGGGAACTTCTATTTCAGTAAATTCACTCCCGGTATAATAAGTTTCATATTGTTTATACAATTCAGAGAAATCTTCGAACACTTCTTCTCCCACTGTATAGTTCTTAGTAACTGTAATCTCGTCTTGTGGTGTAACACCTTCAGGAAGTGGCTTGATCAGATAGTCATAGTTTTGTATTGGCTTACCATCAACTACACCTTCCTTATCTTCTTCCCACTCATCAGTAATATACACAGTCATATTGGTCACATAGTTTACTTCCATAAACCCTGGGTACGGTCCGCCTCCACCTCCACCACCAACACGTCCGGCTTTTCTAGTAACAACTCTGTAATTCTTTCCTGTTTCTTCTTTAAGCTGTTCTAGATATCCATCAAGTTGCTTTGAGTATGAACCTTTCTCAAACTTAATTCTCCCAAGATCTTGACCAGTGTAATAATCTATAAATGCCAGATTCCCCATATAATTTTTTTCAATATCAATCTTTTCAGGGTTTTTTTCGATTTTATCGTTTTGATTCAAGGAATCAAGATATACTTCAATGAAATATCCTCTTCCTTCATATAAGTCCCCATAGCCCGCGCTATCTTGATTTATATACTTTTCCACAACATCTTCATAGACATGAAGCTCATCAATATTAAAATATGTTGGATGGGACATATAATACTCTGATAGGGCTCCTTTAATCGATTCATCCATTGTTTCAGTGCGTACATACTCCCTGTCGTATTTCAAACCATCACCATCAATGATACGAATCGATCGGTATACCATTTCAGATGTTGAGTCATCATACAATTCTTCTTCAGGGACACCTGGTAGAATCATGTCATTATCCTCATCTGGTCCCAACCCGTCTACATAAATATTATATTTTCTATTACTGGTACTGTAGTAGTAGTCATCGGTATGCACTTCATAATCAGTCAGTTCGGTATTGGAAACCATCATATTTACATTATTAATTTGGTTGTATTCATCTATGATACTGCTTAACCTTTGGGAAAAGAACTGACCATATACTTCCAAGGACATGACTGTCTTACCTGTTTCTTCGTCAATCAATGTCAACTCATTTTTGACATCCGAATTTGCATCCTCATTTTCATAATAATATTTTTTCTCTTCCACTTGTTGGAGGTATGCTTCAGAAGGGTTATATGCTTCATAATAGACAATAACATCATACACGGGACGAACTTCTGAACCATATTCCATTCCTTCTTCCATTTCAGCATCCACATATTTAAAAAATGGAGCATCATTGTTCACAGAGTCAACAATCATTTCTTGAAATTCCCGACGAATTTGATTGTCTATGGTGCCTCCCCAAGTTTCTAAATAACGAGTATCATCTACACCACCTTTATCCATATTAAAGAACCGCATTATGACTTGTCCTGTTCTAGGTACAATATCGTCAATCAGTTCCTCTTCCGGAACCAAATCTTTTAAATTCGGCATATTATTATCAATCAAAGTGACCACAATATGGTTTCTGGTTACTATTTGTTTTTTTGCGTCTTCATCCACTCGACTATAGATACCTATATTGTGCTCATTAAGTTTATCAACAGTGTAGTTTGTATCATTTTCTGCATTCAGTTCATCAATAATTGAGACTATATCAGATTTGTAATTCTCACCTTTTGTTATCTTATAATCAAGATCATAATTTTCATTTCCGATTTTTATCTGCAAGGTAATATGATTCTTGTATTCAGTGGTATATCCTTCCTTATTTTCCTGTTCCTCAATGCTTCGGCTTGGTGGAACCTCAGTACCTACTACATCTCGAATATATCCAGGAATCATCTCTTCAACAAAGTCTTTAGGAAGTACTTTTTGGCCTACTTGTTCGTTGACAGCAAACCCATACTCATCAATATCATAAGAGTATTCGTATACCCCATCATCCAAATAGATGTAACCTGCTCTATCATTCAGCACTTTATCCAGAATGTCATGGTATACCTCATCATCATTTTGGGATCCACTAGAATTATCTTCTTCGTTAAGGTCATCGTCGACTTCTTCTGGATTTTGTTTAGGAATGTCTGCTCCTATTTTCGCTATCTCATCATCGTTAAGTTCTATTTCTATGAAAGCTGCAGGAATGATGAGATCTCCTTGAACGACCTCTGTAGCGTAGCCTTCCTCATCAACTTCATAATGATATTCATATATACCATTTTCCAAATAGATATATTTATCTGGATTTTGCATGACTCTAGATAGCACAGCAACATAATGATCCACCTCTACAGCAGTATATAGTAATTCACCATTCTGGTAGATGGCATTCTCATCGTATTCCTCATCAGAAGGTGCTTCATCTGACGCTTCTTCATTAGATTCCTCATTAGTCCCTTCTTGATTTGAATTTTCTTCTGAAGATTCCTCGATTAATTCTTCTTCTACAACTTCTTCATCGACCTCACCACCAGCGAACTCCTCTTCAGTTGATCCTTCAACACTCTCCTCTTCTACTGAGGGTTCTGAAGGTTCGACTTCCTCGGTAGGTTCATCTTCTAGTGGTGATTCAGTCGATTCCTCAGCTTCGTCTACTGGTGTCTCTTCTGGATACTCCCCTTCTTCGGATTCTTGGTTTGAACCTTCAGGTGCTACAACTTCCTCCTCATTTCCCTCTTCAGTAGCCTCACCGTCTAATTCGGTTGATCTTTGCTGTGGAATACTTGCCCCTATTACATTAATTTGATCGAGAGTCAGTTCATAGTTAACAAACTGCGTCGGGATGACTTCCTCGCCTATAGTATAGTTATAAGCATATCCACCCTCGTCTACCTCGTAAGTGACAGTATATACCCCACCGTCTACAATATACTGATTTGGATTCGCTAACACAGTATCAAGAACGCTTCTGAAATGATTTGCCTCTTCACCTGTGTAAATTACATTTCCTTCGTTATCATATACTGCATCCTCGTCATACCAATCAGGGAATTCTACATGGTCTTCAGGATCTCCTACACTATGTGATTCATCCCCTCCCCCAATTTCCTGACTGCCATCTACCCAATCATCCGTTTCTGATGCATCAACTGTTCCTGCCAGTGGTGTTGCTATTGTCAGTGCCAGTACACTTGCCAATGATGCTTTCATTAAACGCTGTCTTTTTTTACTTTTCAAGTACGATCTCCTCCAATTATCTTGTTGCGTTCATATATATTTGATCGCTAATGACATTATGTAACTTGCTATTATGTAAATATTATCCTATACATTGAAAATTTTTACAATGTAATTCGTGAAGAATTTAAAAAATTTAGAATTTAAATTTTGTAGTGGAGTTAGCATACTTTAATCCAAATAAAAAAGCAGGCCCATGACCTGCTCAATCAAAATGTCTGATTTTATATTCCATTTCTTCTTCCGGCGTCATAAAGCCTCTTGCCTTACCAACATTGCCGTTCTGTTCATTCCATATGGTGTTGTGCACCTGCACAGCATTTGAGAAGTCTCCCTCCATCCATTCCTCAAGAGCCTTCATATAGAACTCCCTATATGCATAATTCGATTCCTTGGCTGTTTCGTACTTCTGCTCGATTCGCTCATCCGTAATTTCAAGATGGCCCCATTTCTGTGTCGCCTTGACCTTCTGGTGTGTCATATGGTGTAGACTGTCTGCGAACTGGCGTTCACTCGGCAGGCCATCATCCGATTTCTCATCAGATACTTTAAACTCGCCTTCCGAGCTGGAGTCGGCCAGTGCCGCAAGTTCTTCATCCTCTTCAGGCATTTCCGCTTCTTCCGCAACAGATTGGTCGAGTGCATTTCCGATGCTGTTTCTCACATCGGAGAAGTTGAACGCTATTACACCTACAGCAATCACCCCGAGTACTGCGACAACTGCCACGCTCCATAAAACCACCTTGGTAAAACTTGTCATAAAACCGTCCTTTCATGATGTTGTGTTAATTTGGGTTACTTTCCATATTATGGTTTAATACAGTTTAACATTCTCTACTATCAAAATGTAACCCCTTCATCAGAAAAGCACACATTCCTTTTAGAAACTTGCAATAAAAAAGGAGCGCCGAATGGCCCTCCCTGATATTACGCCGTCGTCCGCTTGTGGCTCGTACGTATCTTCTGCTTTCTTACATCTTTATCCTCACCTGAACCATATGCCCATTTAAGATATTCGGGAACATAGTTGTAGGCGATGATCTTCTCGAGCCGCTTTCTGAACATGTAGTTCTGCTCGTCTGTAATCCTGTAGATGACGATGTTCATGTTCCTCTTCTCCAGCACGCCATTGAACGGCTTCAGACGCTTCTCCTCTTTCGACGGCTTCTTCTCGAACGGCTTGCTGAAGTGGCGCTTCAGTCGCCTTGCGATGTTCGTACTGTGGCCAACATAGAAGAGATCCGAACCCTTGTAGATCAGATAGACACCAACCAGCGCCTCATCGTTGGACAATTTGAATTGCTTCTGAATCTTTTCATCGAGATCCTTGTGGTCGACCGCCCGTCGCCCATCACTCGTCTTAATAATTGAAGGAGCAATCTGACCCGACTCGATCCCCTTCTTCCAGATTCTTTTCGATTCCTTGCCAAAGTTCTTCATTACCCTGTCTAGCTGCTTATTCATGTTTCTGAGCTGTCTCGCCATAATAATCACCTCAAGATACCTATTCCCCAGTATCCCGATTCCACACATTAAAAATGATTGCCATGGTATCCAGGCCTGTGTTCTTATGTGATCTAAAGACCAAGCATGCGTTCACTTTCGTCCAAGCTGTACACCGTCTCATCTTTATTATATGCTTCCATTGCTTTCTGATGAATCTGGATATCGATTTCGTCTTCGACCTTTTCGATAGTTAACCTTTTTATAAATTCGAATGTACTGAGACCGTACACCTTGGAGTAGTGACTGATAATTTCTTTATCTTCCTTAGATACTCTGATTGTTATTGTTTCAGAATTGCTCATATCTATCGACCCTTTATATTACATTATAATAGATCTATGTCATTGAATAAATTTACCATCATATCTACTATTCATAAAACTCCATATGGGGCTTGGCTTCCTTATAATACTCAAGCCTGTCCTTCATGGTGCCGGTATGAAATTCAAATTTATGACCATCCGGATCAGTGAAATAGATTGAGCGTCGATCCCGGGTGTCCCGCTTCCGACCTTCCAGTATATTGACATTGCAGGAATGTAGCTTCTTCACCATATCGTCAAAATCCACCTCATCAATCGAGAAAGCGATATGTGTATAGGAGTCGCGAATTTCATTCCTTGGAATTCCCCGCTCTTCATTCAAAGCGAGCCATATGCCGTCCAGATCGAAATAGGCGGTGGTCCTCCCTTTCACTTTCAGGTCTGCCCCAAAGACGTTTCTATAGAATGTGACGGACTTCTCAAGGTCGGACACGGAAAACAACAGATGATTGATGCCTTGGATGGTCATTTAATTTCCCCTTTCTTTCATTCCTTCATACTACCATTATAATGGTTTTCAAAAGAAAACCCGCACTCCCGGATGGTAGCCTGGAAGTGCGGGTGGGCTATCTGCTCTAAGCTGCCTGCTTCAATCTATTCGCCACAAGTTCAAGAAGGATGGCGACAATGAGGATAAGGTAGGTGATCATGCCGACTTCATGCATGTCATAGTAGAATGTACTGGACATGAAGAGTTCGTAGCCAATGCCTCCTGCACCCGCTGCGGCGCCCATGGCAACGGCGATGCCGAAGTTGGTCTCAAAACGCAGGAATGTCCATGCGATCAGATATGATTTGGTCTGGGGCAGGACGACCTGGAACAGGATGTGGGTGTAGCTGGATCCTGTGGCTCTCAGTGCTTCAATCTTGCCTGCATCAATCTCCTCGAACGCCTCGGAGTATGCTTTGACAAGGTAGGCAACGGAATGGAACAGCATCCCGATGACGGCGGCGACGGAACCGAGTCCCGCCGCGATGGCAAAGATGAGTACCCACAGTACGGTCGGCACGGCACGGATGACTGTGATGAATGTCTTTATCGTCATGCTGAGCCATGGCTTCGACAGGTTCATAGCCGTGCCGAAGGCCAGGAACAGCGAGATGACGGCACCGATGACGGTGGAGAGGAAGGCGAGTGATAGTGTCACAAGCACCTGCCACATGGCTGTACCGAATGTGACCTGATTGAACTGGGGCGTGAGGAACATCGTCTTCAGATTATCGAGTGTACCGATGATGGCCGGGACAAGTTCGAGTCCCTGGTAGTCCAGCAGGAAGAACCCGATGATGGTGAAGAGGAGCGTCCCGATCATCAGTGCACGGAACCGCATCTGTCCCCTGTTCGCCTTATTGATCTTGATCTTTCCGTTGCCTGTGGTTTCCAGATGGCTGTCCATCATAGTATCTCCCTCCTTATCCAGTTGGATACCCATTCGATCAGGAGCACGGCGATGACGATGGCGAGCGTGATGAGCGACACCATCTCATAGTCGAGCTGCTTGTAATAGAGGTCGAACAGGTATCCGATGCCGGTGCCGGTCAGAAGCCCCACCAGTGTGGCACTGCGTATGTTCGTTTCGATCATGAAGAGAACCCAGCTGAACATCTGCGGCATGCTTTCCGGAATGACGGCCTTGGCAATCACCTGCGGGTATGTCGCCCCCGTCGCCTTCAGCGCCTCGACGGTGTCACTGGATGCTTCATCAATCGTCTCGATGAATGCACGGACCAGGAAGCCGAATGTCGTGAAGAAGAGTGCCAGGAATCCTGTCGCGGCATTCGTTCCGAAACTGATGACCAGGATCAGCGCCCAGGCGACGACGGGAACATTCCGGCTGATGGAGGCCACGAGTTTGGATATGTACATCAGCGGCGCATTGACTGCAGTGAGCTTCGAGCCGGTGATGGCGAAGATGACCGCAAAGAAGGCGGCGGTCGTCGTCGACACGACGGAGATCAGCACCGTCTGCCAGAGCAGGTTCAGTACGGTCGGCAGCCGGCTGAGGGTGCTGCCGCTGAAGAACATGTTGGCGAGCAGCCATTCAAGTGCAGCCGGTATCGCAACAAGTCCTTCGATATGATCATACTCTGTGACCATTCCGGAAAGGATGATCAGTGCGAGTATGATCAGCGCAATGACGGACAGCCGAATGTGCTTCTTTCTGATGATGTTCACATCAACTACATGCTGTGGGTTTGTCTTTTCCATAGCCACCCGCCTATTCCGTAATCAGTTCGTCCAGCTGGGATCCATAGATCCGGCTGACCGATTCTGAAGTGATTGCATCCGGCGCATCGTCGAAGACGACAGTGCCATCATTGAGCCCGATGATGCGGTCGGAATACTTCCTTGCCACTTCCAGCTGGTGGAGGTTGACGATAATCGTGATGCCCCGCTCCTCTGATATCCGCTTCAGGTACTCCATGATGACGCGGGATGCGTTCGGGTCGAGCGAAGCGATCGGTTCATCGCAGAGGATGATCTTCGGATCCTGGATGAGGGCGCGGGCGATGCCGACCCGCTGCTTCTGTCCACCACTCAGTTCATCACAGCGCTTATAGATGTGCTCCCCGATGCCGAGTTCCGAAATGATGTCCAGTGCCCGCCGCTTTTCATCCTCCGTATACATGGAAAATATGCCTTGGAGGCTGTTCTTGTACCCGAGCAGACCATGCAGTACATTCTCGAATACACTGAGCCGGTCCACCAGGTTGTAGTGCTGGAAGATCATGCCGATGTCCGTCCGCATGCGGCGCAGACCGCGCCCGCGCATCGCGAGTGTGTCCTGCCCTTCAAAATGGATGGCACCGCCGCTCGGTTCGATCATGCGGTTGATGACCCGGAGCAGCGTCGACTTGCCGGCGCCCGATGGCCCGATGATGGAGAGCAGCTCCCCCTTCCCGATGTTGAATGAAATGTCCTTCAATACGCGCTTGTTTCCGGTGTAGGACTTGTCGATGCTCTTTATTTCCATGATCGTCGGCAGAGTGCGCCTTTTTGGTTTTTCCGCTTCCTCGAAGAAAGGAAAGATGACTTCATCCGTTTCCTTCTCCACTGCCCTGTCTGTTCTATCAAGTGTTTTAACACTCATCCGTATCCCTCCAAAAATAAATAAAGGGAGTGCGGCTCCCTTCATTTTCATTCCCTATTGGCCAAGTTCCCTGATCGGGTCGAACCATTCATCTTCCACGACAACGAACTGCTCATCCGCAGATTTTGTAAAGAGGCCCGTCTCTTCGGAATCCTCAGGCAGGAAGATGTTCTCGTTGTTCGCCACTTCCTCGGAAGTGAAGGCATCCTGCAGTTCCTTGATCTGTTCTTCGCTCAATGTATTGCCGTTGGCGACGAATGGCGCGTTCAGTACCGGTGTGGCGGAAAGGATGCCGAACTCTTCGCCTGCAAGATTCTCGAATGGTGCCGCTGCACCTTCAGAAACCGTATAGATGGCACCCGGTGCGTTTTCCTCGCCTTCCGACACTTCGACGTAGTTGTCGAGGCATGTATCACAGAACGCTGCGAGGTCCGCTTTGCCGTTCAGCAGATTTACTGCCGAGCCCTGGTGGGAGTTGCCGAACATCACTTCACTGAATACATTGCCGTTTTCTGCAATCTGGTCGATTTCAAGATCTTCATAGCCTTCCTGCTCACCGAAGTGGCTGACCAGCGTGCTGCCCGGCACCTTGAAACCGGATGTGGAGGATGGTGAGACGAAGGAGAACTTTTTGCCTTCAAAATTATCGAGTGCATATTCACCGTTTCCATCTTCATACTGCTCCATGTTTTCAGGCAGTGCCGCGAACCAGCTGTGGTACAGGGCATCTTCTTCCGTGCCGCTTGGGCCGGATGGCACCGCAAGTGGAGTGAGCGCGTCGTTCCTTTCTTTCGCCTGTACGTAGCCTTCAGCTCCGGTGAATGCAAGGTCCGCATTGTCATTGACGAGGCTCTCTATCGCGATGGCATAGTCCGTCGTCAGTTCATGTTCGACTTCCTGGCCCGTGGCATCTTCTATGATGCTGCCGATCTCATCCCTCGCGTCAGAGAGTTCGTTTCCGGATTCATTCGGATACCAGACGACCGTAAGCGGTTCTCCGCTGCTATCTGCGCCTTCGGCATTCGCCTCTCCCTCCGAATCATTACTGCATGCGGAGAGTAAAAGGGACAGTGATGCCAGGCCAACCAACCATTTCTTCATTGATATGCAACTCCTTCATTTTTTTGATTCTATTCCATTAAAATCGATTGGGTTCGATAAATAAACACCATTTACGCTTACTTAACATTTCTTAAAGGGAACTTCATCAAATGGACGATGCGTTAACAAATCCGCATCCATGCCGATCTCCACCGGTACACCGAAGTCGCCATGGTAGTCCGACCCGCCGGTTGTGACCAGCCCGTAGCTGTCGCACAGTTCGCCCACCCGTCTCACATCGTCTTCCGTATGATCCGGATGGTACTGCTCGATGCCGTCGATGCCAAGTTCAACGAGTTCTTCGATCAGATCGTAGCTGTCGAGCTGACCGGGATGGGCAATGACGGCCATGCCGCCATCCGCCTTCACCGCGCGTACGGCATCGTGCACATCCATATACTCTATATCGCCGGCGGCAGGACCATCTCCTTTGAAAAGGACACGGTACAAAGACCGGTATTCATCCGTCGCATAGTGTGCATCCGTCAATGCCGCCATGATGTGCTGCTTGTAGACCGTCTGCCCGGGCAAGAGCTGCGCCTCGACCTGCTCCACGTCGATGTCGAAGCCATATTGCCTGATCTGTTCGACCTGCCAGAGTGAATGCTGGTGCCGCCGTTCGAGCAGCGGAACGGTCAACTGCTGCATTTGGCTGCCATCGAGGTTATAGTCATAGCCGAGCACATGGACTTTCCTGTCCCGTTTGAAGTCATAGGCGGACAGTTCTATCCCGGGGACCAGAGTGATGTCGCGGGCGGCCGGTTTCCTTTTTGCCACATGGTAGGTCAGCGTCATGTCATGGTCCACGAAGCTCAGCATCTTCACACCCCGCTTGTGCGCAGCCTCGAGCACTTGGTCGATGGTGTCCCCGCCGTCGGATAATGTGCTGTGGACGTGCAGATCAATCCGCGCCATCACATCTTCCCCGCTTTCCCGCTCGTCATATCGTACACCCTGTCGCACAGCCCCTCCATGAACTCAAGGTCATGGAAGATGCCGATGAGCGTCGTACCATCCGCCTTGAGCTTGGCGATGGCATCCCTGACTTTCAGCTTGGAGTCGTTGTCGAGCGATGCCGTCGGTTCGTCGAGCAGCAGCAGCCGGGGGGATTTGACCGTGGCCCGGGCGATGTTCAGCCTCAATTTTTCTCCGCCGCTGAATGTGTTTGGATAGTTGTCCCACAGACTCTCCGGAATATCAAAGTGTCTGAGTGCCGCTTCCGCCTTCTGCCGGGCTTCCTCCGGGTCCTTTCCCATTTCGAGCAGCGATTGGGTGACCAGTTCAAGGCTCGTCGTCCGGGGCATGACTTTGAGGAACTGGGAGACGTAGCCGATTTCCGTCTTTCTCAGACGGATCAGGTCATGGTCTGCCATCTCCATCATGTTCACCGGCCCTTCGTCCCTGGAGTCGTATATGATGGCACCCGCTTCCGGCCTGTATGTACCGTAGATGCTCTTCAGGATGGTCGACTTGCCGCTGCCGCTCTTCCCGACGATGCCGAGGAACTCGCCCTTTGCGACATGCAGGTCGATGCCGGAGATCGCCGACCGGGTCTGTCCGAGGTGGTGGATGGTAAATGATTTGGATATATTCTCTACGCTCAGCATCACTCTGCCTCCTCATCGATTCTATAGTGATATTGTGAAATGATGGCCCCATCAACGATGCATTCCGTTATGACCGGATAGTCTCCGTTGAACTGGATGACGTTGAGATCGGCCTTCTTGCCGACTCTGACCGAACCGATTTCATGGTCCATATTGACCGCCCGGGCCGGATTGAGGGTGATAAGCTTCATCGCCTCTTCCAACGGCAGCCCGCACTCATCATGAAGTTTGAAGATGGAATGCAGCATCGCTGCCGGATAGTAGTCGCTGCACAATATGGAGATGCAGCCCTCCCTGATGGCATCCGCTGCATTCAGATTCCCGGAATGGGAGCCGCCGAGCATGATGTTCGGTGCACCGGCGATTGTATGCATGCCCTTCTGATGGGCATACTTCGCCACTTCGATGGTGATCGGAAATTCGCTGATCGTCGCCCCAAGCGTCCCGTTGAGATCGATGCGTCCGACATGGTCGTCATCATGGGAGGCCACTGCGATGTTGCGGGCACGGGCCATATCGCCCACCGTCTTCATCTCCTCATAGCCGATTTGTTCATAGTCCTGCTTCTCGAGCATCTTCTGATCGATTTCGATGTCACTCATGTTCTGGTAGCTCTTCATCGTGTTCCGGTATACCGAAATGTTGCGGTACTGCCCCTGTCCAGGGGTGTGGTCCATGAAGCTGAGCAGATGGACATTGCCCGCTTCGATATGCGCCTTCAGCGCCGGCAGCTGTTCTACTGCGTCCAGCTCGAACCGGGCATGCAGACGGTGGCGGATGAGGTGCTTCTCATTGTGTGTCCGGGCGATCGCCTGGATGAGCTTCTCCACATTCTGCGGTTCCCGGATGGGTTTGTGTCCGAACAGGTCCTCCCGGTAGATCGACAGTGAATGGAACATGGTCGTGATGCCGTGGGAGCTGAGTATGCGTTCCGATTCACGGATGCCGATCGTGACGTCCATGAGGGACGTCGGCCGCGGGGCGACGATGCCTTCGATATAGTCGGAATGGATGTCGATGAATCCCGGGGACACGTATCCGCCGTTCGCATCGATGACTTCCGCCGTCCCATCGAGCATCTCTTCCGCTTCATCCATCGGAAGGATGTCCACGATGTACTGGTCCTCCATAATCACTGCTGCATGGTGCATGACTTCCGTTTCGGTGATGATGTTGCCGTTTATGATTGCTTTCAAAATCAGGCCCTCCCTTAAAGGATTGAATATACGAGCTGCTGCGTGTAGGCGTGCTGCGGGTCCTCGAGAATCTGGTCGGTGATGCCCGTCTCGATGACACTGCCGTCGAGCATGACCATCGTCCGGTCGCATAGCATGCGGATGATGGCCAGGTCATGGGAGACGACGATCATGCTGATGCCGAGCTCCCGCTGGATTTCCTTGATCAGCTCGAGTACGTCCGCCTGGACGGACAGGTCGAGGCCGGTCGTCACTTCATCGAGCAGCAGTACGGGCGGATAGTTGGAGAGCGCCTTGGCGATCTGGACCCTTTGCTGCATCCCGCCCGAGAAGTTTTTCGGTGGATCGAACTTGCGGCTGAGTGGGATGTTGACCTTTCCGAGGAAGTGGTCGCCGACCTCCGTCATCCCGCCGACATGACGGGAGCCGCTTGCAATGAGCTTTTCTGCAATGTTGCTCATGGAGGAGAACTCCATCTTCAGCCCATATACCGGGTTCTGGTAAACCATGCCGAGGATCTCGTTCCGTATCTGCCGCTTCGCCTGGCTGGATAATCCGAAGACATCCGTCTGCCGCCCATCGAATCCCGATATACGGTATTCGCCTTCCGAAGGCGTCTGGTCGAAGTAGAGCATCTTCATCAGTGTGCTCTTGCCGCTGCCGCTCTCGCCCACGATGCCGAGGATCTCGCCGTTATGGAGGTCGAAGGAGACATCATCGCAGGCGAAGACAGTATGGCACTCGGGGCACATGTTCCTGTTGAGCACGGCATCGTCCTCTACACAGTAGCTGCACCTGTCCCCATAGAATTTGCTGACGTTGCTGACGCTGATCGCCAAATTATCTGCTGTCTTCATCGCACAGAACCTGCCTTGTTGAGTTGTTCAAGCATATAGCTTGTATCGTTCGTCACGTAATACGTTTCCCCCGTCTCGTCGTCGACCAGCTCGTCCATGTAGACACCTGTGAGTCCGGACTCCCGGCAGGATACGTCATCGAAGGATTCAACTTCGAATGGATGATCGTCGAATGCGAGCGAGCTCACCTTCGTGTATGGCGGGATGGCATATATCTTCTTCTCGCGTCCGGCCCCGAGCAGGATGAGTCCGTCATTGTCATCGAGCTTCGGATTATCGAACCGTGGAATCGGACTCGGTGCCATGACATAGCGGCCGTTGACGAGGACGGGATAGTCCGCATCATCCGTAATCGAGCCGTACTTCATGATCTGCTCGAACAGCCTGAGCCAGGCGCCGCTGTACTCCCTGTCCGCATGGAGCTGCTTGGTGATGCGCTCGCTCGGTTCGACCGGCCGGAGCGGTTCCGGCAGCGGCACCTGGAGCACGAGTATCTGGTAGGGTTCGAGCGGCACTTCCGGCACACGGTGGCGCGACTGGATGAGTGTCGCCTCACTCGTATGAATGGTATCCGGCACACATGTCGTATCCTGGATCAGCTTCCTGATGTTGACGGCATTGACCGATTCGTCGGCGCCCTGGTCGATCACCTTCAGCACATCGCTTTGTCCGACAAGGGAGAGGGTCAGCTGCAGTCCGCCGGTCCCCCAGCCCCGTGCAATCGGCAGTTCCCTCGAAGCGAACGGGACCTGGTAGCCGGGGATTGCGATGGCCTTCAATGTTTTGCGTCTGATCTCCTTCTTGGAGTTCTCATCGAGAAAGGCATAGTTCTGTTTCATTCCGATTTCTCTCCTTTCGTCTGTCTCACCCGGTCCAGTACGGATTGGAAGGTGACATAGTGCGGCAGCTTCAAGTGCGAGATGAATCCGGTCGATTCCACGGAATCCACATGGAGGAGGACGAACTCGTCATCGCATGTCGCCACCCCTTCGATCGGGTGGCTCAGACTGTAGTCGAGCACACTCATCGCTATGGCCTTCGTTTCATTCTGACCGAATGTGAGGCCGTAGCCGATTCTGAATGTCTTCTCCTGGCCGCCTTCTGATTCTTCCTCTGCACCGTCCGCTGGCATGAATGCCTCCACTTCCGTCAGTTCTACGTCACCGACATAGTATGCATCCCCATCATCGAATGGATCGATGTGGACCGGCTGCTGGCCGACCCGCACTTCGCCGATGTTCGGATGGGAGGAATAGCCATATCCCCTGATTTCTGCATATCCGAGTGAAGTCACTGCTCCCGTCTGTCCGCGTGTCAGCGACTGGAGCCGCTCGCTTCTCGAACTCGGGAATTCGATGCTTCGCTTCGTGATGTCATCCGGTTCCCTGTCATCTTCCGGGTATTTTTCGAACAGCCCCTCCTGCTCGAGGTAGTCGACCACCTTCGGCAGGTCATCGAGACGATAGCCGTATGCAGAAACATCGGTCTCCTCGTGGAGCGCTCCACTGTCATATACATCCGAATCATCCAGCAGACGATGGGTGAAGTCCGGGGATGCACCGAGGATCTGTCCACCCGGGATATCCTTGAAGCTTGCCGACACACGGCGTTCGACGAACATGTCGCGTGTGTTCGTCACCGTGGAATAATGGAGCCTCGGCAGCGTCGACCGATGGGCACGGAGAAGGAACACCGCCTCCTCCATATTCCCTTCGGCCTGCCTGACTGCCAGTGCCGCAAGATCGCGGTCGTAAAGGCTCGCTTCCGACATGACCTGGTTGATCAGCTGATTCATGTGCGTCCTGACCACGCCGACATCCAGCTCCTCGTCGTGCTGCGATTTATTCCGATACATTTCAACCGATGCCTCGATGGCCTTCGTACCGCCCTTCACTGCAACGTAGCCCATCTACATCACCTCCACTGTCGTTGTTCTTGGTATGACCGCCATCCGGTCCGTCCGGTCGATGATGACCAGATCGACCCCGAGGGGGAATTCACTGCACAGCGTGTTGCGCCACACGATCCATTCCGGGTCAAGCGTCATCTCAAGCGTGTTCGCCGTCTTTATGCCGGGACCCTGGAGTATGTACGCGTGCCCTTCCCCGATGGATGCCACTTCGATGATGAATGTCGTCGACTTTTCAGGAGAGGCCAAAGTGCCGATCCTTGCCCCTTCCATCAGTCCTGCATTCAGTTCTTCGGCCTTCACGACGATGAAGTCGCTCTTTCCAAAATCTTTTGTATGCTGGCCGCCCGTCAGTGTCAGAAACTCATCCGCATCCTTGCGATCTGCCGTATTGAAGAATATCTCATTGTCGAACAGTGTCAGCACCGTCGCCAGCACTGCATCCGAGTATGAAGTGAAGTTCGGTGTATCGAACTTCGAACGCCTGACCTCCCCCGGCCGGCTGAAGAGATCCACGAGTTCCCGGTAGTGTCTCTGTGTCTCATGTACCAGTGTTGTCATATATATGCCTCCTATTCTGCCATCATGTCGAAATCCACTTTGGTTTTAAGTATCTTCTGCGTCCGTTCCTTGATATATGCCGCTTCTTTCATTTCCAGCGATTCCAGAATCTGTTCCAGTTCATCCGCGAGCACATCCAGACTGAAGCACAGATCGATGAAGGCGACTGCCATGCTGAGATTCCTGTCGGAGCCCTTCACCACGCCAAGCCCGACCGTCTGCTCCTGTCTGATCTTCGTTTCCGTCACCAGCATTTCCCCGATATAGAAAAGACTGTTCTCCGCATGCTCCCTGACCTTGATCATCGTCAGCCCTTCAGCCGGTTCCGAGATGATCTGAAAAGGCACTGCATTCCGGTATGTATCCAGGAAATCGGTGGCCTCCTCCTTGCCGTATTTTATAAATAGAGATGTCCAGCGTTTTTTATTCATCATCATGCCTCCCTTAACTACATCCTAACTTGTTGCCAAGCTGGTGACCTTTAAGAGTCTGTAAAATCTGTAAAGAGCCGGTTGATTTTGTGAATATAAAAAGAGGATGACGTAAAGTCATCCCCCAATCAGTTCACGGACCCGAGCGCATGCTTGAAAAGGTCGCTCCGGTAGAGTATCCGTGTCTGTTCCAGTATTCGGTTCGTATCGAGATCCATCGTCTGCGATTCATACACGATCAGCGGCACCAGCTCCTCGCACTCCAGATGTCGCTGTTCATCCAATGTCGGAAACGCCGTATGGATATGTGTATCCATCGACTTCAGGTTCGTGTAGCCATTCTTCCCATAGTAGTTGAACATGGAGGCGAGCTGCTTCGTTTCTTCATTAATATCAGGTACCGCATCCTCACGTATATAGGAAAAATGGATGGCACAGGGTGTATGGTTGACGATGCGCAGCCGCGCCACTTTAAAAATGGAGACATCATCGTCCATCCCAAGTGCCCGGCGGTACTTCTCCTGCTCATTTTCTGTTGCATATCCCGCAAAGATCACCCTGCTTTCGTAATGCACACCCTGTTCCCGCATCTTGTCGGAAAAGCTCCGCCTGCCGCTCATATCCAGTTCAATCACCGGGCGCTTCTCCTTCACAAACCGCCCGATTCCCTGCCGGCTATCAAGCAGCCCCATCTTCTCGAGCTGCACCAGTGCATTCCTTACCACAATCCGCTTCATCCCGAATTCATCCGCCAGCACGTTTTCACTCGGCAGCCTGTCCCCTGGTTTCAGTTCATTGCTCAGAATCCGTTCCTGGATGGTGTTCCTGATGATACTTTCATTTGATACGCTGAAGTTGCTTCCGGACATGATGGACCTCCCGTCATAGTTATGCACTTTACTTTCCATATTATCAGTAGACCGGCTTTCATGCTATGAATGTTAAAAATAAAATCTTCCCTTGGGAAGATAATAGCACTGAATACATAGAGTGGATCATCTTGCATTGTTTTTTCCAGAAGAGGATAATAAAAGTAATGATGAAGGGTCGTTCTTTTTTTAACAAAACTGGAATAAATGACTCCCTCTGATTAAAGGAGAATCAACCATGACTACGATTAAAGAATTGTCCGAAGAACTCTCCGTATTGAATATGAAATTGGTTGCCGGCTATATGGGCGTTGATAAAACCGTAGACTATATTACAATTCTGGAACTGCCAGAGAAAACAGGACGTTTTAAAACACGTGGACTTGTACTGAGCACATTCCAGTCATTTAGGGATGTTGAGGAAATAAAGGATCACATGATATGGCTCAAGAGTCTTGGGATTGCCGGCATAGGATTCCATACCGCCCATTATAAATCTGTACCGGACGAATTGATTCACTGGGCCAACGAAGCCGACCTGCCTTTGTTCAGTATCCCTTCAGATGTGCCCTACCATAGGATACTGGATATATTCAACGAAATGGAAAACAAGGATCTCAACCTTAGGACATATGAAGTCTATCGCATCAACGATAAATTAATGGAATCTGTTTCGTTGAAGAAGGACTCAGGGTACATACTCAACCTGGTTGGCAACTATATCAAAGAGACTGTCATTCTTTTGGATGCATACCTGAAAATAAAAGGTGTATGGAAAAAGCCCACCTTTTCACAAGAAGATATGGACGCACTCACCGCCTCACTCACTTCGAAATATAAAAAGAATATCTTACAGACCCGTTTCTTCAAAAGACAGACGAAACTGCTCATCTCTTCCAGCAATACATCCGATGACTTGGCACTCCAAGTGATGCCCATTTCGGCAAATGGAAAGTTCTACGGATATCTGATCGTCAATACATCAGTCATGGATAACATCTATGTACAGGAGGTCGTCAAAAGCGGGCTGAGGGCGATTGCCATGTCTGCCCAAAGCAGGTCTGAATCGGAAGACCACTATAAAATGCGCGATTTCAAACGATTCGAGGCAGTACTGGAAGGCAGGTTTGACGAGGTTTCCCCTAAGGCATTCCATACGACACTTTCTGATTTGAAATACTGCGTGCGTGCTGACTTTACGTCCGATCATGACCTCGATTATGTCTTCCAATCATTGAGCGACACGTTTCTTTCCAAATCATCCGAGTCACTGTTATGGATCTACAACGGTACACTGATTGCTTTCATGGATTCGGAAGCAGATTTGAAGAAATTGTCGGATGCTCTTGCTTTCCATTCCGACGCAGTAATGGGGGTAAGCGCCCGATTCAAGCAGCCAACACTCTATGATCTGCAACTGATGAATGAGCAGGCCGAAATCGCTCTGGCCCATGGCAGAGAGCGTGAGGAAGCTTATGTATCCTGGTCGGCAATGGGTATAGAAAAAGTCACCCGGAGCATAGGTGATATGGAGTTGTTCCGGGCGCTCGACACGGATATTCTCGGGCCGATCATCGATTATGATAATGAAAAGAATGGGCATCTGCTGGAGACATTGGAATGCTGCCTGAAACACTTCTTCAACTTGAAAGCGGCGAGCGAGTCCCTCTATGTCCATTCCAATACTGTAAAGTACAGACTGAAACAGATCACCAGACTTTTGAAACTTGATATCCGTCACCCTTCTCACTTTGCTTTGCTGGTCATGGCATTTGAAATCCATCACTCCAAGCATGAGAATTAAGTACTGCCCTTTTGTGCATATGCCACAAAAGGGCAGTACTTTTTTTGTCGAAAACTTCAATGACCCGGGTTCTGTATATTGCTACAATTCAGATAACTTATATTAGGAGGAATAGTTATGTCTCAAAGAACAATTTTGTCGCACTGTAACTTGATTGATGGAGTAAGTGACGATGTCCATCAGGATCGTCACATCGTCATTGAAGAAGGCCGTATCACTGAAATCTCTTCCACCCCACCAGAACAGCACTCATCAGATGAAGTCATCGATTGTACCGGAAAATACATACTGCCTGGACTGATTGACGCCCATGTCCACCTGGTGTGGGATGGCAGTGCAAATCCGCAATCGGTCATCTCCCATGAGCCGGATGAGAATGTGATCCTGGATGCTTACGCCCATGCGATGGATACGTTGAAACTTGGTATTACCGCAGTCCGCGACCTCGGTGCACCAAGAGGTACCGTAATCGGATTAAGAAATAAAATCGACTCAGGCAAGCTGGTTGGTCCGACGATCATCTCTTCCGGTCCCCCGATTGTCATGACTGGCGGACACGTCCATTACCTGGGATATGAATCGGATGGTTCAGATGAAGTCCGGAAGCACACGAGAAAGGTACTGAAAGAAGGTGCAGACCTTATAAAAGTCATGGCCACGGGCGGTATCTATACTTTAGGGGAGGAACCCGGATCCGTTCAGCTGACCTTGGAAGAATTAAGTGCTGCAAAAGAGGAAGCTCTGAAGAAGAATAAAAAGGTTGCCGCCCATGCAGATGGACTGGAAGGCATCATGAATTGTCTTGAAGTCGGCATCGACACGATAGAACATGGGATCTACGCAGACAGGAATGCGCTTGAAATCATGAAGAACCAGGGCACTTTCCTTGTTCCTACGATTACTGTCATGCGCCAGTTGACGAGCAGTCCGGATATACCGGCATGGGCATTGGAAAAAGCGGAAAAGGTTCTGGAACCCCATTTCAACATGCTGAAACAGGCGATTGATATTGGTGTGAAGGTGGCGACAGGCACAGATTGCGGTGCTCCACTCACTCCCCCACGCTATTATTTTGATGAAATGCAGGTCATGCAGGATGCCGGGATGAACGCGATGTCAGTCATTAAAGCCTCGACGAGCGTAGCTGCAGAATGTATTGATGCACACGATATTGGAGAGCTTGCACCTGGCAAGAAAGCAGACCTGTTGATTGTGGATCAGGATCCTACAGAAAACTTGGGTGTGTTGCGGGAAGAAAAAATTGTAGTCAAAAATGGCACAGTCGTAAAGTAAACAAACAAAGGGGATGGGGTTTATGAATATCTATCTGGTTGCTGTCATTCTGTATCTTTTGATAATGGCTGGGATTGGTATTTTCTTTGCAAGAACATCAGTAAAAAACAATGATGACTTTATGGTGGCCGGCAGGCGACTGCCTCTATTCGTTGTAATCGGTACATTGCTCGCCACATTTGTCGGTTCCGGTACAGTGGTGGGTGGCGCCAGCTTCATCTATCAATATGGACCGTTTGCTGCTATCTTCAACTTGTCCGGTGGTTTTATCGGTGCCATCATTCTGTATTTCATCGCTGAAAAAGTACGTATGAGTGAAACATATACAGTTCCACAATTGATGGAAAAGCGCTTTGGCCGGACGACACGGCTCATTGCCTCTCTATTCATACTGCTGGCATATGTCGGAATCACCGCATATCAATTTACCGGCGGTGCTTATGTCTTGCAGCTTACAACGGGTATCCCGCTTGAGATCGGTGCCATCATCATGTGTTTCCTGGTCATTTTCCTGACGATGAGCGGCGGGTTGTTTTCAGTTGCATATTCCGATGCATTAAGTGCTGTACTGATCCTTATCGGGTTCATCATCGGTGTGCCTTTCGCCTTTAATGCCGTTGGCGGCCTTGAGGGACTGACCCTTTCATTGCCGGAAAACACAAAAAGCTGGAATGGAGGATTGAGCATCCCTCAACTGCTTGGCTTCTTCCTCCCCCTTTTCCTCCTTGTACTTGGTGACCAGAATATGTACCAGAGATTTTCTGCAGCCAAAGATGGAAAAGTTGCGAAGAATTCAGTCATTGGCTTCATATTCGGTAACCTGATCGTCATTACTCTGACAATTCTTCTGGCAACAACAGCAATCGTGCTCTTCCCGAACATTGAAGCGGATGCTGCAATTCTGACGCTCGCAATAGAAGGTCTGCCTATTATCATCGGTGTATTGATCCTTTGCGCAGCTGTAGCGTTTCTGATCACTACAGCCACTTCATACCTTCTCTCGGCATCCGGAAATATCGTCTATGACCTTTTCTATTACATTCGCGGAGATAGAGAACCATTATCTGAAAAACAGATGCTATGGTATAGCCGTGCCACCGTATTGATTCTCGGGTTATTTGCTTATGTGCTTGGACAATTCTTTCCAAGTGTACTCGCGATTCAGATGTATTCCTATACTATGTATGGTGCAGCCATCACTCCCGCCATTCTCGCTGCCCTGCTATGGAAGAAAGCTACTAAAGCAGGTGTGCTTACTTCCATCCTGATTGGAGGATCAGCGACAATGTTCTGGGAGCTTGTACTAAATCGCCCGATGGATTGGAACAGCGTACTCTTTGCTCTGCCATTATCTGTCCTCTCCTTAATAACAATCAGCCTGTTGACGCAGAAGAAAGAGCAGCCACTTGGGGAGAACGCTGAAGTTCAATAACCAGATAAAAGGAGGATACAAATGGCAGCAGTTATTCGTAATGCTAAAATGCTTGTTGGTGAAGATTTGGAAGTGCTGGAAGGATACGAACTATGGATGGAAAATGGGGAAATTACATCCATACAGCCAGAGAGCAATAAAGTTGGCGACGAAGTAATCGATGGAAAGGAGAATTATCTTATTCCAGGTCTCATAGATCTTCACGTGCATATGATGTGGGACGGCTCCATCAATCCGGTGCAGATGACAGAAGCGGAAGGATATGAACAGATGCTGATACGTGCTGTCGCCAATGCTAGGCATTATCTCAATCATGGCATCACCACTGTCCGTGACATCGGCTCCATAGATGATATTTCATTACATGTCGCAAAAGCAGTCAGACGCGGGCTGATTGAAGGTCCGGATATCATCGCCTGCGGAAAGACCCTGACCATGACGGGTGGGCACGATCCATTCTGGGCAAGGTTTGTAGATGGTACGGACGAAGCATTGAAAGGCGTGCGGGAACAGATTTATAAAGGGGCCACTGTCATAAAAGTCAGTGCCACAGGCGGTGTCTATGGCCGAACAGAAGGAGAAGATGTGGGCAACTCTGAACTAGGATTGGCAGAACTCGCAGTTATTTGTGAAGAAGCTCATAAGTTTGGATTGAAAGTCGCCTCCCATGCAATAGGTCGTGAAGGCATCAGAAATTCAATTTTAGCAGGTGTTGATACGATTGAACATGGTCATTACATGGATGATGAACTCATTTCCCTGATGGAACAGCATGGTGTGTCCTGGCACCCTACACTCTATGTGTATAGGCAGGTCGCCAATCAGTCAGGCATACCGGAGTATGCAAAAAATAAGGCTATAGATATTGTAAAAATACATGATTCAGCTTTTAAAAAGTATCATCGCCGAGACATTCTGATTGGTGCTGGTTCAGATGCTGGTTCTCCAGGAGTAAGCCATCATGCGCTGCAAGATGAACTCTATGCGATGCATGAAACAATCCAGAATACGACAGAAACCCTGAAGACGGCGACAGTCAATGCGGGACGCATTCTGGATAAGAAGGTTGGCATGTTGAAGGAAGGGTACGATGCAGATCTCGTCTTATTGGAAAATAACCCATTGAATGACCTGGAATATATTGAAGGCGTAAAAAGCGTGTTCGCCAAAGGAAAACTCATAAGACAAGGAGTGGAGCATCATGAAGACCAAGTCAAGATCGGATGAATTGAAGTCTATAATGAAGAATAAAAACTTGGATGTTGCGCTGATATCCAACTTCGAGAATCAATATTACTTCAGTGGACTTAAAGCCATCACATATTCCCGGCCAATACTCCTGATTATAGGAAAAGACGAAGAAAGCCTCATCATCCCTGCTTTGGAGGAAGAACATGCGAAAGAAAAAACAGATATAGACCAGCTTTATGTTTATCATGAGGTTGAAGGCAAAGAAGGAGAGACTTCCTACCATGAACAAGTGAAAGCAGTGCTCTCTACATTAAAATCTGGAAGTACGGTAGGCGTTGAATATAATGCTCTGCCCACTGAAATCACATTGATGCTGAAAGACGAGAATGCTGAAATAAAGAATATTCAAGAAGATATCACTGCAATGCGAGCCATAAAGAGCAAGGAAGAGATCGATATGATTACACATTCGGGTCAACTTGTCAGTAATGCGTTAAAACATACCATTGAAAATGCGGGGGAGAATAAGACCGAACTTGAAATCGACTACTATGGCAATGAATACCTGTTCAAGGAAATACCGAAACATTTCCCTGATTCTACACTAGATTATTTCGTAATGTCCCCTTCCGGTTTGGAAAGAACAAACATGCCCCATGTCTTCTCGAACACAAGAAAGCTCCGTTCCCAGGATATCATCATACACAGTCGTCAAGTCGGACTCAATGGATATCGAGCAGAATGTGAACGCACTTTCTTCATTGGAGATCCTACAGATCGTCAAAGAGAAGTCTTCAATGTAATGGTAGCCGCTCAAAAAGCAGCATTGGATTTCATTAAAGTGGGGGTTACAGCTAAAGAGGTAAATCAAAAGGCATTGGAGGTTATTAAAGAGGCAGGTCTTGAAGAGTATGTTGTCCATAGAACAGGACATGGAATTGGTATAGGTGTTCACGAAGAACCTTCTTTAAGATTCGATAATGATTTGATGTTGGAAGCCGGCATGGTGTTCTGCATTGAACCAGGGATCTATATTCCGGATGTCGGTGGATTCAGACATTCAGATACCGTTGTTCTCAAAGAAAATGGTACCGAGCTGATTACAGAATATCCGAGAGATATAGATAGTTTAATAATTAAATGAAACAATAAGTCTCAGTCCGTAAAGGACTGAGACTTATTGTTTTCACAACTCAACGAAACGTTCAATACTGAACTTTTCCTAATGGGATAATCAGCAAAACTATAAATCCTGCAAAAGGTTCAAGCATCCAATTAAAAATTATTTGCGCCACTAACCCATAGTAAGCTCAATTTTAGAAACATCTCTATTATTCACAAAGGTACTCCACACGAAGTTAACGCCATCCTGTAATATTAGTACGGAACAAACTCTTATTTATGTACCACACTCCTGATGAACTCGATCTTCTCCTTGGAAATCCCCTCATCATAGGACTTGCCAATTCTGATGCCCGTACCGAAATGAAGACTGTCCGGGTTCAGCCCATCAACCACTTCAGTGACATTTTCCGTACTGAGTCCTCCGCCAGGCATGATGTTCATATGAATACCTGCCCCCTTCATCAGTTTCTGCAGGTTCTCAAAGTTATCAGTGACCCCTCCAGGACCGCCTGAAGTGAGTATGGTCCTAACCTCTGGATATTCAAGAAGTACATCCAGCCCTTCAGACTGATCTTCCAATGCATCGAACGCCTTATGGAATGTGATATCCATCCCTCCACAAACCGAAATGAATTTGTCCAAGGCGCGGACATCAATGTGCCCATCTTCTGTCAGTACACCAATGACGATGCCGTTTGCACCATAGCTTCCTACTTCCTCTATTTGCTCCGCCATCTGTTGAATTTCCTCATCAGTATAATGGAATGAATCATCATGGGGTCTGATCATGACATTGATTGGAATGTCCGATACCTTCACCGCTTCTTCCACCAGGTTCATTTCAGGGGTAAGGCCATCCTTCTCCATCTCCCCACAGAGTTCGACCCTGTCTGCACCAAACCGATTCAGGTCGTGAATGTCCTGTATGTTTGTTGCGATACCTTCTATAATCATACCGTCACCTCCATATAACGTTTATGACTTGCACATACATAGAGTATAATCGTTAGTAAGATGAAATATCCATACTAAGTTTCAAGAAGCAGTTTTTATAGTAAAGCTACAAATTTTTTACCATGAGGAGCTATTATGCACACATTCAATAAAATGTTCCCGCATCTCACCATTACACATATAGAAAAGCTGGATAAAGGCTGGTCAAATGACTCCAAGTACATCCTGAGAGATGATGAGAATAGAAAGTATCTGATACGCCTGAGTGACCTCGATCAGAAAGATAAGAAAATGAGGGAGTATGACTTGATTCAAAAATGCTTTGCAGCAGGCATCCCTGTACAGAAGCCGATTGCACATGGAGAAACAGACTGCCACTACTATCTTCTGCTCGAATGGATTGAAGGGGACGAGGCAACAGACAGACTTCCCCGCCTGCCTGAAGCGGAGCAGTACAAGTTGGGTGTCGAAGCAGGAAAAAATTTATGGAAGATGCATCAGATCAACTTGGAACAGCCTGAAGAAACCTGGGAATCAAAGGCAACAAGAAAAATACACCGGAAAATAAGTATGTATAATGAATGTGACTATAAATATGAAAAGGGGCACCTGTTCCTTGAATATATAGAAACGCACCGTCATCTTCTCAAGAATCGTAGACAGGTTCTCCATCATGGGGATTACCATGTCGGCAATATGATCATCGATGCTGATCATGGCTTCCACATCATAGATTTCAACCGTCACGACATAGGGGAGCCTTGGGAGGAATTCAACCGGATCGTCTGGAGCGCCCAGGTGAGCCCGGCTTTCGCCTCGGGCCAGGTTGATGGATATTTCAAGAACGGCGTTCCTGACGATTTCTGGCAGCTGCTCCTTCTCTATATCTGTGCCAACACACTTTCTTCTCTTCCCTGGGGCATCCCTTTCGGCCGGGCACAGATTGAAATTTTCATGAAGCAGGCACGTGAAGTTCTGGGCTGGCATGATGACATGCAGTCGGTCATGCCGTCCTGGTACCGTCATCCATCTTGAAGCAGTGATGCTGCTGCATCAGATACTCTTTCTTCAAGCACAATAAAAGGCCACTCCCCATGGGAATGACCTATATCTTCGTTTATGCTCTATCGTTGCCGCCGAGCGCCTTCATGATGAAGGATACGATCAGAATCAGTATGATGGCACCTAATAGTCCACCGATGATGCTGACGCCGCCGACTTCGGGACCGAAACTGAGTCCGATTGCGTTCGCAATTGCAGCACCTACAAGTCCTGCGATGATGTTACCGATGATGCCGAATGGCACATCTTTTCCGAGAATAAGACCGGCGAGCCATCCGATGATGCCGCCTACGATCAATGTAATAATCCAACCCATTAATAAAACCTCCGTACAATCTTTTTATTATCATAACTGAATACATAAGTCAGATACCCCGCATAAATATCATAAAACATGGAAAATCGATCTGGCTCTAATTGTCATCAAACAGTAATCCGGGTGTAATAAATCTGTTAATGGAGTACGGCCCATTAAAAATAAGGCAGGAGATATCGTCAGATACCCCCTGCCTTTCTACTACTCCTTAAAAAATGCTTCCACTACCTTCTCCGACGCCCTGCCATCATCCCAGTTGCAGAAGCGTTCTTAGAATGCGTCATATCTTTCCCTGTACTTCACTATAGGAGAATATAATGGTTACCTCTCTTTTTGTGTTAAATCGCAAGTATTGAACTCATTGGTAAGCCTGCATAATATCATCCATATCATTAAGTAAATCTTTAGTCATTTTTGAGTAAGGAGTAGTCAGGTAATCTTTTTCACTTAAATGTAATTCTAACAATTCATGTATATCCAACTGTCTTAATTCTGATGAGTTATATTCACTCAATCCTGCTTCATCAAGAGTTTTTTCTATGAGCTTCAGATAGTGCTCATTGTACCAATATCTTCTTTTAAGAACACTTTTAATCTTGCCTTTATCGCTATTATAGCGTTTCTCTAATTTTAAAAGGTCGTCATTTAGGCCTTCAATTTTTATATTGAGATTATCACTAAGGTGCGCCTGAATAATAGCCTCATAACTCATTTTACTAAAATCAAATTTAAATAGGAATCTTCCTTCATTCTCCTCAAATAGAGAGGGATAGGAATTTGCAAGTTTAGTTAAATTACAAGTATGACAACATGGCATTAAATTATAGAAATGTATAGTTAAATTGCTAAAATCACTTTTTGGTTTGATATGATCAATATCTATTCTACTAATTTTACCAGTAATTTCACCTGTCTCTTCGCTAGTATATTCAATGTATTCTAGTGAATTCTTATTGCAATAAGGACACACATTGATACCTAAAATTTCTTTATATAATTGATAAGGTATTGTGCTGGATCTCAATTTATTATATAAAGTTTCACCAAAATATATTCTCGAGGACCGGTTTCGCGGAATATAATTTTCACCTTCGCTAGTTTGGGCTGCCCCATTCTGTCTTTGTAAAGAGTTAGCTGCTTCTAAGTCTTTATTAAATGCAATGTTAAGGATTTCATTTTTATTGCTTTTCAAAAATTCAACTGTGCGTACTTTATTAGTTAAGTCGTACTCGCTTTTTCTGGGTATTTTAAGGTTAAAATAGTCAATTAGATTACTTATTTGCAATTTGTTTCCTTGCTTTTCAAAAATTTTCTCTATCCATTCAAAATAAACTTCTTTACATCTGTTTAACTGTTCATTTGATATTTGGATATGTATCATTCATTCACCTTTTCTTCTTTGATTAATCCATTTTTGTATATTATCGATTTCTGTAGAAGACATATTCATTATATCTTCTTTTTCAATACTATCTATATACTTTTTCCTCAAGACACTTTTAATCATTGGATCTGATACACTATTTATTACGAACATCTTTTTTACAGGAGAATACTCTTCTATATTTCTAATTATACTTTCAGAATACTCACCTACGAGTCCTTCCAAAATAAAAACCTCTGAAAGTATTTCATTAAAGTTTGAAGCGAAATATTTACTTTTGATTTCTTCAATCGCAGGTTCTCTGTTCGAATTTTCATCATTCAAACTTTTTAATTTTATAACTTGATCTTCAAAAAAATCACTCAAAATAAATGGTGAATGAGAAGTAAGAATTAACTGCTTCTCGGCAAGTTTATCCTCTTTGAAAAAATCATAAAGTATGTACATGAACCTCCTACTTAATTCTGGGTAAAGAAATGCATCTATCTCATCGAGTAAAATAACAGAATTATCTTTTATACTTTCTTCTATAGATATAAACATTTTTAAAACTTTTTTCATCCCTGTAGATTGGATGTTATTTTTTATCTCTAGGTATTCTGTAAAAATATTATTTATTATACCCCTACTGTCAGCCTTTACTAGATCTTGTAAAGCATCTGCTATCTCTTCAGCATAGGAGAAAGAGAACAAAAGTCTTCTATCATTTCCTTTAATATTATCTATTTGTTTAATAATATCTCTGACATGTTTATACTTTTCCAATACTTCCTCAAAGCTATACTTAACGCTATTTGATAATTTAGCTTCCATCTTTAAGAATTTATAAGTTTTATTATCCTCAAATTCTTCCCTTAATTTAGAAACTAATAAATCAAATTCATAATCATATTTTTTAAAGTCTATTTTTTCATAAAGAGAAGAAATACCATCTAAACTCTTGAACATTTTGTCATTATTAGTCAGGTTGAACTTTTTTGACTGCCATATTATATTATACAAAATCCGATGGTCCCATAAATAAATCAACCTTTGATTACTAGGTAAATTTTTGAACTTAGCACGCTTTTCTCCTGAATTGTTAAAGAAAGGAGGATGGCCTCTTTTGAAATATCCTTTCTGAATCTCCTCTCTACCTTGTTCACGCTCTCCTAGCGTAAAAGAACCAAAAACTTCTATATTCAATTCTAAGGCTTCAGGGATATTTATAAATTCATCAAACAAGTCTCTGTCCTTATCTAATCTTTCAATAATTTTAATTTCTTGAATTGAATCAGTGGATTGAATGTCACCAGAAATTTTAGTGATATTCAATAAGCTTTTTTTATATTTTTCTTCTTCATAGATAGCTTCTCCAATCTTAGTGAACTTCAAAACCTCATTCGAATTCGCTATATTGAGAACTATCCTTTTACCATTTGCAAGATTTTCACTTTTATCTAACATTTTTAAGTCATTACTAACGGAAGGGGGATTATTACTTGAATAAACACCGTATATTTCTTTTTCTGAACTCACAAAAACTATTATATCTTCATGATAATAATATATTTCTTTAGATATATCCAATGCTTCTAATATAGTAGTCTTACCTGACCCATTCTTCCCAATAATAAGAGTTTTGTTATCAATAGTATTTTCATTTTCTTTATTGCTGATTTTGAAAGTGTCACTCTTTCTTTCTACCTTATAATGCTTACTGAAGTTGAAGAGTTGACCTTCTATCCCCTTAAATAATCCTATGTATACAGCTATTACTTCCATCATTATCCCCCTTATTACATAATCTTTAGAATAGCTTTTACAGTTTTCATTATCTTACTTTTAATATAATCGTTTTATAAGAGCTAAAATTTATAAAGATGAGGAAGGCTTTATATATGCCTCCCTCGATTTAAATCCCCCTCTATTCCCTGAACACCGCATCCACAACCTTCTCCGACGCCCTGCCGTCATCCCAGCTGCAGAAGCGTTCATGGAATGCTTCATATCTTTCCTTGTATTTCTTCTCTATCTGATTGATGTTCTCTATCGCATTGACCACTTCATCGTTCGTCATGAGCAACGGGCCGGGCAGCTCCTCTTCCATGTCGATATAGAAGCCGCGCAGCTGTTCCCTGTATTTCTCGATGTCATACGTAAAGAACAGGACCGGCCGCTTCAGGTTGGCATAATCGAAGAATACGGATGAATAGTCCGTGATGAGCATATCGGAGACGAGATAGAGTTCGCTGACGTCATCGTATTTGGAGACATCATATGCGAAGCCTTCCAGTCCGGCGAGATTCATCTTGGACGCGACGACATAGTGCATCCTGAGCAGGATGATGTGATCATCGCCGAACCGCTCCTTCAGCCGCTCGAGATCGAGCTGCAGGGAAAACTTGTACTGCCCCACTTTGTAGTATTCATCATCCCGCCATGTCGGTGCGTAGAGGACGACCTTTTTATCTGCGGAAAGTCCGAGCTTCTCCTTGATGTCCTGGATGATGACGGGATTGTTGTCATTGGTCAGGATATCATTTCTAGGGTAGCCGGTCTCGAGCATGGTGTTGCTGAACCAGAATGCCCTTTTGAATATGGCGGATGAGTACGCATTCGGGGCGATGAGATAGTCCCATTTGTCCGTCTCACGGCTGAAGTTCTGCTTATAGCGTGCTGCGTTCGTTCCGGGCATATGTACGTCATCCATATCCCCCGCGAGACGCTTCAGCGGCGTACCATGCCATGTCTGGAGATACTTCTGCCCATCCTTTTTGATGTAGCTGTTCGGCATCCTGACGTTGCTCACGATATATTTCGCTCGTGCCATATAACGGTAGTATTTCAATGAAAACCGCTTCACGGTCACCGGATTGCCGGGGATCTTCTGTTTCTTGTTCATCACCCAGACATAGTTGTATCCGCTTCTGCTCTTGAGCATCTGCTGGTATATATATTTGGGACTGTCGGAATAGGATTTGCCCTGGAAGCTCTCGAAGACGACCAGGTCATCCATCAGGTCCATGTTCTTGAAGAACCGTTTATAGATGAATTCCTTACGCCCGTTCCTCGTCGTGACGGCTTTTTTGACATCCCTGATGAGGTCTCTGAATATGCTCAGCCTTTTGAATGTACGCATGCTTCTCGACTGGATGGTGCGGACGTCGAGCCGCAGCACCCTGTCTTTGCCGTTCAGTACTGCCGGACTGACCTTCCGAATGGCTTCCCGCAGGCCTTCGAAGTGCTGGTCGATCTGGGCTTTGTCCTTGAACTCCACTATCAGATGCTTCCGGTAGAAGTTGAGCAGCAGGTTATCCAGGAACTCTTCAGCTTCAAAACTGAGGCGGGAGTGCTTCAGGCGGTTGTAGATGGAAAAAAGGTCATGCATGCGCTGCTCCACAGGCAGCTGCCGGAGGGATGGATGGGTGATCGGATCATTCCTTCGTCTCCTGAAATAGACCGCTTCATAGACGAACGCCACCACTTCCACCGATTCCAGCAATGGAACGATGAACGAAAGGTCCGAGTACGTCTGCTCTTCTTCAGCGAATCTCAGATCCAGTCGGTCGATGTAGTCCTTTGAGACGAGGAAGTTGAGTGCCGAATGGTTCTTCACCAGGTTGTATCTGTTCCGATGGAAGATGCTGATCCGTCTCTGATCCGTTACATTCTCGAGTGCGCTCGAATCCAAATTGGTCCTTCGTACCCTGCCACGGACGACCGGACGGCCCTCAATGTTGTCGGTGAGCAGCTGGAGCGTATCATCAGATATATAGTCATCGCTGTCCAGGAAATAGACATATTCCCCTTCCGAGGCTTCGATGCCGATGTTGCGGGCGGCGCCTGCCGTAATGTCCTTCGGAGTTTCGATGAACCTGAACCGTTCATCTTCAAGATACTTCTCGCCCACTGCGCGCTTCAGTGCATCGATGTCTGAATGGAGGATCAATGCTTCAAACGCCGTATAGGTCTGATCCACTATCGACTCGAGTGCCCTGTCGATATAGTTTTCATTTTTTTCTGCAGGTGTAATGATTGAAATCACTTTATTCTTGCGCACCTCGACTTTCATCGTTCTCCAACAGGTGATTCACCAGGGAGAACCATTTTTTCTGATAGCTGTCGATGCCGAACTTCGTCCGCATCGTTTTGCCTGCCGCCACACCCATCGCCCGGGTCTCCTCGGGGTTTTGAAGCATATGGATCATTCTTTCCGCAAGCATCCCGGTATCCCCTTTTTTAATCAGGAATCCATTTTCACCATCTTCGATCATATCCGAAGGACCGTACCGGATGTCATAGCTGACGACCGGCGTCTCATTGACCATGCTTTCCATGACGGACAGTGAAAACCCTTCCGCCTTCGATGTGACGACGGACATCGCACCCGAGCGGTAGACGTTCTCGGGGTGCTGGGTATACCCCTTCACCTTTACATTACCATCGAGGTCCAGCTTTTTGATCAGATCCTTGTACTCCTGCTTCTTATCGCCCTTCCCCCATATTTCAAGCTTCGCTTCCGGAACGGCTTCCACCACATCCTTGAAGGCCCTGATGGTGTGGTCGATGCTTTTGATGCTTGAGAATCTGGAGACGATGACCACTTTTTTCATGTCGCGTTCGATCTTCCGGCTCCGTTGCCGCACATTCATCAGGAAAGAGCGCAGGCCGGTGACCTTCGGCGGCCCGGGATCGTAGTAGTTCGGGACGACGAACACCTTCTCCGGATGGCCGAACCGGCTGATGATGTCCTGTCGCTGCTTTTCCGTCAGAACAACAAGCGCATCAATATCCTTGACGCTTTCGATGGCGTATTTGTTGCGGCGGTTCAATTCGGAGGATGGGTCATCGGGGTTCCGAAGATGGTTGCTGTGGGGGCGGATGACACCCTTCACCCTGCTGTCATCGAGCAGTACCACGAGTTCATCAGTCGGTCTGGTATCCGAGATGACCACGGTATCGCGGTCGGATTCACCGAGGACCTGATCCAGCCAATCCTTCCTGTAGGGGGTCTGGTCACCGTCGGTTTCGGAGAGCGTCCTATCGCCCTCCCCGAAGTTCTTTACATGGATGATTTTGTTCGTTTCCGGATCATGCCGCATGGTGAGGATCGTATCCCCGTTCCGATTGTAGAAGTGCTCCTCCTCCAGCTTGTTCTCCTCAGGGCTGAAACGCTGGAGGCGTGTCATCTGTCCATAGTAGTCGAAGAACTCCCTCCGCTCGCGGCGTTCGTACTCACCATAGTAGTCGATGAAATCAAGTGTGTCGTCCTCCCGCAGGGAGATATATTTTACGTACCTGCCATCCTGATACAGCCTGTATGCATTATGTTTCGGTCGTTTCGACACCTTGTACGCTCCTTCGTACTCGGAGATGTCGACTTTCACACGCTTCCTCTGAATCCTGTCCGTCCTGTCATACAATGCGCGTTCATGGAACAGGTTGCGGATGCGTACATTTTTGCTGACCTTGCCCATATGCACGAGCTTCCTGCATATCAATGGGAATCTCGGGTCGTACCTGAACGTCAGAAGCTCGGTGTCGTAACCGGCATCTGCGAAAGTGCTCGCCTGCCTCAAGGATGCATGCGTCAGGCCACCCCGGTTCACGTCCACGGAGTTGAGTAAAAACAAGATTCTCGGTTTCATATGATCATCCTTCTCCCGACACTTTATTTGAATACCTGTTGCAGATAGTACTCCAATTATATATCAAACGTGGATAAATAAGAAAGTCATGTGCGGATTCGCTGTCTTCCCTCTGTTTAACCGCTTCATACAGGGGTAATTAACTACTAAGCTGAATGCATTTGAAGGACACATATATTGGAGGCCTGATCCATGGGGAGAATTGAAACATTCGGAAACAACAGTGATCTGCTCGGCAGAATCGAGCATCTGAAACTGAACGGTGTGGAGGAGGAACAGATGACGGTGATATCCAGGGAGAGCCTGGATGAAACGCTGCTCGCCCACCTCGACATCAGACGGAAGAGCACCGAAGTGGATACTTGGGACCGGATCGTCGCATGGTTTGCCGACGAGGACGCCGGAGATCAGGTGATGAACAGCATGCAGCTCACACCGCGCGAGCAGAAGGAATATACACAGGCACTCGAAGACGGCATGCTGCTGCTCCATATCGAGAACAGTGGAAGGACAGGTGATCAAGTAATGAAGGAAAAGGAAACCAGAAGGGTTGAACGCAGAAAGGGCGCATCAGTCGACGAATACGACTATAATACAACACGCAACGATATCAACAGCATGGAGGACTTCGATGCCGACAAGGATAAGATGCCGGATACGGCGGACACTCGGGCGTACGACCAGGAGCGCCCTGCCACGGAGGCGCGCCGGAACGACCGTGAAAATGAAGAGCGGATGACCCTCCGTGAGGAGCGCCTGAATATCGACAAGGAGAACGTCCAGGTGGGCGAAGTCGGTGTCGACAAGCGGGTGACGACAAAGCTCGAGGAATTCGACGTGCCGGTCGACCGCGAGGATGTGACGGTTGAACGGCGGCCGGTGGACGGCAATCCGACGCTCGATGTCTACAGTAGGGATGATGCGGACGATGATGAGAACGTCATGCGCATCCCGCTCACCGAAGAGCGTGTGAAAGTCATCAAAGAGACGGTCGTCACCGAAGAGATCGTCATCCGGAAGGATATCGTCACGGACAAGGAGCATATCTCTGAAGAACTCCGCAAGGAGGAAGTCGACATCACGGAGCACAACAATACGCGGGAAAATTTCGATGACCATAGAAGATAGCATAGAAGACGGGCAGGGCCATCAATCGGCCCTGCCCGCTTTCTATTCACACTCACTGCTACTGGTCGATGATCTCCACATCTGCCGGCAGTTCCATATGGAAGAGGTCCATCGACGGCTCGATGCCTTCGACGAATGTAACAACCTCATACTCCATGCGCATATCGCCCTGGTCCAGCACTTCCTTCAGCGTCAGCCAGTGCTCGGAATCGATCCAGAGCTCCATCGTCGTGCCGCTCTCCATTGCCTCTTCCTTCGGCGTGAAGACCAGATGATGGCCTTTTCGGCCATTCACCTCTTCCTGCCCCACAACTTCAGAATCATGGGACATCTTGTAGCTTGAGATCCGTTCCTTCATCGCTTTCGACGGCGAGGGCAGATCTGCTCCCGGCACAAGGGTCTCTGTACGTATTGCGATGTCCTCCCCTTCCGTATAGATCGTCGAATCCTGGTCGTTGCCCGTGATATATTGGGTCGGCACACCCGCCCGCTCTATCTCCTTGCGGAAATGCAGTTCCCCATTCTTCCAGTAGAACCATTCCCGAGTCAACGTTTCATCCGTCTGCTCGTCCGTATACATGGTGACCTTCGACTCAAGATAATAGTTTTCCATCAGTTGATCCACCTCCGAAGCCTTCTGCAGCAATACTTCCTTGCTGATGCTTTCCGATGCCTCGGCAGTACCGCCATTTGTGGCGTCTGCATTCCCAGCATCCTCTTCCGGAGGTGATGATTCCTCCGTCGGGGCTGCTTCTTCTGTCACATCATCTTGGTTCTGATCCATGGAAACTCCGGTCCCGTCATCTGATGTACATGCACCCAATGTCATCAGCAACAGCACCCCGATCAGACTTCTAAGAATGAAACCATGCTTCATCTTCCGTCCCCCTTGTTCAATTTCCTTCGTAATCTTCCAGTAAGTCCTTACATGATACTCAAACCTTATAAGTCATAGACTTATTTTATACAACCCAGTATACATTAAAAAACCATACATTATTACAATTTTCAGAAAATATGGATGTTATCGATGCATTTTTTTAAAATTTGCAATCTATTTTTATTATATATATGCATATTTCATCCTTTCGTCTTATTTTCAACAAATCAGTACAGCACTATTGATAATTGTTCTAATCTGAATGATAATAAAAAATAAGCGGGTTATTCCTAATAAATACAGGACCTTCAATTTTGAAGATGAAGCTATTTTGATCGAGGAGAGAATCATGAAGATAATCGAGAAGAAAATGAAGTTTTCAAAGTCGAAATGTAAGGAAATACAACCAAGGGAGATCGCACGGAAGATCGGGAAGTTCTCTGCAAAGGCCGGACGGTCGGCGGTCATCCTCACCCGGAGGAAAATGGAAGAGAACAGCATCAGGGAAGCGGCACGCTACCATTACTACTGGCAGTTTTCGAATGAACAGCTCCAAGATATGCATGACCGGACGGATTCGATGCGGGCACAGGGGGCCATCAAAGCAGTGATGAAAAAGAGGGGCTACAAATACGATTTCGAAATAGATATGTTCCGCCCCGCCGACAGTGTCAAAATGGAGAAGAGCGGGAAGGTCCACCTGCTCGAGAACAGGAAAATCCAAAGCTACGAGGAGATCGAATCCCGCCTGAGGGAACAGAAGGCGAATAGACCTCCCTACCCTCACTAAAAAAGCAGCCATCCGATTGGATGGCTGCTTTCATCTATCATACCTAGCTGATGATTGCGTTGTTCATGACCGCTTCCGGTTTCGCACCGAGGATCAGCAGGAATATTTCCGGTGAATCATTGTGCTTGTTCCTGTTGAGCAGGTCCCGGAAGATTTCAAATCCCGGTGTTGCCTGCAGCTTCTCGACTTCATCGATGAGCAGGTTGAGTACGGATGTCTTGATGAACATTGGCTGCGGCTCCCGCTCTTCCTCCGTAATGAGATCGGCGAGATATCTGTACTTCACCTGGAGCTGTCTGGCGAAGCTTGTGACGTGCTCGATTCTTGCGTAGAGTGCTGGATGCTCTGTGCTGATTTCGGCCAGTTCCCTCTGGACCTGATTGATGGTTTCCTGGTTTGCATACATGAATGTCGTCCTCCTATATATCCCATGGTTTTTCAATGCTGATATTCGTCGTCAGCTCTTTGCTGTGCTCGCGGCGTTCCCGGCGCATTGCCGTACGCTGTGCATTGGATTCGTAGAGGTATTTCTCCTCTTCGGTTTCCGGCACGATGCCTGGTACCGGAATCGGACGCTTGGTCTCTTCATCGAGTGCGACGAATGTGAGGAAGGCGGTGGCTGCGACTTTCCGTTCCTCCGTCACGAGATCTTCGGTGATGACTTTGCAGAATACTTCCATGCTGCGTTTTCCTGTGGATGTGACGAATGCCTCGATGCACACGGATTCGGCCTGCGTGATGGGATGCAGAAAGTCGATGGAGTCGATGGAAGCCGTGACGCATTCCTTCACCCGCGCATGTCTTCTTGCAGCAAGGGAGGCGACATTATCTATGCGTTTCATCAATACGCCGCCAAACAGCGTATCGTAGTTGTTCAAGTCGTTCGCGAATACCTGATCGATGCTGATCACTTTACTGTCTTTCGGATTTTTATAATCTGACATAACATTTCTACCTCTCATTTATCTGATGGACCCATCCTACACCCTGAAAACCCTTTCCAAAAAATAGTGGAATTTCATGAGGTCCATAGATAAAAACTATGAAAGCGGTCTTAAACCCCTATTCATAGTATTGCTGAAAGAACTTCATCCATTCCTTCGTGATGAAGTTCATGTATCGATCGCGGTTCCAGATGACGCCGAGCCGCCATTTCAGCACGGGTTCATGGATGTCCACCGTCACCGATGAGCTCTTGAGAAGCGCCGCGACACTGTCCGGCAGTATGCAGATGCCGAGTTCCGCATTGATCATCTCCTCGATGAAATGCCACTGGGCGGTCTTCGAAATGACCTTCGGCGTGAACCCTGCATTTTTGCAGGCGGAAGTGATGATTTCATTCAAATAGAAGTCCTCGTTGAACATGACGAAGTGCTCATCCTTGAGAGCTTTCAGATCAATGGATGCCTCACCGGCAAGCGGATGATCCCTATGGACCACGAGCTTCAGCGATTCCGTCAGGAAGTTGAAGGAGTCGAAGTCATCCCCTTCCGTCGGCAGCACCGTGATGCCGATGTCGATCTCATCCTGGCGGAGCCTTGTCTCTATCGTGCCGCTGCCGCTCTCGATCAGTTGGAAGGTGATCTGCGGATACATCGCATGGAAGTCCTTGACGATGCCCATCAGCCTGCCCACATCCATAATCGGGGGTAGCCCGATCTTGATTTGTCCCTGCCGCATGCCGACCATGTTCTTCAGGTCGTTCGAAAGCTCCGAATGGCGCCTCAGTATCTCCTCGCACTGGTCGTAGAAGACCTTGCCCGCATCCGTCAGCACGAACTTCTTGCGGTTGCGGTCGAACAGCTGCATGCCGAGCTCCGTCTCCACATCATGGATTGCCTTGCTGATGGTGGGCTGTGAAATATACAGCTGGTTCGACGCTTCCGTCATGCTGCCATGCTTCACGATGGCGGCGAAGTACCGCATATGCTTGATATCTATTTGGAACACTTCCTCTCATTCAGATTTTACAAAGACCTTTCATATTATATACCCTTTCATTCACAAGTGAACAAAAAAATCCGGGGCTTCTGCCCCGAGATGTTGATATAGTCACTACATTTCTTCGCTTATTATTTCAAATGAAATCTAAGGTTCATTGACGATTGTCCAAGTGATGTTGGTACTATAGGATTTTGAAGCGGCTAAAATAGGGTTTACTTCAATCATAGGCCCCTGCTCTGGTTGCCACTGTATGGTAGTGATAGGGTCTTCACTCGTCTCCCCTGTAAACACTTCCACTGGTCCTTCATCCAAAGAATGGGCTTCGAAGTTCTCATCTACATAGACAAGAGCATTTGGAAGGGTATGACCATCTTCTGTAATCAAGGGTTGTGCTTCCGCTCGAATACGGATTGTACTGCCCACCCCTCTTGTATCCCTCACTTCCATCGACCAATCGGGGTCTTGTCTTGAGATTTTGGTTACTCCCTGTTTTATGGATGCACTTTCAAAGGAGAGGGTTTCTGGAACTCTGTGAAAAACAATGGTCGCCTCAATGACTTGTGTCTTCGTTTCTTCACTGGAATTTCCAGCCTCGTCTACTAGTAATGCTGTTATCAGTGTGCCCGGCTCCAGTGCAACCGGAACTTCCATCGAATATCTTCCATTTTCATCAACAGCCCCTTCATAATCGATATCATTGATGGTCAGGATGATTTTTGCACCCGCCTCACCGCTTCCGGTAATGATGGTATCATTGCTGTGGACATCATCAATCTCCGGAGCATCCGGCGCAGTAGTATCCGGAGGCTCAGTGACAGTGACAGCTACTTCTTCACTTTCAATGCCATCTTCATTTACAATGCTTCCTCGTATTTCGGTTCCGGCTGGCTGTTCAGGAATATTGACTGAGAATCTGCCTTCTGCATCCACCAAAATATCTGAATCTGGGAGTTCCACTCCATCAATTTTCAGCACTATCGTTGAACCAGGTTCTCCGTGTCCTGTAACGACTGTACTGGTTGTATGGATTGGATCATCGATGTGCGGTGCTCCAGGAATAACAGGGGAAGGGAGTGTGGCATCGCTCCCTTCATTCTTGATGAGATCCAAGTTAATCCCACTTTGTTCTGTTTCTATAGCGTAGAAAGTGTATTGCCCTGTGTCTGTTGGTGGAAATTCATCCAGCATGATTTCCAAAGTAAAGGTGTTTTCAACCCCTGCCTTTAAATTCAAGAAACTTTCAGCTTCCAAAATCACCTGATTTCCCGTAATATTTATTTGTTCAGGTGTAAAAGGTTCTGGATCTCCTCCAGTATCAAACAGGCTAGAGTCATAATAGGACGCCTGCAAATTATTTTTTGAAATGAGTTCCATGATTTCCGGTGGCAAATAGAAGTTTACAAAAGCTCTATCCAATAGACCCAAATTTAGAATGCTTGTGATTTTATAAGTAAGGATGATACGAGAGGGATGGTCTGCTTTAGCAGCTGTCAAACTTGTATTTCCCAAGATATCCGCTCCCACCAAAGCTGTCGTCTGTAGGGATTCCGCAGATTCTTCCTGAGGTGCCTGCGCTTTCTCGTCAGCTATTTCCTCAGTCGTCTCTTCTTCAGAAATTTCTACTGAGGGTTCCGCTTCGATGGGTTCCTCAACAGTCGATGGTGTCTCCAGACTGTCCACTTCCTCAGTTTTTACTTCTTCCGTCACTTCCTCTATTGAGACTTCTTCTGACGATGTATTCTCAATTGAATCTGTTTCTTCTATCGTCTGCTCTATTTCATCGGTCTCTGCAACAGCGGACATGGGCGCAACCAGAAAGGCGGCAAGCAAAAGTGAAAGCAGTATTCGAATAGCGATATTCATTTTTAATTTCGTTCCTTTCTACACAATCTGTAAATCCACAGAACGGCAGTGATGGAGAGCAATTCCAATTGCACCATGACGAATCAACTCACCTTATTTGTCGTTTCTTCGTCTGTCACATCAGCTATGGCTGGTGCTATTTTATTTTCTCTATCTTGATTGTTCGATTCTGATTAGGAGCATAAGGATATTTATCTTTTTGCTTATTTTTCTTTTATAATATCTTCTATCTCTTATTATATCCTTTTTTTTACAAGTGTACAAAAAAATTCCGAGGCTATTGGCTCGGAACATCCATACATAATATTCTATTTGTCCGGTTCTGCCGGTTTGGAGATTTCCTCAAGAGCCACTTCTGAGTCCTCAGGGTCTTCCTCGTCCACTGCCACATCACCGAGGGAAACGATGCCTGCCACTTTATTGTCCTCGATGATCGGCAGCCGGCGTATCTGTTCCTGTGCCATCAGGTTTGCCGCTTCTTCCACGTCCATATCCGGTGTACCCGTCACATTGTCGGATGACAGGATGCGGTTCACCGGTGTCTCAAGCGAGAACTGGGAAGCAATGCCCCGGATGACCAGGTCACGGTCTGTGATGATGCCTCTCAAGTTGCCATCCTCTGTGACCGGGATGGAACCGACATCCAGTTCCATCATTTTTGATGCCACTTCCTGGATGGTAGTTTCAGGTCCGCATGTTTCGACTTCAGTCGTCATAATTTCTCTGACTTTCATCAATAATGCCTCCTTCTGATTTGCATTCATCTTACATGTTATATATTTACCACGTGAGCGGAATCTCTAATCATCATTTGGAACTCAATAATATTTTAAATGTTTAGATAACTATAATTTGGAAATTTAATAAGTAAAGGAAATTTGCCAATCATGATGCCATGCCATCAAGATCTATAGGGAGGAGAAGATAATGAATAACAGAAAAAGAGTCTGGTATGAAGAAAGTGGCAACAGACTGGATCCCGGCCTGATCGAACAGCTGCGCATCGACCGGAGGAATGCCTACCACGCAACAGGCACCAATGAGATTCCGATCATCATAAAATGCAGGCAGGGGTGTGGAAAAGATGAAAAGGATGACCTCTTCCGACAATGCAACATCGATTCCCACAATCACCTGGACCATGAAATACGCATCATCAATAGCATGAAAGGGTCCCTTACACCTGAGAAGATCAAACAGATCAAGGATCATGATGCCATTGAACGGATATATTATGACCGCCCTGTCTCAGCATATCTCGACATCACGGACTCGCAGATCGGATCCGGGAAGGTCAGGGACACGCATAACCTCAGCGGAGAAGGTGTGACGATTGCTGTGCTTGATACCGGCATCCATCCCCATGCCGATCTGACGACACCGGAAAACCGCATCATCGCCTTCCACGATGTAATCAAGGGTGAGACCGAGCCCTATGACGACAATGGACATGGAACGCACTGTGCCGGTGATGCGGCAGGAAATGGGGCACTATCCGACGGTGAATACAAAGGACCGGCACCAAAAGCATCCATCGTGGGCGTGAAGGTGCTGAACGGTTCCGGAGGCGGCAACCTGTCCAACATCATTGAAGGCATCGAATGGTGCATGGAAAATAAAGAGGCATATGATATCCGGATCCTCTCCCTTTCTCTTGGTTCGAAAGCCCTTGAATCATTCAGAAGAGACCCATTGTCGCTTGCCGCTCAGGAAGCGTGGCACGCCGGCATGATCGTCTGTGCCGCTGCGGGAAACAGCGGACCGGCGCCTTCTACCATCGGTACGCCTGCCATCAATCCCTTCATCATCACGGTCGGGGCAACGGATGACCAGAATACGGTCGAGCGCACTGATGACGAAATCGCTGAATTCTCCAGCCGGGGCCCAACCATCGACCAGATGGTCAAGCCGGATATCTATGCCCCCGGCACAAACATCATCTCGCTGTTGTCCCCGGGCTCCACGGTGGTGACGGAATTGGCGGAACAGGTCATTGACGAAAATTATATACAGATGTCCGGCACTTCCATGGCCACACCCATCTGTGCAGGAGTCGTTGCCCTGATGCTTGAAGCGAATCCAGACTTGAGCCCGAATGATGTGAAAAGCATACTGCAGATGACCAGTGAAGCGTCATTCGGCAGCCAATGGGGCTATATTGATGCGGAAAATGCTGTTGAGATGGCAATCCGCTATGCAGAAAATCGGCAGAAGTCCGCGTCGGCGGATGGACCATCACTATAGATACATTCTTTATCAAATAATATTTTCGGCCGGCTGGTTCATTGAATCGGCCGGCTTTTTTTGTTCATTAAATCTTTATCATAAACTCACTTTGTTCTCGATATGTATTCTCCCTGAATATAAATCAATTTAAAAAGATGGGACGAGGGCCCCATCCAATTTCATTTCATATACCTTGCCAACTGGTCATAAAAAGTTTCTCGATTGCCTGCCAGAAGGATCAAAACCATGTTTCCTTCTTCATCCTCTTCCACTTAATTAACTCTCTTTAAAGAAAATAGATTAAAATTGCTATTAAAACCTCTATAACTTAATCTCCATTCCCGCTTCTGCCAACATGACATCCTCCCCGCCAGCGGCCTCGGCAGATGCTGATAGCTCATCCAAAGTACCATAGTGTGGCAGGTGGGAGAGCACCAGTTTCCCAACACCCGCTTTGGCCGCCAGACCACCGACTTCCTCGGCATTCATATGACCCATCTTCTCACCGTCTTCACCGGCATATAGGCTGCATTCCGAAATCAGCACATCCGCATCTTCTGCAAAACGCACAAGGCTCTTCCTGTAGCTCGTGTCGGCAGTATAGACCAGCACATGCCCCGCATCATCCGTAATACGCATGGCATAGGTTTCGACCGTATGTGCATTCTTATGGAATTCTATCGAGAACGGTCCGACTTTGAATGTGCTGTCCTTGCCATATGGATGGAAAGTATTGTTCTTCACTTTATTCACCTGTTTCTCTACACCCTTGTCAGCGGGCCCATAGAAGTTGAGCGTCTTGTCCACCCGACCGAGCTGTGTGCTGATCATGCGTCCGAACAGGAAAGATCCGATATCGACGGAATGGTCGTAATGGTAATGGGTCAGGAAAATATGATGCAGATCATTCAGATCGATATGGTTCTGTACATGTGCAGCCACCCCACTCCCTGCATCGAGCAGTATGGCACATCCGTCCTTCTCGACCAGATAGCCTGAAGTCGGTTCACTCTTCTTGGGGAAGCCGCCCCACATGCCAACGATTGTACATTTCATAATATCCACTCCATTTCTTTAAAAATTCCCTTTCCACTTATGTAACCATAAAAAGAAATATAAAACGCACCTGATAGTCTATAGAAGAATGTGTAAATCTATGAACACATAGTAAAACGGCCCGCAGTGCGGACCGTTTCAACTTCCAGACGCTGTATAACTGAGATTCGATTATTGTGTCGGTTCTTCAACCGGCTCTTCTGGTGTTGGTTCTTCAACCGGCTCTTCCGGTGTCGGTTCTTCAACCGGCTCTTCTGGTGTCGGCTCTTCAACCGGCTCTTCCGGTGTTGGCTCCTCAACCGGCTCTTCTGGTGTCGGCTCTTCAACCGGCTCTTCCGGTGTTGGCTCCTCAACCGGCTCTTCTGGTGTCGGCTCTTCAACCGGCTCTTCCGGTGTCGGCTCTTCAACCGGCTCTTCCGGTGTTGGTTCCTCAACCGGTTCTTCTGGTGTTGGTTCCTCAACCGGTTCTTCTGGTGTTGGTTCTTCAATCGGTTCCTCTGGTGTTGGCTCTTCAACCGGTTCTTCTGGTGTTGGTTCTTCAATTGGTTCTTCTGGTGCTTCTTCTTCAGGTGCCTCTTCATCTGGTGCTTCTTCAACCGGTTCTTCAGGAACTACTTCGATTGCTCCCAGCAGGTCTTGCAATTCAAGAATGAGTGAAATTGTCAGGTTGATGTCACCTTCCACTTCTACTATGCCTGATGCATCATTACTAAATTTCTTGGAGACTGCGTTCAATTGATTCGTAGAAGCGTTGACACGGTTAAGGAGGGAATCAAGCTCCCCTTGATAATATTCATATTGTTCAGGAGTCAATGACTCAACGTTCTCAAGCTGTGAAGCGATGAAGCTTGCTTCGAGTTCCACTGATTGCAGTTTGCTTTCAACTGGACTGAGACGATGTGCCAGACTCGCTCCGTTTGAGTGGGAGATTTGTGCATTTGAGTTCACTTTGGCATTGATATTGGCATTTGGACTCGCTGCTTCAGCGTCCCCTTGTGTAGATAATGCCAAACCAAGTGCCAGAGCTGGTGCTGTAATTTTTATGAGTGATCTTCTTCTCATCTTCATATGATTCTCCTCCTCCTAAATAATAGATGATTGGTCTTGCATAGCTTGTCTACCTTCTCAGTAGGAAATTAATCATGATTTAGAATTTTTTTACACAATTGAAAAACAAATGAAATATTTTTAATATTTTATCATGTTAGGAACTAAAACATACTACTCATAAGAAAATCCCTGGAACCAATAGTCCCAGGGATTCTATACTTTTTGCTGTCATTCCTTTTACCTATGAAATTCTCTAAATTCACCCGATCCTGAAATTCCTGTTGAGCCGTTCAAGTGTACCCAGGATGCTGATGGCAGCAAGATAGCTTGTCTTCGGATTTTCAGGCAGCGGCTGGTTTTCTATTTTGAATTCGGCCCTGCCAAACGCGCCTTCGACTTCAATCTGATGGATGTTCTTTTCAATATTCGGGTCGGCAATCAGCATCACTTCCGTCTCCTCGATGCCCATGCCTGCCATCCCGAGGATGATGGCCACATTCATATTTTGCGGATACAGGGTGATGGCGTCTTTGGCCCTGCCTTCGAATACCACCCGCTCCGACTCCAGATTCTCATAGCTGAGCGCAGCCGCCGGCTTCCGCGTCGTCAGCATGACCTTTTTCAGATCGCCGTGGGACTGGGCATTCTGAAGGAGGTCGAGGCCCCCGATGGCGCCGGATGGCAGGTGCAGAGTGTGATTATGATTTTTCGCAACCTGCATCAGCTCGGCCACAAGTTCCCCGTCTGCCAATGCACCGACACTGATCAGCATGGCATCTTTATGTTTAAGCACCTCAGGCAGATGTTCCTTCACGACTTCCCCATTCGCCGCTTCCACCACGATGTCGATGCCGGATGACAGGAAGCCATCAAGATCCGTGTACAGTGTGACACCAAACTCATTTTCCAGATGCCGATACTTCTCTTCGTTCCTCACGAATACGCTGCTGATTTTCAAATTTTCATGACTGTCATGGTTGATGCGCTCGAGCATCCCATTTGCGATGGCCCCTGCACCAATGATTCCAATATTCATATGGATCCTCCTCTGTATTGTTATATACCTACCCTTACTCTACCCGAACTTGGCTGGGAAATACATCGGATCAGATCCTTAGTGATAACCGGCCACATGGGTCCAGTGAAATTGGGTATAAGGGAAGGAATAAAGAATTGGAGGGAAAACATTCATGGCAGCATTATTGCAGGTGGATTTCGAAATGAAAGGCCCTTTTGGTGAAGAGATGTCGGAAGCGTTCAAAGACCTCGCCGAAAGCATCAATGAGGAACCCGGATTCCTATGGAAGATATGGACGGAAAACGCACTGGGAAAAGAAGCAGGCGGCATCTACGTATTCGAAACGAGGAAGGATGCCGAAAAGTATCTGAAGATGCATACCGAGAGGCTCGCAAGCTTCGGCATCAGCAATGTCATCGGCAAGATCTTCGACATCAATGAGCCACTTTCAAAAATCAATCATGCACCGATCGGCTAGACAAAAATGGCAGGACCTGAAGGTCCTGCCATTTTTACTTATACCGCCCTCTATATCAATTGCTTCATGTCAGACGGCATCTCTCCTCAGAAGAAGATTGTATTCAATCGTAAGCATTTTGATGATAGTCAGGATGATCGACATCCGGCACTACCAGGCAGTTGGCCGGGTAGTTCACACCACTCGAAAAACTCTCATCCTCTTTATATACAAGCAATAGGTCTGCTTCAGGAATTGCCTGAATCACATTGTAGGTGACACCTTTGTATTCGATGGTCCTCATGCCATTTCACCTCCTTCGACTTTGACAGGAAATAATCAAACCTTTTTACAGATTCAAACAATGAGATTACGGCAGCCATGATCTGGATTACTGCTTTTTGTATACCAGCTGCACCACACCGGACTGGTACCTGTTCACTTCCTGGAGCGCGAGGTTCAATCGCCCTTCTATATTACTGAATAGCGGCTTCCCCTTGCCCAGTACGACCGGGTGGATGGAGAGTCGGTATTCATCAACAAGGCCCCGGTTCACGAATTCGGTGATCAGTTCCGCTCCACCATACAGCCAGAGATCCTTGCCATCCCGGGACTTCAGCGCCTCGACCGTCTCTTCAACCCCATTTGAAAAAGTCACATTGTTTTCCGACTCACTCTTCAATCGTGAAAAGACGATCTTCTCCTTGTCTTCAATCATCTGCATCATTTCTTTGTCGAGGTCGGATTCCTCTTCATCCGGTACATACAATTTCCACATGTCATAGCTCTTCCTGCCGAAAAGTATGATATCCACTGATTTCAGAAAGTCCGTGAAATTCATCTCCGGGTCCATGATGCACCAGTCGATTTCACCATGCTCCCCTTCGATATAGCCATCCAATGTTACAGCGAGGTCCAATACGATACGTCGCGCCATGGCCATTCCCCCTTCCATTTGCCCCCATCATACCACACACACCTGTCATGGAGATGTAACTGGCATGTCATGTTTGTAATGGAGACTTAACACCCTTTCCAATTGAATTCCGCCCGGGAGGGGGTATATATTGGGTGACAATAAAAATCGGCAAAAAATCCAAGAACCAATTGGAGACTGATGGGAGCACATAACCATGTCACAGAAAAAACGCTTCACAGAGATCGATGCACTGAGGGGGCTCGCCGCAATCGCGGTCATCCTCTTCCACTACACCACCTACTATGACAACCGGTTCGGCCATGTGAAGGAGGGGTATATCGACTTCTTCTGGTTCGGCGAATACGGCGTACAGCTATTCTTCATCATCAGCGGCTTCGTCATCTACATGTCCGTCATGAAGGTGAAATCTGCCTCCGATTTTGCCATCAAGCGGTCCATCCGTCTGTATCCGGCGTACATGTTCGCCGTCGCCCTGACATTTGTGGTCGTCTCAACATCTGTAATGGAGGATCTCAAAGTCGGCTTCGGCGAGGCGCTGATCAACATGACCATGTTGCAGGACTTCTTCACCGGTGTGGGACGGGTGGACGGCGTCTACTGGACACTCCGTGTCGAATTGACATTCTATGTATTGATGGGCATACTGCTCCTGTTCGGCAAAGCGAAGCACATCATGGGTGTCACGCTCAGCTGGTTCACAGCATCCGTACTGATACAAGTCGTCCACCGTACGATGGATACGGAGCTGACGTCGATCATTCGCGAATATTCCATCGCCAGCTTCAGCCACATGTTCATCATCGGCATGATGTTCTACGCCATATGGCAGCATGGCCACCGGATCAAGTACCATCTGGTGATCGGCATGGCCGTCATCTATGATATCTTTTTCCACAGTATCGAGAACGCACTGTTCACCCTCCTGTTCATCGGGGTGTTCCACCTCATACTGAATGGCAACCTGAAGTTCCTGAGTTCGAAGGTGCTCGTCTTCTTCGGCACCATCTCATATCCGGTCTATCTGGTCCATCAGAATATCGGATATGTCATGATCAACCGGATGGAATCATTCGGCCTGGTCCATGAAATCTACATGCTTGTGCCGATTGGCGTCAGCATACTGATGGCATACGGCATCTATCGCTATGTGGAGCAGCCGAGTCAGAATGCACTCTATAAGCTGTACAAGGAAAGACGGGACGCCTATCCGAAGGACGCCATGCTGAAGCGCTGATGAAAGAGCAGTATATTGCATTAAAAAAAGATGTCGCAGGCTGGTCAAAGCCTGCGACATCTTTTTTACATAAGCTATTTCAAAACCACATCTTTCACTCGGCTTTTGGTGTTGGAGAATAGTTCCCGGTTGAAACTTCCATCACTGTTCAGGAAAATTCCGTCGATACCATCGATTTCAATTCAGACCCATTCGATTCTATGACAGCCCGATACCAGTCGAAAGAAGCTTTTCTGCTCCGCTTCATCGTACCATTTCCTTCATTGTCACGATCGACATGGATCATGCCGTACCGCTTTTTCATTTCACCCGTGGTGAACGAAACGATGTCCATGACGCCCCACGGCGTATATCCGATCAGTTCCACACCATCGTAGTTCACCGCTTTTTCCATCTCCTTGATATGGGCACCCAGATACTCTATGCGGGCATCATCCTGGATCGTACCGTCCTCCTCCACGTGGTCGATGGCACCAAATCCGTTTTCCACGATGAACAGTGGAATCTGATAGCGGTCGTACAGGCGGTTCAGTGCATATCGCAGACCGACGGGGTCAATCGCCCAGCCCCAGTCACTGGATTCGATGAATGGATTGTCGACCCCGTGGGGCAATCCGCCATTCACTATGTCACCTTTATGGTCTGCGGTGACCTGGCTGTCCACCGTGGTGGACATATAGTAGCTGAAGCCCAGATAGTCGACCGTCCCGTTCCTCAGTATTTCTTCATCGCCTTCAAGAATCGGGATGTTCAATCCTTCCCTCTCGAATTCCTTGAGTGCATACCTTGGATATTCTCCCCGTACATGTACATCAGGGAAGAAATAACGCTGTCTCATGTATTCCTCTGCAAGCATCACATCATCGGGCCTCGCAGAGTATGGATAGATCGGCACATGGGAAACCATACCGCCGATCTCAAATTTCGGATTGATTTCCTTCCCTTTCGCCACAGCCAGGGCACTGGCCACGAGTTCATGGTGCCCCGCCGTATACATGACCTCTTTCGGATTTTCACCGTCTTCTACACTGACGCCGGAATTTGTCCAGAGGAAGATCGGGTTGTTGTAGTCCATCTTATTGTTGATTTCATTGAAAGTCATCCAGTACTTCACTTTATCCTTGTATCTTTCGAAGACGGTTTCAGCGAATTTGACAAAGAAGCCGACCGTCTCCCTGCTTTTGAAACCGCCGTATTCCCTGGCGATATGAAGCGGCATTTCAAAGTGGGAAAGCGTGATGACAGGCTCTATGTCATGTTTCAGCAGTTCATCAAACAGGTCATCATAGAACTTCAGGCCCGCTTCGTTGGGCTCGGATTCATCTCCCTGCGGAAATATCCTCGACCAGGCGATGGATGTCCTCAGGCACTGCAGCCCCATTTCGGCGAACAGTTTCACGTCACTCTTGTAATTATTATAGAAATCGACCGCTTCATGATTCGGGTAGAACTTGCCTGCCTCGATTGTTTCCATAATCTCCCTCGGTACACCATGGGCACCTGCCGTCATCACATCCACAACACTTGGACCCTTGCCGTCCTGGTCCCAGCCCCCTTCGAACTGATGGGCAGCGAATGCACCGCCCCATTTGAAACCTTCTGGAAATCTACTCATAAAAATCCTCCTATTTTACTATTGTCAGCATGATCTTGTCAGCAGCAATCGTCTCTGATAATACGATATCTGCATAATCTTTCGTGTTCGTCACGATTACCGGTATGAGGGATCTGAGCCCTTTCTGACCGATCATCTCCCTGTCGAATGCCATCAGCAGATCTCCCGCTTCCACATGATCACCGACGGACACTTCGATATTGAACGGCTTCCCATCCAATTCCACCGTATCCAGTCCGACATGTATCAGCACTTCCACGCCGCCCGTCGACCTGAGGCCGATGGCATGCTTGCTCGGAGCCACAAATGTGACTTCCCCTTCAAACGGTGCTGTCACCTTGTCATCCTCCGGCTCGATCGCCACACCTTTGCCCATGGCTCCCGAGGCGAATACCTGGTCCGGAATATCCTCAAGTTTCACCAGACTGCCTTTGACCGGTATCAGTACATTCTCTTCGTTCATGATATTCTTTGCCGTCATAGCCGGATCCTGGATGTCGCCCGTTTCGTTCTGCTCCTCGACCAGTTCATCGCTTCCCGCCTGTTTGGCCGTGTCATCTCCGTATCCGAATACCTGGATCAGGACGATCGGCAGGACGATGGCGATGGCCACACCGATGAGTACGCCCCAGATCGAGGATGGATAGTCGGAACTTATGGCATTGACGAGAGTCAGCGGGCCCGGCAGCCCTGCATACGCGAAGTAGTATGGGTTGAAGAAGCTTGCTACGATACATCCGATCGCACCGGAAATGCTGCCGATGATGAACGGTTTCTTGAACCTCAGCGTAATACCGTAGATGGCAGGCTCCGTGATGCCGAAGAGCCCGGTTACGGCAGCAGACGTCCCCACCTGCTTGATTTCCTTGCGCTTCGTTTTGATGATCACGCCGAGCACCGCACCCACCTGGGCGATGACAGCAATCGTCTGATAGGCCTGGAAGGAATCCATGCCATACTGGTCATAGTTGGCCAAAACCATCGGTGTCACACCCCAGTGGACGCCGAAGATGACGAATACCTGCCAGAATGCACCAATCAGGGCGCCGGCCAATGCAGGGAAGCTGTTGGACAGTACGTTGTAGCCGTCCGCAATCAGGTTCGCTCCAGCTGCAGTCAATGGTCCAATCACCAGTATCGCCAGAGGCACCGCAATGATGAGTGCAAAAAACGGTGTGAACAGCGGACGGATCGTCTCGTTCATGCTCCTGTCCAGGAATCTTTCCAGATAGGACAATCCCCATACCAGAAACAGTGCCGGCAGTACAGTCGATGTATATGTGGTTTCACTGAGCGCAAACCCAAGAAATGAAACCGTCTCCCCTTCGCCGACACGGCCGGCCAATTCGGCAAGCGTCGGACTCACAAGTGCACCAGTGGCAGCGATTGCGATGTAGGTGTTCGATCTGAAGTGCTTCGAAGCCGTAATTGCAATCAGGATGGGCAGGAATACGAACGGTGCCCATGAAATCAGGCTGAACACTTCATATGTCCCCGTTTCCGCAAAAGCCGGAAATACAAGGTTTATCAGAATCAGCAGCCCCTGAAGAATACCGGCTGCCGCCAAGATGTAGATGAATGGCGCAAATACGGCCGACATGGTGGCAATGACCCGGTTCACAATCGTCCCCTGCGGCTTTTCACCCTCCACCTGGGTGTTCGAATCCAGGTCCGTCAGATCCAGAAATTCCTGGTGGACTTCACCGACATGCTGTCCGATGACAACCTGGAACTGTCCGCCCCTTTCCACTACGCTGATGACCCCAGGCATTTCGGAAACGATTTTCTTCGCTTCAGGACGGTCTTCCTTCAATACTATGCGCAATCGTGTAGCGCATCTCGCAACATTTGAAACATTCCCCTTCCCACCGACTGCATCCAGAATATCTCTGGCGAGTTTGGGATAATCCCGTACTTTTCCTGACATCAATACCACACCCCTTTGTTTGTTTGAGTTAATTATAATTGTATCGGTACAATTTATCAAGACAAATATAATTTATTTTAAACAAATCATTGGATCATCGGTGTTATAATATAAAGGAAGACATAAAGATGCCCAAATAAAGGAATGTTATAAGATGAAGGATAAGATGCTGAAGTACCAGAGGATTGCCGACGATATAGAGCACTACATCGTTGACAATAAATTAAAGCAGGGGGATAAGCTGCCTGTGCTTGAAGAACTCAGAAGAAATTATGAAGTAAGCAAAAGCACGATCACAAAAGCGCTTGAGCTGCTGGAGATGAAAGGGATCATCTATCAGGTGCGAGGCAGCGGTATTTTCGTCAGGCGGCATAAGAGGAAAGGCTATATCAACCTCGATGAGAATCAGGGATTCAGATCCGGACTTAATGAATTTCAGCTTACGTCTGAAGTCCTCAACCTCGAAGTGGTGAAACCGTCGGAAGAAGTCATGGCCAATCTTTCGATTTCAGCTGGAGAAGATGTCTACTATGTAAAGCGGCTGCGTTTCATCCATGGACAGCGGCTGTGCATTGAGGAGTCATACTATAAGAAATCCGTCGTTCCTTTCCTGAATGAACAGATTGTCTCGGAATCCATATTCACCTACCTCAGGGAAGGGTTGAAACTGGAGATCGGCTTCTCGGACAACTTCTTCCATATCGGGAAGCTCACAAAAACTGAAGCGGATCTGCTGGCATTGAGAACCGGAGATCCTGCGCTGTACTACGAATCGGTCTATCACCTTCCAAATGGGGAAGCGTTCGATTATTCAAAGCTTGTCTATAATTTTCAGGAAGCGCAGTTCTACCTGCAGATCAACAGTCTTTCATAAGACAGAGCACCCTCCCTCGCCATCCCATGTGGACGGGAGCCGGGGCGGGTCGCTTTACTTATAAACAATTTAAAAATAAACCTCCCGGAAGCCAATCAGCTTCCGGAAGGTTTATCTTTTTTAAATGGACTTTTTTAAGCACATCATTAAGATCGGCCACCATCATGAATCCCCCGATAATGAATTCTCCCGACAGGAATGGTCATCTGATAGACTTTAAAAGTGTCCTATAAAAATCGTAGGCCAAGTCATCTGATGGGATTCCATACACGTTCATCCGACCATCCTGAAATACGGTCATTTCTATATCTTTATAACTGATAAGCTTTACAAAGGGAGTTTCCTTCTTGATATTACCAGGTAGATATTCTGCACTGTCGAAGGCAGTCCTTTTCAACCTGAACATGTATGTTCCTCCACACAATGCCTCAATAGGACCGCTTTCTTTTTTATTCAACAATTCATATTCACTTCTGTCACAGACAGGACAGCTCCCATCTTTCAAGCCATCGATGTCCATCGTCTGGTTCTTCATTGTAAAAATGTCCAAAGATATGAGTTTTTTAGAGAACCCTTCTCCTGAGGCATACCGGATCACTTCGCCGATTTCGTAGCTTATGACCTGGTGTATGGCAGGTGGAAGCACTCCGTTGATTGCACAGCTTTCCCCTGTGTCGGGAATGATATCGAGCATGCATTTCAAACAAGGTCCAGTGTAGTCCATGGCATATACTGTACCTTTGCTTCCTACCGCTGCACCATAAACCCATGGAATGCCTAGCTTATGACATGCTTCGTTGATTAGAAATCGCATCTCAAAGTTGTCCATGCCATCCAATACGATATCCGGCTGATAAACATTCAATATTTCTTCGATGTTACGCGGGGTTAGTTCGACATGCAGAGCATCAAATCCGACATGTCGATTGATTCGGCCAATATTCTTTTTCAGTACCTCGACCTTCGGAGACATGGATTCGGCATCATGTTCATCATAGAGCGCCTGTCTATGCAAATTGGACAGTTCCACGACATCCATGTCGATGACCGTCAGATGACCCACTCCCATACGGGCAAGCTGTTCTGCCAGATGACTGCCTAATGCGCCGCCTCCCATGATCATTATCCGTGTTTTCATCAGCTGATGCTGGCCCTCTGTCCCGAAGGGGGCGAAACTTGCCTGTCTATTGTAGCGTTCCATCATAGAAATCCAAGCCCGTCGGCGGGACTGGATGCTTGTGCAGTATACTTCACTGGAATCCTCCCAGCTTCATAACTCAGCCTTCCGGCTTCTATCCCCAATTTCATCGCACTTGCCATTTTGACCGGATCTTTTGCAGCAGATATTGCCGTATTCAATAGTACTGCATCTGCACCGAGCTCCATCGCATGGCATGCATCTTTCGGCGAGCCGATTCCCGCATCCACGATAACAGGTACATTTGCCTGTTCAACAATATACCTCATATTGAGGGGGTTGTTGATACCACGGCCGGTGCCTATGGGGGATGCGAGGGGCATGATGGCATGGACGCCGAGCTCCTCCAGCTTTCTCGCCAGCACTACATCATCTGAAGTATAGGGGCATACGATATAGCCTTTTTCCAGAAGTACCCTGCATGCTTCGTATGTGCCGAGAGGGTCGGGGAGCAGGGTCTTGTCATCTCCAATCACCTCGACTTTGATCATGTCACATACACCAGCATGGCTTGCGATTTCGGCAATTCTTACAGCTTCTTTAGCCGTTTTTGCCCCAGCTGTATTGGGAAAAGTGATAAAATCATTCAAATCCACGTTTGCCAGAGGATTCGGAAGGTTCTTGCCATACAGATTCATGCGTCTGACGGCAAAAGTAAGTACCTCCGTTCCTGATTCGGCTATCGCACCGGATTGTATTTCCTCATTTTCAAACTTGCCTGTCCCCAAGAGTAATCTTGATTCCAATTCAAAAGGTCCTATCTTAAACAAAATTAACCGCCTCCTACAAATTCTAATAGTTCCAGCCTATCTGCTTCTCTTACGATATATTCATTGAAATCCTTCTTTTTTATGAGCACATTATTGTGCTCGACAATGATTCGGTCATGATCCAGTTCAAGCGATTCCAATATTTCATGGATACTCATTTCATACTCAAAAGAAAATGAATCCCCGTTGATTCTACATTCCATTACCCACACCTCCTCTGGTGACTTGGAATGGCCTGAGTAGTTCGGGCCTCTGATTTTTGATGACCCAGTCCGCAACGAGATCTCCAATGAGTGGTGATAGCAGAATGCCATTTCGATAGTGTCCGGTGATGACAAAGAGTCCATTGTTCAGTTCGTCCATGATTGGTTGTTCGCGAACCGTATATGGACGTACACCAGACCATTTCTTCAGCAGGCGGCTTTCAGCAAGTACCGGTATGGTCGCTGTGGCCTGAGTTTTCAACCATTCTGTCCCGACATCCGATACGCCCACTGAAAAATCATTGAAGTAGCTTGTCGCTCCGATCAGAAATCGATTTTTATTTTTGGGGACGATGTAGCATCCATTGGTCATGAATACTGTCTGGTCGATATTCAGACCCTCATGTTCAACAAGCAGCACCTCTCCTTTTACACCTGAAATCATGGGTGATATATCATAAGTTTCCAGCAACTTCCCACTCCATGCGCCTCCGGCAACTATCACTTTATCTGCATGGATATCACCGGCTGAAGTCTTCAGCATGTAGGAATCGAATCTTTTCGATATCTGATGGACTTCAGTCCTGCAGAAACGGTCGATTCCTTTTGTGATGACTGAGGTAAGCAGTGCCCTGGTATATTTCCATGCATTAATCTGTCCATCATTTGGAATATGGATGGATAGATTGCGATATACGACCGACCCCTGTGTCAAATTATCGAGTGCCGGCTCGCTCAATTTCTGGACCCGCGGATCATGGCTGTTGAGAAATTGATACTGGGATTCGAGATCAGGAATATCATCCTCATCTGCCGCCATCTTGATCAGTCCCCCCTGTCTGAATTCGATATCCAGATCATGTTCTTCCAGGAATGTCCGACTCAGAGCCTCAAATCTGCTTCTCGATGCAAGGGCCATTCTGAAAAGAGCCCCGTCTTCATTGAATTCATTCTGGGCACCGAGCATGCCACCGGCTTTATATGAAGCATGCTTACCCGGCTCATCACGGTCTATTACCGCTATTTTCAAGCCGTATTCATCAAGTGCTTTTGCTATGGACATGCCAATGACACCAGATCCTACAACTGCAACATCATACATTCTCATACCACGCCCTTCTTACTGCTCTGATTTCTTCAAGATTGTGATCCATAAATAATGAAATGGCACATATGCCGCTGAACCCATCGGGCAAATCGCCTATCGTGTGCTGACCAATTCCACCGATAGCCATGACCGGAATGTCCATATCTACAGCCCGCTCCATTTCATCCAAAGATCTCGGTCGCACTCCCTTTTTAGAAGCGCTTTCAAAAACGTGACCAAAGAAGACATGATCCAGACCATTCTCCCTGGCCTCACTGATGCTTTTCATGGAATGTGTCGACATGCTGACAGATATCTCTGGATGCCTCGCTTTATAGGCATATGCCATCGGATCCCCTTCTTTGAAGTGAATGGCTTTCAACCGAAGCGCTTCCAACACCCGGATGTTGCTATGGATGATCAGTTTATCCTTCGGGAACCCCTTATTCACCAGCATATTGAGGAAGAATATCAGCCCAACTGAATTCATACGTGTCCTCAAAAGCAACCGGTCAACGACAGGCTCAATGTTCATAAAATGCTCAATATCTTCACTGGTCAGTACTTTGTCATGTGTAATTGCGATAAAGATATTTACACCCCAAATAAAAAAGCGTTATTTTTCATGTAGAAAAATAACGCAGATATTTTTAAGTAACGTCACTTTCCTACGCCAGTATGAACTGGATCAGGTTCAAGGAATTCCAAAGTCGATACTTTGATCTCAGCCTTTCACAAAGGCTCTTCCAGTGATTTCGGTTTTATTCAGTTGGTGGATCTTTGCGGCAAGTGAATTTGAATCATTGCCCTATATTTATCATTCTAAATTATTTCGTTACAAAATACAATCATGATCCGATAAACCAGTCGTACAATGAGAGATAGGGTGCTTTTCAAGATTCTAATTTTGAACCACCCCTAACAGGCAGATCACCCTTCCTTGCCAAGCGTCTCCAGGAAATGCGCAACGAACGCTTCTCCGTCCACATCGGTGCATATAGTGACGTTGGGTTCCTTGCCCAAAAGACCGCCAAAGTCGCAGATGGTCTGGCCATAGCCGAGCGGGCTGATTGTCTCCACATCGACATAGTGCTTCTCCGTCTTCAGGAAGTCACGGTTCAGGACGTACCCGACCGTAAGCGGGTCGTGCAGTGCACAGCCGTCTAGGTTGAACCTCTCCTTGCTGAAGGCGCGGTAGACTTCCGTCGACTGCCTGACGAAGTCGTGGTACTTCCTGCCTTCAAGCACTTCGACATCATAACTTGAAAGCAGTGTTTGTTTCGTCACATCAAGGCTCACAAGTGTGGTCTCCGCTCCACTGTGGAAGACGATCCGTGCCGCCTCGGCATCTGTGAAGATATTGAACTCCGAGTTCGGCAGCTTGTTCCCTCTGCCTGCTTCAGACACCAGTCCGCCCATGATGACCACTTCACTGAGCCATTTGGAGAGGTTCGGTTCCTTCCTGAATGCCAATGCCAGGTTGGTCAAGGGGCCGACGGCGATCAGCGTGATTTCTCCCGGATGATTTTTCGCCTGTTCAATGATGAAGTCCGCAGCAAACTGTGCCTCGCATTGGTTGTTATGTTCGAAGCCGTCCAGTGCGTTGCCGATGCCATCATCTCCATGGATATGGTGGACGTGCTCCGATTCCCTCAGCAGCGGCCGATCCGCACCCGGTTGCACGGGAATCTCTTCTCTGCCCGCCAGAGACAGTATCTTCAGTGTATTCACGTTTACCATTTCAAGCGGCACATTGCCGTTCACCGTCGTAATGCCCAGTACATCAAGCTGCCTGCTCTCCAGCGCATACAGGATGGCCAGCGCATCATCGACGCCCGTGTCGACATCCATTATCACTTTCTTCATTATGTATCCCTCACTTTCATATACATGAATTATATCAGAAGTGTAGACTCAAAATAAAAAGGCTCTATAAAAGAGCCTTTGTTCTCCCAAATTATTGTCGCTGTTTCGCCCAGTTGATGATGCCTCCGGCCAGCATGATATCAAGATGCCGGCTGGTCATGCTGTGCTTGACCGTAATCTCTTCACCGGAGTCCTTCAGCCGGACGGTGAATGTGTTTCCGTCCCGGATGGCCTGATGGACATTCCTGAACTCGATGACATCCCCCTCATCGATCTTCTTATGGTCTTCTCGGTCAGCGAAGGTCAACGGCAGAATACCGAAGTTGATCAAGTTCTGCAGGTGGATCCTGGCGAAGTCTTTGACCAGCACCACTTTCAGGCCGAGATACCTGGGCGCAAGTGCCGCGTGCTCACGGCTCGAACCCTGGCCATAGTTGTTGCCGGCCACAATCATGTGTCCGCCTTCTTCCAGCTTCTCCTCTGCCCTTTCCGTATAGGTCTCATCGATGCCTTCAAATACGAATGTGCTGATTTTTGGAATGTTGCTGCGGAATGGCAGTACCCTTGATCCGCCGGCGAGTATTTCATCCGTCGAGATATTGTCATCCATCTTGAGCAGCACAGGCATGTCGAAGTTGTCCTCGATTGGATCGAAATCCGGGATGGTCGACACGTTCGGTCCCTTCGTGATTTCGATGTTGCTGGTGTCTTCCGGAGGGGCTTCGAGCATTTCATTCGTTTTGATGGCTGCGGCTTCTGGTATTTCTGGGTAGTCCATATCGAGTGTCCGCGGGTCGGTGATGACACCGGTCAGCGCCGAAGCGGCTGCAATTTCCGGACTGCAGAGGAAAACCTTGTCCTCCTTCGTTCCGGATCGTCCCGGGAAGTTCCTCGGGGTCGTCCGTAGACTGTTCTGGTCTGTCGCCGGTGCCTGTCCCATACCGATACAGCCGTTGCATCCTGCCTGGTGCAGCCGTGCACCTGAGGAAAGCAGACTGGCGATATGTTTATTCTCCACCAGCTGTTGGAGCAGTAGGCGTGATGTCGGATTGATGTCGAATGAAATGCCGTTGGCAATCTGTTTATCTTTGACGATTTCTGCTGCGACCGCAAAGTCCCGATACCCCGGGTTTGCGGAAGAGCCGATGTATGACTGGTAGATTTCCTGCCCTGCAATCTCCTCGACAGAGACCACGTTGTCCGGGCTGGTCGGCTTCGCAATCAGCGGCACCAGTTCCGAGAGGTTGATTTCATCATGGTCGTCATACTCTGCCCCTTCGTCAGCCTTCAGTTCGACCCACTCATCGGCGCGTCCCTGTGTCTCCATGAAGCGTTTCACTTCCTCATCTGATGGAAAAACCGATGTCGTTGCGCCGAGTTCAGCACCCATGTTGGCGATGACGTGCCGGTCCATTGCAGAAAGGTCATCGAGTCCAGGGCCGTAATACTCGATGATTCTGCCGACGCCTCCATTCACAGTGTGGCGGCGCAGCATCTCAAGAATGACATCCTTCGCACTGACCCAGTCCGGCAGCTTCCCTGTCAGTTTCACACCCATGATGCGGGGCATTTCCACGTAGTACGGTTCCCCAGCCATGGCCATCGTCACATCGATGCCGCCGGCCCCCATCGCGAGCATTCCCATGCACCCATTCGCGCATGTATGGCTGTCCGAGCCAAGCAGCGTCTTGCCAGGTATCGACAGTTCCTGCATATGCACAGGGTGGCTGACGCCGTTGCCGGGTCTGCTGTAGTGTACGCCGAATTTCTGTGCCGCACTCCTTAAGAACTGATGGTCATCGGGATTCCGATGATCATCCTGTATCAGGTTGTGGTCGACATACTGTGCAGAGACTTCCGTCTTCACCTTGTCTATGCCCATCGCTTCCAGTTCCAGCATCACCATCGTACCCGTCGCATCCTGCGTCAACGTCTGGTCGATCTTCAGTCCAATCTCTTCTCCGGGCTTCATTTCTCCCGAAACGAGATGGTCCTGAATCAACTTTTGGGCCACATTCAATGGCATGTTCCCGTCCCCCTTATAGTGTTATACCGTTCTGCTAAAAAACGTCTCTATAGTTACTATTACACTAAACAGTCGGTTGTAAACTGAATATTCTAAACTTTTTTTACTGCAACCTCCAAAAAACTTTCTGTCTTAAACTCATTGGCTACTGGATTTGGAGGTTTTTTAAATCAGTGTATAATGTAATAAGAGGTGGTTGTTACAATGAAAACATATAATCTAAAGAACTTAGATGAACAGAACAATCGTCGAAGAGATATCGCAATAAAAGCCGTAAAAAAAGCTGATCCCGATTTCCATAAGGGTAAACGCAAATTTGATATTCCTAGAAAAACTGAAGGTAAGCAGGAGATTCTGGACAGACTTGAAAGAGAAGAAAATGAACTACTCCATTAGCCATGCGAGATGGGTAAAAATAGCTTTAGGATAATAATAAACAAGACGCGGCAAAGGACGATGATAAACCCCTTGCCGCGTCTTTCATTTGATTAGTGAATCATATGCTGTTCATAGAAATTTATAATTTACTGCTCTACTCCCAATGTTCCGGCCTGTCATATGTGACATACGTGCCGGCAAGGAGATCGTGGATGCTGCGCTTGTCTTCCCTCAATCCCACCATGAATGCCGAGACGATCAGTGCAATACCGAATGTGATGCCATAGATGAATCCGCCGATGACTTCACGTACAACCATTGTTCCAAAGCCCACATTTGTTCCATCTTTCCTCACGACCCTGATATTGAGCACCCGCTTGGCAACGGTGTAACCATAAAGGAACACAGGCATCAGTACAAAATACAGTGCTGCAACTACGCTTTCACCCGTCTGTACAGCCTGGCTGCTCGTGTCTAGCTGGAACAGAAAGACGAGCGTCCCGACCACCATTCCAATCAACAGGCCATCAAGCAGCCGTGCGCCGAGCCTTACCCAGAATCCTGCTACGTTTGACATTTTCAAACCCCCATACTATTTCTCTTTCTTCCATTGTAGCACTGCCACACACTGCAAGGATATACATTCATCCAACAAAAAAGGCCACCGCTTCCGACTGCTGCAGATACAGCAACTGAAACGATGGCCATCATGTGAACGCCTAAGCCGACAGCGAGAATCGAACTCGCATTGCAGCCTTACCATGGCTGTGTTCTACCATTAAACTATGTCGGCAAGTTTTAGATATGTATTGGAAAAATGTCCAAATTGATTATAGCATACCCCAGATACGATATTCCACCTGCGCCATGATTTTTTTATTATATTTTTACCCATTCCATCCAATAGGAATGACAAAAAGCTGCCCTGTCAGCCTTTATGGGTGACAGGGTCATAATGCTTCCAATGATTCATCAGAAACTGTCTAGATCCGTATCATGTTCCGGCTGGGACATATCAATGACCTCTACGTCTTCCGGCAGATTGATCGCGTAACGTTCAGGTGAATGCTCAACATCCCCTTCAAAGGCGATCAGTTCATACACCATCTGGTGGCCATCCTGAATCATGACTTCCTTTAAAATCAACCCATTATTGACATTAAGGTAGACATCAAGCGCTGTTTGCCCTGGATTTTCCTTTGGTGTAAAAGCGATATGATATCCGGCGTGACCGGCAATCTCCACGGTCTCCTCAAGTGCCATCGTATGGCCCTCCTGATAGTTGCGGAGCCGGTTGCCTATGACTCCGGAAGGTCGGGCCATCATGTCTCCGCCCCGCGTCACATCACTGACGTAGGCCACAGAATCCCCTTCGCTGTATTGCCATGCCTTTTCGCCGTCATTCACATAGTACTGTACAGGCATCCCTTCATTATATACTTCCCGGCGAACGAAATCCTTCTCCCCTTCCTTGTGGTACCACTCCTTCGTCTCCGACACCTGTGTCTCATCCTCGTATTCCATGGAAACCCGGGTGTGGAGGAAGTAGTTGACATTCTCTTCGGACCGGGCCTCCACAGCCTCAACTATGGATTCAGCCGTCATCGATTCCGGCGAGGTGAATGTCTCTTCCGATTCTTCGGATGCTTCTGAAGGCTCATCTGGCACTTCAGCCGTGCTCTCTTCAGATCGGGATCCGGTCTCTTCAGTTTCCTTCATTCCACAGCCTGAAAGATACAGGGCTGCCACAATCAGCATCAGCCATCGCATGTTCATACAGCACCTCCCCTCTATGGATCAGATTGGATTTCCTGTCTCTTACAGGCATTCTATCACTGTCTGCTGTATTTTATAATTCAGCCCTCTATATTCCCTCTTATCATATACCCTTTCAGACAGTGCTCCGCACCTCAAAAAATGCAAAAAATAAGAGCAGATTCCTCTGCCCTCTATCATACCAGCCGCTTATTCCATATGACTGTGTCATTCTGGTCATCAAAGCCTGCCGCTTCCTGATGACGCTCCACCTCTGTCTGCCTGATCAGCTGTTCCTGCTTTCGGAAGAGGGTGATGGCACGCTTCCTGTTTGAAACGATGATGGATTCATACTGTGAAGCCATCTCGGCCATTTTTGCTTCAATGGCATCCAGTTCCATTTCGGCACTTCTTTTCACCACTTGAGCACTCCGGCGTTGAAGGATGCAGTCGGCAATCATCCATGTCATTCCGATGCCGCTGCTCAATGTGAGTAGCAAAATGATTCCCATAAGGCCAAAATCAAGGCCGACATACAGGATATGAGCGACAGCCATTAAAACAGCTGCGACACCCGTCACCACTGAGCTCCGGATTAAGCTATGGCAGGAAGTCATGAAGTTATGAAGTTTTCCCTTCCAGTTATGTGAATCAACAGCAGAACGGTCTGACAGCCGGTCTGCCTTCAGGTTTTCATACCGCCGCAACGTATCCTCATAATTATGGCTCAGATCATTCTCATGGTAATCGAAGAGTCTTTTTTCATAATATACAATTGTTTTCTGACAGACATCAATTTCCTTTTCGATACGCGCCATTGCTTTTACACTATGCTGACCAGCTGCATAGTAAGATTGACCTTTATGGACCACGACGTTCTCCCCCACCATGTATGTACAAGTAATTTTACCCGCCCACTACATTATAGGGTATTTTCATCATAATTGCTTATCCTTTATTTCCAAAATGGTGAACAAAATGAAACATTATGGATACTATACACTCTATATCCATTCCATAAAGAAGCCCCTCCCGGATGGAATGTGCCGGAAGGGACTTCAAATCGAATTATTTTATGATCAAGCTCTCTAGATCCCTCGGATATTCCGTGATGACCTCGGCACCGTCCTCCGTCAGTACGACGGTATCGGAGTGCCTGAATCCGCCGACGCCCGAAATATAGATGCCAAACCATTACTTGCTACAGGCTGAATTCAGCTATACTCTCCATCGTAGAAAGTGCCATCAACTTCTCTGCCCCTCGGTTAGCTGAGGGCCTTATTATGCAGGTGGATTGAAAGTGGAGATTGCAGATTGCAAATAAAGCGGTAATAACTAAATGCAAATTTCTGTATTTCTGACTTCAAGGATTTGCACTTGTATTCTAGAAAATCAGATTATGACTCTTTTCTAAATTAAACTGTTCAATTCACTTCAAAAGTGAGCCCACAAAAATATCAAATTAGCATATCTTCTACAATCTTCACTATATTCTCTACGGTAAACCCGCACTCTTCCATGATTCTTTCACCTTTTGCTGAAGCTCCAAAAGTGTCTATTCCGAGGACTTCTCCTTCATCTCCAACGTATTCCCTCCAACCGAAGGGAGAGGCCATTTCAATCCCGAGGCGTTTCTTCACATTCGGGGGGATGATTTCATTTTTATATGCTTCGTCTTGTTCTTCAAATCTGTCCCAAGATGGCATACTGACCACACGAACATTTATATTCTTTTCAGATAAAGCTTTTTTGGCTTTGACAGCTAATTGAACTTCAGAGCCAGTAGCAAGTAGAATTGCATCTAGTACGTCTTTGCTTTCCTTACTTACCACATATGCACCTTTTTCTACACCTTTGTATGCATTTTCTTGTGTGCCTTCAAGAGTGGGAAGGTCTTGCCTTGTCAGTACCAATGCAGTTGGCCTATCCTTAGATTCCATTGAAAGACGCCATGCTGCTTGTGTTTCATTTGCATCTGCAGGTCGAATCACTGATAATCCAGGCATTGTACGGAGAGATGCAAGGTGCTCGACTGGCTCATGTGTAGGACCATCTTCACCCACAGCGATTGAATCATGTGTAAAAACATAAGTGACAGGCAATTGCATAAGCGCAGATAAACGCACTGCCGGACGAAGATAATCACTGAAAACGAAAAATGTTCCCGCATAAACTTTAAGACCACCATGAAGCGCCATACCATTAAGTGCAGCAGCCATAGCGAATTCTCTAACCCCAAACCATATATTGCGGCCTTCGAAACTCTTTCTTGAGAAGTCTTTCTGATTTTTAATCAGTGTCTTATTGGACCCAGCAAGATCGGCACTGCCTCCAAGGAAATTCGGCACTGCCTCAGCAATTGCGTTTAACACTTCTCCTGAGGAAGCACGTGTAGCGAGTACATCTTTACCCTCTTCATATGTCGGCAAGTTTTTTTCCCAATCTTGAGGTAATTCTCCGTTCATTGCTAAAGCTAACTGTTTAGCATCCTCCGGATACTTTTCTTCATATCCTTCAAATAAACGGTTCCAGTTACTTTCTGCCTCTGCACCTGTTTTAATGACTTTTTCATTAAAGTCTTCATATACACTCTTAGGCACATCAAAAGGCTCATGTGCCCAACCATAATATTCTTTAGTCAATTTCACTTCTTCTTCACCGAGGGGTGCACCATGAGATTCAGAAGATCCAGACTTGTTTGGGGAGCCGAAACCAATAGTGGTCTTAACTTCAATCAATGTAGGCTGATCAATGTTGCTTTTTGCTTTTTCCAGAGCACCCCCTATGTCTTCGGTATCATTTCCGTCGTCAACGCTAAGCACTTGCCATCCATAAGCATTAAACCGCATTTGTGTGTTGTCAGAAAATGACTTGCTTAATTCCCCGTCTAGAGAGATATCATTTGAATCGTATAACACAATCAGCTTGCCCAACCCAAGATGACCTGCAAGTGAAGCAGTTTCATGAGAAATACCTTCCATCAGATCACCATCACTGATAAGTGCAAAAGTATAATGATCAACAATAGGAAAATCTTCCTTGTTAAATACTGAAGAGAGATGCGCTTCTGCCATAGCCATTCCAACAGCGGTAGCCAGCCCCTGCCCCAACGGACCTGTAGTGGTTTCTACACCGTCTGTATGATGTACTTCAGGATGGCCTGGAGTACGTGATTCCCATTGGCGAAAGTTTTTTAAATCTTCCATCGTCACATCATAACCAGATAAATGAAGCAGACTGTAAAGTAACATTGAACCGTGACCAGCAGAAAGGACGAAACGGTCCCGGTTGAACCATTTGGAATGTTCCGGATTGTGTAACATATGTCTCGTCCACAGCGTGTAAGCCATTGGAGCTGCACCCATAGGCAATCCTGGATGTCCGGAACTTGCCTTCTCAATAGCATCAATGGATAGAGTACGAATGGAATTAATAGATAGTTGTTCTGTAGAAACTTGAGTTAATGGCATTACGGTATGTTCCCCTCATAATAAGATTAGAATTCTTTTATGCCAGAAAATAATCTCTTTTTTTAAATCTTCTGACTTACCGACTATACTGTCTGTATTACAGTCTCAAACTTGTGTTCGCTTTCAATGTAACGCAACTGTTTATCTTTCCCGTCAATTAGGACGGAGTGAGTGGTATAAGAACGCCCACTACACTTGATTCCATTAAGGAGAAAACTGTCTGTAAGACCTGTCGCTATGAATATACATTCATCCGATTCTACTAACTGATCAAGTTTAAGAACCCCTTCCGGGTTATCGATACCCATATCTTTGCAGCGATTTAATTCCAAATCATCTTGAGGTTTTAACTTTGCCTGCATTTCTCCGCCAAGAGCTCTAATTGCTACTGAACTCAATACCCCTTCCGGAGCCCCTCCGATACCAAGGAACATATCGATATCAATATGCTCCATACATGTTGCGGCAGCATAAATGACATCGCCATCGTTAAAGATTTGGACTTTGGCACCAGACTTTCTAATTTGATCGATATACTCAGCATGCCGCGGCCTATTCTGAACTACTACGTTCAGTTCTGATATATCCTTGCCATTTGCCTCGGCAACTGCTTTCATATTCTCAATTAACGAAGCTTCAATATCAATCTTCCCTTTAGCTTTTGGCCCCACAGCAAGTTTTTCCATATACATATCAGGAGCATGCAGAAGCTTTCCTTTTGGAGCGGCTGCAATAACCGTGATTGCATTCTCTTGTGCATTTACAGTTGGAGTGGTTCCTTCAATCGGATCTACTGCAATATCTACTTCAGCAAAACCACCTTTTCCAAGCCTTTCACCAATATAAAGCATTGGTGCTTGGTCTATTTCACCTTCGCCGATAACAATTCTGCCTCGCATCGGAATAGTGTTCAATGCATTTCTCATTGCAGTCGTTGCGGCATCATCCGCAGATATTTTATCACCTCTTCCAACCCAAGGTAATGCAGCAATTGCAGCTGATTCAGTCACTCTCAAAAATTCTAGTGATAATGATTGCATTGGATTTCCCCCTTTCAAATTAACTGTCTAGATTATTGGAAGTGGCCATCTTCTCAAAACTGCGACCAACAAACTCCTGCTCTTTTTCAATGATCTTGTCCACCTTGCGTTTTGATCCATCTGCCCATTCAACATTCAAGTATGCCTCTACAACCTTCTTAGCTACTTCCTCTCCAATAATTTGAGCACCCATTGTTATAATCTGCGCATTATTACTGAGTTGAGCACGTTCTGCAGAGTACACATCATGAGCAGTTGCAGCGCGAATCCCTGGGTACTTGTTAGCAGCAATAGCCACACCAATACCGGTTCCACACACAAGAATTCCCCTATCCAGATTTCCCTTACTAATTTCTTCAGACACTTCGAATGCTACATCCGGATAATCTGTTGATGCACAGGAATGACAACCGTAATCGACCAGTTCGTGCTCTGTTGACTCTTGTATAAAATGTTTGACTGCTTCTTTCATCTCAAATCCGTTATGATCACTGCCGATACCAATTTTCATGTTCAATTCCTCCAGTTTTAATAAATAATGTATAAAACTTCATTAAATTTCGTTTACATATTTTTCTCTTCACTTAACTTTCATTTATTTTCGTTTGAGATTTTAAAAATGAATCAGAAATATATATTCCTGATTCATTTAATTCGAGTATTCAACCAGTTTTATCTGTTTTAGAATATGGCTCAACCCACTTGAGCAGTATGAGACTTAATGAAATTCTGGAAAGTTGCAAGAATCAAATAGGCAGAGGTTGCTCCAGGATCCTGTGCTCCGATTGATCGTTCACCGAGTCGGCTGGACCTGCCTTTTTTGGAAACGATGTCCTTCGTATATTGCATACCTTTTTCTCCCGCTTCCACAGCTTCATTAAATGCTATGCGAAAGTCCTTTGTTTCCGCAAAAACAGACTCCAACTTATCCGCAAATGGCTCCAATGTGTCGACCATTGTCTTATCGCCTACTTCTGCTTGGCCGCGCTCTTGTATTCCTCTTGCAAAAGCTATCCAGAATTCTGCAAGGTCATTGTCACCGATTACTGATTTACCTTTGACTACCTTAGCACCCCTCATGAAACCTGTAGCATAGAGCGGCCCCACAGAAGATCCAACTGCATTAAGGAATGTTTTTCCAACCATAATATTGATTTTCCCGCAGTCTTCTTCTTCTACAAGTTCATTATCAATCTTTTCATCGACCGCTTGCCAACCTATAGACATTGTTACGCCATGATCTCCGTCTCCAAGTTTACGATCGAGCTCACATAAGTAATTTTTCTCCTCTTCAACCATGCTTATAATCTCTTTGTAGTAACTTTTAAATTGGTTTGCTGAAAACTCCATTAGTGGATTCCTCCTTTTTATTTTTGGACAAACATAGGGCAGTTTACTGGATGGTCGATTGCTTCTTCCAGTTCATCATCCAATTTCATAAGTGTTACTGAGGCACCGCCCATTTCAAGAGATGTAATATAGTCTCCGACATAGGATCGATAGATATCAATACCACGTTCGTTCAGAATCTGTTCTACTCTACGGTACATAACATATAGTTCCATTCTGGGTGTGGAGCCCAAGCCATTCACCAGTACCGCCACTTTTTCACCAGAGTTTATTTCTATATCTTCCAGAATATCGTTGACCAGACGATCAGTAACACTGTCTGCAGATTCAATTTTCCCTTTCTCAAGCCCAGGTTCTCCATGATGACCGAGTCCGATTTCCATTTCATCTTCACCTAGTACAAAACTAGGTTCGCCTGTCTGAGGCAATGAACAAGGAGAAAGTCCAACGCCCATGGAACGAGTATTATCATTCGCCTTATTGGCTACTCTTACAACTTCTTCAAGTGAATATCCAAAATCTGCTGCAGCACCTGCCGCCTTGAATATAAAGAACTCACCTGCAATACCACGACGTTTTTCCTTTTCTTCTTTCGGAGCTGAGGCTACGTCATCTGTCGCTAAAGCCATACCCACTTGAATGTCCTCTTCCAGATCAGCCATCTCAGCTGCCATTCCAAAGTTCATTACGTCCCCAGCATAATTGCCATATAGATAAACAACACCAGCACCTTTGTCGATATTCTTAGTCACTTCCAGAATCGGATCAGGCGAGGGAGATGCAAATATATTGCCGACAGCCACACCGTCAGCCATACCTGAACCGACATATCCCATGAAACCCGGTTCGTGTCCAGAGCCACCGCCGACTAGGATACCGACCTTGTTCTCCCTAGTTTCTTGGGAGGTGACAAGCGCTCTTGCATTTTCAGGAACTTGGCGAATAATATCTGGATGGGCCTTAACATATCCTTCAATCATTTCTTCCACTATATCTTTAGAGTCGTTCATCAGCTTCTTCATCATTATTGCTCCTTATCATTACTCTTTTTATCATTTGCTCAATATTACAAATCCTTATATATCAGACTGTCGTGGATGGGACACTCTGTGCTGTATTTTTTTCGGCTTCCGCTTTCGCCGTGTTATGTTCTGGGATTTTCAAGAATCTGGTCATTATAGCTGCTATAAAATAAAATCCGGCAAGAATCCATACCAATCCTTCAGGACCCACGGCATCGAAGAAGAGAGCAACAAGCGCCGGGCCAACAAATACACATAAACCTGCGCCTAGATTCAGAATAGACATTGCTGCACCTTTATCCCCATCGCCAACAAGTGATGGTGTTAAGGCAGACAATGGAACAAATCCTGCGATACACGCTCCCCAGAGCATACCTATAATCGCAACCATAACTACGTTACCAGTGAAGATTTGAGGGGCATAGAAAAGGGATAACGTAAATACACCACAGCCGACTGCTCCGAACCATGTAACTGTATTTCTCCAGCCAAATTTATCTCCGACATAGCCGAATATTAGATTGAATACAATATTTGATATGAATATCGTTCCCCAAATGTTTAGCCAGACAGTCGTCTCTATACCGTATCCGGCTAGATAGATAGGCAGAAACAAAGGGAAGGCATATTGGGAAGATTGATTAATGATACGGACAATACCAGCAATAGCTACCTTCGGTTCCCGTTTCAATATTGTAATACCATTTGATAGTTCTTTTAACTTGGAGGCATTACTTTCCTTTTTAACTTTCAATTCTAATTTGTCGCGGTTTACTACAATTGCGAATACCGCTCCAATAACCACCCAGAGAAGACTTGTCCATAATGTAGGTACATGCCCTATAAGTTGTATTGACCAACTGGAGTAGAATGCGCCAAGCACACTCAACCCACCTGTAAATACAAACCAGAACCAGCCGACTGCCTTACCCAGTTGTTGGTGAGGCGTACGATACGTAATCCACACAAGAAATGCATAGGCAAAGAGTGGGTAGCCAAAACCTCTGATGGCATATGTAGGAACCATCAACTCGTAGTTCAAGGTCGGTATCGCCAAGCCCACAAAAAGTACATGTCCTATAATGTAGAAAATTACACCTAGCAACATCGTCTTCCTAGGTCCTATACCTTCCACAAGTACACCCGAAAACCATGCACCAATGGCAATCGTAACCCCGTAAGCTGTTGTTAGAAAAGCTGCTTGCTGAACTGAAAGTCCTTGGTCTACAAGATATGGACTGATCCAAGCCAGTTCAAGTCCATCCCCCATCATAAAGATTAATACTCCGAAATATCCCCATACCAAATGAGAAGGTATACCTATTTTATCCAGAAAGGTACTATTAGCTGATAGATGTGTCATTTGTCATCCCCCTTTGTTGACTCGTAGTAGAACTACGGTTTCAATATGACTTTCAATGATTTTTCGCCTTTTTTCATGAGTTCAAATCCTTCTTCGAAATCTCTTAGTTTCAATTGGTGTGTAACTACACCTTCAGTTGGAAAATCTCCATTTACAATACCGTCAATCACAATTGGATAGCAGTATGGGCCCAGGTGAGAGCCAAGAAGATCCAATTCCTTACGATCACTAATTATGCTCCAGTCCACTGTAACCGGTTCACCAAATACACTGAACTCTACAAAGGTTCCCAGTTTACGGATTGCATGTAAACCTTGTTCTACAGATTTAGGATGTCCGGAAGCTTCAATATAAATATCGCAGCCGTATCCTTCTGTCATATCCTTAATCTCTTTCACTACATCCACCTTGCTTGGATTCATCACAATATCAGCACCAAATTTTTTTGCCAGCTCCAAACGATCATCTTTCATATCTAATACAACGATTTTCGCTGGTCCTGACTTCTTTAGGGCGCCAATCATCCCTAGTCCAAGCGTACCGGCACCCGAAAGTACGACAACATCTCCGAGTTGTGGCTGAGCTCTTTGTACTGCATGCAAACTACATGCATAAGGTTCAATAAGTATGGCCTGCTCAATAGTCAATTCTTCTGGCACTTTGAAGTTAATTGCTTCTTTAGTAAACTTCATGTATTCAGCCATACCGCCATTAACATTTTTCTGGAATCCATAAAGATCATGCTTCTCGCACATCCAATACTGACCCCGGTTACAGAACCTGCAGTCCCAGCATGGAACGATCTGCTCAGAGATGATACGATCCCCAACTTCAAAATCATCTACAGCATCCCCTTTTTCAACGACACGTCCGATAAATTCATGTCCTGGAATCATAGGCGCCTTGATATAGGAGGGTTGCGTATCATCACCCCAAAAACTGGGTGCGCCATCATATGCTTTAATGTCTCCTGCGCAAATGCCACATGCTTCGAGCTTTATGATGATTTCTTTGTCATTTTCAATTTCAGGTATGCTGACCTCTTCATAACGGTAATCTTTCGGCGCGTACGCTACAACCGCTTTCATTTTCTCAGGCATTGATTCCCGACCAGTTTTACTCTCAGCTATTTCATTCATCATTAATTCTCCTTTATCAATTTTTCTATAGTAAATGGTAATCTCAAAATTTTATCTACCTTTTATTTAATTGTGTTTCCACCATCCATGACAATGTTCTCTCCTGTAATTAAATTTGCTGCATCACTGGCTAGGAACAATGCGATGGCCGCCACTTCTTCAGGATATCCAAAACGCCCAAGAGGAATCTCTCTTTTTGCTTTTTCTCCCTTTTCACCTGCCCACGCCTTCTTCCCAAGTTCTGTGAGGACGACTGTAGGGGAAATTGCATTCACTGTAATGCCGAATTGAGCCCATTCATAAGCAAGCGTTTTAGTCATTCCAAGCAATCCAGCCTTACTCGTGCTATATGCGACATGGTTATCAAGGGCAATCAAAGCAGCTTGGGAGGCCATATTGATGATTTTTCCACCCTCACCACTACTGATCATAATGTTCCCTACTTGCTGAGTCACTTTGAAAAGCCCATCCAGGTTGATTGCCATAGTCTTCTTCCAATATTCATCAGATATATTTTCTGCGTCATCCAGTAAAGCAATGCCAGCACAATTTACAAGGATATCAACTCTGCCAAACTTCTCTTGCACCATTTCTATTGCCTGAGTAATACTGCCAGCATCCGTTACATCACATTGGATACCTACTGTACGTTTGCTATCAATCTCCATTGCAACTTCATTTGCTTTTTCGTTCATGTCAAGAATCGCAACTTTAGCTCCCTTTTCTATGTACAACTCCACAACAGCACGACCTATACCACTTGCACCTCCTGTGACCACCGCGACTCTGTCAGTGATGTTGAAGTTCTTGTCATACCCTTTAAATCCCATACAACCCCTTCTTTCTAATATACTTTGGGTGTCTTATTCCTTTTCAAATCACTCATATCATGAAAAATCACAAAATCAATATGATATAATACAGGTACTAAAAGTTTCAAAACACATTTTTTAAAACTTGAAACGAAATAATACGATGATTTGCAATCGCTTTCAACAATTGTTATAAGAATAATATTATCATTTATTTTCGTATTGTCAATTAATTTTTTAATAATTCTAATATATTGAAATCATATATAAGTTAAATGATATATTCGAAAATAAACGAAACTATAATGATAACCTGGAAATTTATTGATAGAATATATAATAAACATGCAAAAAATAAAGAGGATGAGGAATCAATGAAAATGTTCGCAAGTGAAAGAAGAAATGAAATACTACATTACTTACAGGAAAAGCAAAGGGTTACAGTAAAAGACCTTGCAAAACGAATTGGCGTATCCGAAGCGACGCTTCGATCCGATTTGACAAAAATGGAAACCGAAGGATTGTTAACGAGGACACACGGGGGCGCTGTTCTCAATGACTATACAGATGGCGAGATGAGTTTTTCTGCACGTGAGAAGAAAAATAGAAAAGAAAAGAATCAAATTGCAAGAGAAGCCTATCGCTTTATTGAAGAGAAACAATGTATATTACTGGATGCCAGTTCAACTGCACTCGAACTCGCTCGTTATTTGAAACACCAGGCTATAAAACTGACTGTTGTAACAAGTGGTATTCAATCTGCCCTTGAACTTAAAGAAAACCCGGATATAACGGTGATACTAATCGGTGGTGTAGTCACTCCCGGCTCTAGTTCTATAGAAGGTAAGCTTGGTCTAGATATTCTGGATCATGTCAATATTGATATGATGTTCACTTCTGCAAGCGGCTTTTCTATTGAAAAGGGACTAACAGACTTCAATCTTTACGAAGTTGAACTTAAAAAAGAAATGGTCAACCACTCTCGAGAAGTTGTCGCTATTATCGACAGTTCCAAGATAGGTATCAACTCAAGTGCCGTTTTTGCCAAGGTTAGTCAGATAAATACATTGATCACTGACAAACCCATAGAAGAAAAAATTTCCAATGACCTGGTAAAATATGATATTACCATGGTTTCCCCCATTTTAAATTAGCAGCAAAAAGAGGGACAGCAGACTACAACCAGTCTGCTGTCCCTCTTCTTATGCATTTATACTGCTATTCAAAAACCATGCTCTCCAGATCCCTCGGATATTCCGTGATGACCTCGGCACCGTCCTCCGTCAGTACGACGGTATCGGAGTGCCTGAATCCGCCGACGCCCGGGATGTAGATGCCGGGTTCGACACAGAATACCATGCCGGCTTCGAGCACGAGGTCGTTGTCGAAGCGGAGTGAGGGCTCTTCATGTTGCCCGATGCCGATGCCGTGTCCGGTACGGTGGGAGACGTAGGAGTCATACCCTGCTTCCTTGATGACATCGAGGGCCGCTTGGTTGACGGCTTTTGCGGTGACGCCCGCCTTGATGAAATCGAGTGCAGCGAGGTGTGCCTCCAGCATGACTCTGAATGCTTCCCTCTGTCCCTCCGTCGGCGCGCCGATGAAGTATGTCCGTTCACATTCCGCCCGGTAGCCGTTCAGGCCGACCTGGCGGCTGTGGATGATGACATCGCCCGTCTCCAGTTTCCGTGTATTGGAGAATACGTGTGGCATGTTTGTCCGTTCGACCCCTGACGGAGACATAACGAAGTAATCCAGTGTGGAATCGGTATGATGCCTTGAAATCTCTTCGAATAGGTACTGGTTGCCATGGTAGTCGATTTCGAGTTCCGACTTTCCCGATCCGGAGTTCTCGAGCGTATGTTTCAGTGCGCCGCTCACAAGCTTGCCGGATTCCTTGATCATGTCGATCTCTTCACCACTCTTGATGGCGCGCATTTTGACGATATCGGCCTGGATATCGACGAGGTCGTGCCCCTTCTCCTGAATGGCTGAGGCAAGTTCAGCCGGCAAGGAACCGAATTCGATGCCCACCTGACTGCCTTCAATGCCATTCAGCACTTTGTCGAACAGTTCATGGTAATCTGTGCTGCCCCTGCCTTCGACTTCATGATAGATGTGGATTGGATTCGCATCCGTCTTCTCCTTCGCGTGTTTCTCCTCGAGCTTCGGAATGATCAGGCTCTGCCTCGCCTGTTCCACGACCATGATGATCGGCCGGGAATAGGTGATGGCTTTGAGTCCGCTGAAATAGAACTGGTTTTCGAAGTTGAATATGATGGCAGCATCCAGATTCTTTTCTGTCATGACCTCTCTGAGGGCTTCCACTCTTTTCGCTCTATCCATTACTCTGACACTTCCTTCATTTCATTATGCTGTCCTTTTGTAAACAGCGTCACGGCAAACAGTACGATGAATGCGATCGGTACCGAGATCAGTGCTGAATTGATGCCTGTCGACTGTACATAGAAGAATTCCCAGAACAATGTGGCGAGCAGTCCGGATGCCATGGAGGCGAGTCCGGCCGGTTTCGTGACTTTAGGGAACAGGAACACTGCGAGCAGTGCCGGTGTAATCCCTGCGCCGTATACTGTATATGCGTACATCTGTACCGAAAGGACAGTCGGGAAGTACATCGTCAACAGGAATGCGATGATGCCGAGTATCGGAATCAGGACCCTTGTGTAGACCAGTTTCTGATGGTCGTTGATGTCCTTCTTCATGTACTTGCCGACGAAATCATAGATGACACTCGTTGCAGCTGACAGCAGATAGGAGTTGCCTGTCGTGACGATGAATGCAGTCAGTGCGGCAATCAGGATGCCGCCAATGACGACCGGGAGTACGCTCGTGATGGCAATCAGTGCCATGCCCGGTTCAATATCCGGGAACATGGAGCGTGAAATGAATGCCAGAATGGAAATCAGCGGTGTGACGATGATCAGGCCGAGAATCCAGCCGGCTGTACCGAGCTTGGTGGATTTGTCATTCATTGAAGAAGACATCCTCTGATAGATGTTCTGGTCACCGAGCAGCAGGAACAGCGTCGGGATGTAGTACCCCATCAGCTGAATGAAGCTCAGCGAACCCGTGGCGCTCATGTGACTCTCCGGCACGTTGGATGTGATTTCACTCCATCCTCCACCGACTGACAAGGCAATCGGCAGTGCGATGATGAGTCCGAAGATGACGAGGAATGCACTGAAGGCATCCGTCGGCGCCACGGACATCAGACCGCCGATGCCTGCCAGGAAGATGATGATCGCTGCGGCAATAATCGTACCTGTGCCTACCGGTATGCCGATCGAGATGTTGAGTATATAGGCGAGACCCTGGTACTGGTATGAAACGATGCCCACGAAAGCGAGAATGATGATCAGGGCTGCAAGCAGACTTGCCACCTTGCCATATTTCACTTCCAATATTTCCGCTACTGTATATTTTCCGTAATGTTTGATTTTTGACGAAATGAGGAAGATCGTTCCAATACCGATGAGCGACGGCAATGTCGACATCAGTGCCGGCCATATCCCGAAGGAGTATGCCAGTGAGTTCTGTCCACCCGTTACAGAACCGCTTCCGACCCACGTTGCAAGCAATGTCCCCATCAGGACGACCGGTCCCAGAGACTTGCCAGCGAGTATGAAGTCCTCACTCGAACTGATTTTCTTGGAGTAGTACATGCCAAGCAGCAGCATGAATACGCCATAACCTACTACAAACCATATGAGTATGGGTTGATTTGAAAATTCCATTGTTTTCCCCCTGTGTTTGTATTGTGTCCTTTAACAACCTAACACATTAGAATTTTCATTTCAGCTTCTCATCCGGAAAAAATTTTAGAAATCCTTTGATGTCAAGGGATGAGCTCAAAAAGTAAAAATTTTCAGTAAAATAACGTTTTCATGTACATACAAGTTGTAAATTAACAATAAAATGCATCCTGAGAGCTTCATTTCAGCTCCAGGATGCATTGATTTTTACATTTCTTCCATCCTACTCACTCCACCAGTAGATGCCCATCCTGTACACCCACAACTTGATATATTCGCTGTACCATACATAGAATGCGTCCCCGCTCTCATGCCATCTTCCTTCCTGCATAGGTAAGGCTGAAATATAGTGGAAATCGAAGCTTCCGTCATTCAACTTGTCATAGATGTACTTGGAGCGTTTGATATGCCAGTCGCTCGTTACGATGAGTGCAGAGGTCATATCGAGACGGTCCATGATATCCATGGTTATGGTGGCGTTGGTGTAGGTGCTGGTTGCCTTGTCTTCCAATATCAGTGCTTCTTCGGGTATGCCGTATTCCATTGCGAGTGCCGAGCTTTGGTTGAGTTCGGCCGACTCGATGACTGGAGTGATCAGGACATGATCTGCATAGCCTTCGTGATAGAGTTGTGCGGCTTTCTGCATCCTCGAAGCTTCGCCCCCGCCAAGCATCACAATCAGATCACTTTCTACAGGCTGATCCGTATAGCTGTGATCAAAGCTGTCGATGATTGATACAACAATCAACATCAATGAAATGCAGAACAAAATGATTATGATCCTTATTTTCATATGTCCTCCTCACCAAGCAAAGTGGTGCAGTTGCATCCTGTTGTCTGCTGTCAGTCCATTTAATCAGAACTGCATTCCAAAGTTTATTTCTTGGAATGCAGTGCAGAATGCTAATTCTTTTTTACCGCGATCTTCGGTGCACGGTATGCCGGGAAGAAGTCCGTCTCTCTATCAATCCCCTTCTTTCGGCATAATGCGTCGTACACTTTGTGGTTCCATATTCTCCTGCCGATATGGAAATCGAACTCGGTATGGCTGGAAAACCGCTTCTTGAACTTGAGTACGGAATCATCCTCCGCATTGGTGACCCCGCCGCCATAATGCACGAAGGAGAAGCCATTCGCTTTCGCCCAGTTCATCATCGTGTATTTCAGAAGATAGGCCGGCGAATGATGGAGGTAGTCCGCCAGGGTGCCATTCAGGTGATCATGGATGACGTCATCCGACATGAAGTACAGCCCCATAGCGATGATCCTGCCCTCGAAGAATACGCTCGTCGTGAACAGCTTGTCACCGAACTCCCATTTCAGCCTTTCGAAATATTCACGGTCGAAATAGTAGAAGTCAGTTGCATGGTGACGATCCATCGTATCGTTGTATATCTCGATGAAATCTTCGATATCCTCGAATTTCGCCGCCACCAGGCAGGAGAATCTGTCATCCCGTATAAGCTTCCTGACACGCCTGCGTGCCGTAGAACAAAACTCGCTCTGGAATGGATCTTCAAAGTTAAGCAAGTCTGTGCCGACTGTTTTCCTCGTATAACTCACATCATAGATGCTTCTGAATGGCTCCTGATTCTGGAACATCGGATGGAACCGCACAAATTCAGAAACGATGTTATGCGTCTCACAATAGTCCACCAGAGTATCTTCGAAGACTTCAATAAGCTTGGTCATATTCGTATACTCATGGATGATCGGTCCTCCGTATCCATAGGGCGTCACCATATCATAGTACTTCACGCCATTGATTTGGGTACCAATCTCCCTTTTGATGGCGCTGTGGGTAATATGACCATACTCGCACTCTATGTCGATGAAAATCGCTTTCCCACGTTCTATCAGTTCGTTGACTTGTGCATATTCTTTGGTAAAGTATATGTCTTTGTTCACTGTAGACCCTCCAATAGGTAGATTCGCATATCCAATACGCTCTTCGAGACTCAAATATCAGGCAAAGAGTTCGTGGGTCAGCAATCGATCCCTACACAACTGAATGACCTTTTCTATCTCTTCTTCGGTCATCTTGGTGTCGGACGGAAGACAGATGCCATGTTCGAAAAGGTATTTTGAATTATCTTCCTCATTGGAAAAATATGTTGTCCCTTCAAACAGCGGCTGCATATGGAGTGGCTTCCAGACCGGCCTCGATTCGATATTGTGTTCATCAAGGTACTCGATCAGTTCGTTTACAGTGATTCCGAGCTTTTTAGAGTCGATGAGCATGGTGGAAAGCCATCTCGTATGGTATGAACCTTCGATTTCAGGCATGAATTCAATGCCCTCCACATCTTCGAGCCCCTCCACATACTTGTCGAAGATGTCCCGCTTCTGCTGGATACGCGCTTCCAGCACTTCCATCTGGCCGCGTCCGATGCCTGCACAGACGTTGCTCAACCGGTAGTTGTACCCCACCGATTCATGCTGATAGTGTGCAGCGACCTCTTTGCTCTGGGTCGCTTTCTTGAGTGCTTTTTCGATGAGCATCTCATCATTGGATATGATCATCCCGCCTCCTGATGTCGTGATGATCTTGTTGCCGTTGAATGAAAATATGCCGAATTTGCCGAAGGTACCGCTCATCCTGCCCTTGTATACCGCACCCAGGGATTCTGCCGCATCCTCGATGATGGGTACACCATACCTTCTGCATATTTCGCTGATTTCATCCATCCGTGCCGACTGGCCATACAGGTTGACGACAATAATCGCTTTTGGCTGCTTGCCCTGCATCTTATAGTATTTCAAAGCCTTCTCCAGCGCTTTCGGACACATGTTCCAACTGTCCATCTCGGAATCGATGAACACCGGTGTCGCATCGTGATATAGCACCGGATTCGCGCTCGCTACAAATGTGAGTGAAGAACAAAGAACGATGTCCCCCCGCCCGACCTCAAGCAGGTCGAGTGCAAGGTGGATTCCGCCTGTCCCGCTGGCAAGGGCGCACGCCGCATTCGCTCCTGTAAATTCCTTGACCTGATCTTCGAATATATCGACATTTTCTCCTAGTGGTGCAATCCAATTCGTATCGAATGCCTCTTGGACATACTTCATTTCCGTACCGCCCATATGAGGTGATGACAAAAAAATTCTGCATTGAGACATGACTCGGTCACCTCTCCCTTAATTGGTTTGTTTCTCACGTTTCCATTCCATATCCTCGGCTTCCCGACAAAACCGAAGATATGTCCTTATATTCATATATTGAACGCCCTATTCTTTCTCTATAGGCACGTCCGGATTCTCTCTTTCAAATTGCAATTTATAAACCACAATCTCAAGCCTTAATATATCCAGCTTTCGTATCATCTATTCTTCCCAGTGTATTGTAGAAGTCGAGCACTTTCCGCTGAATGACCTCTCTATCATAGTTGTCTTCAACGAATTTCCGGGCATTCTGCCCCATCTGACCCCGTTTCACCGGGTGGATGATCATGTCCTCGAGCCCTTCTTCCAACCCCTTGATATCATTATTTGGGACAATAAGCCCCGTCTCGTTGTGTACAACCGTATCTCTCACACCTGTCGAATTAAAACCGACAACCGGCACATTCATTGCCTGTGCCTCAATACTGACCGTACCGAATCCTTCACGGTAGGTTGGGAAGGCAAATACATGCATCATGCTGTAGTAATATTCCGGTTCTGTTGTATGGCTACAAAGGATGATCCGTTCATGTGTATGGATGATATCTATATTTTCTGGCCGGATCGGATCCGCTTCTTCAATGTCCCCAACCAACAACAGCTTGATATTTTCATATTTTCTACTCAGTCTAGTAAAAGCCTCCACAAGTTCATTGGTCCCCTTGTCACGTGTCATCCTACCGATATAGCCGATGACGAAATCAGAGGGTTCGATATCTAGCGTCTCCTTCATCCGTGTGAGCCGGTCCTGATCCACTGCATCCGGGCTGAACCGCTGCATATCGAGGCCATTGACACTACCTTTGCCGATTCTGACGACTTTCTCACGGTTGACGAGCTTTCTGCCGACCATCTCCTCTTCAAGACTGTCGGAAATCACGAGGACATGCGTGCTCAATAAACAGGTCAGTTTCTCCGTTGTCTCCAGGATGAGTTTCTTCACTCCCGTCACTGTTTCAAGACGCAGACCCCATTGCGCATAGATTCTCGTTTCAGTGCCGTTCAGATAGCCTGCAACCATGCCGAGCAGTCCTGCCTTCGGTGTGCTGAATAAAATGATGTCCGGATCTTTCTGCTTCAAATATCTGTACAAGGAATAAAGTGTCGTCACATCCCTGTAAAGATTGATTTCACGCTCGAATGGAATATGTTTGAGCTTGAGTCCTTCGTAGTGCCTTTCTGGATCGTTGTTGCATACCACTTCCACCTGGTAGCCGTTCTGTTCTATAAAGTGCACCTGCTCATGGATGAACAGTGCGCTCATGGAGGAAGTGACACCATGAATCAATTTCTTCTGCATAAGCTACATCTCCAAACCCCTGTTTTTTTGCAGCCGCACCCCTGGACTGCATACAAGATGCCAATCAATGCTTATGCCAGACCCCTTTAACGGTACCCCCTGATGGCGGTCTCTTTCTTTTTCGACCAATATGTCCATATGACACCGATTGCCACGATGATGACATAGAATATTTTGAACCGGTGCCTGAGTGCCGTCCCTGCGTTCGAAATGCCGAATCCGAATATGAGCCATGTCACGACGATACTAAGCAGAATGATGCCGAATATCGGACGCTTCTTAATGAGCGCATAGTTTTTGACGAATACGGCGAGTGCGAAGAGGTAGAATACCCCATCCAGGAAAAAGGCGATCAGGTCATTGAAGTTTCTGACGGTCCACGGCATCGGTGAACCGATGAAATAGAATACCTTTATCGGTGAGAATAGAACCATCTGGTAGATGTTGTCGACCACCAGCCAGCTCAAGTAGGCACTCTCCCCGATATCGTCAGTGAACGCTTCGTAGATGCTGGAATTGTTCCGCTCCACCTGGTCTATCTTGTCGTATATCGGCAACGCCGATATGCTCTCCGGATACATCATGACGTACGTGATGCTCACCGCAAATATAGTGAAAGGGATGATGGACCTCAGTGTGAACCTGAATGCCTTCTTGCTGTGCTGATAGAATATGAAGCCGAACAGATAGCCCACCAGCACCCCGATTACGCCGGTATGGAACGACGCACCGAGCAGGATGAATGCCACGCTCAGTATCGCGCTACTCCATTCCCCATTCTTATACCATCTGACAAAACAGTAGAGTGATAGTGTCACCATCAGCGTAATGATGGCTTCCCTGACCAATATGCTCGAGAATATCAGTGAATGCGGAAAGAATGACATGACCCCGACCAGTACAAACTGTATATGGAGCGGCACATCCAGCATTCTGAAAATCTGTATAACGAGAAGGATGGCGGTGAGTGCCATCAGCACATTCAGGAATTGGGCGAAGAGCCGGTCGTCACCATACATATTGAAGATGAGCGCCAGGAATTTCGTGTACAGGCCGCCATACATCTCAGCATTCATCAGTGCCATCTTCTCGCTGATATATTGCGCTGTCTTATAGTAGTTTTCAGAATCGATCCCACTATGCGGAAGGTTGGGCATCTTTTCTTCGAGATCGTACAATACCATCCCAAGTCTTGCCAGGAACCCTGCATAGATGAGGATGAGAAACTTTGTATATTTCAAGTACAGCAGGAAGAACAGCAGAATTGACGTAATGATGATGAATGAAACTGTCAGAAGGGTCGTATCCGTAATATAATCCCTGAACAGATACCCCATAACCACATATGAAAGTGCGACCAGCCAGATGATGAACATGTCCTCCGCCTCCTAGGAGCGTACTTTAAATTTCCAATGGTGGATCAGCACGCCAATCTGCCCTATGGCCAGGATCAGATACGTGAGGATGACCACAATAAATGCACCGGTTAGACCATAAGGAACGATGATGATAAACGATAATATGATTGCTGCTATGAAAGTCGTACCCTGCAGGAGCACCTGCAGATTGTAGATGTTGAATATGCTGAGTGCCATCTCGAACAGTTTCGTATATACGGTGAAGATGAGCAGGATGCCAAGGAGGATGATTTCATCCTGGTATCCGCTGAACCGCTCTCCGTAGACGAGTACGAGTATGCTGTTGCCGAAAGTAAGCAGTATGGCCTCCCCTATCACTATGAGGATCAGGAATATACCGCACAGCCTGAAGAATGAGTGATAGAATTTGGCTGCGCTTTCTTCCGCTTCCTTGGAAAGCCCCGCCACTACACTCTGGCTGATGGCAACGACGACGTTGTTGGTGATGATCACAAAATACATGATCGTTGCGAAAATACCGAGTGTCTCGACACTATGGAAGTATTCGAGGACATACCTCGGAATGTTTGAAACGAGCGAGTTGAGCAATTCCACAACCGAGAGCCCGATTCCTAAAATGAAGATGTTCTTGAACTCGCGCCACTTGATTCCAATATTCGCCCTTTTTTTCGAAAATGAAAATTTGCAGTCATACACATAGTAGATGATCATCTGTGAAACCAGCAGGCTCAATATTGCCATCACCAGGGAATCGAAGATGAACACGGCCGCTGAAAATAGTATGATTGTGACGATGCTTTTGTATATCTTCGAATAGGCGAGAAAGCTGATCCTGGCCTCCGCAATATTCTCCGTATAGATGAAATCCTCCTTGTTCTCGTAGAACTTGAAGAGGACGAAGATGAAGAGGCATATGCTCTCATATATGCTCAAGTCCACAAACAGCAGGACGATCAATGAGCCAAGAATGAATGCATAGTTGGCGAGGTTCCTGAATTCGTGGAATATCACATAGTCATATGACAGCTTCCTCTGCGTCGGCACCAGGACGATGAGCATGAAGCGGCTGAACAATACAAGCGGGCCTGTCAGAGCAAGAAAGTATGAGAACAGGCCCACTTCATAGAGACCGAGCAACCGTGTGATCAGAATCACCTGCATCCATTGATTGAGTGCAAACAGCAGGGTCCCTACGATGTTCAGGATTTTAGCTTGCATTTTCCTGTCCTACTTTTTCAGGCTCCATGTTTTCCTGCCTGACGAACTTGACGATCCGCTCCTTCATCTCGTTCTCATCGATGGAGAGGAACGACTTGATCTGCGCCTCGAGAAGACTCAGTGAAGATTCTGAAACCCTGCCCCGATAGATCTTCTCATAGACCTGTTCCGGATGGATTTCATTCTCTTTCAGCAGTTCCTCATACAGCTTCTCGCCCGGTCGTATGCCGACGAATTCGATGCCGATTTCGGTCTCCGTGAATCCGCACAGACGGATCATGTTCTTGGCAAGGTCGACAATCTTCACAGGTTCTCCCATATCGAGCACAAACACTTCCCCGCCTTCTGCGATTGTACTCGCCTGGATGACGAGCCGTGACGCTTCCGGAATGGTCATGAAGTAGCGTGTCATCTTCGGGTCAGTGACCGTAATCGGTCCGCCCGCCTGGATCTGCTTCTTGAATTTCGGAACGACGGAACCGCGGCTGCCAAGGACGTTTCCGAACCTGACCGCAACGAGCGTCGTATCCTTGCACCCCTTATCGAGCGCCTGGACGATCATCTCAGCCATTCGCTTCGTCGCCCCCATGACATTCGGTGGATTGACCGCCTTGTCCGTTGAGATCATGACGAATTTCTTCGCTTTGTAATGGCATGCCGCCTCAGCTGTATTCTTCGTCCCGATGACATTGTTCTTCACCGCTTCCCGCGAATTGTACTCCATCATCGGCACATGCTTGTGCGCTGCGGCATGATAGACGATATCCGGCCTGTACTTCTCGAACACTTCGAACATGCGCTTCCTGTTCTGCACATCCGCAATGATCGGCACATAGCTGATACTGTCATTCTTCTTCTCCAGCACCTCTTCCAGTATGGAGTAGATGCTGTTCTCACCATGTCCCAAAAGCAGTATCTGCCGCGGTTGGAACTTGGCGATCTGTCGGACGATCTCAGATCCGATGCTTCCTCCGGCACCTGTGACCAGTATCGTCTTGTCCGTCACCTGCTCCTCAATCCCCTTGATATCGAGCTGCACCGGTTCGCGTCCAAGCAGGTCTTCCACCTGGACCTGTCTCAGTGCATTGACTTCCAGTTTTCCCGAGAGCACGTCTTCGATATTCGGCATGGTCAGGACGTCCACACCATCCAGGTTGGCAAATGTATGGATTTCCTTGAGTTCCGTCTTGCTCAGGGAAGGCACCGCGATGACGACTTTCTTGATATCGTATTTCTTCACGAGACGTTCGATATCATTCCGGTTGCCTTCCACCCTGACACCACCGCAGAGCTCCAGATTGTGCTTGAAGGGATCATCATCGACCACAACCACAGGGTTCATGCCCATGGAAGGGTTATCAAGCATCTGCTTGATGAGGATGGATCCCCCTTTGCCACCGCCAAATACCATCGTCCGGGTCATCTTGGGCCCATGGGACATCCTTCCGTTCAGCTCATAGGAGATGAGCTTCCATGACAGCCTTGACCCGCCGATGAGCAGCATATGCATCATCCATGTCACAAGCATCAGCCGTATGAATGTGCTGTCGAACAGAAGGTATATCAGAATCGTCGTGGCCAGTATCGATGCACTGACCGCCTGTGTGACCGAAATCAGTTCCCTGACGCTCGCATATTCCCAAGCCCGGTGGTACAGGTTGAAGATATAGGCGAACAGATGGTGGTTCACAAGCAGTACGACGGCTGTCACTCCCAGCACTGTCAGCGAATAGTCCGAGAAGAATGGCATGAGGATGTAGTAGCCGATGAACACTGAAAAAGTTACGATTAACGAGTCGACAAATAGAAAGAGAAAATAACGCTTTTTAGCACCCATAGTATCCTCTTCTTTCCTTTTAGAAATACCCTTATTCGATTGTTTTGCATTGCACCCTTTGTACCGCTTTTGACCTCTTTCTTGGGGGCCACCATGACCTCTCAGGTGGCCCCATTCCGTTATGCTAATAAATTCATGTTTTCCTACCCAATGTCTTTCTAATTTGTCGAGCGTCTATTCAATGCAATCAATGGTCAATGTGTAAAACAGTTCTGCCCCGTTTTCAACCACCCCCTTTGATGCCCGAATGACCGCACCCCTGAAGTCATTCAAGATGATTCACGCTTCGTATATTATTCATTTTCAACAATTGATTAGCGTCCCGATCCATCTGGTAAGGATGACCAGGCTGCAGGATATCAGCTCTCCGTAACCGGCTCTGCATAGTAGTATGCTTCGTTCGGACCGCGCCTTTCCTCCCGGTTATTGAGAACCACTCCGATAATGTTCGCACCCGCCTTATCCAACAGGTCCTTCGCTTCCAGCAACTCGTTGCGGTCATTGTTCTCCACATCGGTGATGAGCACTACGCCATCCGCCTGCTTGCATAGAAGCTGGGAATCCGTCACCGACAACAGTGGTGGCGAATCGATGATCACCATTTCGTAGTTGATTGCCAGTGCATTCATCAAAGCTTCCATGCTTTTCGATGCCAGAAGTTCCGACGGATTTGGTGGAATCGGACCGGAAGTCATCAGGTCGAGTTTATCGAATTCGGTCTTTGTGACCATATCCTCTGGCGGCACATGGTCAATAATCGCCTTGGACAGCCCCTTTCTGTTCGGGACTTCAAACGTATAATGGGTTGTCGGCCGCCTCAGATCCCCATCCACCAATAGCGTCTTCACTCCTGCCTGTGCATAGGCGACCGCCATGTTGGCGGCAATCGTCGACTTTCCCGCCCCCGCTATGGCGGAGGTGAACAGCACCGACCGTATTGGATGATCTACACCCGAATACGTGATATTTGTCCGCAGTATCCGGAATTGTTCACTCACAGTCGCATGCGGCTGGTTGGCCACGACCATGCTCCTGGGCGTCGTATTTTCAATTTTGTTCATTTTCTTCCTGTTCATGAAAGCTCCCCCTTAATATCAAAGCTTCTTAATCTTCAAATTTCGCGATTGACCCGACCACTGGCAAATCGAGAACTTTCCGTACATCCCCTTCATTCTTGATTGACTTGTCGAAATGGTCTCTTGCGAAGGCCAAAATCAGACCGAGCATCAATCCGGCAAACAGGCCGAGTGCGATGTTCAAGAGAGGCTGTGGTGATACCGGCTCCATATCCGGCCCGATACTCGCCGGTGCATAGATGGAGAGATTATCCACATACATGATTTCAACGATTCTTTCCTGGAAGACTTGCGCAATTTCATTGGAAATCGCTACCGCCTCTTCCGCCGACTCGTCAACGACCCTGATGGACAACACTTGCGACTGATCCTGGTTGGTGACGGAAACCTGCTTGGAAAGCTCCTTCACAGTCTCTTCCAATTCGAGATTGGTGATTACATCCTCGAGTATCGTCTTGCTCAACATGATATCCCTGTAGGTGTGGATCAGCTGCAGGTTCGTTTCGATATTCTCGAAATCCACCACCACAGCATCCCCCGGCGAACTGACCAGCATCTGTGTTTCTGCTTCGTACTTCGGCGTCATGACAAAATAGGTGATGAGCGCAGCGAGTATGCCCACCAGCAGCATCGAAGTAATGATGGATGCCACATTCTTTTTGATGATCGCCCAGGCCCTCTCAACGTTTACTGAATCTTCCATACGACCCCTCCCCTTAATAACCAAACTTTATCTCTCTCTATAAGTTTGGAACCAATATAACACGTAATTAGAATTTTTGGAATATTCTGTTTGATAATTTTACAAATATTATGTATTTTTTTACTTGTATATACATAATATCAATAAATATACAACCCAAATATTAATTAAAATAACCCTTGCTACCGAGTGGGACACACGGATGGAAAGGGTAGCTATCTTTTTATCGTACGGATCAGCATAAAGCTTTCTGCATGCGCCACACAAATCGTGGTTCCCCGGACCATCGACAATGCACGAATTGCCTCCAACGACCTCGGATGCGGATAATCCTTAAGCTGTGAACGATAACACTCCATCGCTGCGAGCTTCTTCTCTATCGTGCTTGAAATGTCTATAAAGACATTGGGAACAAACGTATTGTCCATAGTCGGCGTATTCCATTCGGTCTCGGATAACGTCTCATACACCAGAATTTCACGCAGATTAGGGACGTTGAATGGACGAAGCGCCACCATGGCTGCATAAGTCGTTTCCGCATGATCGAAGTTCATGTCTCCCTTATGCGGAAGAAAAACAATCTCAGGTTTTACCTGCTTAACAATTTCATGAAACTTGGCGTTAATTTCACCTGTCGGTATATGTCTAAGTCCAATCATAGGCAGTTCCAGAAAAAATGCCTCTTTCACGCCCAGTACTTCATGAGCCTCGTGTGCTTCTCTCTTCAACATCTCAACTCTTTCAGAGTTTGGCCCATTCGTCACTTCACAAATATAAACATCATGTCCTTCATTGGCATACTTGGCTATGGTCCCCCCTGCGCCCAGTACCTCATCATCGTTGTGTGGTGCAAAAAAAAGTATGTTCATATTCCGACCTCCAATTATTTGAATTTATTCCCGTCGACGAATCTGACATCCTCATCCACTTCATAATCTTCAATACGCAGTATGCCATCCGTGCACAGTACATCGATCGACATGGAATCGGAACGGATGATCTGTCCAGGTATACCAATATAGCGTGCATTCGGATGCACGCTCGCGCGCCATATAATGACCTTATGGTCCCTGTAGTGAGAAAAGGCACCGGGGTACGGCCTTGAAGTCGCACGGATCAGCCTATGTACATCTTCAGCGGGTGCACTCCAGTCGATTCTGCCGTCTTCCGGCGTACGCTTCAGCAGGTAGGTCGTCTTCTCATGATCCTGGGGCGTCGCTTCCACTGCATCATTTTTCATCTGCTTCAGCACCCGTCTAAGCATCCGTCCGAGGGCTTCATTCGAAGCATGGTAGACATCCTCCGCATAATCCCCCTCACCAATCAGGTAGGTTTCCTGATCGACGATGTCGCCCGAATCCATCCCTTCATCGATGAAGAACAAGGACGTCTTCGATTCCTTCTCCCCAAGGAGCACCAGCCAGGGCAGCGCCGCCCTGCCCCTGTACTTCGGCAGTGCCGTCGGGTGATAACCGATGACGCCCTTTTTAGCCGTACTGATGATCTCCTCCTTGATCAATTGTGAAATTCCCACGACGAAGATATAGTCCGGTGCAATCAAACGGATCTCCTCCACGACCTTATCGTCATTAATATTCTTGAACGTCATGTGGGGGATATCATTCTCCTCCGCGATGACGGAGAGGTCCACATACCCGGAGACGTTCTTCGAATATTTCCTGTCCAGACCAAATACCATTTCCGGCGGATAGTCATGCACCACCATTCCATCGAGTACAACCTTGCTTGATTCAACCGATCCTATAAGGATCGTTTTGACATGTTCCATAACTCCAACCCCTTCAAGTCCTTTTCGGATTCCTTTTAAAGCTGCCCTCACCAAAGAGGACAATCAGTACCGTTTTCAGTAGGATTTTCACATCCAGCCACAGGGAGTAGTGCTTCACATACGCCACATCGTATTCAATCCGCTCTTCCCATGTCAGGTGTGTATTCCCGTTGACCTGGGCCAGCCCCGTCATGCCGGGACGCATTTCCAGGCGCTTCTGCTGGTACGCGTCATATTCCTTCGTCTGCTCCTCGACCGTCGGACGTGGCCCCACAAGGCTCATATCCCCTTTGAGTACATTCATCAGCTGGGGCAGCTCATCGATCTTGAGACGCCGGATAATCTTCCCGAATTTCGTCAGTCTTTCCGCATCCTTGGCGAAATCGAAATTCCTCTCGGCCGACTCGTCCACCTTCATGCTCCGGAACTTGTATATATCGAATAATTTGTGATGCAGTCCGACGCGTCGCTGCCTGAAGAAAAGCGGACCGGGCATCGTGATCTTGATCATGCCGCCGGTAATGACCAGCAGTGGCAGAAGCACCAATAGGCAGAATGTACTGATGACAAAGTCCAAAGCTCTTTTAATTTTAAGCAAAGTGACCCCCTTCTTTCACAAAAGTTCTCCACTCCCATTATTTCAGAATATTCTGAAATAAATTAATAAAAATTTTTATGCTGATGATTATTTCTATTTAACCTTCTTTATCGTCCGTCCGTAGAGATAGCTGAAAATCGTGGGATGGGACCAAAGTGCACTCTCCCGTGTCAAAGGCTCTTTCACTTTGAAAGTGTCATCCAAAATGGACCCGATGATCTTGTTGTAGTCTACCAGGGCATATGCCTCCTGTAGATGCGAGTAGGTCAGAAAGTTGTCATCCTCAGTCACTTCTATCACTTTCTGATCAAGTACCTCTCCTGAATCTATCCCTTCATCCACGAAATGTGTCGTTACACCCGCAAGTTCTGCATCATTGTTGTACAGTGCCCAGTAGCCCCCGTGAACCCCTCTATATTTCGGAGTGATGCCCACATGTATGTTTACAAACTTAGCGTCTGTGACACTTAAAATCTCGCCCTTTATTATCGGCGTTCCATTGATGAGGATCAGATCAGGATTCATTTCCCTTATCCTATTCTTCATCTCTTCCGAATTGACTGAAGCTATATGCGTTATCCTGTCCTCCGGTATATCAGCGTCATCCAAACCATACATCTTCTGTATGGTCTGGATTCTTGCATCTGCTTCCTTTTTCAAGAAGATTTTGGAGTATAGTGAGAAAATGATTTGACCCATCACCTTCGGCAGACCCAGCCGCTTTATCCTTCTCTTCAAAAACACCTTCCTGCTTCCTTTTCCTACAACCACAACTTCATCGATGGGAAACTCCTTGGTTACATTGTTGTATATATAGCTGGAAGTGACCCCCAAAGTACAGATCATCATTATCCTTTTCACTATGCTCTCACCTTCTCCACATATGATTCCATGCTTTCGGAACTGAAATTGTATTCCTTCTCTAATGTTTTAAAATGATCGATGATATCCTCCAGGAATCGGAAATTCTCCTCTGGAGACACTGAGAAATTATGCGGATGCCACCAGATGTGGTAGTAATGATTGTTCTTCGCAGCCGCAGTCATTTCATTTTTTATCCTCCTCAGCTGCAGGGCCCGCATCACCCGGTTGGTCTTATTCTGAGGCTTGAGGAAACGGCTCGCCTTTATGTTGTACAACTCTTCATAAGGGGAAGGATGTTCATGTGTAAGGTTCCCCGTAATGTTTAAGTACGTGTCTACCAGCCGCATTCCCCGGATGAAATAGTTATCATGCCTTCTCGGTCTGAAGATAAGGTGGTCCGGTGTCCCCCTGTAGGTATCGATACCGTATTTTTTCAAGAGATTAAGATAGTCCCTGTCGAACTGGTTCCTTGGAAACACGATACTGCTCATCTCAATCCCCTTCTCATCCGCAATCTCTTTAGCAATCCTAAGGTCGTCTGCAAATTCATGAACCGTCTGACCATCCTCCAGGCAATAGTAGTGTGAAAAACTATGGGTTCCGATGGTTTGATACTTACTGTTCTTCAGCTCTTCTACTATGTCATTCGCAAAGAAGACACCTTCGCAGAAATTCTCTTCTTCAACGACATGGTTGAAATTAAAATAATTATCAAGCTCCCGTCTACTATATTTTGGTTTGGCTATATGGTGTGTAAGTTCATTCAATTCCTTAGAATTTTCCACCATCAGAAAACCAACCGTAGACCAAGTTACTTTCATCTCATTTTTTTCAAATAGTTTGATCATCTCTGAAGCAATATCCCGTGTCTGATAAAATCGTTTGAATTGTTTGTTGTAGTCGGTAATCCCCAAATAGCCCCAATACAATTCGAAATCCAGCGAGATGATAAACGTACCATTTTTCATAGTACACCTCTATTCAGTTGTATTTGCATTAATTTAAGTGTTCTCTCCCCACTAGAAAGCGTAAAAGTTTAGATATAAGCTATTTTTAGGAAATTCATCATATATCTAAACACACCCCCGCATACTGATACGGTTGATGATTTTCATTTCTCATTTCCATAGATTATTGTTTCGAAAACGGTCTTCTCCCTTTTTTAATTTATTGCAGTACCGTTATTCATGCGTTTACCTTGATATGCTGGAAATTATATGCGAAGTGCCTTATACTATCGTATCGCTCTTTCTAAAGCCTCTCTCTTTCCAAGTAGTGTAATCTTCTATGGAATTTATTTTCCAACCCTTCTTTAAATGGATAAATTGCCATAAAGATCATGTGTCAGTGACTTGATGATTCTCTTCAATCTCATAATTGTCTTGTTCTCTAATCGCATCATAAAATTCAAAAAGTTGCTCCTCCATACGCTTCTTTTCAAAGTTTTCTAAAACAAACGGACGTGTATCCTGCACCATTCGCTTTCGTATCTTCGGATTTTCAATGAGGTATTCGATTGACTCCCCAAGACTTTCAGAAGTGTTATTCTCGGTAATCAGTCCTGTTGTATTGGGCATCAATGCATCTCTGGTACCAGGAGAGTTGAAAGTGACCACAGGCACGCGCATCGCTTGAGCTTCTAGGCTTACAATCCCCAATTCCTTTTGTTGGCAAGGAAAAACAAACAGGTTCATCATGTTGTAATAGTATTCCACATCGGTTATTTTAGGATGGTGAAAAATATTGGAATTATTAATGATCCTTTCTTTGACAACTTTTCCTGCCGGGTCGTTATCTTCAAAGTTCCCAATGAGCAGCAATTTAAGATGATTGTATTCACTACTTAGTTTCTCGAATGCTTCCACCAGCTCATTGACCCCCTTCCCCTTGGTCAACTTACCGACGTAACCAATGACGAAATCGGAAGGACCTATACCTAGGGTATCTTTGAGGACTTCCTGCTTCTCATTATCCAAGTTAGCATTGTTGAATTTTTCCAAATCAATTCCGTTGCTGATTCCTCTGCTGATTCTGACAACTTTTCGCGGGTTGACTATTTTCTGTTGCATGAGTTCTTGCTCCAGACTGTCCGAAGTAACAATCACATGGGTACTGAGCAGACATGTCAACCTCTCCGTCGAATAGAGGAATGCTTTTTTCAACCTTCTGTCTGCTGCAGAATGCAGCCCACTCTGCACATATACGCGGGTTTTGATGTGGTTCAAACACCCAGCTGCCATTCCCATAATACCGACTTTTGGAGTACAGAAATTAACGATATCTGGCTGCTCCTTATTCAAGTAACGGGTCAAATTATATAGGCTTCGTATATCCTTGAAGATATTATTCCGCCTCTCATGAGAGGGGCTATTCATGCTATTCTCATCATAAATCTTGTCAAACTCTTTGTTACAAACAACTTTAACCTTATAGCCGTTATTTTCAATAGACTGTACCTGTTTCTCAACCAGCAGTACACTGCGGGAAGAAGTGACCTCTTCAATAATCTTCTTCTGCATAAGCTACATCTCCAAACCCCTTAGTTTTGATGGCAGCATGCATTTATTCAGTTGTATTGTGCTTTGGCAAACTGCCATGCATCTCTTAATATTTAACTGATTTTTATATATATTCACACAGATTAGTTTTAAGGTAAGAACTTGTAACATGCTTATACCTTTTACTCTTTAATACTCCATGCACGACAAAAAGATATAAAGCACCTTAAAACAGAGTTCTTTTAAAAACCACCCGTGCATTTAGTGAGCAAGCCTGCATGAGGATGTAGTAACCAATAAAAACTGGAAAAATTACGATTAACAAGTCGACAAATAAAAAGAGAAAATATTTCTTTTTAGCACCCATAGTTTCCTCTATTTTTTTTCGTCTATTCTTCAAACTGTCTTTATTCGACTTTTCCGTAATACACCCTCTGACCCACTCCGACCTTTTTCTGTGACTCCGCCACGACCTCTCTAGGCAAAATCACTCCGTTACGCTAATAAATTCATGTTTTCCTACCCTATTTCTTTCCCTTGTTTTTTGCACTTCAACAATATCGATCATTATCCTCTAAAGCAGCCAATTACTGTTCTTAATCACCCCCCTTATGGTCAAAAAAGTTGTTCAAAAACTTCTAATTAAAAAACTCTTATTCTCGTTGCGCATAATTAAATGTTATAGATTTTCGACCTATAATCTTCGTCTTTCTTCTTACCTTTCAATCACCCCTTAATTAACTTATATTTATCTCTCTGTATAAGTTTTAACCAAATATACCACATATTTATAATTTTTGGAATATTCTGATTAGAATTTTTCAAATATTATGAGTTTTTACGTTATACATACCTTTAGCATATTGTAAAAAAGAAAGAGTTGTGATGACAACAATGTGGACTGAGCCCCGTCAAGTAGATAGTTTAAAAAATGCATTATGCTGCAAGTAGATGACCTCAGTATTGTACCGGGGTCATTCTTTTTAGTCACCATTGGTATATTTCATTATTATACTTGTTGATATAATTGCCAACTGCATGCTGCAATGATTCAAAGGACGGGCAGGCTTTATGGTCCCCCCTGTCTTTAAAGTGACCAAAGAAGGATTCCATGGGTGCATTATCTCAGCAGTTCCCCTGGTGGAACATGAACTGGCGGAGACCCAGCTGTTTGACTCTGTTCTGGAACTCGGGGTGGGTATAATGCACGCCCTGGTCGGAATGTATCATTGCTTCCGGATGAACCCACTCTACAGTTTCATTCAGTTGTTTGAGAATTCAATGGACGATATCCATCTTTAGGGAGCGTGACACGACATGTATAATGATTCCTTTCGTTGTGTTATCTTTGACGCAGGAGAGATATGCTTTTTGGCCGTTTCCATAGTAAATATAAGTGATGACGGTCAGATACACTTTGCCCGGTTTATTTTGGTCGAATGCCCGATTCAATAAGTTCTTGCATGTGCTGTATTCCTTTATCGCTTTCAACATATGCCTGTACGGCTTGGCCTGTCTGACCTTTGCGGTCAAATGATATTTTTCATCAATCGTCGGATCTTTTTGCGATTCATGATGATGCCGTAATCATTCTCCAAATACATTTTGATCTGGAGGGCACCGACCTTTTCTTTTTCCGCATCAAAGATCTTTTCAATCAATGCCGCAGCTTTGTCGTTATTTTCCGTTTCCATTTGTCAGCCTGCCTCTCCTTTTAACCACGCGTAATAGCCACTTCGACTGACGCCTGAGAGCTTGCATAGTGAGACACCATATTTTTAAGTGGATGCTTGCGATGGAGCTGTTCAATCAGTTCATATACTTCAGAATGTTTTAGTCTCGTCTCTGGTGCTTCGCCTGTCTTTCGTGTGTTTCGAGTTTTTTAGGAATTCATTTTCTGTCTCTAGATATTTAATCCGTACTTCTGCCTTCTTTAACTTTTCTGCTGCTGAGAGCGCCTTGTTGGATGGCCGCCCAGTGGCCCCTCTGTCCCGGAACTCATTTTCCAACCCACCTTCACCATACTTTTCATACATTTTGCGCCACCGTCTGAAGGACCTACCTGGTTGTTCTTTTCCAATGATGGCCAAATCTGGTCAATGAATATCTGGGTCGGTTCCCCCCTGAAAGATAGGTTTGGACAGCGACCTTTTTGAATCCCGGATGATAAGTAATCGAACAATCTGAGACACTGAGAATGTTTGAATTCTTTTCCAACTGCTTCATTTCAAATGCTGAAAAATGCCGTGACATAAGATGCCCCCGTTCCAATACTTTTTTTCATTATAAACAAGATTATTGAGTGGGCACAGAAAAACCCGAATAATGGACGTTTTTTATTAACTGTCCATTATTCGGGTTATAGTCCACAACTCTTTATGCAGTCTTACAATACTACATTAAATTTCAGGTGAATATCTTCTTTGATTTTCTGGATATTTCCATAGTTATAGTAGTTCACTTCTTTGAAGTCGTGCTTCATGACGTTCTTCGTATCGAAGATGTAGGCGTCCTTCATCGTGGAGAAGTCGTCATCCGTCATTTCCTTGAACTGGCTGTGGTCACTCAGTACCAGTACCAGCGAGCTGTCGGCGACCGCCTTCTTCACATCTTTTTCCACCCAGTCCATCTTGACGTGTGGATCGTAGGCCACGACATCGAGTTTCTCATCCTTCCTGAGCAGTTCGTAGATGTCGAATGCCGGAGATTCACGGATATCATCCACGTCGCCCTTGTACGTGAGACCGAAGACAGTGACCTTCGCGCCATCAAGCTTGGAGAGGATTTCCTTCGTATAATCGAAGACATATGCCGGCATGGATTTATTGATCTCCCGCGCCTGCTGGATCAGTGGGGATTTCTCTGGTGCTTCGGCAATGATGAAGTATGGATCAACCGCCAGACAGTGGCCGCCCACACCCGGTCCTGGAGTATGCAGATTCACACGCGGATGCTTGTTCGCCATTTCGATGACTTCATGTACGTTGATGTCGAGATGATTACAGATCTTTGCCAGTTCGTTGGCCAATGCAATGTTCACATCACGGTAGGTATTCTCCATCAGCTTGGACATCTCTGCCGTCTTGGCATTCGTTTCGATCATCTCGCCTTTGACGAATGTGCCGTAGACCTTCTTGCCGGCTTCCACACAGGCCGGCGTCATGCCGCCGATGATGCGGTTGTTGTAGATGAGCTCCTCCATGATCTTGCCGGGCAGGACGCGTTCTGGACAGTGAACGAGGAAGATGTCCTCACCAATGGTGAAGCCCTGCTCTTCAAGGTATGGTGCAACATTATCATCCATCGTGCGGGGTGCAATCGTGGATTCCACAATGACCGTATCGCCCTTCTTCAGCAGCGGTACGATACTCTTCACGCCGGACATGACGATGGAGATGTCACAGGATTTGAATTGATCATCATTATTCGGTGTCGGCACGGCGATGATGTAGACATCCGCTTCTTCCGGTGTCGTGGATGCACGGAAAGTCCCCTGTTCGATTACTGCCTCCAGCGCATCCTGTAGGCCCGGCTCTTCGATATGAATCTTGCCAGCATTCAGCATATCCACTGCTTCCTGCTTGATATCCACACCGAGGACATCCACACCATGCTTCGCGAACATGATCGATGTCGGCAGACCGATGTATCCTAAACCTATTGTCGTCAATTTCATTTGAGAACCTCCAACATTCTGTTGATTACTGAAATTTGTTCACCTTCAGTCATTTTAGTATCAGAAGGTAGACATATGCCATTTTCAAATAAACATTTTGCATTATCTTCATCTTCACTAAAATAGGCGCAATCCTCGAATAGAGGTTGCATGTGCATCGGCTTCCAAACTGGACGCGTTTCTATATGAAATTTCGCGAGATATTCAATGATTTCACTAGGACGAATATCAAGTTCACTTGAACCAATAGTAAACACAGAGAGCCATCGATTGTGTAGCGTATTCTCCATTTCTGGCATTGGTTCTATTCCTCCTATGTTTTCGAAAGCCTTTGCATACCGATTAAATATGGTCCTTTTTTGTTCCACACGTTGATTAAGTACTTCCATCTGCCCTCTACCTATGCCAGCACTGATATTACTTAATCGATAATTATAACCGACTTCACTATGCTGATAGTGCTTTGCCTGATCCCTCGACTGAGTCGCTTTTTTCAATGACTTTTTGATTAACTCTTTGTCATCAGATATAATCATGCCACCACCGGAAGTCGTAATAATTTTGTTCCCATTGAAAGAAAATATACCAAACTTACCAAATGTTCCACTCATTCTCCCCTTATATTTTGAACCAAGTGACTCTGCCGCATCTTCCACAACAGCAACTTCATATTTATCACAAATGGCCATAAGTTCGTCCATCTTTGCTGACTGCCCATAAAGATTAACGATAACAACTGCTTTTGGCAATTGTCCTTTTTTTTCATAAGCCTTGAATGCTTTTTCCAGCGCAATAGGTGACATGTTCCAGCTCTCTAAATCAGAATCGATGAAGACCGGTTCGGCACCTAAATAAAGGATAGGATTAGCACTTGCAATAAACGTGAGAGAGGAACAAAATACAATATCACCTTGCTTCACTCCCAAAAGGTCGAGTGCTATATGTATGCCAGCCGTACCACTGGATAACGCACAAGCAGCTCGGATACCAGTGTAGGACTTGACTTGTTTCTCAAATTCATTGACATTATTACCCAAAGGAGCAATCCAGTTAGTATCAAACGCCTCTTGTACATACTTTTCTTCTGTTCCTCCCATATGTGGGGAGGACAAATGAATTTTCTGATTGCCCATAACTAAGATCTCCTTTTAATGATTTTTGCTGGGACACCAACAATAACAGTATTCTTTTCAGCATCTTCAACGACTACTGCACCGGCACCGACTGACACATTCTCATAAATCGTCTTGTTAGGTATTACAATAGCCCCTGCACCTATATGGGAAAAATTTCTTACACGAACGGTTCCGGTTAATGTTGCATTAGGGGAGATATGGACAAAATCTTCTATTACATTGTCATGCTCAACTACTGCACGCGTATTTATAATTGTATGGTTTCCAATTATAGTACCTGTATTTATAACTGCTCCAGGCATAACCACCGTACCTGCACCAATAGAGACGTCAGTTGCTACTATTGCTGAAGGATCGATAATAGTAGCAAAGTTTTCAGGTTCAAGGTTGTTTTCCTTCATTATTTTTTTCCTGGTTTTATTATCTCCGATGGCTAGAACAAAAGATGCTTCCTGTTTATAATAAGAGAGATTGTCTGTATTATCATAAATTACAGACTCCTCTTTATAAAAAGATTCCACTGATTGGTCGAGTATACCAATCAATTCATAGGCGTTGTTTTTATTAATCATTTCCTGAATGACTCTACTGTGGCCACCATTTCCAATTAATATTACTTTTTTCATACCGGCTCTGCTTCTTTTCTTCCTTTGAATTTCTCTATGGTCACTTGGCCATCTTGGTTGATGCCTTCACTTTTGAGCACTTTCAGCAATGTAAGGTAGAGAATCTTCATATCAAGTAAAAACGACTGATTTTCCACGTACCACACATCCAGTTCAAATTTTTCTTCCCAAGATATTGCGTTTCTACCATTCACTTGTGCCCACCCTGTAATTCCAGGCTTCACTTCATGACGGCGCATCTGACGTTCATCATACAATTCGAGATATTCCATAAGTAAGGGACGTGGACCTACTAGGCTTATCTCCCCTTTGATTACATTGATAAGTTGAGGCAGTTCATCCAAACTATATTTTCTAATGAACTTGCCGGTCTCAGTCAAACGTTCTTCATCTGGAAGTAGCATGCCATTTTCATCTTTGCCATCAATCATCGTTCTGAATTTGTATAGTTCAAACGGCTTTCCGCGAAGTCCAGGGCGAGTCTGCTTAAAAAGAACAGGGGAGCCAAGCTTCTTTTTAACCAGTAATGTGGTACCTAATAAAATAGGGGAAGCCACAGCAAGACCTATAGAAGAAGCAGTGAAATCAAAAAGTCTTTTAATCATTAATAACCTCCTCCATTGCCTCTACGTATTTGTCAGCAAGCTTTTGCCTCTGAAAATTATTAATAACAAATTCATATCCATTATTCCCCATTTCTTCTAACAGAGAGGGGTTGTTTTTTAAGGTTAGTATTTTATCGACCATTTCATTCATATTATCAGGATTTACATAAACTCCTGCATTATTATTAACTACCAGCTCTTTAGCTATCCCATCAATACCTATTAACACTGGCTTTTTACATGACATATAATCAAATATTTTATTCGGATATACTGTCCTAAATGTGCTATTATTCTGTAAAATAGCTGTACATAAATCCGAAGTATTACAGAAATCTGGCATAACTGCTTTAGACTGAGCTGCTACAAAAGTAACATTATTGATTCCATTTTCTTTAGCATATTCAACCAGTTCAGGTTTTTTCATCCCATCTCCTATCAACATGAAATGAATTTCATTATCGATTGCCTGCAATTTTTTTGCAGCTTTCAATAAAGTGATAAGATTATTTGCAATTCCATGAGCTCCCATATAAGTAACAATGAACTTGTCATGTAAATTATATTTATCTCTCACCCAACCTACTTTAGACTCAGGTTGGAAAATATCTGTATCTGCACCGTTTGGAACATATATAATTTTACTTTCTGTTACACTCTTCTGATTCACCAATTTATTTTTGAAAGCAGGAGTCAGTACATTTATTTTATCCGCAGTCTTGTAAGATAGTTTTTCTATTAGATATGCAAGTTTAATAATAGGCTTGCTTGTGAGTATTCCCATATCGATGGCTGATTCAGGCCATAAATCCCTAACTTCAAAAATCAAAGGCTTTCTTTTGGTTATTTTCGCTAATATCCCTGTTAATCCTACAAATAATGGAGGAGAAGTCACAAGAATTATATCTGGTTTACTGGTCTTGAATAAAGCTATTGCTGAAGAGAAATTAAAAGAAAAGTAACCACCCAAACGACCTAAAAAGTTTTTATTATAGTTATCTGATACATGACATCTTAAAATCGTAACTTTTTCTGATATTTTTTCTTTAGTTATAAATTTGCCTTTGTACTTTTCATTCTTCTTCCCTGTAGTATAGTTCACTGTACCAGCTAAGACAGTTATAGTATGTCCACGATCTTCCCAATATTTGACGAACTGGTTAAACCTTGAGCCGCCTGAATCACTTTCTCCTAAATAAAACTGGTGAACCAACAAAATATGCATATTTACACCTTTTCTGTTTTGCTTAAAATAGTCTTAATATTATAGCTGCGGTTACTTGTTTTCGTGTGATAGATTATCTGATTAGCTGCATGTTTTTCTCCATATGTGGAAGAAACCCATCCTCTAAAGGGTTCTTCACTACCATAATAGGTGATTAATTCACCACCATTATCAGAGGCAAAAGTCATTTTCCATTCATCCTCGCCCAATTTAAGCTGGTTCTCTTTAACCTTTACATCTAGTTCTGTCAGCCATTGCAGTTTAAAATCAGCTATATCCTTATCAGAGGGTGCTACAATTTGGTCAATTATTACCACTTCATTGTATCCAATTGTAACTGATCGCTTATGACGGTATTTCCCATAATTACGCAGCTCGACTTCTATTCTAACTTCACTGGCTTTTCGTTTAACTTCTGGCTTTTTTGATTTTGACCAATTATACCAAATAAAACGCGCGCCTTTTTTCATCTGACTCTCATCATTAATTAAAACTGTATTATGTGATGGGGTGCCGTTAAAGTAATTGATAATACCCATGTTGTCATTATAACTGTAGGTCCCTGCATCACAAAAAATACATTGCTCTCTCCACCATATCTCTACATGATTCATATCCGCTTGTGCTGGTCGATCTTTATAACTTTTCGACTTTACATGAACTTTAAAATCACCATGTTTTAAGGTGTGATAACCCCCCTCATGATTGATTGCGACATCCTTGGGTTCATGCTCCTTAGTATCAGTCTCCTCAACACTTACTGTCCTGTTGAACAGATTTAGAATTTCATTTACAGAGGTGTCTCTAAATAACAATGTGTTGTTTAATTGATAGTTCAAGCATTGAAGAACTGGACGATAATCATTATATCCTCTTTCAGTCAAGGGCATTATATATGATCCATCATTCATCCCATAATTTGGAACTTCCCCTTTAGCTGAAATCACATTCATAAAGTAGTCGATTGAAAGATTCGCTTTTTTTACTATAGTCTGTGAGATATATTTATTCACGCTCTTCATACTCGTCAAGTACCAAGAAATATTTTGTAAAACGAGCCTATGATAATTATGAGAATGCTGAATAAAGCTTCCATCACTTTTGATCTGCCAATTGATTTCCTTTTTTAATATTTTCGAACCTTTTCTAAAGAGTTTATTACTGTTTGGAAGAAAATCCAATGTATTGCCTATAACTACTAAAGTCGTCGCTTCAGAGATACTATGGTTATTTTTCACAGCCTCAACCGAAAAATTAATGTGCTTGTGGATATGATTACCATAATGAGCTATTGATTTTACCATATTTATCACTCTCTTTTCTGTAGAAGATGGGTGATCTATAAAATGATATAGAGCAAATAGCCATGCGTTAACTCTAAAAGACATTTCTTGACTACATTTGTAGTTCACCCCTGTTTCGAGAGGATTATTTTCAATGAAGTCTTCAAAAAGTCTCCAAAATTTTTCAGCATATCCATCTTTCCCAGTATAGAGATATGCTCTTGCCAAATCATAAGTAAAAGTAAATCGACTCAATTCCCAAATCCACTTTATATCTCCAAACTCACTATTAAAGTCAGAAATTTCACTCCAATGATAATCTTTAGGAGCGTGACTTCTTGTCTTAGGCGAATAATTCCATGCTACGTAGGAATAAGTGTTTTCCAAATCATTAAAGTAATGAAATTTGTCCTCAACTATCCTATCAGCTCTTACTTTTAACCTGAATATATCTTCAGGTTTTAATTGGTCAACTTTGCTCAACTCTGAAAAATTACTTAAGATTCTATCTCTTATAGTTTTTTTTCCTATATTATAGCCTATATTAATATCTTCAAGATGCTTAGATGGATACGTTTTTTTTAGATAGCCAAATTTTTTCTTCACTTCATACTGTGATCGATAAATAAGCCATCTCATCCCCATATTTTTCACCAATTCAATATTCATATTAATTCCTCATCTTTGCGTCTAAATCAATTGAAACTCTTGAAACTTCAACAATATCTTCGAACGGTATAAGAGATTGGTTTGTTTTAGTACTCTTAAGAAATTCATTAATGCATTTTTCATGCCCTTTATCCTGATTAGCAGACTTCATTTTTTTAAACTTATTAAAGCCAAATCCACGTAAAACTTTGAAATTATCTATTTCCAATATCTTGTCTTCACAACTTACATGTACATGTTCTTTAGGAAATGATTTACTCCCATTTGCATAATAATTTATATTTGCTAGTGATCCATCTTCAAACTTGAGAATAATAGAAAAAGTGTCAAAGTTTTCATCTCTGTCATACATACTTAAAATCTTGTGATTTAAGATTTTTGAGTCTGCAAGAAATTTGGCTAGGTCCACAAAGTGACATGCTTCCCCAATTAAACGCCCACCGCCCACTTTATGATCTTGTGACCAGTGATCTTTAGGAATTTGCCCAGCATTAACATTAATATTAATAAATTTTGCAGATAAGGTTGAAGAAAATAGTTCTTTCATTTTTTCAACTAAAGGGGAGTATCTACGATTAAAGCCTACCATCACATGATGACCATTATAAACTTGTACCAAATCATCTATTTCTTCATGAGTTAGAGCCAATGGCTTCTCAACAAATACAGATTTATTATTTTCCATAGCCTCTTTTACATACTTGTAATGAGAGTTATGTCTCGTTGTAACAATCACTGTATTGATTTCGTCATCATTCATAATATTATCAACATTTGTGGTCGCAGATTCAAATCCATGTTTTTTTCCAACTACAGTAGAACTCATCCCTCCTGAACTTGCAATAATTTTCTTTCTAAATTTATTGTCTATTTTTGGAAGAAGCGTTTGATTAGAGTAATTGCCTGCCCCTATCATTCCTATAGTAACGTGAGATTTAGGATTGACTTTATTAGAAGAAATATCAACTATGTCTTCAGTTTCAACTGAAGAGTGATCATACTCAAATAGACCTCCAATGACATTACTTGTATTACTCAGTTCCTCATATGCTTTGTCAGCTTCCTCAAATCGAAATCTATGAGTAATCAACCTATCAAATGATATACGATTTGTTTTCAACAGATCCAATATTGCCTGGAAGTTTCTATTCTCTGTCCATCTTACATAGCCATAGGGGTAATCAATCCCACCTTCCTCATATTGAGAATCATATCTGCCTGGCCCATAGGAGGATGAAACTTGAAAAGTGACTTCTTTTTCATAAAATGGAGTTCTATCAATATCAAGGCCAACCACTCCAACAAGTACAATTTTACCTCTTTTTCGTACCATTTCAGCTGCTTGCATAATAGGATCGTTACTTTTTGTTGAGGCTGTTATAAGTACTTTATCTGATCCAAAACCACCAGTCTGCTGTTTAACATAATCAACAATATCCATCCCACTATTCAAATCAATAGCATCAACACCAAAACTTTTAGCAATTTCAACTTTATTAGAGTCAAAATCTGTAGCGATTACTTTACAACCGTTAGCCATAAGGATTTGTGAAGCTATTAATCCCATTAGTCCTAATCCTGTTACCACCACTGTTTCTCCTATATCTACTTGGAGTAACCTTATTCCTTGAAGTGGTATTGTAGAAATAACTGTGAAAGCGGCTTGTTCCAGACTAACCCCGCCAGGTACATTTGCTACAAGATTCTTATTTACAGCAACAACTTCAGCATGCGCACCGTTGGAAATCACAAAATCACCAACTTCGAAGTCTTTGCAGTTTTCACCAACTGCCAACACTTCACCGCAAGAACTATAACCTAATGGAATAGGCTGATCAAGTTTAGATTTAACTGCATTATAAGTTGTATTTAGCCCATCTGTTTTCACTTTATTGATAACTTCTTTCACTTTTTCTGGTTGCTGTCTAGCTTTTTGAAAGTAATTTGCTTTTCCAAAGTCTACTAACATTCGTTCTGTCCCTACGGAAACTGCACTGTAATGATTTTTTATTAAGAGTTTATTTTTGTCAATGGTTGGTTTAGAGATGTTTTCCAAATAAACTTCGCCAGTTCCAAAAGAATTGAGCAATTGTTTCATTATAATAACCTTCCCTTTATTACATCATTTTGTTTCTCCCACACACACTCATGCTTAACTTGGCATATATGATTTAAGTACTTATCTTTATTATTTATTAAATAATAAAGTTCATGATAAAATGTTTTTTTGTTGTTATAGGTTCTTCCTACACCAAGATTTTGAATCTCCCGTGTCATAGCCTTATTTTTTGTTGCTAATATAGGCACTTCACTATGAATATAGTCATATAATTTATTAGGTACAGTATATTCTGTCCCTAATATTAGCTTATGTGGAATGATTCCTATATCATATTTTCTAATTGATTTAATAAGATTAGACCTCTTAACTGGTTCATGGATTTTAACATTGTCTTTAACTTGATGTATGTCTACCATTTTTTCAATGGTTTCTTTATTGTAAGAGTATATATTCAATTCGATATCCGTATCCTTAATATATGATAGGACATCATCTAAGTTCCTTACTTTTTGATCAACAGTCCCAACATAAACGAGACTTGGTTTCGAAGAAACATTGATTGGTTTCAAACATGATTTGGGAGTAAGCACATCACTTCTCTGAGGATAATTGTTTAAAATAGAAATACTTTCTGGTTTTAATTTATGTTTTTTGATTAAAAGATTTTTACTATAGTCAGTAACCACAAAAACAAATCTGGAATTTTTTACAGCAATTTTTTCGCTCAAATTATAAAAATATGCCAAAAAATTAGATAGTGTTTTACTTCTGAATCTAGACTTAAAAACTTCAGGGTAATTATCAGCTATATCGATTATGTATTCCGTATTATGATATTTTTTTAAATATAATGAAATATCCCATGAAAAAATATCTCTCATGATGACTTTATGATATTTGTTAAATTTCACCATTTTTCTTATCTGTTTTTTAAGTAAAAAAAGTTTTAACGGCAAAAACATCACTAATTTGGGTAGCTTTAAATAAGTTAAGTTATATTCTAACTTGTTAAGATCGAATGCCTCAACTTTATTATTATCAATTTTGAATGTTATTATATCTACTTCATAACCTAAATCATTTAAACTTTGGATTGTCTTGAATACACGTTGTTGGGGAAAAATTAAAGAAATGTATAGTATTTTTTTGATTATTTCTCACCTCTATAATATGATTTTTAAAGATATACAATGTCATATATTAACCAGCCAAATACTTGGTATAGTATTGTAAAATTTTGATGGAACTACAGCATATACATTGGCTAAAATCTGAGTATGTTAAATTTTAACAACCTCTATTACACCACTCTAAATTGTTAGTGAATAACCTTTTCTTTTTCAGCACTATTTAACATTATTATTATTCCTATATAAAACCAAAACACTCCCCAAATAGCAGAAAAATAAGTGATATTAAATGAAAATCCCATTACAACCATAGTAATAACTAGCCCTCTTCCAAATAGTTTAAGGCGGTAAGTCACATTATGAAGTTTCATCCATATAAAGATAAAGATTAAGGTAAAGATTAACAAACCAAATATTCCTGTACTGATAAATGTCATCAAAAACACATTGTCCAAGGTCTGAACTCTGGTATTGATTGTATCCAGAATAGAATTCACCCTATTAGGCCCTACTCCAAAAGAAATTATTTCTATATCTTTTAACATCTCAGCTGCTATAAGATAAGCTTCATATCTAATATTAAAACTTGCAGACTGTTCTTTAAATAACAATCTATTTATAAAGTTTTGATCTGCTTGTAAATAATCTAATATTACCAAGAAGGTGCTTGTAGATATTATTATAGCAAAAATTACTGTTAAATTTTTCTTTATATCTAGAAAATAATGGTAGCCTAAAATTATAAGTAAACATATGAAAGCAGATCTCGATTGAGTAGCTAATATGGTTAGAAAATGTATTAGAAGAATACTATACCAAAATACTTTTTTTGCAGAAATTTCTTTTACATATAAAATTACATTTACCATAAGTAACAAAAAAGCTGATAACACTAAAGGATTACCTATAGATGAAGTAACTCTTATATTACTTGACCCTTCATAGTAACTGAACCAAACATTATCTTCCAAGTATAAGTCACTATAAAATCTAAATACATTGAAAAATTCTAGAATTGCAATCATACATACAATAGTCGAAAAATATATTGAATAAATTATTACTTTATGATAATCAACCTTTTTCCAACTTATTCCTACTAATATAATCATTCCAAAACTAATTATAAATATGTAAATCACATACCTTAACATTTCTAAAGTAAATCCGTTTACAAATATTGATGCCAAATTAATTATTAGGAATAAAGTATTTAATATGATTAGAGACGATAGTAACCTAAAAGGTGAGATATAGATTTTCTTTAAGCTCAAAAAAATCATACTCACTAATACTATGAGTAAAAAAATAAAATCGATTCTTAATTCACCCACAGGTGTATTAAATCTAAAAAGACTAGAGTATTGACTAGGTAATAATACAATTGCTCCAAAAGGAAGAATCATATATAAATTTAAATTTATATACCCTTTTTCTCGTAATATATTATCCATTTTTTCTCCTTTAATCTATATTTACTTATTCTTTAGATAATTACCCTTGATTTTAGAAACTACATATTCTGGCGTAGCTTCATAATAATAAGATAGTATGTTCTTTTTAGATAACCTCATTTTGGAATATTTATTTATAAAATCGATTATCTGTCCTTCATACTCATTTAATCTCTCATAGGGAATGGATAAATGGTAAGGATAGTCTCTTAATACATCTTCATAATCATTACTATAATAGAAGTTCAATATAGGTACTCCCATATCTATATACTCATATAACTTACTAGGCATTTGAGTAGGATTAGAGTTTCCTATATTAATTAATATATTACTTTGGGTGTATATTTCGATTATTTCCTCTTTACTTTTCACACTAAAAATATTTATATTTTTAGTATCTCTAAATTGATTTAAGGTTTCTTCACAATCACCTTTGGCATAAACATTTAAATAAACATTTTGCTCATTCAATTTTTCGAAAAAGGATAATAGTTGTAACGGCTCTCGTAAATTCTTATAAAAACTACCTGCATAAGTTATGTTTATTTGATTACTGTTAGAGTTGTTCGAGTAATTTTTTTTCGTAATTAAAGGATATTTAGTAATTGAATAGTTATTCTGGCCTATATAATTTTTTATCCACTCTACTCTATTTTCTGTTATCAAATTTAAATTGCTAGAGTTATGTATCCATTTCTCTTTTAATATATTATTATTATAATTTTTTTCTTTAAACAAACTATATTTGTGGATTTTACTAGCATCTGAGTATTGATCTAGCCAATAAGTTATTACTTTTGTACCAAATTCTTCTTTAAATTTTATGGCAGAAATATGTGCTTCAATAGGATTATTTAGGCTTATTATTAAATCGATCTCCTCTTCATTATTAATTTTTTTCAGACTATTCAATGCTTTTTTAATATACCAACTCTCTTGGGTTCTTCCAGTAATTAATCTATAACCCACTCTATATAAAGAAGTTATTTTTACTCCTAAAGGTATGTTTTTTTCTATAAAATAATACCTTAACCTTCTATGTAAAGTAGTGATAGGTACAGGCTTTATACTACTATCTGAAAGAGGTATAAACCCTTTATCAAAACAAATTACATATACATTGTCTCCTTCAATTGACAATTGTTCAGCTATAATTTTTGCAATATTGCCATTCGGAGATGGTGTAGGTAAGTAATTCCCTGTTAAGATTACAATATTCATTCTCTACCTCCTATGAATAATAAATAGTATTTTTTTATAATTAGGATATATAACGCATAAATAATAGTACTTATAAGTATTACTACAAAAGTGATATATTCATGGAATAATTCTATAGCTATTATGAAAATCACCATATATATATAATCAGCCCATAAATGATGTTTTTTATAATCCCATTGAGTAAGATTGGATACATAAACTAAGGATACTAAAAAAAATATACCATATGTTATAGTAGATACTAACGCGATTACTTCTAAACTTTCATATATGCTAAAAACAAAATAGGTAATTAATATATTAAATATAAGTCCCATACTATTGGTGATAAATAAATTCTTTTCAAGATCATATATTTTAAATAAATTCACGATGATAATATTGAATAATGCCTGAAAATAAACTAAAGGCATAATAAAATGTATAAAATCTAATATAGAAATATATTGTTGTAAAAAATTTCTTATTATAATAACAAAGACAAAATAGCTTAAAAAACTTATTATTAATACTGGAGCTATTATACTCGTTGCTTTATGCATGATTATACCTATGTCATTTTTAGACTTCTTTTTTAACTTTGGATATAAAACAGTTGATATTGATAATATTACTGTTATCAGCATTGAGAGCATACTCGAAGCAAGTGAATAAACAGAGAAAATCTCTATTGAAAAATTATTATCTACAATAATTCGTGGGTAACCGACAAGTAACATTGAAATGATTGCAGCTATTGTTAGTGGTAACCCTCTTTTAAAATTTGTTACTATATCTTTAATAGTTGTCCCATACTTATGCTTAAATAATATACTATAGTTTAAATATATATTTAGAAGTATTAAAAGGCATATAGCACCTCCATACAAAAAGATTACACTCTTATAATTAAAAATATTTATGGTTAAAATATTAACTATTAAGAGTATTAAAAAAAGTAACCTTTGTGCATATTTCAAAAAAGAATATTTTTTGAATTGCATAGTTATCAAGTATACATGGTTAAAGAAGCTATTTATATTAAAGAGCCATAAATATATACCTAAAGAAAAAAAAACTATCTTCCTTTGCGTATCTATATCTATTATCATAATAACTATTAAGAATAATATTGTTAATATCCCCGCAAATAGTAAGTTAAAGATAAAATAGTTGCCAACCGGTATGTTTTTAAGTTCATTTTCTGATACTCCAGCAAATCTCAAGTGAATTCCATCATTAAAGCCAAACATTAATAACCCCGAGAAACTGCTATAAAAATAAAATAGTTGCCAATAACCAAAATCTTCTACTGACAATATAAATGGAAGAAATAAAGTCATTATAATACTTAGAGCTAAAAAAAGTACATTTCCCCCGCTCACTCTTAGAATATCTCTCATAGCGTCTGCCCCACCTTAAGGTAACCAGCTTTCTGTACTATACTTTCCAAACATTTCTCTTAATATAGTCGGTATAGGATATAATTATCTTGAGAACCTTCTCACTTACATTCGGTTTATTGTAATCGCTCACTAATAAGTTTTTTTTGTGATTTGAATTTTCTAATATACTTATGCCTTGTAGGATTCTTTCTTTATTTAAACCAACTAACATAGCACTAGCTTCCTCCATAGCTTCAGGTCGCTCATGAGCTTCTCTAATATTTATTGCCTTCAAACCTAGAATTGAAGCTTCCTCACTAATCGTACCACTATCACTCAATACAACCTTAGATTCTTTTTGTAATTTAATATAATCATTAAACCCTAAAGGCTCTATAGTTCTTATATTTGTATTAAAAACAATGCCTTTTTCATTTAACTTATTTTTTGTTCTTGGGTGAGTGCTGATAATAATCGGATATTGATATTTTTCAGAAATTGAATTCAAACTATCAACTAGATTAGTGAAATTTGTTTCAGAACTTATATTTTCTTCTCTATGGGCTGAGACTACAAAATATTTATTTTTTTCAAGACCTAATTCTTTCAAAATATCAGAGTTTTCAATATCATCTCTTCTTGAATTAAGAACTTCTAACATTGGGCTTCCAGTTTTTATAATTTGATCTGCAGGTAATCCTTCTTTAAGTAAGTATTCTCTAGCAATATCACTATAAGTCAAATTTATATCCGCAATATGGTCTACTATTTTTCTATTAGTCTCTTCTGGTACTCTTTGATCAAAACATCTATTTCCTGCTTCCATATGGAAAATAGGAACCTTTTTACGTTTTGCAGCCACTGCAGATAAACAACTATTAGTATCACCCAGTATCAAAAATGCATCTGGATTTATTTCATCAATTAGACTATCAATTTTTATTAAAATATTTCCAATAGTTTCAATAGCTGAGTGTGTTGCAGCCTCAAGGAAATAATCTGGTTCTCTTAAATTGAAATCATTAAAAAACACTTCATTTAATGAATAATCGTAATTTTGACCTGTGTGTACTAACACGTGGTCAATAGCCTCAGAATCTTCCAAACGATTAATTACTGCTGATAATCTAATGATTTCTGGTCGTGTACCAATAACTGTCATTACTTTTAGTTTTTCCATATTTTAAACCTCCTCATGAAATGTATCAGGTTTATCCACATCATAAAGTTCGTTTGCCCACATAATAGTAATCATATCTTCATTACCTAAATTTTCAATATTATGCGTGTAACCTGGTGGTATATCAACGACTTCTAAATACTCCCCCGTTACATGATATTCTAAAATTTCATTTTCATATATATTTCTCAATCTTATAATCCCTTTGCCACTTACTACTAAAAATTTCTCATTTTTGGTATGATGCCAATGGTTTCCTTTAACAATCCCCGGTTTAGATATATTTACAGATACTTGTCCTCTGTCCTCTGTTTTAAGAAATTCAGTGAAAGACCCTCTCTCATCAACATTCATTTCCAAATCATATTTAAATTCATTCTTCGGTAAATAACTTAAATATGTACTATATAATTTTTTTGTGAACTCCTCATTCATATCGGGAACCAAATGACTTTCTCTAATTTTTTTAAAAGAACGCAACAAATCCACAATATCTCCCAGCTTCACTTGGTATATTGGTTCAATTTTACAAAAGTCACCTTTTCTATTTTCTTGGTTATATAAGCTACTTTTAAATTCTTTAATAACATCTTCAATATAAACTAGACTTAGTTGAGTCTCTATATTATTGACTTGTACCGGTTTATTATGTGTTATATTATTACAAAATGTTGCTACTACGCTATTATAATTTGGTTTACACCATTTACCAAAAACATTCGGCAATCTATATACCAAGATTCTAGCTCCGGTGTGTGCTCCGTAGGAAAAAATCATATCTTCTGCAGACTTTTTGCTTTTTCCATAAGGTGTGTCATTTTCAGCTTGTATTGAGGATGTAATGAGTATGGGAGGAGGCGTATCAGAATCTTTTAAAATGGAAACTAAATCACGTGTAAAGTTAATATTTCCATCTATAAATTCATTCGTATTTTTAGGTCTATTTACTCCTGCAAGATGATATACAAAATCTGCCTTCTTACATGCATTTATTAAATTTTCTTTACTAGTATCTCGAGTTACTCTAGTAATAGTGTGTTCTCCTCTATGGCTTAAATCAGCTATAAGATTCTTTGCTATGAACCCATTTGCTCCTGTAATTAAAATATTCATAATTGCCTCCAATCCTTCAACTCTTCTTGTACATATTTTAGAGTCAAAAGTTTTTCTTTAATCTCTTCCACATTTAACCTAAAAGTATTGTGAGAATTGTATTCCGTTTCTGTAGTTAGTTGTTTGTCACCTTCCACAAAATATTTGTCATAATTTAAATCACGAGAATCAGCAGGAACTTTATAAAAATTCTTTAAATCTTGAGCCACTACGTGCTCTTCTCTTGTAAGTAGTGTCTCATACAACTTTTCTCCGTGTCGTGTACCTATAATTTTGATTTCATTATCAGCACTAAAAAGTTCTTTAATTGCTTGTGCAAGATCTTTAATTGTTGAAGCAGGTGATTTTTGCACCATAATATCTCCAGTCTCTGCATTCTTAAATGCAAAAATGACAAGTTCTACTGCTTCTTCAAGACTCATAAGAAATCTTGTCATATAAGGGTCAGTCACAGTAATGTCTTGCCCGCTTTTTATCTGTTCTATAAAAAGCGGTATAACTGAACCTCGTGAAGCCATTACATTACCGTATCTAGTACCACAGATTAATGTTCTTTCTGGATTGATGTTTTTAGATTTTGCTACAAAAGTTTTTTCCATCATTGCTTTTGAAATTCCCATAGCATTAATAGGATAAGCCGCTTTATCTGTTGAAAGGCAAATCACTTTTTGAACACCCGATTCTATAGAAGCATCAAGAACATTTTCTGTACCTATGACATTTGTTTTCACAGCTTCCATTGGGAAAAATTCACAAGAAGGAACCTGTTTCAAAGCTGCTGCGTGAAATACATAATTTACATTATACATTGCATTTTTAACACTATCCTTATTACGAACATCACCAAGATAGAATTTAATTTTTTCATTTCTATATTTTTTTCTCATATCATCTTGTTTTTTTTCATCACGAGAAAAAATTCTAATTTCTTTGACATCTGTATTTAGAAAACGATCTAAGACTGCATTACCAAAAGACCCTGTCCCTCCTGTAATGAGTAATATTTTATCTTGAAACATTATTTCGCCCCCAGAATTCTTTTATTTATAACAATTATTTTTTGAAGAGAAATATAATATAAGGATATAAAAAGAGAAATTATATATTAATAATATTCGAACGTAATTTTTTAACTTTTATTTTTAATGAAATTTAATAAATTATTCTTTATAACCTGGTTATCTTGAGTATTAGACAAAGATTCTGTAAATATCTTTAAAGTTGTGTAATCTTTAAACTTAGCTTTGCCTACATAAATTTTTTCATAAACTTTTTCCGACTGTACTTCTTTCTCATTTAACAATTCCTCATATAACTTTTCACCTGGTCTAATACCACTAAATCTAATGCTAATTTCTTCTTCTTTAAACCCACTTAATCGAATCATATTTTTAGCAAGATTTACTATTTTTACTGGTTCACCCATGTCTAGGACAAAAACTTCTCCACCTTGGGCAAGTGTACTTGCTTGAATAACTAGACGCGAAGCTTCAGGTATAGTCATAAAGTACCTTGTCATTCGCTCATCTGTTACTGTTACAGGCCCCCCTGATTCTATTTGTTTTCTAAACTTAGGAATAACAGATCCTCTGCTTCCTAGAACATTTCCAAATCTCACTGCAACAAGCGTAGTTTTACTGTATTTCTCATTTAGAGCTTGAACGAACATCTCAGCCACTCGTTTTGTAGCACCCATTACATTAGGAGGGTTAACTGCTTTATCAGTAGAGATGAGTACGAACTTCTTAGACTCGTACTTACAAGCAGCTTCTGCTGTATTTTTCGTTCCTATAATATTATTTTTTACTGCTTCTTTAGGATTGTATTCCATTAAAGGTACGTGTTTATGAGCAGCCGCATGATATACAATATCAGGTTTATACTTCTCGAAAACTTCAAAAATTCGGTCACAGTCTTGTACGTCTGCAATGATAGGAATAAATTCTATATTGTCATTTGTGACAATCATTTCTTCAAGTATAGTATAAATGCTGTTTTCACCATGACCTAACAATCCTACTCTTCTTGGCTGGAATTTAGTTATCTGACGTACAATTTCCGAACCTATACTACCACCTGCTCCAGTTACAAGCACTGTTCGGTCTCTCACCTGCTCCTCAATTCCTTCTGAATCGAGTTCAACCGGTTCTCGTCCAAGCAAATCTTCAACCTCAACCTTTTTCAATGCATTCACTTCAACTCGACCTGACATCACATCATCTATGTTAGGCATAATCATTACTTCTACATTTTCATTACTTGCCACTTCATAGATTTCATTCAATTCTGTTTTACTTAAAGAAGGAATTGCTATAACAACTTTATTAATTTCATATTTTTTAATGAGGTGTCCAATTTCTTCTCTGGTGCCTTCAACTTTAACACCCCCAGCCAATTCCATCCTTTGTTTAGATAAGTCATCATCTACTGCCACTACTGGTGACATCTTCATTGCCGGTGTATCCAATATTTGTTTAATGAGTAAAGATCCCCCTTTACCCGCACCTACAACAAGTGTACGCTTCATTTCAATATTACTATTATCTCTACCAATGAGACGATGTCTTGCTATGCGCCAAGATAGTCTAGATCCTCCAATCAATAGAAGGTGCATCATCCAAGTAATAATCATCAATCGCGTAAAGGTAGTCTGAAACATTAACATGTTAAGTACATATGTAATGATAATTGATCCGGTTACAGCTTGAGCAATTGCCATCAATTCTCTTACACTTGCATACTCCCATGCCCGATGATAGAGATTGAATACATATGAAAAAACATGGTGACTGACCAATAGGATTATTGAAGTTGTGATAAGTACAGGCATTGTATACTGAAGGAAAAATGGTGCCAGTATATAATACCCGATGAACACTGAGAATGTGACAATCAGTGAATCAATGATAAGAAGGAGTATATATCGTTCTTTTGCTCCCATAAGTCAACACGCTTCTTTCTATTAAAATATCCCTAAGAATCTCTTCTTTTTTCTTTTCTTCTTGCTTTTATAGTGCGTTTCTATCTTGGAAGGCCGCTTCACTTTCACTTCTTTACCAAGAAGAACCGCTTCTGCATTATACTTCAGGTCATCTATATAAATGGATCCGAGTTCTTTCTCAACCATGTCATAAGCTTCTTTCAACATGAATGGTCGCAGTTCTGCATGGTGGGCATCACTGGCAATGATATGAACGAGATGCGCTTCAATCATTTTAAGGCTCGTCTCTTTGAGGTTTTGACCCAGTTCTCCAACAACCGAACCTGCAGTCACCTGAGCCACTGCACCTTTTTCAATGTATTCATGCAGCTTGTCTGGATACTTGATGATTGGTTTACACCGTTCCGGATGTGCAATGAGCGGTGTGTAGCCACTCATCTGTAGCTCATATAATAAAGGGTCAACATAATTTGGTATATCATTAAAAGAAAACTCAACCAGCACATATTGCGATTGGTTGAGTGGGATGCTTACACCGGACTTCAACTCTTCGACGAAGCTCCCATTCACTCTGATTTCTTGACCGGGATGTACGTTGATGTCCAATTGATGTTGTGAAATGATCTGGTTGAGTGTGTCTATTTTTTCTAAAATCTTACTTCTTGGGTTAACAAAGTCCCCACTGTAATGATGGGGGGTCGCAATGATATCCGTTATTCCATTGTCGATTGCCTGCTGGAGAAGCAATACTGCTTCCTCTTCTGTTTGTGGTCCGTCGTCTGCTCCGACAAGTACATGGTTATGAATATCAATCATCGCTATTCGCTCCCGTAGTAATAGTAGTAATCATCCTTCTTCGTATCCATCTTCTTGTTGTTCATAACTACACCCAGGATATTGGCATCTGCCTTCTCGAGCAGCTTTTTTGCCTCCTGGAGCCTTTCCCTGTTGTTTTCTGCCACATTCGTGACCAGCACAGTGCCATGGGTAATCTTGCTCATCACCTGGGCATCTGTCACTGCAAGTAGTGGTGGCGTATCGATGATGACCATATCGTAATGCATGGAGAACGTCTTCAGTAGATGCGCCATCTTCTTTGAAGAAAGCAATTCTGAAGGGTTCGGCGGGATTGGTCCAGATGTTACAAGGTCAAGATTCTCAATTTGTGTCTCCCTCACGATATTTTCTACAGGGACATCGTTGACGATGGCTGTAGACATCCCACGCTGGTTCGTCATCTCAAATGTATAATGCATCGTTGGGCGGCGCAGATCGGCATCAATCAGTACAGTACGTTTGCCGGATTGCGCGTAAGCAACCGCAACGTTGGCCGCCGTCGTTGACTTGCCTGCCCCTGGAGTAGCAGATGTGAAAACTACCGTCTTGATTTCGGTATCTATGTTGGAGTACATGATATTTGTTCTGATTGTACGGAACTGTTCACTAACTGGAGATTTCGGCTGTTTTTCAACGATGAGTTGCCTGGGGCCTGATACATATGTGTGTGTTTTCTTTTTACCAAACATGATTCAGTTTCCTTCCTACTTTTCGAATTTCGCAATCGTACCAAGAACTGGCAAATCAAGTTGCTTCTGCATTTCTTCTTCTGTCGTGACACGCTTATCCATAAACGCACGCAGGAACGCAATTCCGAGTCCAAGCAGTCCACCAAGAATGATACCAATTGCTATGTTAATGAGCGGCTGTGGAGATACAGGTGATGGATCTTCACCGACATTTGCCGGTGCCAGAATGGAGACGTTATCGACATTCATCACTTCCATGACCCTCTCCTGGAACACATTTGCGATTTCATTGGCGATGATTTCTGCGTCCTCAGGGTTTTCATTGACGACCGTCACCGTTACGACCTGCGACTGGTCTTGGTTATTGACGGTAATCTGTTCAGCCAATGCACTTGTTGTCTGTTCCAAGTTCAGATTGTTTACGACATCATCCAACACTGTGGGACTCTTTATGATATCCCTGTATGTATTGATCAGTTGAAGACTTGCTTGAATATCCTGGTTGTTGACCGAGTTTTCAGCATCCTGTGACTGGCTGACGAGAATTTGCGTATTGGCTTCATATTGCGGGGTCATTAGAAATGCGGTTGCGAATGCAGAGATTGAACCGAAGAGTAGTACAAGGACGATAATCATCGCCAAATTTTTCTTTATGACTTCCAGAATGTCTTCCAGATTCAATGTTTCTTCCATGTTGGCCTCCAAAATTATATGTATATATGCTATGTATGTTTACAATTTATTACTATATCAGATTAAAGCTTCTTTTTGCATATATTTTCTAAATTTATCAGATGAAAGCGTTATTTTACAACATTTTGATATAAAGTGTTGAATCGCTATAATATGAGAAATATTTCACTATTTCTTGTTTAATTATCAAAATATTGTTTAAATTTCAGAGTAGCGTCTATATAACTAAAGTCAAAAATCAAATACGGAGGAGATTTTTTGAGTTATCGACGAGAATCAATGATGATTGGATTTGCCTACACGGGGGTTATTGTAGGGGCCGGTTTTTCCACTGGCCAGGAAATACTCCAGTTCTTTACGAACTACGGGACATGGAGCTATGCTGCAATCCTCCTATCGGCACTGATCATCATGTTTGTTGGCCGGCAAGCGGCTAAACTTGGCTACCGATTAAAGGCAGATTCCCACGAGGAACCGATCAACACAATGTTTGGAGATATGATTGGGAAGGCAATCGACTACATCCTTGTCTTTTTCCTATATGGCATCGCAGTGATCATGCTCGCAGGGGCGGGTTCTGCATTCTACGAAAGCTTCGGTGTGGCCCCGTGGCTCGGATCACTGATCATGCTGGTGGCGGTATTCGCCACCCTGCTGCTCGACTTCAATAAAATCGTTGCAGTACTCGGTGCAGTGACACCATTCCTGGTGGCGTTCGTACTCATCATCGCGGCATTCAATGTTTTCAATCCGGCTGTGCCGATGAGTGAAGTGAACCAGTATGCACAGATCGACCGCACACCATCCGGCCACTGGTGGTGGGACGCAATCACCTACAGTGGACTCGTACTCGCGACCGCATTCAGCTTCCTGTCCGTCATGGGATCCGAAGCTTCAAAACATAAAGCGGCCAGGCGTGGCGCACTGGTCGGCGGGGCAATCATCATGCTGCTGATGCTTCTGATCAACGGCGGCATGCTTGCGAACCTGAATGCTGCCAACGAGGCGGCACTGCCCACCCTGCTGCTCGCAGACGGCATCCACCCGGCACTGAGCCTGGGACTGTCCATCGTCATGCTGCTGGTCATCTACAATACGGCAGTCGGACTGATGTACCCGTTCCTGACACGGTTCACAGTTGCGTATTCCGGAAAGTATAAGCTACTGCTTGCAGGTGGCCTGCTGTTCGGCTATGCACTGAGCTTCGTAGGATTCGTGGATCTGGTCAACATATTCTATCCGATATTCGGATACATTGGCCTGTTCATCGCAGCAGGACTGACCATCCGCTGGGTGGCGAACAAATTTACAAAAAAGCAACTCGTATAGATATAGTAGACCAGCAGGGATTCCCCCTGTTGGTTTTTTTGTACGTCAACAGTGGTAGAGATATGTATTACGGCTATTGGAGGTCATACGATGAAACTGAAGGCAGTATTTCTGAATGCGACACTGAAGTATGGAGAGGACGCATCAAACACCGAGGCACTCGCCCGTGAGGTCTTCAACATCTATCACGAGCACGATGTGGAGACGGAATCGATCCGGCTCACCGACTACAACATCCGCTACGGCATCGCCGACGATATGGGCGAAGGCGATGAGTTCCCGCAGATTTTAGAAAAGGTCAAAGCGGCAGACATCGTCCTCATCGGTTCGCCGGTATGGCTTGGTGAGAAGAGCAGCGTAGCGACACTCATCATCGAGCGTCTGTACGGCAGTGCTTCCCTGACCAACGACAAGGGACAGTCCATCTTCTACAACAAGGTCGGCGGTGCCATCGTGACGGGCAATGAGGATGGAGCCAAACATGCAGCGCAAAGCATCCTATACAGCCTGGCCCATAACGGATTCACCATTCCGCCGAACGTCGACACCTACTGGGTCGGTGACGCCGGTCCCGGGCCGTCCTATATGGAAGCTGGCCAGGACAATGAATTCACGAAGTCGCATGTACGGATGCTCGCCTACAACACCATGCATCTGGCCCGTATATTCAAGGAGCACCCGATTCCGGCAGAAGGCAATACGATGGAATGACTGTTAGGACACCTCTTCGGGTGTCCTTTCCATATGGATGATTTGAAAGTTTTTCATTTTCAGCTATCATTAAAGTAACACAACTTAGGAGGATGAGTTATGGAACTTACAGTATATTTGGCAGGGCAGATCCATGATGACTGGCGCGAGGACGTGAAGCAGATTGCGGACGAAAAGGACCTGCCTTTGAACTTCGTCGGGCCGCAGACGAATCACGAGCGTTCGGACAACATCGGAGAGGATATTCTGGGCGAACAGCCTGCACCCTACTTCAAGGATAATGCCGCTTCTGCGGTGAACAACCTCCGCACACAGGTGCTGATGCAGAAATCGGATGTCGTGATTGCACTGTTCGGCGAGAAGTACAAGCAATGGAATACGGCGATGGATGCGAGCGCTGCCGTGACACTCGGCAAGCCGCTCATCATCGTGCGCCCGGAAGAGCTGATCCATCCGCTTAAAGAATTGTCCAACAAGGCGAACATCACGGTGGAAACGGTCGAACAGGCACTGGATGTCCTCGCCTACATCTACGAGTAGATGCAGATCTTCAGAGTGAGTCCTGACCATCAGACAAGTGCCCAGTATCTGGACAACCGCCGTCTGAGCAAGCAAGTGCTCGAGCTCTACCAGATACTGCGGATCAACCTGAGCCTGGTCGGAATGCTGGATACGAATACACGGTATCAGCATCACCCGATTGTGAAGCATGTATACAATGAAGGAAACCCGTATATCACGGATACATTCTGGCTGCTTGAAGCGTGCGATATGGAGCACCAGCGTCGGGGCGGCAAGCGGAGTCCAGCCTTCAGGGAAGATCTGGAGTCTCTGAAACAGCTGATCGAGTCGCGTCTAGATGCCGACCTGTGGAGCCATGAGCCGCTTCCCCCACTCTATGTATTCGGTGAGGACCGGATATATGGCAATGCGGCATACGATCTATATGTAGAATTGCTCCATGACAAATGGATGAACGATACCATCCCCCCGAGGTGCGGGGTGAGATTCTAGTCCGGGTCGATGACTCGGGCTTTTTTGTATCTTGGAACTCAGGTTTCCCATTTATGGAGATACACTCTCATGGATTGTGAAGGCCGGATAGTATTTGGAAAACATTCAGTATTTTGCTAATAGTATTTATTTACACTTTATGTGAATCATTATATAATAAATTTACACGCGGTAAGACGTACATAGATAGAGATGCTTCACCGCTCTTCTTAGATGCACTGTATACTTCAAGCTGCCAGACCAAGGCGAGTCGTTAAAAATGGAGTGTTCAAGGAGTGATGGGGGATGAGGACAGTCGAGGACCATATGAACCTCAATTACGAGGTGGTTGTCGCAGAGGAGAAAGATTTTGACGGGACGGTGTACTACGTTGCATTCCATGAGGAACTGTTCGGTATCGAAGGCTTGGGCGATACGAAGGAAGAGGCGATCCGCGACCTCAAAAAAAGTAAGGAAATATGGTTCAGGAATATGATAGAAAACGATGATTATGTCCCGCTGCCAAAGAATTTCGATCGTTAAAGGGGTGTGAGGCTGGGAATCCTCAGCCGTTTTTCATGTCCTCTCTTCTCGTAATTAGATGCGCTGCCATGCCGAAGAGATTCAACCACATAATTTAAAAGAACACCAGTAGGTTCGAAATACTCCATTCGGGTATTATCGAACCTTTTTATATTTCAGCATCTTTTATATTATAATGAAGAAAAGCATCTCGCCTGATATACTTTATACTTGATTGTAAAAATGAATCCGGACACTATATGGTGGTGAATCGGGTAGAATATTAATAAGCATTCTAAAAAGGAGGTGGACTGATGGGGATGTTCCAGAAGAAATTGCGAAGAACATTCAGAAAAACCATCCCCAGGCGTATACGGGAACGTCTGATCAAGAAATTGACGATGCATGATATCACTGTACACGAGGAGCATATCACAGTGAATCTTTCATTCAAAAACTTCATCCGAGTCGGACTGGAGAAAAGACTCCAGGTTACATTAACGAATGACCAGGCACTCTATGAGCTGGACTACCACCTTCATGGTGACAGCATCAGGATTCAGATTCCGTATGCCATCATCGACCAGACTGAAGGACGGTCGGCGATAAAAATGATGCTCGGCCGAAAGCGGCTGATCGTCCGGCCGGATACCGATGCATATGAGCGGCGCCGGTCCTTCTTCTCCAACCATCGATACTTCAACGTATCCATCATTCGCGGTAACTTGTCGCTTGCCAATCTGCTGCCTGAATACCGCTTCAAAACGGATCAGCCGGTTGGACTAACGAAGCTCGACAGCCGCTACAGTCAGCTTGATTTCTCTGCCGAAGGCATGGATGACCTGACGGATTATGAACTTGCCTTCCTCTACCAGAGCAAACTCCGGGCAATGGATAATGCATCGGGCGACGCTTCCATCCTGCGGGTCACGGATTTCTCGGAAGTGATCACAGGACAGCCGGATGTATATCTTCTGAAGGAGTTTGAACTGGTACCGGTCCGCTACACAGGTCCGCCGTTTTCCATGGATACATTGAATCATGAAATCACATATTCTACACAGGATGGCCGGCTGACTGCGGAAATCACCAGCCACAGAACAGATGTGCTTGCGTTCCACAGCACACTCGAAGATGAATCCGTGCGGATGCACTTCTCCATCGATCCAACCGTCGAACTGGCTGCGTTGCTGGTCGTGGATACTTCAACAGAGGAGACATTCCGCATTCCGATTCCGGAGCAACAGACGGGGGACAGCGTGGACGTCAGTGTGCCGCTCTCTCCACTGATCAATAACATATCGCGGAAACGGTTCATGCTTGAAACTGCCGGATCAGAACCGGTCCGTCTGCAACCCGACATCGCGGACCTTGAGACATTCGGCTTCAACGAGCGGCTGTGGGTACCCTTCCATCATGAAAAGTTCAAAATATGGTTCTATCGGCGCAGGGATGGCCTGCTCGGCTTCAAGGTTACGAGACGCCGATTGCGTCGCCAGGTGACTAAGATCAATGACTTCAGCTTCGAAGGATATATTGGTGGGGACGATGCCTTCATCGACAGCACACCCTATATGACCTTCGTCGACCGGTATTCCGAGGACTTTACACGTATCGAAATCAGCAGTGAATTCACCGTGGATCTCAAGACGGTGGACCTCATCGACATCAAGAGCAAGGACAAGACGATCATCGATGTATTCATCGAAATCGTCCACTCGAGCGGTGAAGTGCTGCGACGGGAGAAGATCAAATATGGGCATTCCGACTACAGGAAGGATAATTTCTACGACATTCATGAAGTGGTCGACGAAGCAGGAAATATCCATCACCACCTGATTACGACGACGCCCTACAACAACCTGAAGGTCGAGAGCTTCATGATCCCCGCTTCCGTCGATATACCGGAAGATACAAGCCACAAGGATATGAACATCTGGCTGCTCGGCGAACGGTACGACACAGCCCAGGATAATGGCTATGCCCTGTTTACATGGCTGAAGGAAAATACGAATATCGAGGCATACTATGTCATCGAGGAGACCGCCGGGGACTATGCGAAGATTAAAGATGTGGAGAATGTGCTCGCATTCGGGTCGAAGCGTCATTTCGATCTTGCCTTCAGGGCAGGTGTCCTCCTCGGTACCCATGACCTTGAGAATCTGCTGCCGTACAAGACGGCACGGGGCTTCTTCCATTATGAGGATACGGTCAAGGTGTTCCTGCAGCATGGGGTACTCGGGAGGAAGCCGGTGGAATATGACAAGAAGTACTACGACCTCCCGTTCGACCTGTTCATCGTCAGCAGTGAGGCGGAGAAATATGATGTCGTCATGCGCAAGATGGGATATGAAGAAACGGAAGTCGCCGTCACAGGGCTGGCCCGTTTCGACCATCTGCCCCACCATAATGCGACTAAGGACATCCTCCTCATGCCGACATGGCGGGATTGGATCAGCACCGACGAGGCTTTCCTCAAAAGCAGGTATTACGCCCGCTATCACAGCCTGATCCATAACGAGCGGCTCAACCAGCTGCTTGAGGAGAATGATGTGCATCTGAACTTCTACCCCCACTACCGTGCACAGCGGTACTTCAATGAGGAATATTTGGACCAGGGGAAGAACATCCACTTCATCCGACTGGGTGAGCGGACGGTACAGGATCTGCTGATTGAACATTCCCTGCTGATCACGGACTACTCCAGTGTCAGCTTCGACTTTACACTGATGAACAAGCCGGTCATCTACTACCACTTCGATGTCCGCCAGTTCTTCAGGCAGGGCCGGCTGCGCCCCCTATATCAGACATTCATCGGTGACATGGCGAAGACCGAGGAGGACTTGGTCGACGCCATCGAAATCCATATCCGGAACGGCTTCCAGCCGGGGGCGGGCGACCTGTCCAGCATATTCGAATACCAGGATCACAACAACCGCAAACGCATCTATGAAGCAGTGATGGAAAAAATAAACACGATTGAGGACTAGTCCTCAATCGTGTTTTTGTATAATGCATCGATCAGCTTTTCTGTTGCATGCCCGTCGGCATACTTGTTCCATACCCGATCGAATGCTTCGATGGCTTCTGGGCTGAACGTATCTTCTTTGATTGCTCTGATGATGCCCTCCGTCGTATGGACGACGGGACCCGGTGCCGTTTCGTGATAATCGAACCATAGGCCGCGCGTGGATTCATATTCCTCCAGATCATATGGATAGAAGATCATCGGCCGGCGAAGCGTCGAAAACTCGAACGGAATCGATGAATAGTCCGTAATGAGTATATCCGTCACGCTGAGCAGTGCAGAGATGTCATGGCGCCCCGTGGTATCCGTCGCAAAACCGGTCGCTTCGAATCCTTCGAAATCCACCGCCGGATGCAGATGGATGAGCAGATGGTGGGTGTCACCGAGTGCCCTCTCCATCCTTTCGATATCGAGCGGCAGGTCGTGCACGGCGAATGCACCATCCCGGAATGTCGGTGCATACAGGATGACGGTCCTCTCCCTGATCTGCGGCAGCGCCGCAAGCACCTCTTCCCCTGCTTTCCCGAGCCGCTCCTCCGAATGGAAGAAGTCCGTCCGCGGCACGCCGGTCCTGAGCATGTTGCTTTCATCCAGATCGAACGCCTGCTTGAAAATCTCCGCCATCCCGTCCGAGCTGACGACGACCTTATGGAACCGGCCGTACACCCGTCTGAATCGCCTATGGGCAGACTTCGGCCGGCCATGGATCGTCTTGTCTCGGAGTCCGAACAGTTTGACCGCCCCATTGGCATGCCATAGCTGGACGCACGTCGTCCTTCTTCTGAAGTTGCATGCCGCAAGGATCAGATGGTAGTTGTCGACGAATACCACTTTGGCTGTGGCAAGATGGTAGATTCCCCGGATGAATGCCGGGAGATGGACAGGCGAGAAACGGATGAGGTCTTCATTTTCCACGCCTATGAATAATTCCCTCCTGCACGTCGGCTCCTTCAGCACGATGACACGGGAGTCCTTACGCCGGTTTACTTCATGGATGACTTCCTGAATGTTGTCGCCGAAAGACGCCAGCATGACCGTCTTGTTCCTGACGGGGAAAATCCTGCACAGGGTGAATATGATGCGGACCACCGCCAGGTAGACGGTGATGGCAAATTCCCTAATCATGCCGGTTTGACAGATCCATCTTCGTCTTCGTCGTCGAGACGCCTTCGGTTCTTGGGAGATAGATGACCTCACAATAGTCCTTCAGGAAGTCGAACTCCCCTTCCCAGTCGTGGCCCATGACGAAGATGTCGATGTCATGCGCCTTGACATCCTCGATCTTCTGGTCCCATGTCTCTTCCGGAATCACCTCATCCACATAGCGGATGGCTTCCAGGATCTGCTTCCGCTGCTCGAAGGAGTAGTACGCCTGCTTGTGCTTCAGCATATTGAACTCATCCGTCGATATGGCGACGACAAGATAATCACCCAGCTCTTTTGCACGTTTCAGGATATTGATGTGTCCCATATGGATGAGATCGAATGTACCGTATGTGATTACTTTTTTCATGGTATGCCCCCTGATATACCTCGATAATGATATAATATTGTAGATATGTTGGATATGGTAAAGATGGTGTAAATTATATCATATTTGAGAAAATAAATATTATTTCAGGTGTGGTGATTATGAAATTTTTAAAGGTTCTTACATTGAAATCCTACAAATTATTATTCTGGCTCCTTGGAAAATGCTTCCATAAGGACCATCGGCTCATCATGTTCGAGAGCTTCCTCGGCAGGCAATACAGCGACAATCCACGGGCACTGTACGAATACTTGTCCATCCAGCATCCGGAATACCGGCTGCTCTGGAGCGTCGACAGGCGCCACAGGAAGATTTTCAAGGAAATGGAGATTCCATATGTATCGCGCTTCTCGCCGAGCTGGATGATTTACATGAACAAGGCGACACTGTGGATTACGAACAGCCGCCTGCCGCTCTGGATTCCGAAACCCCATGATACGACCTATCTCCAGACATGGCACGGGACACCCCTCAAGCGCCTCGGCACGGATATCGGGACGGTACATATGCCAGGGACGGAAACGGAGAAGTACAAGCGGAATTTCACAAGGGAAGCACGCAAATGGGACTATCTGGTTTCCCCGAACCGCTACTCAACGGATATCTTCAGGCGGGCCTTCCAGTATGACAAACGGGTCCTTGAGACGGGCTATCCACGGAACGATTATCTGTTTGTGAACAATGACTCGGCGGCCCAAGAGAATATTCGAAGGAAACTCGGATTACCCCTGGGAAAGAAAATCATTTTCTATGCACCGACGTGGCGGGACGACGCTTATCACGCGCGTGGCAGGTACAAGTTTGACCTCCAGTTCGATACGGACCGGATGTACAGGGAACTGTCCGATGACTACATCATCATACTAAGGTTGCACTACCTCATTGCGGAGAACTTGGACCTGTCGCAGTATGAAGGCTTCCTGTACGACTTCTCCAGATACGAGGACATCCGGGATCTTTACGTCATCTCCGACCTCCTCGTCACCGACTACTCTTCGGTGTTCTTCGACTATGCGAACCTCGAGCGCCCGATGATCTTCTATACTTATGATATCGACAACTACCGAGACAAGATCCGCGGCTTCTACTTCGACTTCGAAACAGAAGCGCCGGGTCCGATCATCCGGACGACGGATGGACTGCTTGACGCCATAAGGGAGACGGAAAAGACGGATTTCAATGAGAAATATGACACCGTAAGCTTCCGCAAGCGATTCTGCGACCTCGAGGACGGTCAGGCTTCAAAGCGCGTCAGTGATGAGATTATTTGTCATTTAAAAGATAAAATTGTATAATTCAACAACGATGAAAGAAATGGTTGTGAAAAACAGATGAAATCCATATGGGTCGTATTGAAGGAGCAGTTCAATCACTTCTACCTTGTGAGACGACTGTCCATGTATGACATAAAAAGCAAAAATCAGAACAACTACCTCGGCATCGTGTGGGAAGTCCTGACGCCCTTGATCAGCATACTGATCTACTGGTTCGTCTTCGCCACACTGAGGCAGCGGGAACCGATACAGATGGGCGGCATGGAAGTGCCATTCTTCTTCTGGCTCTTCATCGGCTTCGTCGTCTGGACGTTCTTCTTCCAGGGCAGTATCGAAGCATCGAAGTCGATCTACCGGCGGCTGAAGATGCTGTCGAAAATGACCTTCCCGCTGAGCCTCATACCGAACATTGCGATATTCTCGAAATTTTATACGCATCTCATCATGCTCGTCATTGCGTTTGTAGTCTTCCAGTTCGCCGGCTACTACATCAATATATATTATGTCCAGCTGCTCTACTACATCCTCGGGACCTATGCGCTGGTGTTCTCATTCTCACTGATCACGTCGACCCTGTCGACGCTGGTCCGAGATGTGCACCTGCTGCTCAATTCGCTCCTGCGCATGGCGCTGTATCTTTCCGGTGTCCTGTGGCCGCTGACGCTGCTGTCGGACTTTCCGACACTGATGCGTCTCATGCAGCTGAATCCGCTCGTATACCTGATTGAAGGATACCGTTCGGTATTCTTCGGCACCGAGTGGTATTTCATCACCCATTGGGAGCTGACGCTGTACTTCTGGGGACTCATATTCGTGATGCTCTCAATCGGCGCTGCACTTCACGTCAAATTCAGACGCAATTTCATTGACTACCTATAAGAGGGATATAAATGACCAAAACAATCGTGACCAGGAATCTGGTTAAAAAGTATAAACTGTACGACAATCAGAAGGAACGCATCTTCGATCTGCTCAGTCCGCGATCCCATGGAGAGGTATTCCATGCACTGAACGGTGTGGACTTCGAGGCGGAACAGGGGGACGTCATCGGGTTCATCGGCATCAATGGCTCCGGAAAGTCGACATTGTCGAACATCATTGCGGGCATCGTCCCCGAATCCGGCGGTGAAGTCCAGGTCAACGGCCAGACGTCGCTGATTGCGGTGGCGGCCGGTTTGAATGATGAACTGACGGGGCGGGACAACATCGAGCTGAAATGCCTGATGCTCGGTTTCTCCAAGGATGAGATCAGGGAGCTCGAACCGGACATCATCGCATTCTCCGAGCTCGAGAACTTCATCGACCAGCCGGTCAAGTCGTATTCCAGTGGCATGAAGTCTCGCCTCGGATTTGCCATCAGCGTCAATGTCGATCCGGACATCCTCATCATCGATGAGGCGCTATCCGTCGGCGACCGGGCGTTCGCCGAGAAGAGCCTCCAGAAGATGATGGAGTTCAAGGAACAGGGCAAGACGATGATATTCGTCAGCCACTCGATCAACCAGGTCAAGAACTTCTGCGACAAGATACTGTGGCTCGAATTCGGGCGGGTCAAGGCATTCGGCGAAGTGAAGGATGTCATCCCGCTATACGAGTCATTCCTCACCAAATGGCAGAAGATGTCGAAGGATGAGCGCAATGAGTACCGCACACGAACCATGAACCGCGAGGCGAATGGTGATGACTACCGCAAGGTCGGCAGTCTTCTGATTCTGGATGACGGAGATGATGACCTCGAAATCTCGCACAAGTACAGCGTCCAGCCGGTCAGCAAGCTCGCCCACCTGAAAGCGCACGTCACTGAAATATTGCGGGCCCCCAACGATTCTGAAGGCGTCGAGAACGCCAAAAAATACAAGAACCGGGTCTACCATGTCAAACGGGAAGCCACGTACCATTTCGAGAACTATTATCTGCTCAGTACAAAAGCAAGCGGAACGGAAGGGATCGTCGGCTGGATCCGCGCAACCGAAGCGACTGCACACGTCCACACGCTGGTCGACCGTGATGAGAAGCACTTTGCACTGACGGGCAGCGGGTACGCCTCCACCGCACCTTGGGGTGGAAAGCAGCAGTATGTGCACGAATCACTTGAAGACTATGCCGGCTTTGCTTTCACCGTGGACCAGACCGTACTCGTTGGAAATAATGTATGGTACCGTGGCCGGATCGAGCGCGAAGAGAAGGCCGTCTGGGTCCACATGAACAGCGTCTCGGAAGAGATGGTATAGATCATAAAACGCACAGGCACCGGTCACCCTGGCCGGTATTTTTCTATAGAAACAGAGGGGATTTTATGACTGAACAACACGGAAACGTCACAGTGATGGGCATAGGTTTTACGAATACTACGCTGGAAGGCTTCATGGACAGCACCATCCGTCCATGTCTCGCAAGTGAAGACAAATGCTTCATCGTCACCGCGAACCCTGAGATCGTCATTGCCACACGGGACCACCCCGACTTCAGGGAGACCGTCCAGTCCGCCGATCACGTACTGCCGGATGGCATCGGCATCATCAATGCGGCGAAGATGATGGGGACACCGCTCCAGGAGCGTGTCAGCGGAATCGATGTCATGCGTGAGATGCTCGCCCATGCCGAAGAGAAGGGCTACAGTGCCTATTTCCTCGGTGCGAAGGAGACATCAAACCGGAAGGCGGCCGAAAGGGCACAAAAGAAGTTTCCCGACCTCAAAATCGCCGGACGACATCATGGCTATGCCGACCTCGATGATGAAGCTTTCGTCCAGGACATCGCCACAACGAGGCCAGACATCATCTTCGTTGCCCTTGGCATGATGAAGCAGGAACACTGGATCAGACGCCATATGGACCGCTTCGACAAAGGGGTCTTCATGGGCGTTGGCGGCAGCTTCGACGTCCTCTCCGGAGAAGCCAAGCGCGCCCCGAATATATGGATCCGGTTCCAGCTCGAATGGCTGTACCGCCTGCTCAAGGAGCCGAAGCGCATCTTCCGGGTGCTCAAAGTCGCCCAGTTCATGATGCTCCACACTCCAATAATCAGCAGAATCATGAGGCTGTTTGGATTTTCGAAGACAAGAGCACGCGGAAAGGGCTGAGAAATCATTTTATGATCTCCCAGCCCTTTTTGTCTTTCCTATTTTTTTGCTTCACTGCTCCAGTACCATATCCACATGCATGTGTCCCGCAATATCGTAGCGTTCCGATGCCCGGCTGAAACCGAAGGATTCATAGAACTCTTCCAGGTAGCACATGGCCGTGATGGCTATCGTCGATGAAGGGTATTCACGCCTTGCATATTCAAGTGCATAGCCGAACAGTTCTCTTCCCCCTCCCTCACCCCTATGGCGGGGATTGACCAGCACACGTCCGATTACAACCTTACCGTCTGTCGTGATTCTGCAGTAGGAGGTAATAATTCCGTCATCCTCATGGAAGATGTGCACCGCTTCCCGTTCTCCCCCCTCAATGTCCGCAAACAGGCTTTCCTGCTCCAGTATGAATACCGTCTGCCTCAGGCGGTATATCTCTTCCAGCTCTTCAAGAGAAAGTGCCTCAAATCTTCTGATATGCCACATGCAGTTCCTCCTATTGTCGTTCTCACATGTCCATTGTACTATATTATTTTTTGAAAATTTAATATATTGTTTTAAAGAAAAATAAAAATGGCACAGCAGAATGCGCTGTGCCAAATCCTTCTATTCGCTAGGCTTGAGTGCTTCCTTATACATGTGATCCTCCCTGAAGGTGAGGATGTACGCCATGAAGATGAACAGCAGTACAATCGGCGAGAAGTATACGAACATGAACAGATAGTTGTATTCGAACATACCGATGAAGATGTAAGCCCCGAAGTACAGCAGGATGCCGAGCGTATACTTCGTCATCGACAGGAGACATACTGCCCCCAGCACCAGTATGAATAATATCAGTGGAATGATGCCGTAGCGTCCCAGTGTGTCGAAGAAGATGTTGTGGGCGTGCAGGAGTTCTGTGAAGTTGAAGTACGCATGCCCTTCACCGAGCCACTGCTTGTTGTGCCAGACCGTGGCCCACAGTTCATAGCGCTTGGAAGTGAAATCATTCCAACTGAATCCTCCCCCCTCCAGGCTCGATCCGACGAAGAATTGATAGATCGTCCTTCCGAACACAAGGAGGACGATGGCAAACCCTCCCGTCACGATGCCGATGAACCAATTCTTCTGCTTCATCGGTGTTCTGTATAGATTAATCCAGGCAAGCTGCAGGAAGGCGATGAAAACATAGGTGATGAGTGCCGTCCGGCTCGTCGTAATCAGATTGAGGACAAGGAACGTCGGCAGCATGTAGAAAATCATTGCACGATTCGTCCGCGTCATGATCAGAAGTCCTGCTGTGAACACGAGCACGAGCGTCGCACCAGATTCATTGAGCGTATGGTCGATCAGGAGGAGTGCCGGCAGACTGATGAGTGCACCGATGATCAGATACACCACAAGACGGCCCGGCACACGATAGAAAAGGACTGCCGTCACCATAAGTAGAACCAGTGCCTCCGTCCAGACGAAGTGGGCGGCTACAATCATGCTCAGGAACAGTGAACCTACATAAAATCCCCAAAGCGTGAGGAATATTTTTCTGAGCGGTGACAGGGAAATACGGGCGTTCTTATATAGGAATACGAGTATTGCTGCAAGTATCAGAATCATAAATGGGTCCTGTGAGGAGACCAGACTCTGGATGTTCCGGTAGTCGATCATGAAGATATTTGTCACCATGAACAGCAATGTAAATACTGTGATGAATACGAATGCTTCGTAAGTGAAATATGTACGCTCGACATTGACCCTTGCCATACTAACCCGCCTCCTCTTCTGATAAATTCATTTTATCATGATTCCGGTGTAAAGGAGGGGAAAAGACAGCGTGCAAAATTCTTCAATTTTATGAGACTTCAATTTTTCCACCTATATCATCAATATGTGATGAAGGGCTCCACCTACAGTTAATGACTGTGAAAGATTAAAGTGATAATATAGCAGTTGATGCGAGCTAGATTTTCCATCTTTTAAATTTAAAGAAAGAAGGAGTTAGAGTATGGCAGTAGTGAAGCTTTATCAATTCGGATATGCATTTTCAGATTACGAACTCAGAAACATACCCGATCATTTCAAAAAAATAGACATTCTTAAAAAGTATAATTATTACTATGATAGTGAGATCGATCTATACTCATTGGAGCGAAAAAATTGTTTTATAATCGTCAATGGACATTTCGTATATGTTGATGCCAACCAGGTTCTTCCAGAAGACGAAGTGATGAATAGGCTATTGGATGTCTATTTTGAAAACTATGAGGCATTTCTGTCAATGATAGACCATATGGCTGGGAGATATGTAATCATCATAGGTGACACACGGCATGTGAATGTCTATCCGGATGCCATAAATACAAGGTCGACATACTTTGCTACAGATAGAAATATCATGGCATCCCATGTCAATCTTATTGCTGAAAATGGTTCCTATGAAAAAGTGGAGCTATATGACGAGGTGCCCAGGCTGAACAATATCCTGCTCCATACACCATATGAAAATATCAAAAGTTTGATTCCGAACCATACTCTCGATTTCAATTTAAAAACATTAACAAGATTTTTCCCTAGAAAAAATAATAGATATAAATTAATGGATAATGAAGAAAAACTTAAATTAATAGAGGTTTTCTGGAAAAAACAACTGGACCAATACTTTAAAAAATATGACGACTTCGTCTTGTCTCTTTCCGGAGGAAACGACAGTAGGGTCACTTTAGCAATGGTCAAAGAACACATGGATGATATAGCATTCTTCACTTTTGGAACTTCTGTTGAAGAAATAGACCAGTCAGACAGGTCGGCGAGAATATACGAAAAAGATAAGTTAATAGTGCAACAGATGCTTGAGAACATCGACTTGGACCATACTTTCTATTATTTTGATGATGATCCGAAAACCATAGACCAAGATGACCTGGATATATTGGAAAGAAACAGTCTCCATACGCTCACTCAAAAAACCCTGCCTTACCTCCAAAGCTTCTTTCGAAGTAAAAATATGATGCACATCAGAACAAACTTGTTGGAGCTTGCCCGTGCAAAGTTTCTTCAGCCATACCAGAACAATGAATTAAATGCCTCAAGGAAAAGATTCAAAAAGACTTTCCATAAATATGTGAATGACTCCAATGAGAGTCATTTTAACCACTTGTTTGATGCATTTGTAACCGAAACAAATTTTGGTGTAGGAATATATGACTATCACATCCTAGACATCCATTATTGGGAGATATATATCGGTAGATGGTATGCAGAAGTTCTTAACAGTCAGGATTCCATTTATAACACAATAAGCCCTTTCAACCATAGAGCCATGATTGATGTTTCTCTCTCATTCTCTTATAAGCAACGTGTAGACAATTTCCTATCCAGAGAATTAATCAACCGCAACTATCCCATGCTTAATTTCTATGGCATAAACAACATCAAAAACCTATATGAACAAAATAAGGAAGAAAATTCGGAGAAAAACCTTATCTTTGATGAGTTTTACACTTATAACCCAAAGACCAGAATAAAAGTAACGAAGAAAAATGCGCAGAATTCCTTCTTTCTTGAGAAAGATGAACTGTATAAGAGTGCCTATGCAGAAACCTCTTTATATTTCGACAAGGAATATGGTATTGCAGAGATTGACTTGTTAAATCAGTACTCTTCCACAAAACATAAAAATTACATGAGGTATGAAGTTTATGTTAACGATAACCTGATGTTATATGAGGATGTTTCCGCTTGGCAGCTTGCGAACAATATTGTCCTCACTAATCTTGCCCAAGGGGATGTGATAAGAATAAGGGTTAGAGCCCTAAGAGACGTCGCCACCAAGGCTTGGGAGAAGGCTTCAAGAATAAGTGTAAGAAAGTTTAATACAGTTAAGAAAGAAGATGAATTCGACAGAAGAGTCTATTGCAACAGTCCTTTCTCTTCCATCCTCGGCAACTAGTCTTAAAACCACAACCCAACTGTATTGAATATATTCAGGGGAGTGCTATGGAAAGTTTCGGCAAATACTGTAACTGATATGCATTTTTCAAGTGCTGTGGCCAATTTGCCAATATCATTCTCCCAAGAGAGCTTCCATTCAGCAGTGCCTTGTAATTTTTTCCGACATGTCTCCTCAATGACTTCATTATCTTTACCTGATTGATGGGTGTGATAACCTCTTCTGCGGTTACCTGCTTTTTTGCAGCTCATGCCTGGTCGTTTTCAATCATACTGTTGATATAGCCACCGAAGCATGTATCTATTACTTTAATACAGGGGACAGAATAATTACATGAAGAAAGCTCCAAGAGAGCTTTCATCTTGCTTGAAAACTTTCTCAGAACTTGAGCAATCATCTGCTTGTCATTTTTCCATACTTTCCAACTTCTCTACCAGGTCCTCCTTGACAAAGGGACCCAAGGATTCAGCATAACTGTTCGACATATGGAACCCATCGAAGTATACGATGCGCTTCCCAATAATGGCCGGACAGCTGCCGTCTGGACAGAAATACTCCGAGTAGTCATACTCAGTCACATTGGAAGGCTTATTCTCCACCTTGCTCCATTTGCTTGGCTGCGGTACATATTCTTCTGCAGAAATCACACACTCTTCGTGGTCTATATTTTTAGGGTTTGCGCACAGGTTCATGTCGAACAGTGGGCGTGGGTTGTTCCTGATTCCAAATATTTCAATGCCATGCGTCTCCAGCTCCCGATACAATTCAACCCTTTCAGGCTCTACTTCCGGTACGGTCGGTGTCCCTACGTCCGTATTTACGATAATCAAATCGGCCTGTAGTTCGATCACCTTCTCTTTGGCCATCTGGTTCCATCTACGGCAATCCGGCGACATCTCTTCCCCGACGCCTTCTCCGTTGAAACGGCAGCTAATCTTAGTGATATTATAAATCTTGATATTCTCTTCCTCTGCGAAGGTCTCCAATGTCCCAAGCCAAGGCACGACATGAGATCCCCCCACCAATATTACTTCGTATTTCGGATTCTCCAAATCTCCGTATTCGCATACCGGCAAATCTTGTTGGCCATCTTCATGATGGCATCCGATTTCGTAGGTGTTGGCTACATCACTCTCCAAATTCGTAGGATTCGGCAGCAGTGGGGTGTTTCTGTCATAGAAGATGTCCATATCGTTTTCCACTGCCATCGCTCCCGGGAAATCCTGTGCCGAGGCCATCGTACTTTCAGCTATATTCTCTTTAATCGAACTGCTCCATACCGTATTGGCTATGAAGACGGGGATCGCCATTATTAGTAATGCGGCAGCTACCTTTGGACGATAATTCTTTTTCCCCTTTATACTTCTGATCGGTTTTTCGACCACATTTGTTACTATCCAGGACAACACAAATGACACCAGGATGATGAGGATACCGTGGATGACCGGTATCTCTTTCGTGTTCATCACCGCATAATAGAATGCCACTATCGGCCAATGCCACAAGTACAGCCCATACGAATAGCCGCCCAGTTTTCTCATTGGCCTGGATCCCAGGAACTTCTCTACTCCGAATCTTGTAGGGTTTTCTCCGGCGGACAGGACAAGTATTGCTGCTACAACCGGCCAAAGGGCGACATAACCAGGGAATCGCCCGCCCACATCAAGCAGGAGGCCACAGCTGACAAGCGCAATCAGACCCAGCCAGCCTGCCAAGCCACTCATCAATGCAGGGAGCTTAATTCTGGTGATGAATAGGAATAGCAGACCGCCAAGGGCAAATTCCCACACCCGCGTCCTCGTATCAAAATATGCCCAAGGCTGGTTTACTTCCGTCAGGTAGATGGAATAGCCGAAGGACGCAACCGTCAGGAGCGTCAGAATGACAAATAAAGTCTTTTTGATTTCCCTTTTCAGCTTTTGGCTTGTCCAAAGGGCAGCCATGATGATAAAGAACCAAATGACATAAAACTGACCCTGGATGCTCATTGCCCAAAAATGCTGTACAGGACTTTTCTCATTCGTCTGGTCCAGATAATTCGTATTTGATAGGGCGAGCTGCCAGTTTTCATAATAGAAGATTGAAGCGAACACTTCTTTGATCGTCTGGGTCCACTGAGTTTCAGGCAAAATAAAGTAGCTTGTTATGATTACGGTGAGAAGGACAGTAAAGGCGGCAGGAAACAATCGTTTTGCAAGTCCCAATATGAAGTCGAAGAAATTGACCGTACCATCTTTCCTTACTTTCGATAACAAAGAGGCAGTAATCAGAAAACCGGATACTAAGAAAAATACATCTACACCGCCCGATACCCTCTGCATCCATATGTGATAGATTGCAACGAGCAGGGCTGCTACGATACGCAAACCTTCGATTTCAGGCCTGAACCGCTTCCTCTGCATGTCCATCTCGGAGTTTGATTCCGTCATCATAACACCTTCTTTATATTTTGCTGAATATGTGATGTAATTATACATCATCTTTTACTGAAAATTCAATAAATTTTATTACTTTATAAATTTTGTAAAATGGAACAGTAGAGGATTCGACCATTCCTCTAAAGCTCTTCACATTAAACAAGCGATGTGTCCTTTAGGACACATCGCTTTTACTAGCTTTGCAGAAACTTCTCAAGCTTCTCTATATTGTTTTCCCACAGGAACTTCTCGTCCAATAGTACCCTGGAGTTCTCACGGTATGAGGCTTCAAGCTTATCATTATCCTTGATGTTTTCAATCGCTTCGATGATTTCTTCAGCCGTTGCCTTTTCTTTTGCAAACCCTACCTTGTAGTTGTTGATCATGCTGTTGGTGTAGCCGCCAAGGTTCGTCACCACCGGAATGCCGCACCCGATGCCATCGATGATCTTTCCTGGAAGCACATTCAGGAACACATCACTCTCTTTAAGCAATGAGAGCTGGACGCTGTGGTGCCGGATCATATCCAGACATTCCGACCGACTCTTCTCTTCGTGGGTATGCACGTACTTGAAATTATGCTTTTTGATATAGTGGTTGAATTTGTGTGCATTCACCCCATACCCGATGACGTTGAATATAATCTGTCTATCCTCCAGCATATGGGCCACTTCAATTAATTGTTCATAGCTCTGGGCGAACCCAATGTTCCCCGTATAGATGACTTTGAAGTCTTCCGGCGGCTGCCTGAAGCCTACTTCGTCCTCCGTGAAGGCATTCGGGATGAAAATCTGGGTCTTGAGCGGTGCCATCCTGGCAATGTGGGCCCGGAAGCCCTCATTGTTGATGACGATCTTATCCGCCTTACGGTACATCATCTTCTCCATGAACTTGAGCGTGGGATAGAATTTATCAATGTTGATCTTCTCGATATCCCGAACACTATCCGGCCATAAATCCCGCACTTCAAGAATCCGTCTGGTTGATTTTACCTTCTTCTGAAAGAAGAACGTCGCCCATGGAAGGAAGATATTCGGCGTCGTCACATAAACTGCGTCGTATTCATGCTGGTACTTTCTTATGTAGGTGCGCACTTTGTAGGACAATTCCAAATAGTATAGCATACGTGAAGCCATCGTTTTGCCCTGCTTACTGCTGCGCATATTGAGGCGCAGTATATCACTTGATTCGTTGATCAGAGGTTCGTTCCAATACTTGTCATCCTGATACATCTTGGCATTTGGATATGTCGGATGGGTTGTAAGCACTGTCACTTCATGATTCTTCGAAAGCTGCACATATAAATTTTTAAATCTATTCGCACCTGAACCGATCTCAGGATAGAAATTCTGTGTAATGAGTAGAATTTTCATTGGGTCACCTTTAGGTTTTATTATCTTACTCCAATCATAAATAATATCATGAATACCAGCCAACTGGAACTGGATGAATGCATTCTTTAAAAATCCAGCATATCTTTTTACATAAATTGGTGTATAATAAATATTTGAATTTTAAATAAGGAGAATGTCAAAATGCATCAGAATATTGAATTGGAAAGAAAGTTCCGACCAGAGATCGAGGGCTTGCGTATCATTGCTGCTTTACTGGTTGCTGTATACCATATATGGCTTGGGCGGATTTCTGGTGGCGTGGATGTATTTTTTGTAATTTCAGGTTTTCTGATTACCACATCCATCATTTCAGGCTACAACAGAACTGGAAACTTCAAATTCTTTCCTTACATAACCAATCTGGTGAAACGCTTACTTCCTTCAGTAATTGTCGTACTACTTATGATTATACTTCTCAGCACATTCTTATTGCCACGTTCAATTATTGATAAAACATTTAAAGAATTCATTGCTTCCCTTCTGTACTATCAAAACTGGCAACTTGCCTTTTCCAATACAGATTATCTTGACAGGGAACAAATGAGTACACCACTGGAACACTTCTGGGCGATGTCGATACAGGGTCAGTTCTATCTGGTCTGGTTTATTGTTTTCACACTTGTCTTTATTATACTGAAGCGTAAAATTGAATGGAATGGGAAGAGGTTGATTAATACTGTACTTGGTTTCATATTTTTAGCCTCTCTCAGCTATTCCATCTATCTGACTGACATCAATCAGCCATGGGCGTATTTCGATGTCAGCACTAGAGTATGGGAGTTTTCCCTGGGTGGTCTCCTTGCAGTAAATCTTTCTCGTATTTCCTTGCCAAGCCTGCTCGGTGACATCATTGGCTGGCTGGGTCTTGTTGGACTTTTTCTGACAGGTATCATATTCGATGTATCCACAATGTTTCCTGGCTATATTGCATTGTGGCCAATGTTATGTGCTGTCTTCATTTTAGTCTCAGGAAATATGGAGACAAAATTTGGAGTTAAAAATTTCCTTGGCAACAGATGGATGAGAAAAGCTGGTGGGATGGCATTTGGACTATATCTATGGCACTGGGTCCTTCTGTCTTTCTATCAGTATCATAACGAGGGAACGCCTACTCTGTTTGCAGGAGCCATTATCATACTCCTCTCCTTCGTCTTGTCTTGGGTTGTTACTGTCTTTGTAGAACGGCCAATACGAATCATGCCCACTGGGGTCAGGCCTCTCGGTCTCATCGTTGTGGGGGTGGTCATGAACTTTGCTCTGTTATTCAGTCTCTACTATTATTATAGCTCTGGTACTTCAGACATTGATGGTGAGTATATAACAGAAGATTATCCGGGTGCTGTAGCAATAAAGGAAGATCTAGACCTCGAAGCTCATGAGCCTATTCCATCTTTCTCCCAAGTTCAGGATGACCTTGCAGATGTATATGAAGATGAATTGGTTCAATCTCGGAATGGTTCCAGCCTGAAAATAGGAGAGTATGGAGTGACTGAAAACCATGATTACACCGTGGCTCTAGTAGGAAGCTCATATTCAGCACACTACTTGGGCGCACTCCAACAATTTTCTGAAGAAATGGATATAAAAATTCTCACGCTCCTACAAGTCGGCAGTTGGTTCTCCGCTGATCATGAGCCTGGGCCGAAAAAAGAGTGGAATGATAACGCTATGGCTTACTTGGATGAAAATAAGCAAAAAATTGACCTTGTCATTGCAAGTGCTGATATCGGCTCCCTCAAGTATCCGAAACCACCGGAGGGGATGGTGGAACAACTCAATAAAATCGGAGACGATATTGGCTTGCCAGTGATGGCAATACGAGGAAATCGCCGTTTCGGGTTCAATATACCAGAGTACCTTGATCAATATGGGTATGAAGCCACCAAGGAGAAAATGCTCACTCTAGAACCACTAAGTGATACACCTCCATGGGACCGGGTTGAGTACAAGTCTCCTAAAATTCATTATGTAGATTACAATGAATACTTCAAAGTAGATGGAGAATATGAACCTATAATAGGAAATATTCTTATCTACTTTGATGGAGGACACATCAACAACACTTATTCACAGTCATTGGGTCCTATTCTGAAAGACGATGTAATAGAGCTTCTTGAGACGAATTAAAACATTCATTTCTTCTGAAAAATATAATTTGATATATTATACTTAAAAATAATGCGGCTATGGAATCAACTTTTCCACGGCCGCATACTTTTATGATAACTTTTATATTTTTTGGATATTCCCATAATTATAATACTCTACTTCTGAGAATTCATTTTTCATGATATTTTTGGTGTCGAAGATATATGCATTCTTCATCGTGGAAAAATCATCGTCCGTCATTTCTTTGAACTGGCTGTGATCACTCAGTACCAGTACCAATGAGCTGTCGGCGACTGCCTTCTTCACGTCTTTTTCAACCCAGTCCATTTTGACGTGTGGATCATACGCCACCACGTCGAGATTCTCATCTTTCCTGAGCATTTCATAGATGTCGAATGCTGGGGATTCACGGATGTCATCCACATCGCCCTTGTATGTCAATCCGAAGACTGTAACTTTGTCGCCACCGAGTTTGGAAAGGATTTCCTTCGTATATTCGACCACATATTCCGGCATGGAATTATTGATTTCCCGAGCCTTTTGAATCAATGGGGATTTTTCTGGCGCTTCGGCAATGATGAAGTATGGATCTACTGCCAGACAGTGCCCGCCTACCCCTGGTCCTGGTGTATGCAGGTTTACACGTGGGTGCTTGTTTGCCATTTTGATGACTTCATGTACATTGATATCGAGGTGGTTGCATATCTTAGCCAGTTCATTCGCCAGTGCGATATTGACATCACGATATGTGTTCTCCATCAATTTTGACATCTCTGCTGCCTTAGCATTAGTTTCAATCATTTCACCTTTGACGAATGTCCCGTAAACCTTCTTTCCAGCTTCCACGCATGCTGGTGTTATACCCCCGATGATGCGATTATTGTAGATGAGTTCCTCCATGATCTTACCTGGTAAAACCCGTTCTGGACAGTGCACAAGGAAGACATCCTCCCCGATGGTGAAGCCCTGCTCCTCCAGATACGGAGCGACATTGTCATCCATCGTTCTTGGAGCAATAGTGGATTCAACAATTACTGTGTCCCCTTCCTTAAGAAGCGGTACTATACTCTTTACACCGGACATGACAATGGAGATGTCACAGGACTTGAATTCATCATCATTGTTCGGTGTCGGGACAGCAACGATGTAGACATCCGCTTGTTCCGGTTTCGTTGATGCCCGGAAGGTACCCTGCTCAATCACTTCTTCAAGTGCCTCCTGCAGACCAGGCTCTTCGATGTGGATCTGTCCATTATTCAAGCTGTCCACTGCTTCCTGCTTGATATCTACACCAAGTACATTCACTCCATGTTTTGCGAACATGATGGATGTCGGCAGACCAATATATCCAAGGCCGATTGTAGTAAGTTTCATGCGTAAATCCTTCTTTCTTATTTAAATAATATAGTGATAGTATATCAAAATTGTATAGTTTTCATAATTCAAACAGTTAATACTCTACGTGGTTCTGCCCAATATGACCATAGAATACAGCATCCTCAATCTTTGGTTGATATCCTCTTCCTTATAGAATTCATTAGCAATCATCTGACTGAATTCACCAACCTGCTTCCTATTCTCTTCATAAGCCAGAAAATCAAGATCTTTTTCTATCGACCCATCTGTATAGTCTTCAAACTTGCGTCCGTAGCCACCGAAGTTGTTATATACTCCATACTGCCAACTTTCCCCGTCTATAAGACCAATGAACCGCTTACTCCCTACAGCAATTACCGGCTTGCCACAGGCCATCGCTTCTATCACACATCGTCCGGGCGCCACGACAATATCACAGGAATTATATGCTTTATTAAGCTCCTTGTCTTCCTTCCATCCTAAGAAATTCAGCTTGTGGCCGCCAGGGCTTTTATCAATGATTTCTTTGAAGTCCTCCAGTACTTCACCCTTTAGAGTACCGTCTCCTACAATCATGAATTCGACTTCCTGCTCAAATGTATCTACTATATGCTGTAGGCCAATTCTAAAGATGTCTATAATGAATTGTTTATCCTGATCGAGCCTTGTCACCAATCCTACTTTTAACTTCTTTTTCCCAAGACCCAAGATTTTCTTTCTGGGCTTGAAGACCTGATCATTGTACCCATTGGGAAAAACGTAAAACTTCTCTTTATGCGTCTGAATCTTAGTCTGAAGGAATGTCTTAACACCTTCTGATACGGTAATTATTCCATTCAAACCATCCGCATATCTCTTCAAACTGTCGTACCACATACCGTGGAAAGTTGCGAATGCAGGAACTTGATGCCGCTGACTATATTTTATACCGACCTTTCTCGACGGGCCAGGATGCATATGCACAGCGTCAAACTCGATGCCCAGTGCTTCAATATCTTCTACCGTTTTTTCCAGATCATTGTAATCAGTACTAACAGTATGTATCCCGATATCATTAAATCTTTTCTGGAGCTGCCCTTCCTTTAGAACAACCCATACATCATCCCCTTGGGACTTCATGTATTTCGCAGTGGCATATACATTTTCATGCAGGCCCCCCTGAGGCGAGTTGAAATGGATAAGGTAGAGTAAATTCATATATATCACCTGTTCTGTTGATAGTGATTTGTGCTTATCTTTAACATTATAGTTGAAAGTCTCCCAAAAAGATATTATATAGAAGATTGCCTGCAACGTCCATAAAAATGCAGAATGTTCATCCTCTGCCCTTTAGATACTCATAGTACAGTGGCAAGGGCCCTTATGTTATATTATATTAGTATTTGAGAATATACCTATAATCAATGACCTGGATAGGAGAAAAGGGATTATAATGAGAGAAAATCAAGTGGAATATATCATTGAGTCAGTGTCAGATCTGGAACGAAATAGATACAAATATAATGTCGAACTTGACTCATTCAATTTGGCAGTCAGAACCTTGGAGGATATGGGAAAGGACTACGAGTTCTTAAAAGAGGGGAAAAATCCCCAGATCGCCATATATAATAACGGCAGGTTAGCGGCTCCCTTCAAACGGCATCGCTATCCATCCAACGCCGATGTTGCAAGAAAAATTTGTGATAATAAGATTTCTACAGAAAATTTCCTTAAGGCCAATAATATTATGACCACAAACTCAAAGGTGTTTAATGCATCTGAATTTTCAGAGGCCAGGAATTATGCATATGGCTCACAGAACGCCATAGTCATCAAACCATTGAACTTGAGCGGCGGGAAAGGCGTTTCCATCGATGTAAAGAAGGAAGACTTTGAATATGCTTGGAACTATGCAGTAAAAGCCCAACAAGACAGCGATATAGAAAATCCTAAAGTTATAATACAGGATATGGTCGACGGGTTTGAAATCAGGTTCACTGTGATAGAAGGACTTTTCTTTTCCGCAACACTGAGAATGCCTGCATATGTTGTCGGAGATGGAAAATCATCAGTAGACCGGCTCATCGACCAGAAGAACAAGATCAGGAAAAGGTCTGGGTATTTCAAGAAGATGCTGATAAGAAAAAACGAACACCTTGACCACCTATTATCTTCAAAAGGATTTGCCCTTGATAGTGTATTGGATGAGGGGGAGCCACTCCTGCTTCACAGGGTATCGAATACTCACTTTGGAGGAGAAACGTTCAATATCACCCATCTCGTAAGCAAAGAATTGAAAGAGCAGGCTGAAAATGCAATTGCGGCTATCCCTGGCCTCCATACTGCCGGACTTGATATGATGATCCGCTCGTTTGAGGACACTCAGGGTACAGTGATTGAAACGAACTTCAGACCAGCATTCCAATTTCTTTACTATCCGTATAAGGGGGCGCCCGTCGACCCTCTTAAATATCATTTCGAGATATTTTTCCTTGAAGATAGCATGAAACAAGGAGAACTCAACATTAATGATTTGACGCCAACTAATCAAAGACTCCTTAAGGCCAGATACTCTTTCCTCTACAAAAAACAGCAGTATATTACAAAGGCAATCCAAACGATGAACCTATTCTAAAGTCAGGAGAACCAGATAAGGAGATGAAACATGCTACAGTCAGAAATACTTGATCTGATCAATCATTTCAAAAATGAACCCTATAAAATCTTCCCTTCAGACTCTCCAAAAAGCTCCCACGCTAATATCAAGATGTGTGCTGAAGCTCTCGGAATGACAGTCAAGAACGAAGACAGATATACTGAACTTTACGAAGGTGAGCAATTTGTAGGGTTTATAAATAAATTGCACCCTCATACCACTCAAAACATTGCCTATCGTATCTGTAATGATAAATACCTTACAGAACTTTTTCTTAAAACGGCCGGCTATGAAACCTTTAACTCGTGTTTGGCACATGTAACTGAATATGAAAAGGCCAAAGAATATGCAGAAAAATTGAATGGCCCCTTTGTTGTGAAACCACTTGCACTCAATGCAGGCGATGGCATCACTGCGGATATTACAATTGAGGATTTCGACCAAGCTTGGAGCTATTGTTTTGAGGCACAAAGGAAGAAGAGAAAACGCTTGAAGTACTCCCTCATCCAACCATATTTCAAGGGCATAGATCTGAGGGTCATGATTGTCCATGGACGGTTCGTCTCTGCTGTACTTAGGCTGCCGGCTTTTATAGTCGGTGATGGCATCAATACTGTTGAAAATCTCGTGAACAATAAGAACAAGCTAAGAAAGGATCATTTGACGGCAAAAAGCATAAAAATCACGGATACTACCTACCAACTTCTGAAGAAGCAGCACTTAAGCACTAGCTCTATACCTGAAAAAGACAGAACTGTACTGCTCCATACAGCCAATAATCTCTCGCTAGGCGGGGAATCAATAGAAGTAAGCGATCATATCACTGAAGAATTGAAGCGTTTTTGTGCAGACAGTGTCAAGGCCATACCGGGACTGACCACTGCAGGTATCGACGTCATGATCAAGGATTTCTCCGCCCATTCCGGCCTCATTATGGAGGCTAATATAAATCCGAACCCGAATGTACACGAATTCCCACAGAAAGGTGGGCAGAAGCATCCAGTAAGAGAATTGGTCCATGGACTATATGAGCTCTTCAAATATCAACAGAGAAGAGCAGATTATGACCATGAATTCATTGAACGGTATACCCGTCTTATATTTGAAAAAGAGACAATTACAAACAAACAAATGGTGAATAAAGAAGTCATAGAGTATTTAAAAAGCACCCTAGAAATTTAGGGTGCTTTTTATCACCTCTGTAACTGAATAGAGGCCAATTTGTTCAATTATCATTGTTACAAAACCAAGGAAGAGCGCTGCCGGAAATAGATAACTGTAAAATGGTGCTTTCTCTTCTTTGATTTCCACTTCTTCCTCGCCCTTTTTCTGCTGTTCGGCGATCATGTTCGCTTTATATTCCTTCTGATCTTCTTTTGACATCTTCTTATACTTTTCTATGAATTGAGCATACTTATTTGCTACAGGGACCACATTACCAAAAGCTTTCATTTCTCCATAATGGAGCCATATAGCTTTGTTGCACATTTTTGAAACTTGCTTTGCCGAGTGGCTGACAAAGAAGATGGTTTTACCCTGTTTTTGAAAATCTTTCATGCGGACTATACATTTGTTCGAAAAGGTTTCATCCCCCACTGAGAGTGCTTCATCAACTATCAGTACGTCCGGATCAGTATGGATTGCTATGGCAAAACCGAGTCTGGATTTCATCCCGCTCGAATAGCTTTTTATCGGTTGTGATATAAAGTCGCCGAGTTCACTGAATTCTACTATATCGTCATACAATCCATCGATTTCCTGTTCACTCATTCCATGCATCAGACATTTCATCCGAATATTCTCGTGGCCGGTCAACTCAGAGTTAAGGCCTGCACTGATTGCAATCAGCCGGCTTTTACCATTGATGTAGATGTTTCCCGTCGTGGGTTCACTGACTTCCCCTAACAGATCGGACATGGTCGTCTTCCCTGATCCGTTTAATCCGATGATGCCTACAGAATCACCCGACTCCACTTCAAAATTAATATTCCTCAAAGCATAGAATGGCTTAGACTTTTTAAATGCACCAAAGGAGAAAAGGCTCTTCAGTTTGTCTATACGGCTTCTGTTAAGTTCATAAACCTTCGAAACATTTTCCACTTTCACTTTGTAAGTCATGTGAATGACCTTCTTTCAATAATTGACTATAGTTTTTCGTATATATCCAAAAGTTTCTGCTGTTCACTCTGCCAGTTGTATTTGTGCTTGGCGGTTGCACAATTTCTGCTTAATTCATTTCTTTTTTCTTCATTTTCCAAAAGGCTTTGTACAGCTTGCGTAATATTCCCCACCTGGCTTGCATCGATCGATACCCCAATATCCTCTTCCTCAATCACACGTTTGATCTCGGGAAAGTCACAGCCAACTACGGGAACATGGGCCATCATATACTCAAACAACTTATTTGAAGAGGCGGAATAATGGTTGAAACTCGTATTCTGCAGTACTTGAAAACCAAGGTAGGCTGATTTGGTATAGGACGGCAGGTCCTTAAGATAGACTTTTGGTATGAACTTGACTTTATCCTGCAGACTCTCTTCATTCACTCTGGTTTCCAGATACGGTTTGAGTTTACCATCTCCAATGAATACGAGAACTCCTTCTTCGATGGATTTCATCATTTCAACAAGCTGCTCTAGACCGCGTCCCATCTGCAGTCCGCCTTGATAAAGAAGAATCTTTTTATCACGAGGAATCTCGAGAAGATGGTGGATATCTTTCCCTTCTACTGCATTTATATCATAGGTGTCCGAATAATTATATAAAGGGGTTGGATAGTAATTGTACAATTTTTCATGGAATGTTGCACGAGTATGATTTTCCACAAGGGTTTGATCAACAAACTTGAGGAGAAACTTTTCAACTTTCATGGCGATCTCAGGGTTATACCCTGTACGATCAGTCTGTACTTCATGGGAATCGTATACAAGTGGTTTTCTATTGAATCTCATCTTTGAACATATTACACCTTGAGTAAGTGTATTCAAGTCATTCGAATGATAGATGTCTGCATTGTGGAAGTAACCACGTCCTATCATTTTCATGCTCCTGACCAGCTTGATTATATTCCCCCTTATGGAAGGGGAACGAACAGAAGTATACAAAACCAACAAGCCAATGAAGTAGGAAGAGAGCAACAACCAAGATATATAGAAAAGTGCCGGGGCAATGACCATGGTAGCTCCTGCTACAGAGATGATGAACTGCTTTCTATTCTTCTGATAGACTTCGAGCAGCCATGGATACATCGGCACTCTTTCCACAGAAAAATTTTTATTTACTTTTTCATACTTTCCGGCACGTCTATCATTCTTATTTTCAATCGCCAGTAGATTCACTTCATAACCATTGTTGCTCAGTGCCAGGCCTTCACGCATGACACGCGCATCGTTAGTAAAATGATTCCATACAAACATCGTAACTTTCTTCATATACTCATCCTTGGTTCCAGTTAGTAGTTGATTCTGAAGTGCTCTCCCTCTATTATCACTTCCATATGGGCATCATAAAATATTGGAGCCTCCATCTTATGACCACCCATGTTGATTGCTGTCACAAAATCGAAGCGTCTGCCTTTTTCAGTCAATGTCGAGTATTGGAGCTGATATGTGTCCGTTGATTTACCAAAACCCACTGTGTTTTTGGCAATAGCCTCTTCGTCCTCACCTTTAATAATATTCAATTCGTTTTGTTCAAACTGTTTAAGTGTTATGGAAGTCTCATCATGTGTCAACACAGTACCATCACTCTTGCTGTCGATTTTCACATCTTCATGAAGATTGAAGTTCTGGATGAGCTCTTCCTGCATTCCATATGCTTTATCGAGTATGAACACTAAGTCGTATTTATTGAAGCTTATCAGTACCCTTTCAAGCTTACGGCTCTCCGAAAAACTTTCATTGAGGCCAGAAACTAATGAAAACGCCTGGCCATGATAATATCCAGTATTTCTGACTTCACGTGTAAAACGGTTTTCATTCGTACGTTTGTATTTGATATCTTTTTCCCTGAAGAAGATTGTGGAGTGTGCAGGAGCACGCATCATATATCTTCTGATTGGAGATTTGCTATAGTTGAATTTCCCCGGATCAACAAAAAAATCTTTCTTATTATAGTTTAAAGTAATGCTTAAATCATCGAGATGCTTATGGACTCTTGTCGTATAGCCTGTGATGAAAGTCAAGTAGAAGGGGGCTGCACCATCTCTCTGTATTATATTCATCCCTGACTCAAAATCGTTGAAGTTGATATATTTCTTATTATTAAGGGGATACGAAGTATTGCTAGAATCTCCAATTGCCGGCAAATGCCCGTCAGGTTTGACAAGTATATCAAAATATTCATCAGCCTTATCGATATAGCGTATTATGAAATCACTGAATGAGCGGTTGCTCAGTTCGAGGTATTCCTGGATTTCCTTATACATATCGACGACCATCTGATGATAATCAGGTGAGTTTTCCAGGTGAACACCTTGGGCACTGAAGTTATACCAGAATGTTTCTGTAGCACGGCCGAACCCTTTCTCAAACAGGTCATCCCGATTCAGGAACGTTCCAAGAACCAGCAGGGTGCGGTCCATCATCAGACCATGATTATTGAAGTTGTATATATCTGGATTTGAAAGTACTTTAGCATGGCGGTCGAGCACCTCCATATACTTTGGAACATCATATTCAACCTTGTCTTTTGCATGGTACATGAACTGCATGATCAGCTGTGCTCTGTTGGCAGTCGGATGATCATACCACAGCATTTCATTTTCAGGTTCACTGAACATATATTCCATCCATGACTCGATGATGTCTTGTGATTTTCTCAGATACTTGGCTTCTGCTGTTTCCTCATACCTGATTGTCAGGTCATTGATGACCCTGAGAGACTGCAGGTAAAGTTGGTAGCTTTTTCCGTATTTTTTGTTCTTGGCGTCCCAGTTATAGCCATTTGCAAAATCAACCGGCTCAAAATTAGGAAACGGGATTATGACATCCTGAAGTGCGTTGTCGGCTATTTTTTCAGTCTGTGATGACTTCTTCTCAAACATGACAACCTGCTCCCTGGAGAGCCTATTCACATGGGAAAGCAGTTCGTCACCGGAGTCCTGAGGTACGATATCACCTGATTCATCAACCGATATGGGAGCTTCCACCCCTATATTATCGTCATCCTTGTTCAGTAAGGATTTTATTTTATTGCGTAGGGCCATTCGTTTCACCTACTTGAATATTTTTATTTTTGATGCGTCGAGCCATGATTTCTTGTTTTTATCTGATTCATAGAAATACCTGATTGATACTTTTTCATCTGGTTCCAATATTAGTTTCAGACCTTCATTCAGATCAATGATATCGAATGACCTGTCATTTATCTTAACGATAATGGCGCCCCTGCCTTTTTCATTAGTGTAAAACGATTGGATAGTAACAGGAAACTCGACCTCATTGTTATTTCTCAGTTCGACACTATACTTTTCATCTACTGAGAGCGGCAATGAAATTGGGACTACATCAATGTGCCCGCCCTGATTTATTGCAGTCAGGTTCTCGCATTTTTCAACTATCACATACTCCAGGCTGTTTTTGACAATTTTTCTGTCAGTACCTTCCCGAAGTAGGCTGTTGTAGCTTTCCATAAGGTTCTTACCGTCATTGATGGCGAAGAAATTGAGGATTGGCCAATGCCGATCTACTATTTTTTTTACGAAAGCCTGATTCTGCCGATCTTCTAGTGATGGCGAGAGAAGATGTTCTATCATTTTCCTTGAATTGAAGTGGTTGAATATATCCAGAGTATTGTCAGTCTCTTGGGTAATGTTGCTCTGAAAATTGCCGAGCCTGGATTCCAAGAACATGATATCGAGTGCATGATAGCCATGCAGGCCTTCCATATCAAGCAATGACCTTTTCATGAATCCTTTAATCAGTGATTCGAATGCTTCCTTGTTCTCTTCTCCCTTATAGACAGAGGGTGCCCACTTGGATATGCCCCTCATCATGTTATCAAAGGTGTTCTCATCATAAAGATGTTTGTCGTATGAGGATTTCCCTATGGATTGAATGGTAGATTTTATATGCAGTGCCCCAGCAAACTGTGGGCTTTCATTTAAATGTTTACTCAACTGATATGAGTGCTTTGAAGAAACGGTATTTTCTATCTTTTGAAAATACTTTTCTGTTTCCTTATCCCTCTCCGGGTCTATATGAAAGAACTCATGGTCAAGATTTAAATTATCCACTATTTCCATTACTATTTTTTCATCATTCGTGTACGCCTTCTTGAGTGTTCGGGAAGTCAATGAAGTTTCAGATTTTAAATATGTGAAGAATTTAACTTGATTCACAATCGGTTTGATCAAAGCAAGACTGACCCTCGAGTCCACCCCACCAGTCAGACTGAACTGCAAGTTCTTCTGCTGTTCCAGCCACTTGTTGCTTTCTTCGAAAAACAGACTACTCTCATCCACAAGCTCTTCCACAGATTTTTCAACACGTTCCTTGCGCGGGAAAACCCTTCTTCTGTCAAAACGTGTGACTTCAAGCTCCAACGAGGGGCTGAGTTTGTATACCCTGTCGGTATTTGTAAGGTCCAGAAACCCTTTATTATACAGCTTCGTCATCGAAAGCTTCTCCCCGTGGATGTCTTTGATGAAATTCCTCAGCAAATATTCATGACTCGAGACAAGACGGTAATCTTCATTATAGAATACCGGCTTGAAGCTGGTCGCATCTGAATACACGTAAACTTTATCCGCTTCTGTCAAAATGATGACATATCGTCCGTTGAGGTTATCAAGTTCCTCAAGCCGCGCTTCTTCATCTGCTTCGGCCAGTTCCTCAGCAATATCCGGGATGCTTCTGCCACTGTCTCTTATATCGTAGCAGTAGCCCAGTACAAATACTTTCCGGCCATCTTCCTCGGCCATCACAGGCAGATAGTCTTCAGAGGCATGCAGATGATAGCCGCCTGCAAGTTCATACCTTTGAAAATACGGGATTTTTTGATCATATTCTGAAATGAAAAACGCTTTGAATACTCTCCTTTTGAACTGATACAAGCTATTTTGCCACCTCTTTTTGAATCGATTTGATAGCCTCTCTTGTCTCTGCACTTCCCTTTACGCCCTCTTGAACATAGAGGTCATATATATGGAGCAGCGTCTTGAGGGCCGGGATACGCTCCTCCGCTTTCAGCCTTGGGACCCGTTTCAAATACCAGTTGCGGAAGTAGAAATCAAATCTCTCATTAACATAAGTTTCAAAAAGGTCATGCTCCTTCAGGAAGGGTATCCTATACTGCTCCAAAGTATAGTATTTATCAAAGAATTTTTTAGATATCGTGTTTGTTACTGACCCTGAAACAAAAGCGTAATATATGTGGATGAAGGTTGGAATGACCTTTACTTTATTCGAATGAAGCATCAGCTCCTGGAAGAATATAGTATCCTGTCCGGCAGCTCCCTCAACCATTTTCAAGCCATTGTGTCTGACGATGCTCGTCCTGGCTATAAGTGCTTGGATACTCTGTGTTTTAAGTGCAGAATCTTTCAGGAATTGAGCAGGGTTGTCGATTATGTTGCTTCCATTATTAAATTTATAGACTGCACCTGAATATTTAAGCTCCACGCGTTTAATACTATCTTCGCGGATGATATTTCCTACCGACATATCAAGTTCAGGATCTTTGAGCAATTCATTCAGCAACTCGGAATATCCATCTCCTATCGCTTCATTATCCGGATCCAAATAGGTCACATACTCCGTGGTGACCAAATCAACCCCCTTATTACGGGGGCGAGAGGCACTGCCTGAACCTTCTTCAAAACGATGGTATTTTATATCCGGATATCTGCGTCGAAGTCTTTCAATGGTATTGATGGTATTGACGTCAGTACTTCCATCATCTACAAATATAATTTCCATCTGATTAAACATGGATTGCCTTTTCAGACTGTTGAAACATTTGTACTCGAGATACTTGCCATTATTGTGGATCGGTATTATAACGCTCAGTTTCTTTTCTGTACCATTCTGAGCCGCCTTTCCAGCTACACTTTTCACTTCTACTCTAGGAATGCTGTAGCCTACCGCTTCTTCCTTCTTGACTGCTCCGGCCTTATACATTGTTAGACCTGGGACTGGCCGGCTTGTTTTCCTGAATGTATTGTCAGAATCCATCGTTACAAAGTCGACATCCTTATAGGAGAAGGTTCCCACCAACGATTCCAGGAAGTTTTCTTCATAATAATTCCCAGAATGGACTTCAAAAATGAAATCATACTCATGAACATCCTCAGGCAGTTCTGAAACAGCATCAAACTTTTGGAAGGTTTGTCTATCGAACATTCTGCGGTATTCCTCTCCATATCTGTTCAGCACGAGAACCCGGGGGTTTTTCATATCCAGGGTGATGCCGACCGGAGAAAGCAGTTCTTTGAGCCTGTGGAACGTAGTATGGTTAAGCATTACAGTACTGATTGCCTTCATTCTTATTTCTTCCATATCCAAAGCCGATACACGAGTCAGTATATTGTTGATGTCACTTTTGTCATTCACTATATTGATATAGGGAAATTCATTGTTTATACCAGAACTGTAGTTGGTCATCATAAGGGCCCCAAGTGCTTGTAGTTCATATACCCTGTTTGCGAACATTGTCTCCGAATATTTTATGGTATTGATGTTTATATTCCAGTTGAACAGCTTATGCACTTTCATGAGATTATTATGTTGGACCGGATGGGTGATATGGCTCCCATATTTCAAAGGAAAATGATAGCGGTCATTCTGCATCGGGAGGTTACGGTCAATGATCGTCAAATCTTTTCCGGCTTCAAGTACCCCATCGAATATATGACTGATCTCTTCGTTCCTCTCGGGGTAGCGTTCGTTCCAACTTCCAGCAAATATCACTTCATCGTTGTTGTCGATGTGCCTTCCATCAGGGTTATGGTAGAACGGATTTATGCCGAAACCGATTGAATACACACGATCATTTTCACATTCCTTTTTGTACTGTGTCACCATCTCCACGGCAGAAGTGAAAATCACATCGGCCTTCATGGCTACATCGATGTAGCGGTCATAATTTACAGGGTCTTCCTTCGAATAGAAAACGACAGGAATATCCATAGACCCAGCCTGTTCCATGAGCTTATACAATTCCTGTCTTTTTGTACTTTTTGGGTTGCCGACATTTTTCCAGGATTGATCTATACCCTTCCATGTGGACACTACAATCAAAGCATCGAGGTCTTTATCCATCCCGTTGAAAGAGCTGTCAATATAAACCAGATCACAGGTATCCTTATAGGCGTGATATATGAATTCATCGCATACTATTCCCACCTTGACATCAAATTTCCGATAAAGGTATGAGGCTGTCTTACCCTCTATCTTCTCAAGGTCATCAATGATTTCATCCAGAAAGTGCGGTTTCCCAGCTACACTTGCCTTTTCTTCTGTAGAATAGACGGTTGTAGCTTCAGATCGAGACAGTTCTTTTTCCAATATATGAATCGCCAGTTTCTTATCTTCAGCAAGCATTCTTTTTAAAGTACGATAATATTCAATTGTGTCATCATTCTTCAAAGCTTTAAGTCCCACCAGGCTTTCGAAATCATAGATTGATATGTCATTAACCATATTATCTTCTGCCTTTCTTGAGATTCCAATAGTAAATTTGCAGCTTGCCAAGTCTTGAAGACCTTAAGTTGCGATATATCTTCTCCAGCTTGGAATACTTTTCCCTTAACTCAGTTTTGTCTTCTTCCAGCTTTATAATTCTATCCATCAGTTCACTGATTACGTTGGCACTCGCCTCTATATTGACGTCATACTTGTTGGAGGCTGTCTTAATGTCTTCGTTGTCCTGAAGATCAAAATCACCTTTAATCCAACCAATAAATTCCTTACCCTCTATAGTGGCGCTTACTTTGGCCAGAGATATGTCACGGAAGTAGACTTGTATTAGCACTTCCTGACCTTCATTTAACATGAACCTCTTAATTTTCTGATCACTGTCCTGATACAGTGGCACTTGCTTTTTTATAGAAGCATACTCAGACACTTCCACCGCCTTATGATATGAATCTTTCTTGACGAACCCTGCAAGTTTTCCCCTAAAGTTTATGGCCTCCAGCATCTCTTTGTTATGTAACGTTGTGTAGCTCGAGGTACACAACCTATTTGAAAGCTTGAGACTGAGGTCCTTATTGGGATTCATCTTTCTATCAAAGATGAGCGGGTCTTCCTTCATCTTTACAGTTTCCTTATCTTTTTGTCCCAAGTATATGGAATTTTCCAGCTTGACCCAGCCAAGTTTACCATCACTGAACTTTAGAAGATGATCTCTGTCATCACCTTCATCTATGATGTAGGCCAATGAATGGTGATAACGTTTCAAAGATCCGGTTTCCTGAATATTGTCATAGTTAAAAATGGGCGTATCTTCATCTTCGGAAATTATAACTGCTTGCTTTTCCATTCCTTAAAACTCCTTATTATAAGTAATCTACAAGTTTACCTCTGAATTTGTAATGAACATGTGCCCCGACATACATCAAAAGAACTGTAAAGAGCCAGAAATAAAGATGGTCATTCATTCCTCCATAAATGATTTCATCCCCCAATACTGTTGCATTCCTGTATACCATGACGAGATAGCCAAAAGGATTCAATGATGTCAGAACATGAAGAATTTCATTGGCACCATTAAGGGACCAGAAAATCGGCGTCATGAAGAAAAACATGCGTATAAAGTTCTGAAGCACATTCTTCGCATCCCTGATCAGAATGATGAGGCTGGACATGATCAATCCCAATGCAAATATAAAAGCATACGACGCAACTACAAAATATATCAATCCCAATGTGTACAGCGGCGAAGTATATCCGAATATGAGGTTTAGCACCACAACTATGGATGTAGTGAAAATCAGATTTACAAAGCCGTTGACTATGGAAATTGAAAGAAGTGTGCTTGCTGGAAACTTCATTTTTGTCACCAGACCAATTTTACTTTGGATTGCCGAGGATGCAGAAAGGACACCTTGCGAAAGGAAAAGCCAAGGGAACAGTCCTGTAATAAGGTGCATGATGAAGGGGAGGTCCCCAACATCCCCCCGGACTCCTCTGAGACCCAAACCAAATACGACATAGTAGATCAGCACTTGCATGGCGGGTTGCAGTATATTCCAGAATACTCCCAAGTAATGATTGGCATACTCAGCTCTCAGGTGGTACTTGGACAGTTGAAATATCAGATGACTATGCTCAATTTGTTCATTGATTATTGCTAAGATCTTCTTCATGTTATTATCCTCAATTCAAAAAGCATATATTGTACTAAAACTATTTTCATTATAATAGTTTATAAAGACATTTAAAATCCTTGACTAAACAAAGCCAATTACAATTACTTGATTATACTATAACTCCCTCCATTATTCTAATATTTCCCGAATCCGTCTACAATATTACAATTTGTTATCAAATGTGGAATTTCCAAGGAAAATATACAATTATAATGTATATTATATATAGCACGTCATTTTACCATATACACCCAGGAGGTAAGCATGAAATACAAAAACCGAATAATCGTACCCACTTTCATCTCGACTGTGATGCTAGGTGCTACAATCAACGCCAGTGCCGATGAAGTCGAGGTAGAAAAAACCGTTCCAGATGCCGTCATACATTCTGAGGAAGAGAGCTCTTCCAGCATAAATGGAGATGGAACAGAAAGTACATACCAATCAGAAAAAGATCTAGGCGAAAATATATCAAGTGATGAGAACGAGGAACCTCCGCAACTTGAAGAAAACAATTCTGAACAGGAAGCAGACCCTGTGGACGCTAAGCTCCCTGAAACTGCAGAGTCTGAAGACGAACTAGAAGCAGACAGTGCCGAAACTGCAGACCCTGAAGTCGCTGAAGATGAAGTGGAAGCGGATACTGCTGAAACGACAGACCCTGAAGACACAGAAGACGAAGAAGAAACGGACACCGCCGAAACTGCAGAGTCTGAAGAGGCAGAAGACGAAGAAGAAGCGGACACTGCTGAAACGACAGACCCTGAAGACCCAGAAGCTGAAGAAGAAGCGGATACCGCTGAAACTGCAAAGTCTGAAGACGCAGAAGACGAAGAAGAAACAGATACCGCCGAAACTGCAGAGTCTGAAGACGCAGAAGACGAAGAAGAAACAGATACCGCCGAAACTGCAGAGTCTGAAGACGCAGAAGACGAAGAAGACGCAGGCACCGCCGAAACTGCAGAGTCTGAAGACGCAGAAGACGAAGAAGACGCAGGCACCGCCGAAACTGCAGAGTCTGAAGACGCAGAAGACGAAGAAGACGCAGGCACCGCCGAAACTGCAGAGTCTGAAGACGCAGAAGACGAAGAAGACGCAGGCACCGCCGAAACTGCAGAGTCTGAAGACGCAGAAGACGAACTGGAAGCGGACTTGGAAAAAGCGAAAGAACTTATGGAAGTTAAAGGCCTGAGTCTGATGAGCATGGCGAAAGTAGAAGTTTTATCAAGCAACGATGCAGCATATAAAATGGCACGTATCAATAAAGAAAACCAAGGTCTGAAAAGCCCATTAACCAGTGAGAAAAGTGTCTCTGCAGATCGTTATATTGGAAGTACATATTTTGTTTCCAAGGAAAGTGCCCATGAGGGAAAGCAATATTACTTCTTAAGGTTCGGATTGGACAAAGCCATGATAGGATGGATACGTGCAGAAGATGTTGTAGCAAAAAGTAGAAGTGAAGATAAAAACATAAGAGCGGATTATCTTATTAATGGCGAAAATGACTATGTATATAGCCAGCCCTGGGGAACAAAAGAGCAGACTGTCCAGTCTATCAATAACTTAAGAGGCGATAAGTTTTCAGCACAAAAAGAAACTGTGGTTGATGGAAAAACTTACTTGTACGGTACAGTCAACGGAAAGTCTGGCTGGATTCTAAAAGATTACTTGGTGGCAGAGAGTACAGGCGAGGCTCAGACAAGTGATGCTCGGATGATGGCCAGAATCAACAAAAACAACGATGGGTTAAAAAGTCCTTTAACCAGTGACAATAGTGTATCTGCTGATCGTTATACCGGCGACACCTACTATGTTTCCAAAGAAGGTTCATACTTGGGAGAAAACTATTACTTCCTTCGTTTCGACATCGATAAGGCAATGATCGGCTGGGTTAAAGCAAACGACGTTCAGGCACAAGACCGCTCTTCGGACAGGACAATCAAAAAGAGTTTTGTCGTGTCCGATGAATCTGACCATATTTATAGTCAACCTTGGGGGACAAGCAATCAGCGTGTAAGCGCCTTGGCAAATTTGAAAGGCGGGACTTTCAATGCGACTAAAGAGACAACAATTGGGGGCAAATCCTATATTTACGGTACAATTGATGGGAAATCAGGATGGGTGCTTAAAGATAACTTGATGACCATGGAGTCTGCAGCCCCCGAGACAAAGACAGTAAGTAAAATGGCACGAATCAACTCAAATAACCAGGGACTTAAAAGCCCACTGACAAGCGATCGCAGTGTCTCTGCCGACCGATATATCGGAGATACTTACTATGTCTCCAAAGAAGGTTCATATCTGGGGGAAAACTATTATTTCCTTCGCTTCGATATCGATAAAGCAATGATTGGCTGGATTAAGGCAAGTGATGTAAAAACTGCGAATCGTTCAGGAGATGCTCCTATAGACCAAACTTTTTATATAAACAACTCTAGCGATCGTCTTTTCTCACAACCATGGGGGACAAGCGATCAGGTCGTTTCAAGTTTGACTAATTACCAAAATGAGAGTTTTAAAGCCACTAAAAAAGTGACCGTGGGTAATACAGATTACTATTATGGCACACTGAAAAATCACTCAGGTTGGATCAAGAGTGGATCACTTTCAGAGTATATTGTCAGCACAGTCAAGTATGGCATTTCACTCGACGAGGCAATAGACACACAGATGAGCTTGAGATCCAAACCGCAATCTTGGGTTTCTGGCGGTGGCTGGAGAGATGCGACACGTGATGAAGTGGAATACTTCATCAACCCAGCGAATCACACGACTGATACTTGGGACTACACTTATCTCGATCTGAACCGTGCGCAGAATATCTCAAGCACGGAACTGAACAACAAATTGCTCAGCGGCAAAGGCGTTCTTCATAACCAGGGTACAGCCTTCCTGCAGGCGGCCAATACACATGGTGTGAACGAAGTCTATCTGGTTTCGCACGCCCTCCATGAAACGGGCAACGGTCAGAGTCAACTTGCCCAGGGTATACGTCTCGATGAGAAAGGCAACATCTCCGAGGATGGAAAGCTCTACTACAACATGTACGGTATCGCAGCATATGACCACAATCCTGTGCTCGAAGGGGCACGCTATGCACAGCGCATGGGCTGGGATACTCCGGCGAAAGCTGTCATCGGTGGTGCACAGTTCATCTCGAGCGGCTACTTCAACCGTGGTCAGAATACGCTGTATGCAATGCGCTGGAACCCAGTGAGTCCAGGCACATATCAGTATGCGACTGATGTCAACTGGGCCTATGCTACGGCACGCAACCTGAAGAACTACTACGACCAGCTCGGCATCCGCGGCCAGTACTATACAAGATATACGTTCTAACAAAAAGAGATTCCTCAATTTTGAGGAATCTCTTTTCTATTTGTCTATTCTTCTGTACACCTTCTTCAGTACATCCTTCTCTTCGTTCCAGTTATACTTCAGTTTCGCCTGCTTCGCATTCTCCCTGAATCTTCTTCTCAATTCATCGTCATTGATGAGCTGCTCGATGGCCGCCTTCAATTGGATTGTACTCTCCGGCTCGACCGTCAGCCCCACCTCTTCGGATTCGATGACCGCTTCGATCTCCGGCAGCTTCGAGCCGATGACCGGCACATGGGCCATGATGTATTCGAAGAGCTTGTTGGATGAGGCGGAATAGTGGTTGAAGTTGGTGTTCTCGAGGAACTGGATGCCGATGTCGGCTGCTTTCGTATAGCGTCTGAGCTCCCTGTACGGCACCCGGTCGATGAAGGTGACCTTGTCTTCCATCGCCAGTTGTTTATGGTATTCAATCAGGTTGAGGCGTTCCTTGCCGTCACCGAGCATGATCAGACGGGCCCCTTCGATGTCCCTGAAGGCGTCCAGCAGTTTGAACAGCCCCCTCCCCTCCTGCATGCCGCCCTGGTACAGCACGACCTTCTCGTTCGGATCGATGCCGTATGTCTCCCGGATCGGGAAAGCTTCGACCGCTTCGATGTCATAGAACTCGGAATAGTTGTGCACCGGCGTAGGCCTTTTCCTGTACAGTCGCCTGTGGTAGTCTGCCCGTGTATCGTTTTCCACGATGACATGATCTGTGAACCTGAGCAGGAACTTCTCGAGCTTATAGATCTTGTTGAAGGAATAATGTGTACGGCTCGTCTGCACTTCATGGGAATCATAGATGAGCGGCTTCCTATCCAAGCGGATCTTCGCACTGGCGATACCCTGCAGCAGCGTGTTCAAATCATGCGAATGATAGATGTCTGCATCACTGCTGCGCCCGAGCATCATCATCTTGAACATCTCGAGCATGTTCGGCAGATGCTTCGACAGGATCGTGGATTTCATTTTGCCCTGAATTATTTTAGGCAGTTCGATCTTGAGCGGCCGGTTGACGTATACATCGGGGGCGATGGTCTCGCTTGAAGGCAGATGCAACTCGTCCATCTCCTTCTTGGCGATGACGGTGACCGCGTACCCTTCCTCGGTGAGGGCCGTCGCTTCCCTGAGCACCCTTGCATCATTGACGAAGTTGTTCCATACAAACATTGTGACTTTCTTCATACAGCACCTCTGGCATTTTCATTGACATGATATATCACTTGTAATTCGACTCCATATTCTATATCATGTGACAAAGTTTTAATATCGGGAAATAATTCCTATTTCCTATTCCAATTTATGGTTCTCCCATATTATAATTAAAAGATGGCAATCTGTCATTACATACTAAACCAAACAAAGTGGGTCTATTAAATTATGAAAAAGAAAATTCTTATTGGCGTCCTGCTGTTCCTCGTCATTGCGCTTGTTGTCATCGGGGTATATATCTACAACCTGTTCAATTCATTCGAACAGGGCGTGAGCGATTCATTCGAAGCTACGGACCGTGACCGGTCTGAGCTCCGGCTGGGAGACATCGATCCGACGATGGACAGCTTCACGGTACTGATCCTCGGCATCGATGAAAGTGAATCCCGCAAGGAGGAGGGGGATCTCGATTCCCAGGACTTCCGGACGGATACGATGATCCTCGCGACATTCGACAAGGACGAGGATGAAGTGAAACTCGTCAGCATCCCGCGGGATACACTGACATACTTCCCTGAGGAGAACTACTTCGACAAGATTACGCACGCCCACCGTGAAGGTGGACCGGAAGCCTCCATGCGTGCCGTTGAATCCCTGCTGAACGTGCCGGTCGACCACTACGTCCGCGTCAACATGGCGGCCGTGGTGGATATGGTCGATGCGCTCGGCGGTGTGGAATTCGATGTGCCGTTCGATATGAACGAGCCGAACTCCATCGACCGTGGACGGATCGAACTTGAGGAAGGCGTGCAGGAACTGAATGGCGAGGAGGCGCTCGCGGTGGTGCGGAGCCGCCGGGTGGATACAGACCTCGGGCGCGGCCAGCGCCAGCTTGAGATGGTCGAGAAGATACTGTCGAAGGCGAAATCGACTGGTGCGCTGTCGAAAATCGACGACCTGATCGATGTCGTCGCAGACAATACGAAGCATGACATGACATCGAAGACGATCCGCAGCCTCGCCGCCTACTACTCCTTCAACGATGTCACATTCAACACGACCCAGGTCCGTGGTTCGGATTTCTGGTACCAGGGCAACGGCGCCTACTTCTACTGGGCGAACGAAGAGCATCTCTACCTGATCTCGCAGACGCTCCGGGAGGTGCTGGAAATCGAGGAGCCGGAACCTTACGACCTGATCAACATCCGGCTGTCCGATCATATTACACCTTACCAGTACGTCAGCGACTACTACCTGAATGAATTCGAGCCGGAGACGGAGCCGTACTTCACACAGGAAGGCTACGAAAGCGACCTCGGCAACGGCTTCAATATGAGCGGGGACGACAACCCTGAAGAGAGCATCGAAGGTGAAGAGAACCTTGATGAGAATTCCGAGGAAGCAAGCGGTGAAGAAGCGACTGGAGAGGAAGCAACCGGTGAGCAGCCGACCCAGGAGGAAGGGACGGGCGAAAATCCTGGGGCGCCGACGACCGAAGAGGACAACTACTGGCCGCCGGAAGACGGCAACGGTTCTGAGGACATACAGGAAGACAGCACGGAACAGTTCAACTATGAAGAGAACACTGAGGAATACTACGAGGAAAGCACCGAAGAATATTACGATAATGGAACTGGAAGCGAGGACTTTGATCGATCTCAAAATGAAGTTTAGGAGCGGATTGTGATGAGGAAGACGTATGACAAGGAGACGAACATCAATGAGATGTTCGACTTTCTGGAGAGTCAGATCAAGCACAGCGGTGAAGCGAAAATCGAGGATACGTATTTCTACCAGAGCCACGAGCACAAGGAGATGTACCAGTCGATCCGGGGCTACTTCAGCGAATCGCTGAAGAATCCGGAAGTCGATGCGGCGTGCTACATCATCGCCCTGCCGGACATCTACAAGCGGATCAACATATTCGAACTCATCTTCCCGATGGACTGGGTCAAGGAGGACGGACGGCTGTCGGAACCGTTCAAGCAGCTCAGACCCCACATCCAGTACCTGGCCCTGGCTGCCGCCGAGGCGAGCGGCATCAAGTTCAATACGAAGCCTGCCCTCTCTCTCGGACTCGAGTACTGGAACCTCGAGCAGATGAAGATATTCTGGCAGTTCACCGCCATCCGGCGCAAGAATGCAATGTAAGGAGGATTCCATGGAAATCAAAGTGGCTGAAAACAACATCATGTACAACCAGTGCCTTGAAATCAGAAAGCGCGTCTTCGTCGAGGAACAGAACGTCCCAATGGACCGTGAAGTGGATGAATACGAAGACGCGGCGACACATATTCTGCTGATCGACGACGAACCGATCGGTACGGTAAGGTACCGGCCGGTCGACGACGACATGATCAAAGTCGAACGCATGGCCGTGCTGCCCGAGGAACGTGGCAGGAAGCTCGGGCTCAAGCTGATGGAATTCGTCCACCAGCATGCCCGGGACAATGGCTACACCCGCGCCAAGCTCGGTGCGCAGGTGCATGCGATCGACTTCTACAAGAAGCTCGGTTACGCCGTCTCCTCCGATGAATTCGAGGATGCGGGCATCCCGCACGTCTATATGGAGAAGGACCTGTAGACTTGATATGCACCCGAAGGCACCGCTGCCCTCGGGTGTTTTTTATTATGTACTTGGAGTGGAAATGTGTACATGGTACAATGGGTATGCAAAATGAATAGAATGAACATAGGGGAGCCAACATGGCTGAGAAGGTGATACCTGACCCTTGGACCTGATCTGGATAATACCAGCGTAGGGAATGTGCAGTGGATATGCGGGATGCGTATACCTAAGCTGCAGCTCTTTGACGCCTCCAGATAAGGAAGGTGTTTTTTTATACCCATTTTACGGAGAATGCGGTATGGGACACCGCCATTTCGAGAGGAGTTTTCCATTTATGAAGAAGATATTATTGCCACTCATACTCGTCCTGCTGCTCGCCGCATGCGGCGGAAATGGAGGGGAGGAGCCGGCCGATACGGAATCACTGACGGAAGTGACCTTCGTACTGGACTGGACACCGAATACGAACCATACCGGCATCTACGCCGCACAGGCGGAAGGCTACTACGAGGAACAGGGCCTCGATGTCGAGATCGTCCTGCCGGGTGAAGCCGGTGCGGAACAGACTGTTGCGACGGGCAATGGGGATTTCGGTATCAGTGCCCAGGAGAACGTCACCCAGGCACGCCTGCAGGACGTATCGATCGTCTCGCTCGCTGCCATCATACAGGATAATACGTCCGTACTCGCCTCCCCCGAAGAATACGGCCTCGAGACGCCGTCGGATCTCGAGGGGCACACGTATGGCGGATACGGTTCGCCGATTGAGGAGGAGACCATCGCCTCCATCATGCAGGCGGATGGTGCGGATATTGAAAACGTCGACATCATCAACATCGGCGATACGGACTTCTTCACCGCCGTACAGCGTGATGTCGACTTTGCATGGATCTACTACGGCTGGACGGGTGTGGAAGCTGAACTGCGCGACTTCCCGCTCAACACGATTGACTTCACCGAGTATTCCGATGCGCTCAACTTCTACACACCTGTACTGATCACGAATGAAGAGATGCTGGAAAACGATTCGGAAACCGTCGAAGCGTTCACCCGGGCGACGGCGGAAGGCTACCAGTTTGCGATGGATCAGCCCGAGGCGGCAGCGGAGCACCTGCTGGCTGCAGAACCGGACCTTGACGCGGAACTCGTCATGGCCAGCCAGGAATGGCTGACGGATGTCTATCAGGGCGATGCGCCCTACTGGGGCCATCAGGAGCACGATGTCTGGGAGAACTATATGAGCTGGATGCATGAGAACGGCCTGATTGAATCCGAACTCGACGTCGACCAGGCATTCACGAATGAATTTCTGCCCGGTGAAGAGTGAATTGGAGGAATAGCGAATGCGACGAATCTCATCCTGGAGCGTAATCCCACCGCTCCTTGCGATACTCGCCATACTGGTGATCTGGCAGCTGGCTACAACACTTTTTAACATCCGTGACTGGATTCTGCCGAGCCCGGTCCAGATCATCCAGGAAGGCATGGAAATCTACCCGCGCCTATGGGCGCACAGCCTGTCCACCATACAGATTGCGCTCGGCGGATTCGCCATCGGTGTGAGCGTGGGACTGGCACTGGCCATACTGCTCCACCTGATGCCGAGGGCCAAGCAGAGCATCTACCCGCTGATGATCCTCTCGCAGAACGTGCCGATCATCGCCCTCGCTCCACTGCTCGTGCTGTGGTTCGGCTTCGGCACCCTGCCGAAGATACTGATCATCACGCTCGTCTGCTTCTTCCCGGTCGCAGTGTCACTGATCGACGGGTTCAGGCAGACCAATCCGACGCTGCTCAATTATATGCAGATGATCGGGGCATCACGCCGGCAGATCTTCTTCAAGCTGGAGTGGCCGAGCGCCCTGCCCTACTTTTTTTCAGGGCTCAAGATTTCAGCGACATACAGTGTGATGGGTGCCGTCATCGCGGAATGGCTCGGTGCCCAGGAGGGGCTCGGCGTCTTCATGACCGTCGCCTCCTCCGCATTCCGGACAGACCAGGTGTTCGTCGCCATATTCGTCATCATGGCGATCAGCCTGATCCTGTTCGGCTTCATCATGCTGCTTGAAAAATGGCTCGTGCCATGGGATACGGACAGGAAAGGAGCGGATGACGATGACGAATAAGCTCGAGGTCAGAAACCTCACGCATAAGTTCAATGGCGGGAATGATGTCCATGTGCTGGATGGCCTGTCCCTTGATGTCGCCGACGGTGAATTCGTCACCCTGCTCGGCCCTTCGGGCAGCGGCAAGAGTACGATCTTCAACCTGATCGGTGGCCTGTATGAGCCGGAGGACGGTGACATCTTCATCGATGGCGCACGGGTCAACGGCACCCGCGGCAACATCAGCTATCTGCCCCAGCAGGATTCCCTCCTGCCATGGCGGACAATCGAGGACAATGTCGTACTCGTCCAGGAGATCACCGGCAATGTAGACAAGGCAACCGCCCGCCAGTGGCTCAAGCGTGCCGGACTCGAAGGATATGAAAAATCCTATCCGAATACGCTGTCCGGCGGCATGCGTCAGCGCGTCGCCTTTATCCGCTCCCTGCTCAGCCCGCAGGAACTGATGCTGCTTGATGAACCATTCGGGGCACTCGATGAACTCACCCGCCTCGACATGCAGGACTGGCTTCTGAAGATCTGGGAGATGGATCGTCGCTCCGTCCTCTTCATCACCCACAGCATCGAAGAAGCCCTCTACATGTCAGACCGGATACTCATCCTCTCGGACAAGCCTGCCCGCATCGCGCGCGAAATCGAGGTGCCATTCGAACGGCCGCGCGACCACGACATCATCCTCGATGAGACATTCACCAAGCTCAAGCGTGAGATCTACCATATGCTGAGGACAGGTGATGATAATGATTGATGCACATATCACCGAAACTGTCAGACTTCATGCCGAAAGCATGGAAAAGAATGGCGCACTGTGTCCCGAAGTGCTTGAACTCATCCATGACCGTGGATTGTTCAAGCTGTTCGTGCCAAAAGAGGTGGGCGGCCGGATGCTGGGATTGCCGGAAGCGCTTCAGGTCTTCGAGGATGCTGCAAGGGCCGATGGCAGCTTCGGCTGGCTCGTACAGATCGGTTCCGGGGCCGGCTTCTTCGCCACCGTCATGGAACCGGGCGCCGTTAGACAATTGTTTGCACACCGCAACTTCTACATCGCCGGCAGCGACCGGCCAATGGGCACTGCCCGCAAAACCCCGGGCGGCTATAAAATAAATGGCACCTGGCCATTCTGTAGCGGCGCCAGCCACGCAAGCCTCTTCACAGCCACGTGCCGGATCGCGTCCGATGATGCAGATGACGGAAAGCTGCAGGCCTTCGCTTTCACGCCGGAGCAGGTGGAAATTGATGAAGACTGGAATGCGTTCGGACTCAAGGCGACCGGCAGCCACATCATCCATGTGGCGGATGCCTTCGTGCCTGAGCACCATCGTTTCGATGTAGCGGACCCCCACTTCCATTTCGACCATCCGGTCTATCATTATCCATTCCAGCCATTCGCCACTGCCAACATCGCATCGACGGCAGTCGGCATCGCCAGACACTTCTTTGAAGCGTCACGCACGCACATCGATCGTAAGCAGTCATCATGGATGGAAAAGACGCCGGAGAGATATGACCAGGTGAATCGTCTGCTTGCGGAGCATGAAGCAGCGTTTTTGCGAGCCCGTGAGGATTTCTACAATACAGTCGAATCATCCTGGCACAGCCATCTCGAAGGCAGTCCTCTTGAAGAATCCCATTTGGATGCGGTGGTTGGATGCAGCAAAATCGTAGCCCAGGCAGGCATCGGTGGTGCACAGGCAGTCCTCCGGCACCTCGGCATGGACGTCATCATGGAAGACCATCCATTGAACCGCATCTACCGCGATCTGCATGTTGCGTCACAGCATGGCCTCCTCGTCGATATGACTGGAGAGGCAGCTGATTTATAGAGAATATATTGAAGGACTGCTTTCCATTTTGGAAAGCAGTCCTTTTCTGATGCATTATGATGTTACCCGCTATTCCGCATACTGTACTATCGCATCCCGCAGGAATTCTGCGGCACCCGGTGCGACATCATCATAATATTTCCTGAAGCGTCCGTCTGCCACATACATCTCGGCGAGTCCCTGGTGGGCCGCTTTCGAATACTCAGTCCACGTGCACATCAGCCATTCCTTGTGCAGCTGTGCTGCCCGCCGGGCGCGTGCTTCCGTCGGATTGTCTACAGCATCCCTCAGCACCTCCTTGAGTTCCGCTTCGAGTACCGTCATCCTGTCGTAGTCCTCCTCCGACATGCCCATCCATTTCGCATTGGATGCCCTGACGGTGTCTTCGCCGTACTTTTCGCGGATTTCCGTACCGTACCGCGATTCGTTCTCTTCAAGTCTTTCCTTTTTAAAACCTTCGAATTTCTCCCTGTCCTGCATGTGTCTCCCCCCTTCCTTCGCTTCGATCGTCCGCTCCACATTCTGTATCAGCCGGTCGAGCGTCCTGCGCTCTTCGATGAGTGCCGCATGGTGCCGTCTGAGTGCTTCTGCCGCATCAAACTCCGGGCGCTCGAGAATCTGCTCGATTTCATCCAGCCGGACACCGAGCATCCTATAGAAGAGGATGAGCTGCAGCCGGTCGACTTCCGCCTGTCCGTATATGCGGTAGCCCGAGCTGTTGATGCGGGCAGGTCTGAGCAGCCCGGTCTGGTCATAGTATCTGAGTGTCCGCCTGCTCACGCCGGCGAGATCAGCGAGTGCCTTCACCGTATATTCCATCAATCTCCCTCCTCCCCTTCATACTAGGCGGTGACGCAGCGTCAATGTCAACACACATTATATCTTCTTTTCATGGGGCGTTTACATTCAGGCGTCCTGGGTAAGCTATAACTGAACAGCCAATATGGAAAAGCTGAAGGAGGATGGACATGGCCAAGAACAAGGATAAGAAGAAAAATAAAAGCGCAGAAAAACCGAACCTTGCTGTGCATGAGACGATCGAGCTCCATGAGGTGATGACGATCAGACAGGCATCCCTCTTGAAAGCGGGGATGATGGAATCCCTCGCAGAGGATTCGAAGCTGCGTGAAATCGTCCGCAAGGAACGCAAGATTTCCAAAAAAGCGATTGATGAAATCCAGGAACTTCTGCCCTAGGGCGGAACAATGAAAAGGAGATGTACAGATGGAGATGGAGGAAATGCTTGAAAAAGCGGGAGAAAACAGGGATGAACTCATTGCGACGGAAATGCTCGTCACGTCAAAGGCGGCTGTACGCACATACGCTGTGGCGCTGACGGAAGCTGCATCCCCGGAAGTCCGGGATGTGCTGAAGCGCCAGCTGACGCAGGCGATCAACCAGCACGCGCGGGTTGCCGACTACATGATGGAGAACGGCATGTACCATGCCCATGACGTCAAGGACCAGCTCAAGCACGACAAGAAGAAAGTGAAGACAGTGAAGAAGCTCTCAAAGGACAAGAAATAGATGCAGAAGGCCCCCGGAACCTGATTTCAGGTTCCGGGGGCCTTCCGGTCATATATGAATCTTCTGCAGAATATCAGTCAGTGTCTTCTTGTCATCGTGATTCAATGATTCAAGTATATCGTCCGTCACTTCACAGATTTTCTCTTCCAGTTCATTCAGTGCCTCAACCGCCTGCTCCGTCACTTCGAGATACGAAGCCCTCATGTCATCCTGATGCTGGCGCTTGATCAGGTAGTCCTGGTCGACAAGCTTCTGGACGGCACGGGAAATGGAAGTCTGTTCCTTCTTCAGGCGGCCGATGAGCGTCTTCTGTGTAATGCCCGGTTCTTCAGCCACCATCTCGATGATGTACAGCTGTTCCCTGGATAAGAGTCCGTTCTTCGTTCTGAATTCGGCCAGATGATCGATTTTTGCGTTCAGCAGATAGATATATCTGCAGACGTTTCGTGTGTTTAATTTACTCATAGATAGTCAACCCGCTTTTTTGACATATTACTCTCCCTCACATTACCCACAATAAAGGTGTCCACAGTCCATAGTGGCAGTAACTCCACCATATGGCAAATATTTATCGGATGCCCTCCAACTGTGCCTTCTCTATATATCCTATGGAGCATTCCACCCCCAATTGTACGTATGTCGGCAGATGTGCGTCATTGCTTTCAAGATGGGTGGCCGTCCCTTCGAATTTACCCATGATGACGACCATACGGTGGATGAGTGTGGCGATGACATCGATGTGCGCTTGAGAAATTGGTGGATGGTTCAGACGGATCAGTGGATTGCGCCTATGACGTGATGGGAACATGATGGTCCGTACCCACTTGAGCTCGTCCTTTGTCAGCGCATCCCGCGACTTCAGCTCGATGGTGACGATCGGTGTCCGCTCCGCTTCCTGGAATGCCTCCTCGTACTGTGTGCGGAAGTGGAACACTTCGATCCCCCACAGTTCCCGGCGCAGCAGGTACTGGTCCGCTTCCTGCTGGACGAAGAACACCGTGCCGGGCCGGACTGCAAGTGCTGCCAGCGCCTCGTCGTACTTCTCCACGGCCTGGACGACCTTCGAATAGTCGAGCAGCGTCTGGTTCGCAAGCGTCTCCGCTTCGGCCTTCATGGTCAGCGTGATGCTGATGTGCGTATTGCTCAAATATGCCTTGTCCGAGGTGCAGAACAGTGTGGACAGTCTGAGATGCCCTTTCTCAATATCTTCATACCCCTTTATGGTCAGATCATGCATCACCTCAGGGGCGGCAAGGTTTTTTTCGATCAGTGTGGCAATGAGATCCTGGACGGTGCCTTCGGCATTGATGTGTACGGTGTCTATCGTGAGTGTGGTATCTCTAATCTTTACTTTGAGCTTCACTTAAAGCCCTCTCCTTCTCATATTCTAGGATGTTTGATAGTATGTCGACGCGCAGCCCGACGAGTTCCGGATCTTCGTACAGTGCGCGCACTTTGATATCCTTCAGCTGACTGCTCTCCTCCGGCATTTCATTGATGATGAAGTGCAGGAAGGTGATGGCAAAGTCCTCCTTCGGATTGGTTGCCTGATAGGGCTCGTGGAAATCATTGATATTGTTGTTGTAGAAGGCTTCGCTTTCCGGCTGCGACTTGAACTTGTTCTCAATCCACTCCTCGCCGTACTGGCTCCAGAAGCGTTCGGTGTAGTCCGCCATCAGCGTATCCTCCTTCAGCTGATCGAGATCCGTGCTGTTGTCTTCAAAGGCCTCGATCGGCAGGGAATAGACGTGCGCAAACTCGTGGATCAGCGTGCGGTACTCGCTCGGCAGGTTGCGGTTGTCCCGGATGTCCACGGCAAGCGTCGTCCCCGTCTCCGTCACATCGACATAGGCGAGCGTGTTGCCCTCCCCGTCCGAAAACAGTTCGAACTGGTCGATATCTTTTATATGTTCGTCCGGGAAGAATGTCCTAAACCGCGTCCATATGGCTTCGAATTCCTCCTGCGAGCCGACCGGCAGCGCCTCGTGCGCCGTCGGACTGGTTAGGGCGAAATCCGCCACCGTATACGTGATGTAATGTATCCGGCTGCGGTTCTCCACAAACATGTGCGGGGATTCCCGGATGTCGATGTAGCTGTTCAGTGCCGCGAGATGATCGTCTCCGAGCGCGCGGCATTCTTCAATGGTGCCGCAATCGGCATGGTCCACTGCCTGATCGGGGTCGATATCCGCTTCATGGGCGGCATTCCCGCCGGTCAGCCCGATGAGGTACAGCACGCCGAGTATCGCAAGGCCCACCAGCACGCCGATCGCCAGCAGCTGGGCAAGGACTCGCAGTACCGTATGGAACGGCGACTTCACCCCGCTCCCGCTGCGTTCGACCGGCGCGTGTTCGATGATGCCCCGTTCCGCCAATATGTTCCGTATGTCTCCGGTATGACGGTGATACTCGGGCACCCCCGTCTCTGCAAGGACGACGTTGACGATGTCATGATCACTGTATGACGTGTACTCGCCGCACGTGAAGACGATGACAGGGATCTCCTCCCTGCGTGCACGGGCCAGCAGCCACCTGAAATCGCGTTCGGCAATGTCGGTGGTGAGGATGAAGAGATCGTAGCCGTCCCTATCCGCAGTCCGGTCGGCGCGGACGGTTTCGAACACATTGCTCCCGGGTTCGACCGTCTCTCCGTCTATCGTGCCATAGGGGGCGGACACGCGGCCGGCGATGCGCGGGTCGACCCCGTGCGCCCGCAGACGGCGCTTCAATTCCTTCGTCTGTTCCGTCGATTCGGAACTGAGATTCGTATGTAGATGAACGGTGTGGCGGGAATGGGTGGCGGTCAGTACCGCCACTTCATGCCCGCCGATGAACGAAGCTGCATTTCCACTCTGATCGATATATATGCCGCCGGCCATCAGAATCTTCATGTCGCATCCTCCGTTCACATTATCATTATGCTAAAGATTACCTAAAATGAAAAGTTATAATATACAGAAAAATAAATTATCTGCTGAAATCTGCGCCCTGACCGTTCCTTTGAAGCTGCCGTGTGATGTAGAGTGCGCTCTGTTCCCGGATCTTCGTCGAGCGGTCCAGCACCCGGAGCGCCTTTTCATACTGCTTCTCGCAAAAATTGTAGTCGGCCGCTACCGACTTCATCATACCATGATTGAAGTGGATATCGGTCATCCCCTCCCCTGCCGGCTGGCACATGAGGAAATGGTGGAGATTGATCCAGAATGGATTGCGCGCGCGGCTCGTCGTAATCGGGAACAGGACGAACTGGATGCGCTCGTCGATGACGATCGGGCCCATGCGGTGGATGGCATGCGCCGCTTTCAGATGGGCCCGCCGCGCCGCGAGGTTCGTCCCGTAATAGTAGATGAGCAGCTCGTCGATCAGTGCTTCTGTCGGCTTGTGTGATGGTTGCGGCGCCTCGCCGTGGTAGACCGCCTGGCACAGGAACTCCGCATGCCGGACGGGTTCGATGTAGCAGAGACCCGGATTCAATGATGGTGTCGTAAACATGGTTCACCCCTTTATGTAGTTGCAACCTCAATTATACCCTAACTTCACTTTATATAACATAATATTAACAATATTTAATTAAATGTTAACTTAACTATTATTAGGGGCCTGTTTCGGGGCGGAGGCCCGGGTGCCGTAGGCGGGTTTTTATTCTACGATACAGTTATCCGGAAATAAAAGATGTATCGATGCGTCACAGGACGATGGCATGAACGAGAAGATAAAGGACTATGAACCGATGATCTACAGCATCATGAAGCGCCTCAGCATCCAGTTCGACCAGGATGACTACATGCAGGTGGGCCGCATGGCGGTGTACAATGCGCTTTCCACTTTTGATGACATTGCGGCGAAGGGGGCGACGGAGTCGCAGTTCGTCTATACGCGGATCTACCAGCGGCTGATCGATGAGATACGCAGGGTCTCCCGCTATACGAACGCAGTCAGCGTGACTGCAGATGATCTGCTGGCGGAATCGGTCGGCGGGCGCATGGACAGCCTGTATATGATGGAACTGGAGAGTGCGCGGGGGCTGCTCGGGGAGCATGAGCGGGTGTGGCTCGCCTACACTCTGAAGGGCTACAGTGTGCGCGAGATTGCTGCTGTGACGGGCTTCAGCGTATCGAGTGTGAAGAACTGGCGGGCGTCGGCACGGCGGACACTTCGGGCGATGTATGATGGGGAGTGATGATTAAGTTGTTAGAATATTATTTCTATTGCGTCCCATGGTGTCTATTTTCCCCAGTCATGGTATTCTAGTGCCATAGAGTGAATTGAGGAGGCAAACCATGGCCAAAAAAGACAAGATCGACCTTGAACTCGGTGTCCACGAGACACTGGAACTCCATGAAGTGACGACGCTGCGCCGGTCGACTTTATTGAAAGCCCACATGATGGATTCCATCGTGGAGGATCCGGAGCTCAGGAAACTGCTGCGCAAGGAAAAGCAGATTTCCGAGAAAGCGATTGATGAAATAGAAGCACTATTGCCATAGATGTATCATATGCAAGTCTGAGTGTATAAAAGTGAGACCAGGACCCAGGGAGGCCAAACAATGGAATTCGAAGATATTTTGGATCATGCCGGCAAGAAGCGGGATGAGCTCATCGCCACAGAGCTGCTCGTCTCGTCCAAAGCCACCGTCCGTGCCTATGCCGTTGCACTGACGGAAACCATTTCCCCGGAAGTGCGGGAAATTCTGAAGCGCCAGCTGTCGCAGGCACTGAACCAGCATGCCCGCATCGCCGACTATATGATCGAGCGGGAAATGTATCATCCGTTCGATCTTGAGAAACAGATCAAGAAGGATAAGAAGAAAGTGAAGAAGGCACGCAAGATCGTCGCGGAGAGTGCGCAGCCGAAGAAACGCAATCAGAAGCTGAAGAAGCGCAGCGCCACGGACGATGGTGATGTTTTGAGGGATGTTGCGTCTGAACCGTTTGATTCTAGGGCTGAGGTAGAAAGTGATGCTTCCATGACTGCCGCAGGTGACGCTCGTGAAGCGGACCGCCAGCCGGTTGAATCTGGCAGTGCGCGTACAGAATAATAGTGTGAATGCGCCGGGTACCGGGCGTCTCTGAAGGACGCTGCCGTATCCGGCTTTTTGAAGGCTTGGAGTGTAAGCGGTTACTTTTTATTTTTCCTATTTACGCACTAGGGATTGAAATTTTTACAAAATGTAGTATAATGTCTTACATCATTGTTGTGGAGGTATGTTGCATGGAAGTAGAAGTAGAGGCGGCGAAAGTTGGAAACATTGTAGAGTTTGACGGCATGAGAGGAAAAGTCGAGAAAGTGAACGAAAACTCAGTCATCGTCGACATCACAATCAACGATAGCTTCGACGAACACGAAATGTTTGAAAAGACAGTAGTCAACCACAAAAGGTACAAGATCATCGAAGAGTAGTTCTCTAGCGATCGACAGAGGCGTCCGGCAATCGGGATGTATGAAAGTTTTTCTTAAGGGGTATGTATGACAGATATCGCCGTGTGGCAATATCGATATATGATTATAGATTACAAGGACGTCCGTTGATTTTTTATAGATTTTATAAATAGAGATGAAGGCCACCCTCAGCGGCTGCGGTTATGCAGTGTGCTGGGGGTGGCCTTTTTTTGGTTGGACGGATTGCGAGGGTGGGTCCGGGTTGGGACGTCCAATTCACAGTGGCAGCCGTTCCGGGTGCAAGTTGGACGTCCAATTCTCAGTCGCGGCAGTTCCGATTGCAAGTTGGGCGTCCAATTCACAGTGGCAGCAGTCCCGATTGCAAGTTGGACGTCTAATTCTCAGTCGCAGTGATTCCTGTTGCAAGTTGGGCGGCTAATTCGCAGTGGCAGCGGTTCCGATTGCAAGTTGGGCATCCAATTCACAGTCGCAGCGGTTCCGAGTGCAAGTTGGACGTCTAATTCACAGTCGCGGCAGTTCCGAGTGCAAGTTGGGCGTCCAATTCTCAGTGGCAGCCGTTCCGGGTGCAAGTTGGACGTCCAATTCTCAGTGGCAGCCGTTCCGGGTGCAAGTTGGGCGCCTAATCCACAGTCGCAGCCGTCACCATGGCGAGTTGGGCCGCCCACTCCTCCTTCAACCTGCAAAAAAGCAGCAGCCCCCTATCAAGGGGAGCTGCTGCTCTTCATTTTCATACATATATTATAGATGGTAGTGCACAAGGTCGAGCATGCGGTGATCTTCCGAGAGCTGGGAGACGGAGTGGTCGATGCGGGAAACGGAATGACTCAAATATTCGTAGGTTGTGGTGCGGGTCTTGAAGTTGAGCTCGACGTGCATGACCTTGCCGTTGTGGTGATGGTGGTGTCTCGGGATGTTCTGGTCATCGTTGGCGGTGAAGGTTTCGTGTTCGTCCTCCTCGAGCTCCTCATCGTCACAGCTGCCGGTGATGAGGAGGCCGACGCCTTCCATGTCCTTGATGATGGCACTGATTTCGTCATCGGCATCGGAGATGCAGACGATGACATAGTCGGGATCGTCGGTGTCGTAGATGTAGCGAAGCCAGCGTTTGACCGAGCTGCTGAGTGATGAGACGTGCAGTGTCGGATGCTTCTTCTCCGCTTCGGGGCGGAAGCTGCCGGCATATCCCCCGAGGATGGCGAGCTTCATGCCGTTGACGATGTAGACTTCGTACGGTTCGCCGAAGAAGGGCTCCTTCGTCATCGGATGGGTGATGTTGCAGGTCATCCAAGGGAAGTTGGAGAAGCTCATCGTCCGACGCAGATGGGAAATGTTCGATATATCCTTATGGTTGAAGACGCCGAAATTGTAGCCCATGTAGTTCATGCTGGTGATGGACGGGTTGCGCGGTGCGATGTATTCCATATCGATGCCGAGCGTCCCGCCAAGGTCACACAGGAGGATGTGGTTGTTCTCTTCGAATGATAATCCACGCTTGTACCGGGAGACTTTGGACAGTGTGACGCCGGGCTGCTTGCCGAGCCGACGGTTGATGTGCTGGGTCAGGATGAGGCTGACGCTGAAAAATTCCTGCATGGCGCTCCCTCCTTTCATTGGAAATGGTCTAACCGATCAGAATGCGCTCTTTAGGGAAGTGATACGGCAGTTCCTTCTGACGGCCGGCCATGGTGAACAGGAATGAAATGAACCCGATCCGTCCGATGAACATGAAGATCATGACGACCACCTTGCTCGGTGTGGACAGCTCATCGGTGATGCCGGTGGACAGTCCGCACGTTCCGAATGCGCTGCTCACTTCAAAGATGACATCGATCAGGTCGAAGCGGCTGTCCTCGAACAGGACGACGGAGATGACACCGCCGAAGACGAGAAACACCGCGAGCGTGATGACGGCGAATGCGCGGTGCAGGTCCTCCTTCGCAATCTCCCGGTTGAATATCCGGATATCCGTACGGCCGCGGCTGAATGCGACCAGGAATAGGATCAGTATCGCGAATGTCGTCGTCCGGATGCCGCCGCCGGCGGAACTCGGTGAGGCGCCGATGAACATGAAGGCGCTCATCATCAGCTGGGTGGCATCACTGAACAGGCTGGGATCGACGGTCGTCAGTCCCCCGCTCCGCGTCGTCGCGGAGGCGAACATGCTGTTCATCATCGTCTTGAACCACGAATCGCGGACGAAATAGTTCTGCGATTCCATGATGAAAATGAAGAACGCACCGAGGAAGAAGAGTCCCGCATATGTCAGTGTCGTGAGCTTGGCGAACAGGGTAAAACGGAAGTTCTTATGGTGCTTGCTCAAATAGTTCCTCACTTCGATCAGCACCGGGTATCCGATGGCTCCGAGCATGATCTGTATCATCACCGGCACCTGCAGTATGTAGGCTTCTTCAAACCCGAGCAGGGAGTCGCCGAACAGATCCATCCCGCCGTTGGTCGTGGCGGACACGGACAGGAAGATGCCGTGCATGAGCGAATAGTATATATCATTAGACTCGACCATGAAGTAGGTGACATACATGAACGCGCCAATCGCTTCAATCGCCAGCAGCACCTTGATGATCTCGAGCACAAGTTTGACTGCACCCGAAAATTTATACTGGTTGTTGTCGACTGCAATCTGCATGCGTTCCCGAAGGCCGATGCGGCGCCCGAACAGCACCCATACCATCGTTCCCATCGCCATGATGCCGATGCCGCCCAAGTTCATGATCAGCATGATTGCAAAATACCCCAATGTATTGAAGGTCTCCGAAATATTGACCGAAGTCAGTCCTGTGACCGACAGTGCGGATGCAGCGACGAAGATGGTGTCGATCAGCGCCGTATCCTTGTCTCCCCGATAGAGGACCGGCAGGCTGAGCAGCACGCTCGCCAGCATCAATGCGATGAGATAATACAGAAATATACCGCGTTGTGGACTGAGGGAATCCATGAAGCGCTCCAGCCACTTGAACATTGCAACCCCTTCTTTCAAATGCACGCGTTTCGCATCATATTTTCAAAAATACACTTCATTATCACGCAGGTGCAACACCTGTGTCAAGACGGCTTCGTAATTGCTTTTACAGTACCCTCTTTCACCTTCCGCTATTCATAATAAAAAGCACCGGCCAGTGGCCGGTGCCTGTAATCTATTCCAATGTCGCTGTCGTCTGCTGCAGTTCTCCATCGCGGTAATACTCGATCTGCATCTCTTCGCCCTGTGCCTTTTCGTAGTACAGGTATTTCCTGAGTTCCATCATGTTCTGCACTTCATTGCCGTCCAGCGACACGACGACGTCAAGCGCTTCAAGCCCCGCTGCGTCCGCCGGTGTCCCTTCTTCGACATGGCTGATGATGACGCCCGAGTTCACGTCATCCGGCAGGTTCATTTCATTGACCAGCACTTCTGCCGGGACCGTGTACAGGTCCTGGAGGAGTACACCGAGGTAAGGACGCTGCACTTCGCCATTCTCCTCGAGCTGCGTGACGATCTGCTCGACTTCGTTCACCGGAATGGCGAAGCCGATGCCTTCGACCGTCGGCATGCTGATCTTCATGGAGTTGATGCCGATCAGGTCACCATTCTGGTCGACCAGTGCACCGCCGGAGTTTCCGGGATTGATCGCGGCATCCGTCTGGATCACGTTCGCCTCCCAGTCATAGTTGCCGTCGGTATCGATGTCGACAGGGACGCTCCGGTCGAGTCCGGAGATGATCCCCCGGGACACGGAGCCCGAGAAGGCCTGGCCGAGCGGCGAACCGATCGCTATGGCCGTCTCACCGACGAGCAGCTGGTCGCTGTTGCCGAAGTCGATGGCATTGTCGATGTTGCCGCGCTCGACCCGGACGACTGCAAGGTCCGTCCAGAGGTCGGTGCCGACGATCTCACCGCTCAGCTGGTCTCCGCTTTCAAGGTTGACCTGGAGTTCCGTCGCGCCGTCCACCACGTGGTTGTTCGTGACGATGTAGGCATATTCGTCAGTCAGCTTGTAGATGACACCGGAACCGGTGCCCGCTTCTTCCGGCTCGCTCTCAGGCGTCTCCTGGAGGCCCGGTACGATTTCACCGACCCTCTGCAGGTTGATGATCGAAACGACCGACTGCTTCGCCTTCTGTATGGCGGCCGTCGTGTCGGAGACCTGCTTGTCCGTGTTGCCGCTCTCCTCCTGGAGCTGGTTCTTGATGTCCTCGATCTCCTGCTGGTTCTCCTCGGAGACGCTCTCGTCGGCTGCATCTTCACCGCTGTTGCCGCTGCCTCCACCATCGTTCATGAAGTTGAACAGGAGGAGCATGACGAGTGCACCGAGGAGGCCTGCGATGAAGGGCAGCAGGAAACCGCCGAGGCAGCCCCGGCGCCTGTTGCCGTCATTGCCGTCGCCGCTGCCATCATTGCCTGCAGGGCGATCCGCATCATCCTCACCCGGGGTCATGCCGACAGTGCCGCCCATGCTGGCGGGCGCGCTCCGATCCCTGTACCCTTCCTCACCGGGGGCATATTCCCGTTCCGTTTCCGGTGCCGGTTCATTTTCACGCCGCCTGGCTGCGGCCGGTCTCTCTTCTGTATTGTCTGAAGCTGCCTGAGGTTCGACTCTGTCATTCTGTGGTTCCGATGAAAGGGGATTTCGTCCATCCGTCATATTTTCCTGTGGTGACTGTTCCTGGTCCGATCCATCCATGCGTTCTGAATCATCGCCTGCAAACATTCTCCGCTTCCGGCGATATCTATCTTTTGGAATGATGTGCTTCTCCGATCTTTCCAAAGGCGACCCCTCCTAACTGTTTTGTACCACTCATTATAGAGATTTTAATAATTGCTTTCCACTTTTTTACCGTGGCCTTCATCCTTGCTCAGGAACCAGCCGGCTGAAATGATGATCACCATGACCGCCCAGAAGATCAGCTTCCATGTTGTGGAATGCGGGAAGTCATGCGGTATGACGCCGATCGCATCATGCGCCAGAGTCAGCACCGCAAGCTTCACACCGACCCAGCCGACGATGATGAATGCCGCCACTTCGAGTCCCGGCTTCCGGTTGAGCAGCTCGACGAACCATGTGGCGAAGAACCGCATGATGATGACCCCGATCAGGCCACCGATGAGCATTACGGTATACTGTCCGGCATTGACGCCGAAGAAGTCTCCGCCGACTTCAGGCAGGGCGAGCGCAATGGCTGCGGCTGCAAGTATCGAATCGATGGCAAATGCGATGTCCGCAAGCTCCACCTTGAATACTGTAAACCAGAATCCGCCGCCCTTCTTCTTCGCTTCGTCCAGCGCGATGCCTTCCGTGCCGGCCGTCGGTTCCTCCGGTTCCTTCTCCCCCTGCCTCAGCTTGATGAGGTGGGAGATCGATACGTAGAACAGGTAGAGCGCACCGAGTGCCTGCATCCACCACCACTGGACGAGCCAGACGAGCAGCAGTATGGCGATCATCCGGAAGACGAACGCACCGAGCAGGCCGTAGAACAGCGCCTTCTTCCGGCGTTTCCGGTCCAGGTGCTTGACCATTACGGCAAGTACGACTGCGTTGTCTGCAGCAAGCAGCCCTTCAAGCACGATCAGGACGACGAGCACCCATGCGTACTCCAAAATTATCGCAAAATCCATAGTATTTCCTCCTAAAAGTTGATATGAACGCAAAAAGACCCTGATCGCATGCCAAAAAGGCATACGGTCAAGGTCTCACGATACAATACGATGTATTGCTCAATGCACCGGGATTCATCCGTCATGACGATGCATTGATGGGTCGCCCCATTCGTTACTCCCCTTTTCCGATGAAAAGGTGTACGTCCACTTCCATTACATTCCTAAATATAGACGATGTGACGGCCAAAGTAAAGTATAAATGCTACAGCAGCGTATAGAGTTTTATTTCGGGATACTTCTCGCTGAACCAGCGCATGGCGAACTCGTTCTCGAACAGGAAGACCTGGTTGTCGTAGCGGTCGAGCACGAGGTTCGAGCGCGACGTGCTCATCGCATCCGTGATGGCATCTTCGTTCTCCACCCAGCGGGCAAGCTTCTTGCCGATCGGCTCCATGATGACGTCCGTGTTGTATTCGTTCTTCATGCGGTGTTCGAACACTTCGAACTGCAGCTGCCCGACGGCACCGAGTATCGGCTGGTTCGTGTGCACCGTCTTGTAGTACTGGATGGCACCCTCCTGCACGAGCTGTTCGATGCCCTTGTAGAAGTGCTTCTGCTTCATGACGTTCTTCGCAGACACCTTCATGAACATCTCCGGCGTGAACTGCGGCAGATCCTCAAAGTCGACCTTCTGACCGTCATAGAGCGTATCGCCGATCTGGAAGTTGCCGGTGTCGTACAGTCCGATGATGTCGCCGGCGTATGCCTCGTTGACGGTCTCCGTATCATCGGCCATGAACATCGTCGCCCGGTTGACCTTCGTCTTCCGTCCGGTGCGGGCCAGGGTGACCTCCATGCCGCGCGTGAACTTGCCGGAGACGACGCGCATGAATGCCAGGCGGTCGCGGTGGCGCGGGTCCATGTTGGCCTGGATCTTGAAGATGAAGCCGCTGAAGTCTTCGTTCGTCGGTGCGACCTGCGACTCCTCCTTCGTCTTCCTTGGTGTCGGCATCGGCGCATAGTCGACATACGTATCGAGGAATTCCTCGATGCCGAACGTGGACAGTGCGGAACCGAAGAAGACCGGCGTCAGGTCCCCTCTTGAAATCTTGTCGCGGTCGAAGGCGTCCCCCGCCTCCTCGACGAGCATGAACTCATCGACTGCGGTCTGAAATGCTTCGTCTTCAGCGATCGGGTGGTCCTGCTTCAGTTCATAGTCGTCATCAAGTGCGAGCTTGTCCGCTTCGCGGTACGGGTTGATCGCGCGGTCCTTGCGGTTGATGATGCCGAAGAAGCTTGGCCCCATGCCGATCGGCCACGTCATCGGGTACGTCTCGATTTCGAGTGTGGACTCGATCTCCTCGAGCAGTTCGAACGGCTCCTTGCCGACACGGTCGAGCTTGTTGATGAACGTGAAGATCGGAATGCCGCGCATCTTGCAGACTTTGAAGAGCTTCAGCGTCTGCGGCTCGATTCCTTTTGCGGCATCGATGACCATGACGGCGGAGTCGACTGCCATCAGTGTGCGGTACGTATCCTCAGAGAAGTCCTCGTGCCCCGGGGTATCCAGGATGTTGATCTTATAGCCGTCGAAGTCGAACTGCATGACGGAACTTGTGACACTGATGCCACGCTCCTGCTCCACCTTCATCCAGTCGGAAGTGGCGAACTTGCCGCCCTTCTTCCCCTTGACCGTCCCTGCCTGGCGGATGGCACCGCCGAAGAGCAGCAGCTTCTCCGTCAGCGTCGTCTTCCCGGCATCCGGGTGCGAGATGATGGCGAACGTCTTTCTTTTTTCTATTTCATGAGTGAAATCCATAATTTTCTCCTTACTTTGTAGAGGTTGCTCGGGTAATGTCACGCGCGACTGCTTCGCATTCCGCCTCATCCATCACATTGAACAGATGGAGGACGATCTCCTCGGCCTGGTCCGCTTCACTGAGCGTCCGGCTGTATTCCAGGCTGAAGTTCATATCCGGTATGCTGACGATGCACGTGTTCCGTTCTTCGTGCGGGAAAATGAACACCGGCATCGTGACATCATTGATGGATGTCTGTATCTGTAACATATTCATCCCTCCGGTATTTGCGGTAGGCCCTATCCAGTGCGATCAGGTCGTCGCGGTGCGGCACCTTCACATAGTCCTCCATGATCTGGTACGGCTCGCGGCCCTTGCATGCGAGGACCACCGTGTCGCCGGGCTCCGCGATGTCGATGGCGTATTCGATGCCTTCCGTGCGGTCCGTGAAGGAATGGTAGCTGTCATGCGCCGCACCCGCCTCGAGTGCCTCGACGAGCATCCTTGGGTCGTCATTGGCCGGATTGTCCGGCGTGAAGATCGCCACGTCCGCCCGCGTGGATATGCGCCCCATTTCACGGGCCTTCGACAGGTCACGCTCGCCGGTCATGCCGACGAGGAAGATCAGACGCTGGGTGACGAAGGGCTCGATTGTATCTATGATCTTGTCCAGTGCGTCCGGCGTATGGGCGAAATCGATGATGATGTCGATCGGCAGCGTCTTGTCCAGCACTTCAAGGCGCCCTTCGACCGGTGCCATGTCACTGACGGCGCCGATGATGCGGGGCAGCCGGTACCCCTGCAGCCATTCGCTGATGATGGCGCACATCAGGTTCTGTATATTGAAGTGGCCGATGTACGGCGAATCGACATGGAAGGCGCCTTCCGGCGTATTGAGCGTGAAGTTGAAGCCTTCGAGCGTCCCTTCTATATCCGTCGGATGGAAGTCCGCTTCAGAAGTCATGCCGTAGGTGATCACTTCGTGCGGCGTCATCCTGCTGTAGCGCGCCGCCCATGGATCGTCCTGGTTGAGGATGATGTATTTGCGGTCCTTCATGTTGTGCCCCATCTGGGAGAACAGGAGGCCCTTCGTATAGCCGTACTCATCCATCGTATTGTGGAAATCGAGATGATCCTGCGTCAGGTTCGTGAAGATCGTGATGTCATAGTCGATGCCGAATGTGCGCCCGAGCCCGAGGGCATGCGACGACACCTCCATCGTGAACACTTCCGTCTCCCGCTCATGGGCCTCCTGGATGCGCTTGTGCAGGCGCGTCGTCTCCGGCGTCGTGTTCGTGCTGCCGTAGCGGTCTTCATTGAGCATGAACCCGTTCGTCCCGAGATAGGCGCTGTTCTTGCCGAGTGCCCGGCTCAGATTGTGGATCATCGTCGCCACGGTCGTCTTGCCGTTCGTTCCGGTGACCCCGATCATCGTCTGGGTTTCATGCGGAAAATCATAGATGTACTCCGCAAACAGGGCGGCCACCTTCTCCGGGTCCCGGACGACGAGCAGCCCGACGCCCTCCGGCATCTCCCGGTGGCGATCTGTGACGATGAACCGGCAGCCGGACCGGATGGCCTGTGGAATAAAGTCGAAGCCATCCACCTGGTAGCCTCTGATCGCGACGAATACGGAGTGTCCATCCACTTCGCGTGAATCCATCGTTATGTTTGTCACAGTTTCCGGGAAATCCCCATATGCCTCTTTTATTTTCAGAAGGGAAATCAGAGTCTTCGAATTCATGTTTCCTGCCACCTTTCAACTTTTATATTATACAATAGAAGTGTGGTCTTTAATAGTAGGAATTGACAGATGGAACCGCCCCCAGTATCATCAAACAATGATATAATAGTCCATAAAATATGCTTTATCCATCAAATAATGTTTTAAAAAGGTGACACAATGGCAACCAATGATCATAAGAAAAGATTCTGGAAACTCGCTTTCATCCTCTGCCTGACGGAAATCGTCCGGGGGATGTTCATATTGAGCTACCTGCCCGCACTGCCGACCATCGGCATCATATCGCTCAGCCTGTCCGCCACCGTCATCACGATGCACTACGTCTTCGATGCCGTGACGAACATCTGGCTCGGCTTCCTGATGCGCAAGATCGGCGCGTGGTGGACGATGTTCCTGTCATATGTCGTCGGCATCGGGGCGATGGTCACGGTCATGTTCGACCAGAGCTTCTACGTGCTGCTGATTGCGGCGTGCCTGCTCGGCATCAGCGTCTGTCCGATATGGATCATCGCCCTCTCGAACGTCCAGGACGAGAACCGCGGCCGCGAGATGGGACTCATCTTCTTCGCGTGGCTGTCCGGACTCGGTACCGGCATGGTCATCATGAACTTCCTGATCGGCATATTCGATGCCGCTTCCGTCTATGCGATGGCCGGGGTGTTCCTGATCAACTTCATCGTCTTCCTCGTCATGCCGGGCGACTACAAGGTCCAGACCCGGGACGGCGAGACGGCTGGCCGGCGCAAGCAGCGCCTGCCGCTTCGTGAGACATGGGAGATACTGCGCCACCATATGAGGAACATGCCCGGCATCATGCTGCAGGGGCTCGGCGTCGGCATGCTGCTGCCGGTCCTGCCGACATACATCACGACGCTGCTCGAGCTGAACTATTTCGAATATACCTTTTTCATCCTGCTCGTCTTCGGCATCGTCGGATTCGGCATGACGGTGCTGAGCCGTGCGCTCGATATCCACACCGAGCGCTTCACGCGCAGTGTAATCACCGGCGGATTCCTGATCTATGCCGGCGGCGTCATCTGGTTCAGCACGCTCGAGACGGTGTGGCTGATCTTCATCATCGCAAGCCTCATCGGACTCGCCTACGGCATCATGCTGCCTGCGTGGAATAAATACCTCGCCGGCACGATCGCCAGCAGCCAGAAGGAGGAGTCGTGGGGCGTCATCAGTTCCGTCCAGGGCGTCGGTGCCATGATCGGTCCGATGCTCGGTGGGCTCACGGCCGACATCTTCGGCACCGTGACCGCAACCCTCATGGCGAGCGGCCTGATCTTCGCCGTCCTATTCGCCTACTACGCTGTGCTGTTCTCGTTCAACTGGCGGGCGGCACGGGGCTGAATCAAACATCCGCGACACCATACACTCCTGTTTCCATGCGCAAATGGAAGCAGGGTTTTTATTTTCCTGAAAAGGTCCTGTGCAATTGGTAGGCAAGCCGGGGATTAAGCGGTAGAATGGAAGCAAGCGCTATCGCTGAAGTTCAATTCCAATGGGGTGTTTATATATGATGAAAGTGTTGATGTTCGTGCTGCTGAGCCTGCCGTTCGGCAATGGGGAGGCCGCGGATTACGAAACATACGAGAAGGAGCTTGCGCATGTGTCCGGGGAGACGATACATAATGTGATCAACACCCACTTCCAGACATCGTTCAGCTTCGCGGCGACGGGGGATGTGCTGATCCACGACCACCTGTACGAGGATGTGGAGACGGAATCGGGCTATGATTTCATCTCGCGTGTCGATGAGGTGGCGCCGTACCTGCAGAAGCAGGATCTCGTGTTCATGAACCAGGAGACGCCGATCGGCGGGGAGGCATTGCGCCTGAGCGGCTATCCGGCGTTCAATGCGCCGCTTGAGGCGGCGGATCTGCTCGAGTATTTCGATGCGGACATCGTGTCGCTTGCCAACAACCACACGCTTGATCGGAGCACGGAGGGCGTGGAGCGCACGGCCAATATCCTGAATGAGAAAGAGATCGAGTATGTCGGGGCGAACACGAGTCCCGAGGACGCGGAGCGGAAGCGGATCATGGATGTGAACGGCGTCGAAGTCGGATTCCTCGCCTACACGTATGGGACGAACGGCATCCCGGTGCCGGAGGGTGAGGATCACCTCGTGAACCTGATCGACATGGAGACGATCCTGTCCGACATGGAGGATCTGCGGGATGAGGTCGACATGCTGGTCGTCAGCATGCACCAGGGCGTCGAGTATGAACCGTATCCGCGTGATGAGCATGTCCAGCAGTTCGAGCAGATCGCAGAAGCCGGCGCGGACATTATATTGGGCCACCACCCGCACGTGCTGCAGCCGGTCGACATCTATGAACGGGAGGACGGCGGGGAGACCGTCATCGCCTACTCCCTTGCCAACTTCTTCAGTGCCCAGCAGGATCTCGATACCAAGCTCGGCGGGGTGATCGAATTCGATGTGAACCATAAGATGGGAACGGGCGAGACCACCGTCGAAGGCGTCCGCTTCATGCCGACATACGTCCACAGCGAGGAGTACGACAACTTCGAGCTGGTTCCGCTGGCTGATGCCGATGAATACGGACTGGAGGACGCCGATGGTGTCTATCAGGATGTCAGCGAGCACATGCAGTCGTACACGGATGAGCTGGAAGTCGTAGAATATCTGGAGTGATACGAGGAACGCCCCAAAACCCGGGATGAGAGCTTGGGTTTTGGGGCGTTTTTGTGTGGGGATGGATTGAGGGTTGGTTGGGCTGGGCTTAACTTGCAGTCGGAACGCCTCCCACTGGGAATTAGGGGGTCCAACTTGCAGTCGGAACGCCTCCCACTGGGAATTGGAGGTCCAACTTGCAGTCGGAACGCCTGCCACTGGGAGTTAGCACTTCACCTCATATTATTTTCCTCTTTTCATATTTTGAGTTGTAGCCTTTCACTTTCAGCAACTCCGTGATATCAGTTGTATCGATCACATAGGCAGAATGGCGTCCACGTCTGACGAGTCTGCAGTATTTATTCATATTGAACTCTATTCTTCTTGGATTGAGTTGATTTCCGGTAAGCCAGACCACACTTCTTTTTTCAATCGGCTGTTCCGGAAATAATAAAGCGTAATCAACAATTGCTTTGACAATTTGATACTCGATTGTTTCCTGATGACCACATGATCCACAATGTGAACGGTAACGGTCAAGTGTCAGTTTGTAGCTGCCGCACCGTCCACAATACAATCCCGTCCTGATCCGCCCCGCCTCCACTTCCGGCGTCGCCATCGGGTCGTCGATGATGAAGTTCCGGATGGTATTCGACAAGGCCGCTGCATTGGGGCCGGCATGCCGCCGCGCAATATCGCGCATGTAGTATTTCATCATCGAACGGGTGACGATGTGCTTTTCATTTTCATCCGAATCGATGGTGAGGTTAAAGTTCGGATTGACGAAAGCGACTTTCCTGTCGACATCGAATGGATGGCTGCCGCCATATTTCAACCGGATGAGCTTGCCGGCGGTCCGGCTGGCCTGGGCGAGCGGGTCTTCTGAGATCTGGAAGCCATTGACCGACCAGCTGCCATTCCCGTATTGGTACATGCCGCTGTAGTTCTTGATTTCATTGACGATCAGCCGGTCCTCGCCCACTATCAGCGCATCGATCTGCAGTGTGGCATTCTCGACCTTCAGCCAGAGATCGCGGAAGATCAGCAGCTGTTCATGCCCGACCTCATCCCACAGCCGGTCATATGTCTGCTCACCTTCGAATCCCTGGCGCAGCATCTTCAGCCGTCTCTTCTCCCCTTCCTCCAATTCCGCACGCCGTTCGAGCACTTCGTGAAAATTAAGTTCCTTCGTTTTCTTCCTATCCGTCAAAAACATAAAACACCTCCTATCCTATATATGGTGGAAAATCGCCATTTTGATTTTTTATTTTTGGGCAGTTTTACACTTCCTATAAAATAAAAAGCGACAGCCCCCTGATCCGTCTCCTGGAAATCAGGAAACAGGCCAAGAAGGCTGCCGGTTCATTTCAAATATTCGTTTTCAAACTTCTCATAGAGCTGGTACTCGAAATAATTCCTGTTCGCCGTGATGTAGGCCTCGACCAGGATATAGGCGAAGAATGCATAATAGACCCCGCCGATCAGCCCCCAGTGGCTGCCGCCCAGAAAGAAGAGGAGCAGGCTTGGCAGGATGATGGTAAGGATGAGCAGCGCGATGGCGACATATCGGTAGAAGCTTGTCTGCTTCATCTGCTGCTGGACCGCTTCATCGATTTCCCCGATGAATGTACGGTGGTGCTCCTTTGCTTCCGGATCCAGTTCCTCCAGTTTGTGAGGCGTGAGAAATTCCGTCACCCTCTTCTCTCCGCTGATGTCGTGTTCCTTGTATTTTATTCCGACATTCGGATTCGGTTTGAAAAGATATCTGGAAGCTTTTGTCAATGGGACAGGCATCATTTTTCCTCCTTGTATGATGGTTTGTTTTGGTTTAATATATATGGACATAAAGATGTAACATTCATTCAATTCTAATATAGAGGTGAGGATATGTCTAACGAGGAAACAGAAAAGTCTTTTTCAAGACGAAATTTCTTAAAGATGTCGGGTGTGGCCACAGGAACGCTTATAACGGGTACATACCTTGGATCGCTGCTCGGTGATGAAGCGCCTCCGGCAACTGATGAACCCGAAACCGGAAGTCAGGGAGATTCAGAGGGATCCGATTCCGGCAGCCAGCAGCAGAACTTCACACGTGCATATAAGTTCTTCCAGAATCCGGAGGAATTCCAAATAATCGAAGCAGCGACGGAGCGGATCTTCCCTGAAGATGATAATGGACCGGGCGCCCAGGCGCTTGGAGTCGCATGGTTCATCGACCATGAGCTTTCAGGCGGATATGGTGCGAATGCACGGGAGTACATGAAGGGTCCCTTCAAGGAAGGCACAGACTTCCAGGGTCCACAGTATGCGACGCTCAGAAGGGATATTTTCCGGGACGGGATGCGTCTCATGAATGAAGAGGCGTTATCCGCTCATGATGTGCCCTTCTATGAACTCGAAGGCGGACAGCAGGACGAGATCCTTACCCGCATGCAGGAGAACGAGCTGGAGTTGCCGGGGCTCGAAGCCGGGGATTTCTTCGAGGAGCTGCGCCTTGTCACGCTTTCAGGCGCCTATGCTGATCCACTGTATGGGGGCAACATTGAAATGAAGGGCTGGGAGATGAAAAAGTTCCCGGGTGCATATATGAGTTACAGAGAGGAAATCGAACAGGAAGGATTTGTGGAGAAGGAAATGCAGTCGAATTCTACACACATTTCCCATTAATCACTAGGAGGCGAATGAAATGGCTGAAACACTCGATAAAAAGGAAGTTGTCGTTGTCGGCATGGGCTGGGCAGGAAGCATCGTCGCTGCCGAGCTTGCTAAATCCGGCAAGCAGGTACTCGGTCTCGAACGGGGTCGCGAGAAGACGACGGAGGACTATCTGACTGCGCACGATGAATATCGCTATGTCGTCGGGCACGAAATGATGCAGGACCTTTCCAAGGAGACCATCACTTACCGCAATGCGCTTGATGAGGAGGCTTTGCCGATGCGCCGCTTCGGTGCATTCCTGATCGGGACGGATGTTGGTGGTGGTGGTGTCCACTGGAACGGTGATACATGGTTCTATAACCCATACGACTTTGAACTGAAATCACGGACAGAGGAGAAATATGGTCCGGACAAAGTTTCCGACGATTACCTGATACAGGACTGGGGCATTACATATGACGAGCTCCTGCCGTATTATGAAAAATTTGAAGAGACGGCCGGCATCAGCGGGGAGCAGAACCCGATGGGTCCGGAACGCAGAAAACCGTATCCGACACCACCGATGAAGATGACGCCGCTCCTTTCGGATTTCAAGGCGGCCTGTGAAGCGGCGGGTGCCACTCCGTTCAGGACACCTGCCGGCAACATGTCGGAACAATATACGAATCCGGATGGCATGACACTCGCCGCGTGCCAGTACTGCGGATTCTGTGAAAAATTCGGCTGTGAATGGGGGGCGAAATCCTCTCCGATCGTCACAACGATTCCGGTCGCCAAGCAGCATGACAACTTCGAACTGCGCACGAACGCAAATGTCCTTGAAATACTGAAGGAGGACGGGGAAGTGACCGGTGTGCACTACATCGATCCGCGGACCCAACTCGAATACATCCAGCCGGCGGATGTCGTCGTGGTCACAAGCCATACGACGAACAATACGAAACTGCTGCTCCACTCCGAACTGGGTACGGCGTATGACCCTGAAACAGGCGACGGGGCAGTCGGAAAGAACTACTGTCTCCATATCACGCCATCCGTCACCGCCTTCTTCGACAAGGAATACAACATGTCCATGGGTGCCGGCGCCCTCGGGGTGACCATCGATGACTACAACAATGACAACTTCGACCACTCGGATGTCGACTTCATCCACGGCGGATCGATATCCATGAAACAGCAGGGCAAGCGCCCAATCCTTGAGAATGCAGTACCCCAGGGTACGAAGAATTGGGGGGCCGAGTTCAAGAATGAGTCCATCAATGCATATAATCGCTCTGCAGGGGCATGGGCACAGATGATCACACTCCCTTATGTAAACAACTACCTGTCCCTCGATCCGACATACACGGATGATTATGGCCGCCCACTTCTCCGGGTCACCTATGACGTCACCGACCATGACAGGAATGTACACGAGTACATTGCGGACCGCATCGAGGAGATACTGGATGAAATGAACCCGGTATCCAAGAACCGCAGCGAGCTCGGCGAGCACTTTGATATACTGCCCGCCCATAACGACCATATTGTCGGCGGTACAATCATGGGGGCTGACCCGGAAACGAGCGTCGTCAACAACTACCTCCAGATGTGGGATGCAGACAATGTGTTCGTCATCGGCGGATCGAACTTCCCGCACAACGGCGGCTACAATCCGACAGGTACGGTCGGTGCCCTGGCATACCGTGCAGCTGAAGGCATCGAGCAGTACCTCGATGACAACGGCCCGCTTGTCGACGCTTAACTTTATTCAGCGGAAAGATGAATTATTCAGGCATATGCATTTTTCTGAAAGTGTATGCCTGCTGCATTTATAATGGATGACAGGTGAGCGCTATGAGCAATAATGAAAACACAAGGAAAGAGGCACTCAAGGAAGCGGCACAGGGTGGCATGACAAAAGCGGAAAAGCGCCGGAAGGTGACCGTCGAAACGCCCGATGCGACACTGATCGAGCACATCAGTGATCTGAGAAGCATGCTGATCAAGTCGGCTGTGGTGTTCGTCTTCTTCTTCATGCTGATCTTCCTGACGATCCAGTACTGGTTCCCCTATCTGACGAAGGGGCACGACTTGATCGTCAGGGGCCCGTTCGAAGTCATCCGGTTCTACATCCGGACGTCGGGAGCCCTCGGCATCGGGCTCAGCCTGCCCTTCATCTGCTACTTCGTCTGGCAGTTCATGCGGCCCGGTCTTGTGGAAAAGGAGACCCAGTTTCTGAAGTCCTATTTTCCGATCATGTTCCTGCTTTTCCTCGCGGGACTTTCCTTCGGATACTTTGTGGTCCATCCGATCAGCTACTTCTTCCTGATCCAGATGGGCGAGGAAAATTTCGATGTCCTCGTCACGGCGGATGAGTACATGTCATTCCTGCTGATGACGACGATGCCGTTCGGCCTGATCTTCCAGCTGCCGATCGTCGTCCTTTTCCTGCACCACATTGAGCTGCTCGACTCGGTACTGATGAAGCAGGTCCGCAAATATGTGTATTTCGGCCTGCTCGTCATTACTGCACTGATTGTTCCACCGGACTTCTTCACCCATCTTATTACAGTCGCGCCGATGATTGTCCTATATGAAATCAGCATCTACCTCGTCAAGCTGAGGGAGAGGCGCGCGTTGAAAAAAGCACGGAAAATGGAAGCGGCAAAATAAAGAAGCGGCATGACTTTGCATCCTGTATGGATCAAGGCCATGCCGCTTTTTATTTTTACTGTTGTCTGCTTGCGCTTTCGTTCTTCTTCAATGTTTCCGCCATGAACTCCAAAAGTTCATCCCTCATGTCGGATTTCAACGCGTATTCAATCGTCGTCTTGACGAAGCCGGTCTTGTCCCCTACGTCATAACGGCGTCCTTCGAAATCGACGGCATGCACATCGCCGCCCGCTTCGCCGACTGCCCGGATCGCATCCGTCAGCTGGATCTCTCCGCCGGCGCCGACCTCCCCTTTTTCCAGGTGGTCGAATATTTCAGGTGTCAGGACATAGCGGCCCATGATGGCCAGTGTGGAGTCCGTCACACCCGGTGCCGGCTTCTCGAACATGTCGGACAGATGGTACAGGTTGCCCTTCTGCCGGTCGAATTCCACGATCCCATAACGGGAAGTCTCGGATTTCGGCACCTGCTTCACCCCGATGATCGGACTTTGGCACGCGTTATACTGCTCGATCAGCTGGCCGATTGCAGGTGTGCCGCCTTCATTGTCTACAATGTCATCCCCGAGCAGGACTGCGAAGGGTTCGTCGCCGATGAACTGCCTGGCTGTATGTATGGCATGGCCGAGCCCTTTGGGGGATTTCTGCCTGACATAGAAGATGTTCGCCAGTCCAGTCGCATGCTCGACTTTTTCCAGCAGTTCGAACTTCTCCTTATTTTTCAGATTCATCTCAAGCTCGATCTGATGGTCGAAGTGATCCTCGATCGCCCGCTTATGCTTGCCGGTGACGATGATGATATCCTCGATGCCCGCTTCCACCGCCTCTTCGACGATATACTGGATCGTCGGCTTGTCCAGAATCGGCAGCATCTCCTTCGGCATCGCTTTCGTTGCCGGCAGGAACCGCGTTCCGAGCCCCGCAGCCGGAATGACCGCTTTTCTTACTTTCTGCATCTCTCCATCTCCTTTTCCATTCCTTCTCGTTTCCTATACTATAACAAATACTGACTGATTATATGGGATTTGCGTGTGATTTGTTTTTGAGAGAGGGGAGCCGGACTGCCCCACTCCCAAAACAAAGGCCCCCAAACAAAAAAAGGAGGGCCCATGGCCCCCCTGGTCCGAGTCAGATTAAGCTGCCTCCGCTTCGGCTTTCTCTTTCTGTGCGGTGCGCCTCTCTTTTCGTCTGACGAGGATGATGCTGATTTCATACAATCCGATCATCGGCAGGAGTGTAATGAGATGCGTGAAGAAATCGGGTGGTGCAATGATTGCGGTGATGACAAGCAGCCCGAAGTAGGCGAACTTTCTGGATTTCTTCATGAGATCGGAATCGAGCAATTCTATATGATTAAGGAATAAAACGACAATCGGCAGCTGGAAGATCAGCCCGAACGGAATCGTTGTGATCAGCAGGAATGACATGTACTCATCGGCTGTGACGAGCACGTCGAAGTTGACCTGCCCCATCTGGATCAGAAAGAAGTAGCTGATCGGATGGACGACGAAATAGCCGAATGAGAGGCCGACCAGGAACAGCCCGAGCATTACAGGCAGCGACCCTTTCAGGAACTGGGTCTCCTTGTCGACCAGCCCGGGCCGGACGAACTGCCAGAGGAACCAGCAGATGAACGGCAGGCTGAGTCCGAGACTCATGGCTGCCGACGTCCGGATGTAGAACCGGATGACTTCGAAGGGTCCGAGGACGATGATGTCTGCACCCTTGGAGACGACCGGGAACCACCAGCTGACAGTCATGAATATGATGAAGAACCACAGGACGAAGACGACTGCCGACTTGATCAGCAGGCTCCGCAGATCCTCGATATGATCCATAAGTGGTGCATATGGGTCTTCGGTACTCACTTTTTTCCTTTTCTTCGGTTCTTCCGGCTCCTGCGGGTTGCGGGGGCCGTTGCCACCATCTCCTCCGCCGGAACCGCCGGAGCCACCTGAGACTTTCTTCTCTTCATCTTTTTTATTCTTATCGGCTTTCCTCTTGTGTACCGGACTGACGCTCAGGTTTTGGTATGGATCCATTTATATCACCTATTCTTCTTCGAGACGTCCGCCTTCCTCAGCGAATCTGATTACGCCTTCTGCACAGCGGTAGGCGAGCGCACCGACTGTTGCAGTTGGGTTGTACCCACTATTATGGACGAAACTGCCGGCGCCGACAACAAATAGATTGTCACGGTCCCAGTGCTGCAGCCAATTGTTGGTCACGCTCGTTTCCGGATCGTCCCCCATCACCGTGCCACCGGTGTTGTGTGTGGACTGGTATGGCACGATGCTGTAATCGGAGATCTCCGCATCGACGACGACTTCATTAGCACCCATCTCCTCGACCACTTCGGCCGCTTTTTCTGCAAGGTACTTCTGGGCGGACACGTCCTGGTCGGTGAAGTTGTACGTCAGCTGGACGAGCGGTATACCATACGCATCAGTATATTCATCATCAAGGTCGATGTAGTTGTCCTTATGCGGAAGGGATGCCCCCTGTCCCTGGACACGCAGTGTACGCGTATAGTTTTCGATGGATTCCTTCTTGAATTCGCTGCCCCATGATGGCGTATCCGGTCTGATCGTATTCGTCGCAATCGGACGGTTGCCGGTCTGGGTGATCGCCATGTTGCCGCCATGGAGAAAATCGAGATCGGAGTGGTCGAAGTTGTCTCCATTATAGTTGTCGAATGCCATGCCAAGGGCACCTGCCCCCATGAACGTATTGAACTGTTCGTCGAAGTAGCCTGTCGCGCCCCCGAAGATCTGGTAGCAGTAGTTGCGGCCGAGCGTACCCTCTTCGGTTTCAGGATCATACTGCTGGCCGATGTCTGAAACCCTGAGCAGTTTGTAGTTGTTGAATACATAGCTGTTCAGCACTACGACATCCGCCGGCTGGATGAATTCCTCCCCGGTACGCGTGTCGACATACCTTACGCCGGTGACCTGGCTGTCATCATCTTCATCCGTCAGTATTTCAACGACGTTGGAGTGTGTGCGCACTTCAAAGTTGCCGGTCTCCCTTGCAGCCGGGATGACTGTGACTTCCGGAGAGGATTTTGCCCCATACTCACAGCCGAAACGTTCACAGAATCCGCAGTACTGGCATGCAGCGATGGTCTGTCCATCCGGGTTCTCGAACTGTTCACTCAAGTTCGCCGAAGGCATCATGATCGGGTCATAGCCCAGGTTGGAGGATGCCTCCTCAAACATTTCCAGAATGCGTGTCTTCATCATTGGTGGCGTCGGGTATGGATTGGAGCGTGGGCCACTCAGAGGGTTTTCTTCGCCGGAAATGCCGGCTGTCTTTTCAAACTGGTCGAAATAAGGCTCAAGCTCGTCGTATGTAATACCCCAGTCTTGAACCCTGTATCCGTCGTCGTCGCGCAACTTTTCACTGCCATACCGCTCCTCCGTCATTGAACGGATTTCGAAGTCATATGGCAGGAAGCGCCATGTCTGGCCGTTCCAGTGTGTCCCGGCGCCGCCCAGGTTTTCCCCGAGGAGGAAGGATCCGAGCTGCCGCATCGGCAATGCACGCTGGTCACGGCTGTTTCTGAATGTCAGTGTCTCCTTCGATACATCCTGCATCAGTTCATATCTTATTGCATACTTGTACTCATCATGAATATGCTGATAGTCCTCGGTGCCGCGTTCCCTTCCTCTTTCGAGGCCGACTACCTGAAGACCCGCCTTCGCCGCTTCTGCTGCCACGATGCCGCCTGTCCAGCCGACACCGACGGTAACTACATCCACCCTATCCATTTCCGTTGCCATTATGATCCCCTCCAAATAGTGGTTGTGGGTCGATCTCGACCATGCTGTCACTCTGTATCCTGTCGATATACTGGTACTGGTGGCCCGGGAAGTTCTTCATCTTCCAGCCTTCCATGCCCCGGTTGCCCCGATAGAGCGGATCGGCATAGACCCCTTCGATCGTTGCCGAACGCAGGAGCCCGAAGAAGTCTTCCGGCTTCGCCGTGTCCTCGGGTACACCGAGATCGGCTTCCCCCTCCTGGAACCTTGTCAGTATCTCATCCTGATCCTCCCCGTCGAGGTTGCTGAAGTCATCATCGAACTGCTCGTTGGCCTCGGCGTTCAGACGCTCGATGCCCAACCTGAACAGTTCTGCCCGTCTCAGGCGGGCCTGGTACCCCTGCGTCGTTTCCCCTGCATAGAAGGGTCCCTGCATATACTCCCTCGTGTTATTGCCGTATTGTCCTGCCAGCTGCATATCCAGGAAATAGGGTGCGCCGAGTGTGATGGCCCCGGGTCCCATGTCATCTTCCGGAAAAATACGCTCCATGGCCTGGGAAATCGTTTCGAATTCTGCGTCGTTATGAAAGAAGACTCTGCCCGGGTCCTGCTGTCCCTGCGCAATATCTCCACCGCTCTCCTGGTCATTCTGCGCCGTGTCTCCACCAGAGTCCCCGTTCATGTTGAATCCTACGAAACCACCAAGCAGCGAGCCGCCTATGATGCCGCCTGTCGCGACCCCCGTGGTCTTGAGGAAATCACGTCTCGAAAACTGCTTTTCATCTGGTCCTTTTTCCGCCATAATCAACACCCCTTTGATAAATAGATGATTTCATTATATAATATTATTAGAATATTGCAAACACTGATGGGAGTGAAAGTAATGGCTTTTTTCAAATATCTTACATGGGACAACTCGCATATGGATCTGCGCTATACAAAAGATGAGTACGGCGGCGATGTCCACATCACCAAAGTGTACCGGGACGCCCGGAATGTGGACCTCGAACGTGTCAACCAGAAGTATTCGGAGCAGCTTCGGGACACCCAGCGTGCCATATACGGAAACCGCCTCGGCATGCTGCTTGCGTTCATTGCACTCGTCATCATGCCGGCCCTCGTCATCAGCGTCATCCAGAACAACATCCTGCTTATCGCTGCCATCACCGTCTACACGATCATCGCCTATTTCATCGTCGAAGCGATCAACCAGGTGGAAATCAACCGCCTGCTCTACAGGCTCGACCGGGAAATAAAATCCTCGCCCCGCATAGAGCGGCGGACATGACATGAAAAGAAGGGCTGAAGTCAATGACTTCAGCCCTTCTTTTTCTTGCCCCGTGATGTATCGAGTCCACCTGCCTTCCCCCACAGCCGGCCCAGGGCGTTCGCCCGGCGGAAAGTGACCCCCGTCTGCTTTTCCCCGACTGCGATGCATTTTTGTTTCCCGCCTACGGTGATGCGAATCCACCACAGTCCTTCATTGACATAGAGCCTGTCGAAGCGGACCTTCGTCCCGGGGATGATGATGCCCCTGGACGGTGCCTGCTTCGACGGATGGTCACGGATCCGTATGCGGCTGTCTGCAGTGAAGTGCCCCTGCCACAGCCAGGTATCCGGACCACCTTCTTCCGAGACGTTTATTTTCAGCGGATTGATGCCGGTGCACACAAAGGCGCGCTCCCCTGCAATGTAGCCGTAGTTCTGGAACTGGATGTGCAGATGGCTCGCCATCGGGACGTTGTCATAGTTCGTGTTGGACTGGAGCCCCACAGTGTCGCCCTGCCGGATGGTCTGGCCGATTTTGACTTTGAGGTTCCGGGCGAGATGTCCGTAGATCACCTGGATGCCGAGCGCTTTATTCGCAACGACCACCGTGCCCCCGAAGTTGCCATGGCGGTTCGTGCCCTGGACCACCTCCCCGCCGCATACCGCCGGCACCGGTGCCAGATGGGCCTTGGCGAGGTCGTATGCCCGGTGATAGCCTCCGCAGTACGTGTCATAGTTGTAGCCGTCCAACGTGTAGTCCCGCTTCCCCCATATGCCGCTTCTGTACCGGGTCGGATCCGATGTGATCCTGAACCCCTGCCCCACAAGATAATCGATTGGATTCATGAATGTCCTCCTTTTTCTATGCTGATCCATATATCGAAAACATATGTGTAAAAAGTTATTGACCACTCCGGTCAATGGGAATACAATGGAGTTGACCAGATTGGTCAATATAAAGGAGGTGCCCATGAAAGAGCCATTCAAAAGGCTGGATGACGCCCAGCAGTATCACATTCTGACCACTGCCATGGCCGAGTTTTCGAAGCATGGCTACAAGCAGGCATCGACCAATCGCATCGTGAAGGCTGCAGGCATCAGCAAGGGGATGCTCTACTACTATTTCGACAGCAAGCATTCCCTCTACCTGAGTGCCGCGCAATATGCCTACGATCATTTCACCGTCCATCTCCTCGACCAGGTCCGGCTCCAGGAGGAGGGCTTCATCGAAAGGCTGGCCAGGCTGTCGCGGGTCAAGCACAAATATTTCATGCAGCATCCGGAAGTGTCGCAGTTCGTGACCCACATGTTCTACGCGACTGAAATGCTTGAGGACTACCAGCAGGCGCTGCAGGCACTCCGGGAATCGAACCTCGATGCAATGTATGAGAAGGTCGACATGGGGCTGTTCCGGCCGGATATCGACCGGGAGACGATGATGAAGATGATCCGCTGGACTTTCGACGGCTATATCAGGGAGATGGAGCAGCACTTCGAGGCGGAGGGCATCGACTTCGAACAGATCGATGCCTACTTCGACCGGTTCGAAGGCTATCTCGGGACAATGCGCAAGCTCTACTATAAGGAGGCAGTACAATGACAGTACTTGAACTGAAAGGTCTGACGAAACGGTTTGGCAAGACGGTCGCCGCAGATGATGTATCATTCGAGCTCAGGGAGGGTGAAATCTTCGGCTTCATCGGTCCGAACGGCGCCGGGAAATCGACGACGCTGCGCATGATCATCGGCGCGCTTACTCCGGATGCCGGGGAAATACTGATGGATGGGACGCCGATAAATAAAAATCGGCACTACAAGCAGAACATCGCCTATGTCCCTGGGGACATCAACCTGTGGGGGAACCTCACGGGAGAAGAGGTCATCCGCTTCTTCATGAAGGTGAGGGGCTATAGGGATACGGAGCGGAAGGACCGGCTGGTCGAGCGCTTCCGCCTCGACACAGCGAAGAAATGCAAGGCCTACTCCAAGGGGAACCGCCAGAAGGTGGCACTGATATGCGCCTTCCTCTCCGATGCCCGGCTGCTCATCTTCGATGAGCCGACTTCGGGCCTCGATCCGCTGATGGAACGCACTTTCCATGAAGAAGTGACGGCGGCGAAGCATGAAGGCAGGACCATCCTCCTCTCAAGCCATATTCTGTCCGAGGTCGAAAAATTGGCGGACCGCATCGCCATCATCCGCGAAGGGCGGATCATCGAAACCGGGCGCCTTGAAACACTGCGCCATATTACACGGACCGAATATGTCGTCCAGGCGGAAGGGGACCTCGGTGCACTCAAGTCGCTGCCCTATGTCCATGACTATGAGGTGACGGATACGGGGATTCATATGCGCGTCGACAACGATGCGGTCGGCGATTTCCTGCAGGCCCTCGCCCCCCATCAGCCGAGCCATCTCGAGTCGCTGCCGCCGAGGCTCGAGGACATATTCATGCGCTACTACGAAGATCGGCGTGAACAGTCATGAGACACTTCCTGAAGCTGACACTCGATGACACCTGGTTCCGCATACTTCTGTGGATCATCGGCATCAGTGTCCTTACACTCATCGTCCCCTATGCATTCCTTGGCCTGTATGACGATTCCGCAGAACGCGAGGTGCTCCGCGAGACGCTGGATAATCCGGCGCTGATTGCGATGATCGGCCCCGTGCCGGAAGGTGCCTATACGATCGCCGTCATGTTCAGTCATGAGATGCTCGTATTCATGGGCGTCATCCATGGACTGTTCGGTGTCATGATCGCCAATTCGGTCAGCCGCAAGATGGAGGACCAGGGGCTGATCGAATACGTCAACAGCGCAGGTATTACGCGCCAGTCCATCTTCATGACCCAGCTCCTTGTCGGTGTCGGCATGAATGCAGTCCTCGGCCTTGTGATATTCGCCGGATTGTTCCTGACGCCGGACGACTCGTTCACATTCATCGGCAGTGCGCTGTACGCCATCAGCACCAGCCTCTTCGGCATGATGTTCTATGCACTAGCGCTCGTATTCGCACAGCTGCTCCCGGCATCGGAGTGGACGTTCGGGGTGTCGCTTTCCATCCTGCTTCTCCTGTACCTCTATCGTGCCATCACCGATGTGGCAAGCCCGGATTTCTCCGTCGTCTCGCCATACAACTGGCTGACACGGCTCGAGCCGTTTGCTGGCAACGAAGTGGTCTGGCTGCTGCCATCCCTCATCACCGTCCTCCTCTTCGGCCTGGCGTGGGTTTTATTTTCCAGAAGGGACCTCGACGATGCCTATCTGAACATCGCCATGAATAAAAAGCCGCGCTCCATCGGTTCCTATCCGCGACTGATGATGGGCAGCATGAAGATACTCGTTGCAAGCTGGCTCATCGGCATGGTGCTGATCGGTGCCTCGTACGGATCGATATTCGGCGACCTCGATGCCTTCATCAATGAAAATGCATTCCTCGCAGAGAGCATGGCCGCTGCCGGCGAAGATCCCGTCACACAGTTCATCAGCGTGCTCGTGCTCATCACCTCCATCATCGGCATCATTCCGGCACTGATGATCTCCGGACGCATACTGCGGGAGGAGAAGCACGGCCGGCTCGAATGGCTGGAGAGTACCGGCATCAGACGCCGGACGATGCTGCTCTCCCACGGCATCTATGCGGTGGTCGTCGGGTTTGCCGGTGTCGTAGTGGCCATGCTCGGCATGTTTGGCGCCAGCATGGGCGTCGAGGGCATCGACATGACGCTCGGCGACTATATGATTGTCGCCATCAACTACGGCGGGGCCATCGTCCTGTTCGTCGGCCTGTCGATGCTGCTGACCGGCATCTCCGCCCGCCTCCATTTCGTCGTCTGGTTCTATCTGCTGTATGCCTTCTTCGTCAACTATCTCGGCATCATCATCGGGCTGGATGACGCATGGCGGATGGCGACGCCATTCCATTACCTGGCCGAAGTACCGAAGGAATCGATCGACTGGGCAGCCTGGAGCATCGTCGTCGCCATCGGCATCGTGCTGATGGGTGTGGGCGTGCTGCTGTTCAGAAGAAGGGATGTCGGCTGATCGGTGGAAGGAGTGTTGAGCTGAGGATTATCTTGCAGTCGGGATGACTGCCACTGCGAATTGGAGGCTTAACTTGCAGTCGAAACACCCCCCACTGCGAATTGGAGGCTTAACTTGCAGTCGAAACACCCCCCACTGCGAATTAATCGGGAGCAGCTCCAAAAACATCACCACACAACAAAAAAAGGTCTGGACACCAAGCTGTGTCCAGACCTTTTTCGCTTCTAGATTTCAATTGTCATTCCTGCTTCTGCCAATCTTATGCTGCCAGTCGGATGCTGTTTGGCGCTGTCCAGCAAGACTTCCTGTTCTCCATGATGCGGGAGGTTGGAGAGAATCGTCAGCTGGGCATCTGCTTTGGATGCAAGCCGGCCGGCTTCTTCGGCGTTCATATGTCCTTCCACTTTCCCATCAAATCCTTCGTACAACTTGCTGTCGACGATGAGCAGGTCTGCGCCGAAGGCGAAGCGGACGAGGCTGCCGCGGTAGCATGTATCCGATGTATGAACGAATACGGCGCCGTTGTTGTCCGTAACCCTTATGGCATAGGTTTCGACAGTATGCTCATTGCGATGGAATTCCAGTTTGAACGGCCCGATGGTATAGACCTTCTGTGCCCGTACGGGCAGAAAAGTGCTGTATTTCGCCCGCCGGATCTCCTTGGCGGTCGCTCCGCTTTCCGGTCCGTAGATTTTGAGATTCCTGTCTACACGCCTCAGCTGCCGGGCCACCTTCCGCGCCAGCATGAAGGCCTCGACGTCCCCAGCGTGATCATGATGATAGTGGGATAGGATGATATAGTCCAAGTCATGTATGTTGATATATTTTTGTATATGGCCCGCGATGCCGCTTCCTGCATCTATCAGTATCCTGACCCCGTCCTTTTCCACAAGATAGCCGGATGTCGGCTCTGTCCCGTTCGGAAAGCTGTTCCACATTCCAACAATGGTGACTTTCATGACATCATCCCCTATAGGCTTCTACTATCCCTTTTACCCATTTTCCCGACACTGCAAGCGGTGCCGTCCTTCTATTTTCAATGATTCCATTAAAAAAGGCGGGGGTTCCCCCCGCCCGTCCCGCTGCTACTCGAGACCAGTGTCGTTTGTCCTGGCAAGCATCGTCTTTCTGAGATTGGTGCGATAGCGCCAGATATTCTGGATGATCGTCTTGACGACCGCGTATGTCGGAATGGCGATCAGCATGCCGATGAATCCGGCGATGTTCCCTGCAGCGAGGACGACGGTGATGACTGTCAGCGGGTGCAGCTTGAGCGTCTGCCCCATGACGTTCGGTGTGATCAGGTTGCTTTCGATCTGCTGGGCGACCAGCGTGATGCCTGATACCCATAGGAGCAGGATCGGATCCTGGATGACAGCAAGGAGCCCTGCCGGCAGGAAGGCGACCCATGGACCGATGAATGGAATCAGGTTCATGAAGAGCGCGAATATCGCAAGCAGCAGTGCATAATCCAGACCGATGAGTGCATAGCCGATATAGAGGAAGATGCAGAGTATGAAACTCACCAGCATCTGTCCCTGTATGAATGCACGCAGCGTGTGGTCGATGTCGTACATCATTTCCGTCATGAACTGCTTCAGTGTCCCTCTGAACGGGGAAACCATGGACGGAATGAACTTCTCGTGATCCTTCAGCATGAAGAAGAAGAAGAATGGCACAAGAATGAGTGTGATCAGCACACTCACCGTACTCGTCAGGATGGTAAATGCATTGCTCGCCAGGTTGGAGAGCATCTGTGACCCCTGGTCCAGTGCATCCTGGACATACTGCTGGGGATCGACCGGAAGGCGGTCCCTATAGGACAGGATGACGTTGAAGAGATCCTGGATGTCGTTCTGGATCGCCGGTGCCCGGGCAATCAGGTTCTGGACCTGCTGGGTGACCATCGGCACGAGTATCATGGAGAGACCTGTCAGCACAAGCAGTATTATGACGAAGACCGCCAGAATGCTCGTGAGCCTGCCTACTCCCCTCCTCTCCAGCAAGCGCTGTATGGGCTCGGTGATGTAGTAGAGCAGACCGCCCAACAGCAAAGGCACGAATATTGTCGTTACGACCGTCAATGCCGGTTCGAAGACGACCTGGACCCGGATGACGAGCATGATGATCAAAAGCGTTATGATGATTGCTATACCGGTTTGGAACCAGACTTTATTTGTCATACTCAATTGCTCCTTCATTCACATTTTTGAAAGGTGTATACAGTGTATCATAAAAATACATAATCAAATAAAATTTATATGGACAAATGCATAAAGTAACAGTAATATAAATATTGTCAGAATCTTCAAGACAAAGGGGAAAAGGGGAAAATAACTATGCAGACAATCGTAGATTTTCTGAATGGTCTGGTATGGAGTTCACCACTCGTTTACGGTCTTCTGGCTGTCGGGCTCTACTTCAGCCTGAGGATGCGCTTCTTCCAGATCAGACACTTCAAAGAAATGATCAGACTGATGTTCCAAGGGGAAAAATCACCAGTCGGCATTTCCAGTTTCCAGGCACTTGCGGTATCACTATCCGGACGTGTCGGTACAGGTAACATCGTCGGTGTGGCAACAGCCATATTCATCGGTGGACCCGGTGCAATCTTCTGGATGTGGCTCATCGCATTCCTGGGCGCAGGCAGTGCATTCGTCGAATCCACACTGGCCCAGATCTATAAGCAGAATGAAGACAACCAATATCGTGGCGGCCCGGCCTACTACATAGAAAAAGGACTCGGCGGCAAGCTCGGCAAGATCTATGCCGCAATATTCGCACTGGTGACCATCCTTGCGACAGGGTTCCTGCTTCCGGGCATACAATCCAACTCAATCGCGGGCTCAATGACGAATTCATTCCCGCTGCCGCACTGGGTCATCGGTGCTGCACTCGTCATACTCGTCGGCCTCGTCATCTTCGGCGGCATCAAGTCGATTGCACGCGTGGCCTCTGCCGTCGTACCATTCATGGCATTGATCTATGTCTTCGTCGCCATCATCGTCGTCATCATGAACATCCAGGATGTTCCGGCACTGTTCGGACTCATCTTCAGAAGTGCCTTCGGCATGGAGCAGCAGTTCGGCGGCATCGTCGGTGCGATGATCGCAATCGGCGTACAGCGCGGCATCTACTCCAATGAAGCCGGACAGGGTACAGGACCACACGCAGCAGGTGCTGCCGAAGTCTCCCACCCTGCAAAACAGGGACTCGTCCAGGCATTCTCAGTATATGTCGATACACTTTTCGTATGTACGGCAACTGCACTCATGATCCTCATGACGGGCATGTACAACGTCTCCGACGGGGAAGATGGACTCATCGTCGACAGCGGCGTCCATCAGGTATCACCGGACGGTGAAGAGAACTATGGCGGTACAGTCGCCTATACGCAGGCCGGCCTCGACCGGGCGTTCAGCGGCCAGGAGACATTCGATGTTGATTTCGTAGGATTCGGTTCCTACTTCATCTCATTTGCACTGCTGTTCTTCTGCTACACCACCATCCTTGCATACTATTACATCGCAGAGACGAACCTCGTCTACCTGACGCACGGCCGCTGGCCGATCACCAAGATCCTGCTCGGAGTGCTGCTGATTGCTTCCGTATTCTACGGTACGATCAACTCGGCAGGCCTTGCATGGGACATGGGTGACCTCGGTGTCGGACTGATGGCATGGCTCAACGTCATCGCCATACTGATACTGCAGAAGCCGGCGATTGCAGCCCTCAAGGATTTCGAGCGTCAGAAGAAGGAGAAAGGCTCCGGAAAGTTCGCCATCTATTCACCCGATCCATCAGATGTGAAGGAAGCAGACTTCTGGCATTACGACTATCCGAAACGCCTCGAAGACGAAAAAGAGTACAATATGGACCTTAAGAACATCGATCGATGATTTGTAGATGATATATGTTTCGAATATACCCCCTTATTGGTAAAATGACCATGAGGGGGTATTATTATGGACATGACACCAGGAAAGATACACAGTATTGATTTCAAATCGGAGACATTGGAAGAAACTTATGAAATCCAATACTATCTGCCAAAAAATTATTCAGACCTTTATAAACACCGGGTGGTGATCACATTCGATTCGCAGGACTTCTTCAGATATGGCCAGATCGAACGTGCCTATGAAAAACTGAGGAAGGCCGAAGAGATCGACCGCGCCATCATTGTCGGGGTGCCCTACCCGAGCGTCGACTGGCGCTATGACTACTTCGACCCGAACGGAGAACATCACGAAGACTTTGTGACCTTCGTCGCAAGGGAGCTCATCAGCTGGATCGATGAAAATTTCCCGACACTGAAAGTCGGCACCTCCCGCACATTGATGGGCGATTCGATGGCGGGCAGCTTTGCATTTTCGGTTGCGGCCAAATATCCGGCGACATTCTCGAATGCGCTCGCCCTGAGCCCATTTGTCGATGATGGATTCATCGAGCGCTTCAAATCCCAGATGTCACTCATGCATCTCGATCTGTATCATACGATCGGCCTCGAGGAGGATGATTTCGAAACGATTTCCGGTGAACAGGCCGACTTCCTGACACCGAACCGCGAACTCAACGAATACCTCTCCACACAGATGCTGGAGTACACATACCGGGAGCTTGAGGGCGGCCACATATGGAAGACTTGGAAGCCTGAGCTCGAACCGGCGCTGAGGCACTTCCTTAGTTAGAATATTGTGGTATTTTGAGAAAACTTTGATATAATGAATTATATAATCAAGTAGGGAGGAATTACGATGAATTTTGGGGTAGCGATGTTTCCATCCAAAGAACTACAAGACAAAGTGAATCAATATAGAAAAAGATATGATGCACACTACGCACTTATTCCCCCACACATCACGATCAAGGACCGCTTCGAAGCGGATGAATCGGAAAAAGAGGAAATTGCGAAGTATCTGAAGGAAGTCGCAAAGCAACACAAGCCGACTGAAATCGAGATCAAGAAGGTTTCCAGTTTTTCACCGAATTCCCTTGTCATCTATTTCAAGGTAGAAAAGAATGAAGAACTCCAATCCCTGCACGACTCATTAAACAACGGCGACTTCTATGGAGAGAATAAACACCCATTCGTCCCGCACCTGACAATCGCCCAGGGCCAGACGACACAGGAGTACGAAGATATCTTCGGACATCTGAGCATGATCGGCATCCAGCATAAGGAAACGCTCGATAAGATCAGCCTCCTCTACCAGCTGGAAAACGGCGTATGGCAAGTCTACGAAACATACAGGCTTGGCGAAGGATAGACGAATGAAAAGACTGAGAATGTGAACCTGCTTCCCTGTTTGGGTGGCAGGCTTTTTTGTGTTGTCCGAGGGGTGTGGACGCTGGGGCCCCTCCATTTTGTCTGCGCCTGTGAAGTGGCGGTTTAACTTGCAGTCGGAATGTCTGCGACTGTGAATTGGAGGCCCAACTTGCAGTCGGAATGACTGCGACCGGGAATTGGAGGCCTAACTTGCAGTCGGAATGACTGCGACTGGGAATTGAAGGTCCAACTCGCAGTCGAAACGTCTCCCACTGGGAATTGGAGGCCCAACTCGCAGTCGGAACACCTCCCACTGTGAATTGAAGGTCCAACTTGCAGTCAAAACGTCCCCCACTGGGAATTGAAGGCCTAACTTGCAATCGGGACATTTTCCACTGAGAGTTGGACCTCTGATATTCCCTTATCCTAAAAAAGACAGCACCCCCGGAGGGATGCTGTCCTATCCATATAATCTTATGCCATGATGTGGTAGCCGGAGTCTACGTGAAGCACTTCGCCGGTGATGCCGCTTGCGAGGTTACTGAGAAGGAAGGCCACTGTGTTGCCGACTTCAAGCTGGTCGACATTACGCTTGAGTGGTGCACGTTCTTCGATTTCCTTGAGGATTGACTTGAAGTCCCCGACTGCTGAAGAGCTCAGTGTACGGATTGGGCCGGCTGATACCGCATTGACGCGGATTCCGGATTCGCCAAGGTCGAGGGCCAGGTAGCGTACGCTGGACTCGAGTGCCGCTTTGGCAACGCCCATGACATTGTAGTTCGGCATTGCGCGTTCGCCGCCAAGGTAGGTCATCGTGACGATGCTGCCGCCTTCGTTCATGACGGTCTTGGCGTGCTTGGAAACGACGGCGAGCGAGTATGCGCTGATGTCGAGGGCATTTTTGAAGCCTTCTCTTGTCGTCTCACTGTAGCCGCCCTGCAGTTCGTCTTTGCCTGCATAGGCAATGGCGTGAAGGACACCATCGATGCCGCCTGTCTTCTCGCCGATTTCCTTGAATGACGCTTCGACCTGTTCATCGTTCGTCACGTCACATTCGACGATGATGTCGTGGTCCCCTTCGAGATCTCCGAGAATTTTATCCAATTCACGTCTGAAACGTTCATTTAGAATTGTAAATACAAGCTTTGCACCCATCTGATCGAGTGCACGCGCTGCGCCCCATGCGATACTGCGCTTGTTGGCAACACCCATGATGACAAAAGTTTTACCTTCGAGATTCATAAGTCATAAACTCCCTTTTTGTTAATTGTGCGTAACGGTGTACACTACCAATTATCGTTTGTTATTAGTACCTACTACTAATCTACATTTTTTCAGGACGAAATGCAACAAAAAAGATGGCTCGGGCATAATTGCCTTCCATCAGAAAAGCGTGCACCCGACCATCGGGTACACGCCATTTTCATCAATAGAGTTCGAGCTCACGCTTGAGCTCCTCCACATATTCCCTTGTTCCCGTCATGAAGATGCGGTCATCCACATGCAGAGGTGTATCGCCATGCGGCACGAGGGATTCCTGGCCGCGCAATATCCTCAGGAAGATGATGTCTCCGGTGAACGGGAAGTTCCGGAGCAGCATTTCATCATAACGGTAGTTGTTCATCTGGATTTCGTAGATGGATGTCTCCTCATCCGAGAGGAGCTGCATCATGTTCGGCGATTCGATCAGGCCGCGCAGCAGCGTTTTAGAGCTGAGCATCGTCGAGAACAGTTCATAGCCGCGTTCCTTGACGGCACGTTCCTGCGTCGGATCGTCGACGCGGTAGATGATGCGCTCGACACCCCGCTTCTCAGCCATCTTGGCCACCCGCCAGTTGATGTCGGAATCATTGGCGCCGAGCACGACGATATCGGCATCGAATGCATCGATTTCATCGAGCGCTTCCTCCGAATATTCCGGGATTTCATGGAAGCTCAGATTCTCAGTACTCTTCTCCCTGGAATCCGAATAGTTCTTATGGAAGACGAGCTTCACATGATACAGGCCGCCGGCGATGCTGTGGGACACGGGCACCGTCAGCTGGTTGTTGCCGAAGACCGTCACGTTTATGACGCGGTCTTCATTTTCACCTTCCGGATAGAGCTGCCTGAAGACGACCGGTGTGATGATGCATGCGATGACGGCACTCAGTATGAACATGCCGCTTTCTGCATTCGTGATCATTCCGATCTGCTCGGCGATGACGGCTGCCGCGATGATGAGCGACAGTGTCGACGTCAGCAGGAACCCTGCCGCAGTGACACGCTTGACATCAAAATATCTGAGCAGCACCATCACCGGAATCAGCTTGCTGAGCAGGAAGGCGAGCAGCAGCACCGGAATCAGGATGAATACCCGGCTGTCCGAGAACAGCGACGGCAGGTCGAGGTCCACGCCCACCATGATGAAGAAGATGGGAATGAAGAACCCGTAGCCGAAGGAGTCGAGCTTGTGCACGATGTCCTGATCCGGCTTGAGCAGGCTGACTATGCACCCGGCGATGAAGGCTCCGAGAATGTTCTCGGCCCCCACCCCTTCAGCAAGTGCCACCAGCATGATGATCAGGGCGAATACGCCCCGGATACCAATCTGCATCGTGCCGTTGTTCAGCTGCTTGATGAAATGCGACTGGTTCATGACCCGTCCCAGCAGATAGAACAGGATCGCAAAGCCGACGAGGATCGTCATCAGCCATATCGGCTGGCTGGCATCCGCGTACAGCTGGGAATAGAATGCCAGCATGATCATCGTGGCGAGATCCGCAATGACGGCGACGAGCAGGATGACCTGGCCCATCTGTGTCGTAATCAGGTTTGCCTCCTTCAATGTCGGTACGACGACACCGAGGGAGATTGTCGAGATGATGATCACAAGCAGGAAGATGTCATCAAATACTCCGAATCCCCGCATCAGCAGTGCAAACAGGAAGCTGAGTGCCAGGATACCGATGAAAATGCCGCTGGTCAATACGAGCGTATTCGGCAGCGGCCGCTTGAGCACCTTAGATTTCTTCTGGGTGGATGACTTCTGGGTGAAGGCATCGAAGTCGATCTCCAGCCCACTGAGAAACATCAGAAATATAAAACCCAGCGTGGAGAGGATGTTCAGCCATGGGTCACTTGCATCGACGATATTGAGAAACGATTTTCCGATGATGACCCCAACGATGATCTCCGCAACCACGACCGGGAGGAAACTTACTTTGAGGCGACTGATCAGTATTGGCGTAAGCAGTGCTGCCAGGACGACAATCGCCAATGATACTACAGATGGTCCATGTTCCATAGGTTACTCCTTATAACAGATACGACATGAATGCGTTCGCGAGCGAAAAATAAACGAGCAGGCTGATGATGTCATTTGCTGTCGTTATGAATGGCCCGCTGGCGACTGCCGGGTCGATGTTCAGCCGGCTCATCAGGAGCGGCACGAGTGTACCGAGCAGTGTGGCCAGCGTCATCGCAATCAGCAGACTGACTCCGACGATGATACCAAGAATTGACGAGTCATACAAGAGTGTAATGATGCCGAATATGATCAGGCCGCATACAAGCCCGGTGATGAGGCCCGAGCCCATCTCACGGAGGGCCAGTTTTATTTTGCTTGTGTCCTTTATTTCCCCGGTCGCAATACCGCGGACCGCTACGGCCAGCGACTGTGTGCCGCTGTTGCCGGCCATGCCGCCTATGATCGGGATGAATGCACCGAGCACGGCGACCTGGGCCAGCGTGTCCTCGAATGTGGTCAGCATCGCAGCCGTGACCATGCCCATGAATGTCAGGCCGATGAGCCAGGGCAGCCGCTTCTTCGCTGTGGAAAATGAAGAGTCGGAGGCCGGCTCGATTTCACTCATACCGGCAAGTCTGGAGTAGTCCTCGTGGGCCTCTTCATCCATGACGTCCATGATGTCATCGGCCGTGATGATGCCGACCAGGTGGTCCTGGTAGTCGACGACCGGCATCGCAAGAAAGTCGTAGTCCCGCATGATCCGGGCCACTTCCTCCTGGTCGTCCGATACCCGGGCGGATACGACACGCTCGATCATGATATCGCCGATATAGGCGTCGTCATCCGCAATGATCAGTTCACGGAGGGAAAGGATCCCTGCAAGCTTCCGGTCCGGATCCACGACGAACACATAGTAGATCGTCTCCGAATCAAGCGCCATCTGCTTGAGGTGCCGCATGGCCTCCCGCACGGTCATGAGGGAGGTGACACTGACGAATTCGGTCGTCATGATACCGCCGGCTGTGTCCACTTCATAGTTCATGAGCTTGCGTATTTCCTGTGCATCCGCGCGGTCCATCAGTGCCAGGAATGAAGTGAGCTTCTCCTTCGACACTTCATTCAGTATATCGACGGCGTTATCGTACTGCATTGCGCCGATCATGCTTGCTGCATACCGGGCATCCATCGTCTCGAACAGCTCGTCATACTCTTCTGGATCGAGTTCCAGGCTGTCGAAGAACTCCGCCACCTCCTCCGGACTGAGGAAGTGGTACATGGTCTGACGGTCCGCTTCCTCGATCTCGAGGTAGAATTCACTCTGCTCATAATTGTGCAGTTCGAAGAACGCCTCCCGGAACGGATCCATCTCCCCTTCCCTCAGATGGGCAAGCAATGTTTCATATTCGCGTTCCATTTCTGTCATTTCTACAACATCAGCCATGATGCCACCACCCGTGGGATTATTTTTTCAAAAGGATGCATAAACTAAAAAAGCACCATGACAGTGCTTTCGCCCTAGGATATAAAGGAATCGTGCACTCTCTTCCAGAATGGGAATGGCCTGAAGCGGGCAAACCTTATCTTTTCATCCGCGACCCTGAACTGGATCGATTTGACGCCTTTGTGCACGAGGTTGATATGGTCGATCGTCATCTGGTAGACTTCACTGTTCACCGGCAGCACCTGGCATGTATGGTGCTTCGGCAGGACGAGTGGCGAACCGACGGTACGGAACACCCGGTTGTTGATGGAGGCGATCTCCGTAATCTGTATCGCTTCCAGGGAGGGATGGATCAGTGCCCCGCCGAGCGCCTTGTTGTAGGCGGTCGAGCCGGATGGCGTCGAGACGCACAGGCCATCCCCCCTGAACCGTTCGAAGTGCTGGTTGCGTATGTCGACGTCCATGACGAGTGTCGTTCCGTTGTCGGTCCGGAGTGTCGCTTCGTTGAGCGCAAGATAGCGCGTTTCCGTGCCCTCCGACTCGTAGCGGATGATCGTCTCCAGCAGTGGATATTCGATGACCTGGAATTCGTCGTTCTGTATTGCGATGATGAGCCGCTCCACTTCCTGCGGCAGCCAGTCTGCATAGAAGCCGAGATGCCCTGTATGTACACCGACGAACGCAGTATGATCAAGAAGGTGCTGATAGCGGTGGAAGGCCTGGAGCAGCGTGCCGTCGCCTCCGACCGAAATGACGATGTCGGGTGCCTTCTCATCGGGTGTCATCCCCATGTCCACCATGTAGTTCATCATTTTATCCTTCAATGCATTCGATTTGGTGTCTCCTTTGGAAACGATGAAAAACTTCATATAGCCACACCTTCCTCAAGCTTTGTCTGTATTGGATCAGCGTATGTTCCGCTTTTTCGTATAGTATTTCTGGGCATCCTGGATCTCTTCGCGGATCTCGGACATCTCCTGGTCCAGAAGGTAGGCCGCTTCGGCCGCGTTCTGGAGGCGCTTCTTTATTTCCGGCGGATATTCCCCGCTGTATTTGTAGTTCAGCGTATGTTCGATCGTCGCCCAGAAGTTCATGGCCAGTGTGCGGATCTGGATTTCCGCGAGAATGGTCACCGCCCCGCCGATGCGTTCCACCGGATATTCCACGATGAGGTGGTAGGAACGGTAGCCGCTCTCCTTCGTATTGGCGACATAATCACGCTCTTCAACCACCTTCATGTCCGTCCGGTTGCGGATCTGGGCGCAGATCAGCTCGATGTCATCGACAAACTGGCACATGATCCTGACACCGGCGATGTCATACATGCCCTCCTGCAGGCGGTCATAGGGGATATTGCGTGCACTCGCCTTCTCTATGATGCTCTGTACCGGCTTCACTCTTGCCGTCACGAATTCCACCGGAGAGGACTGGCGCGTGAGCTGATAATCCTGCCGCATCCCCTTCAATTTAATCTTGAGCTCCTCGACAGCCTGCTTGTAAGGTGCAAGAAACTTCTCCCATTGTTCCATCACTTACACTCCAGTCCTAAATTCATTCTATTGTATGAACTCTTCCTTGACTGCACTCTCAAATGCTTCCCCATAATTGTTGTTGTCCTCGATATTTTCAATCAGATAGTCCAGTTCATCCCAGAAATCCGTCAGGATGACATCCGTATTGAGGATGACTTCAGCGCCATGGTGCGCCTTCAGCATGGACCATGTTTCCTTTACAAAGTGAACCCGTCTGAACTCTTCCCCGTCGTCCAGCATGTATATGAACGCCATGTTATCGGAATCGACGATCATGCGTGCTGCTGCCTTCAGTCCCTGTGTATCCTCTTCTGCGTAGCATTTTAATGCCTCATCTTCAAATTTTATCTCCGTTACATATATATCCATTATTTTCACTCCTTGCGCAATTTATTTTACCATAGTATCTTGCATTTGATAACGTTGGAAACTGTTTACTTTACACTGCATTTCAAATTTAAGATAATATACATTGAGGAGTGGATCTGATGAAAGAACTCGAAATAGAATTTAAGAACCTCTTGACCGGGGAGGAATATGGACGCCTGCACGAAGCACTGTTCAAAGACACACAGCCGGTTGTGCAGACGAATTTCTATATAGATACCCCGGAACTTGGCATGAAACACAATCGCCTGCTGCTGAGGATCAGGGATGCAGGCGGAAAACAGGTTATGACGCTGAAGGAGCCGACGGAAAAAGGCGTGATGGAATATCACGGTGAAGTGGAGAGCGATCTGAATTTCGACCGCAACATCCGGATGGATGAAGTGCCCGAGCTCATCCGCGGTGAACTCGAACGTTTCAATATAGACATGACGCAGCTCAAGATATATGGCGCCCTTTCAACCGAGCGGCGCGAAGTCTCCTATAAGGACGGATTGCTCGTGCTCGACAAGAACAGCTATCTCGACACCGAGGATTTCGAACTGGAATTTGAAGTGGACAACTACGACAAGGGAGAGACGCACTTCCTGAACTTGCTTGAAGAATACCGCATCGACCGCCGGAAGGAAGTGACGAAAGTCGAGCGCTTCTACAATAAGCTGCAGGATATCAGATCGGGTGACAACTATGCCAATACCATTTAAGGATATCGGACAGGATAAGCTGTATCGCATGATCGATATCTTCTACAGCTACGTTGCAGAGGATACGCGCATCAACCACCTGTTTCCGGATGACCTGACTGAAACGGCCTATAAGCAGAAGCTTTTTCAGACACAGTTTCTCGGCGGACCGAACCTCTATAATGAGGAATACGGCCATCCGATGCTGAAAGCGCGCCATGCCCCATTCCGCATCACGCCCGAAGCGCGGGATGCATGGCTTGAAAACATGGATCGGGCAATGAATGACGTAGGGCTTGAAGAGGAATTGAAAACATACATTATGGCACGTTACACACTGACAGCGAACCATATGGTGAATTCAATAGATTAAGCAGGGTGAGGACATGAATAGAACTGGAACACAGTCACTCGTACTCGAACCGACATCCCATTATATCGAAATATTTTACTTTTTCGACCCGTTCTCAGATGACTGCCGCGCACTGGAACCGATCATCAACAAGCTGCAGCTCGAATATCGCGGACATGTGACGATAAAGAAGATATTGGCGCCATCATTGCAGGTGCTCACAAAATGCCAGGCCCAGTCCACCTCGGATATCGACAACATCGCGCTCGCCTACAAGGCGGCAGAAGTGCAGGGGCGCAACAAGGCACGTGCATTCATGCGCTATGTCCTCAATCGCATTGTACCGACAAAAAATATATGTACAATCGCACACATGGAAGAAAGCGCCAGGCTCGCCGGCCTGGATGTCAATGCTTTCACAACAGATGCACACTCCGAGGAAGTGCGCAGTCTGTTGAAACGCGATCTCATGGTCTACCGTGAGATGGACGTCGAAGAACTGCCCGCCATGATCTTCTTCTCGGGGGATGTGGAGGCGGAAGGCGTCAAAGTAGAAGGGGTCTATCCTTACCATATATACACCTACATCATCAACGAACTCATCGAAAAAGAGATAGAGAAACACCCGCTGCCGAGCATCTACGACTATATCGAATCCTATGAAGTGGTCAGCTTCCACGAACTGAAGACAGTTTTCGAATGGCGGACCGGCCTCCTGCTCAACGAGCTCAAGAAGCTGCGTCTGCAGAGGCTGGTGGAAGAAGTTGAAACGGAAGATGGCATGTACTACCAGATACGGGGTGGCACATCTTCCCTTGGAAGATAGTATTTTTATTTTAAAAATTGAGTTTGAGGGGACACCAGGGATGGTGTCCCTTTTTTTGTGGAAGAAGAGAGATGAAGGGAACTTGCAGTCGTGCAGATTCCGGGTGCAAGTAGGACATGCTACATCCGCCCCAACCCGTCCTCCCCGCCAATATGATATGATATAGCCAAAAGAAAAGTGAGGTATCACAGATGCAGCGAAGCGATCTCGGACAGCTGCTTGCTCAGATTGAGATTTTCCGTTCTCTGACGGATGATGAGCTCGGACTGATCGTGGATATTTCAAACCAGAGGAAGTTCTATCGCAACACCCATATATTCATGCAGAGTGAACCGATGGACCATGTCTATTTTGTCGCATCGGGCAAAGTGAAGATCTACCGCAATGATGCCTCGGGAAGGGAGCAGATCGTGAACTTCTTCCAGTCGGGGGAGATGTTCCCGCACCACGGGCTGTTCCGGGATGATTCATATCCCGCGAATGCCATCACTGCGGAGACGTCAGAGCTGATCACCATCCCGAAGGAGGATTTCGAGCAGCTGCTGATGGACCATCCGGAAGTGTCGATCAAGATGTTCCGGACGCTCGGGCAGCTGATCGTGGATCTGCAGAAGCGTCTCGAGGACAAGATCTTCCATTCGACGGACAAGCAGATCCTGCTGCTGCTCGAACGCCTGCTGACGAACCATGGCGAGGTGATCGATGAGACATACAGCCGTATATCGACGCGCCTGACGAAGCAGGACATCGCCAACATCATCGGCACGTCCCGGGAGACGGTGAGCCGCAACATTACACACTTCAAGAAAATGAACATCATCAATGAGGATGCGGACGGCTATCTCGTCGTGCACCTCCCGAATCTGAATGAACACTTGAAAGCGTCCACCTGAATCAGGTGGACGCTTCGTCGTAGTATTGGGACTGGTCTGTGAACAGTGTCAGCACAAGGTACAGTATCAGGCATAGGCTGAAGAATGCGAAGCCCCAGCCGACCGTCTTCTGGTCGACGAGCAGGTAATTGTTGCACAATGTGCTCTCGAAGAAGATGTAGAGGTAGGCCATGATGCTGAACAGTATTGCGAGCACAAGCAGTAGGACGCTTTCCGTCGCCTTGCTGACCCTGGACCAGCTGTCCCTGAGCGGGACGCCGGCAAGAAATGGCAGCGAGATGTATTTGAATGCTTCGACCGCCATGATTTCAAGCGATTCATCCATCGCCTTCGGCACCATCCAGTACAGAACGATGACGAGGAAGAGGATGACCCCCGGCAGCCCACTTCCATTCCAACGGTCGAAGAAGCTGGCGAACCGCCTCATGAAGAATGGCGCCATCAGAAGTCCCGAGACGAACAGCAGCGGCATCTGCATGTGCATGTGGAATGCCATGATCGATTCGAGCAGGTGCCTTACGGGCGGCAGTGCGAGGAAGAGGAACAGTACAAATCCATACCAGAACTGCTTCATGATGCCGCCTCCCCTACATGCTTATCGAGCGCCCGGACGGCCCCGTCGATATCCCGGTAGTCGAGCACCTCGACGAGATGTCCGTCGGGTCCGATCAGATAGAATGACGTGTTGTGCTGATAATCGGTATCCCCTTCAGGGATGACGGTGACCCCATACGTATCGAGTACTGTATCCAGGTCCCGAGCTTCCGGCACCCGGAGCATGCGCCACGTATCCCCGTCGGCATCGAAGTAGTCCGCATAGCGGTCCAGCACCTCCACAGTATCGCGTTCGGTATCGAACGAAGTGCTCAGGAATACAAGATCATCGCCGTAGGCTGAGGCATTGAAATTGTCGTATACTGCCTTCATGTTCGCCTCCATCATTGGACAGGCTGTTTCGCATGATGTATAGATGAAGGTCATTAGGATGTATTTGCCGCGGAATTCATCGAATGGATACTCCCGTCCCCTATTGTCGATGACGTCCACATCCGGGAAATCGGGCTTTTCATTTTTCAGGGATTCAATGCGTTCCGCTTCAATCGTATAGATCCGGAAGCCGTCTGTGGAAATATAGAATAGGAGGCCTCCCAGCAGCAGAATGATTATGATAGAAACGATATCCTTTTTCATGCGGTTGACCTCCTTTCATATTGATTACCAGGTTCTATGCGGTGGTGAGCCCGGTGGTGCGTTTTCGATCAGGTCGACAAGTGGTACGACGTAGCCCATCGAGATGATGAGGATGGCTACGATCACCCATAGTCCCCAGTTCTCCGTCCATTTTGGTGTCGGATGTGCATTGTTCTCAACACGGGAATCCATGAACGCCGTATCCCCTTTTGGTGCAAAGAACATCAGGTGAAATACGATGTAGACGATGAGCAGGACACCGAAGAACAGCAGCGTGCCGCCTGTTGCCAGGAAGGACAGGTATGGCTCCCAGCCGAGTGCCGTGGCGCTGTCCCCATATGTCGTATAGGAAGTACGTCTTGGTGCGCCGAACAGGCCGGCTGCGTGCATGGAAAGCGCCATCAGTGCCATGCCGATTGTCCAGACAGCCGTCTGGAACATGCCGAGATGGTGGATGAACGGTGTCATTACACGGCCTGAGAGGTGCGGAATGAGCCAGTAGACAAGTCCGAAGAATGTCATCACAACGGTCACACCGACGGTGATGTGGAAGTGTCCGACCACCCACAGCGAGTTGTGCACGACCTGGTTAAGCTGGTGGTTCGTCTGTGCGATGCCGCCGGCACCACCGATGATGAATGAAACCATCGCAATCATGATGGTGAGGAAGCGGACGTCGCCCCAAGGCAGTACCCATAGCCAGCCGAGGAGGCCGCGGCCGCCGCGCTTGCGTCCCGTACGTTCGAGCACCGCGAACATGGCGAATGCCGTCATCAGGGAAGGGAATGCGATGGACAGGCTCATGAATACGTGCATGAACTTGAGTCCTTCGGAGAACGCCGGGTCGACGATCTGGTGGTGGAAGCCACCGGGTACGTTCAGGATCACAATCAGGATGACGACCAATCTGGCAAGTGTGTCACTGAAGATGCGGCCGCCGATGATCCTCGGCAAGATTGTGTACCACACGGATATCGCAACCAGGTACCAGACATTGACCAGTGTATGGCCGAAGCTCCAGAACAGTGTGCGGCTGAGCATGACGTTGATGGTTTCCGTCCACCCGAATGCCCAAGGGATAAGCATGAGCACTTCGACGGTTACGCCGATGCTGCCGAATATGACGAGCGTGTAGATGCCGACTGCGAAGAAGGCGAGTATCGGGAGGTGCTGTCCTTTATTCCTGCGTTTCCACTGGAAGGCGCTGATGAAGACGCCGAGTCCGGCCAGCCAGATGCACAGTACGACGAACACGAGGCCGATATAGAACCATGGTGATGCCTGCATCGGCGGATAGAATGTATACAAGACGGTCGCTTCGCCGGCAAGCACCATCCATACGACGAGCACCGAGCCGATCAGGAAGCTCGCAAGGCTTGACCAGGCGAGGATCTTCACCGTTTTCGACAGCTCGCCGAGCGTATGCCTCACTGCTGCATACATATAGCCGTTCGTGAACAGCGTGGTGAATGCCAGAATCAGCAGAATGCCGTGGAGCGTAAGCACTTCGTAGTAGTTGAAGCTGGCGGGGAGTTCGAATACGCCGCCCCGGTTCAGCCCCTGCAGCAGTCCGAGTGTGCCCCCGATGAGGAGCATGATGAATGCGAGAAAGAAGTGTACCAGTGGCAGGGTGTTCTTTTTCATGTGCGTCTCTAATGTGTTTGCCATTGCCTATTCCTCCACCGTTATGGTCGCAGACATCATCTGATGCCCGGTTCCGCAGTATTCGTTACAGACCAGAAGAAACTCCTCTGATTCATGGAACGTCTGTGTGATGCGCTGGACCTGTCCCGGTACAACCATCGTGTTCAAGTTCGTATGCGGTGCGCTGACACCATGGATGACATCCTTCGATGTCATGATGAATGTCACTTCCGCGCCTTTCGGGACGGTGATTTCACTGGGCTCAAAGCTGAACGCCTGAAGCGCCATCACCACTTCATATTCATTCTCCCCGGTCTGGTAGACTCCCGGGTTGTCGAACGGTGCCGTGTTTTCCACCTGGGTCGGGTCGATCGTCTCCTTGTGGCTTGGAGGCCCCATTCCCTGCGCAAATGCCTGGTATCCTGTAATCGCCATCGAAATGACCAGGACAGCCACTCCAAATATGAGCCATATCTCTTCAAATCTGTGCATTTTCATTTCTTGTCTCTCCCATCTAGAATCTCATCATGTAGAACATCAATAGCAACAGTACGAATAAAATGATCGTTCCGCCTACAAAGACGACTGTGGAAAACAGAGTTCCCTTCAGGGAGTCCAATTCCTCCTGTGAAGGTTCATATACTGTAGTGTAGGGCGGTTTCGTATATTTCCGTTTCATGCCGCTCTCCCCTTTCTCCTTTATCGGTTGATCCCGTAAATTTATCTTGATTTAATTATATATTTTAAATACATCTTTTAACGTGATGCATATCACGGTTGGTCAAGTCGAATTTGTGACAATGGGGTATTTGAAGAGGAGATTAATATTCTGGAGGAATTTGGGGACATCATATGTTCCATGTGTCTGGTGGAAAGTACAGTTGGGTTCCACTGCACAAAAAAAGCGCGGGAATCCAATGAGGATCACCGCGCCATAAATGTATGCAGATTAAACTAATGCAAATAAAAAAGCAGCACACCTTCTATAGTGTGCTGCTCAAACAAAGGGGATGGGAGAAATTTTTCACTGTTTTAACAAAGGGGTATGTTTCAGTGATAAAAATTTCATGTCTAAAATATACCATGGTTTAAGGCTCTAGACAACATTTTGAATGGCTTTTCACAATATGGACATAATGAAAACGCATTCACTGTATAACTTGTATGTAAAAATAGTACATGTATAGTTTATTGCTCAAACTAAAAAACACCCCGACCATCGAAAAAGATCAAAGGTCGGGAGTTTCTTCCAATTTCTATACTTCTTCGAGCAATGCCTCGAACTGGTCGAGCTGTGATTCGAATACCTTCATGGCGTTCTCGATCGGTTCTGATGTCGTCATGTCGACACCGGCATTTTTCAGTACGTTGATCGGGTAGTCGGACGATCCCTTTTTCAGGAATTCATTGATGTAGCGCTCCGCCGTCGCATCGCCTTCCTCGAGCACCTGTTTGGACAGGCTCGCGGCCGCCGCGTAGCCGGTGGAGTACTGATATACATAATAGTTCATATAGAAGTGCGGGATGCGTGCCCACTCGACTTCGATATGGTCATCATAGTCGACCGCGTCACCGAAGTACTTGCGGTTGAGCTCCCCGTACACTTCATTCAGCCTGCCGGCTGTGAGCGGTTCCCCCGCCTCCTTCATGGAGTGGATCTTGTGCTCGAATTCGGCGAACATCGTCTGCCTGAAGACGGAGCCCCTGAATCCTTCGAGCTGTTCATTCAGCAGATAGAGCTTCTTCTTCGTATCTTCAAGATTTTTGAACATGTAGTCTGCAAGCAGTGCTTCGTTGAAGTTGCTGGCGACCTCGGCGACGAAGATGGAGTAGCCGGAGGTGTTGGAAGGCTGGTTCTGCCTGCTGTAGTAGCTGTGGACACTGTGTCCGAATTCATGTGTCAGCGTAAAGAGATTGTTTACGTTATCCTGCCAGTTCATGAGGATGAACGGATTCGTGCCGTATGTGCCGGAGGAATAGGCGCCGCTCCGCTTCCCTTTATTCTCATACACATCGACCCAGCGGCTCTCGAGGCCTTCCTTGATGATGTTCACATACGTCTCACCCATCGGCTCGAGTGATGCGAGCATCCAGTCCTTCGCTTCCTCATAGCTCATCTCGAAATCGACATCCTTGACCATCGGTGTATAGACATCATACATTTTGAGCTTGTCGAGGCCGAGCATCTGCCTGCGGAGCTCCGTATAGCGGTGCATCAGGTGCAGGTGATCATTCACCGTCTTCACAAGGTTGTCGTAGACTTCTTCCGGAATGAAGTTGTTGGACAGCGCCTGATGCCTTGCGGAATCATAGCCGCGTGCCTGGGCCTGGAATACATGTGTGCTGACGACACCCTGGAGCGTCTGGCTGAGCGTATTCCTGTAGGCGCCGTATGTCCTGTACAGGTTTTCATAGGCCGATTTTCTCAATTCACGGTCGCTTGATTTGAGCAGATCGATGTACGTGCCCTGTGTCAGCGCATGTGTGTTGCCTTCGGAATCGACCGCATCCGGGAATTCGAGATCAGCATTGTTGAACATGCCGAATGTGGAAGTCGGATTCGACATGACTTCCCCTGCCTGTGCCAGAAGCTTCTCCTCCTTGTCGCTGAGTACGTATGCGCGCTTCCTGTTGAGCTTCTCAAGGTCGAAGGAAAACTCGCTGAGGCGCGGGTCATTGCGCCACTCTTCCAGCGTCTCCTCATCGACCTTCATGATCTCCGGTACGAGGAAACTCCAGGCGGTATTGAACTTGACGACGAGCGTACGTGCCTTTGATTCCAGCGCACTGTATGTGTCGTCGGATGTATCCTGGTCATGCTTCAAGTGTGCATAGACGAACAGCCTGCCGATCTCTTCACTCAGCTCCCGCTCCGTCTCCAGCGCGTCGGCGAGTGTATCCAGTGAATCGATTTGGCCCTTGAACCGTTCCTCTTCCCCCAGGCGGCCTTCCAATTCTTTATATTTCTCTTCGAATGCTGCATCGGATTCGAAGATGGTTTCAAGATTCCAAGTATTTTTTTCTTCCTGTTCCTGACGTGTAATGACTTTTGACATAATTACCCCTCCATTTGTCTGATGATATAATTTTCTCAATATTCATCAGAAATTTCAAGTACCGAAGTTTATTGTGAAATATATAACATTTTATAGGCGGCCAGGAGTGCCCTCAGCACCTCCTCTTTCGGAGGCGCAGCCTGTATTTCACGCATATGGATGAAGCGGCTGAACTGTTGCCAGTCGAATGTCCCCTTCTCCAGACCATACATGATATACAGCTTCCATTCCAGCGGCGGGTTCAGTATCCAGCGCTCCGGCTCGACACTCATGCACAGGTGTGGTGGCAGACTCCGGGAATCCAGGGAGAGCTGATAGAGGAATGTAAGTGTCGGATTCAGGCGATTCTTCTGCTGGCGTTCCCGCTGGATCATGCGTCTGATGTCCCCCTGTTTGAGCGCAAGCGGCCGGACAGGTTCCCTGGGGTGGAGGCCGAGCAGGTCATGCGGAGCGATTTCTGAAGCATGGAAAGTCCAGCGATTGCCTCCCCTGTGATGCCTGAGCCCCCATTTCATCAGCCGCTTATGATGGTTCGAATAGGTGAAGAGTGAAGTATTATAGAGCGTGGACAGCTGGAAGTGCGTGGGAATGATGCAGCCGTCCGCCTTTTTGATGGCCGCCTCATCAAGGAGCCAGATGACATCCATGCCGAGGGAATGGTATCCTTTCGACCGCTCGGTGATGAGTTCCGGGGAAATGGCGGAATACTGGATTTCAAGCGCCCTTTTGCCGACCAGCAGATCGGGAATCTGTTCGATTTCGGGAAGATAGTACTCCATCGAGACCCTGTGCTGACTGTCCAATGCCTGATATAGATCGTGCTTCGCTTCAAGATGCTGGAGCGACTCCTTTTTGTAAAGGTAGCGGGTGCAGTCGACGATCCTGTGATGGGAAAAGTGGGCCGTCTTGATATTGCCCGCCTTGAAAGTGACGGGTGCTTCGCATACCGGGCAGAAATATCCCGCCCCTTTTTGTGCCTCGTTCGCTGTAATTCTTGTACCATTGCTGTCGTTTGCTATGAACATAAAAAAACCTCCTCTTCTATATATGGTAGAAAAGGGGGTTTTTGATTTATTTTCGATTCAAGTAAATTATTTTTCTTTAAAAAATCTTCTTACTCGAGCTCTCACGTTGATGCTCATGATGATTTCACCGTACTCCTCGACCACCATGCTGGATACTTCTGCAGGAGAACTGTATTCGAGAAGCTTCGCTTCAATACGCTCCATGTCCATGTAGTCCATGCGATAGTCGAAGAAAATCTGATAGTAGTAGCTGCCTTCGTGTACGATGAGCAGGTCTTCATACTGCGTTTCATCGACTTCAACTTCGTGTGCATACTTGATAAGGTCCTCAAAGTCATTGAATTTCACCATGACCGGCTCTTTCGTCACTGGTGCAATTTCTTCCTTGTCTCCGGAAATGCTTTCAAGGAACTGTTCAACATCATTATTATTTATATCCATAGGCGTCTGCTCCGTTGAGAATGGTTTATCATCCTGAGATTTGGAAACCACCACTTCAATCCCCTTGTCATAGGCATGCACTTGGATCCATAGCGGCCCTTCCATTGAGAAATCTTCTTCATGCTCGTGGTTCACTTCGTCCATTATGGACCAGAAGAACTCTTCGCCACGTTTACGGTTCATCCATAGGTCTTCTCTATCAAATCCGCGATTCTCGATGTCCTGGTAGGTAATGAAAAATTTGATCGTCGAGTCATCAATTCTTTCAATCCTCATACTTCTCACTCCTCTCCTTCAAGTATGATTCTTATTTATATTATACCTTATTCTTATGAGGTAAAACCACTTTTGGAATTGTCATGTCATTATACGCCAAAATACCCACAGATATCAAGTAATCTGCGGGCATCTCAAACGTAAGTATTATATCAGTTGTTGGGGGGGAAATATGCTTATAGTTCAGCGAGACGCTTGGCTTCCATCAAGTGGAAAGTTCTCACTGTACGGGGCAGGAAACGGCGGATTTCGTCTTCGTTGTAACCAACCTGAAGACGCTTTTCATCCATGATGATCGGTCTTCTGAGAAGGCCTGGATTCTCCATGATCAATGTGTAAAGTTCCTGCATTGGCAAGCTGTCGATATCTACATTAAGTTTTTGGAAAGTCTTGGATCTTGTAGAAATAATTTCATCTGTGCCATCTTCAGTCATTCTGAGAATGGACTTCACTTCGTCCAATGTAAGTGGTTCAGAGAATATATTTCTTTCATTATAAGGAATTTCATGTTCTTGTAACCATGCTTTCGCTTTACGGCATGATGTGCAGCTTGGAGAAGTAAAAAGTGTTACCATACAACTCACACTCCAATTTTAAAAAGATTTGTAACAATAGTCTATACCCGGTTCATCTGTATTATAAACATGATTCATATAACTTGGATGGATTGATGTATAAACTTTATTTACACTTTGTACTATACAGCGTGAACATTAAAATAAAATGAGAATTATGTAATAATCTCACAAATTTTTAGAAAAATTATGGTTATATTAAATATCAGCATCGGTGTGTCCATATTGCAAGCAGGCCGGAAGTTTATTATCATATATATAATGACTAACTTAAAGGTGATTACGACATGAAAACATTATTCTCAGGAGTACAACCCAGCGGCATCCCCACTATCGGAAATTATATCGGGGCCTACAAGCAGTTTGTGGAAATGCAGGAGGAATACGATTCCTATTTCTGCATTGTGGACCAGCATGCGATAACCGTCCCCCAGGACCGGCTCAAACTCAGGGACAATACGAAGAAGCTCGCAGCCATCTATCTTGCCTCCGGCCTCGATCCGGAAAAGATCACCCTCTTCATCCAGAGTGAGGTGGCGGCACATGCCAAAGCTGCATGGATGATGCAGTGCGTGGGCTATATCGGGGAGCTCGAGCGCATGACCCAATATAAGGACAAGGCACGCAAACAGAACCAGCGCGACGGCATCAGTGTCGGGCTGCTGACATACCCGTCCCTGATGGCAGCGGATATTCTGATCTACGGCACCGATGTGGTACCTGTAGGCGAAGACCAGGGACAGCACCTCGAATTGACACGCGACCTGGCAGAGCGTTTCAACACCAAGTACAACAATATTCTGACGGTGCCTGAAGTCAAGCATCCCGAAGTCGGGGGACGCATCATGAGTCTGAATGATCCGACGAAGAAGATGTCGAAGAGTGACGACAATCAGAAGGGCTTCATTTCCCTCCTGGATGATCCGAAAGCTGCTGCCAAGAAAATCCGCAGTGCGGTGACGGACTCCGGCAGCGAAATCAGGTACGACAAGGAAGAGAAGCCCGGTATATCGAATCTGCTGACAATCTACTCCTCCCTGACTTCAAAAAGCATCGATGACCTCGAAACGGAATATGAAGACAGCAGCTACGGCACATTCAAGTCCGACCTCGGGGAAGTCGTGGAGAACTTCCTCGTCGACTTCCAAAATAAAGTGAACCACTACCTCGAGAGTGGCGAGCTGGATGACATTTTGGATGAAGGTGCCATGAAAGCATCGCGCAAGGCCGACAAAATGGTCGAAAAGATGGAGCGTGCGATGGGACTTGGCAGAAAACGCAGGTAGATTTCATATTGAGGCGAGCAGGGCTACCCTTGCTCGCATTTTTGTTGCATGAAAAGAATTTGTGACATCCAATTCACAGCGGCAGACGCTACGACTGCAAGTTAGGCCTCCAATTCGCAGTGGCAGGCGTTGCGACTGCAAGTTAGGCCCCCAATTCGCAGTGGCAGGCGCTACGACTGCAAGAGGGATGCACAAGGGTGCAAAAAAGCCTGTTTTCCACACTGGAAAACAGGCTTCATCTATATATTATGCTTCGTATTTTTTGAATACCAGGCTCGCATTGTGCCCACCGAAACCGAAGCTGTTGGAAATCGCGTAGCGGAGATCCGCTTCCACTGCACCTTCTGTTACATAATTCAAGTCGAGTTCCGGGTCCGGATTGTCCAGATTGATCGTCGGGTGCACCTTGCCGTCCCTCAGACTGAGTACGGTGATGATGGCTTCCATTCCGCCGGTACCACCGAGCAGGTGCCCTGTCATTGATTTTGTGGAGTTGACGAGCAGATTGTAGGCATGGTCCTTGAATACATTGCGGATGGCCATCGTTTCGAACAGGTCATTGTACTGTGTACTTGTACCGTGTCCGTTGATGTAGCCGATCTCATCAGGATTGATGCCAGCATCCTTCATCGCTTCAATCATTGCACGGGCACCGCCTTCACCTTCTTCAGCCGGAGCCGTGATATGGTGTGCATCGCCTGTTGTGCCATAGCCGACCACTTCACCATATATTTTTGCACCGCGTGCTTTCGCATGCTCGAGTTCTTCCAGCATGACGATTCCTGCGCCTTCACCAATGACGAATCCATCCCTGTCCTCGGAGTATGGACGGGAGGCCTTGTTTGGATCCTCTGCAGTCGTCAGGGCTTTGTTGGCCTGGAAACCTGCCAGCCCCATCCGGGTGATTGGCGCTTCGGTTCCTCCTGTTACCATGGCATCCGCCTGGCCGCGTTCGATGAATTTGAATGCTTCACCGATGGAGTTTGTACCTGTGGCGCAGGCAGTAACTGTGGCACCATTCGGGCCCTTCAGTCCGTGCTTGATGGAAACCTGGCCGCTTGCCATGTCCGGAATCATCATCGGTACGAAGAATGGACTCACTCTGCGTGGTCCACGCTCATGCATTACTCTGAACCCTTCTTCGAGCGCCTGAAGGCCACCGATGCCGGAACCGATCCATACACCGATGCGCTCGCGGTTGTCATCCGTGATTTCAAGACCGCTGTCCTTGACCGCCTCGTCGGATGCTACCATCGCATATTGGGTAAAGCGGTCCATGCGGCGCGCTTCCTTCTTCTCCATATAGTCTTCAATATTGAAATCCTTAAGCTCCCCCGCAACGTGAACGTTATATTCACTGTTGTCGATGCGGGTAATCTTATCGATACCATTTACTCCCTTGAGGGCATTCTCCCAGGTTTCAGGCGCAGAATTGCCGATTGGCGTCAACGCACCGATACCTGTAATTACTACTCTTCTCTTATCCATGAGTTTCCTCCTTATTGTCTCCCCATGTCAGGCAAATTGCCCCCCATGTCAGTCCGCCACCAAAGCCGACCAGAACGAGGGTGTCTCCTGACTTTATTCTACCATTTTTAACTTCATGATGGATACTTAACGGTATTGACGCAGCCGAAGTATTTCCATATCTGTCAACGGTTATACTCATGCGGTCCTCGGGCAGGCCCATGCGTTCGCGTGCTGCATTCATGATCCGGATGTTCGCCTGGTGCGGCACCAGCATATCGATGTCTTCTTTGGACAGGCCCGCCTTCTCCGTCACATTGACGCTGGACTCCCCCATCTGCCTGACGGCAAACTTATAGACTTCCCGGCCGTTCATCCTGATGTTGCCATTCTCTTCATCGTCGTACAGGTACGGACCGCCATGCCCGTTGCTACCGAGTTCGAAGGAATGCATGCCGTAGCCCTCCGCCACTTCGCCCATGACGACAGCGCCGGCGCCATCACCGAACAGGACTGCTGTGGAACGGTCATTGAAGTCGGTGATTTTGGACAGCTTGTCCGCCCCGATCACCAGCACATGATCATATGTCCCCGTCTGGATGAACTGCTGGGCTGTGACCATCGCGTAGATGAAGCCTGTGCAGGCTGCCAGCTGGTCCATTGACGGTACCGGCCTCAATCCAAGCCGCTTCTGCAGCGTAGTCGCAACGGTCGGAAACTGGTGGTCCCCTGTCGAAGTCGCAACGATGACCAGATCGATTTCTTCAGCCTTGACGCCTGAATTCTCTATCGCTTCCTTGGCCGCTTCATAGGCCATGTCGCTTGTATCCAAATCTTCGGCATAACGGCGTTCTTTGATTCCTGTCATTTCTGTTATCCATTCGTCGGACGTATCAAGTATCTTTTCAAAGTCATGGTTGGTAAATACCTTTTCCGGTACATAGTTTCCCAGACCCAAAACTCCTACATTTTTCATTTGACCACACCTTATAATCTCATATTATCACTAGGTACTAATTTATCACATTTAAGAATTGCATACAACAAAAAAAGCACCCATGCCAAGCATGAGTGCTTCAGTGCTGCAATTTATTCCGTTTCCGTTACACCCCAGTTGTAAGGTGCATTTTCTTCATTGAAGCCGAGCTCGATGCTGTAGTTGACGACTCTGTCGTTTACAGGGACCATGAATGCTCTGTAAAGCGTCGGTATTACAGGCATTTCCTCAACCATCAGCGCCTGCCACTCGTTGTAGATTTCCTGTCTTGTCTCTACATCGAATGCTTCCGGAGAGTTGCCCTCTTCCATCAGCTGTGTGCTCTCTTCAGTTGCATAGCGTGGGTAGTTGAATGGTACATCCGGACCATAGAGGCCATAAGGATCCACATCGGAACCGACACCCCATGCGCCCTGATAGATGTCCACTTCAGGATCGTCATTTTCGACCATGTCATAGAATGTGTTGAATTCGATCAGACGGCCGTTTGTCAATTGTACATTCAGGCCGATATCCTTCCAGGACTGGATGTAGTAGTTTGCAAGCGGTTCTGCAGTGTCGCCACCGGACATTGAAGCAAAGTTGATTTCAAGCGGTTCGCCATCCGGAGTTTCACGGAAGCCGTCGCCGTCCGTATCTTCATATCCTGCTTCGTCAAGGATCTGGTTCGCCTGTTCAGGGTCGTACTCAGGAACCTCGATGCTGTCATCATGCCAGTTCGCATGGTATGGCGTAATCAGGGTCGTCGCCTTCCAGCGGAGACCATTGTAGAAACGCTCACCTACAGCAGTGTTGTCCATCGCGTGCCACATCGCACGACGGAGTTCAGGATCGCCCATCTTCATTTCTTCAGGCTTGTAGTCTACACGTCCTTCTTCCTCATTCCACTCACCGAGTTTGAAGCCGATGTAAGTGTACGCACCTTCAATATTCGCCAACCATTCCACGCCTTCCATTTCTGAAACATCCGGGAACTGGTCAGTCGGGAAGTTGATCGCAAGATCGATCTCGCCTGTTTCCATCGCATTCGCCACAGAAGATGGAGATACGACGCTGAGTTCTATACCGTCAAGGTTCGGTTCACCTCTCCAGTAGTCTTCGAATTTGGACATTACAACCGCTTCCCCCGGAGTGATGGAGTCGACTTTGTATGGTCCGATACCGAGCGGGTTTTCACGTGTCTGTGGCGCTTCGGCCATGTCTGCAATCTCGACACCTTCATAATGGTGTTCAGGCATCAGATAGTACCAGAAGCCACCAGCTGTCAGGGATGGTGCAAGCTCAGTGTAAGTGAATACTGCTGTTTGCTCATCGATGACTTCGATGCCGGAGATTTCATCCGCCTCTCCTGCTTTGTATTCGTTATACCCCTCGAGCAGAGTGAAGCCGTCCGTCGCCCCACGGATGCCCGGGTAGTCCGGGTGCCCGATGACTTCATAGGCGTAGACATAATCCTCGATTGTGGCCGGTTCACCGTCGTGCCATGTCACATCTTCATTGAGAGTGAACGTTACAGTGTTATCATCTTCATTGACTTCGAAAGTCATTGCTCCATCGTTCGTGAACTGGAAGTCCTCGTCCATTGTCAGCAATGGTTCATCGAAAAGGCTGATGACTTCAAAGTCAGGGTTCCCCTGGTAGAGGTTGAAGTTGAGTGTACCTTCGAACGGTGTATCCGATGTCAGACCCACGTTGAGGGTGCCTCCCCCTGTCGCTTCACCGTCATTGGATGCTGTCTTGTTGAAGTCCTCATAATTATATACGTCACCTGAAGCGGAATCACCGGAACCTTCTTCCGTCTCCTCTTCAGAACCTTCTTCTGTAGATTCATCAGAACCTGTGTCACCCGATCCTTCTTCTTCAGATGTTTCCTCTGATGAGCCCCCGCCACATGCAGCCAACGCCAATACCATGATCAGCATCGTAAGAAACATCAGTTTGGACCACGAATATTTCCCCATCTTATTTCCTCCCTGTAATAAAAATATAAACTGATATATATACTCAAGTTCAGTTTAAGGCTGAAACTTAGTACCAAAATATGGTAATACACTTGATTCCTTTTAAGCCGTATGTAGCTCTGTCTATACATAATGTTATCACAATTGTCTGAAATATCAATATCGCGTTAAGCATTTTTTTCAATTTATGTGTATTATAACACTCAATTGTTAATTTTTTGAAAATAACTAATTTCATTGAAAGCGTTTACATTTCATTTCATTTATAAGGTTCCATTTCACTGGAACCCTATAAATTATGCCTGACGCTGCCTGGCATCCCCAGCGCGTCTCATCGCTTCGCCAATGTTGCGTACACACAGCATGAGGACAAGGATCATGATTGCCGCCGGCACCCATATCCACGGTCTGTGCTGCAGTGTCTGCGAATTCGTCGCATAGGCCATCAGTGTACCGAGGGAAGGATAGTCTTCCGGGAAACCGAAGCCGATGAATGACAGCCCCGATTCGATACCGATATTCGCCGCAAGCGACAATGTGCCGTTGACGATGATGATTCCGACCAGGTTCGGCATGAGCTGGGTGAACACGATCTTGCCATGCGAGCTGCCCAGTGTCTTCGATGCACTGATATAGTCGAGCTCACGCTCCTGGATGGCAAGTGACCGCACCAGCCGTGCGGTGCCTGTCCACAGGAAGGCCGCCATCATGAATGAGAAGGTGAAGATGTCATAGGAAGGTGAGATTGTAACAAATACGATGACGATCATCAGGAATGGCAGAACCATGAAGAAGTCGACGATACGCATCATAATATTGTCTATCTGGCCACCGAAATATCCGGACACCACACCATAGACGACGCCGAAACCGACACTCATGAGTGTGACGAGTATGCCGATCGCAAGGGAGTTCCTCGTACCGATGATCAGCTGGCCGAAGATGTCACGGCCGCCATAGTCCGTACCGAGCCTGAATGTCTCGTCAGGCGGCTGATTGATGGCAAACAGGTCCACCATGACGATTTCCTCCCTGTCGAGGAACATCGTCAGTCCGAATACGTAGGCTGTAATGATCGTGAAAATGATCAGCGAGAACAGTGCGAGCTTGTCTGCAATCACCTCCCGGATGATGATCTTCCAACCGGGTGTACTGCGGGGCAGGTTCTTCGAATCAAGGGCGCCATGACCCGATGCCCCGTGGGGCAGGTCTGCTTTCACGCTCATGTCCATGTCGCCCTTTTCATAAGTATGGTCATCATCCGTATGTGATTCGAATGGATCTCCATTTCTCGGCCTGTCATCACTTTCCGTACTGCGCCGATCCAGTTCCTGCTGGCGGAGACGCGCTTTGTCCTTATTTGCATCTTCTTCCCGGCGCCCGGCGCCGGAATTCTGATTGAAATCATTTCTATTGCTCACTTTATACGCTCCCTCCTATTTGATGCGGATCCTTGGATCTACGATACTCAGAATGATGTCGGATATCAGTGCACCGAGGATGGCCAGGAATCCATAGAACAGGATGAGCACATTCGCAACACTGAAATCGCGTGTTGAAATGGAGTCCAGGAACAGGCGCCCCATGCCAGGGTAGCTGTAGATCATTTCTATGAAAATGGAACCCCCAAGCAGTGCAGTGATCTCATAGCCGAAGAATGCTGCAATCGGCAGTATGGAGTTCCTGAAGACGTGCCTGTTGTAGACGGCGGACTCCTTGACCCCTTTCGCACGTGCCAGGATGACGAAGTCCTTCTGCTTCGTCTCGATGATGCCGCTTCTCAAGTACTGCACCGTGCCGACCAGCCCGATCAGCGCGATTGCGAAACTTGGCAGGACAAGGTGATTTATTTTGCTCAGTATATAATCGATACTGCCCGGTTCAAGACCTGGTGCCACGGAGCCCCCTGTCGGGAACCAGCCCAGGTTATAGCCGAAGACCCATAGTATGACGAGACCGAAAATGAACTGCGGCGTTGCAAAACCGAGATATGTATATCCAGTAATTGCATTGTCGAGCAGGGAGTCGTTGTAACGGCCGGATACAAGTCCGAGCGGCAGTCCGAGCAGGTAGATCAGCACTGTGGAGAACAGTGACAGCCATACCGTGTTCATCAGACGGTCGCCGATCACATCCATCACCGGACGCTGGTGGAAGATCGAAGTTCCGAAATCACCCTGGAACATCGCGAACAGCCAGTCCCTGTACTGGATGTACCATGGATTGTCGAGACCGAGTGCTTCCCTTCTTGCCTGAATCGCTTCAGCCGGGATCGTCGGATCGATCAGCCCGGACAGTGCGTCACCGGGCATGAGGGAGCCCATTATGAATACAAGGACACTCAGAACGACAAGCTGCGGAAATGTAATCAACAGTCTTCGAATCGTAAATTTCAGCATATGTTCATCAACCTTTCACCGGCAACGCCACTTTGTGCGTCTCCGTAATGGATTGCAGTGGGAAAGCTCTGCCCTCTTCATCAAGGTGATCGGCAAAATTCCGATCATATTCTTCCTTGACCATCTGTCTGAATGCGAGATTGTTTTCGATTTCATCCACATCCGTATCCGGAATCGCTGCAATCAGCCGCTTCGTATAGATGTGCTGCGGATTTTTGAAAATCTCTTCGGTCCTGCCCTCTTCCACGAGACGGCCCTGATACATGATGCCGATATGCCGGCACATGTGACGGACAACCCCGAGGTCGTGGGCGATGAACATCATCGTCAGATTCATATCCTGCTGGATGTCCTGCATGAAGTTGAGCACCTGCGCCTGCACCGACACGTCGAGTGCCGATACCGGTTCGTCTGCGATGATCAGCTTCGGATTCAGGGCGATCGCCCTTGCCACCCCGATCCTCTGGCGCTGTCCGCCCGAGAATTCATGCGGATACTTGTAGAGGGAACCTGGCGGCAGACCCACACGCTGGAGCAGTCCCAGTACTTCCGGAACCAGGTCGCTCCTCGATTTCTTATGGTAGTTCCTGATCGGTTCGGCGACGATGTCGAATACGCGCTTCCGCGGATTGAGCGAAGAATAGGGATCCTGGAAGATCATCTGGATATCATCCCTGACATCCACCTTCTTGCCCTTGCTGTTGAGCTTCTGGCCATCGAAAAAGATTTCCCCACTGGTCACATGGTTGAGACCCATGACAGCCTTTCCTGTCGTCGTCTTCCCCGAACCGGATTCTCCGACAAGGCCATAGGTCGTCCCTTCGGGAATGCTGATGCTGACGCCATCCACTGCCTTGACATGGTCTTTGACCGTATTGAAGAAGCCGCCCTTAATCGGATAGTGGACTTTAAGATCTTTTATTTCCAATAGATTCATCGTACGCTTCCTCCCCGGGCACCTGTTTCGAGCTGGTATTCCTCTGCATCGATGTTTTGGGGAGCTTCGCTACCTAGAGAAAAGTTCTTGTAGCAGGTGCAGCGCACATAATGATCATCTGCAATTTCCCTGAGCTTTGGATTCTTCTCATGTGTAAAAGCGGGTACCCACGGAATACGTGGAGCGAAGCGGCACCCTGTACGGTCCATCTTGTTCAGTGCCGGCACCACGCCCTGGATGACATGCAGCTTGCTGCCCAGCATGGCTTCTGTCGGCAATGAATTCAGAAGTGAGCGTGTATATGGATGCTGTGGGTTCTTGAAGAGCTCCCGGACCGGTGCCACTTCGACGATCTGGCCGGCATACATGACCGCTACACGGTCCGCCATTTCGGCCACGACGCCAAGATCGTGCGTAATCAGGAGGACGCCTGAGTTCAGGTCATCCTGCAGTTCGCGGATCAGGTCGAGAATCTGGGCCTGGATTGTTACATCGAGCGCCGTCGTGGGCTCGTCAGCGATGAGCAGCTTCGGACGGTTGGCGATCGCGATTGCGATGACGACACGCTGGCGCATGCCGCCCGACAGTTCATGCGGGTATGCCTCGGCCACCCGATCCGGACGCGGAATGCCAACGCGATCCAGCAGTTCGACAGCATAGGATTCCCTCTCGTTTTTCGCTTTCGTGTTATGTATCTTGAGTGTTTCGATAATCTGCTGCTTTATCTTCATCAGTGGATTGAGCGCCGTCATCGGATCCTGAAAGATCATCGCCAGGTCGCCCCCACGTATCTTGTTCATCTTGCCTTCGTTCAGTTTCAGAAGGTTCTGCCCCTGGAAATTAACCTCCCCTTCGATGCGGGTTTTCCTATGCAGTCCCATCAATGAGAATGCTGTGGCACTTTTTCCCGAGCCTGACTCGCCTACGAGTGCAAGCACTTCATTCGGCTGGATGCTGAGTGAGACATCATCCACCGCCGGGAAGTACTCACTGCCGATTTTGAAGGAAGTCTTCAGGTTATTCACTTCTAAAAGCTTTTCAGTCATTTATTTTCACCTATTCTTTCCCCTCGTTCTTGATCGATTGTGCCTTGTCTTGTGTGATATGCTCTGCACCATTGCAGTCGACGCCTGGAATATGCATGGATGAATGAAGGAATCGTCGTCCCATGCCCTGAAAATGAAATAGTATTCAGAACAATTTTGATGCGCCGAACCTTTACACCCAGTATATTCCAATGTTTTCGTCTCCATATATTGTACGTGCCTGAAAAAAATTTTGCAATATCCGTTTTTTGAATTGCAACAATATTTGAGCATTTACAGAAATTAAATATACACCAATGAATAGTGGTTTTCAACTTATTTTCCATTTATTTACGTTTATATATGAAAGCGGTTACAATAAATTTGTGTTCATGACCGTCTTCGGGACTTATTATGTGAAAAGGTTATTTTTGTTCCTCAAGCTCGAGATTAGCACTATACATCGAAAACGTTTTAAGTTATCATTAGCTTATATAAATATGTAGTGGAGGCAGGACCATGAAGTATATCATCAGTTTCATCTGGGCACTCATGCTGACTCAAATGGTCAACTTCGTTTTGAACAGCCTTGGCGGCGGCGGACCACTCAATATCTGGAGCGGCGTACTGCTTGCAGTACTTGTCACATTGACGATCATCGTTCTGGATTTCATGCTCAAGCCGGACGAGACGAACGAAGCACAGCATAATCATTAATCATAGCAAAAGACTCACCCGTCGCGGTGAGTCTTTTTGTGGTTGAAGCAGATGGGACTATGCGCTTCATCTATTTAAATGGATTGTACTTCAAGCCATTCCGCATCTCTTCAAAACCCATCATGCCTATACCTCCACGCCAAACTCCTTCGCCTCCAGCACGAGCTGCCGCACAAGTTCGCCGGCTGACATGGTCCGCGCCATGCTCTTTCCCTGCCCGGCGAGGAGCATGGCATATTCTGTACTGTTCCTCTCTTTGGAGGCATCCTGTATCGGCTGGGTCAGCCGCCGTTGGACAGGATAGTCGACCATGCTTTTCGTATGTTCGGCCATATCCCTGATGAATGTGTTTTTGATTGCCCGGGCAGCGCGCCCGGTGAAGACACGGGTCAATACGGACGGGATATGCCGATTTTCCGACAGCGCATTCTTATGTACCAGATGCGCTCCACTTTCTTCTGTGGAGATGAAAGCCGTACCCAGCTGGACCCCTGCTGCACCGAGTATCCTCGCGGCCGCGACACCGCGTCCATCCATGATGCCGCCGGCTGCGATGACCGGAATGGAGAGTTGGTCTGCCGCTTCCGGAATCAGACTCATCAGGCCCACCAGACTGTCATCGACCGGGCTGAGAAATGTCCCCCGGTGCCCGCCTGCTTCAGCCCCTTGCAGAACGACAGCATCGAAACCGGCACGCTCGATGGCTTCAGCTTCCTCGACCGTGGTTGCAGTGCCGATCAGGATCGTACCCGCCTCTTTCAGGCGCTCGATGTGATGGCTCTCCGGAATCCCGAAAATGAAAGAGCATACAGGCACCTTCTCTTCTACGATGACATCAATCTGTGCGTTGAACTTCATTTTGACATCTTCCAAGTCCGGCGGCGTGAAAGATTCCTGCTCCAGACCAAAGAGCTCATACAGGGGCCTGAGTGCTTCATAGGCCTCGGCAACATTTTCTTCAGTGACTTTGAAGTCCCATGGTACAAACAGGTTGGCACCGAATGACCCTTCATGCTTCCTTTTCAATGCATGGATCATATCGCGCAGTGCACCTGTATCCATTCCTCCTGCGCCGATCATGCCGAGCCCGCCGGCTTCGGAGACGGCACCCACCAGTTTTTCGGTCGTGATGCCCCCTGCCATCGGTGCTTGTATTATCGCATGCTCCACCCCGAGCAGCTCTTTGAGCATCCCGTTATTGCGTGATATATTCACTTGCCCCTACCCCCTCTGTTCCTGTATCCTTCAGACGTATTTCTACTATAATATAGAGAAGTGGTCTGTCCACTAAAAAACTTCTTCATCACAATGGCCCACATTGTGATTATCTATACCCGAATTTCCAAATACTATACAATTTTACATATCTATTCTATGATAAATGAAATAATAATTTTGAAATGAAGGTGCAACGGTGTGAAAATCCTGCCTGCAATCCGTTCCATGAAAGATTTTGAAAAGCTGATCGACAGTCCCTATCGGTCATGTGTAATCCTCGACATCCATATCGGACATCTGGACAGTCACATCACCACCATCAAAAAGCATGGGTTCGATGTCTACCTCCATCTGGACCTGATCAAGGGGCTCGCGGTGGACACCGCTTCACTCGAGTACATTCATCAGAAATACAAACCGACAGGGATCGTAACCACGCGTGGAAGAATCATCAGAAAGGCCAACCAGCTCGGCATGGAGACTGTCCTGCGCATTTTCGTCATCGACTCTTCCGCCCTTGAAAAAAGCATCGAACTCATCAGGCAGACGGAACCCAAACTGATTGAAATCCTGCCGGGTGTCGTACCGAAGGTGATTCACCTGCTCAAGTCTGAAGTGGAGGCCGATGTCATTGCCGGCGGATTGATCGAGACACAGGGTGAAGTCGATGACGCCATCGCCGCCGGAGCCAAGTATGTGACGACGAGCAAGACGGATCTCTGGTTCAACCCGGCAAATCATGCCCCCTGAAGGATATAAAAATTGACAGCGCTACCATTATAGGATATATTATAAAGTAAGTTAATAGGACACGGAGAGACAGAGCCCACATTTGTAGCTTTTACATAGCTACCAGTGTGGGTTTTTTTATGTTTTATTAGCGGATCAATCAAACAAAGGAGTGGTTTGCAATGAATGAACTCGTTGCAGAATTTGTTGGTACGGCAATACTCATCCTGTTCGGGGCAGGCGTCGTTGCCAACGTCAATTTGAAAGGATCCCTGGCAAAAGGATCCGATTGGGTAGTCATCGCATTCGGATGGGGCTTTGCGGTGGCTTTTGCCGTCTATGCGGTCGGCCAGTTCTCGGGGGCCCACATCAACCCCGCCGTTACACTCGGTTTCGCGTTTGCTGGTGAGTTCGAATGGGCAAAAGTGATTCCCTACATCATCGCCCAGGTACTCGGCGCGATGGCCGGTGCATTTCTCGTCTGGCTGCACTTCATGCCGCACTTCAAGGCGGAGGAGGATGACGGGACGAAACTCGGCGTATTCGCCACCGGTCCCGCCTTCCCCAACTATGTCGCCAACTTCACAAGTGAGATCATCGGCACATTCATCCTCGTCATGGGGCTCCTGTTCATCGGTGCCAATGAATTCACCGAAGGCCTGAATCCACTCATCGTCGGCTTCCTCATTACAGCAATAGGCCTCAGCCTCGGTGGTACGACCGGATATGCCATCAATCCGGCCCGTGACTTCGGTCCGAGACTCGCCCACTTCCTCATGCCGATTCCGGGCAAAGGGAAGTCGAATTTCGTATACGCCATCGTACCGATACTCGGTCCCCTGTCCGGCGGTGCACTCGGTGCAGCGGTCTACAATGCGGTATTCCTTAGCTCGCCGGACCTGTTCCTTGCCATTGCAATCGTCTTCACTGTTTTGGTTCTTGCGTTAGGGGTATTTCTTAATAAAAGCCTACTTAAAGGAGAGGCCTCAGAATTGATGTAGGATCCGGCCTTTTTGAACAACACATAAAAAGTAAAGGGGAATAAAAAATGGAAAAATATATCATGTCGATCGATCAGGGCACCACAAGTTCACGTGCCATTCTATTCAACAAGGAAAGTGATATCATCGGGACCAGCCAGAAGGAGTTCAAACAGTACTTCCCTGAATCCGGCTGGGTGGAGCATAATGCCAACGAAATCTGGAGTTCCGTCCTCTCCGTTGTCGCAGGCGTCATGTCTGAAAATGACATCAAAGCCGAGCAGGTCGAAGGCATCGGCATCACGAACCAGCGCGAGACGACCGTCGTATGGGATAAGAATACCGGCCGGCCCGTCTACAACGCCATCGTGTGGCAGTCCCGCCAGACCGCAGATATCTGTGACGAGCTGAAGTCCCAGGACCACGAAGATACATTCCGCAAGAAGACCGGCCTGCTCCTTGACCCGTATTTCTCGGGCACGAAGGTCAAATGGATCCTCGATAATGTGGATGGTGCACGGGAAAAGGCGGAGAACGGCGACCTGCTTTTCGGTACCATCGATACATGGCTCATCTGGCGCTTCACTGAAGGGGCCACCCATGTTACGGACTACACCAATGCCAGCCGTACACTGATGTACAACATCCATGAGCTGAAATGGGATACGGAGCTGCTCGACATACTGGGGGTTCCGGAATCCATGCTGCCTGAAGTGAAGTCATCCAGTGAAGTCTATGGAGAAACGACGAAATCCCACTTCTTCGGCCGCAACGTTCCAATCGCGGGTGTTGCCGGAGACCAGCAGGCGGCACTGTTCGGACAGACCTGCTTCAAGGAGGGGGACGCAAAGAACACATATGGCACCGGCTGCTTCCTGCTCATGAATACGGGCACGGAGGCCATCCAGAGTGAAAATGGACTGCTGACGACGATCGCCTACGGCATCGACGGCAAGGTGAAGTATGCACTCGAAGGCTCCATCTTCGTTGCCGGATCCGCCATCCAGTGGCTGAGGGACGGGCTGCGCATGTTCAATGACTCACCACAGTCGGAATCATACGCAAACCGCATCGAATCCACAGAAGGCGTGTATATGGTCCCGGCATTCACCGGGCTCGGCGCCCCCTACTGGGATTCCGAGGCCCGCGGGGCCATCTTCGGACTGAGCCGGGGCACCGAGAAGGAGCATTTCGTTCGTGCCACGCTTGAATCCCTCGCCTACCAGACGAAGGATGTTCTGGATGCGATGCAGAAGGATTCAAACATAGAACTTGAAACGCTGCGTGTGGACGGCGGAGCTGCAGCCAATGATTTCCTCATGCAGTTCCAGGCGGACATTCTAGATACAACCGTAGAACGCCCAGAAGTGCTTGAAACGACGGCCGTCGGGGCAGCCTATCTTGCCGGCCTCGCAGTCGGTTTCTGGAAATCCACCGACGAACTGAAATCCGTCAGCGAGACGGACAGCGTATTCGAAGCTAAGATGGAGCAGGATCAGCGCGATGCCCTCTATGATGGTTGGCAGCATGCGGTACGTGCGACACAGGCATTCAAGCCGAAACACAGTTTCAAAGAAACAGATTCACAATAAGGACCCGGGTACGCCCGGTCTTTATTTGCTATAAAACTAGGAGGTAGAACAATGCTGAACACATTGACCAGAAAAGACCAATTACAGCATATGGAGAAAGTCGATTACGATATCGTTGTCGTTGGTGGTGGAATCACTGGAGCGGGGATTGCCCTCGATGCGGCGAAGCGCGGCATGAAGGTTGCGCTTGTCGAGATGCAGGATTTTGCTGAAGGGACGAGCAGCCGGAGCACGAAACTCGTCCATGGTGGACTGCGGTATCTGAAGCAGTTCCAGGTGGGCGTCGTACGTGAAACCGGAATCGAACGCGCCATCGTATATGAAAACGGCCCGCATGTAACGACCCCTGAATGGATGCTCCTCCCCTTCCACAAAGGCGGCACATTCGGCCAGTTTACGACGAGCATCGGCCTGCGGGTCTATGATATGCTCGCCGAAGTCAAAAGGAGCGAGCAGCGCAAGATGCTGAGCGTGGATGATGTGCTGGAGAAGGAGCCACTCGTCAAACGGGACGGACTGCTTGGCGGCGGCTACTATGTAGAGTACAGGACGGATGACGCCCGCATGACGATCGAAGTCATGAAGAAGGCGGCAGAGTTCGGCGCAGACCCGATCAACCATGTCAAAGCCGTCGGCTTCGTCTATGATGAAGGCAAAATCGTCGGCATACACGCTGAAGACCAGCTCGGCGGGGAGACATACCAGATTCTCGGCCGCCGCGTCATCAATGCAACCGGACCATGGGTGGATGATGTCCGTTCCCATGACGAGGAAGCCAAGAAGGGCAAGAAGCAGCTATTCCTTTCAAAAGGTGTACACCTCGTCTTCGACGAGAAGGATTTCCCGCTCCATCAGGCGGTCTATTTCGATGCCAAATCAGATGGCCGCATGATCTTCGCGATTCCGAGGGACGGCAAGACATATGTCGGAACTACGGATACGCACTATGAGGGTGACAAGCAGAATCCCGTCACAACGACCGAAGACCGCCAGTACCTTCTTGATACGGCGAACGACATGTTCCCGGGTCTCAGCCTCGGCGAGGAGCATATAGAGTCCACATGGGCAGGCATCAGGCCCCTTATCCATGAAGAAGGCAAGGATCCTTCCGAAATTTCCAGAAAGGATGAGATCTGGGAGTCCAAAACCAACCTCATCACCATTGCCGGCGGCAAACTGACAGGCTACCGTCACATGGCCGAGGAAATCGTCGACCTCGTCGCCAAACGCCTGTCCAAGGACTACGGTCTCAAATTCAGGAAGAGCGATACCGAACACCAGCCGATTTCAGGCGGTGACGTCGGGGGCAGCGAGGGCTTCAATGATTTCGTGAGACATATGGGAGACCGCGCCCCATCATACGGCCTCTCCATCACAAATGGCCAGAAACTTGCATCACATTACGGCAGCAATGTCGAACGGATATACGAAATCATCGGCGGACTTGGTGAGGCTTCAGAGCACTATGGACTGACGAAGGATGTTCATGCGAAAGTCATCTACAGCATTCAGCACGAAATGGCTGCAAATCCACGCGACTACTTCGTCAGACGCACAGGTGAACTTTACTTCGACATCGCCAATGTAGAAAAATACAAAGAGGGCGTCATCCAATTGATGGGCGACATCCTCGAATGGGATGACGCCACACGTCAGACCTATAAGGACGAACTTGAAATCGCCTCCCGCCAGGCAAAAGGCGCTACCGCCATGGAACACGCATAAGTAATGGACACCTGCCCCGCTTCGGGGCGGGTTTTTTTGTCGATTTTAATAAAGTGATGGGCAATGGAATGACCAACTTGCCATTGTAACGTCTACGATGATGAATTAATGGTCCAACTCATCCCCGTCCTCCGAACAAACCAAAAAAGCGCCGGTTGCAGTTCACTGCAGCCGGCGCTTCCATCTTTACACTTCTTCTTTTCTGAACCTTCTCAGGAAATCCTGAAGTCTCGGGTTGTCGGATTTGTTGATGACTTCGTCAGCTGTTCCTGATTCGGCGATGACACCGTCATCGAGGAAGAGGACGCGGTCTGCGATTTCCAGAGCGAAATCCATCTCATGGGTGACGAGAACCATGGCCATATCGTCCTGTTCTGCAAGGTCGCGGATGACTTCGAGCACTTCCCCCACGAGTTCCGGGTCGAGTGCTGAGGTGACTTCGTCGAAAAGCATGATCTTCGGCTTCATGACCAGTGCACGTGCCATGGCGACACGCTGTTTCTGGCCGCCCGAAAGGTTGGAAGGATATGCTTCGTATTTGTCTCCAAGCCCCACGCGATCAAGCATCTGCTTGGACAGTTCCACCGCTTCCGACTTCTTCATCTTCTTAACCTGGACAAGCGGCGTGACGCAGTTGTCCAGTATCGTCTTGTGCGGGAAGAGGTTGAAGTGCTGGAAGACCATGCCGATATTCTTTCTTACTGCACGCAGGTGCTTTTCGCTCGCCGTCTTCATCTTTCCGCCCACTTCCATCTTCCAGAGGTTTTCGCCGGCGACGATGATGTCCCCATCGGTCGGCTCCTCCAGTGTCATCAGCAGACGGATGATTGTCGTCTTCCCTGAGCCACTTGGTCCGATGATCGCAATCTTTTCAGTCGGGTAGATATCGAGATTGATGCCCTTCAGGACATGTGTATCACCGAATGACTTATGAACATCCTTATATTGTACGATTGGTTCCATTATTCGGCCACCTTCACTTTCTTTGGCTTTTTGTCGAATCGACGATTCATTTTATTTTCAAGCCTTCTGATCAACAGTGCAGAAGGATAGCTGAGCAGGAGGAACAGGATGGCGACGATGGTCAGCGGTTCGATATAGGACCATGTCTGCGCGCCGTAGCTCCGTGCGATACTCAGTATGCCGACCACCCCGATTGTTGCTGCAAGCGGCACTTCCTTGAACAGGATGATCAGGTAGTTCCCGAGCATCGGTATCGTTGGTGGCAGTGCCTGTGGCAGGACGATTTTAGACCATTTGTCCCTTGTTGAAAAGTTGAGTGCCGTTGATGCCTCCCATTGCCCCTTGTCCACACTTTCTATACCGGAACGGTACACTTCGCTGATGTAGGTCGAGAAGTGGATGCCCAGAGCCAGCATGGCAGCGACGAATGGTGTGAACGATGTTCCGATATACGGAACCATCGGCCACGCAAAGTACAGGAAGAAAATCTGTACGATCGGTGGCGTGGACCGTATGAATTCCTTGATCCAGTAGACGATGAAATTGAACGGCTTGACCGGTGTGGACTCGAGTATCAGCCAGATGAATCCAGCCACCATTGCCAGCAGATAGCTCGCAATGGTGAGACCCAGCGTGATTTTGAGTCCTTCCAGTATGATCGGAAATGCATCGACGAATGTTTCCCAACTCCAATATGTTGCTGACATCAGCTCGCCACCCCTCTCCTGGACATTTTCTCACCTTGTTTGGAAAGCCAGATGAGCGGCAATGCAATGATGAAGTACATGACGAGCACCATCAGATATGCCAGCGGGCCTTCGGAAAGATTGGAAGAACGGTATATGTCCCCATAATAGAGGATGTCCGTCAGGCCGATCAGTGAAACAAGTGCAGTCCCTTTAAGTATCTGAATTGAATAGTTGCCGAACTCAGGCAGCATCAGCCTGAGCGCCTGAGGCAGTATGATATGTCTCATGCGCTGGAATCTCGAAAGATTCAGTGCGATACTCGCTTCCGTCTGCCCTTTGTCGATGGAAAGAATGGAACTTCTGACCACTTCCGACATATAGGCCCCGTAGTTCAGTGCAATCGCAACGACCCCTACCCACCAGTTGCTTCCAAGATCGATATTGAACAGCATCGGCACGGCATAATAGAGCCAGAAAAGCTGGACTATCAGCGATGTCCCCCGGAAGATTTCAACATATACTGTAGTAAATCCACGAATCAATGGATTTTTCGCCAGCCGTGAGAGGCCGGCAATGAAAGCCATCACAAAGGAAAAGAATGTGGCTGTCAGAAATATGCTGATGGTCGTCCATGCACCCTGGGACAGGTAGGTCAGTATGTTCACCCCGGTATCAAACATTTTCCTCACTCCTTATCTGCCAATAAAAAGGCCCAGTGTTTCCCAAGGAATGACTGGACCTGAAAAGATTATTCGGCTTCACATAGTTGCGCAGTTGTCATTTCTCCGACTTCCACCCGGTTGTTTTCAGCAGTAAAGCCTTGGGACTCATCAAGAATCTCGTCGATTGTCCCCTCTTCCTTCAACGTTTCGAGCGCATCGTTATATGCATTGCGCAACTCTTCGTCCTCAAGGTTGAAGGCTGCTGCTCCATAACTTGGAATTCCATCGATATCCGGTTGTTCAAAATCTTCGACGATTTCCACATCCTCACTATCCAGTGATTCATATGCCGCCCTCAATGTTGCTTCGGTTGCTGCTGTAACATCTGCATTGCCGGACTGTACCGCTGAAAGCTGTGCAGGGATGTCTCCGACTGACATGATCTGGCTTGGATCCACGCCTTCCTGATCCAGGAAGTCGAACTGTGTTGTTCCTTCCATCAGTGCCACTGTCACGTCAGGATTTTCTGCGATATCTGCATAGCTGTGAATATCATGCGGGTTGCCTGCTTCGACGACGAGACCTTCACCGTACTGCATTTCCGGTTCTGCGAACAATGCGTTTTCACATCTGTCCGGCAGGATTGCCATACCGGCGGTGATCGCATCATACTGTCCAGCCTGTACGCCTGGAATCAGCTCTCCCCAGTCGGTCAGGTGACCTTCTACATTGTCGATGCCCATTTCCTGGAACACCGCTGTCGCAATGTCGATTGCCGCGCCTTCAAGTTCTCCACTTTCGGAATCTTCATATGCGTACGGCGGTTCATTCGCAAACCCGACACTTACTGTGCCACTTTCCTGAAGTTCAGCCAGCTTGCCGGATTCAGCTCCAGAATCTCCACTGGATTCCCCTTCTGCGGAGTCTCCCCCTTCAGAGCCTCCCCCTTCAGAGCCTCCATTGCCGCAGGCTGCCAGTACGAGAATAAGACCGAGCATAAGTAACAGTGTGTAATTCTTCAAATAAATCTCCTCCTAGTAAGTTGGTTATCTTTCCCTACTCAAGAACAAGTACATGGTTAGTATACAAGAGTGACGTGTTATGTCAAATTCAGGATGTAATGGAGAAAAAGGGGAGAAATGATGTACCGTACCCATCTGCAAAAATCTGATGGGACTTGAATCAATTTTATTATAAAATTACAGATAATTCAAATTTTTCTTTGAATTTTAAGTTGTAAAATGATACTTTCTCTTCGTATAAAGAGTTGCCGGACTGCACAAAAAAACCGTACCCCGCCTGGGATACGGCCTGCTTGCCTCTGTACTACATATCGAATTGAAGTGCGCCATCCTGATAGTCGATCTTTACATTGATGCCTTCAGACAGATCCGCTTCAATGAGCTTCCTCGCAAGCGGCGTCTCGATGTGGCGCTGGATGAAGCGTTTGAGGGGTCTTGCACCGAACTGCGGTTCATAGGCCTCTTCTGATATCCAGTCCTTGACCGCGTCCGTGACTTCTACGGTCATATGCTGATCGGTAAGCCGCCTGTTCAGGTCGTTGATCAGCTTGTCCGTAATGAGCTTCATGTTCTCCCTGGACAGCGGGCTGAAGATGACGATGTCGTCCATGCGGTTGATGATCTCAGGTTTGAAATACTGGTGGACTTCCTTCATGACGATGTCTTTCGTGCCCTCGGATATCTCCCCATCTTCCATCACCGTATCGAGCAGATGGTTCGAACCGATATTCGATGTCATGATGATGATCGTATTCCTGAAGTCGACGGCGCGTCCTTTCGAATCCGTCAGGCGGCCTTCATCAAGCAGCTGAAGCAGGATGTTGAAGACATCCGTGTGTGCCTTCTCCACTTCATCGAGCAGGATGACGGAATACGGCTGACGGCGGATGGCTTCTGTCAGCTGGCCGCCCTCCTCATGTCCGACATATCCAGGCGGTGCACCGATGAGCCTTGATACGGCATGCTTCTCCATATACTCGCTCATGTCGATCCGGATCATGTGCTTCTCGGAATCGAACATCGTCGCCGCCAGTGTCTTGGCAAGTTCCGTCTTGCCGACACCGGTCGGACCGAGGAAGAGGAAGCTGCCGGTCGGACGGTTCGGATCCTTGATGCCTGCCCGCGCCCGTATGACGGCGTCAGCAACGAGATCGACCGCTTCATCCTGGCCGACTACGCGTTCATGCAGGATGTCGGAGAGCTTCAGCAACTTGTCCTTTTCCGTCTCGACGAGTTTGGAGACCGGGATGCCCGTCCACTGGCTGACGATATAGCCGATTTCATCCTCCGTCACCACTTCACGGATGATGCGGTTCTCCCCGGCGCTCTCCTCCTGCAGTGCCGCTTCAAGCTCGGCGAGTTCGCGCTCGAGCTGCGGCAGTCTGCCATGGCGGAGTTCAGCCGCCTTTTCAAGCTCATAGTTGTTCTCGGCATCATCCAGCTCCTGGCGTGTACGGTCAAGCTCCTCGCGCTTATCATTGACCTTCTGGATCTGACCTTTCTCCCGCTCCACGCGCTGGGCGAGCGACTGCTGGGCTTCACGTGCTTCGGACAGCTCCTTCTGGAGCTCTTCAAGCCGTGCTTTTGATACGGAATCGTCCTCCGACTTCAGTGCCTGCTCCTCAATTTCGAGCTGCATGACACGGCGGTTGATCTGGTCGAGCTCGGTCGGGTTGGAGCCCATCTCCGTGCGGATTGTGGCACTCGCCTGGTCCATCAGGTCGATCGCTTTGTCCGGCAGGAAGCGGTCGGTGATATAGCGGTCGGACAGTTCAGCCGCTGCAACGAGGGCACGGTCGGTGATCCTCACCCCGTGGTGCACCTCATAGCGCTCCTTCAGTCCGCGGAGGATGGAAATCGTATCCTCGACATCCGGTTCCGGTATCTGGACCTTCTGGAAACGGCGTTCCAGGGCAGAGTCCTTTTCGATATACTCGCGGTATTCATTCAGTGTGGTCGCACCGATGCAGTGGAGTTCACCGCGGGCAAGCATCGGCTTCAGCATATTGCCGGCATCCATGGCGCCTTCGGTCTTGCCGGCGCCGACCAGCATATGGATTTCATCTATGAAGAGCAGGATGCGCCCTTCGGATTCCTTCACTTCCTTGAGGACCGCCTTCAGGCGCTCCTCGAACTCACCGCGGTACTTGGCACCGGCGACAAGTGCGGACAGGTCGAGTTCGAAGATGGTCTTATCGAGCAGGCTGTCCGGTACATCCTTGCGTACGATGCGCTGGGCGAGCCCTTCCACGATGGCCGTCTTGCCGACCCCCGGCTCACCGATCAGCACCGGGTTGTTCTTGCGCTTGCGGCTCAGTATGCGGATCGAATTGCGGATTTCCTCATCGCGTCCGATCACCGGATCCACATTGCCGCTCCGGACTTCCTCGACAAGGTCGCGCCCATATTTTTCAAGCACTTCATATTGCACTTCCGGATTTTGTGTTGTCACATGGTTTCCCCCTCTGACTTTGTTGATGATTTCCCTGATCACTTCATTCTTGTTCCCGACAGTATCCTTCAGGATCGGTTCCGTCTCGATGCCGGCCATCAGCATATGCTCGACAGATACATATTCATCCTTCATCTCGGCCATGATCTTCTCGGCCCGGTTCACAAGCTGCGTGAATCCGTTCGACATATACTGGCCATACTGGACATTGTCGCCTTTGACCACGTTGTACTTCGACAGCTTTTCATCATATTTTGCGAGCAGTGCGTCCACATCGATGTTCGCCCGTTCCAGTACATCCCGCGCCATGCTTTCGTCGACAGTCAGTAGTCCCTTCATGACGGCCTCCACTTCTATCGACTGGAGCTTCAGGTCCACGGAGATCGACTGTGCCCGTTCGATGATGGACTGCACGGTGTACGTCATTCTGTTGATATCCATATTCATCACCTCTTCTGCGAAAATAAAGGGCTGTTTTTCTCAAAATTCATGGGAATAATGTTTGACCTTTTTTGACCTTTAACTATATTATACACTCTCGACATGAATTTTCAAGTAATTGATGGCTTTTATACGGCATTTATTTTATATTAATATTCTAGGGTTTCATAGGAGGTTGAATCATGGACATCATGGAAATTATCCGTTACATATTTTTAGGGCTGCTGCAGGGGTTCACTGAACCCATACCCGTTTCATCCAGCGGCCATCTCGTCATCGCCCGGGAAATATTCGGAATCGAGGCGCGGGGGCTGTCATTCGAAATACTGCTGAACACCGCTTCGCTCGTCGCAATCCTGTTCATCTACCGGATGGACATTACGGCAATTGTCATCAATCTGAGCCGGTTTCTTTTCAAAGGGGCACGGGATGAGGAGGCGACAGAAGACTTCCGCTATACCATCTATCTCGTCATCGCCACCATTCCGGTCGGCGTCCTCGGCATCCTGCTCAAGGACATCATCGGGGACAACGTCTCCATGCTGACGGTCGGCCTGATGCTGTTCGTCACCGGCATTGCACTCTGGTTCATCAAGAACAAACGGGGTGTAAAGCGGGATGGGGACCTGAACGTCAAGGATGCCATCATCGTCGGACTGGCCCAGTGCGTCGCACTGATGCCTGGTGTGAGTCGCAGCGGTGCGGCACTCGTCGGTTCGATGGCTGTCGGCATGAACCAGAAGAACGCCCTCCGGTTCGTCTTCCTGCTCTACATTCCGGTGTCGCTCGGCACAGCGCTGATCTCCGTCGGGGACCTTGTAAACGACCCCGAGATCATGTCGCTCGCCGTTCCTTACGCACTTGCCTTCATCGCCAGCATCATCGCCACATACTTCGGTCTGAAGTGGCTGCAGGGTGTGATGGAGCGGGGGAATCTCGCAATATTCACCTACTACTGTTTTGCGCTGGGTTCATTCGCCATCCTGTATCATATATTCTTCCTGTAGACTGCCCCTCATTATTGAGGGGCTTTATTCATTCTGCATCCTCCATACCCGTATAAGGGGGATTGGACACAAAAAAATCCCGCAACCTCCAGGCTGCGGGATTTTCCTATATGCTGACCAGCTTATGTTACACCGAGTGCAATCTTGGCGTAACGGCTCATTTTATCTTTATCCCATGGCGGATTCCATACGATGTTGACTTCCGTCTCTTTGACTTCGGGAAGTTCCGAGAGTGCAGTTTTGACCTGGTCCACAATCTGTGGTCCCATCGGGCAGCCCATGGATGTAAGTGTCATTTCAACACCTGCATTGCCATCTTCATCAAGATGGACACCATAGACGAGGCCAAGGTTGACGATATCGATGCCGAGTTCCGGGTCGATGACGTTCTCAAGGGCACCCATCATGCTTTCTTCCATTGCTTTATCCATTTATCTCACTCCTTTTAGAGTATATACTAATAATATATCAAAAAAATTACACTATATAAACATAAATGATATGATAGTTATGATAGTTTTATGAATGTTGGACAAGGAGATTTGCCGTAATGGAAAAGCATCTTATATGTTTGGACCTGGATGGGACGCTGCTGACAGACGAAAAGACAGTCAGCCCATTCACCAAAAAAGTACTATTTGAACTGAAGACCCGCGGCCACGAAATCATGATTTCAACCGGCCGCCCCTATAGAGCAAGCGAACCCTACTACAGGGAGCTGGGCATGGACACACCAATCGTCAATTTCAACGGTGCCTTCGTGCACCATCCCCAGGATCTCTATTTCAAGACCGTACACGAGGAACTCGATCTCGAAGTCGCCCAGGAGATCGTCAAGCGTGTACCGGACCTGAATATACAGAACATCATTGCCGAAGTGAAGGACAATGTATATATCCACTATCATGACGAGGTATTGTTCGAAGCCTTCAGTATGGGAAATCCGCAGGTCAAGATCGGGGATCTGACACAGAACATCGAATCCGGTCCGACGACCATACTGATCCAGGCCGAAGAGCCGGAAGTACCGGCGATCAGGCAGGCGCTGGACGACCTGTTCGCCGAGACGATCGAGCACCGCCGCTGGGGTGCGCCCTACCCGGTCATTGAAATCGTCAAGAAGGGCATCAACAAGGCGGTCGGCGTCGACTACTGCCGGGGCTACCTCGGCATCGACCAAAAGCATACGATTGCTTTCGGCGATGAGGACAATGATACGGAGATGCTCCGCTATGTCGAGCATGGTGTGGCGATGGGCAATGCCATCGATGAAATCAGGACGGTGGCGGACTACATGACGGATACCAACAATAATGAGGGTATCGGCCAATTCCTGAATGACTTTTTCAAATTGAAACTATAAAAAGAAGGGAGCAGATGATATGCAATTGATTGTAGACAGCTGTTCAGACATTTCCATAGACGAATTGAACAGGATGGATGTTGAAATGATCCCCTTGAAGATCACGATTGACGACGAGGATTATCTGGACCAGTATGAAATTTCGAGCACGGAGGTGCTTGACGCCATCTCGGATGGCAAACGGCCGCTGACGAGCCAGGCGAACCCTGAAGACTTCACGAAAGTCTTCAGGAAATACGTGGACCAGGATGAACCCACACTCTACATGGCGCTCTCGAGCGAACTCTCGGGTACTTACCAGAGCGCAGTGATCGCCCGGGATACGATTCTCGATGATCATCCGGATGCAGACATCACCATCATCGATACGAAGGCGGCAAGCTACGGCCTCGGCCTCATCGTGGAGCGTGCCCACGGCTATGTGAAGGAAGGCCTGGCCAAAGAGGAAGTGGTTGCCAAAGTGGAAAAGGACGTCAAGGCGATCCGCCACTTCTTCACCGTCGATGACCTCGACTATCTGGCAAAAGGCGGTCGTCTCTCCAAAGGGCAGGCATTCCTCGGCGGCCTGCTCAACATCAAGCCGCTGCTCCATGTCGAAGAGGGAAAACTCGTGCCGCTTGAGAAGCACCGCGGCATCAAGAAGGTCCACAGCAGCATGGTCAAGCACCTGATTGCAGACAATGTGTCCCGTGAGGTTCACATCACCCAGGCCAATGCAGAATCCCAGGCGGAACAGCTGAAGCAGAAGATATTGGACGGGACGGATATCACTGATGTCAAAATCAGTACAATCGGACCGACGATCAGCAGCCACACCGGTAATGGCACGGTAGCGATGTTCTATTTCAACGAAGGAGTGTAAGCATGGCAAAAGTTATTATTGTGGGCGGTGTGGCCGGAGGGGCGACGACAGCCGCCCAGCTCAGGCGGATCGATCCGGAAATTGACATCACCATCTATGAAAAGGGCCGTGATATCAGCTACGGCAACTGCGGACTCCCCTACCATATCGGCGGTGAAGTCGAGGAACGCGACCAGCTGGTCGCAGCGACGCCCGAAAGTTTCGGGAAGCGCAATGTCACCGTCAAAACCCATCACCAGGTGACTGGTGTCGATACGGAGAACAGGACGGTCCAGGTGAAGGATATCAGGAATGGCCGCACTTTCGATGCGGAATATGATTATCTTGTGCTCTCCCCCGGCAGTTCCCCCCGCCTTGTCCCTGCACTGATCGATGTACCACAGGCCTTCGTCCTCCACTCACTGGAGGACCTTGATGCCATCATGGCCCATATCGAGCGGAAGAATGTCACTCGCGCGGTCGTCGTAGGTGCAGGTTACATCGGCCTTGAAATGACCGAGAACCTTGTGCATCGTGGCATCGAGGTGACGCTGGTACACCGGGAGACAGAAATCTACCGCCCACTCGAGCCGGACATGAGCGATTTCTTCATGGAGGAGCTGAAGTCCCGCGGTGTCGGCGTGAAACTTGATACGGAAATTGTTGAAGTCGACGGGGATACTGCGACCCTCTCGAACGGCGAGGAGATCGAAGCGCCGATCATCATCGCGGGCATCGGCATTACACCGCGCACCGATTTCCTCGAGGGCTCGGGCATAACATTGAATGAAGATGGCTATATCTGCACCGATAAGCACGGCAGTACCAACAGGGAAAATGTGTATGCTGTCGGGGATGCGATCGAAACGAACTACCACCATGTCGACCGTCCGGTCCATGTTGCGCTTGCGTGGGGCGCCCATAGGATGGCATATGTCATCAGCAACCAGATCAGCGGAGACAGCTCGGTCTGCTTCGAAGGGCTGCTCGGCACCAACATCATGCGCTTCTTCGACTATGATATCGCCACCCTCGGACTGACGGTGCCGGAGCTTTTGGACTATCCGCACTTCATTGTCGATCATAGGCAGAAGAACAAGGCCGGATACATGTCGGACAGCGTACCGATCCATGTCCGCGCCTATGTCGGCAAAGCGGATGGCAAGATACTGCGTGCCGTCGTCGTCGGCACCGAAGGCGTCGACAAGCGTATCGACATCCTGTCGGCCCACATCCGTCTCGGAGGAACTGCCATGGACCTCGCCAACATTGAAGTCGCCTATTCCCCACCATACTCCAGCCCGAAAAGCGTGCTCAACATGGTGGGATACAAGTCGATAGAGAAAATGAAAAAGCTGCATGAATAGAATGAAAAGCCCCTCCGAGCGGAGGGGCTTTTCATTCTGTCTGTCAGTAGCCATTCTTCGGCATGCCATATTTCGCTTTGCCGTCCGATTTGGGAACGGTATATACCTTTTCCTCTTCCTCCTCTTTTTCATAAGTCTTCTTTTCCCAGAAATCGGCATTTTCAATGCCCAGTTCCACCGGGTCGAAGACCGGGTCCCGGCCTGCTTTCTTCTGGGCCTTATAGTCCGAAAGTGTCCTGAGGGCCACTTTGGACAGCAGGGTGATGCCGATGATATTCAGGTATGCCATGCTCCCGAGGCCAATATCCCCGAGCGTCCAGGCCGCTTCGGCGGAAACGATGCTGCCGACCAGGGCAAAGACGAGGATGCCCAGTTTGAGCACGTTCAGTGTCCACGGCATGTCCTTTATGGAATTCAGGTACATCAGGCTGGTCTCAGCCTTATAATAGTATGAAAGCATCGTCGTAAAGCAGAAGAACAGGAGAGCGATGGCCAGGAAGGCGCTGCCCCATCCCTGGAAGACGCTGTCTATGGCGAACTGGACGTTGGCCGGTCCCGCCGTCACATCCGGGATGTTGCTCACCCCTGCCGCTTCCACATTGAACATTCCAGTAATAAGTATCACAAAACCGGTCATCGAACAGATGATCCAAGTATCCATATAGACCGCAAAGCTCTGCACAAGCCCCTGCTTCGCCGGGTGGGAGACTTCCGCCGCCGCCCCTTCGAACGTTTCGCCGCCGGAGCCTGCAGCGTTCGAGAAGAACCCGCGCTGCACACCCCAGGCGATGGCGGAGCCCACCAGACCGCCGAATGTGGCTTCTGCACCAAATGCACTGGATACCACGAGCGTGAATACATCGGGAATCAGGGAGAAATTGACCGTAATGATGATGGCACACAGCAGAAGGTAGCCGACGACCATGAAGGGGATGATCGTTTCTGCTGTTTTGGCAATCCGTTTGACCCCGCCGAATACGACCAGGCCAAGCGCAGCGACAAGGAACACTCCGATGAACGCCCGATGGATGCCGAATGCCTCTTCAAAGCCGAGCGCGGCCGTGTTGGATTGTATATTCATCATCATGAACCCCTTTGCGATGATCGCCACGATGGCATATGTGACCGCAAATTTCCTGAATCCGAGGCCCTTGTCGATATAGAATGGGGCGCCGCCCCTGTAGCTGCCATTCTGCTTATTCTTATAAATCTGGGCGAGGGTCACCTCGATGAATGATGTGGCCGCTCCAAAAAATGCCATGACCCACATCCAGAACAGCGCCCCCGGCCCTCCCAGAGTGATTGCCGTCGCAACCCCAGCGATATTTCCTGTGCCCACCCGGCTTCCGAGTGACAGTGTAATCGCCTGAAAGGAGGATATCCCGCTTTTCGATTCATTCCTCTTGAATGTCAATTTTGCCATATCCTTCAGTTGGGTCACCTGGACGAACCCGGTGGCGATGGTGAATCCCAACCCGATGATCAGAAATGCATATATGAAATACTGGTTCCATATCATACCACTCAACCAGCTTAAAAACGCCTCCATGCTTTGCCTCCTATAGCTTCTTGTCTGTTCCAGTCTTCCGGCCTATACGCGATGCACAGACCCTGTGCTGTTTGCAATTCGTATGAAGAAGACCAATTTGTACTCACCTCTATATCCATTTTGTGAATGAAATAAACGCATCATGTATAATTATCCTGACCGTGTAAATCCATACCCCGCAAGGCCTTGCGGCTCCTCCGATTTGAGGGGATGGACGTTCTGCTGCTCTTCGCTCGGCGCAAAAAAGCCCTGTACCCACCATGGGATACAGGGCTGAACCTATTCACTTCGATTTTCATCGCTTCTGGAATTTTTATTTCCATCCTCTTTCTTGTCGATATAAGGATTTTGGTGCTCCCAGAAGTCTGCGTTCCTGATGCCGAGCTTTACCGGATCGAAGACGGGATCGAGGCCCGCCTTCTTCTGCTCATCGTAATCCTTCAGCGCTTTCAGTGACACTCTTGCCAGAAGGACGATGGCGATGACGTTCAGGTAGCCCATACTGCCAAGGCCGATGTCTCCGATTGTCCATGCGTTTTCAGCGGAAACGATGCTGCCTATCAGTGCAAAGACGATGATGCCGAATTTGAGCAGGCTGTCCATCAGAGGAATCCTTTTGATGGAGTTCAGATACATCAGGCTTGTCTCTGCCTTATAGTAGTATGAAAGCATCGTCGTGAAACAGAAGAACAGGAGGGCAATGGCCAGGAAGGCGCTGCCGAATCCTGTAAAGACGCTGTCTATCGCAAGCTGGACATTGGCAGGTCCTGCGACCACACCGGGCACATTGCTGACGCCTGCTTCCTCGACATTGTACATGCCGGTGATCAGTATCACGAAGGCCGTCATCGTACAGATGACCCAGGTGTCCATGTAGACTGCGAAGCTCTGCACAAGCCCCTGCTTCGCCGGGTGGGAGACTTCCGCTGCCGCCCCTTCGAATGTCTCACCACCGGAGCCTGCCGCATTGGAGAAGAAGCCGCGCTGGACGCCCCAGGCGATGGCGGATCCGACCATCCCGCCGAATGTCGCCTGGGCTCCGAAGGCGCTGGAGAATATCAGCGTGAACACTTCTGGAATCTGTCCGAAGTTCGCTATGATGATAACCAGGCAGAGCACGAGATAGCCGACGACCATGAAAGGCACGATGGCTTCTGCCGTCCGGGCAATCCTTTTGACCCCACCGTACACTACCAGTATCAGCACACCGACAAGGAACAGGCCGACGAATATCCTGTTGATGCCGAAGGCCTCCTCGAATCCGAGAGCGACGGTATTGGACTGGATGTTCATCAGCATCAGGCCTTTGGCGATGATCGCCACAATGGCGTATGTAACCGCAAATTTCCTGAATCCCAGGCCCTTGTCGATATAGTAGGGCGCACCGCCCCTGTACTTGCCATTCTGTTCGCTTTTGAATATTTGGGCGAGTGTGACCTCGATGAAGGATGTCGCTGCACCGAAGAAAGCCATCAGCCACATCCAGAAGACCGCCCCCGGGCCCCCAAGTGCGATGGCGGTTGCCACCCCGGCGATGTTTCCGGTACCCACTCGGCTTCCGAGTGAGAGGGAGATTGCCTGGAACGAGGATATCCCGCTTTCCGAGCTGTCCCTGCTGAATGTCAGGCGCACCATATCCCTGAGATGGGTCACCTGCACAAATTTCGTCGCGATTGTAAATCCAAGGCCTATCAGCAGAAATCCATAAATGAAGTACTGGTTCCATACCAGTCCACTCAGATAACTTAAAAAGTCCGACATACGTATTCCCCCATGTTTTTGATATCTTCATTTCACTGCGCTGTTACGTCATGTGCTTTTGCGGAACATGATGCCTCCCCTTCAGATGTCTTCTGTTCCGCACTTCATGCACCGTTCTAGCGGTTCAATATTGTAATGTCACTGACCGAAAGGTTCCTTCGTATCTTCAGATTCTCCACTATGACCTCTGCAACATCCTCCGGACACATATAGTCATCCTGTTCTGCAGGATGATCGTCCTGCCACAGATCCGTCTGCATGTTGCCCATATAGACGGAGAAAAGCTTGACATCATGACTTTTCAGCTCCTCCGACAGCGCTTCAGCGAAGCCGCGGACACCGAACTTGCTGGCACTATAGACACTTTCATACTCCTTCGCCACTTTTCCTGAAGCGGAGACGATATTGACGATCGATCCCGAGTTCCGCTGCTTCATCGTGGGGAGCACCGCCTGGGTGCAATGTATGGTCCCCTTAAGGTTCGTATCGATCATCCGGTCGACGGACTGCCCATCCAGTTCTTCCGCCAGCCTGAATATGCCGACGCCGGCATTATTCACCAGATGGTCGATGGGGCCATATGTCTCCCCGATTGCATCCATCACTTCCTTGACATTCCCTTTTGAAGCGATGTCCACTTCGTGGATCGAATGGCTGCCAGACAGCCCTTCAGCCGTACGTTCAAGCTTTTTGCGTGTTCTTCCGAGCAGGCATACGTGAGACCCCTCTTCTGAATATCTCCCTGCAAGCGCGGCACCAAGGCCGCTTCCTGCTCCTGTGATGACGGCAATCTGTGCGTCCATCGGTTGTCCTCCTCATGCATGAATTATTTTACTGCAAATGTTAATAAAATATCATATTTCTCATTATAACCCATATTTCTGAATAGTCTAATTATATCGATGTAAAACTACTCAAAACATTACACTGTATCAATATAATTCGAAGCCTCATTAATGACCCGGAAGATGATGGATTACCGTCCCCGTTCCATGAACAGGAAAACGGCCGGGATGGATATCCCGGCCGTCTGCCATTCTGCCACTATTCAACTATTCTTGTCCCGGTCTTCTTTTCCTCGCAACGAGCCAGATGAAGATGCCGAACCCGCCGAAGATGATGAGGCCGGCATAGATATAGCCGTTATTGAAGCCTCTTTCCTCGATTACTGCATACAGTTCCGCCTCTTCGCGGTCCAGTACCGCCAGGAAAGCATCCCCTTCCATGTCTCCACTGCGAAGCAGGTCACCGATCAGGAGACCGCTGAGCATCTTCCCTTCATCCTGTGATTCGATGGGGATCTCGACATTTTCCGTGACGGAAGTGTCATTCAGATTCAAAATGAAGTCGACATCGGAAGTACGGTATCTCTGTACATAGTGTCCCCCTTCATTCTTCAGGATATCCATCTCACCCTCGAACATGTTTGGATGCTGGGAAATCACACCATGGAGTGATTCAATGTAATCCACGACTTCCTGATCGGTCCATAGGTCCATCTGCCGGTGCACATGGGGAATATCGTCACCGTTCAGGGCGACTTCCGTACCATACTGGAAGGCGATCGGTCCCGGATATGCATACAGATAGGCGGTGAGCTGGCTGATGCGTGTGCCCGGGAACATGTTCTCTTCGACCGCATGCTTCGTGAAGCGGTCTGTGAACCAGTGGTCGGCAAGCAGCAGCGTGCCGTCCGTCGGATGTGCAGGAATCTCCCTGTCTGTCGTACTGAAGGATTCCGCCAATGCGTCCGTCATGGACGGATCACTCATGTGGCTGAACCCTTCTGCAGAGAGTGACGCGTCAGGAATGATGCCGTAGGTCGTTACACCTTCCGGCATGAAAGTGCCGGCGTCGATGCCATCCTGGACGACGGTCATGCTGAGCCCATCGACATCATATTCATCGACGAATGTCTGGGCCATCTGCTGGTATCGTGCCTGATTGTCCGCGTTGTTCAGGTCGATGAATTCGGCGTCTATCATATCGTAGTAGCTCTGCTGAAGATCGTTCAGCACCGGGTTTGCGAGTGTCGCGTAGCCCTCAGTTGAGGTGACCGGCATATCGACGACTACTTCCATATCCCTCTCATGTGCAGCGTCGATCAGGTTCTGGAATGCTTCTGCGCCACCGAATGCCGCTTCGATCTCCCCGTAGCTTTCAACATCGTAGCCGAGGTAATCGTCATCCGCCCTGTCAAATACCGGAGAAAGCATCAGCGTATCGAAGCCCATGCCCTGTATGTAGTCCAGGTTGTTCTGGATGCCCTCGAAGTCCCCACCGAATGGCAGTGGCGCATCTTCATCATCCGTGACATTGATGTCATTGCCGGAATTTCCATTCAGGAAGCGGTCGACGACAATCGTATAGATCCGTGCCTCATCTGCCTCCTGGGCCGCTGCTTCGCCGTTCGACACGGACATGCCCATGAGCAGAACCGCCATATATATCATTATTCTCTTCATTGCTATCCTACCTTCTATTTTTATACTGCCAGTATACTAGATAAAATTTGAAAAAAGCATCATTTCAATAAACGTTCACAAATTTGCATGAAAAAAGGCACCCTGTAAAAGAGTGCCTGGCCCCATTCCGATTATGCGAACAATGCGCTCAACGGGCCTGCCGGTAAATAGATTCCAAGTGCAATCGTCACGACCAGGAAAATGACCAGCGCGATGACGAGGTTGCGCCCTGTACCTTTTTTACGCTGTTTGATCAATGCCATCTCCATCAGGCCGATTGTAATGAGACCTGCAAGGAATTTGAGTCCATACATCATCTGGTCGCCACTGCTGAAGTCCAGGAACAGCATGAGACCAGTGAACAGGATGATCAGATAGATCAGTCTCAGGACCATATGCAATGCTTTTGAATACTTGGATTCGCCATCCGGACGATCGATCGAATTATACGTGATGATGAATAGGATGATCGCAAGGACGAGCGATGTCAGATGCAAGTGTATCATTTAATCTTCCTTTCAAATATGAATCAAGAATATCTTATCATATTTCAGGAGAGATTACTTATCAATATATGTCGTCAATGTGCCGATGCCATTGATGGATACGCGGACTTCATCCCCGGGCTTCAGGAACTGCGGCGGGTTCATGCCGGCACCGACGCCGCTTGGTGTACCTGTGGCGATGATGTCGCCCGGCTCGAGCGTGACATATTTGGAGATTTCAGCGATCAGTTCATCGAGTTTCAACACCATCTCGCGGGTGCTGCCATCCTGTCGGATATCGCCGTTGACCTTGGTCACGATGGCCGTCTGCTCAGGGTTCGGCAACTCATCCTTCGTGACGATGAAAGGTCCCATCGGGCATCCGCCCTTCAGGCTCTTGGAAAGGAAGGCCTGATGGTGCTCCTTCTGCAGGTCGCGGGCAGTGATATCGTTGATGATCGTGTAGCCGTATATATAATCCAGCGCCATGGAACTCTGGATCTTTTCTGCGCGCTTTCCGATGACGACACCGAGCTCCCCTTCGTAATCCAGCTCGCTGGTGATATCCTGATGGTTCGGAATCGTCGCCTCATCACCGACCAGGCTGGTCGCCGCCTTCGTGAATACATACAGGCTCTGCACTTCATTGTTCAGCTCTTCAGCGTGCTTTTTGTAGTTCCTGCCAAAGGCGATCACATTGTTCGGCGGCGTCACCGGCGCACGGAATGTAATATCGTTGAAAGGCGCCTTGTACTTGTCGGCGTCCCCTGAATTCTGTGCTTTTTCCACTAATTTTCGGACATGTTCCTGGAAATCCAGCGTGTGGTATCTGGAAATGCCTTCAAGCAGGGTTTTAGGATAATCCGCTTCGTCCCCGAACGCTTCAAACAGTTTCGGAAGAATCCAGACACTTTCCTCACGCTTCACTTTGACGCCGTAATACGTATGATTCCCATAATCGAATGTTAAAAATTTCATGGAATACGCTCCTTATGTGTGTATTTACTTCATTATAACAGACAATGTCTATCTGTTGATTCCATTTTCAGAATTATTCGTAAATAAATCCTCGATGCTTCTGATCCGGTACCGGTGCATGACCGTGGCGAGCACCACCACGAAAACATGGACGACGAGTGCCGTCCAAATCATGGTGGAAATTTCCATTTCCCCATACAGACCGGCGCCAATTCCATAGAATATCAGCATGAACACGATGTTGGACAGGATATACAGGGTCAGTGCATATCTGCCCGTGCGCCTGAACACTTCCAGGATGGCAGGCGGTACGGCGACCGTAAGGTACATCAGCAGCAGGAAATAACCGAGGGCGAGTACGGGCCCGCCGAAGTTTTCTGCCAGAAGGCGGCCGCTGTAGCTGCCGAGTGTCAGCACCTGGATCATCTTGACCGCCATTCCGCCGCCGGCGAGCACGACGAAGAGGATGATGTGCATCACCGGATTCGACCGGATGAAGCGGACAATATTGAGCTGTCCGAGGCTGATGCCCACAAGCAGCCATGGCAGCACGGTGAAGAGGAGCCCGTACATTTCACTGATCACATTTCTTGAGAACAGTTCGATGTTCAGTGCAATGATTGCGAAGTAATCCGTACTCCTGAAGACACTCGTGAACTCCTGGACATCCTGCAGGGCCGTATAGATGATGTCGGTCGGCGAGCCGATGCTTGCAAAGAAGCCGACAAGGACGTTGGCAGTCAGATGGAAGAGGAACAGCAGCATCGCCGAAATGAGGGATACCGCCCAGTGCGCCTTCAGGAAGAGCAGCGCAACCAGTGCCATCAGCGCCAGACCGGGCAGGAAGTCGAAGGCGAAGATGAAGAAAGTCTGGACGATGCCGAGTGCCAGCACGAAAGCCGCCACTTTGGCAAGGTTGCCGATGCCGTAATGCCTGAAGGCATGGATGAGATAGCCTGTGGACAGGGCCACAAGCGGCACGATGGCTCCGCCGATGAAGATATCCAGCACCTGGAAGGTGCTCAGATTGCTGCCGCTCAAGTATTCATAAGGGTTCAACGCTTCATAGGGCATCATGAAATAGAGGCCGTTCATCAGCAGTACACCGAAGAACAGGATGCCGAGGATAATGCTTGAACGTGTGCTGTCAGTTATCAAATTTAATCGCTCCATAGTCAAAGAAATATAGATATACCGTAACATCTTTCCTGAGCGCCTGCATTATTGAGCGCCTGTATATATCCATCTGCGTACGGTACTTTTCCACGAGGTCGGCTTCATTCAGACCGGTGTGCGCCACCCGGTCCGTCTTATAGTCGATGATGACGAAATCATCGTCCATCTCGAGGAGCGCATCGACGATCCCCTGCACCATCTGCCGGTCGAAACCGGAATAGCCGATGGCCTTCTGGTTCATGATGAACGGGATTTCCGTATGGATCGACTGCTGATCCCTGAGCAGCTGCCGCATCGTGTCATCCGCCAGGAACTGGTGGATGTTCCGGATCATCTGCTTCTGGTGCGCCGGGGTGATCAGCGGGTCGTCCGCCGTCTGTTCGAAGATCATCCGTTCGATGAATGCCGCCTGTTCTTCCTCATCCAGCGTGCGCAGGGCATCGTAGCGGTTGAGCAGATGCATCATCATCTGGTGCATCATCGTCCCGAAAACCGGTGCATCGAGCGATTCGTTGCGGAAGTTCGGTGCACGGAAGTTCGGCGTACGATCATGCCTGATGACGGCACTGTCATCAGGCGGCGTTTCGTTGCGGCGCTTGATTTCCGTCACGGACTCCTTGTATACCGTCTCGGTCGCCTCCCTGTGCGGATACCGGTGGAGGATGCGTTCCTTCAGCAGCTGGTTCCCGCTGATCTTCAAGTCCTCCAGCTCTTCAAGGGAAGTGTATTCTACGGCCTGTGGTTCTGCCTCCACTTCCTCGATATTATGCACCTCGAGTGCATCCATCTGCGTATTGACGAGCACCGGTGCCAGAAGATCCTGGATGCTGCGGATGGAGAGCCTGTCGTCTGCATGGACCTTGCCGCCTTCGTAGGTGAATTTCTCCTTCATCTCCCCCTTGTAGACGAGCGGGATGATCAGCTGGTCGATGGCCCGCGTCAATGCCACATAGACCAGACGCATCTCCTCACTGATGCGTTCCTGCTGGATCATCTGTTTGACGACCTGGGCATGGATGCTCGGCAGGAGCACCTGGTGCTCCGGTATGAAGCGTTTGAAGGCGATGCCCCCACCCGGATGGATCGTCACCTTCTTCATGACATCCATCATGTTCAGCTGCCTGTGCAGACCGGCATAGATGACGTAGTTGAATTCGAGTCCCTTGGATGCATGGATCGTCATTACGCGGAGCGTATCCGCATCATCGGAGACCGTGTTCTCCTCCCCGAAATCCTGACCATCCTGGATCATGCGGTCGATGTAGGTGATGAATTCATACAGGGAAAGGTGGGACATCTTCTCGAAATCCATCGCCTTCTCCACAAAGCCGTTCAGATTGGCACGCCGTGTGAGGCCGCCCTTGAGGCCTGCGAAATACTCCAGGATGTTGAGCTCCAGATAGATTTCATCGATCAACTCCGGCACACTCATGTATCTTGCATAGTCCTGCAGCGTCCGGAGCGTGGCCAGGAACTCTTCTATCTTCTTCATCACGAGGGCCGGCCCCCCGTAGCTGACGAGGGCTTCGTACATGTATTCCCGGTCGGACGCGGCCCGGATGAGTGCGATATCATTCTCCGAGAAGTTGAACATCGGCAGGCGCATGACACCGACCAGGTGATCATCCTGGAGCGGATTGTCGACGATGGACAGGAGGCTGATCATCGTACGGATTTCCAGAGTGTCGAGATAGCCGGAGCGGTTGTTGACGAACACCGGCAGTTCCGCTTCGGAGAGCAGCTTGCGGTATGCTTCGTTATCCCTGGTATTCCGTGTCAGTATCACGATGTCCCGGTAGTCCGCCCCCGATTTCCTGAGGTGCTTCACCACCTGGACGATATGGAGGATTTCCGCATCCTCCCCCTTGCCCTCGGCATCCTCGATGATGTGGCATTCCGAGGCGAGTGGTGCCGTATCCAGGTAGTTTCCCTGGACGAGGCGGTGTGTCTCATCGTACTCCACCTCTCCGACTTCCCTGTCCATGATGCGTTCAAATACTGTATTCGTCAGGTCGATCACTTCCCCCCGGGAGCGGAAGTTGTGGTTCAGGCTGATGACCCTGCCGCTGCCGGGCTCACGGAAGCGTTCGGATTTTTCGATGAACAGGGATGGGTCCGCCTGCCTGAATTTGTAGATGGACTGTTTGACATCCCCCACCATGAACAGGTTGCCCGTCGCTTCATCCCCGCTTTTCAGGGACTGGATGATGGCTTCCTGGACACGGTTGATGTCCTGGTATTCATCGATCATGATCTCCTTGAACTGCTGCTGGTACATCGAACGGACCGCCCCATCAGCCGCATTGAGGATGGCCAGTGCATAATGTTCATAGTCGGAGAAGTCCATTTCATTGCGCGAGAGCTTCTGTTTGCGGAATCGCGTGATGACTTCTGCGACGATATCGATCAGGGTATTGCTGTAGCCGTTCAGAGGGGCGAGTTCATCACTTACACGCTGGAGCGTATAGGCGGGAGTTTCCCTGATTTCCGCGTACCGCTTCTTCACCCGGTTCTGGATTGCGAGCAGCTGCGCTTTGGCATCCGGGTCTTCAATGTTCCTGATGAATGCAGAGCGGCCATCCTTGAGACCGAACGGCGGCAGTTCAACCGGCCGCCCGCCCCGGTTCTCCTCCATCGCCCGCATGACGGTGCGGCCGAGTCCCTCGAGGGCATCGAAGGCATCCCGGACCTGCGTTTCCTTGATCGATTCATGCGTCACCACATGATAGTGGTCGCGCAGCTGGTCGATATCGGCCATCAGGGCTTCGAGCTTCAGTTTTATGTTGTGGTTGTGCGCATCCAGAATATCCTGCAGGTGATCTTCATTCAGATACTGGTCGATGTTCCCCTCCAGGTAGCCTTCCGGATCGGGGCTTGCCACGGCCGTATAGTACAGGTCGCGGATCGTATTCAGCAGCCCGTCATTGTTCTTGTCGGTCGACAGCATCATCGAAAGCGTGTTGAAATCCTCCGTCCCTTCCGCATAGTAGGATTCGAGCACATTGGATATCACCTGGTCCAGGCGGATCTTCATCTCGACATCCCCGAGCGTCCGCATGTCCGGGGACAGGCCGACCGTATTGTAGTGCATCTGTATGAGGTGCAGGCAGAAGCTGTGGAGTGTGGAGATATGCGCCTCCTTCAGCTTGAGCATCTCGGTGTAGATGGCCGGATCCCGCTTCTCCCCATACGCCTTGCGCAATGCCTTTTCGATCTTGTCCTTCATGTCCCGCGCGCTCATGTTGGTGAAGGTGGCGACGAATACTTCGTCGATGCTGTAGCGGCCCATGAGGATCTTGCGGATGATGCGTTCAACCAGGACCGTCGTCTTTCCGCTGCCCGCTGCTGCGGCTACCAGCACATCCGATCCTTCATATTCAATGGCTTCAAGCTGTTTATCTGTCCACTGGACCATCGATGGACACCTCACTTTCAAATAGGCTGACTGCTTCCTCGTCCAATTCATTCTTCCGTATATCCTGGCGGTTCATCAGCGCATCGATGTGGCATGCAGACTTGAAGTCGCACATTTCACATGCCAGCCGGGTGTTTCCGGCGTCCGTCGCCATCGGCGACGCGAGGACCTCACCGCCATAAATCTCATCCGTTGCATTCCTGTACATGTCCATGATGCGGTCGGCATAATGCCGGAACAGCTCCGGACTGAAGTATTTGCTCTTTGTCCGTGCATTGATCTTTCCGTTCTTCGATACGGAAATCGGCAGATACCTGTTGTATGCCTTGAAATCATCCAGGTCCGCAAGCATTCCCTGGATTCCGATGGATGTTTCATCAAGTTGGCTGTCGTATGCTTCATGTTCATTGATGAATACGCCATCTGGCCGCATGCGCTTCTTGTGTTCGGATTCTGCAACCTCGAGGGCGGCTTCGTCGTCGAGTGAGAGCAGCGGATCCCTGACCGGGAAGAAGAGCATGCTGTTCGGCATGATCTTCTCCTTGCCGAAGTGTCCCCTCCCCTGGTCCATCAGCACATGCATGTAGGTCATCATCTGCAGCTCCAGTCCGTTCAGGACGCCTTCCCGCGAGATGCTGCGGGTGCTCGATTTATAGTCGATCAGGTTGACATAGGCCCCGTCCTTCGTCTCGTACATGTCGACGCGGTCGATCTTCCCGCGCAGGTGGATCCGGTAGCCGTCATTGCTCGTCAGCGTGACCTCCTCCATCGGACTGTCCCTGAAACCGAATGACAGCTCGACATCGGCGATCCTGTAGTGCCCGAGCGCCTCGATGTCCTTCATGAACATGAGCAGTTTGATGATGGCGTCGCGGGCTCTCGATTTTAGGGATTTATAGTATCCGGTATGCTCGAATATGCCGAACTGGATGGCCTGCGAAAATCGCTCGATGGATTCGGCCACCTGTTCGCGGATCCGTGCGTCCGGGTGGAGCAGCGTATAGTCGAGTGACTTGACGACATCATAGAGCACCTCATGATACAGGTTGCCGAGTTCGAGCGGGGCCACCTGATACGGTTTACGCACCTTGAGCTTCAGGCCATATCGGCTGAAATGCTGGAATGGACATCTGAAGAACGATTCGAACCTCGAGACGCTGGCATTCATTTCGGCGGTATAGAGTGCCTCTGCCGCTTCGCGCGTCAGCGGATCTGCCCGGTTGTCATAGGTCAGGTTGCGCTTGAGGCGCGGATACACATCGTGCCAGCGCTCCTTCATCAGTACATGGTAGGCTTCGATCCACCCCCTGTACTCCGGCAGTTCAAGGAATTCTTCCGGCCTCCTGACGGGGGCGGTCATCATCTCCCGCACTTTCAGGTGCAGAAGCGGCTCCATGCTTTCTATGGATGTGATCAGACGGGACGGGTTGAAGCGGTCGTATTCTGCCGTCCGTCTGTATTCGTAGTGCTTCACCCGCGCCTCACCGGGCATCAGCTCCTCAAGGAATGGGCTGACCTTCGTGGCTTCACCGGATGGCAGAGTGCCCGACCAGCTGAGGTAGAGCCCCTCCGTCGCCCGGGTCACCCCGAGATAGAAGACGAAGCGCTCATCCTGCGCAAGGGTCCTGGAGCTTGGAGAGAGCTCGATGTCTGCATGTTCAAACACCGTCTTCTCCTCATCCGAGATGATTTCCGTATTGCGGCTCTCCCGCGGCATAACGTCCCGGTTCAGACCGATGATGAAGATGTATTTTTTGTTCTCCACCTTAGACAGGTCGAGGGAGCCGACCATCACCTGGTCGATCGTCGATGGCAGCAGGCTGAACTCCGCATTCTTCAGGCCATCGATGAAAGTTTCATAGAAAAGCGCGAATGGCACCTTTTCATCATCGAACACCGTATAGGCATCATCAAGCAGACGGACGAACATGTTGTAGGCCTGCTCGGTCTCATCCCGCGTCTGTATCGCATTCCTTTCATCGAGTGCCTTCATCTCTTCAGCAAGCACCTCGATGATGCCCTCGTCCACGATGAAGTCATAGATGACGTTGATGTAGTCGCGCACCGTGCCGTCCTTCCTGAATTCCCTGAAGATCTTTTCGAGTTTTCCGAGCACTTCATTCTTGAAGGCGATCATACCGGCATAGGCTTCACTTTTGTCCACCCGCCTGATGCCTTCATCCGTCACCTCGGTATGGTAGCGGAACTGTTCGTCATCAAACAGCGCGGACCCGCTCAGCCCGCGCTCCAGCGCGAAGTTCTCAAGCTGATCGATGTAGTGGCGTTCGGACGCTTCGCACAGGTAGCCCGTCTTCAGGACATTCATGAATGCGCCGAATTCATAGTTCCTCATGTAGCACTCCAGGATGCTCATAATGAACTGGATGAACGGGTGAGAATGCATGGGCACTTTCTGGTCAATGTGATAGGAGATGCCATACCGGCGGAAGACCGACTGGAGCACCGGCTCATAGTTGGCGTCCCGGTAGAGTACACCGATATCCGTATAGTAGGCCTTGCCGTCGAAGACGAGCGACTCGATCTCCCGGGCCACGTCATTGACCTCCTCGAGGACGTTCGGTGCCTCGGTGAAGATGACGCCATCATAGTCGTAGATGTCTTCGCTACGGTCGAAGTACCGTTCGACCTGGATGAGTCCATTCCTCTCAGAGCGCCTGAATTCCTCCCCGAAATGCTCGAAGGAGAGCCTGTGATCGCCCATATGGTAGCGCATGCGTTCGATGACGGAATCCGTCTTTCTGAACAGCTGCTTGTTCGTCCCCTGGTGGGTCAGCAGCAGGTTGATTTCCCTGACCCGCGTCTCAAGCGCCTGAATCAGTGCGAATTCGCTTTCCGTGAAGTTGTGGAAACCGTCGATATAGATGACGGCATCCTCAAGCGAACGGATCGGTGTATCCGAATACAGCAGGTCGATGAACTGGTCCGCCAAGTTGATGTCCTCGATCTGGAGTTGCGTGATTCGCTGCTCCCAATTGCGGTAGATGAGTTCGAGGTCATGCATCTTGTCGCGGATTCGTCCGGACGGTGTCTCGATGCGGCCGAAATCATCCGGCGACACACGGTAGGCGCGGAATTCGCTCAGCATATCCAGCACCTTCCCCGAGAATTTTATGTACTGTGCACTGTCCCGGTAGAAATCGAACTCCGATTTCATCTCGTTCATCATCTTATGGAGCAGCATGATATGGCCGCTCTCCGACAGTGCATCCCGTGTGGAATGGCCCGTCTCATTGAAGACATGCCACATCAGACGTGCAAAACTGAAGACCGCGGTACGCAGGCTTCCGACACTCGGGTTCTGTCCTGTCGGGTTGGTGATGATGTTCTCATACCTCAATGTGTTCTGCGTGGGGGTAATGATATAGATGCTCGAGCCGAGCGGCGCCTCACTGGTGATGGCGTCTATCTCATCGAACATGCGCTGCGTCTTTCCGGTGCCACTGATTCCCGTCCAAATATTGATTCCCATGTATTTCACTCCTTATGAGTAGACAAAAGACACCCCGGCGGGGTGCCTTTTTTATTCAAAATTTACTGCAATCCTGTTGAATGGCCAGAATCTGAGCTGTACTTCCCCGACAATCTGGGATTCATCGACCACCCCGAAGTCGCGGCTGTCGCGGCTCAGCGGCCTGTTGTCCCCAAGCACGAGATACTGCCCTTCCGGTATGGTATCCCCCTCGACCCCAAGGTCCTGGAGCGTAAAGTTATCCATGTACGAATCTGTTCTGTGCACCACGTAATCCTCTTCCAGCGGCTCTCCATTCACATAGACCTGCTTGTCCTCCATCGTCACCGTATCCCCAGGCGTACCGATGATGCGCTTGACATAGGCGGGTCCCGCTTCCGAATGGAAGACGATGACATCGCCCGTTTCATATTCGCCAAAATTGTCCACAAGCTTGTTTACAACCACCCGGTCCTCGTCTTCAAAGGTCGGGTCCATGCTGAGCCCGTCCACTGTATAGGAGACGAAAAGAAATGACCGGATCAGGACGATGAGCACGACAGCAATCAGGATCGCAACCAGCCATTCGCCTATTTCCTTCTTCATTCAACTTCACCCCTGTTTCTCTAGTTTACGGTTTATATATTTCTGGTACCATTTCGAGAAGAAATAGAGTACCACAAGGAAGACGACTGACAGCGTCAACTGCAGCGGTGAAGTGAAAAATGATGTGATGTCATATCCGACGATTGACATCAGCAGAATCATAATCGCTTTTGCTACAATCAATATAGATAAGTATACGGTTTTTTTCATATTGGATAAAGCCGCAATCACATTGATGATTGAACTTGGCGTAAACGGCAGGGACAGCAGAATCAGCAGGAACGAGAAGCCCTTCAGGTCGATGAAGTCCAGCATCTTCCTGAGCCGCTCATGCTTCAGTATATACCTCTGCGCCGGTTTTCTGAAGAAATACCTGACGGTGAGGAATACCAGATAGCTTCCGAGTACAGTGGCCGAGTAGCTCGACAGGAAGCCCAATATGAAGCCATACGAATTGATGTTGATGATGACAATGGCAAATAGCGGAAGGAAGGGGAGGAAGGCCTCGCCCAGTGCAAGCAGGAAGCCCACGATGATGCCGAGTGCTTCCACCTCTTCGAACAGTGACTCCAACCCTTCCTGGGTCGTCAATTTTTCCAACAGTGTTTCCAGTTCCACACACATAACCTCGCACATTTAATAAGGCTATATTACAGTGTAATATAGCCTGAGTATCTTCCAATTATATAATTTTTATTTGAGTCTGTCATTCAATTGTTTTCGCAGGTCCTCAAATCCTGATTTTTCGAGGAGTGCAAACATGTTCTGCTTGTATGCTTCAACGCCCGGCTGGTTGAACGGATTGACACCGAGCAGGTACCCGCTCATCGCACAGGCGGTTTCAAAGAAATAGACCATGTAGCCGAATGTATATGCATCAAACTTCGGCACATTCACAATCATGTTCGGCACGCCACCATCCACGTGGGCGAGTATCGTCCCCCTCATGGCCTGATGGTTCACTTCGTCCACCGTCATGCCTTCGAGGTAGTTCAGGCCGTCCAGATCCTGTTCTTCCGCTTCGATCGTCACATCGCTCTCGGGCGTCTCCACATTGATGACCGTCTCCATCAGCATGCGCCTGCCCTCCTGGATATACTGGCCGAGTGAGTGGAGGTCCGTCGTAAAGTTGGCACTGTGCGGCAGGATGCCCTTGTTGTCCTTGCCTTCACTTTCGCCGAAGAGCTGCTTCCACCATTCTCCAAAGTAGGAGAGGCGCGCATCATAGTTGATCAGCATCTCCACATCGTAACCCTTGTTGTAGAGGGCATTGCGGACCACCGCATACTGGTATGCCGGGTTCTTTTCGAGCGATTCCTCCGCGAGGTCGCCCATTGCGCCCTGTGCACCTTCCATCATCTTTTCGATGTCGATGCCTGCGGCCGCAATCGGCAGCAGTCCCACTGCCGTCAGCACCGAATATCTGCCGCCGACATCATCCGGTACGACGAACATTTCATATCCCTTTTCACGTCCGAGCGTATTGAGCGCGCCCTTCTCCTTGTCAGTCGTCACATAGATGCGTTCTGCCGGACTGTCGTATCTCTCCTCGAGCAATTTTTTGAAGACGCGGAACGCAATGGCAGGTTCGGTCGTCGTGCCGGACTTGCTGATGACATTGATCGAAAAGTCCTTGTCCTTCAGATAGGCCTTGAGTTCATTCATATAATGGCTCGAGAGATGATGTCCCGCGAATATGATTTCGGGCCCATCCTGGCCGAATGTCGGCGTCAGCATTTCAACTGCCGCCTTCGCCCCGAGGTAGGAACCGCCGATACCGATGACAACCAGCACATCGGAGTCCGAGCGGATCTTTTCTGCAGACTGGCGGATGCGGGAGAATTCTTCCCTGTCGTAGTTTTCGGGAAGGTCCACCCAGCCGAGGAAATCACTGCCGGCGCCTGTGCCTTTGTGGATCATATCATGTGCGCTTGAAACGAAAGGTGCGAGTCCTGACAGCTCCTCTTCACTCATGAATGATGTTGCATTTGAATAATCGAATTTAATATGTGTCATAGGTATCCTCCAAAAAGTTTATCCCTCATTCACATTGTAGATAAAAACAGGAACCCATTTCAATTATTTTGACGCATTTGCCGCAACATCCCTATTTCCCGGGATGAGCGACTTTATTTCTTCCGCCCGTCCCGCGTTCAGCAGGTTGACGATGCGGCTGCCGACGATGACACCATCGCAGTGTGCACCGATCTTCTCGGCCTGCTGGGCATCATTGATGCCGAAACCTGCACACACCGGCACATCACTTGCACGGCTGATCTTCTCGAGGTGGTCGTAGAGGGAGTCTTCGAATCCGTCCCTCACGCCGGTCGTACCATTGACCGTCACTGCATAGATGAAGCCTTCAGCGCCTTCGATGACTTCCTTGATGCGCGCTTCCGAGCTGGTCAGTGTGATGAAGCGGATCATCGCGATGTCATACTTCGCAAGGGGCGCTCCAAATTCCTTCTCTTCCTCGAGGGGCACATCCGGGATGATGACGCCTGAAACGCCCGCCTCATGTGCCAGTGTCGCGAAACGGTCGGCACCAAGGCGCAGCACCGGATTGGCATAGGTCATGATTACGACCGGGATGGAGACCTCCTGACGGATCCGTGCAAGTTCTGCCAGTACCTTCTCGAGCGTGACGCCCTGTGCCAGTGCGCGCTGGCCGGCCGCCTGTATGGCCGGGCCATCTGCAACGGGGTCTGAAAATGGGATGCCGAGCTCCACGATCGATACTCCGGCTGCTTCAAGCGACTGTATCTGGCCCTTCAGATTCTGGAGACCGCCGTCGCCCGCCATGATGTATGCGATGAACGCCTTCTCGTCCTGTGCCTTTAGTGTGCCGAATGCCTTTTCCAATTCCATTCTGCTCATAGTTCCCTTCCTTCCTCTCGTGCCTTGATCTGTGCCACGTCCTTGTCTCCGCGTCCCGACAGGCAGATGACCAGTATTTCATCCGGTGACATCCCTGCCGCCATCTTCATTGCGTGCGATACCGCATGGGCACTCTCCAGTGCCGGGATGATGCCTTCGGTATGCGACAGGAGTTTGAAGGCTTCGAGCGCCTCCTCGTCCGTCACATGTTCATATTCCGCCCGTTCGATATCCTTCAGGTGACTGTGCTCCGGTCCGATGCCCGGGTAGTCCAGGCCGGCTGAAATGGAGTAGGCCTCCTGCACCTGGCCCGCCTCATCCTGCAGCAGGTGCATCTTGGCGCCGTGAAGGATGCCGACATGCCCCTCGTTCAAGGAAGCCGCATGCTCTCCGGATGGTATGCCATGGCCGGATGCCTCGACGCCGACAAGACGGACATCACTGTCATCGATGAATGGGTGGAACATGCCGATGGCATTGCTCCCCCCGCCGATGCACGCTACGACCGCATCAGGCAGCCTGCCTTCCTTGTCGAGCATCTGCTGCTTCGTCTCCTTGCCGATGACCGACTGCAGGTCCCTGACGATCTGCGGGAACGGATGCGGTCCCATCGCCGAACCGAGGATGTAGTGCGTATCCTCGACATTCGCGACCCAGTAGCGCAGCGCTTCGTTGACGGCGTCCTTGAGCGTGCCCCTGCCCTGGTCGACGCTGACGACTTTGGCGCCGAGCAGCTCCATCCGGAAGACGTTCAGCTCCTGGCGCTTCACATCCTCCTTGCCCATGAAGACCACGCATTCCAGATCCAGCAGAGCACATACCGTCGCTGTCGCCACCCCGTGCTGGCCGGCGCCCGTTTCGGCAACGACCTTCTTCTTGCCCATCCGTTTCGTGAGCAGCGCCTGGCCGATCGTATTGTTGATTTTATGTGCCCCCGTATGGTTCAGGTCTTCGCGCTTGAGGTAGATTTTGGCGCCGCCCGCCTTCTTCGACAGATGCGCTGCATGATAGAGCGGGGATTCCCTGCCGACATAGTCCTTCAGGTAGTGGTTGAGCTCCTGCTGGAATGCTTCATCGTACTGGGCAGATTTATATTCCACCTCCAGTTCCTTGATGGCACCCATCAGTGTTTCCGGGACATATCTGCCGCCGTATTCTCCATAGTGGCCGTTTTCATTCGGCTGAGTGTAGATCTGTTTCATTTATATGCACACCTTTCATCTGTTCGGTCAATTCGAATATTTTCTTCCTGTCTTTCACACCATCTGTCTCCACGCCGCTTGAGATGTCGACATATGCCGGTGATACGGCTTCATATGCCTGCCGTATATTGCCGCTGTTGATGCCGCCCGCCAGAATGAGGCGGCTTTGGTCCACGTCCGGATGATCAAGCGCCGACCAGTCGAAGGTGTGGCCGGTACCGCCCCGGTACTTGCCCGGCGGACTGTCGACCAGTATATAGTCTGCACTGTAGCGGAACATCTCCCGGATATCCGTCTGACGGATGGAGAAGGCTTTAATTGTGGGAATATCCAGCGCTTCAACGTATGTCCGTGGTTCGTCCCCGTGCAGCTGGACGTAATCCAGGCCGACCGTCTCATATATCCTCTTCACTTCATCGATTGGTGCATTGACAAAGACACCGGTACTTTCTATGTCACCCCCGACGGCACGGACGATTTCACGCGCCTGCTGGACATCAATCTTCCGGCGGCTGTCGGCGAACATCAGACCGATCATGTCCACACCTGCTTCCACTGCCCACCGGGCCGCTTCCACCGACTGGATGCCGCAGATTTTAATCTTCATCTGCGCGGCACCTTGAGTGACCGGATGGTCGCGTCCGGCTGCGCAGCACGCATCAGTGTCTCGCCCACAAGCAGTGCACTTGCACCTGCATCCCGCATGCGTTCGGCATCCGCTTCAGTTTTTATGCCGCTCTCTGCAATGAAGTGCGTGGAGGCATCTCCATATTTTGCGAGCAGCCGTTCGGTATTTGCGACATCCACTTCGAATGTCTTGAGGTCCCGGTTATTGACGCCGATGAGCTCGGGGCCTATCGCGAGCGCCCGCTCCATCTCTGCTTCTGTGTGGACTTCGACGATCGATTCCAGGCCATAGGTCCCGGCGTAATCGTACAGGCGCTTGAGCGCAGCATCGTCGAGGGCTGCCACGATGAGCAGGATGACATCGGCGCCATACAGGTACGCCCGGTCGATCTGCCGCTCGTCGATGATGAAGTCCTTATTCAATACCGGCACGCCGACGGCGCATTTCACCGCCTCAAGGTCCCTCATGGATCCTTTGAAGTAGTTCTTGTCCGTCAGTACGGAAATCGCGTCCACGCCGCCGGACACATACTTTGCCGCCTGCCCTTCCGGCTTGATGTTGATGTTGATGTCCCCTCTTGAAGGCGACGCCCGCTTCACCTCTCCGATGACGGCCATCGTGTCTGAGGCTTCAAGCCGCTCCCTGAAGGAGACCGGCTTCCGGTTCCGGATGATCTGCTGGGTATCCAGTGACTTTATTTCAATGCGTTTATGTGAAATGATCTCTTCGAGTATTGCCGCCATTTTTATATCCCGCCTTCTTGTGTATAGGTAATCAGATGATTTAGTTTTGCAAGTGCCCTGCCTGAATCGATGCTTTCCCGCGCCTTTTCGATGCCTTCCTCGATCGTCTGTGCCCGCTCGGCACTGAACAGTCCGAGCCCCGCATTCAGAAGGACCGTATCGCGCTGGGCCGGCGTGGCCCGGCCCGAAAGGACATTAAGGAGAATTTGTGCATTTTCCCCGCTGTCGCCGCCGGTGATCGCTTCCTTCGAATATGCCGGCAGGCCGACCGATTCCGGAGTGAACGTCACATTGGTGATCTCGCCGTCAGCAAGTATCGTCATGTGGTTTTCACCGAGCAGCGATGCCTCGTCCATCGAACCTGCTCCGTTGATGACTACAGCGCGCTTCCTGCCGAGACGCTTCAGCACCTGGGCCATCATCTCCACCTTGTCCCTGCGGTAGACACCGAGGAACTGGTAGTCCAGTGCCACCGGGTTGATCAGCGGTCCGATCAGGTTGAAGATGGTCGGCACCTTCAGGTCATGCCGCACTTTCATGATCTGCTTGATCTTTGGATGGGCATGGGGCGCAAAAAGGAATGCGATGTCGTTCTTGTCGAGCAGGGTATCGATATCTTCGGTGTCGAAGGTCAGCGATACACCGACCTCACCCAGTACATCCGAACTGCCCGTCTTGCTTGTGATGCTGCGGTTGCCGTGCTTGGCGACCTTCACGCCTGCCCCTGCCAGTACAAAGGCTGATGTCGTCGAGATGTTGAAGCTGTTGGAGCCATCACCACCCGTTCCGCAGTTGTCCATCACACCTTCGATATGGCGCCGGATCGGCATCGCATGCCTGCGCAGCACTTCGACGAGTGCCGCAATCTCCTCCACCGTCTCGCCTTTCGCCTTCAGTGCCATGAGGAGCGCTGCGATCTCACTGTCGCTGACTGCATCCAGCAGCAGGATCGATACCGCTTCCGACATCTCCTCGAAAGTCAGATCCTCACGTTCGGACAATTTCGCCAGATATGGTTTCATACTTCTTTTAACTGTTGGATTGACTGCTTCTGATTTCATCATTTTTCCCTCCCAGAATATAAAAAATCCTCCATGAACCAATATGGTCTATGGAGGACGATTTCACCGCGGTGCCACCTCGCATTGGGTCCATCGGGACCCCTGCTCTTGCCGCGTAACGTGCGGCGGACGGACGCATCCCGATCAGGCCCATTCACAGAACATGCATGCATCGGTTTCCAGCTTCCCCGACTCTCTGTGCCATGCGGTGCTCCACTACTTGTTCTGATATGCGTTCTATTCCATTTTCTATACAAAAAGGCTCCCCTGTCTCTGAAAAAGGACGGGGAGCCGTGGTGCCACCTTTATTGACCGGTCGTGACCGGCCCACTCGAGATACGGACGCATCTGCCTCCGCATCAACCATGTAACGTTGGAAAGACGCCGGTGCCTACATGATTTCGGCAGCCGGTTATACAGAAGTCCATTCACAATATCATTGCACCGGTTCGCACCATCCACCGGCTCTCTTCAGCATGGAGAAATTGCTACTTCTCTTCTTCAATCAAAGGCTATTCAATTGATTGAATATTATCATAATACAGTCACTTCACAATTACAACCCAAAATCGGAAAAAATTTTTCCCGGTTTCCACACTACACTCTGAAACAGGCCCTAATGCAGGTCGCGGAACTCATACGCGATGCGCTTCAGCGCCTCTTCGAGCACGGATCTTGGAGAAGGTACACAGATCCTCTGGAAGTCATTGCCTTCCTCGCCGAACATCTTTCCATCCTCAAGCAGCACGTTGGCCCTGTTGTAGATGCGGTCATGCACTTCCTCCTGCGGGATGCCGTAGCCCGAGAAATCCATCCACAGCACATATGTGCCCGCCGGACGTTCGACTTTGACCTTCGGCATTTCGCGCGACAGGAAGTCGATCACGAAGTCGATGTTGCCATCAATGTACTCCCTGACCTGACGGAGCCATTCGTCCCCTTCCGTGTAGGCGGCGATGAGTGCGGATACTGTAAATGGACTCGGCAGGCTCATGCCCTGCTCCTCCTGGAACTTCTTCCTCAATCCTTCATCTGTAATCACCACATTCGTACAGTGCAGGCCGGCAAGGTTGAACGTCTTGTTGATGGCCGTCAGCGTAACGATGTGATCCGTGTGGGCTGAGGCCTTGACGATCGGCGTGAACGTCTCCCCGATGCGGATGAGGTCCCCATGGATTTCATCCGCGATGATGGTGACGCCATTTTCATGGCAGATGTCGGCCAGGCGCGCAAGGTCTTCAGGCTGGAAGATGTTGCCCGTCGGATTGTGCGGGTTGCACATGATGAACATGGATGTATCGTCCTCTTTCGCAAGCTTCTCGAAATCCTCGAAATCGATGCGATAATGTCCCGATTCCTCCCGCTTCAGCCTATTGTTCTTCACTGTACGGCCGTTGCCTTCGACCGCCGACGTGAATGGCGGATATACCGGACGCTGGATGATGACGCCGTCGCCCTTTTCGGAGTATGCCTTTACCGCAATGTTCAGGGAATGCACCGTACCCGGGGCATAGATGATCTCCTCCTTGCCGATCTCCCAGCCGTACTTGTCCGAGAACCACTTCTGTATGGCTTCATAGTAGGCGGGCGGCGCAATCGTATAGCCGAAGATCTGGTGGTCCACCGTCTTCCTCAATGCCTCGACGACCGGTTCGGCCACCTGGAAGTCCATGTCTGCCGTGAACAGCGGAATCGTATCTTCGTCATAGCGCTCCGTCAGTCCAAATTCCTTGATCAGTTCTCCCCCATCCCATTTCATGGCATAGGTGTTCCTTCTGTTTATCGGTGTATCGAAATCATATTTCATCATAACCGCTCCTTGTCCAATATTCGCATATGGAACAATTATAGACCTGGAGGCGCCGTACTTGAAATGATTCAACTTGAAACCCCTACGGACGGATATAACTAGCGGTCGTTCAGCATGCTGTTGGTGATGTTCAATGTGCCGATATGCGCTACCCGGTCATACAGCGCACTCAGTTCACACTCCGAAATGTTCTGTCCATTTTCCACCCACAGCTGATACATGTTGATCATGCCGGATATATGGTATTCGATGATGTATTCGTATTCTGCGGCTTCCCTTATACCCAGTTCGTGCACGAAGTTCATGATGATGTTCCGCACCCGCGCCTTCATCTCATGCGGGAATTTGGGGTCCCCCTCGGGGCCCAGCAGGATGGCGATGCGGTCGCCATGCTCCTTCATATAGTCGGATACACCGTTCAGGGACTCCTTTATCTTCCCTCCGTTATCCCGTATCTCCTTCAAAGGGTCGAGAATCATGTCCTCTGTCGGCATCACTGTGGCCTTCTGTATTTCCAGCACTTCGTAGACATCAGAAAAATATGTATAGAAAGTACCTCTGTTATAGCCCGCAAGGTCCGTAATCTCCTTGACGGTGATCTTTTCCAATGGCTTCTCGATGTAGAGCGACCAGAATGCTTCGAGAAGATTTTTCCTCGTCGCCTCTTTCCGACTTAATTTCGACATATTCATACTCCTTTTCAACACTTCGCAGTGGATTGTATATTGAATCACATCTATAATTTAACTATTATTGAGTATTGTACAACATGTTGTTGGATTTAAACATTCTTTTTCAAACTAAATAGGAGTGAAAATATTTGAAGCTAGCGGATTTTTCAATAAAGAGACCCAAGTTCACCATCGTAGTAATGATCATACTGATCCTGCTGGGGGCCGTTTCGCTGACCCGCCTCCCGCTCCAGCTTCTGCCGAATGTACAGCCGCCGATCGCTGCGGTGGCAACCACATATCAGGGCGCCGGACCTGAAGAGGTGATGGAGGATGTCACCGAACCGCTTGAAGCGGAGCTGTCGACCCTCAGCGGCCTGTCGAACATCTCCTCCCAGTCACAGGAGAGTTCGTCCATCATCCTGCTCGAATTCGGCTATGACATGACCATAGACGAAGTCGAAAATGAAATCACACGGACAATCGAGAATGTGAACCTGCCGGACCAGGCCGGGGACCCTTCCTTCCTTGAATTCGACATCACGATGTTCCCAAGCATGACGCTTGCCGTCACATCGGAAAATGAAAGTGTCAGCGAATTCCAGGGACAGGTCGATGACCTCATCGGGGAACTCGAAAACATCAATGGTGTCGCCTCCATCAGTGAAACCGGGAACATCACCGAAGAGATCGCCGTCACCCTGGATACGGAGGCGCTCGAGGAGTATCAGATGGGCCAGAGTGATGTTGCCGGAATCATCGAAGCCAACAACATCTCCATTCCTAACGCGACCATCGTCAATGAAGAATCCCAGGAGGCCATATCGACACGTACGGTGAGCAGCATCGACGGCGTGGAAGCCCTCCAGGAACTCGTGCTGATCGATCTCCCTGAAGACGCCGGCACCGTCACACTTGATGACGTGGCCGATGTTGCAATAAATGAACAGGACAACAACGTCATCACACGCCTGAACCAGGACGATGCGATGCAGATTGAAATGAGCCTGTCCTCCGATGCGAACGCATCGACGGTCAACAGTGAGTTCCGTTCCGTCCTTGAGGAACAGCTTGATACGGAAGAGTTTGAAAACCTGACGGTGGAGACACTGTACGATGAAGGTGAATACATTGATGTCGCCGTCAACAGCGTCTACCTGTCACTGATCAGCGGGGCCATCCTTGCGATGGTCGTACTGTTCGCCTTCCTGCGCAACCTGAAATCCCCACTGATCATCGGAATCGCAATTCCGTTTTCCGTGATTACGACATTTGCACTGCTGTACTTCACCGACATCAGCATCAACATGATGACGCTCGGCGGACTGGCGCTCGGAATCGGGATGCTTGTCGACAACGCAGTCGTCGTCATTGAAAACATATACCGCCATCTGTCCATGGGCAAAACACCGAGACAGGCGGCAAGCGATGGCGCCAAGGAAGTTGCAGCGGCCATCACCGCCTCTTCCATGACGACAGCCGCTGTGTTCCTGCCGGTCGTATTCGTCAGCGGACTGGTCGGACAGCTGTTCACACCATTTGCCATCACAGTGGTATCCAGTCTGCTCGCCTCCCTTTTCGTGGCACTGACTGTCGTACCGATGATCGCCAGCCGAATCCTCAAGGCGCCGGACGAAAACGAAGAGAGGAAGCGCCAGAACAGATCTTATATGAGAGGGCTCAGGAAGCTCTCCCGATGGACACTCGCCCACCGCATGCTCGTTCTGCTCCTGACAGCACTCATACTGGTCATCGGTGCCATCGGCATCTATATCCAGGGTATCGACCTGCTGCCGGAGAGTGACGAAGGTACATTGATGGTTGAAGTCGAAATGCCACAGGACGCCATCCTCTCCGATACTGAAGAGACGGTCGGACTGATAGAGGATAAGCTCGAGGAATACTCCGAAGTCGATATCTACATGAGCACCATCGGTTCATCGTCCACGATGAGTCCAGTCGATGAAAGCAATGTCGGAAACGTCATGGCTACCCTCGTCGACGCAGGTGAACGCAATGTAACGACCAATGAGTTCATCCGCGAAATCGAAAGCGAAATCGAAAACGTCGACCAGTCTGCAGACATCAGCGTCAATCCGATGTCACAGGCGGGTACCGGATCGAATCCGAACACATTGACCCTGAATGTGGCGGATGAGAACTCCGACCGCCTGAAGGAGTCCGAGGACATCATCATCGAAGCACTGGAAGACGACGGTGAGATTGAAGACGTCACATCCAGCCGTGAAACCATGATTGAGGAACTCCAAGTCCGCGTCGACCGTGCGGCTGCACGTGAGAACGGTCTGCAGCCAGCCGAGATCGGAACATCGATCTACGAAGCGACAAACGGTGTTTCCGCCTCCACTGTGGACGAAGGCGACGACTACCTCACGATCAACGTCAAATATCCGGAAAGCGTCCTCTCCAGTGTGGATGCCTTTCAGAATATCCAGATTGCCAACAGCCAGGGGGAATATGTCTCCGTCGGAGATGTGGCTGAACTTGAAGAAGCGGAAATGCTGCCGCTCATCAACCGTGATGACCAGCGCGAAACGAGCGAGCTTACGGTCAGCTATTCTTCTGACATGAGCCTGAACGAAGCAGGCAGCCACGTTGAATCCATCGTTGATGATGCAGACTTCAGCGATGAAACCGAGACTTCAATCGGCGGCGACCTTGAAATGCTGACGGATGCGATGCCTCAGCTCGTCCTTGCCATCGCACTCGGGATCATATTCATCTATCTCGTGATGGTGGCACAGTTCGAATCATTCAAGCACCCATTCGTCGTCATCTTCACACTGCCGCTCAGCATCATCGGTGTGATGTTCTCACTGCTCATCACAAACAACCCGCTCAGTCTCATTGCCTTTGTTGGCATCATCCTGCTGCTCGGTATCGTGGTCAACAACTCGATACTGCTCGTCGACTACATCAACCAGCAGAAGGAAAAAGGCATGCCGGTGCTGGAAGCAATCGAGAAGAGTGTCCAGGACCGTTTCCGTCCGATCGTCATTACCGCACTGACGACTGCACTCGGCATGCTGCCGCTCGCCATCGGCATCGGAGAAGGTGCAGAGCTCATCGCGCCGATGGGCATCGTCGTCATCGGCGGTCTCGTCAGCAGTACGTTCCTGACACTGTTCATCATTCCGATCATCTACAGCTACTTCGACAGTGAAACACGCAAGATGAACAAGAAGTACATGACTCCGGAAGGTGAAATCATCACCCAGAAGGAGATCGATGCACAGAAGCGTGAAGAGGAAGCGGCACAGCCCGAAAACGAATACGACTATAATTCAGACGTGACAAAATCGGAAGCGCCAGATTACGATGCGCCAAAAGTGTATGAAGATACATCCTCCGCGGAGTCCCGCGATACAGAAAGGGACTACATCGAAGAGATGGAACGCCTGATCGACAAGATGAAGAATGACAGAAGAAAAGAATAGGTTTCAAAATGAAGAGCCTGTTCTCCAAAAAACTGGAGAACAGGCTCTTTTTATTGTCTGCTGTGTGATGGGGGGCGAGGATCATGCACCCTCCCGCCTTCGTTCTGTGGGCGAGTGGAGTCTGCCGGATCCAGTACTATGCCCACCCTCTGAATCTGACGGCTTCCGAAGTCCGCTTGATGCCTACAGTGTAGGCGGCAAGCCGCATATCCATATTACGTGCTTCATGCAGGCGGTATATGGCATCGAATGCATTTTTCATTTTCTTCTCAAGCAGTTCCTGTATTTCCTCTTCTTCCCAATAGAAACCCTGCTTGTTCTGGACCCATTCAAAGTAGGAAACTGTCACCCCACCAGCGGAAGCGAGAACGTCGGGGATGATGAGTGTGCCCTTTTCAGTAAGGATACGTGTCGCCTCTTCCGTCGTCGGTCCGTTGGCTGCTTCACAGATGGTATCCGCCTTGACGCGTTCGGCATTCAGTCCGGTAATCTGGTTGGCGATCGCTGCCGGGATGAGGACGTCACAATCGACCTCAAGCAGTTCCTCATTTGTGAGGACGCTGACTGACATATGATCTGCAAGATCGACTTTTTCACGATTATTGATTACGTAATCTATATCAATCCCTTCCGGATTGTACAGGGCACGGGAAGATCTCGAGATGCCGACGATCTTTGCACCTTTGTCATAGAGCATCTTGGATATGTAGCTGCCTGCATTCCCGAATCCCTGCACGACGATGCGTGCCTCTTCGATCGGTATGCCCCTTTTTTCCATCGCCTGCTCCACACATATGACCGCTCCCATTGCGGTAGCTGTTTCACGGCCTTTCGACCCGCCTACAGCAAGCGGCTTTCCTGTAATGAACTCGAATGGATCGTCCGAATTCTTGACGCTGTATTCATCCATCATCCACGCCATCACCTGGGCATTCGTATAGACGTCAGGTGCAGGGATGTCCTTTGTCGGCCCTACAATCTGGGAGACAGCCCGTACATAGCCCCGGGCCACTCCTTCGAGCTCCCTCGTACTCATCACTCTAGGATCACAGACGACGCCGCCCTTGCCGCCTCCGTAGGGGATGTCCACAATTCCGGCTTTCAAAGTCATCCACATGGACAATGCGACCACTTCATCTTCTGTGACGTCAGGGTGGAATCTGATGCCACCCTTTGTCGGTCCTGCAGCATCATTATGTTGGGCACGGTATCCTGTGAACACTTCGATGGAACCATCATCCATTTCTACAGGTATGCGGACTTTCAATACTCTGAGCGGTTCCTTGATGAGGTCGTACATCCCTTCGTCATATCCGAGATTATCCAGTGCCTGATGGATGATGCTTTGCGTGGATGTGATAAGATTAGATTTTTCTGTCATGCTTCCCTCTCCTTTTCAGGCATCATTGCTGTCCATTGAACTGAATCTTTTATGTATATTTATACTAATATGATGTTCGATTGCCAACCATCAGATAGTATAAAGGGATTCCAATGATGCTATGATTATTATAAATTTTCAATATATTTAAACATTTATAATAATACATTAAATCTAATAAATCAATAGGATAGTGGATAAGCATACAAAAAGGACCGGACAGATGCTCTGTCCGGTCCTTGCCCAATTTATGCTACGCCCAGCCTCTGTAGCGCGCAGCTTCTGCGGTACGTTTGATGCCGATGATATAAGCCGCAAGACGCATATCGATATGTCGCTTCTCATGGAGGTCATAGATTTCATTGAATGCTTTTTTAAGCTTGATCTCAAGCTTTTCATTCACTTCTTCTTCATCCCAGTAGTAGCCCTGGTTGTTCTGGACCCATTCGAAGTAGGAAACAGTGACTCCGCCTGCGGATGCAAGAACATCCGGTACGATGAGTACACCTTTATCCGTCAGTATCCGGGTCGCTTCTTTCGTCGTCGGACCATTGGCGGCTTCACAGATGATATCGGCCTTGATGTTGTCTGCATTCTTTTCGGTGATCTGGTTGGCGATCGCTGCCGGAATCAGTACATCGCAGTCAATATCGAAGAGTTCGTCGCCTGCAAGTACATCATCGAAAAGGTTGGTCACCATGCCAAAGCTATCACGACGGTCAAGAAGATAATCGATATCGAGTCCATCCGGATCATGGAGGGCGCCGTTTGCATCTGAGATGCCGACGATCTTCGCTCCTTTATCGGACAGGATCTTGGCCAGGAAGCTTCCTGCGTTCCCGAATCCCTGGATGACTACGCGTATATCGTCCATCTTCTTATCGCGCTTTTCGAGTGCCTGTTCAAGACAAAGGATGACACCCATCGCTGTGGCACGATCCCGGCCCTGGGACCCCCCAAGAACGAGCGGTTTCCCTGTAATGAAGCCTGGGGAATTGAATTCATCAATCATGCTGTACTCATCCATCATCCATGCCATGATCTGGGAGTTGGTAAAGACATCCGGTGCCGGAATGTCCTTTGTCGGTCCAACGATCTGGGAGATTGCCCGTACATAGCCGCGGCTCAGACGCTCGACTTCAGCAATGCTCATTTCCCGTGGATCACACACGATACCACCTTTACCACCGCCATACGGCAGGTCTACAATGCCTGATTTCAAAGTCATCCACATGGATAGTGCGACAACTTCTTCTTCATTGACATCAGGGTGGAAACGCACACCACCCTTTGTCGGCCCAACAGCATCATTGTGCTGCGCACGATAGCCGGTAAACACTTTAACGGAACCGTCATCCATACGCACCGGAATGCGTACTTTTAAAAGACGCATCGGCTCTTTGATCAGTTCATACATTCCCTCATCAAACCCGAGTTTGTCCAAAGCTTCATGAATGATTGCTTGTGTGGAAGTGATAAGATTTGATTTCTCTGACATTTTATATCCGCCTCTTTTATGGAACTGTTTTCACTGTTATTGTAACATATTAATTACTATTTGAAAGCGTTATTTGGACAGTACCTGCTTCACTCTCTCAAGCGCCCAATCCAAATCTTCCTTCGAAATGACAAGAGGTGGTGCAAAGCGGATGACCGTGTCATGCGTCTCCTTGCAAAGGATGCCAAGCTCTTTCAGCTCCTCGCAATATGGACGGGCCGACTCTGTCAGATCGACTCCAATGAACAGGCCACGGCCTCTGATCTCCTTGATCAGGGGCGTATCGATCTTTTCGAGCTCGGATTTGAAGTATTCTCCAAGTTCATTTGAACGCTCCACAAGGTTTTCATCTAGGAGTACATCCAGCGCTGCTTCAGAAACTGCACAGGCAAGCGGGTTCCCTCCGAATGTGGACCCGTGGGAGCCCGGGTTGAACACGCTCAGGACCTCCGTGTCCGCAAGTATGCAGGAAATCGGGAATACTCCGCCCCCGAGCGCCTTGCCCAGAATGTACATATCCGGTTTCACATCGTCCCAGTCTGTTGCGAACATTTTACCGGAACGCCCAAGCCCAGCCTGGATTTCATCGGCAATGAAGAGGATGTTGTGTTCGTCACACAATTCCCTCACTTCCTTAAGGAATCCTTCAGGTGGAATATTGATGCCCGCTTCCCCCTGTATCGGTTCGAGCAGTATCGCTGCAGTATTTTCAGAAACGGCTTCCTTGATCTGGTCTATATCACCAAAGTCGACGAGTCTGATGCCGTCGAGCAGTGGACCATAGCCACGGCGGTATTCCGCTTCTGATGAGAGGGATACGGCAGCCAGTGTACGGCCATGGAAGTTCTGGTTCATGGCGATGATTTCAGCCTTGTCGTCCTCTACGCCCTTCACATCGTAAGCCCAGCGGCGTGCTGCTTTTATCGCCGTCTCCACAGCTTCTGCTCCTGTGTTCATCGGCAGTGCCATTTCCTTGCCGGAAAGCTTGCACACCTTTTCGTACCATGGACCCAGCCTGTCCGAGTGGAAGGCACGGGATGTCAGGGTGAGCTTATCCGCCTGATCCTTGAGTGCCTGAATGACCTTCGGGTGCCTGTGCCCCTGGTTGACTGCAGAATATGCACTGAGCATATCCATGTATTTGTTGCCTTCCGGGTCCTTGACCCATACACCCTCTGCCTCCGAGATAACAATCGGTAAAGGATTGTAGTTTGGCGCGCCATACTGTTCTGTCTGCTTGATAATTTCTTGTGATTTTGTCATTTTACATTCCTTTCTAAAAAACAGCGGGTGGATTCCCGCTGTTTTATTTGTGCTTTTTGTTTGGGGTGGAGATTAAAGCTGCTCGGAGCTTGTTTTACCTTGCATGTGGAGTGCCAGGTAATCCGGTCCACCCGCTTTGGAGTCTGTACCGGACATCTTGAATCCGCCGAATGGCTGATAGCCGACGATTGCTGCTGTACAGCCACGGTTGAAGTACAGGTTGCCGACATGGAAGTCGCGGCGTGCCTGTTCGATATGGTGACGGTTCTGTGTAATGACAGCACCTGTCAGACCGTAGTCTGTGGCATTCGCATACTCGATGGCCTGATCGAAGTCCTTCGCTGTTGCAAAGCCGACGACAGGTCCGAAGATTTCCTCCTGCATCACTACATCATCATGCTTCAGTCCCGAGAATACGGTAGGGTACACGAAGTGGCCCGTTTCATTCTCGGTATTTCCACCTACTTCAAGTTTACCTTCTTCTTTTCCAATTTCAATATACTTTTTGATTTTTTCCAATGAAGAATCATCAATGACCGGTCCGACATCAACGTTGGATTCCGGATTGCCGACTTTGAGATCTTTCGTTTTTTCAACGACTTTTTCAAGCAGTTCGTCATGGATGTCCTCAAGTGCGATGACACGGGAACAGGCTGAACATTTCTGGCCGCTGAAGCCGAATGCAGAGTAGACGATCGCCTCTGCTGCAAGTTCAAGATCCGCATCGGAATCGACGACGATTGTATCCTTGCCGCCCATTTCCGCGATGACGCGCTTCAGATGTGTCTGGCCTTCCTGGACCACCGCAGCCTTTTCAAAGATTTTCGTGCCGACATCACGGGAGCCTGTGAATGAGATGAAGCGTGTATCCTTGTGTTCGACAAGGTAGTCGCCGATATCACGGGAAGAACCTGGAATGAAGTTTACGACGCCTTTCGGCATTCCCGCTTCTTCAAGCACTTCAACAAATTTGTACGCAATGACGGATGTGCGTGAAGATGGCTTGAGTAATACCGTATTGCCCGTGACCATGGAAGCGGCTGTTGTACCTGCCATGATTGCGAATGCAAAGTTCCAGGGGGAGATGACGAGACCTACACCGAGTGGGATGTAGTGGAACTGGTTGTATTCGCCCGCACGGGATTCCACATGTTCACCATCTCTGAGCTTGAGGTGATTGCGTCCGTAGTACTCGAGGAAATCTATTGCTTCTGCTGTATCCGCATCCGCCTCTTTCCATGGCTTGCCGCCTTCTTTCACAAGCAGGGCAGTGAATTCGAATTTGCGCTTGCGGATGATCGCTGCTGCTTTGAACAGTACATCAGAACGGAATTCGAAAGGATACTTCCTCCATGACTCGAATGTCTCGAGTGCCACATCCATTGCCTTTTGGGCGTGCTCCTGATTCGCCTGGGACAGGTTGCCGATTGTTTCCTGTTTATTTGCAGGGTTGTAGGATTCCTTCTTGTCATCCGTCATGACATGCTCTCCACCGATGATCAGTGGATAATCCTGACCAAGATACCCTTTTACTGTATTCAGACCTTCTTCCAGCTTCTTACGGTTTTCCTCTTTCGAAAAATCCGTAAATGGTTCATGTTTGTACGGTATCATTCAGTAAACCTCCTTAAAATATTAAATCTCTATACATAATAATGGACTTTTTATCAGACTTTTTCAAGCTTTTTGATAAAGGCGTCAGAAGCGCTTTCATGCGGTCTGCAAACGTATTCAAACCAACGGATAACTATACGCTCATGAGTATATAAATGCCATTGGTGGCAACGTTTTCAGTTTGCTCAAATGAAAGCTGTATACAGTATACTGGCGAGGATTTTTGGAAACAAAAAATCTGCAGGAGTCCTCTCCTGCAGATCTACTTATTTCTGGCTGTGCTTCCGTAGTCTGGCCAGCTATTTTTCTTTCATGCGTCGTTTCGCCGTCTCTATCCATTCCGGCATCTTTTGTCTAAGGGACTCGAATCCATATTTTTCCGTATCTCTGATCTGATCCAGGACTGAACGCCTGTCCCGTTTTCTCTCCTCATTTTTGAAGTATTCGTTATCCTTCAAGGTGAGATTCAGTTTTCCATTCTTGTCCACGCTGAGCACTTTCGCTTTTACAATCTGCCCTTTGGATAAAAATTGATTGACGTCGTGGACATAATCGTTCATCACTTCTGAAATATGAATGAGTCCTTCTTGATTATCAGGGGTTTTGACAAAAGCACCATACGGCTGGATACCAGTTACTTTGACCTTCACAAACTGGCCTGTCCGATATTTTTTTGCCACTTGGATTACCCCACTAACTTTCAGTAGTTCATACGCATTGATTATTTTATCATAATAGGAAGTGATTATCTAATCATAGGCAGGATCGAAGAAAAAAACCGCATGGAAAGCCTTGGCTCCCCCTGCGGTCATGGTGCTTTATATAATTCCACGATTTCAAGTCCCTTTTCGGCTACCGGACGGATTTTTTCAAGCGGTATCTCCATTTCGAACGAGTGAAGGAAAATCTGCTGTATTTCCCGGCCCGCCTGTTCAGCGTCCCCGGTTCTGTGCAGGACTTCCATGCTGTCATAGATCTCGGCATCATAGTCGAAGTCCTCCGCTTCCAGTCCGAGCGGGTCCCATTCCTTGAGCAACCGATAGAGTTCGATATTACCTTCCGGATTCATGGTGCTGTTCCTGTTCAATTCTTTCCATCACCTGCTGCTCGAAACGCTTCATCTTCTCTTCCTGCTTTTCTGAATGCCTCTTTACGAACCGATAGGCGAGATAGGCAAGCAGTATGCACAGGGCGAGCATGAGGAACGCAGGGATGTACTCCGTCTTATCCTCAGGGAAATATAGAAACGGCATCATAATTAATCACTCCCCTTTACTCCATACAGTATAACAAACACCATATATGCATGAATCCTTTATTAATGACTATTTTGTGAGCATTTCTTCATATAGAAAGAGGGCACCCGGGGTGCCCTCTTCTTCTTACAGCTATTCCACGACTTCGATCGTCTCGATCTTGACATCCTCAACCGGACGGTCCTGTGCACCGGTTTTGACGTCGGCAATCTTCTCGACGACATCCATACCATCGATGACATGGCCGAATACGGTGTGGCGCTGGTCGAGCCAAGGTGTGCCGCCCTGCTTTTCGTACGCCTCTATGATTTCAGCAGGATAACCTGCGCCTTCCAGCTGGCTGAGCATCTGGGAAGGGACTTCTTTGGCCTGGACGATGAAGAACTGGCTGCCATTTGTGCCGGGCCCTGCATTCGCCATGGACAGGGCACCATACAGATTGAATGCCTCCGTGGAGAACTCATCCTCGAAGCTTCCGCCATAGATGCTTTCGCCGCCCATGCCTGTACCGGTCGGATCGCCTCCCTGGACCATGAAATCCTTGATGATGCGGTGGAAGATCTGACCATCATAGTAGCCGTTCTTTGCATGTGTCGTGAAGTTCTCGACCGTCTTTGGTGCGATGTCCTTCAACAGTTTCACCTTCACATCTCCATGGTTCGTATGGATTACGGCCTGTACTTCGTTGCTACCTACTTCTTTAGTTAACTGTGGGTAAGTCATGTTATGCCTCCTGATTTCATTTATTGCAGATTCAGTGCGTAAAATGTGAAAAATATGTGACATAAAACTGCTTTTTTCCTATTTATACTATACAGATATTTTCACTTTTTTCAAACCCTATACGTTTATTTACCCTATTGGTTACTGTATAATTGCTATATATATTGTGCAAATAAAGGAGGATACACTTTGGCACTGATACATTTAGCGATTTTACTACCTCTGATCGCCGCCATAGCAATCGGCGTCATCTACAGGTATTATAAACGCCTTCATCTGGGCTGGTTTGTTCTGCCGGTCCCACTCATTATTGTAATCTACCTGCTCACGCTCGTGCCCAGGGTGAGCAATAACCAGTTGATTTATGAATCATTGGCGATAATGCCTAGAATCGGCATGAATTTCGATGTGTACATAGATGGTCTTGGGCTTTTATTTGCCATACTTATTTCCGGTATCGGAGCACTTGTCGTCCTTTACTCCATTGGTTACCTGTCACACAAGGAAGACCTTGGAAGTTTCTATGTCTATCTTCTCATGTTCATGAGCGCCATGCTTGGTGTGGTACTGAACGATAACGTCCTCATGCTCTATCTTTTCTGGGAGCTGACGTCCATTTCCAGCTTCCTGCTCATCGCCTTCTGGTTCATGAAGGAACGGTCATTGTATGGTGCACAGAAATCCATGCTGATCACCATGGGTGGCGGATTCCTGATGCTCGGCGGATTCATACTGCTCTATATAATGACGGGCACCTTCAGCATCAGGGAAATGATCAGCCAGGTTTCAGCCATCCAGGAAAGTCCGCTGGCGCCCCTGGCTGTCGTACTCATTCTCTTTGGTGCCTTCACCAAATCCGCACAGTTCCCGTTCTACATCTGGCTGCCGGATGCGATGGAAGCGCCTACGCCGGTAAGCGCCTATCTGCACTCGGCAACCATGGTCAAGGCGGGCATCTATCTTGTGGCAAGACTGACACCCCTGTTCGCCTTCTCGGAACTGTGGGTGTGGATCATACTGCTCGGCGGGCTGATCACAATGACCTGGGCATCCTTCAATGCAATACGCAAGGATGACCTGAAGGCGGTCCTCGCCTTCTCGACGGTATCCCAGCTCGGGCTGATCATGTCACTGCTCGGCCTTGGGGCATTGAGTGTGGTGACCGGCGCAAACGAGGAATATTTCTCGATTGCCGTCGTTGCGGCCGTATTCCATCTGATCAACCATGCAACCTTCAAGGGCGCACTCTTCATGGTCACGGGCATCGTGGATCATGAAGCAGGAACAAGAAGCCTGAAGAAGCTCGGCGGTCTTCTGACGGTCATGCCGATCTCCTTCACTCTGACACTGATCACTGCGCTGTCCATGGCGGGACTGCCGCCATTCAACGGTTTCCTGTCGAAGGAGCTGTTCCTGGAAGCCATGATTGATGTCCGTGAAGCAAACTTCGGGGCACTGGCGGATGTTTCGCTCATCTTCCCGCTGCTCGCAATTCTGGGAAGCATATTCACGTTCGTCTATTCCATACTGATCGTCTACGGCATCTTCTTCGGCAAACGGACATATGATACGCCGAAAGAGCCGCACGAAGCGCCTGTACTGATGCTCATCTCCCCGGCGATACTGACTGTACTGGTCCTTGTATTCGGCTTCTTCCCTAACATACTGTCAGGGACGATCATCGACCCGGCTGCAATGAGCATCATGGCGTCCGACACACCGCTCGGCACCCATCTGTACATGTGGCATGGGTTCGCCAACCCGGCGCTATGGGCAACGATTTTCATAGTGATTACGGGAGTACTCCTATTCTACTTCAGGGACAAATGGATGTTCATCTATGACTACCATAAGGAACGCTTCACCCTGAACTACCTGTATGATCAGGGATTGATCTACAGCCGCTTTGGTTCACGGAAAATCACAGACGGGTATATGAGCGGCTTCATCCGCTCATATCTGGTATATATATTCCTGTTCTTCATCGTGATGGGCATCCTTACGCTGTTGAATACAGGCATACGCATCAGCTTCGATGATATGGCGCCGGTCCGTATACACGAAATGGCCGTCGTACTCATCATACTGGTTTCCATCGGGGTCATTCTGGCCACGAAATCACGCATGGTTTCCATCATCATGCTCGGTGCCATCGGCTTTTCCATGTCCCTGTTCTTTGTATTCTTCAGGGCAGCTGACCTGGCATTGACCCAACTCGCCATCGAAACGGTGACGACAGCACTCTTCCTGGTATGTTTCTATCATCTTCCGAAGAAGAGCAGGCACCAGGAGCGTATGCGATTTAAACTGACGAACTTCCTCGTTTCTCTCGGGGTGGCACTCATCGTCATCATCATCGGGCTTACAGCCTACTCGAACCGTCTGTTCGACCGCATCAGCGAGTTCCATATCGAGAATGTATATGAGCTTGCAGCGGGCGGCAATATGGTCAACGTCATACTTGTCGACTTCCGTGGTTTCGATACACTCTTCGAAACACTCGTATTCGGTATCGCAGGGATTGGCATATACAGCCTGATGAAACTCAGATTGAACAGAAAGGATGAGAATAGTGAAGAACACGCTGAAGAAAGCCGGATATAATAAAGTTCAGAAACAGATGAACGACGTGTTCCTGCAATTCACTGCGAAATTGGTCTTCTTCATCATCATCATGTTCTCCTTCAACCTGTTCTTTGCAGGGCACTATACGCCTGGAGGCGGATTTGTCGGCGGCCTGCTTGCCGCAGCGGCACTGATACTCCTGGTGATCGCTTATGACAGGAAGACGCTCGAGAATATGGTGCCGATCGATTTCCGGCTGGTCATCACAATCGGCCTGCTGTTTGCAGCAGGCATACCGACCCTGTCATTCCTGTTCGGCACACCGTTCTTTACACATCAGCACACATATGTGGAGATTCCAGTGTTCGGGGAAGTGGCACTCCACTCCGCCGTCCTCTTTGACATCGGCGTCTTCCTGACCGTCGCTGCCACCGCCCTGCTCATCATCGTACTTGTAGGGGAGGCGGATGAATAATGGAACTGATAACAATCATATTGAGCGGTATCCTCATCGGATCAGCCGTCTACATGATGCTGTCGAAAAGTGTGATAAGGATCATCATCGGTACCGCACTGCTCAGTCATGGGGTCCACCTGATGCTCCTTACCATGGGACAGCTGAAGCGCGGGAACATTCCCGTACTCGATGAAGAAGTATCCAACTACTCTGACCCGTTGCCCCAGGCGCTCATCCTGACCGCAATCGTCATTGCGTTTGCACTGACTGCCTATATACTGGTACTTGCCCTGAGAAGCTACAGGGAACTCGGTACAGACGACGTTGAACAGATGAAAGGAGTTCCACATGACGACTAACATATTGCCTCTATTGCCAATAATGATTCCGTTTTTCGCAGGAATCATCATGTTATTTATAGGGCGACGGCCATTGGCACATAGGGTGATTGCGACAATAAGCAGTCTGCTCATCATCATCTCTGCCGTTTGGCTGGTCGTCCTTGTCTATCAAAATGGCACGATTGCGACATTCCTTGGAAACTGGGCACCGCCTTTCGGCATCAGTGTCGTCATAGACATGGCGGCGGCACTCCTGCTTCTTACAACCGCAATCATCACACTGTTTACTGTAATCTATTCATTCCAGTCCATCGGCATCGAACGTGAGAAGTTCTACTACTATGTCATGGTAATGTTCATGATTTCAGGTGTGAACGGCGCGTTCTCCACCGGGGATATATTCAACATGTTTGTATTCTTCGAAGTCTTCCTGCTTGCTTCCTATGTGCTGATCACTTTGGGCGGCACGAAGATCCAGCTCCAGGAAGGGTTCAAATATATACTCGTCAACATGATCTCCTCGAACTTCTTCGTTCTTGGCCTTGCCTATCTCTATTCGGTGACAGGTTCACTCAATATGGCGGATATCCATGCCAAGCTTGAAGGATTTGAGGGGAACTACAGCATCATGACACTCGTCGCTGTCGTCTTCCTGTTCGTATTTGCGACGAAGGCAGGGGTATTCCCCCTCTACTTCTGGCTGCCGGGTTCCTATTATGCACCGCCGATGCCTGCACTCGTACTGTTCGGCGCACTGCTTACCAAAGTCGGCATCTATGCCATTGCGAGGACGTACAGCCTGTTCTTCATAGATAACGTCGAATTCACACATCAGATGCTGCTTCTGCTGGCTTTGGCCACCATCATCATGGGATCCATCGGTGCACTCAGCTATGCGGACATGAAACGCATCATCATCTATAACATACTGATCGCCGTCGGCATCATCCTGGTCGGTGTATCAATGATGGATGAAGCCGGAATGCTCGGTGCATTCTACTATCTGATCCATGACATGATCATCAAAGCGGCACTGTTCATGCTTGTCGGCTTTCTCATCTACCGTACAGGAGAGACGAATGCCGAAAGGCTTGGCGGCCTGATCAAGATCCATCCGGTCACCGGCTGGATGTTCTTCATTGCCACGCTGTCGCTCGCAGGAGTGCCGCCATTTCCGGGCTTCTACGGCAAGCTGTTCATCGTCCAGTCGACGTTCACGAATGACAACTACATCGCCGGCATCATCGTACTCGTTTCGAGCCTGGTCGTACTGTACTCGGTCGTCCGGATATTCATCAGTGCATTCTGGGGCGAGGATATGGATTTCAGCAGGCTGAAGCCCGTCAAAAGCGATAAGCTGATCTTCGCCTCCTTTGCGATGGTGATCGTTTCCATCGCCTTCGGCCTGGCTGCAGATGCACTCTATCCGTTGTTCGAGATGGCAGCACAATCCTTCTACGATCCTGCCTCTTACTCTAATTATCTGCCGGAGGTGGAATAGATGGCATTACAAATATTGATCAACCTGGGCCTTGCGGCCCTATGGATGTTCCTGTCCTCGAATTTCACTGTGGCTTCATTCACCGCAGGCTACCTGCTTGGAATGCTCGCTGTCTATATGCTCAGGAATTTCCTCCCGGGGTCCTTCTACTTGAGAAGGGTCAAAGCGATTATCATTCTCGTCTTCATTTTCATCTGGCAGATGATATTGGCCAACATCGATGTCGTAAGGATTGTTCTGAGACCAAAGATAGATATACGTCCCGGATTTTTTGCATACCCATGCGACCTTGAAGACGAATGGGCTGTCAGTCTGCTGTCCGCCCTGATTACATTGACTCCGGGGACCGTCGTGGTGGCCATATCCGATGACCACTCCACGCTGTATGTCCATGGACTCGACGTTGAAGATTCGGAAACGGAGATCGCCTCGATCAAGGACAGTTTTGAACAGGCGATCAAAGAGGTGAAGAAACCATGAATACTTTCCTTGATATCGTCATTATATTGAGCATCATCATTCTGGCATTCTCGATGGTCGGCATGGTGTACCGTATGGTAAAAGGTCCTTCGCTCCACGACAAGGTCATGGCCCTTGATGCCTTCGGTGTCATGCTGATGGCGATGATTGCTCTGATTGCCATGACGCTGCACACGACCTATCTGCTTGTGGTCATCCTGCTCATCGGCATACTGGCCTATATCGCCACCATCGCATTTGCCAAATATCTGGAGAAAGGCGTGATTTTTGAAAATGATAGAGATCATAGCGAGTAGCATCATCGCCTTCTTCATCCTTGCCGGAGCCTTCTTTACAGCTGTCAGTGCCATCGGGGTCATCAGGCTGCCTGATGTCTATTCCCGGATGCATGCAGCTTCGAAGAGCTCCACCCTCGGGGTGATGATGATGATGATCGGCACCTTCCTCTACTTCTGGTATATGGACGGATACATGGACAGCAAGCTTTTCCTGGCCATCCTGTTCATCTTCATCACTGCCCCGGTATCTGCCCACATGCTTTCACGCAGTGCGTTCCATACCGGCGTCACGCCGTACAAGCTCACTGTACTGAATGAACTCAGACGGGACGAGATGGGCGAATCCGACAATCCGGATGCCCACCCGATCACAATCAAGAACTATAAGAAATAAATGAAAAAATGCGATGAATCCATTAAGGATCCATCGCATTTTTTCATCTCTTCTTTTTTACCGCCATCGTGCACCGGGACAGGCAGACGAGTGCGTCTGCCTCATCCATGATCTCGATTTCCCATATCTGGGTACTCCTGCCCTGATGCCGGCATCTTGCTGTGGCCGTCAGCCTGCCCGTCTGCTTCGTCTTTATATGGTTGGCGTTGATCTCCATGCCGAAGGTGATTTCATCGTCTGCAATCAACCCTGCTGCCCCCCGGCTTGCTGCGGTTTCCGCCAGCACGACGTTCGCCCCGCCATGAAGAAAACCGTAGGGCTGCAGCACCTTCTCCGTGACCGGCATGTCCATGACCATCAGTCCAGGTTCATCACGCACGACCTCGATTTCCAGCAGTTCAATCAGGCCTCCGCTATTCATGGACGTTCCCTGTTTCGAACAATTTTACAATTGTGCGGATCATAACACCGGTGGCCCCTTTTGGACCGTATGGCGTTTCTTTATCCGATGTGCCTGTACCTGCAATATCAAAATGGATCCATGGTGTGCCATTGGCGAACTGCTTGATGAAACAGGCCGCGAATGACGCACGGCCAGGCTTTTCCACATGATTCGTCAGGTCGGCCACTTGTGATTGGCGCACATTCTTCTCTTCAATATCGGAGATAGGCAGATGCCACACCTCTTCGCCTGTATACTTCGTCATTTCGACAAGCGGGGTGAGGAATGCCGCATCCTTGTTTGTAAACACACCTGTGCGCTCTGTTCCGAGTGCTGCCACAACAGCACCTGTCAACGTTGCAAAATCCATGATCAGGCTCGGTGCGTACTGGGAAGCGTGGAAAACCGCGTCTCCAAGGACCAGGCGCCCTTCTGCGTCCGTGTTCTTTATTTCCACCGACTGGCCACTGTGGGAAACATAGACATCATCCGGACGCATGGCATTTCCATCAACCATATTTTCTGCAAGGGCTACAACACCAATCACGTGGACGGGCAGCCCCATTTCCGAAATGGCGTGGATCATGCCGACGACATTCGCTGCCCCACTCATATCATACTTCATTTCAGGCATGCCGGTCTTCGTCTTGATCGAATAGCCGCCTGTATCAAACGTGATTCCCTTGCCTACCAGGGCAATCGGCCTGTAGCCTTTCGCTTCCGGGTGCCGGTATTCGATGGTGACGAGCCGGGGCTTCGACTGGGATGCCTTGCCGACTGCAGTGATCAGTCCATAGCCCTCTTCTTCCAGTACTTCGTCATTCTTCACTTCTCCGGTGACATGGGGATGGGACCGGAATACCGCCGCAATCTTGTCCGCCATATGTTCGGGTGTCATGATGTTCGGCGGCGTCTCACTGAAATTCCTCGCCATGACGATGCCCTCGCCTACTTTTCTATACCGTGACATCCTGTCTTCGATATCCGTCCTGCTGGTGATCGAGAACACCGCCTCCTCACTGAACAGGGGCGGCTGGTTTGTCTTATATGTATTGAATTCATACACACTGACTTCCGCCATAATGGCCATCGTCTCAGCAAGCAGGTCTATATCCACCGGAAATGTATCCAGCAGTATCTGGCCACGGACTGTATCCGTGTCTTTCAGGAATTGGAACATTCTGCCCAGTGCTTCCGACAGTCTCACGGGATCAAGCGCTTCAATCTTCCCCAGCCCGACGGCAATGACTTTGCGGTAGTCCCGCTGTATGGTCACACCCGTCGTTGTCACTGTCGAAAATTCAGTTGACAGGACATCCTCCCTGATGATGTCTTCCATCTGGCCTCCCAGCAGCGTATCCACTTCTTCGTAATTCTCCATACGGGCCGGCTCATGCGGCAGCCCGATAATGATCGGTTCATCTGTTGCGACATATTTGTCGCGATATTGAAATTCCATCATTTATCCTCCTAGAACATCTGGTACCCGGCTTTGCGCAAGTAGCGGATTGTCATACCGGCAAGTATCGTCCCGACAAGCCCGCTTCCAAGCATCAGCATATCTGCCGGATGCAGATTCACGAGCCTTTCCCCAAGGGTACTGAAAGCTTCAGATGTATTTGTAAAATATTCCGCTGTTGATATGCCGTCAACGATGAGCAGGACGATGAAAGGATATACGCCCACCATCAGCCATGTCATCTTCAATATCATATTCAGTATGAAACTGATGCCATAGAATAGGACAAAGAACAACAGCATGGATATTACGAGTTGTATTATTGACATTATTGATTACCCTCCACATGAAAAAAAGGCACGGGCATTAAAGCAATACCCATGCCTGTCTTATCAGTTGTATCAGAACAGTTTTCCTTTTGAATAGGCGAGCAGTGGTCCACCGATTTTGAATATGGCCCTGGAATCGATGAGGCGCTTCATGAAGGCTGCCTTCTTGCCTTTGATCTCACGGCCCATGACGAGCCCGATGCCGTCTTTTGATCCGAGTGAGCAGACAGTACCTTTGTCATCATAGGAGAACGGCTCAAGCTTTTCGCCTTTGAGCGAAAGCTCGATGTTCTTCGCTGTATGTTCACCTAGCTGCATTGCAATCTGGGCAGTTGTCGGCCATGGGCGTTCAGTCTCCCCGTTCATCACTGCAGCGACGTCACCGATGGCATAGATGTTGTCATACCCTTCGATGCGAAGGTCCGGACGTACAATGATGCGTCCCCGTTTGACATCGTCGAAAGATTCCTCCATCAGACTGCTGCCGCGTACACCGGCTGTCCAGATGACGCTGTTCGCTTCGATCTGCTGTTTTTCATCATCCACTTCCACAACGAAGCCGTCTTCATTGGCTGCCACGATCGGCGTGTCGACCATGAATTTGACACCGCGGTCTTCCAGATACTTTACAGCATAGTCGACCAGATTTTCAGGGAACATCGGCAGCATTTTAGGCGCTGCTTCCACACAGGTAATGTTCACTTTGTTGTAGTCGATGCCATGCTTTTCACAAAGTTCCGGAACACTTTCAACCAGTTCGCCCAGATACTCTATGCCTGTAAAGCCTGCACCGCCGACCAGGATGGAAATATCCTTGGGGTCGTTGGACTTCTTGTAGTTTGCGAAGTTGCGCTCGATCTCCTCGCGCGCTTCAAGGGATGTCTGCGGGTTGACGATAGAATGGGCATGCTCCTCCATGCCATCGATGCCGAAAGTTTCACTTTCGAAACCGAGTGCGACGACAAGGATGTCATATTCGAATGTACCCTGTGTCGTTTCCACACGTTGCTCATCCTTGTGGATTGCAGTGACCTCTGCTGGAACGAAGGCGACCTTCTGTGCATCGACCACTTTGTTGATCGGGTAGACGCCTTCTTCCCAATCGATCGTTCCGGCAGCTGTTTCATGCAGCCATGTCGCTTCGTAATGGTACTCATTCTTATTGATGAGTGTAATGTCGGCATCTTGATGAGATAACAGTTTCTGAAGTTTGGATATTGTCTGCAAGCCTGCGTACCCTGCACCCAGCACCAAAATTTTCTTTCTCTCAAAGCTCATTATAACGTCACCTTTTCTCTCCATTTTTTAGATTGCACCTGAATTTAGGCATAATTAAAACCGCTAATATTAATCTCTTATAATATTAGCGATTTTCTTCACATATTTCAAGCGGTTTGGCTGATTCTTTAACAATCTTCCGGTTGTCCGGCGACCTCTTTTGTGCGGAATGAAGAGCCGCAGCCGCAGGCGAGTGTGGCGTTCGGGTTGTCTATTGTAAAACCGCCGCCCATCAGGGACTGTTTAAAATCGATTACAGTGCCATCTATGACGGGAATGTCCTTCTTGGCGACGAGTACTTTGACGCCATGGAATTCGTACACTTCATCCTTGTCCGTCTGTTCCAGTTCAGCTGCCATGCCGTATGTCAGGCCTGTGCAGCCTCCGCCCTGGACTTTGAATCTGAGGTAGCCATTCTCCATTTCGTTCTTTTCGAGCATATCCTTCACTTCATAGGCGGCACTTTCAGTTAGAGTTACATGAGACACATTATCACCCCTAATTATTTTTTATTATTTCCAATTATAGAGCAAACGGCCGTCTAACTCAAATCATCGGTCCATTCCTCCATATCTCTTTTGTTCCTGTCTATTCTTTTATATATCTTCTCAAGGAGCTTCTCCGGGGTCATGGCGCTGACAATTTCACCGTCCACAAGTACGAAGAATGCTTTGCTGCATAGCCCGCAGTTGTTCAGACAGCCATAATCCAGCACATCGATCTCCGGGTCTTCGTCCAGTGTCCGGTACACCTCCTCGGTGCCCTTCAGCATATTTGATGAACAGAACTCGACAAGGGTAAACATTGCATTCCCTCTTTCTCGGCATTATTGCCGACTTTCATTGTAGTTTATCGCGTTAAATATTATAATGTAAATAATAGAATTTCTAATACAAGGCGGTACTGACTATGAAGACTATCGTATGCCTCGGAGGCGGCTATGGGAATATGCGTTTCATTCAGCGTATCCTTCCAAAATTGCCCTCCGACTACACCATCACACTCGTGGACAAGAACCCTTTCCACGGGATGAAAACTGAATACTATGCCCTGGCTGCAGGGACGAAAAGTGAAAAGAACGTCCGTGTCGACTTCCCGGATGATGACAAGGTCAATATCGTCTTTGACACGGTTGCTGAAATCGATATCGACAACAGCAGAGTCATCCTCGAGAAGCAGACGCTGGACTATGACATGCTCGTCATCGGTCTCGGCTGTGAGGATAAATACCATGATGTGCCGGGCGCGAAGGAACATACCTACAGTATCCAATCCCTGAGGGAGTCGCGTGCCACCTACGAAAGCATCGGAGATCTCAAGCCCGGCTCCACAGTCGGCATCGTCGGTGCAGGACTGAGCGGCATCGAAGTGGCCAGCGAGCTGCGCGAAGCGCGTGAAGACCTCACCATCAAGCTGTTCGATCGTGGCGACCGTATCCTTCCAATGTATCCGGCACGTCTCAGTGCCTATGTCAAAAGGTGGTTCGATGACAATGATGTCGAAGTCATCCCGAATTCGAACATCGTGAAGGTCGAAGCCGACAAGGTCTACAACAACAATGAATCGCATGATCTGGATCTGGCCATCTGGACAGCCGGCGTGCAGCCGGTCGAAGTCGTACGCAACCTTCCGGTTGAGTTCGGCCCCGGTGGACGTGTCGTACTCAACCAGTACCATCAGGTTCCGGAATACGAAAACGTCTATGTGGTCGGCGATTCCGCAGCCCTCAAGCATGCACCATCAGCACAGGTGGCGGAAGGCCAGGCGGAACAGATTGCGGAAATCATGGAGGATATCATCAAGGGCAAGGCGCTTCCCGAAAAGATGTCCGACATCAAAATGCAGGGCATCCTCGGATCGCTCGGCTCCAAGGAAGGGTTCGCCTACCTCAAGGAACGGACGGTCACAGGCCGTATCGCACGCATGCTGAAAAGCGGTGTGCTGTGGATGTACAAACTCGGCAACAATTAATAAACAGCCCCCGCACTGCGGGGGCTGTTTATTTGGATGTATCAGAATACCTGTTCCACTTCCACAAAACCTGGTACTTCTTCAAGCAGTGCACGTTCGATTCCTGCCTTGAGTGTGATCGTTGAACTTGGGCACGTGCCACAAGCTCCGAGAAGACGCAACTTCACAATGCCGTCTTCCACATCCACAAGCTCACAGTCCCCGCCATCCCTTAGCAGAAAAGGACGCAATTTATCCAATACTTCATCGACTTGTTCAAACATCGTATCTTGTCCTGTAGTCATGAAATTCACTCCCTATTATTTCATACGCAAATGATTATATGTATATTATAATGGATATGGAAGAAAAAATCCATCATCTGAAAGGCGGATGTTACTTTATGAAGTATGCAATCAACGTATACGGCCGTGACGTCGTATGTGCAAGCTGCGTCAATGCACCAGGCTCCAAGGACACCTATGAATGGCTTGAAGCTGTACTGTCGCGAAAATACCCTGACCACGAACTGAATTTCAATTATATCGACATCGACCGCGCGGACAACCTGTCGGATTTCGACGAGAGCCTCATCGAACGCATCAATGATGACGAACTGTTCTATCCGCTCGTCACTGTAAATGATGAGATCGTACAGGACGGCCATGTGCAGCTCAAGCCCGTTCAGAAGTCAATCGAAAAGGAAGCCTGATTTTTGCCACTGGAGGTCTCCAGTGGCATTTTTTCTTCATCAGCCACTCGCCAGGCTGAACCCGCGGGTATGGAGCGTACGGGCAAACAGGCTCGTCAGCACGGCTACGACTACATCCTTCAGCACGAATGGGAGCACCGCCACCTTGAATGCCTCCACAGCACTCATCGGCGTGCCGAGCACCACGTTCATGATGAAGACGAAGTACAGGAAGCCGGCTATAAAAATGACGGCCAATGCAATGAGTGCGAAGCTGATTGCACCGGCAAGTGAAGATTTGTATGTAGCACCGAATCCCGCAAGCCAGGCGGCAGGTATATAACCGAGAATAAAGCCGAAAGTCGGTGAAACGACCGTGCCGAGTCCCCCGCCTCCGGCGAAGACTGGCAGACCGACCAGACCCATCAGCATATAGACGAGCGCACTCATTGCGCCAAGCTTCGGTCCCAGCAACAGGCCGGCAAGCAGGACCATCGGCACCTGCAATGTCACCGGCACCGGGCCGATGGGCAGACGGATCTGTGCACCGATTGCAATCAGTGCGGCAAACAGGGCAACATACACAAGATGTTTCGTTGACATCAAACCACCTCTTTCCTATTTGCCTCCCATCATACCACTATCCGGAGCCTTTGTTAACCTTTATTTATTTAAAGTTGACAATAAGGGCTGAAGGCACCCCCTGAGGGCGCCCTTCCCTATTTTACCGGTGTAATCGGCTTACCGCCATTCAATACTTCCATGATATTGTTGACGCACAGGTTCATCATGTTGTTCCGCGTATCCACCGATGCGCTGCCGATGTGCGGAAGCAGCGTCATGTTGTCGATGCCGATGAAAGGATGGTCCCTGCCGATCGGTTCGTTTTCAAAAACATCGAGGGCGGCGCCTTTTATTTCACCAGTTCTGACCGCTTCTGCGAGGTCTTCCTCCACAACGTGGGCGCCGCGGCCGATATTGACGAAGAAGGCGCTCTCCTTCATGCGGCTGAATGCCTCCCTGTCAAAACGGTGCTTCGTCTCTTCAGTGAGCGGGGCAGCACATAATACAAAGTCCGATTCAGCCAGCAGATCTTCGAATGAGACCAGTTCTGCACCCATGGACTCCCCGACTTCGGAGCGGCTGCGGTTATGATAGAGGACTTTAGAACGGAAGCCAGACAGGCGCCTGGCGAATGCCGCTCCGATCGAGCCCATGCCGAAGATGCCCACCGTCTTGCCGAAGACATCCGTACCGGCCATGTGATATGGGCTCCAGCCCGACCATTCCCCTGCCATCAGCTCGCGGTTCGCCTCCAGTACACGACGTGCGGCCGTCAGCATCAGCGTGAATGCAAGTTCGGCAGTGGTTTCGGTCAGCACATCCGGAGTGTTCGTAATGATGACATCATGCGCCCGGGCCGCTTCCAGATCGATGTTGTCAAAGCCGACAGCCAGATTGGCCACGACTTTGAGATTTTCTGCATTCTGGAGCATCTCCCGATCGACCTTGTCGCTGAGCATGGTCATTACACCATGGGCATCTTTCGTCTCTTCAAGGAAGCGTTCGCGCGGCATCGGCTTCTCGTCTTCATTCCATACGACCACTTCAAAGTCCTTCTTCAGCTTTTCAATCATGTTCGGATTGATTTTTCGGGTGATTACAATTTTCTTCACTTACTCCACACTCCATTCTTTCAGATGATCGATCATGTATTCAGGCTGTCTTGCCTGTTTCTTCACTGCCTCTCCAGATGTGACGCCCGTATTGACATGGAGCGTATCCACGCCATTATCGAGACCGGTACGGATATCGGTGTCATAGTTGTCGCCGACGAGCAGCACCCTGTCCTTCGGCAGTCCGAGCGTGGAGACGGCCGCCTCCAGTATGATGCCCTGGGGCTTTCCGATTGTGACCGGCTCCACATCCGTCGTATTCACGAGCACCGATACGAGCGCACCATTCCCCGGCACGAGCCCCGCCTCTGTCGGAAATTTCCGGTCCGGATTGGTGGAGATGAATTTTGCCCCGCCGGCAATCAGCCGGGCACCGAGCGACAGTTTTTCATAGTTGATGGCCGTATCCAGCCCCATCACCACATAATCCACATCGGAATCCGCAAGGGTGAATCCAGAATCCGCAAGGGTTGATTTCAGACTTTCGGAACCGATCACATGGACGCGTGCTCCGGGCTGCTCCGTTTCGAGGTAGGCGGCCGTTGCCATCGCTGATGTATAGAGTGTTTCCGGATGGATGTCAAACCCCATGTCGATCAGCTTCTGTGCCGCTTCCCACTGTGTTTTTGTGGCATTGTTGGTCAGGAAAACATACGGGATGCCATTTTGGTTCAACCGGTCGATGAAGTCGATGGCCCCGTCTATAACGGTGTTCCCACTGTACATCGTGCCGTCAAGGTCGATCAGGTAGCCTTCATACTTCATGCTGATCTCCCCCGAACGCAGTGATCGCCTGTCCCTCATTTTCAAAGAAGGCGAAGACATTGCCTTTGAAATCCCTGTATGCCGGCAGATGCTTCTGGAAACTCTCCTTCATCGCCCGGTGGTCCAGCTGCGTATAGTTGCGTGTCAGTTCGCTCCGCCATCTGAATGTTTCGCGGAAATGCCCGTTATCCTCCGGCGGGATCGCACCCTCATTTTCCATGATGTCCATGACATCCTGGTAGCTTCCCGGATCGCGCAGGATGAAAGCATCGATGATCATGTTGCCGACATCGACCACCGCTTCAATCAGCATATGGCATGTGCGCTCGAGCGCAAGCCCTTCCTTCCTGTCGAAATCGGCTGCAAGGTCCTCTATATAGTCCAATCGTTCAAGCAGTATATCCTTGTCTACAAAATACATCCATCGACACTCCCATAATAGTTCTTTTGTAACTCTCCCAATAATATGATAGCATAATTCCAGTACACTTGAACTGGAGGGGAACCCTTTGATCGACTTCTTTCTTTACGATGAATCAGAAGATACCTATACCCGCTATGTCAGCTTTGTGGGCGAACATGGGCGGTACGATCTGGCCATCATCCAGACGGACCGCTATTTCGGCAAAAGCCTGGTCCTGAACACACAGGGCAACCGGTTCGGCATCATCGGCCCGGATGATCTCGAAGAGGAAGGATATATCGCCCATATACTGGGGTACACCGACGAGGAAGCTTCGGAAGTGGAGGCGTTCCTCTCGGAAATCATCGTCTGAAGAAAATATGTGTGGATAAGAATGAAGCCTGCTCCCCCGAATCGGGGAGCAGGCTTTTCCTCATTCCCCGTCCACAGGCTGATGGGCGGCGAGCGTCTTGTTCTTCTGTGGTTCCGGCCCCGGGCCCTGTCCCTCGGGTGAAGTTCCGGTGCTTGTGCTTTCTTCATCCGCTTCCTGCCCCGCCTTCATTTCCGATTTCGGGATTTTGCGCAATACGAAGTAGGCACAGCCGAAGTTGCAGTACTCATAGAGGTAGTCCTGTATGGCACTGTACTTCTTGTCCCGTTCCACCTTGGATTTGCCATCCCGGTAGAAGCCGGTCAGCCTCAGCTTCTCATAGCCGATATCTCCAACGATATAATCATATTTATTGAGCACTTCGCTATACTTCTTTTTAAATTGTTCTTCATCAAAAGCATCCCGGTAATCTTCAACCAGTTCAAAATGCATATGATCTATCGTAATCATAGTACTACTCACCTTTCAATAGTTCATCACCTTTGGCCTGCCTTGCCTTGGCAGCTTCGTTCACCTGCTCATCGGCATGATAGCTTGAACGGACCATCGGCCCGGCTTCACAGTGCTTGAAGCCTTTTTCCATCGCCACTTTCCTCAGTTTGCCGAATTCAAGCGGCGTATAGTACTTCTGGACTTTGAGGTGCTTCCTTGAAGGCTGCAGGTACTGGCCGATCGTCAGTATGTCGACATCATTCGCACGAAGGTCGTCCATCGTCTGGTGGAGTTCCTCGACCGTCTCGCCAAGGCCGACCATGATGCTCGATTTGGTCGGAATATCCGGATACATCTCTTTTGAACGCCTGAGCAGTTCAAGCGTCCGATGGTATTTCGCCTTTGCACGGACTCTTGGCGTCAGGCGCTCCACCGTCTCAATGTTATGGTTCAGAATATCAGGCTTGGCATCCATCAGTGTCCTGAGGTTATCATACTCCCCACCCATGTCCGATGGCAATACTTCGATTGTCGTAAATGGATTCTCCTCGCGGACTTTCCTTACCGTCTCCGCATAAACCCTTGAGCCGCCGTCCTTCAGGTCATCCCTTGCGACTGCCGTGATGACGACATGCTTCAGGTTCATCATCTGCACAGATTCCGCCACGCGGTTCGGCTCGTCCCAATCCAGTTCATTCGGCAGTCCTGTCTTGACTGCACAGAATCTGCAGGCACGGGTGCAGATCGCACCCAGGATCATGAATGTGGCAGTGCGGCGTTCCGCCCAGCATTCGTGTATGTTCGGGCACTTTGCCTCTTCACATACTGTATGTAGGTTCTTCTCACGCATCATTTTCTTCAGGCCGGTATAGTTTTTATTGGTGTTCAGCTTGATCTTCAACCAATCAGGTTTTCTCAGGATCTCTTCATTTTTTGTAGCCACTTATAATGCCCTCCTTATGAATTGAATATCATGTTCATATTATCATAATTATTCGAATAAAGTGTCAAAAATAAAAAAATGTTCCAATATGTGGGCTATTGCATATTAAAAAGCTCCCATCCTGAGGTGGGAGCTTTTCTGCTCTATGATTCTGTACTTTCTTTGGCGATTGGAGTATAGACGACCTTGGAGACGACTACGACAATAATGATGAGCACCAGCAGTGTCAGAAGGGCGAGCAGGAGACTCGATGTCAGCCCGAGGACCAGGTAGCCGACCAGCGCAATCAGCGCAGAACCGACCGCATATGGCAGCTGGGTCATGACATGGACGATGTGGTTGCACCCCGCACCGGTGGATGACAGGATCGTCGAGTCCGAAATCGGTGAACAGTGGTCGCCGAACACTGCGCCGGCGAGTACCGCTGCGATGCTTGGCAGCAGCAGGTCCGTCGCATCGAGTGAGATCATGATTTCACCCGTGATCGGGATCAGGATGCCGAACGAACCCCAGCTTGTCCCCGTTGCCAACGCCATCAGACAGGCGACCGCAAAGACGACTGCAAGCAGCAGACCTGTCGGCATGTTCGAATTCTCGACCATCGCACCGAGCAGTTCGCCGGTGCCGAGCTGGCCGATCAGATCCCCGATCATCCATGCCAGAGTCAGCACAAGGATTGCCGGGAACATTGCCATGAAGCCGGTCTTCACACCCAGCCAGATTTCCGTCTTGCCGAAGTCGCTGTCCTTGCGTGTATATTTGAAGAAGTAGAACAGGCTCAGCACCAGGCCGACGATTCCCCCGATGACGAGGGAATGCGTAACCAGCGTATTTTCGAAGATGCTGAAGATGTCGAACGAACCGCCCGTCATTGCACCTGTGACGAACATCGCCACGATGACCGTGATGGCGAGACCCAGAATCGGCACGATGAGCGCTTTGGCAGAACCCTGCTGATGGACGGGGAGCTCCTCGTCCGTCTCGCCGGGCACTTCACGCGTGTCCCCGACGACCTGTCCCTCATTGATGGCGAGGGATTCGTGCTTGCGCATCGGTCCGATGTCGAAACGTGTCAGGATGACGATGAACATCATCGCCACCGCAGTCAGTACGTAGAAGTTCATCGGAATCATATAGACGAATGCCTGGAATGGCGTAACCGCCACCATGCCCGCTGCGGCAATCAATGGTGCCACCAGCCCCATGATGCCTGCGCCCCAGCTTGAAATCGGGGCGATGACGGAAATCGGTGATGCCGTCGTATCGATCAGATAGGCAAGCTTTGCCCGGGAGACGTTATATTTGTCCGTAAGCGGCTTTGCCACCTGGCCGACGATCAATGCACTGAAGTAATCATCAATGAAGACGATGATGCCGAGCAGTGCGGTTGCCATGTTCGCACCCCGCCGGGATTTCACCTTCGTCAGTGCCCAGGCGGTGAAGGCCCTGGCCCCGCCCGACATGTTGATGAATGCCGTCATGATGCCGAGCAGACTGAGGAAGATGAGGATGAATGCATTCCATGTATTGATGGATCCCCCATCCACGAAAATGATCGCGAAGCTGTTCCAAATCATTCCCAGCGTTTCCATTATGTCCGCGCCCGCTACGACAAACGCCGAAGTGATGATCCCGACACCAAGGCTGATGCCCACTTTGCGTGTCAGCACCACCAGCAGCAGTGTAAGAAGCGGCGGGACGAGGGAGATGTACTCCCAGTTCAGTATACTTTCCATATATATCCTCCTGAGAAACTATTTAGATCATAAAAAGACGTCACAGCAGCATTACAGATTCAGCCACCGTGACGTCCATCACCAATATGTAGCGCATCATCGTAATGACAGTACCCGGCCTCTTCGACCTGGTCCCAGAATGGCACCCCGCCGGGTGCATCCTTCGGCAACTGCCCCTTTCCAGAAGTTCAAAGCATGCCTGCTCCCTCCTGTACTCATGGCCGTTGCGACCTCTACTTTCCGTTCTTCAATTGTCATAGAATATTATAGCATAGATTGCGCACTTTTCAACTATAATTCCGTACGGTACATCTTGACGATATCCCGCAGAAACTCCGGCATCTTGTAGACTTTCTTCGAATACCTGAACTGCGGGAATATCCTGCCGAAAGTGTACATGTCCAGTGTGCCGAGCTTATAGTGCCGCCGGTCATCGATACGTTCGCCATTGATGTAGTATTCGCGCTCCGACTGGATATAGCCGATATTGTCCGTGACGAAACAGCCGAATATATCCCCTCTGAAACCGAGGCCCCGGACGATGTCATCCTTGAACTCATGCTTTGACGCCTGGTTGAAGACTTCCTTCAGTTCACGCCCGGTCAATTCAATCTGGACCGTATTGATCGCATGCGGCAGCACCTTGTGCAGGTCGTATTCCGTCAGGGCGCCGCCTTCGAAAGGCTTCGCAATGAGCCCCGTGTGGAGCAGGCTCGCATCACTGTCCGTGAACAGCCTTACCATGCGTGCCAGTGTCACGATGAACTGGCTGGTGGAATAGAGGGTCCGTCCGATCGGCGGCGCCTCATCCTTGACGACTGTCGACATCATGTCCCGGCCGATTTCATAATAATGGTCATCGCTGCTCGACAGGAGGTCGGTATCATAGATGCGCGCATGTTTCCGGATGAGGGAATGCCCTTCAAACTCCAGCGTCACTTCCCCGACGTAGTCGCCGAACCGTCCGGCAGCCGCAAGCAGGGTATCTCCGACCCACTCCCCCTCTTCGAAGTAGTGGTGGGTGTGCGAACTCAATATGACATCTATTTCAGGGAACATCATTGCGAGCGACTCGTCATCATAACGTCCGAGATGGCTCATCATGACGATGCAGTCGACCTCTGTATTGATCTCCCTTATGGCTTTCAGAATCCATTCGAAAGCATCCGACACTTCCCAGCCCAGTGCCTTGTAGAAGGGGGTGAACTCCACCGTCGCGGCGATGAAGCCGAACCTGATGCCCTCCACCTCCTTGATGACATAGGGTTTGAAGTATGGGGACGTGCTGCCCACCTCACGGAGGTTGGCACAGATGACATCGAAATCGGCGTCGTCGTACAATTCCTTCAGGTCTTCCTTCTGAAGGGTGATGCCTTCGTTGTTGCCGATTGTGGCCACCTCGCAGCCGGCCTCGTTGAGAATTTCCACGTTTCCCTTCCCGAGCGTCGCTTCCGTGTAGGGATGGGAGCGGTCTGCGTGGTCTCCGAGATCGACATACATCATATTCTGTTTGTATTGCCGCTTCTTGTTGTGGAGAAAATCTTTTATCTTCAGATAGTTATACAGATGACTGTGTATGTCATTTGTATGGAATAGCTTCACTTCCATCGAATCACCTCTAAATGATGGTCTGTAGAATCATGTATACGCCGAGCAGCAGAAGGACTGTGCGCAGCACGACAACGAGCGAATCGGAATTGAAGCGGTGGTTGGCCATTACGCCGATCTTGGCCCCAATGAAGGCGGCGGGCACGATGAAGAGTGCATACCAGAAGTCCACATTGCCCTGCAGCATATGGCCCACGGCTGCGGCCGAACCGGAAAAGAAGACCATCATCATGCTCGTGCCGATCGCTATGGTCGCCGGCATGCGGAACACAAGCAACATGAGCGGCGTCATCAGTGCGCCGCCACCGATGCCGAAAAGACCGGTGAAAAAGCCGACCACGAATGTGGATATGATGGCGATATAGGCCGGGAATCCATAGTGGTGGACCTCCCCCATATTATCCACATGGGGCTCCATATAGCGCTCGTTTTGAAAGATGGAAATGGGCTTTATCCTGTCCCTGATGATGAGCAGGGCACTTAGAAATATGAGGAAGATGCCGAAATACAGGTTGAAGCTGTCGATTGTGAAGAAGCGGCTGGCATAGGATCCGATGAAGGCACCCGGCATGATGCCGAGCAGGAACAGCCTGCCGTTCTTCCAGTCCACCTGGTTGCTTCGTCCATATGAGATCATTGCGGACAATCCGATGACAATCAGGATGATGCTTGAAGTACCGACTGCGCTCTGCGGTGTGATGCGGTCCAGAATACCCAGGTTGATGCCGAAGAATATGAGCAGCGGGACGATGATGACGCCCCCGCCGATACCGACAAGCGCTCCAAGGGCAGAAGCGGCAAGCCCGATCAATATAAGGATGATATATTCCATAAGCGTGGCTCCTTTGGAAGACCAGGAGTTCCTGGCTGTAATTATGCATCAGAAATCTTCTTCCCCCCACTCCAGCTAGAACAACTTCAGCTGTTTCGGGGAAAGCCCTTCATACCGGATATCCATCATTGCCATGAAATCCTGTGCATTGCCAGCGGCATGTCCGCCGGAATTGTTGTTGAAAACGATGTAGATGTCCTTCGTCTTATGCTTGAGGATTTCGACCTGCTTCTTCAGCCACTCAAGCTCTATTTCATTATAATCGTACAGGTACCTGACATTCCGCCACTCCTGGCTGGTACGATCCTTCTGGGTCCAGCCATGCACGTTGCGTCCATGCAGCCTGATGAATGCCGTCCGGTCCGTCACCCGGTTGACGAACGGGATGCTCCCCATCCCGGCCTGGGGCTCGTCACAGATGCTGTGGATCATGCCGTTGGCATCAAGGAATGACAGCGTCTCCTCACGGTACCGCGCCTCGAACCACGTCTGGTTCCTGAACTCGACCGCCACCTTGTATGGCTCAAGCTGTTCCTTCGCATATTTTACATAGCGTATATTCTTATGTGTACAGTCGAACCACGGGGGAAACTGCAACAGGACGAACCCGAGCTTCCCCGCCTTCTCCATCGGGCGCAGCATATCGCGGAAGGCACTGAAGACATCCCTGATGGAGTCATAGTGGTCGCGGTAGTCGCTGTGCCCCGTCATATATTGGTGGGCCTTGACGACGAATTTGAATTTATCCGGGGTTTCATTGCACCACTTCTCAACCGTTGAAGTACGCTGGATGGCATAGTACGTTGCATCCAGTTCAACAATCGGGAAATGGGAGGCATAGGCCGGCAGCTTATCCTTTTTATTTGCAAGGTCGGTATATAGATCATCATGATCCCCCCAACCTGTCAGTCCAATATAAATCATAGAAATCACCTTACTTTATTGTAACATAATTCAGGCAGCCATTTGTATAAATACAGCGCGGCAGGGAATATGTAAAATTCATTATTTTTAATAATTATAATTTATGTTATACTCTTATTTATAATAATTATAAATAGTGTTACCGCCCACTTTGCAGCTGTGGGAAAGTTCGTATAAGATGGTAACTGGGCATGCAGGAGGCAGCCATACGCTATGGAGGTGCATGACTGCATTATCATGTCAACGACCACGGGCGGGATCAGCTGTCGACCACTCTAATGTATAAGGAGCACATTTCCATGACTATAATCGAATTCAAAAATGTCAGCCATAATGGCATTCTACATAATATCACCGGTCATTTTAACGAGGGGCGCATCACAACCTTCGTCGGCCCCAGTGGTGCAGGAAAGACCACCTGCCTGAAGCATATCAACGGCCTGCTTTCGCCCGACTCCGGGGATATATTTTTCAGGGGGGAGAATATTGCCGGCATGGATATGATCGAATTGAGAAAGCGGATCGGAATGGCCTTCCAGAGTGCACCGATGATCGGCGGGACGGTCTATGACAACCTCAACCTTCCAAAGGCCATCTTCGGTGAGACGCTGGATGAGAAGCGTGCCGTGGAACTGCTGGACCGTGTCGATCTCGGCAGCATACCGCTCGATCAGAATATAAAATCACTCTCCGGGGGAGAAAAGAGCCGCATCTCCATCGCGCGTACGCTCGTCAACCAGCCAGAGGTCCTTCTGCTCGATGAAATCACCGCAAGCCTCGACTACCGGATGGTGAAGGAAGTCGAACGGCTTATCCTCCGTCTGCAGAGTGAATACAATGTCACCGTCATCTGGATCACCCATGACCTCGACCAGGCACGCCGGGTCAGTGACGACATGTGGTTCCTGAGGAGCGGGGAGCTGATCGAATTCGGCGATGCATCCTTCATCGACCATTCCGATAATCCGCTCATCCAAAAATTTGTGGAGGGGGAAGAACTTTGACCTATACACAGCTTGCGCTATCCCTGATATTCATCGCCATTCCACTCGGATTGGCACTCGTACTCAAACTCGGCCTCGAAAAGGATATCATCATCGCGACCATCCGTTCAATCATCCAGCTGCTGATCGTCGGATATATCCTGACCTTCGTTTTCGAAAGCGACAGCCCGATCTTCATCATACTGATGATTATGCTGATGATTGCTGCAGCGACACAGAACATCATCAAAAAAGGGGACGGCATCCCCGGCATCACATGGATGATCGTCCTTACACTCGTCGTTGTGGAAACAGTGACGATGGGTATCATGCTGAGTTTCGGCATCATTCCATTTACTCCGCAGGAAGTCATCCCGATCAGCGGCATGGTCATCGGCAACTGCATGGTGCTGTCCCTGCTCTTCCTGAATAAATTCAAGGACGAAGTCGATCGCAGTGACGAAACCATCGAACTCATCCTGTCCATGGGCGGCCAGCCCAAAGTCGCCATCGACAAGAGCCTGAAGTCGGCCATCCAGACCAGCATGATCCCGACAATAGAAGCACAGAAGACCATGGGACTCGTCCAGCTGCCGGGCATGATGAGCGGACTCATCATCGGTGGTGCCGATCCGATGGAAGCCGTCCTGTACCAGCTGTTGATCTTGTTCCTGCTCCTCACAACCGCAGCCATGTCATCCGTCATGGTCGGATACATGGCCTATCCAAAACTGTTTAACCAGAAGATGCAGTTTATCGGCCTGCAGTATAAATCACAATAGTTCCTCTGTCCGCTTCCTGTTGGAAGCGGCTTTTTTATTTTTACGAAGCTTAGAAGTGGCGGAATGGAGCTCCAACTTGCAGTCGTTTCGCCTGCGATTGTGAATGGAACAAAAAAGGTGCACAAAAGTGCACCCCGCTATCCGTTATCTCCTGTAACTTCTCCATATCGTACTGCGATATATGCCACGGCACCAGCGATGACACCCGTCATCACGCTTTCTGTAAAGAGGCCGAGCAGGCCTCCTGCAATCACATATGTCGTCACCCGACTTCTCATGCACTCAACTCCTCTATCCCGCCTACAGTTTCTGCTCGGTCTTCTCTTTTATGCTTTCATATGTCGCCTGCCAGAATGTCTCATCACTTTTAAAGCGGGATGTCAGCGTCTGGATGGCTTCCTTGAATGCCGCATCGTACTCCGGTGAGCCCTTCTCCGGCAATCCGGACATCAGCTGGCCGACTGCCTGCTGCACTGTTTCTGCACGGGGACCCCAGTGCGTCACTTCTTCACCATCCTCATCGATGAAAATGAAGATCGGTATGGAACGGGATTTGCCGTTTGTCAGATACTGGTCCATCAGCTCCAGGTTGCTGTCCCTCAGTAGCATGCGTACTTCGGTATGGCTCTTTTCAGCCAGATGAAGCAGTATGGGTATGTTCATCATGGCGTCACCGCACCAGTCTTCGGTGATGGCGATGACACGGAGCTTCCTGTTTTCCAGACGCCGGAAGAAGTTTTCGTCATCCGGAATCTGAAATTCATCGTACACCTTCTGCAGATTCTCTTTGTGCTTTTCCATATCTTCTATATACGTTTCTGCTGTCATCGCTTGGTCATACCAATGTTCGAGCGTCATTTTCTCTCCTCCAGTGTTGATTTCTTATCCCGATTATATCATTTCATGATATCCTCAACTAATAATTGGATATTGAATTTTTAGATATCCTGGACTATCCTTTTAATAATGGAGAAGGGAGGCACGTGTATGGAAACGGATTCGAAACATATCAGAGGACTGATATTTGTACTGCTGGGCGCGACATTATGGGGCGTCGGAGGTACGGCTTCAGACTTCATCTTCAAGAACACGCCTGTCACTGTGGAATGGTATGTGGCCTTCCGCCTGACAGTAAGTGGCATCATCCTGCTTTTTGCATACTGGCTGTTTTCACGGAAGCAGCAGCCGGTCCGGATGGACCGCCGTACCCTTGGCATGCTGATCATCTATAGTCTGCTCGGCATGACGATGGTGCAGTATTCATTCATGGCGGCAATCGGCTATGGGAATGCTGCGATTGCGACGGTACTCCAGTATACTGGACCGATCTATATCATCCTGTGGCTGATCATCCGCAAGTACTCGAAATGGACGATCGCCGACGCCTTCATCATCATCGGCATGGTTGCGGGAGTCGTGCTGCTTGCCACGGACGGCAATCTTTCGAGGCTCATCGTATCGCCACCCGCCCTCGTATGGGGTCTGATATCAGGTGTTGCACTTGCATACTATACATTGCACGCCCAGGTACTCCTGTATCGGCTGCACCCGCTTCAACTCGTCGGTGGATCGATGCTCATCGGGGGTATTGCGATGAATTTCATCCATCCCATCTGGAGGTTTGATTTCAACTTCGACTGGACGGCCGGACTCGTCGCCATCCTGCTCTTCTCCGTTCTGCTCGGGACGACGCTTGCTTTCCTTCTATACATAAGCAGCCTGAAGCATATCTCCTCGAAGGAGGCCGGGATCCTGGGTACGATGGAACCCGCCTCGGCAGTCATAAGCTCGGTTTTGTGGCTCAATATCAGCATGGGGTGGTATCAGATCATCGGCATCATCATCATCCTCGGGGTTGCCATCTATATTTCCGTCGGACGCAAGGACAAGGAGAAAAAATAAAACCACCCCCTCGGGGTGGTTTTTACATATCCGGAAACAGTCCCAGCCATATTGCTGTCGCCATCGCCAGCAGAAGTAGCACTTTTTCATAGGCCGTCACCTGTTCGACATCCCGCACCTGCATCCGGAGGACGAGATAGATGCCATAACCAAGCATGAGCAGTGTACCGATGGCGCCCACCGGACGATCCCATATCATGGACAGTGCAATCAGCCCGACGAGGCCGAGATAGATCAGGGCGGGCAGGCCCGCACGGTTCATTCCAAAACGCTTCACCGACCATACGACACTCGTCTCCTTCACCGGAGCTGCCTGTCTATCAGCCCGAATATCCGGAATATGATGGATCATGACCCATGCCATGCACCAGATTGCGTTGATCAATGCATTCTGCCATGCCCAGGCAGGAATGTGATCCAGCATGATCCATGGTGCTGCAAGGCCAAGCATCAGGAGGGAAGGAAAAAGGCTCAGCCATTCACCGAGGAAAGGGCGGTATGCAAACCTGAAAGGTTGCAGGGAATATGACGCCGCCCCCCATAGTCCGACCATGCACAGGATGGCGAGCTCCACCTGACCGAATAGGATGAACAATGCTGCAGCAATCACCAGTATCGCCGTCACGACGAGACCGATCCGCTTCAGCATGCCAAGTGTCATGGTGCCGGTCTGCAGCACCCGGCTGCCTCCCGACAGCAGTCCCGGGCTTTCCTGGTCGGTGCCCGACTTGAAATCGGTGATGTCATTGAATACGTGGGTGAGCACGCCGTGGACGAGAAGTCCTCCGATGACAAGCAGAATAAATAATAGAAAAAGATTGAATTTCGATACGTCGTAGCCGAATGCCAGGGGAAGTACCGTCGATATGATTGTTGCGATGCTCGATGTCACAACTGCAACCACCCGCATGAGCATCCCGATCCCCCTGAAACTGTATGATTCCTGTCCTGCCATAAAATATACCCCTTTCGCCCCTTATGTTGTCTGCTGTCGTGCCTTGTCCAGCGCCTTCTCAATATCACGTTTCCAGCGCTTCCTGCCATTGACTACGAAGCGCATTGCATCACCACTCTTAAGAACGATCTCCAGTCCATTCGGAACCGGAAGCAGCTTCATAATATGATGATTGATGAGGTGGACCCGGTCGACTTCTTCAAGCGCTATCTTCGATTCCTGCCTGTTCAGGTTCATTGCATGCGGAAAGTGGTATATATATTTCGAAGTCAGATGGAGCTTCCCACTCGTAGCCACGCCATTTTTGAACAGGTTGCCATTGCCGCTTCTCAAAGCCTGTTCCTTCACTTTTTCCCCTCCATTTCCTTGAGCATCTCCTTGCCTGTTTCGATGATATTCCCCGGCGTCACGCCATAGTGGGAGTATTTCTGTGCCGCCCGTTCGCCTGAAGCGGCATGGACGTATACCGCAGCCTGCATCGCTTCGGCCGCCCCGGCCCCCTGGGCGAGGAAGGAGGCGATCATGCCGGTCAGGACATCTCCGCTTCCACCTTTCGCAAGGGCATCATTGCCATGCGGGTTCACCCAGGTGCCTTCAGGGGTCGCAATGATCGTACGGTGCCCCTTCAGAACGAGGTGTACCTGATACTTCCTCGCGAAGTCCTCCGCAACAGTGATCCGGTCCGCTTCAATATCGGCGACCGTCCGTCCTGTGAGGGTGGCCATCTCGCCAGGGTGCGGAGTGAGGATGACCGCCCCTCTGTACCGGGACAGCATCTCGAGCCGATCCTTCACATGATACAGCCCGTCTGCATCGATGATGATCGGCTGGTCATCCAGATGCTCCATGATTTCTTCAATGAATGCTTCACCTGCATCAAACCGTCCCAGCCCGGGCCCGACGGCAACTGCACCCACCTTTTCAAAGAGGTCTGCTTCCACGCCTTCTCCATTGAAGTGCCCCTCAGCACCCGGCAGCGTCCGGATGAGTGCCAGCTGGTTCTGTCCGGCGATGACCGGGTATATCTCTTCAGGTATTGCCAGTGTCACGAGGCCGGCACCGGTATTGTATGCAGCGTGGGCGCTGTAGAGCGGAGCCCCGACAAATGGCTTCGATCCCCCGATGACCAGCGCATGGCCGAAAGTCCCCTTGTGCCCGAATTGCGGCCTTCCCGGAAGTGCCTGTACAGCCAACTGCTCCGTGATCAGTTCCGGCAGTTCCATGCCGAGCCTGTCGGCCAGTGTTCCGGGTACGGAAATATCCTTCACTTCCAACCGGCCGATGACCGATGGACCGTCCTGCAGGAAGAAACCGCGCTTCGGCAATGCGAATGTAAACGTCTCATCTGCCCGTATCGCCACATTTTCCACACGTCCGGTATCACAGTCGAGACCCGACGGCAGATCGACCGCGAACACATGCGCCCCGTGGCCGTTGACCATTTCGATGATGTGGTTGAACGGCTCCCTCACCGCACCCGAAATGCCGGTGCCGAGCATCGCATCGATAACCGCTTCAGACGAGGCAAGATCCTCGTCCAGGCGCGCCAGTCCCTCTTCAATGGAATGGAGGGGCAGCTGACGGGCAGTATGTATCCGGTATTGCACCAGCGCGTCCCCCTGCAGTTTTTCTGGATCCACAAGCAGCCAGGCTGCCGGGTTGTACCCTGCATCGAACAGCCGCCTGGCAATGACGAATCCATCACCGCCATTATTCCCGCTGCCGACCAGTATGGTGATCGGCAGAGACCGGTCCGGATACGACCGTATGATCTCGTCTGCAACCTGGTTGCCGGCAATCTCCATCAGGACTGCACCGGAAATGCCGATCTCCTCTATCGCAAACCGTTCGATGTTGAGCATTTCATCCCGCTTCACAATTTTCATGTTCGACCCCCATTCACCTTTTATGCCATTATACACTCAATTTTACGAAAATAAAAAAATCCACGGCAAAAATTACCATGGAAAGGTGCCTACCCGGATTTGATGCCCGCCCCACAGAGTGGAATGACGATCTTTTCTGTTTATTTGTGCGGGTCTTTGAGATAGCCGCCATAGTTGGCCACAGAAGTGATTTCTACGATGAATGCTGCAGGGTGCCCCTTATCCAGAACAAGCAGCGGGGACCGCCCTCACATGCCGGCATGTCACTCGCATAGCGCCATAGCGAATGTTCCGAATCCTCCCGCACGACGGACTGATAGCCCGCTGCTCCATTGGCTTCTTCTCCTATTGCAGTCTGCCCCTGGCATCGATCTTGATCTCTTCCTGCACTTCACCGTCCGATATGAGCCAGGCCGTATCATACAGATTCGACACCGGACAGATGTGGTTCGGTATGATCTGCACCTTCTCTCCGATTTCCACCTTCTGATTGAACGCTTCATCGTATATGATGGCATGTTCATCGAACACGCTGTCTATATGGACGCCTTCATATTCCCGGATGAGGCCAAGCCCTTCGGTGCGGGTGATGCCTTTTGTCCTTGTCTGCATGGTGATGCCTTTCGCCCCGACATCCGTAATGACACGCTCGTGTGTCGGTTTGCTGATGACGGTCGTCAGTATCGATGCGGCACAATGCGCATACGTGCCGATGACATTCGACTGGCCGGCATCCATCAGGATATAGGTGCCCGGCCGTATTTCGGTGATGCCCTCCGGAATGTCGAAGCCCAGCATGAAGGGCGGCGTGGAACCGATGCTGACCACTTCGGGGGCCATGCCCATATCCTGGGCAAGCTGTGCAAAGCCGAGTGTGCGATGGGCACTCTCTTCATAAAGCGCCCTGCAGGCTACGGTATTTTCCGCCTTATATGTATGCCCGTCATGAGAGAAGACCCCTTTGAAGTGTACATTCTGCGCTCTGCCGATGGCATCCAGCAGCTTTTTGAAATCATCCGCTTCAATGACGCCGGAACGCTTTTCGCCCACTTCAATTTCCACGCTCACCTGCGCTTTCTGGCCACTGCCCTCAAAGATACTGTCTATTTCCTCCACGTGGTGGATGCTGTCGATGCCGAATGAAATATCGACAGATCCTGAAAGCGCCCTTATGCGCTCGATCTTCCTTCGGCCGACGATCTGGTTGGCGATGAATATATCATCAATGCCCGCCTGTGCCATGACTTCCGCTTCGCCCACTTTGGCCACAGTAACGCCCCGGGCTCCCGCTTCCACCTGCCATTCTGCGAGCGCCGACATCTTATGCGTCTTTGTATGCGGGCGCAGCTTCACTCCGTTCCCATCGGCAAAACGCTGCATCCGTACAATATTGTCCCGGACCGTTTCCCTGTCGATCAGAAGTGCCGGTGTATCAAGCTCTGAATAATGCATGCATCTACCTCCCATATGATCATATCCAATCCCATTCTACCATGACTCCCACCTGTAATCAGACTTTAACATTCCCCCACTGTCCGAGGGGAATGTTACAAGACCGTTACCCTTTCTTTTCAATTCACCATGACGGGTTTAAAAGGAGGTATTAGGATGATATGATACCGGAGTGTCTTGAGGAAATTGAAATAATACATTATGAAGGAGATGGATCAGTCCCATGTTCAAACAGATAATGCCGCTATCCATGATGTTTTTCAGCCTGTGGGCAGCATCCGGGATTCTTTTCACGGACGCAGGCACCGCCGCATCCGACGATAAAGAGAAAGAAGAAAGAGAAGAACAAGAGGTGCTCGACTTTGACGAACTGCCGGAGGAAATCCATCCAGAGGTTGAAGAGAAAGCCGAGACACTCGTCGAAAAGGCTAAAGAAGAAGATATAGATATAAAAATCACTGATGATTTCCGTTCCATAAAGGAACAGGATGGACTCTTCAATAAAGGCAGGACTTTCCCCGGCCAGATCGTTACAAATGCCAAAGGTGGCGAATCCTATCATAACTATGGACTGGCGATCGACTATGCGCTGGAAGTCGACGGCAAGGTCATCTGGGATGTTGGATACGATGGCAATGACAACGGCGCGTCCGACTGGTTCGAAGTCGCAGACATCGCCAAGGACCTCGGCTTCGAGTGGGGCGGCGACTGGGACGGCTTCAAGGACTATCCTCACCTCGAAATGAACTTCGACTACTCCATCCGTGAACTGCAGAAAGAATATCGTGACCTTCCATAATGGATATGAGAACCGCAATGCATGGACATTGACGGTTCTTTTTCATGGAATAATAGCTCCTTCCAAAGTACAAGTCACATACATAATGAAATTATAAATGTTAATTATTTTAAAATAATATTACATTTGGATTACTATTGCCTTTCAATTTTTCAATATTATTGAAAAATTTAGACAGGGTGATATCGTGGATTATGTAGCATACATCTATAGACAAAGGAGCAAGATTATATTTATGAAGAAGAACATCAGATTCCTATCACTGCTGCTTTTCACTCTGCTGGCTGTGCCCGCCTTCACATTGGCAGGCTTCAACACTGCTTCGGCCGACCAGTGGAGCCAGAGTACATATGAGGATGGCCAGCCGCAGGGGCTGCATCCTGTCGTTGCCGAACGCGCAGAAATCCTGAGGCAGAGGGCCGCTGCAATCGGCATCGTCATCAGGTTCACAGATGGCTTCCGTTCTTTCGAAGAGCAGGACAGGCTCTATGCACAGGGACGCACGGAACCTGGATATATCGTTACAAACGCCCAAGGCGGACAATCCTATCATAACTACGGCCTTGCGGTCGATTATGCGCTTGAAGTGGGACCCCATGTCATCTGGGACATCGAGTATGATGGTAACGGCAACAGCAGATCCGACTGGTTCGAAGTTGCACAGATTGCCAAGGAACTCGGATTCACCTGGGGTGGCGACTGGGAAAGTTTCAGGGACTATCCCCATCTCCAGATGGATTTCGGATATTCACTGTACAACCTTCAGACCGGCAACCATTACCTATACTGATGCTTTTCTGAATTGGACGGAGAATACCCTGGCCAGCCTATGCTGACCAGGGTATTTTCATGCCTGTCCGATTATGATGGTGTCCCTATATCAAGGTGTCGTATACTTCCTTTACAATTTCATGGCTCGGCATCGGTCCAAGATTCTTCGTAATCGTTCCATTCAGATGTGCCTGGCTCATGTGCGGTTCGAGTTCAGCAACCGATTCCCTGCTGCCGACGAGATATGCACCGTTCAAGTTGCGCTCTTTTATTTCTTTTGACAGGCGCGGAACAAGGTTCTTGTACCAGCGCTGCCTGTTCTCATCAAAACGCCTTTGGAATTCATCTTTGCCTGTCGCCCTGTCCACTGGTGGGGTGGCCTTGTCATAGTCCACCCAGTCCTCCCGGTCAAGGTCCCAGCTGAAGTGTTTTTCCTCAAGTATTTCTCCGAGGGCCGTCTCTATGAAAGTCACATTCCTTTGCTGGATGACGATGATTCCCGTTTCTGGAAACTTCTGGTCAAGTGCTTCCAGTTGCCCGGTCTGCGCTTCCGTGCTCCAATGGAAAGAGGTGGTTACGGGCACCTGGAGGATTTTCTCCTCCCATAGCTTTCCATCAACCGAAGCGGTGAGGAAATAGCTTTTCTGCATGTTCAGCTGCTGCTCCTGGATGCGCGTTTCCGCCTGGTCCAGAAGTTTTTTCAGCGCCTTTTTCTCCTCCGGATTTTCACTGTCCTTCACCTGGTCCTTCAATTCCTTCATGCCATTTTTCAGGTGGATCTTCCATTCTCCGTTCTGTCGGCTTTCACTGGCGTCAGTATTCAAATACAAAGTGAGGATACCGATGTCATCCGTTTTCGCTTTAATCCTTCTGATGTCTTTTGTCATAGTCATTTACGTGCTCTCCCCTTCTTCGTAAATTCATATTTGCGAAGCGGCACACTATTTCCTATACTTTTCCACTTTCATACATTTTACCCTGAAAAATTTCAGATGAAACATCCTTCAGGACGCATTGCCACCCCTGGCAACCTCTTTATCCTTCCTCCCATGCATGAGATGATAGACGGCGATTCCGAACAGGATGACCACAACAAGCGATAGATACATCCCGCGATAGCCGGAAAGGGGGACGATATATCCGAGAATCAGCGGTCCGAGCCCAAGGCCAAGATCCAGTGCGATGAAATAGGTGGAGTTGGCGAGACCCATGCGATGATGCGGTGTCAGTTTGACCGCGAGTGCCTGGGCGATGGACTGGAAATTCCCATACCCCAGTCCCATGAAGACCGCTGCAGCGAGGAACATCCATCCTGCTCCCGCCTGGCTGAGCATCAGCATTCCGGCTGCGAATGAAACAAGCGCCGGATAAACGACGACATTGGCGCCCCTCTGGTCCATCAGGCGGCCGGTGAATGGACGTGAAAGCAGCACCGACATGCCATAGATGAGGAAGAAGAAGCTGCCCGCCTCCACCAGGTCGATTTCGGATGCATACTCGGTCACGTATGACAGTATGCCGGAATAGGCGAGTGCCAGCACGAACATTGCGATGGATATCGGAAGTGCACGCGCCTCGAAATAGTCCGTGATTCTGAAGCCTTTCCTGTCCTTTTCGGCTTCGACTTCAGGTGGCCTGAGGGTCACGGTGAGTCCAAGGCTGAGGAGGGCCATGATGAGGGAGAAGAGGAAGATACTGTTGAAGCCATACTGTGTCAGAAGCATCACCCCGATCAATGGGCCGATGGCTGTGGCCATGACCACACTCAGGCTGAAGTAACCGATGCCTTCGCCACTCCTTGAAGTCGGGATGAGCTGCGACACGATCGTGCTTGTCGCCGTCGTCGCCAGTCCAAGTGCCGCCCCGTGCAGAAATCTGAGCAGCATGAGCGGATAGATGCCGAGCGGCAGAAAATAGAGTGCCGTTGCCACTAATACGGATACCGTCCCGATCAGAAGCATCTTCCTGTTGCCGACCGTGGCAATCTGCTTTCCGCCATAGAGGCGGCCGAAGAGGGCGCCGAGGATGAAGATGCTGGAGACGAACCCTCCCATGCTGACGGAGGCACCATAGGTATCCATGGCATATGTCGCCATCGTGACGAGCAGCAGATACATCGACAGCATGAGCACCAGATTGGCTGTCGATGTGAAGATGAAGTCCTTCGTCCATAGTCTTTCCTTGTATGTATCACTCATATTGATCTCAACATCCTTATGAAAATATAGTTAGTTTGCCTAACTATTGTAGTCCTTTTTATATCCTGTGTCCATATGTACTGAAAATAAAGGATATCCGTCCACTGCGTCGATTGATATTTTTTCCGGCGGCCGGATTTCCTGATGCAATGGACAGGATGAATCCTGAACATGCTGTTATAATGGATATTGAATATTTTTATCAACAAATCTAATCGATACAATGCTTGTGAGGGAATATTTTTTGGATAATGGACAAATGCCAACTGAATCAAAACTCCTCAGCTTTCTGACCGATATGAAATACCTGCTGAAGGGCAAAGTGCTGATAGCCAATGTACTCCCCGTCTTCACTGCCTACTGGCTCGCACTCCATTTCAGCGGCGCACGCTTCATGGACCACCTGGGTCTTTTCCTGCTGACGATGGCGGGCAGCACCCTCGTCATCTCCGGTGCCCTGATGCTGAACAACTGGTATGAAAGCGACCTCGATACGAAAATGGAAAGGACACGGAACCGGCCAACGGTGACAGGCGCCTTTCCACTCCGCGCCGTCCTATGGGCAGGGAGCATCACGACGGTCATCGGCCTTTCCATCATGATGTTCACCACATACGAAGCCGCTGCCTATTCATTCCTCGGCTGGTTCTTCTATGTTGTCCTCTACACCTTCTGGTCAAAACGGAAATATACATTGAATACCATCATCGGCAGCATTTCCGGTGCGTTCACCCCCCTGATCGGGTGGGCCGTCATCACGCCCGCAGACCATATCGTGCCGGTCGCCCTGTTCTATCTGTTGTTCATCTGGCAGATACCGCATACACTGGCAATCGCAATAAAGCGGCTGGAGGACTACACACGGGCCGGCGTACCCATGCTGCCGGTGGTGAGCGGCATCGGTGTGACGATCCGGCAGATCATCGTCTACGTGATTGTACTCCTGCCCCTCCCGTTCATTCTGATTGGCCCGTTGGGTTGGATTTTCTTCACTTTTGCCCTCGCCTTGACCCTCGGCTGGACCATTCTCGTAGCAATGGGGCCGAAGACAAAGGATAAGAAGGTATGGGCGCAGATGAACGTGCGCTATTCGATCCTCTACCTGGTCCTGATACTGTTGGCAATGATCATTCTGACTGCCTTTTAGGCTGACCGGGCCATTACAGACAAAAAGCCTTATCACACTTGAAGTGTGATAAGGCTTTTCTTGAATCCATTAACCGATGGAACCTTCCATTTCGAAGGAGATCAGACGGTTCATTTCGACCGCATATTCCATTGGCAATTCTTTCGTGAATGGCTCGATGAAGCCCATTACGATCATTTCCGTCGCTTCCTCTTCTCCGATGCCGCGGCTCATGAGATAGAAGAGTTGCTCTTCTGATACTTTGGAAACTTTTGCTTCGTGTTCCAGTGAGATGTTGTCGTTCAGGATCTCATTGTAAGGAATCGTATCTGAAGTGGAGTCGTTGTCCATGATGAGCGTGTCACATTCGATGTTGGAACGTGCGCCATCCGCTTTTCTGCCGAAGTGAACCTGTCCCCTGTAGGACACTTTACCACCCTGCTTGGCGATGGACTTGGAAACAATTGTGGATGATGTGTTTGGAGCAAGGTGGATCATTTTTGCTCCGGCATCCTGCAGCTGCCCTTTGCCTGCGAGTGCGATTGACAGTGTCATGCCACGTGCACCTTCACCTTTGAGGAATACTGCCGGATATTTCATCGTGATCTTGGAACCGATATTGCCATCGACCCATTCCATCGTACCGTTCGCATCAACGAACGTACGCTTTGTGACAAGGTTGTACACGTTGTTTGCCCAGTTCTGGATCGTCGTGTAACGGCAATATGCATCCTTCTTGACGATGATTTCAACAACAGCGGAGTGCAGCGAATTCGTCGTATAGACCGGTGCAGTACAGCCCTCTACATAGTGTACGCTTGATCCTTCATCACAGATGATCAGTGTACGCTCGAACTGTCCCATGTTCTCGGAGTTGATACGGAAGTATGCCTGCAGTGGTGTATCGAGTTTCACACCTGGCGGGCAATAGATGAATGATCCGCCGGACCATACAGCCGAGTTGAGTGCAGCGAACTTGTTGTCTGTCGGTGGGATGACTGTCGCCCAGTATTCCCTGAACAGATCTTCATTTTCACGAAGTGCGGAGTCTGTATCCTTGAAGATGACACCTTTGTCTTCCAAGTCCTGCTCCATGTTGTGGTAGACCACTTCTGATTCGTACTGTGCGGAAACACCTGCGAGATATTTCTGCTCAGCTTCCGGAATGCCAAGCTTGTCGAAAGTACGCTTGATCTCTTCCGGTACTTCGTCCCAGGAGCGTTCAGACTGCTCAGAAGGTTTTACATAGTATGTGATTTCATCGAAGTTGAGTTCTGAGAGGTCGCCGCCCCATGTAGGCATAGGTGTTTTATAGAAATGTTTCAGCGCTTTGAGTCTGAAGTCGAGCATCCATTCCGGCTCTTCTTTCATTTTGGAAATTTCACGTACAATTTCTTCAGTAAGGCCGCGGTCGGAACGGAAAATGGATACGTCTTCATCGTGGAAACCATATTTGTAATCGCCGACTTCTGGTGCTTGTTTAGCCATATAAATCACTCCTTTTATTATTTGCTGTCAGCTTTGACGCCTTTTTCAAGGGCCTTCCAGGACAGTGTGGCACATTTGATGCGTGCCGGGAACTGGCTTACGCCTGACAGCGCTTCGATATCTCCCATTTCTTCGGAAATATCATAGTCTTCACCGAGCATCATCTTGCTGAATTCATCCCCCATGGAGAGTGCTTCGTTGATATTCTTCCCGGTGATGGACTCGGTCATCATGGAGGCACTGGCCATGGAGATGGAACAACCTTCGCCATCGAACTTGACGTCTTCGACGATTTCGTCGACGACATTCAAAGTAAGACGGATGCGGTCGCCGCATGTCGGGTTGTTCATGTCCACCGTCAGTGTACCATCCTCAATGACCCCTTTGTTGCGCGGATTCTTATAGTGATCCATGATGACTGAACGGTATAGCTGGTTGAGATTGTTAAAATTCATAAGAGAAAAACTCCTTCGTACGCTTGAGGCTTTCGATAAAGCTGTCAATCTCTTCTGTAGTGTTGTATATATAGAAACTTGCACGGGCTGTCGATGATACCCCCAGCCACTTCATCAGAGGCTGTGCACAGTGGTGACCGGCCCTGACGGCGACGCCTTCAGAGTCGAGGGCGGTAGCGAGGTCGTGCGGATGCACATCCGACAGGTTGAACGTAATCAGGCCTGCGCGCGACCTGGGGCCATAAATCTCAATACCCTCCACTGTTTCCATGCGTTCAAGCGCATAGTTCACAAGTTCCTGTTCATATTCCAAAATGGCTTCCGGACCGATATCTTCGATATAGTCGATGGCTGCAGCAAGGCCGATCGCTTCTGCAATCATCGGCGTTCCCGCTTCGAACTTCACAGGAAGGTCCGTCCAGGTGGATGTTCTGAGATCGACAAAGTCGATCATATCGCCACCATATTCAATCGGTTCCATATCGTCAAGCAGTTCGCTTCTTCCGTAGAGCACACCGATGCCCGTCGGCCCGAGCATCTTATGGCCGCTGAACGCATAGAAATCGACATCCAGATCCTGTACATCGACGGACATATGCGGAACAGCCTGTGCGCCATCGACCGCGATATAGGCATCATTCCTGTGTGCGACTTCGGCGATTGCCCTGATGTCGTTGATGGTGCCAAGCACGTTCGAGACGTGGGTGATGGCGACGATCTTCGTGTTCTCGCCGATTGTCGCCTCCACATTCTCCATCGTCAAAGTGCCATCCGCTTCCATCGGGATGAACTTCAGTTCCGCCTGCTTGCGCTTTGCCAACTCCTGCCATGGCACAATATTGGCATGGTGCTCCATCTCCGTCACTACAATCTCGTCGCCTGGCTCGATCACCATGTCTCCGAAACTGCGTGCCACAAGATTGATTGCTGCAGTGGTTCCCCGCGTGAATATGACTTCCTCAAATCGCTTGGCATTGATGAATGATCTCACTTTCATACGTGCCTGTTCGTAACCATCTGTCGCTTTTGTGCCGAGTGTATGCACACCGCGGTGCACATTGGAGTTGTACGCTTCATAATACGCAGTCATTGCATCTATTACAGGTGACGGTGTCTGACTCGTTGCTGATGTATCAAAGTAGATGAGGTCATTGCCATTGACCTGCTGATCAAGGATTGGGAAATCCTTTCTGATATCTTTGGCATTCATGCGGGAAAACCCCTTTAAAGCTTATTTTGAGAGAACTTTGAGTTCAATGACTTCTCTGAGCTGGTTTTTGACGGATTCAATCGGCAATGCACGCACTACCGGATCAAGGAAGCCGTGGATGACGAGCCTCTCCGCCTCTTTCTGGGAGATGCCGCGACTCATCAGATAGAACAGCTGGATCGGATCTACACGTCCGACAGAAGCTGCGTGGCCTGCTGTAACATCGTCTTCATCGATCAGAAGGATCGGGTTCGCATCGCCACGCGCCTTTTCACTCAGCATCAATACTCTGGATTCCTGCTGGGCGTCACTGCGCGTCGCACCATGCTTAATGTGCCCGACACCATTGAAGATGCTGGAGGCACTGTCCTTCATTACGCCATGTTTCAATATATGGCCTGCGGAGTCCTTGCCGTAATGGATGATCTGTGTTGTGAAGTTGAGCGTCTGTTCACCACGGCCCACAACGACCGTCTTCAGGTTGGATATGGAATTATCCCCCATGAGGTAAGTCGTATTGTCATTGATGACATTGGAGTCGTTCATCAGACCGAGTGCCCAGTCGAGTGTTGCATCACGGCCGACGACACCGCGTCGGTTGACATAGCCTGTGAATCCTTCAGACAGGAAGTCCACTGCGCCGTAGTTGACCTTCGCGTTATCTTTCGCAATGACTTCTGAAACGATGTTGAACTGTTCATTGGATTTGTCCACGTTGGAAAGGTAGTTTTCGACGTAAGTCAGTTCAGATCCTTCATCGGCAACGATCAGTACGTGGTTGAACAGTGATGCCTTCTCATCATCGTGAAGTACAACCATCTGTACCGGATCTTCAATCTGCACATTCTTTGGTACATAGACGAACAAGCCGCCGTTGAGCATCGCCGCATGGTATGCAGCAAGCTTATGCTCATCAATCTTCACACCTTCGGTCATGAAATACTTCTCCACAAGTTCCGGGTGGTTTGCACTGGCTTCGATGATGTTTTCAATCACCACGCCCTGGTCGAGCAGTTCATCGGAGACTTGCAGATATGCCGGGGTGTTGTTGTGCTGTACATAGATGTTTTTCGTGTGCTCGATATCCAAAAGACTCTTGACCGCTTCAGGCAGTTCCTCCAGGGAGCCGTATGTCGCGCTGTCCGTCACCGGCTGGGATACTGTGAAGAAATCCCATTTGTTGAGTTTCGTTTTGTCCGGCTTCGGCATATCGAGGGATTCGATGCGTTCTAGTGCTTCTTTTTTCCTGCTGATGAGAAGTTCAGATTCACCGCGTGATTCTGCACGGGAAATGACTTCATCAGCATTGATAACATATTCATTAACTTCAGTAGCCATGGTCATCCTCCTGTCCTATTCTACATCTGCAGCGATAGTTTCGTCTTCAATGCCAAGTTCTTCCTTGATCCAGTCGTAACCTTCCTCTTCAAGACGCTTGGAAAGCTCTTCGCCACCGGATTTCACTACACGGCCCTGCATCATTACGTGAACGAAGTCAGGTGTGATGTAGTTCAGAAGACGTTGGTAGTGTGTGATGATCAGCGCGCCGAAGTTTTCGCCACGAAGTTCATTGATGCCTTTGGATACCACTTTGAGTGCATCGATATCAAGACCGGAGTCGATTTCGTCCAGGATGCCGAATTTAGGTTCAAGCATCATAAGTTGCAGGATTTCGTTGCGTTTCTTCTCCCCGCCGGAGAATCCTTCGTTCAGGTAGCGTGTTGACATGTCCAGATCCATTTCCAGATAGTTCATGTTCTTGTCCAGTTTCTTGATGAACTGCATCAGGTTGATTTCGTCGCCCTCTTCACGCTGTGCATTGATTGCAGAACGGAGGAAGTCGGAGTTTGTCACACCTGAGATTTCGGATGGATACTGCATGCCGAGGAAAAGGCCGGCCTGCGCACGTTCGTCAACTTCCATTTCAAGTACGTTTTCGCCATCGAGCAGGACTTCACCCTGAGTCACTTCATATCTCGGATGTCCCATGATCGCCTGGGCAAGCGTGGATTTACCTGTACCGTTCGGTCCCATCACCGCGTGGATTTCTCCTTGCTTGAGTGTGAGATCGACACCTTTAAGAATTGCTTTGCCGTCTATTTCGACGTGCAGATCTTTGATTTCTAGAACAGAAGCCATTTATTAACCCTCCAACAGATTATTTTGTATAAGTTTCTCCATACCAGTTTATAATAATTCTAAATAATAGTCAAAGCCTGGCACGGGATTTAAATTACCACTATATTATAACGTAAATGCGCCACACTTTAAACCTTTACACTTCTTTTAACGCCAATCCGGCAATAAAATAAACCTCACGACTGATAATAGTCATGAGGTAAATGAAAACGAACTACTTGACGATGTCCAGGGTGAATGGGGGTTTGTAGACTTTCCCTTCATTCGCCCTGATGGCTCCGATGATCAGGAACACATAGAACGCGATGGTGATGATCGGGCCGATGATCAGACCGATGAGAATGAAGGATGTAAGCCATGCGACAAACATGTAGATCGTGTACGACAGACCGAAGTTGACCACGTGCCTCAACGCCTCGCCGGTGGCAGGATCGTCATCCTTTTTCAGCACCCATATGAGCAGCGGACCCAGTACTGCTGTGAAGGCGGACACGATAAAAGAGACCATCACGAGTGATTTGTCGAAAACTTGCGCATTTTCTCCGTTCATTTCTCCTCCCCCTCTACAATCAAAATGCTATACAGTATATATTTACCCTAAAAATGCATATGGTAACAGTAAAAATTAAATTCCTCCTGTCCATTTTCCCCTTCCAAATGAAAAAATGGGCCGGTTTTTTTCATTTGAAAACCCCCGGCCAGATGACCGGGGGCTGGGCCATCATTCCACCGGAATGACTGCACCTTCATAGTTATCTTCGATGAATTGCTTGATTTCCTCACCCTGCAACACTTCCATGAGCTGCTGGATGTCTTCGCGCTCCTCATCTCCAGTACGTACCGCCACAAGGTTGGCGTAAGGGGAATTGCCATCTTCAACGACGATGGAGTCCTCCGTCGGGCTCAGTCCGCCGTCCAATGCGAAGTTGGAGTTGATGATGACAGCCGGCGCTTCGTTGTTTTCATACATGCTCACAAGCAGCTCCGGTGCTGTCTGGTTGTCGAATTCGAAGTTCTTCTCGTTTGATGTGATATCATCAAAAGTCGCATCTTCAATATCGATGCCCTCTTCGATTTCGACCAGTCCTGCATCTACGAAGAAGGAAAGGAAGCGGCCTTCCTCAGCCGGGTTGTTGGACACGAGAATCGTCGATCCGTCCGGCAGTTCCTCCAATGAATCATAGTCCTGGGAATATACGGCCATCGGCTCGATATGTACATTTCCCGCACTTGTGATGTCATAGTCATGGGATTCCTTTTCCGTTTCCAGATATGGCGTGTGCTGGAAGTAGTTTGCATCCACTTCCTCGTCCGCAAGCAGACGGTTTGGCGTCGTGTAGTCATTGACGATTGCTATATCGAGTTCAATGCCTTCCTCTTCCAGGATCGTTGCCGCTTCCTCGAGGATTTCAGCGTGCGGTGCCGGGGAAGCTGCGATGGATATCGTACCACCCGCCTCTTCAGTCTCTTCATTTTCAGCTGTTTCGGATGTTTCCTCGCTTTCTTCACTATCTTCGGTTGTGGCTTCTTCCGAACCTCCGTTGCCGCATGCCACCAGAATGGCTGCGAAAATTGAAATGGCAAGCAATAAGAAAATCTTCTTCATTACACTTTCCCTCTTTCCTGATTGGTTTTATTTTTATGATTACCGTTTGTCGACTGCTTTGGCAGTCAGATCCCCCAGAATCTGGATGATGAAAACGATAACCAGTATTACTACAGTTGCGACCAGAGTGACATCGCTCTGGTTTCTTGTGAACCCGACCATGTACGCCAGGTTGCCAAGGCCTCCCGCACCGATGACGCCGGCAATCGCTGTGGAGCCGACAAGCATGATGGCGGTGACGGTGATGCCTGAAATCAAGGCGGGCAGTGATTCAGGCAACAGCACCTTCCAGATGATCGTCCATGTATTTGCACCCATGGATTCCGCCGCTTCGATCACCCCTTTGTCGATCTCCTTGAGTCCGATTTCGACCAGGCGGGCATAGAATGGTGACGCACCAATGATAAGTGCAGGCAGTGCACCCTGCGACCCCATGATCGTCCCCATCAGCACTTTCGTGAACGGGATGAGGAGGATGATCAGTATGATGAATGGAATCGCACGGAACAGGTTGACGAGGAATGCTGTGACGCCATAGATCGGTGCACTGGCTGCATGCTCGCTTTTGGATGACAGGAAAAGGATGATTCCGAGAACCAGCCCGAATATGAATGTAAACACAGTGGAAATGACGGTCATATAAAGCGTTTCGTTTGTCGCCGTAAAGACATCATCCCATTTGACATTTTCAAATGAGAACATCTCGGCGAACGCATTGATGAATTCGCTCATCCTTCCACCTCCACTGTCACAGCATGCTCAGCCAGTTCCTTCTCCAGGCTTTCAAGGTCCGCATCATCAATATCGATCGCCACATACAGGTGGCCATAGGACTCATTATTCGTCCGCTTGATGTTGCCCGAAAGGATGTTCAGGTCGAGATTGTATTTCTTGACGACCTGCGAGACGATCGGCGCTTTCGACTGTGAACCGACAAAGCCGAGCTTGAGTATTTTCGAAGTCGGGAACATCTCCCTGACCTCCTCGAATGACAGGGCCGTCTCCTCATCGTTGATGTCATCTTTGACAAAGCGTTTCGTCACGCCATGCTCCGGATTCTGGAACAGCTTTATCACCGGTCCGGTCTCCACGACCCGGCCGTTCTCCATCACTGCCGCCCGGTCGCATATCTTGCGGATGACATGCATCTCATGCGTGATGAGGACGATGGTCAGATCCATTTCATCACGTATTTTTACCAGCAGGTCGAGCACCTCATCCGTCGTTTCAGGATCGAGCGCACTCGTCGCCTCATCACAAAGGAGCACTTCGGGCCTGTTGGAGAGCGCCCTCGCAATGCCGACCCGCTGCTTCTGTCCACCCGAAAGCTGGCTTGGATAGTTGTCTTCACGCCCCGTGAGGCCGACAAGCTCCACCAGTTCCGCCACACGGCGCGCACGCTCCTTCTTCGGCACACCGGCGATCTCCAGTGGGAAGCTGATGTTGTCGGCGACGGTCCTCGACCAGAGCAGGTTGAAATGCTGGAAGATCATGGAGACCTTCTGGCGTTTCCTGAGCAGATTCGACCGAGTCATCGAACTGATGACATCTTCACCAATCACCACTTCGCCCGAGGAGGGCTGTTCCAGGCCGTTCAGCATTCTGATCAGCGTGGATTTGCCTGCTCCCGAATAGCCGATGACGCCGAATATCTCCCCTTCCCTGATATGAAGGTTGACATCATCCACGGCCTGGATGGTATTGTTCTTCGTCTTGAAAATTTTCGTTGCTTTCCTTATATCGATCATACGTTTCACCCTGACTTGTATATTGGAAAAGTCGTGCATTTTCCGCTCCGCTAAATAAAAAGCCCACTCAAAAGTTGAGCAGGCACCGGTTTTATCCATCAGCCTCTCATCTTCGATCAATCGATCAGTGAATTGGCACCTTGTCACAAAGACGGTTGCCGTGGTTTCGTCGGGCACTTCCCTCCACCACTCTTGATAAGAGTTTCATTATTAGATTGTTAATAATACTATCATCCGCATCCCTATTCGTCAACAAGGAATTCATCGAACACTTCCGTCAGATGGGGTACGGACTGGAATGCATATACTTCCCGGACCAGCTTGCCCTCCCTGAACAGTAGCAGTGCGGGCGCCGATCTGATCTCATACGTTTCTATGAGGTCCTTATGATAGTTCAAATTCATGGAAGTATATGAAACTCCCTTCATTTCCGAGACGATATCGAGCATCCTTTCCGCAATCTGGCAGTTTGCACATATCGGCGCATAGCCATAGAGTACGAACGTCTCCTCAGATTGAATACGGCTGGTAATATCGATTGTCTTTGGTTCTTTCATCATTACTGAACTTACCTTTCATGATCAGGCTTGTATCTACATAGAAATCGTGTCTCATAAGGAGGTTTGCCAAGTAGTCGCGTGGGCAGCGGCCCACTTCACCGAATTTCGGGTCAATATATATGTGAGTACTTTCACTCAGATGTTTTTTAAACCATTTCCTGATGTTTCTTCCCTCTTTGTCCGCATCGGACAGGATATAGATGTCGGAGCCATTCAGCTGGTCGAGAATCTCATCCAATTTTGAGATTCCCATTGTACCATGGGTGCATATGATCTGTACAGGTTCAATCAATACTTCTTCGATGCGCCGCTTATCCGTCTTTCCTTCGACAATGAGCACTTTATCGGAAAAATACACTGCCATCACCCCTGGTATCATATTTTAAAAAAACTCCAGACGATGTCCAGAGTTTCAGTTTTTATGCATCCACCATTTCTTCGTAGGCATCCGCATCCATCAGTTTATCAAGTTGTGATTCATCGGACAGTTCAATGACCACCATCCATGCTTCCTCATAAGGAGATTCATTGACAAGCTCAGGGCTGTCCTCGAGTCCTTCATTGATCTCGACTACTGTACCACTGAGTGGTGCATACAGTTCGGATACCGTCTTTACGGACTCCACACTGCCGAATGACTCCCCAGTAGTAATTTCATCGCCTTCAGCAGGCAGCTCCACAAATACGATATCACCGAGCTCGGATTGGGCGAATTCCGTAATACCGATTGTCGCCTTGCCATCTTCAAATTTGACCCATTCATGATCTTCTGAATACTTGAATTCTTTAGGTGTTGCCACGACAAAAACCTCCTTTTTCTTATACACTTATATAATCTCATAGTTCACACTATTTAGGCAAGGCTAATTCCGGCCGTTCACAAATTGTTTGTATTCCTCCTCCTTGAAGCCGATAACCACGCCGGAGCCATCGTAGAGAAGGGGCCGCCTGATCAGCATCCCGTCTGTCGACAGCAGTTCAATCTTCTCCTCTTCCGTCATTTCATCCAGGCGTTCCTTGAGGCCCAGTTCCTTGAACTTTTTGCCGCGTTTGTTGAAGAAGTCATCAATATTTCTGCCGGAGCGCTCCACCAGTTCGGAGAGCCTGCCTGCATCCGGCGGCTGCTTCACCATATCGATGCTCTCGAATTCCACATCATTTTCCTGCAGGAACTTCTTCCCTTTGCGGCAGGTTGTGCATTTCGGGTATTCATATAATGTAATCATCCATTACCTCCAGAAGGTTTGTTACCCATAATATACTTGCAAATAAATGCATATTGCAAGCAGAATCGGGCCGCCCGTTTCATATTCTGGCCGAAAGATGATAAAATGGATGGTAATCACACTGTTAAAGGAGCACTGATAATGGAAGCAATCAGACAATATGACGACTATAGCAAGAAAATACAGGGCGATGACAAGATCATCATCAAGTTCTTCGCCGACTGGTGCCCGGACTGCACACGCATGAACATGTTCATCGATCCGATCCTCGAGGAATACAAGCATATCGACTGGTATGAACTGAACCGTGACGAAGTGCCGGAAGCGGCAGATGAAAATGATGTCATGGGGATCCCGAGCCTGCTCGTCTTCAAAAATGGCGAAAAGCTTGCCCATCTGCACTCTGCAGATGCTAAATCTCCGGAGTCTGTAAAAGATTTCCTGCAGAATAGCATATAGGCAGCATGAAAGCGTCCAGCAATCAGCTGGACGCTTTTCTTATGGTCATTCGAATATTTTCAGATTGTCCTTGAGGACTTCGGCATGGATCTGTCCCGGTGCCGCCTTATGGGATAGATATCCGTATGTCAGGCAGGAACCGAATACACCGCCTGCCACCCGCGTGATCCTTCCGAGTTCCCCCATCGCAATTCCCACTATCTGACAGTTGAACTTCTCACGCGCATCATGGACGGCGCTGAGTACGCTGAGCACATCGCGTCCGTCTGATGGCTTGTAGGCAAGCTTCAATATATCTCCGCCCCGTTCATACATATTCCTGTACGTTGCCATCATCTCATCAAAATGCGGCGTCTCCTTGAAATCATGCTGACTCAATATGATGCCGACACCTTTCTCCTTCGCCTTCTGTACCAGGTTATCCACGATGTCCTCATATTTGAAGAATTCGATGTCGATGATGTCGATGCCACATTGTTCGAGCACAGCACCCAGCAGGGATTCGTACTCCGCTGCAGTCTTCTGCCCCTTTCCACCTTCATTCAGTGTGCGGTACGTATAGATGACCGGATAGTCCTGCATCTCCTGGACGATGTGATTGACCAGTTGGATGTGCTCCTCGTGACTCAATGCATCGAATGCATCACTTCTGATTTCGACGATGTCAAACAGACCAGGATGGGATAATGCCGCCTCTATTTCTTCTTCGATCGTTTCTTTGGAATGGTTTGTAAAAGAAACCACCACCTTCGGTTGGCCTGCTCCGATTTCTACACCTTTAATATTCATATGGATCCCTCTCATAATCTCTGTTTATTTATATACATTATAGAAAGTTTAAAGAAAATTCAATCAGCCTGATGAAATATATGTAATTTCCTATATTCTTCATTCCCTTTTTGCAAGGGGGAAAACCATGAGAACATGGATTGAACCTCCCACCCGTCAATAATGTTTAGACCGTGCACTAAACGGATATCCTAGGAATAGAGCGCACAGTACATCCAGAATTTCAATTTCCATCATGATGCTCAGGATACTCCCATCAGCATTTAGTGCATATTATTATCACTACAAAATAATAGGAGGAATGAGACATGAGTAATGACGAAATGAGAAATCCGGAAGAGAAGGCTGCGAACATGGACCAGGAGAACAAGGATCAGATTCTTGAAAGCTATAACAAGTTCCTAAATTATCTCGGAGACCAGGTCAACAAGGGCGAGAAGGTCGGCATGGACGAAGACCAGCTGGCCAAGGCTGCCAAAAGGGTCGCCGACTACCTCGCATCCAATGAAGAGCCACGCAACCGCGAAGAACAGGTGCTGAAAGAACTCTGGAAGGCAACTGACAGCAGTGACGAAAAAGATACAGTAGCAAGAGTGCTGGTCAGACTCGCACAGAAAAAAAATGGCTAGTCCATTTCATCATAGTATAAGCGGACACTTCCAAGAGGAAGTGTCTTTTTGTGTTCTCCTTATATTTTTTTCAGATATTGGAGGATGAACTGCTTGTCATCATGGGAGATTACACCCCCGCGGTAGTGCTGGGGTTCATTGATGCCGGTCAACAGTATGATCGTCTCCGGGTCAGCGTGATCAATGGCCTGGATGATGCCTTCCTGACGTGACAATGCAGGGATGGTGTTGGAATCATCATATGAAGCGGGCAGAAACTTCCGCATCATCCTGACAATCCGCTCTTCATCTTCATAGCCGACCTGTTCTGCAGCCAGCACGAGATAATACAGGCCTTCAGGCACCAGTTCCATCGTCATCCTGATCTTTCCGTATCCTCTCAGACCGATGCCGGTCACCATGACGATCAGCTTCTTCCCCACCTTTTCGGCATACTTCATTGCATTGATGATGGATTCCTTGATCGCAACTGGAGTGTGGGCGAAATCCAGTATGAAATTATACCGATCTTCCGAAAAGAGTTCGAAACGGTGGACGGGAGGGGTGATCTGCCCTGCCGCTCCGATCACTGCATCGATATCATGGCCCAGTTTCAGCAGGGCGAATATGCTCGTTGCCAGATTGATATAGTTATGTTCCCCGAGAAAACCAGGCCTTACTTCATAATGGGTCGCGCCTACATGAATATCGATATGATCGATGGCAGTCCGGTAGCGGTAGTAGGTGTCCTCATGTTCCGAAAAATGATATCGGTCTTTCGCCAGAATCCGATATTCCGGAGCATCCATATTGACGAGTATTTCATCACTTAGGCCGGCCAGGCTCAGCTTAGCCTCAAGGTATCGTTTCATCGTCCTGTGGTAGTCCAGGTGTTCCGGGCTGAAATTGTTGAATACTGCCAGATCATTGCGGAGGAAGCCCGTGCGTCCCTGATCAAGGGCAATGGAGGTTGCTTCATAGACGATATAGTCGTAATCCCGTATTGAAAAGTACTTGATGATTTCGGCAAATTCAAAATGCATCGGTGTTGTGGGTGTCGAGTGCGTAAAGCCTACCTTTTCATATTCATCATCGAACACCCCAAGCGTCCCCACCGTCGCCACTTTATAGCCCAGTTCTGAGAGCAGCCTCCCGATGAAATGGCTGGTCGTCGTCTTGCCATTGGTACCCGTCACCCCGATGTACTTCATCTTTTCGATGTACTCACCATAGAAAAGCTCCACAAGCCTGATTGATGCTTTGGTGAAATCATTGATATAGAGAATATCCACTTCATCATGGAATTCGGCAAAGGCGCCCGCCTCAAAATCCGTGATGATCAGAACAGGATGCCGTTCAATCGCCTCCCGAAGATACTTCCCTGAATTTTTTGATGCCTTCAGCATGAAGATATAGCCTTCCTCAAGGTTCTGATACATCGATGTGATACCCCGAACTCCATTCTTCTTTCGCATTCCCGCTGCCAGATGCTGAGTACATATGTTTTCCTCAATCGTTTCCAATACCGTCGTTACTTTCATCAAAGTCCCCTTTATCCTCTAGATGGTAAATTTACTCTAAAATTGGTTCTTTTACTATACAATAAATGGAGCCAGTATAATACGATATGGACAGAAATTTTATGCTACTTGTGCATTTCAATGATTGAAGACCTGAGGAGATATTGCCGCTTATATTTCTCTGCAAGGCTGCCTATGAAAGCCAGCAATGTTTCGGGCGCCGCCCGGCCCTGCAGGAATTCCTCCTTCAACCTCTTATATTCCGCCCTCTCTTCTTCATCACAGACATCCCTGAAGTAGCCCCACATATGATCGATGGCATTCATCATCGAACCTTTCGTCGGTTGGACCTCCAGCGCATCATTGACCAGCGCTTCTGCCTCTTCATATGAGGATTCACCTTTCAACGCCTCACGGATTTCATTGTAGTGTTTTTGACTGTGGAACATGACCCGGTATTTTTCACGGACCCACAGCTGCTCCGTTCTTTCCCGTTCCTTCATGATTTCCCTCCCTGGTATTCTACCCATGAAAAAAGCCTGCAACCGGAAGTTGTCAGGCTTTGATGATGGAGACGGCGGGAGACGAAACCCGCGTCTTTTGACTGCAGCTTATATTCTGTCAATCTTGTAAGGCTGTTTTCCCATCAGATATTTGAAGATCGCAAACTGCTTCAGAATGATTCCGATACCGATGCACATTCCTATGGTCAACAGCAGTGAAGTCAGAATGAAGATGATCGTCATGTCTGCAAATACCGAGGTTGTACTATAGATGCCCGGTAATATGATCGGATGGAACAGGAAGATGAAGAATGAGAAGCTTGATATCAGGGCGTATACGCTTGGTGCCAGTCCTGTCAACTGCGTTGATAGATTCAGGAGGAAAAGGAACCCTACAGTATGGAGCGGCATGAGCGCATAATCAAAGCTTGTGACGGTATAAAAATCTCCACGGTTCATGAATATCAATGCTGTATAGGAGAGGATCACCAGTAACAGGATTACGGCGATCTGATCATGAATGAATTCCAGCACTTTTTCGTAGTTTGCACCGATATAGGCACCAAAAAAGTAGAAGAAGATCCATCCGAGGATGAATGTCGTATTGCCGAACGGATAGATGTTATCCACAAGATTTGCCGTAAAGCCATGATTGTAATAGCTGTACAGGAATGCGAAATTTATGATGAATGACAGGAACAGCAGCAGTTTTGAATTCAGGATCTTCGGACTTATCCTATAGACAATCCAGTTCAGAACAAAAAACTGCATGATGACCAGGATGAAGTAGCCATACCAGTTTCCCAGCAGGACACTGTCCCAGAAGATTTCCCAGAATGTTTCTTCTCTGAAAGTATTTTCTGTAAATGCAAAAATGAGGCCGACCATCAGATAGGGTACCAGTATGAACTTGACCCGGTTCCACAAATAGTTTTCCGGCAGCCTCTCCCTGTAATTCATTGTGCTCAGCAGCACTGAGAGTATGATGAAGCCCGGTGTAGCAACAATGAAGATATTTCTGATCCAGTACAGCACTTCAATCTGATTCTCATCCGGTCCAGTGCTTACCGCGTACTGTGTAAGCAAATGGGTCAGAACGATGAATACGCTTAGTATTACACGCAGATAATTGAGCTCTGTTTTCATTTAACTCAACCCTTCCCAGTCTTCTATCAGCAGTTCAAAAGCATCTTCACTGATCAGCACTCTCGGAATATAGTATGGGTTGGAATCCGGCCTGATTTCCTTTTCTTCCAATGTAAAGCCGTAATCTATCCCATTGTCTTCAAAAACTTCTGTTGCGGTATCATTCGCCTGGCCAAATGGATATGCGATCGCGTTGATGTTCGAATCATTGAACTCCGATTCGAAATAATCCAGACTCGCTTCAGTATCGACAGCCACCTCTTCTTCATTCTTCGTCAGCAACCTTGCTGTGTTGCCGTCCAGATAGTGGAAATTATGTGTATGTGTCGAAAATTCCCAGAGTCCAGTATCTTTCATTTCATTCAGCTGTTCCTGCTCCAGCAATGAGATATTATTGAAATCTTCATTGCCGACTTCACCGGTGATTACAAACCCTGTGGCAGGGATATCATATTTTTCCAATATCGGATGGGCATTTTCGTAGATTGTCGTGTCCATATCATCAAAACTGACCCAGACACAACGCTCTGGAAAGTTGCCTTCTTCATAGTATCCAATCAGCTCTTCCATAGTGACGAAATTGGCATCCTGGTCCTTCAGGAATTTCATCTGTGATTCAAATGCATCTGTGGACACACTGTAGACGCTGAGTTCCTTGTTGCTTGACAGGAATTTGAAAACATTTTCAACGACTCCATAATCCCTGACTCTATGGTAGTTCAGCCCCACGCAGCTGTTCTCCTCATGGTCGAGGTCTTCAGGCCTGTCCATCTCGGGATATTCTGTCGGGAGATTGGCCTGATTCAAGGCCAGTGAAAGCATCAGTGCGCCGGACATCATTAATTTTAAAAACATCATTTGGAAGTCACCCTTACTAGATTGGCAAAATATGTTGCCAAAAGATAAACGAATGAAACTGCAGCGCCGATGACAACAACTGTGAATATGAACGATATATCAGCCGGATCCACGTTCAAAATGGTACGGCTGAGCTGGACGTAGTAAGTGTCTATATTAAGCAGTGTAAAAGAAATCGTCATGAGTGCCACTGTACTGTACATCCAAAGCACCAAAGAAAACGCCGAGATAAAAACTTCCCTGACTACATTCAGATTTGATTTGACTGTTGGATATCTCCTCTGTCTGGACTTTTCCATGTCGCAAATTCCCCTTTCTTACGTTTGATTGCTCTTGGCAGTGCAATGACAGCCACTACAGCATTTATCAGCCAGTAGAAAACCGGATACCAGCTTAGGAATACAATATATAGAAGATTCTTTTTCTCATACCTGCTGTCTATCAGGACAGAGATTGTAAATTGTATGATATTTACAAAGGTGAGTACGAAGGCTGACAGGAACACGAGGTTCAAGTTGAAGGCATAGAAGTAATAATCCAGGAAGTTGGTACTGAGCAGTGCGTATAGGAGGGTTCCGATGATGGAGTACACCCATATTACTGAGAAGACCTGCTCAAGGTAGAGGATCCATAATGATGGGTTTTTAACTTTAAGCATATTTTTGAAGTCCCTGATGAGTACTTCGTGGCCACCCTGTGCCCACCTTAAACGCTGTGTGAAGAGCCCTCTGAAAGTTTCAGGCACCAGCATCCAGCAGAGTGCACGCGGTTCATATTGAATCTTGTATCCGGCGAAGTGAAACTTCCATGATACTGCGATGTCTTCTGTAATCATGTCCGTATCAAAGTAGCCCACGTCTTTCAGTGCTTTCTTATCGAATAATGTAAAGACGCCTGAAATTGTATTTACAAAACCGGTCAGCAGCTGCGCACGCTTGATACAGCCGATGATGCTGGCATATTCGACCGTCTGGATTTTGGCGAGCAGTGACGATTTGTTCCTTATTCTCGGGTTGCCTGTAACAGCACCGATATTCTTATATTTTTTGAAGTTTTGCATCATGTAGTATGGTGCATCATCATCAATCAGCGTATCTGCATCGATGACCATGACATAATCATGACTGGCGTTCTCAACTGCAGTATTCAGTGCGTTCGCTTTCCCCCTATTCACTTTCAAATCGATGAACGTGAAGTCATATTCGGAATTAAGCTCGTGCAGCACCTCAGATGAGCGGTCACTGCTTCCATCATTGACGATCATGATTTCCTTTTTGGGGTATTTAAGCTGATCCAGATTCATGATTGTCTCTTTGATGGTATCCGCTTCGTTGTAGCATGGGACGATGAACGTAATTCCGTACACGTCGTCCTTATCCACTTTCCTGCTCAAACGAACTTCCCTCAATAAGAAAAACAGTATCGTGCCGATGAGCCAGAACACAGATATGACAATCGGATAAAAAAGAAGCAGATCAAGTAAAATTTGCATAATTCAGCACACTCCTAATAACATTTCCAATACCTTCTGTTGGGTACATTGACTATCGTAAGGTGATATGCATATACAGAAAAGGGACAATTTATCATGAGGTGTCCACGTTACTTTTATAGTTATCGATAAATTCAATATATTGTAAGCGATACCATTGATTAATCAGGGTATAGTTGTATAATGAAAGCGAGTATACTATCGTCATTCATAACATGGACAAGTTTTAAAATAGTGTCGCCCATTTAATTTGAAGCAGGCCGATTCACCACTTTTTAAATAAAAAGAATAGCGCATAGTGAGGTGCTTCGATTGTTTTATTCAGATAAAAAATTGTTATTGCTGTATGGATTTCTCGAAAACCACCCGTTTGATCGACAGCGCATCGCTGAACGATTGGAGGTGTCGGATAGACATTTGACAAGGCTGTTGAATATATGGCATGAAGAAGGAATGATCGAGTACAAAAAAGGCCAGGGCCGGGGCATCCATTCCGAAGTGGTGTTCAAAGTGAACCCGGAAGAACGTTTTGTCAATCAGTTTATGAGAAATATAAACAAACTTACTTTAAGCGACATCGAGGAAACTTTGAATCTCCCAATTTCAGAAGTTTCCAAGAAAGTGATAAAAGAAAAGACAGAAATACTTCTCTACCAGCGGCCAATAAAGGAAAAGGCCAGGGAGAAGAAAAATGTATTCATCGACTATGTGGACTCCCTCCCGGATAGGGTGATGGAAGAAAATCATGGACAACCACAGTCAGAGCACATCCTCTACAACACAATGTGCAGATTATATGACTTGAATGATGAAGGCACAGTCGCAAATGGACTTGTGGCTTTTGATGAATGGCACGGCAGCAGGCTGAAGATCTATGTGAGGAAAGACATCCAATTCTACAATGGAGATATCCTGTACGCGTCGGATATAGCCGAATCCTTAAACCACTATCTGAATACGGCTTCCAACGATCTGCTGGACGAAATCATCCAGTCCATTGAAGTGGTGTCGGCATTCCAATTGGAGATTGCGGCAGCCTACCGCACCGACCTGCTTAAGCCGATGCTGTCATCACTGAAAGCCGGCATCTATAAAAGTGAAGGGGACCATATTCTGACTACCGGCCCTTTTTATATAGACAAGTACGAACAAGGCAGCGTCACCCTATTAAGGAATCCATATTATATGAACCCAGCAGGAGACTTGGAAAAAATAAAACTGGTGAATGATATAAACCAGTATGTCCCATACTTGAACCAAAAGAATATGGAGACCCGTTCAATCCCACTCCGCAACCGGATTGAATACGCATTGTTGAATCCACACAGCAATTCGCTGGACTATCATCAGAGGCTCTACGTATTATCGGTGATACAGAAATTTAAAGATGCATATATAAAAGGGCCGCAGAAGATAGACCATAGGGCTTTCCAGCAATATCAGGAAAGACTGCCTCCCGGTACAGAACCCATAAAGTTCGAAAAACCTTTAAAGCTGCTTTGTATAGACAGGATGTCCTTTGGCACGGATCCATTGATTCAATTTCTGATTGAGAACGACATCCCTGTATTGACCACTTATATCACATCGGATGATTATCATAAGATGGATTTAAAATCACTTGAAATCGATATGCTGCTGGTCAGCGAGTTCATACCCAATGCGTACAGATATTTATATCTATTCAAAAATGCCAAATTCAGCGGGTGGTTTAGGGAGGAGCGACTCGCAAAGAATCTGGTTCATGTCTATAAAAATAAACATAAAGAGTATTGGACATATATGGAGAACCAGTTCAACAGCCATCTGATCGGCGGCGCGTATGTAATGCCGATCACTCATGCTTCGAAAAGGATCAATGTACCAGGATCTTTCAAAAACATATGGAGCAGTGCATTTGGTGTGATTGACTATAATCAGATAATAGTGGTCGAAAGTGGTGAAACGAAGCAGGAGGGCCTACATAATGAAGGGGGTGTTTCATAAGAATCCAATTAAGGAAATGATGCATTTTTAAGAGGGTGCATCATTTAAAGCCAATTAAGGGAGAATGATGCATTTTAAGGGGGTGCGTCATTCGAAACCAATCAAGGGATGATGCATTTTTAAGAGGGTGCATCATTTGAAGTCAAGAGGTGGTGCACTATGAAAGGGGTGCGCCAAAAGGGGTGCAATGCAAATGATGGATAAGCGTCTACTCATTTTGGAAAGGTATTTGGAAAAATATGGACAAGATTTTACACATCTAAGCGAATCATTAAATGTCTCACCCAGACAATTATCCAGGATTTTAAGGCAATGGGACAGGGAAGGATATATAGAATATATCCCTGGCCATGGCAGAGGTCTAAAGACCAGGATCAAGTTGAATATCGATGTTGAGCGGGAATTGTTCAATGAGATGAATAGATATAGAGATGAACTCTCCATTGAAGAGTTCAACAAATATTTGGAACTGCCATGGCCTGCCGAATATATCGAATCGATCCGAAAAATCATTGAATATGAACATGGACACAATGCAGGCAGTGCCGACTCGATGGCAATGATGGATTATTTATACAAGGTGCCGGAAACATTCAACCCTGCTTTAAGTATTGAGCATGCTTCTACGCTGATCGGATTGCAGGTGTTTGAAACGCTGTACAGGAGTGATGGGAACAAAAAAATCAGAGTCTATCTGCTGAGGTACGATGAGTGGAGAGGGAACGAGCTCCACCTTTTCTTGAAGGGTGGCATTCAATTTTCAGATGGAGAGATACTGGACAGTACACATGTAAAGTCAGTCTTGGAAACATTGAAAAATGAAAGTGTGTACACAGAAACTTTTCAAATGATCGGCGAGGTGAAGGTATACGACAGTCTGCACTTGTCATTGGAAGTGGAAAATGCCAGCCTTCTGATCAAGTATTATCTGGCAGAGCCGATCAGTGCTATTTTCAAGTTTGACAAGAATGGAAATACGGTGGGCACCGGACCATACAAGATCGAAAAATACAATAGCAGATCCGTCATTCTCTCTGAAAACAAGCATCATACTTTCGGTCTCCCTGATGTAAAGAGACTATACCTTATTGCCAACGAATCAAAAATAGAGAAATACCAGCAGAGTAATTTTGGGGACACATATTCCCATGAGAGCTACATGTGGAATAATTTCATTTTATTCAACCCACTGAAAAACCGATTGTCGTTCGAACAGAGAAACTATTTGAAGCGTATTTTCCTTGATGCGGTATATAACGGCCGGACGGGTGAAAATAACCTGTATCGGAAAATGTCGGATTTTACCCCAGGAAATAGAATGATCACACCTAAATTCGAGTTTCCGATCAAAGTGATGCTGGATGAATTGAATCCAACCATCTCAAAAGATATAAGAAAGAAATTGAGTGAAAGCGATGTCGAAGTTGAATACATGGAGATGGATTTGAAAACTTATATCGAAACAGATTTAAAGGATTTGGATGTGGACATGATTTTGATGAAGGAGAGCTATCACCAAAGCCATCCATGGCAGTTGATAGACCTTCTGACCCACTGCAAGTTCAGGGAATGGTATGGGGAGCTTGAAGAAATGAAAAGATTTTTAAGCATGGACCATGGCAGCGACAGAGCGGCAGGAGAGATTAGCCAGGAAATCTTAAAGCACATCAATGACAGTGTCTACATCGTCCACCTTTTCAAGAAATACCGTAGGGTGCTGTTGCCTGCCGGACTGAAGAATGTTGTTGAAATGGACTACGGTGCCGTGGATTATAGTAAGATCATTGCTACAAGGTAGATAAAAAGACATATTCTTTTATGAAGATTTCAAATTGATTATGACGTATCGGACAGGACAGACTTCAGTGAGCTCCTTCATGGCTCTTCTCCTTATGTTGCTCTGCCCAATGTAAAAGCCTGCAACCATCCGGTCGCAGGCTTTTACATTGGGTGTGGTCCTTCATATTCATTCCTTGGAAACAGTGGATACCAGCCGTCACCCTCCCACCAGAGGACAAGTGGACAATGCTCCGAGATTTTCATATATGAAACTAAGTATGAACCAAAGCCGAGGGTTCTGGAAGCATCATACCCCATGGGCTTCATGTAAACCTCCGGCTTCTTCATATGATTGGCTATTTCCACCCCCTTCTCAAGAAAGAGTCTTTCCACCAGCTTTCTGTTCATGGACCCCGTAAAGTATGCATCGGATTTGGGGTGCGCACTTTTCCGCAAGATGGGAATCTCTTTGTCCCGGGTCCGTGACTTCATCTTCACGATATGACTGATATAGTCGGTCGTCTCTTCGTTATAGCCGAGCCCTGAAGAGGGCCAATAGCCCTCGAATACTTTCTTCGCATGCTGCAGCCTGTTCTCGAACTCGATGAAGTGCCATAGGGAGATCCTGGTGTACGGCAGAATCTTTCCCATTTGTTCCGTGATGTAATCCAGATCCCTGGTATGGACGGCCAAAACGATGATATCCATTCTGGAGATGGCATGCAGATCATCGAATTCCCGCACCCATGTCCTCATCCCACTGATAAATCGATCACCCGACCAGATGGCTTCATCAATATAGATGTATGAAGCGGGTTCGCCTCTCCCGCATTCTTCAATGGAGATGCCGTGCTCTTCGGAAATGACTGCGTCAAAAAGCTGCAGAAGCTCCTTTTGGGTGCCCTTCCCCTGCTTTGGATCCATGAATCTGACTTCCCCGACGCCCTCAGGAAATATATTCCTGTCGGCTGCAATTTCACTGATCATCCGCTTCGTTTCCATTTCGGACAGATAGGCTTTATCCAAAATGTTGCCAAGTTCCGTCAATATGACCTTATGGTGTTCTTCAGGAAACTGATCAAGCCACCTCTGTACATGCTCATCATTGAAGCCCATATTCCCATAGTCCCTGACGACAGCCACAAGGGAAGATATCAAAGACGCTGTATCCTTCATCAGCACTCCCCTCCTGCAAAGTCGATCCACATACTATTAACTATATTCTACCAGTAAACGAGAATTCTATGTATTAATTTTTAGAAAATTTAAACTTTATTGGATGTGAATATTATTGCACTGATTTTAAGACGGAGTCGACAAGCCGATGAAAAGGTCATATCAAATAAAAAAGCCTGCATCCATATGGTGCAGGCCGGATAGCCGAGACTATTCATACATCGTCCAAGAGGTGCCTGAGGTTCGTTTTAATCTTGAAATCCACAATCATTTGATGATCAGGACGGGTGTGTTGACACGCTTTGCCACTTTATGTGTAACGTGTCCGAGCACATGTTTTATGTCACGTTTTGCACGCCTGTTGCTCATGACGACAATTTCATAATCATTTTCGTTGATCTCTTTCAGAAGTTCGTTGACGACACGCCCTACTTTGAAACGGGTTGTATAGTTCACTCCGAGTTCATCCAACTCTTCCATGAAGGGTTTGAGGTCTTCAATTTTGTCGTTTGTGATATCGTTAAAATGCTTACCTTGGTATTTCACGTTATCTACCTGTTCACTCTCCGGAATCACATTAAAAATCGTGATTTTCGCTTCTTCGCTGTTGTCTGTCAGTTTCGCCAATTGTTCCGGTACATTCTGGAAGGAATTTCCGAAATCATAAGGCAGCAGTATATTCTTGTACATTTTCACACACCTCTCTGTTTTATATAGTTCCTGATTCCAAAATAACACTTTTCATTATGTTACTCCAATAATTATTCTGAATTTTTCACACAGTCATCAACTATTTGCCAACCCTTTCAGAAATCTCGATAAAATCACCCGCTTCTTCGAAAATCCCCCCACTTCTTACTTTTACTGGAGTTTACCCACGGGCATATCCAACAAAACCAGAAAAAGATACTGAAGTATCTTCTTGGTAAATTCCATATAAAAAACCTCCGATTCAATAATGAATCGAAGGTCTGTATCCACCTGGTTCTAATATGGAGACGGCGGGAGTCGAACCCGCGTCCAGAGACTTTGCCACAACTCTTTCTACGTGCGTAGTCCATTTTTCAATTTCGCATGGCTGATGGTAATGAACAGACCACAGATCCATGCTAGTCTGATTGATCTCTTCACCCGGTTCTCCAGACGGAAGAACCGGATGCGTATCCTGTTAAGGTTGAATCATCCGGTCACGACGCACAGGAAACGTCATGGGATGATGCAGAGCGCTCTTAGGCAGCTACTGCGAAGTTGTCTTGTTTGCCAGTTATTATAAACTGAGTATCGTTTATGACGGAGCCGATACCTCCGGCACGCTTAAGTTGCTCAAACAGCCCCTGTCGAATCCGGAACGTCCCCGGATTGAAAGGTTACATCTCTCTCAAGACGTATACTATATAATACCAGATTCCGGAGAAAAAATCAAGATGCATGCTACTGCATGCGGTCTTTGAGTGCACGGTCCACATCGCGTTTCATCTGCTTGCGCTTCAGGTCTTCACGCTTGTCATATTTCTTCTTGCCGCGCCCTACCCCGAGCAGCACTTTGCAGAAGCCGTTCTTGATGTAGAGCTTCAATGGGATCAGTGCATAGCCGGTCTCCTGGATCTGTCCCTGCAGCTTGTCGATCTCTTTTCTTTTCAGCAGCAGCTTGCGTGTACGCAGCGGATCATGGTTATGGCGGTTGCCCTCCTCGTAGGGGGCGATGTGCATGTTGTAGACATACATCTCACCCCTGTAGACCCGGGCATAGGCATCCTTCAGGTTGGCAGAACCCCGTCTGATGGACTTTATTTCCGTCCCCCTGAGTTCGATGCCCGCTTCGATCGTATCTTCAATATGATAGTCGTGACTGGCTTTCCTGTTCTGTGCAAGGGGTTTATCATGTGTCTTTTTCATAACTATTTCTTCCTCTTACTTTTTTTGGCGCCTTTGTAGAATGGCTTCTTGTTGCCCTTTCCCTTATCGAAGTTCTTCTTGCCATCCGGCTTTCTGCCGTTGCCCTGTTTCTCTCCACCATTTTTCGGTTTGGACTTCGCCTTGATTTCGACAGGTTTGTCCCTGCGCTCCCTCGGCTGGCGTTCCGGCATGCCGACGACCTTGAAGTCGATCAGCCGCTCTTCGAGATTGACACTCAGCACCTCGACTTCGACGGGGTCCCCGATGCGGTAGACGGTGCCCGTACGGTCACCAATCAATGCCATATGACGCTCCTGATACTGGTAGTGATCGTCTGTCATATAGGAGACATGGACCAGGCCTTCGATGGTATTCGGCAGTTCGACGAACATGCCGAAGTTCATGACGCCGGATATGACGCCTTCGTATGTCTCTCCGACATGCTGGATCATGAATTCCGCCTTCTTCAGATCATCCGTGTCCCGCTCTGCTTCCTGGGCCCGCCTTTCCCTGTTCGACGTATGCTCAGCGATATCCGGCAGTTCGGCATCGACTTCATTGACCGTCTTCCGGTCGGTCTTCCCTTCAATCAGATATTTTCTGATCAGCCTGTGGACGACGAGGTCCGGATAGCGGCGGATTGGGGAGGTGAAGTGCGTGTAGTATTCAGCGGACAGTCCGAAGTGTCCGAGGTTGTCCTCGGCATAGCGTGCCTGCTGCATGGAGCGCAGCATCAGCGTGCTGATGACCATCTCTTCGGGACGGCCTTCGACCTCCTCGATGATCTCCTGGAGGGCACGCGGGTGGATTTCGTTACCCTTCCCTTTGACGATGATGCCAAAGTTGGTCACGAATTCGAAGAACTGGCGCAGCTTCTCCTCTTTCGGATCTTCGTGCACACGGTAGAGGAACGGCACCTCCATCCAATGGAAGTGCTCTGCCACCGTCTCGTTGGCGGCGAGCATGAATTCCTCAATCATGCGCTCCCCGACAGAACGTGTACGCAGTACGACATCCGCCGGTGTACCATCCGCTTCCACGACCACCTGCGCTTCGTTGAAGTCGAAATCGATGGCACCACGCCTCTCCCTTCTGCCACGCAGTATTTTGGCAAGCGCTTCCGCCTCTTGCAGCATCGGGTAGACATCCCTGTATTCTGCAATCAATGCTTCATCCCCTGAATCAAGCATCCTGTTGACTGCATCATATGTCATGCGGCGATCCGAATGGATGACACTCTGGAAAATATCGTGGTTGACGACCTTCCCTGCAGCATCGATCTCCATGCGGCAGCTCATCGTCAGACGGTCGACGTCCGGGTTCAATGAACAGATTCCATTTGACAGCCTATGCGGTATCATCGGGATGACACGGTCGACAAGGTACACACTCGTTCCCCGTTCGTATGCTTCCCCGTCCAATGCAGAACCTTCCTCCACATAATAGCTGACGTCAGCGATGCTGACGATGAGTTCATGATTGCCGTTGTCGAGCTTTTTGACAGAGATGGCGTCATCGAGGTCCTTCGCATCGGCCCCGTCTATTGTAATGGTGAACTCATCCCGCAGGTCCGTGCGGCCTTTCAGCTCCTCTTCACTGATTGTATCCGGTGCAGCCTCCGCCGCCTTCATGACTTCATCCGGGAACTCGATCTCGATGCCATGCTGGAAGATGATGGACAGTATATCTACACCAGGATCATTCTTGTGGCCGAGTATCTGGATGACGTGCCCTTCCGGATTTGATTCCTCTTCACGGTATTTCGTGATTTCGACGAGCACCTTATGTCCATCCACCGCACCCAGATTCTGGTTCTTCGGAATGAAGATGTCATCGACCACCTTCTTCGAGTCCGGTACGACAAAGCCGAAATTCTTGCTCGCACGGTACTCCCCTACGACACGCGTGGTGCCCCGGGTCAGTATGGTCGTGACCTCCCCTTCCTGGTTGTCCCCCTGTGAATGCTTCTGCACTTCCACAAGGACGATGTCCCCGTCGAACGCCCCATTGATGGCATTCGGTGGAATAAAGATATCCTCCAATTCCGTATCCTCCGGACGCAGGAAGCCGAAGCCACGCTTATGAAGGGACAGTTTGCCTTTAACGAGGTCTGTTTCGCTCATCTTCATGTATTTATCCTTCTTCGTCCTGTATACTTCTCCGGACTCCTCAAGGGCAACCATCTCTTTCACCATTTCCTTGAAGTCTTCGGAGTCATATGCAGACAGTTCCTGCTGGAACTGATCCATCGTCATCGGCCGATACGCTTCGGATCCGATAATTTCCAAAATCTTTTCTCTATAGTTACCCATGAATCTGCCTCCTATTGCTCATTCCAGTTCAACTGGTTCATAAATGCGTGTATATCTTCAAACAGTTCCTTCTTCTCTTTATCTATCGTCAGTACATGTCCGGATTCGGGGTACCACTTCAGCTGCTTCTCTTCCGCTTCCGTCGAGGACTCTTCGTATATGACGTTCGCCGAGTCCGGATTGATCATTTCATCCTTCTCGGATTGGGCGACGAAGAGTGGTACGAACACATCCGGCAGGCTGTCTTTTGAAATCTGGATCATGTCCCTGACCTCATCGAGCATGACGGTCGGTTCGAATGCCTCCATTTCACGCTCGACCTTCTCTTCCGGCTTGCCCTCCATCTTCTTGAACCCCCGTGCGTACTCAAGCACACCATCATACATCGTTTCCCGGTCCTTGAGGTACATCGGGCTGCAGATGGTGGATATGCCAATCACGTCGCGCACGGTCGCGAGGCGCAGTGCAAACACTCCGCCCAGGGAAAGGCCGGCTACGAATATCTTCTCATATCCTTTATCCACCAGAAAATCATAGGCTTCGAGGACCTGTGCCCACCAGATGTGGGGGCTTGATTGCAGCAGGTTTTCCGGCGGCTCGGCATGGCCTTCATAGTGGGGGGCATAGGAAGTGATCCCCTGCTTCTGAAGATAGCGGCCGAGCTGTCTGACATCCGACGAATTACCGGTGAACCCATGGAGCAGCAGGACTGCCTTTTCACCTTCCTCGAAGAAAAATGGTTGCGGTAACTGAATCTTCATTATTTATACCCTACTTTCAATTCATTAATTTCATTGTACTTTAAAAATCGTGCTTATAAAAATAAAAACCCCCTATGACATAGGGGGCTTCATATATTAGCTTAAATATGTGAGCAGCAGCATGATCAGGAAGAACAACAATGATAGAATGACGGTTGCCCTATGAAGTATAAGATCCATGCCACGCGCTTTCTGTTTGCCAAATAATTGCTCTGCACCGCCACCGATTGCACCTGAGAGGCCGGCGCTTTTCCCTGACTGTAGCAATACCACTGCAATTAAAGATATACAAACGATAATCAATAGCACGACGAGTAGTGTTTGCATGTGGTAATCCCTCCGAATGATATTAACATTAAGAATTCTATCAGATATGACGGGTGATTGCAAACTGGGAAAGCCATCCCTGAGCAGATCTGCAATCATCTACCTGTAGTCCCGACGAACGCTTCGACCTCCCCATGCTCCGGGATGCTCGTGATGGCACCCTTTTTCGATGTGGAGAGCGCACCGACCGCGTTCGCAAAACGGAGCACTTCAGGGCCGTTTTCCCTAAGAATTTCAAGGGCGGGTGCCGGGTCCGAGGAAAGCTTATGGAGCACTGCCCCTATGAAGGCATCGCCTGCGCCTGTCGTGTCGACGGTTTCCACTTTAAAGCCCGGATGCTCGCAACGCCCTCCTTCCCTGAACAGTATCTCACTGCCAAGAGGCCCCTTTGTATAGATGACCGCTTCTGCATCTCCTGTAAAAAGTGCACTCAGTGCGGCGCATTCGTCTTTGATTCCTGTAATGAATTCAAGCTCTTCATCCGATACCTTTATGATGTCTGCAAATCCCATGAATTCACGGACAGCTTCGCGGCACGCCTCTTCATCGTCCCATAGCGGCAAGCGGATATTCGGATCGAAGATGATGGTGCCCCCTGCTTCCTTCATCCTGTGGATTACTGCCCGGTGCGTCTCCTTCATTACGCTTTCCACAAGGTCGACCGAGCAGAAATGCAGAAGGTCCGATTTTTCGAAGTCGATCCCGCTGACTGCGGAGCCGTCATACAGGAGGTCTGCCGACGGATTCCTATAGAAGGAGAAGTCCCTGTTTCCCGTATCATCGAGGGAGACGAAAGCAAGCCCCGTGTTCGCCTCATGTGTGCGGGTGATGCAGTCCGTATGCACCCCCTTCGATTCAAGCAGTTCCAGGATCCGGTCCCCGAATGCGTCCATGCCGAGCTGTGTCAGAAGATGGGATTCCCCACCGAGTATCGCATGTGCAGCAGCAACATTTGCCGGCGCACCTCCGACCTGGGGTTCAAAACCATTGATATCCTTCAATTTCTTCCCCTTTTCTGCAGGAATAAAATCGATCAGTGCTTCTCCGATTGTATAAAGGCGTTTCAACATCACCATCTCCATTCATATCTCTATTGCCAGAATTATACCATATGACCGGTGTGCATTCCTCCATGAAAAAGAGCCTCCCCGGGGGGAGGCTCTGGCCCGGACTACTTCTTGTCCAGATTGTAGAAGGAGGAGAGTCCTTCGTATTTTGCCGTTTCGAACAGTTCGTCCTCGATTCTGAGCAGCTGGTTGTACTTCGCCACCCGGTCCGTACGGGACGGTGCACCAGTCTTGATCTGTCCGGCATTGACCGCAACTGCGATGTCCGCAATCGTCGTATCTTCCGTTTCGCCGGAACGGTGGGAGATGACGGCCGTATAGCCGGCGCGTTTCGCCATTTCGATTGCTTCGAATGTCTCTGTCAGCGTACCGATCTGGTTCACCTTGATCAGGATGGCGTTGCCGACACCCTCTTTGATCGCACGGGCAAGTTTCGTCGTATTCGTCACGAAGAGATCGTCACCGACGAGCTGGACCTTGTCGCCGAGCTTCTCAGTGAGCAGGCGTGTGCCTTCCCAGTCATTTTCATCCAGTCCATCTTCGATGGAGATGATTGGATATTTTTCGATCATTTCTGCATACCAGTTGACCATCTCTTCTGATGTGTAGGATTTGCCTTCGCCTTTGAGTTCGTATTTTCCTGTTTTCGGATCATAGAACTCGCTGGAAGCGGCATCCATTGCCAGACGGATCTGGTCACCAGGTTTGTATCCTGCCTTCTTCACCGCCTCGATGATCGTGGACAGCGCCTCTTCATTGGAACCGAGATTCGGTGCAAATCCACCTTCGTCACCGACACCGGTGTTGTAGCCCTTATCCTTCAGAACCTTCTTCAGGTTGTGGAAGATTTCAGCACCCATGCGGAGGCCTTCCTTGAATGATTCGGCTCCGACGGGCATGATCATGAATTCCTGGATGTCGACGTTGTTGTCTGCATGCTCTCCGCCATTGATGATGTTCATCATTGGTACCGGAAGCTGGACGGCATTGAATCCACCCAGATATTTATAGAGCGGCTGTCCAAGGAAGTCTGCTGCAGCTTTTGCTACGGCCATTGATACGCCAAGAATGGCATTGGCGCCAAGCTTGCCTTTGTTTTCAGTACCATCGAGTGCAATCATCATCTTATCGATGGATACCTGTTCAAGTACACTGAAGTCACCGTCTACGAGTTCAGGTCCGATGACTTCGTTGACGTTCTCAACCGCTTCTTCGACACCTTTCCCAAGGTAGCGTGTGTCATCGCCGTCACGGAGTTCGACAGCTTCGTATTCCCCTGTGGAGGCACCTGAAGGGACAAGCGCGCGTCCAAAGGCACCACTTTCCGTCAATACTTCCACCTCAACTGTCGGATTGCCCCGGGAGTCAAGAACTTCGCGTGCATAAACATCTGTAATTAATGGCATATCAATATCTCCTTTTTTGTTGATTTATATATCATTGCCCGAAAAGGAAATCTTTCCGGCAACAACTATCTGATTAGACTTTCACCTGTCATCTCTTCCGGCTGATCGACACCCATCAGGTCGAGGAGGGTCGGAGAAAGGTCAGCCAAACGGCCGCTTCCTACTTCCACACCCTCTTTGGTGACGATCACCGGAACAGGGTTTGTAGTATGCGCAGTCATCGGTTCCCCATCAATCGTCGTCACTTCATCGGAGTTCCCGTGGTCTGCAGTGATGATTGCCGTACCGCCCTGTGCGAGGATCTCATCGACGATCGGCCCCAGACACTCATCCACCGCTTCAATCGCCTTTACAGTCGGTTCCAGTTTGCCGCTGTGGCCGACCATATCAGGATTCGCGAAGTTCAGGATGATCAGATCCAGGTCTTCCTTCGCCAGTTCCTCCATGCAACGGTCCTTTACTTCATAGGCGCTCATTTCGGGCTTCATATCGTATGTCGGCACTTTCGGGGAATCGATCAGTGCTCTGCGTTCACCGTCGAATTCCTTGTGGCGTCCACCGCTCATGAAGTATGTGACATGGGGATATTTTTCCGTCTCTGCAATGCGCAATTGCTTTTTGCCCGCTTTGGAGACGGCTTCCCCGATCGTGTTGATGATATCATCCTTTTCAAAAACGACGTCCGCCACTACATTATCACTGTATTTCGTGAATGTGACAAACTTGAGGTCGGAATACTTGTTCTCGATCTCAAATCCCATGAATTCCTCATTCGTATAGACTTCCGACAGTTGCGCCGCCCTGTCCGGACGGAAGTTGTAGAAGATGACCGCATCGTCGTTCATGACGCCCCGGTCATAATCACCATCCTGGCCGAATACGATGAAGGGCTTGACGAACTCATCATATATGCCCTCTTCGTAGCTTGCCCGGATGCCCTCTTCGGCAGTATCGAACCTTTCACCGATACCATTGGACATCGCCTGGTATGCCAGCTCTTCACGATCCCATCGCTGGTCGCGGTCCATGGCATAGTACCGGCCGCTGACCGTAGCAAACTCACCGATGCCGATTTCCTCAAACTGTTTTTCTGATTCTTTGACATAGTTGATAGCCGATTCCTGGTTGACGTCACGTCCATCGAGGAATGCATGGACATAGACGTGCTTCAGCCCTTTTTCCTTCGCCATTTTAAGGATGGCGAACAGGTGCTCATAATGGGAATGTACCCCGCCGTCACTGAGCAGACCCATCACGTGCAGAGCACTATCATTTTGATTTACGTGGTCCATGGTATCAAGCAATACTTCATTGCTGAAGAATTCCCCATCTTCAATGGATTTGTTGATGCGCGTAAGACTCTGGTACACCACGCGTCCGGCACCGATGTTCAGGTGGCCGACTTCCGAATTGCCCATCTGCCCTTCCGGAAGACCGACATCCAGACCGCAGGCGCTGAGTTCATTATGCGGATATTTATTGAAAAAGCGATCGAAGTTCGGTTTTTTGGCCGCTTTGACAGCGTTTCCTTTCACTTCATCCCTGTTGGCGAAGCCATCGAGGATGATGAGACCTACTGGCTTTGTCATCACTTAGCACCTTCCAACAGTTGAACGAAGGAATCGGGTTTCAGGGAGGCGCCGCCGACCAATGCACCATCGATATGCTCCTGTGCCATATACTCCTTGATGTTTTCCGGCTTTACAGAACCGCCATACTGGATGCGGACTGCTTCTGCAGTCTCTTCGTCATACAGTGAAGCGACCGTTTCACGGATGACGCCGCACATTTCGTTGGCATCGTCGCTTGTTGCGGACTTGCCTGTACCGATCGCCCAAATCGGTTCATAGGCGATGACCGATTTTTTGACCTGTCCGGCATCCAGCCCTTCAAGTGCCTTCGTCACCTGGTCCTTGACTTTGTCCGACGCCTTGCCGGACTCGCGTTCCGCGTCTGATTCGCCACAACAGATGATGGGCACCAGACCTTTCGCATGGAGGGCATGCGCCTTTTTGTTGATGGACGCATCCGTTTCGTTGAAGTGCTCCCTGCGTTCGGAATGCCCGATGATGACATACTCTACACCCAAGTCCTCGAGCATTGATGGGGACACTTCACCCGTAAACGCACCGCTGTCTTCAAAGTGGCTGTTCTCTGCACCTATACCGAGGTCCATGCCCTTCGTCTTTTCAACGAGGGAAGGGAGGTGGATGAATGGTGCACATACTGCACTTTCGACTTCACTTTTCTTCGGGAGGTCACCGAGTTCATCGATGAATGCCTCACCTTCTGCAATCGTCTTGTTCATCTTCCAGTTGCCTGCTATAAATGGGGTTCTCATAAATCTTCCTCCTCATATTATAAAATAGGTCTACCCTTATTTGTCGTCTATGACGGTAAGTCCCGGCAGTTCCTTGCCTTCGAGGTACTCGAGCGAAGCACCGCCGCCCGTGGAAATGTGGGAGAAATCGTCAGCATATCCCAGGTCCATGGCAGCTGCTGCGGAATCCCCGCCGCCGATGATTGTCTTGGCGCCATCGAGTTCGGCGATGGCCCTGCACACACCGATCGTTCCTTTGGCGAAGTTCTCCATTTCGAATACGCCCATCGGCCCGTTCCAGACGACCGTCCTGGCGCCCTGAAGCACTTCTTTGAAATTGATTACCGTCTCCTCGCCGATATCGAGGCCTTCCATATCTGCAGGAATCTCATCTACGGAGACCGTCCTGTGCCGGGCATTGGCGTCAAACTTCTCTGCCACCACAATATCGATTGGAAGTACAATCTTATCGCCGGCTTCTTCAAGGAGGGATTTGGCAAGTTCGACCTTGTCCTCTTCTAGCAGCGAGTTGCCGATTTCCTTGCCTTGTGCCTTGAGGAAGGTATAGGCCATGCCGCCGCCGATGATCACCTTGTCCGCCTTATCCAGTACATTCTTGATGACACCAATCTTATCCGAAACTTTGGCACCACCGAGGATGGCTACGAATGGGCGCTCCGGGGAATCGATGGCGCCACCGATGAAGTCGATCTCCTTCTGCATGAGGTAGCCGGACACCGTTTCGATGTTCGAGCCGATGCCCACGTTGGAAGCATGGCTCCTGTGCGCCGTGCCGAATGCATCATTGACGAAGATGTCTCCCAGAGAAGCCCAGTATTTCCCGAGCTCGGCATCATTGCCGCTCTCCTTTTTCCCGTCCAGGTCTTCAAAGCGGGTGTTTTCAAACATTAAAAGTTCACCGTCTTCAAGCTTGCCGACCGCCTGTTCAAGGGATTCTCCACGTGTGTGTGGAACGAACGGCACATCCTTGTCGAGCAGTTCACCCAGCCTTTCGGCTACTGGCTGAAGTGTCTTGTCCTTCTTGTCCTCCTCGGTCTTCACTTTGCCGAGGTGGGAGAAGAGGATGACCCTTCCACCCTGATCAAGTACGTACTTGATTGTTGGAAGCGCCTGTACGATACGATTGTCGTTCGTAATCTCCCCATCTGACATCGGGACGTTCAAATCAGCGCGAAGCAGCACCTTCTTGCCTTTCAGTTCTACATCTTCTACAGTCTTCTTCATTGCCATGCCTCCTATACTTTTCTGTCCATCTTCATTATACCCATCTGCAAATCGGAATAAAATAAAAACGGGCGGTTCCCCGCCCGTTTATTTATCGACATTACTTATTGTTCGTCACCATGTGATTGAGTGTTCTTACAAGCTGGGCAGTATAAGACATTTCATTGTCGTACCATGCTACTGCACGTACAAGCTGTTTGCCGTCGACGTCGATGACACGTGTCTGTGTAGCATCGAACAGGGAACCTTCCTTGATGCCGATGACATCAGTAGATACTATTTCATCTTCAGTATAGCCGAATGAAGGGTTCTTGGCCGATTTCATTGCTTCGTTGATCTCTTCGGCAGATACTGTTTCATTGAGTACTGCAGTCACTTCAGTGAGGGAACCTGATTTGACAGGTACACGCTGTGCACCACCGTCGAGTTTTCCATCGAGTTCAGGAAGCACAAGGCCGATTGCTTTCGCAGCACCTGTGGAGTTTGGCACTACGTTCTCTGCTGCCGCACGGGCACGGCGGTAGTCGCCTTTCGCGTGTGGGGCATCCAGTGTGTTCTGATCGCCGGTATAAGCGTGGATCGTCGTCATCAGACCGCGCTGGATACCGTACTTGTCATTCAGCACCTTCACAACCGGAGCCAGGCAGTTTGTCGTACAGGATGCAGCTGATACAACTTCTTCAGAACCATCCAGTACATCTTCGTTGACGCCGTAAACAATCGTCTTCATGTCGCCTTTACCCGGAGCGGAGATGAGCACTTTCTTGGCTCCTGCTTCAAGGTGTTTTCTCGCATCTTCTTCATTTGTGAAGAAACCTGTACATTCCAGGACGATGTCGATATCGAGGTCGCCCCAAGGGAGTTCTGCAGGGTCTTTTCTATTGAAGGATTTGATTTCCTTGCCATTGATCTTGAACCCACCTTCAATCTGTTCCACTTCCCCTTCGAAGCGTCCTTGGGTGGAATCATATTTGAATAGGTGCGCAAGAAAATCATCATCTGTAAGGTCGTTTACTGCCACTACTTCCATATCGTCGTAGTTCAGGATTTCCCTTGCTGCCAGTCTGCCGATGCGTCCAAATCCATTAATTGCTACTCTAACCATAATTTATGGCCTCCTTGATTTCATATATATTATTATTATTTAACTGTCCAACAAAAATTCCGCGATGGTTTCATCAATAAAAAGCACGGTGTTCTTCGGTGCCATCTTCATATAGGCTCTGACCGCCTCTTTCTTGCTGCTGCCGCCTGCAACGGCCAGAATCGCCTGCTTGCTTTCCAAATCTTCGAGCTGGAGGCCAATCGTCTTGACCTTGCGGACAATGTCCCCTTCCTTATCAAAATAATAACCGAAGGTTTCTCCGACTGCCCGGCTCTCCTCCAGCCTGTCGAGCGTCTCCTGGTCCACATTGCGCCGGCGCGCCATTGTGAATGCCTCACCAATCCCATGGATGACATAGTGCGACTGCCTGTTCAATTCAGCGACTTCCTTTACGGAAGGCTCGGCCTTCAATGATTCCAGCGCACTTTCGCCGACATTGTCAGGAGCATATAGCACTTTATGATCTCCACCGGTGGCTGAAGCGAGGCGGCTCGCTATGGAATTCGCCTGGTTTCCCAGCTCCTCCCCGAGCCCTCCCCGAGCCGGAACGAACAGCAGGTGTTCATCCACAGGATTCAGGTAGTTCCCGACGTTTGCCATCGTAGAACCGCCCGTCACGGAAATGATTGCATCGTCGAAGAGCATCTTCTGAAATTCTTCAGCCATGAGTTTCGACAGTTCCTGTTGAAGTTCAGGACTTTCATCCGCATCACCACGGATGATGAAGAAATCCTGCAGGCCGTATTTGTCCCTGAGCCTGCGTGCAAGATCCGTTCTTCGATCCAATGTGGTCATGTATGGGGATAAATCCCGCAATACTTCAATACCCGATTGGGAGATGGATATGCCCTTTTTGTCGATATCAATCAGACCCAGGGAATGAAGCGAGTCCACTTCTTTCCGTAGGACTCTTTCCGTCATATTCAGTTTCCTCGAAAGCGTCCGCCGTCCAATCGGCTGATGGGATTCAATCTGCTTGAGTATGCTGGAGCGCTTCTGCAATTCCAGGACGACTTCCGGAGCGATGCGTTTCTGGATGTCCAATAATTTCTGCCACATGAGACTCAACACCTCTCGCCAAAGTGAGACGTATTATGTCCCACCAGGGACAAAAAATAATTACACAATTTAATATATCATAAATATTAAATAATGCAATTATTTCTATCGCGTTATTCTATTATTTACCCAGGATGTCCTTAAGGTAATCATAGACGTAGACAAAATCTATGATGCCCTCCTGTACGACCCGACCTTCATGCACGAGTACCGGCACCCGGATCATATACTCCTCCTGGAGCGCATCGTCCTGGTCGATATCGATGGTCCGCATCTTGACATCGCTGTATCTGAGTTCCGACAGGGCAAGCTTTATCTGCTCTTTTCCTTCATCGCATAAAGGACAGCGTTCTCTTGTATAATATGTCAGCTCAAGCACATTTATACCTCTTCTCTCTTCAATTTCTTTCTGATCGTCTGCAGGACCTGATCGGCCATCTCGGTACTGATGATGCCCATGGCGATGGCAAGCGAAATCAGGGCAGCTTCGAATCCATACTCCAAAGCGGTCATATATTCGTTCAATACTACGTGACGCATCGCGTCATACGCCAACCCGCCGGGGACCAGCGGAATGATTCCACACGTGATGAAGAGGATGATCGGCATCTTCTTGCGCCTAGAATTCAGGATGGCGATGGCAGACAGGGTGAGGGCACCCAGGAAAGAGGCGAGGACGAGATCCGTCCCACCTTCCCTGAACAGGTAGAAGACAATCCAGCCGAATGCCCCTGTCGTCCCGCAGCTGGCCAGGGCGCTCCTTGGTGCATTGAACAGCACACCGAAGCCTGCAGATGCAAAAAAACTGAACACGAATTGATAAAGATAGACCAAATGCCTCCCCCCTATACCAGCATGAACACAAGACCTACGCCTGCACCGATGGCAATTGCCGTCAATCCAGCTTCTGCACCCTTCATGATGCCTGCCATCAGATGCCCCCGGATCATTTCCCTGATTGCATTCGTGATGAGGACACCCGGGACGAGTGGCATGACGCTTGCGATGATGATCGTATCAAGCATGAGGCCATAGCCGGTTTCGACAAATGCGATCGAGATGACCGCAATGTACAGGGCAGCAAAGAACTCGGTGAAGAACTTCACCCGCGTATAGCGCTGTATGCCCTCCATCAGAAATACACCACCGGCCCCTCCGATGAAGGCGGCGGGGAAATCCCGCGCCACCCCCTCGAAAAGCAGGAGGAACATGGTGCCGATGACACCCCCTGAAAGGACGAGCAGCCACAAAGGGAAAAAGCGGGTGTTATGTATCTTTTCCATTCCTCTGATTGCCTGCTTCAGGGTCAGCCCGTCAGAGATGCTTCTGGACAGCTCATTGACGACCATCACCTTCTCCAGATTATTGGAGCGCTCTTCGATGCGGAGTGTCTGTGTCAGCGCATAATCGTTCAAAGAAAAAATAATGACCGTGGGAGTAACGAACACCTGGGCATTTTCAATACCGTAATTGGAAGCGATGCGCAGCATCGTATCCTCAATGCGGTATGTTTCCGCTCCACTCTCCAACAGCATCTTGCCACAATTGATCGCAATGTAGAATACATCGCGTACAAAATCTTCGCTAAGGACTTCATCTGGAGCTTCTATAACCTCAAGTTCGCCACTCACACGGCCCACCTCGATTGACACCCCCGGAGAGAATCGAACTCCCATCTCAAGAACCGGAATCTTACGTGTTATCCATTACACCACGGGGGTATGATAAAATCATATTCGTATTTCCTAATAAAGCATATACAAGTATAACAATAATTACAAATGAATTAAAGGCTTAATTTTACTCTTTATAGCAGATGTTTTTCTTTTGACCTTATTTGACTAATGTGGTATAAATAAATTAGTGAATGATAGCAATCATATTCCCAGGAGGTAATACAATGAATTTAATACCTACAGTTATTGAACAGACGAATCGCGGAGAACGTGCCTATGATATCTACTCAAGACTGCTGAAGGACAGGATCATCATGATCGGCACAGGCATCGATGACAACGTGGCCAACTCCGTCGTCAGCCAGCTGCTCTTCCTGCAGGCCCAGGATCCGGAAAAGGATATATTCCTCTACATCAATTCCCCGGGCGGCAGTGTTACGGCCGGCATGGCGATCTATGATACAATCCAGCACATCAAACCGGATGTACAGACGATCTGCCTCGGCATGGCGGCATCCATGGGCTCATTCCTTCTTGCTGCCGGTACCAAAGGCAAAAGGTTCGCACTTCCTAATGCCGAAGTGATGATCCACCAGCCGCTCGGTGGTGCACAGGGACAGGCGACAGAAATAGAGATTGCAGCCAAGCATATCCTGAGAACACGGGAAAAGCTCAATAAGATTCTGGCTGAACGTACCGACCAGCCACTGGATAAGATTGAAACGGATACGGACCGCGACTTCTTCATGACAGCGGAAGAAGCCAAGGAATACGGTCTTGTGGACGAAGTGATGGAGCCTGAAAAGCTTCAGGGCTGATCCCTTCATAACAGAAAGCCGGGAGAAAAATTTCCCCCGGCTTTCTTTTTTTGGTTGAAATCTGATTATGTACGCACCTTAAAGGATATAATGACACTAAGGAGCGTGATGATATGAATGTATTGATAACAGGCGGATCAGGTTTTGTCGGTTCCAGGCTTACGGATATATTGAGGCAGGAGCAGGATCACGTCTATATACTTAGCCGGAGTGAAGACGATTCAGACCATCCATTCGTCCATTATATAAAGTATGATCCGGATCGTCCGGAGGATGACTCATGGATGAAGGACATGCCGCTCAAGGTGGATGTCATCTACAATCTTGCCGGTGCCTCCCTTGAAGAGAAGTGGACCGATGAGCACAAGGAAGAGATCCTCGATTCGAGGGTGGCTGTAACACGCATGCTCAGACGCTGGGTGGAACAGGCGGACATCACCCCCAAAGTGCTCGTCAATGCAAGTGCCATCGGCTATTACCCTGTAAGCAAAAGTGTGCGCTATACGGAAGCGGACCAGTTTGCCCCACATGATTTCCTGTCCAGGGCGGTTGTGGCATGGGAAGGTGAAGCGAAGAAATTCGAGGACCTCGGTATCCGGGTCGTATGTGCACGCTTTGGTCTCATCCTGGATGCGAAAGAAGGGGCCCTCCCGAAGATGAGCATTCCCTACAGGCTCGGTGCCGGAGGTCCCCTGGGAAGTGGAGAGCAGTGGTACAGCTGGATCCATATCGACGACCTGCTCAATGCACTCCTCTATGTGGCGGTGCACTCCGAAATTTCAGGACCGGTCAATCTCACGGCACCCATGCCGCTCAGACAGAAGCAGTTCTCAAAATATTTGAGTTCTGCCCTCGGCCGTCCGGATTTCTTCAAAACACCCGCATTCCTGGTCGAGAAGATACTTGGGGAACAGTCCCTGCTGATACTGAAAGGCCAATATGTATTGCCTGAAGTGCTGATGGAAAATGATTTCAAGTTCCTCTTCCCGACGCTTGAAATCGCACTGGAGGACATATTCGACCTTGAGGATAAAAAGAAGACCGTCGGCTGACGAGTGTGCCTATTCTTTTTATTGCTCTTCCATTAAGTGTATAATTAAACTGTATAGAAAGGAGACTGTATATGAATAACAAGAAACTCGTACGCTCCTCAACCGATTCCTACCTGATGGGAGTATTCGGCGGCCTTGGCGAAAGAACCGGCATCGACTCAACGATACTGCGGATCATCTTTGTGGTACTCACAGTGGCTACCATGAACATCTTCCTCGTCGTACTGTACTTCATCGTCGGCTTCATCATGCCGACTGACAACGAAGTCGACCGCACAACCGAGCGTCCCCATGAACCATTCGATTCCGATTCATTCTGATCCGCCAAAAAATAGCGTGTACTCATTGGGAGTACACGCTATTTTATTTGAAGGTGACCTCTTCCCCGCTTCTAAGCTTATCCGCAATCCGGTCGAGCTTCCTGAGCCGGTGGTTCACACCTGACTTTGAAATGACGCCGGTGGACATCATTTCCCCTAGCTCCTTCAGGGAAACATCCTGATGTTCGACACGCAGCCTTGCTATTTCCCTCAGCCTCTCCGGCAATTCCTCAAGGCCGATCTCCTCGTCGATGAACTGGATGTTCTCGACCTGCCGCATCGCTGCACTGATCGTCTTGTTCAGATTCGCCGTTTCACAATTGACGAGCCGGTTGACCGAATTTCTCATATCCCTGACAATCCGTATATCCTCAAATTTGAGGAGGGCCTGGTAGCCGCCGATCAGGCTCAGAAATTCCGCAATCTTCTCCGCTTCCTTAAGATACGTGATATAGCCACGCTTGCGCTCGATGAATTTTGCATTGAGCTGGTATCCGTTCATCAGCTCGGTCAGGCTTTGGGCGTGTTCTTCATACAGTGAGAATATCTCCAGGTGATAGGCCGATGTTTCAGGATTGTTCACAGAGCCGCCTGCCAGGAAGGCACCCCGCAGATAGCTGCGGATGCAGCATTCCTTCTCCTTGACCGTATCGCTGATTTCATGGGAAAGCACGCCCTCCTTCATAATGTCCAGGTCCTCGAGCACCTTCCTGCTGTCCTTCTTTATGCGGGAGATGTAGACATTATTCTTCTTCAGTTTCATCTTCCTGCGTACAAGCAGCTCTATCTCCACTCCATAGAGGGTGCGGATCAGCGAGAAGATCCGTCTTGCAATGGCGGCATTTTCGGTCTGTATGTTGATGATCCATTCCCCATTGAAATGGCTGAGTGCCCCATTCATCTTGATGAGTGCGGAAAGTTCGCTTTTCATGCAGCACGTATCCACTTCGATTCTTGTCAATTCATTCTTCATCTCGGAAGCAAATGACATGCGATCACGCCCTTATCGTTTATTTCTTGTACTGTAACGTGCTGATTTCCTTGAGTGCAATATCATATATGATTTCTGCCAGCACTTTGTTGTTATGGCGCACAGCGCCCTCTTCATCGATCTGGACCAGGTGGTCGTCCGTAATCACGGTCGTCCCCATTTCCTTCAGACGGTCCCTGTCACTTTCAACGATCGTCATGTCATTCCGGTCGTAGTACTCGGATATCCGCCCTTTGATGTCCTCTTCATTCAGGATGATGAAATCAATGACACTGCTGCCCATATGCCTGTTGATCGCTTCCAAATGATCGGCTGCAGAATAGCCGAGCGTCTCCCCCACCTGTGTCATGATGTTGGATACATAGACCTTGATGCCTTTGGCATTTTCAACCGCTTCCCTCATCCCTTCCGGTAGCAGGTTCGGAATGATGCTGGTATACAGGCTTCCCGGCCCGAAGACGATGACATCCGAAGCCTTGATGGCTTTGATGGCTTCCGGTGTCGCTACCGTGTCATTCGGTATAAGATAGACCTCCTCTATCTTCTGCTTCACTTCAGGAATATAGCTTTCGCCTACGATAATCGAATTGTCCTCCATACGTGCTGCGAGCTTCGGACTGATGTTGGTGGAGGGAATCACCGTGCCCTTCACATTCAATATCTTGCTCAATTCCTTTACTGCCACGGCAAAATCACCGGTCATGTCATACATGGCAGCCAGCATCAGGTTGCCGAGCGCATGGCCGCCAAGCGCCTCCTTCTTGAAACGGTAGGCAAACAGGTTCTCGAGTTTCGTCTCCACATCACTGAGGGCGGTCAGCACATTCCTGATATCCCCCGGTGCAGGCATATCAATCTGGTCGCGTATCAGTCCCGTCGAACCCCCATCATCGGCTACGGATACTATGGCGGAAATATCCACTGGGTATTTCCTCAGTCCCCTGGCCAGTACGCTCAGGCCTGTGCCGCCCCCGACCAGCGTGATCCTAATCTTCTTCATTTTCCGTACCTTCAACCGGTGCATCCCGGTGCACCGCGCGGATGGTGAAATCAAAATCATCGCTGAGGTCCCTGACCAGTTTTTCAGCAAGCGTCACCGAACGATGCTGACCGCCTGTACATCCGATTGCGATGACAAGCTGGGACTTCCCTTCCTTCATGAACTGGGGGAGCATGTATTTGATGAGGTCATAGAACTTGGCATAGAAGGTCTTCGTTTCCTTCCACTTCATGACATAGTCGGCCACAGGCTTGTCGAGACCGGTATAGGGTCTGAGTGCATCGACATAGTGCGGGTTCGGCAGGAATCTCACATCGAATACAAGATCCGCGTCGATCGGTATGCCGTGCTTGAAGCCGAAGCTCATCACATTGACGTTGAAGACGGAGCGGTTCTCACCGGCAGACATGTCGAACACCATGCCCCTGAGCTCTTTCGGGGTCGTATGTGTCGTATCGATGAGATGGGTTGCACGCCCCTTCAGATCGTTCAGCAGTTCCCTCTCCTTGGTGATGGAATCCAGAAGGTTCGCCTCATTGTCCAGAGGATGCGCCCTTCGGGTCTCCTTATAGCGCGTGACGAGACGGTCGTCGGCAGCGTCTATGAAAATGATTTCGAGTGCCAGGTCGGGATGGTCCCTGAGCTTTTCGATTTCAGCCACGAGATGGTCGAAGAACTCTTTGCCCCTCAGGTCGATGCCAAGACCGACACGCTCCATCTGGCCATCCGTCGTCTCCATGAGTTCCACAACCTTCTGCAGGAGAATCGGCGGCAGGTTGTCAATGCAGAAATACCCCATATCCTCCAGTGCTTCGATAGCTACGGACTTACCTGCACCGCTCATTCCCGTTACAATAATCAGCTGCTTCATTGCTCCACATCCTCTTGTTATTTTCATCTCTCTTTTCCCTCAATTAAACCATGCCAGAAGCTTTGTAGCAATATTATATGATACGCTCCATAAACGGTGTTTTCAATCGAATGGCTCAAAAAAATCCCCAGGGCATCCCCTGGGGAAACTGCTATTTGCTTTCCTGCATATCTGCAAGTTTTTCAATATAGTGCTGTGCATTCTGGGCGGCGATGCTGCCATCCCCAGTTGCCGTGACAATCTGACGGAGTGTCTTGTTGCGCACATCTCCGGCTGCAAAGATGCCCGGAATGGATGTTTCCATTTCATCGTTCGTTTCCACATATCCAAGTTCATTCAGTATGCCAAGATCGCTGAATGGGGCTGTCAGCGGCTTCATGCCGACATAGACGAAGACACCGTCTGCATCATAGTCGTATTTGGAACCTGTATTCTTATCAAGCAGCGTAACGCTCTCGACTCTGCTGTCCCCATTGATGGACTGGATCTCGGTATCCCAGATGAAGTCGATCTTGTCGTTCTTGAATGCACGGTCCTGAAGGATCTTCTGTGCACGCAGCTGATCCCTTCTGTGTACAATCGTCACTTTGCTGGCGAACTTGGTCAGAAATACGCCTTCTTCGACTGCGGAATCCCCGCCGCCGATGACAACCAGTTCCTTCTCCTTGAAGAAGGCACCATCACAAACGGCACAGTAGCTGACGCCGCGTCCGCCGAGCGTATCCTCACCCTCGACACCGACCTTCTTGTATTCGGCTCCTGTCGCAATGATGATCGTACGTGTACGGATTTCTTCGCTGCCGGTCTTCAGCACTTTGATATTGCCGTCTTCCTCTACGGATTTGATGTCACCATATTTATATTCGGCTCCGAATTTCTGGGAGTGCTCGAACATTTTTGTGGAAAGTTCCGGACCAGTGATGAAATCGAATCCCGGGAAATTTTCCACCTCTTCAGTATTGGCCATCTGTCCACCCGGCATGCCGCGCTCCAGCATGACCGTTCTCAAGTTTGCACGGGACGCATAGACGGCAGCGGTCATGCCTGCCGGTCCTGCACCGATGATGACAACATCGTAGATATTTTCTTCAGTCATGAGACAAAACTCCTTTTCTTCTGTATCGACTCCCAAATATTATACAGGATATTGCACAATTTTTCATCAAATCTGCTTGACCTTATCGAGTGCCTTATTCAGACGGTAGAGGCTCGTATCGAAATCATCGACGAGCGACTTCTTGGTGATCCTCCTGCCGCGCTGATGGAAGTACAGGGTCGCTGCTGCGAACGCACCGATATCTTCCAGTTCCACCTTGTTTTCATAGAGTGCATGGAACGTCTCTATCCATGCCAGCTGGTCCTCTTCCTCTTCATACCCTGCACGGCGCATGGCTTCGAGCCCCTTGTGCATGCGGCCGAGCCTGACAAGCTTCAGTCCTTGGAAAAGGAAGGAGATATAGAGCTTTTCATAGTCTTCAAGAGACTCTATCGTCTCCCAGACTTCATGGCCCAGTATGGCATCGCGCGGCACGACGTTATAGATCTTGTATAGGCCGAGGAGCCGCATATAGGGGTCGTCATCCTTCAGGTAGAACACCTCGAGGTCCGCAATCCTCTGTGTCGCTTCATGACGCTTCCACGGGCTGTAGAGTTCATTCACCTGATGGAATGTCTGCATTCGTTCCCAGAACATCTGGGATTCCTCCAAATGACCGATATGATAGCTCGCATGACTGAGGGCATGAAGCAGCTGGAAGCTGACGAACGCCTGCTTCTTGAAGAGTGGAAAGAGCAGCTCGTAGGACCGCTCGTACTGCTGGAGGAAGTTGAGTACAAGACCGACCTTGAAACGGTCATCGTCATCGAGCGGCTGGACGACCTCAAGCTTCTTGAGGAATGTCCGGTACTTCTCCTCCTCCCCTGTATGATAGTACAGGAGGGTCATATGGCTGAGCGCATGCATGTCCGTCCGGTCTTCCTGCAGCAGCTGCTCAAGCAGTTCATGCGCCTCTTCATACCGGTTCAGGAACAGTGCCGCCATCGCTTTCTGGTTGCGGAACTCCCGCTCCTCCTGAATCGATTCGGGGATGGTGGAAAGGAAGTCCAGCGCCTCCTCTATCCGTGCATTCATGAACAAGTGCTGGAACAGGTGCTGGCCGGTGAACCGTATCGCTTCCCGTTCCACCTCATCCTCATCCTGGATGCTCACCTCGAACATCTGCTCGAGCTCTTCGTCATAACCGGAATCCGGTTCGTGCTGTACATACTGTACGCCGAAGAGGAACGCCTTGTTCGGATCGTTCATGATGATATAGAGCTGGCTTAGTATAAAATAAAATTCAGCATCATACTGATGCTGAATGAAGGCATTAATCAATATATGTTCAGCTTCTGCTCCGCGTCCATTTTCAGCAAGCAGGTATGCGTACTGGGAAAGGTATGCCAAGTTGTTCTGATCGAGCTCGAAGGCCTTGTGAAAGCTTTTCAGTGCCGCCTGCTTCTTATTCTGTTCTGTTTTTTTCAAGCCCTGATTAAAATGGAATTCTCCATTCTGATCGAAAGGGATCACTTTCCTATTCATTATTCCTACTCCTTACTATAAGCGGGTTGCCGTAGCAGATTGAATGGTCGGGAACATCTTTGGAGACCACACTTCCCGCACCGATGACTGCATGATCTCCAATCACCACACCCGGCAGAATGGTCACATTCGCCCCCACCATAGTATCATGGCCGATGCGCACGTCTCCGATCCTGTACTCATCCACCAGATATTCATGCGTCAATATTACTGTATTATACCCGATTATACTGTTTTTGCCAATGTGGATGCGTTCGGGATGCATCAGGTCCGGCATGGCCCTGAATGCCAGGGAGACATTGTCCGCAAGCTTCATTCCAAGAAAGTTCCTGTACAGCTTGTGCTTCCATTTCGTCGATGGGCAGTAGCGGCCGATTTCGATCACGATGAAATTTCTGATGATTTTGAAGCGGGAGATGGTCTGGTACATGTTCCAGAGGGGATTGACCCCGGCCGCTTTGATCTTCTTCAATCTTCTCATGATTCACCTCCCTTTATATACGCCTTCTGTATCCTTGTATTTCGGCAATCTGTATTTCATTTCACGGTATATCCATACTGCAGCCGCTGCAACAATCAGCAGGATGGAAATGAACTGTGCTGTACGCAGGCTCTCCCCGATCATCAGGCTGTCCGTCCGCATGCCTTCTATGAAGAACCGGCCGATCGAATAATAGATCAGGTAGAGCAGTATGGTCTGCCCTATCTTCAGCTTGGGACGGAGCAGGAGCAGCAGGATGAAGCCGATGATGTTCCACACGGATTCATAGAGGAATGTCGGGTGGTAGTAGGCACCGTCTATGTACATCTGGTTGATGATCCATTCCGGCAGCATCAGGGACTCCAGGAACCCTCTCGATACTTCGCCGCCATGGGCCTCCTGGTTCATGAAGTTCCCCCAGCGTCCGATCGCCTGGCCGAGTATGAGGCTCGGCGCTGCAATGTCCGCGAGCTGAAAGAAGCTGAAGCCTTTTACGCGGCAGTAGATGATGCCGGCCAGAAATCCGCCGATGAGGCCGCCGTGAATCGCCATTCCGCCTTCGTTCACCATGATGATATCAATCGGGTTCTGGCTGTAGTACTCCCATTGGAATACGACATAGTACAGCCTGGCCCCGACAATCGAGGCGATGATGATGTAGAACATCAAGTCCATGAACAGGCCTTCCGGCAGACCCTTGCGGTTCGCTTCACGGTCGGCAATGAAGTATCCGAGGAGCATGCCGGAGGCGATGATGACGCCATACCAGTAGATGCTGAGCGGGCCCAGCTCGAAAGCGACCGGGCTGAGCGGGGCATTAAAGATCATCGATCATACCTCCGTTGACCTGGATCTGGCGGTTCAGACGGTCGTTGAATTCCTGGGCAGCGTCATACCCCATGTACTGCATACGGTAGTTCATTGCTGCAACTTCTATGATTCCTGCAAGACTCCGCCCTGGACGGATTGGAATCGTCTTCTGGTCTATCTCAGCATCGAGTATGCGCATCCGCTTCTGGTCGAGTCCCAGACGTTCGTAAGTCTTTCCGGGCTCCCAAGTCTCCAGATTGACGTTCAGCATGATCCGTTTCTCCTCGAGGATGCTCCCGGCTCCGAACAGGGTCATCACATTGATGATGCCGAGCCCGCGAATCTCGAGCAGATTACGGATGAGCGGCGGCGCCGAGCCCATCAGGACATTTTTGGATACTTCCTTTATCTCAACATTGTCGTCGGCTACGAGACGATGGCCGTTCTTCACCAGTTCGAGTGCCGTCTCGCTTTTGCCGATGCCGCTTTCCCCCGTGATGAGCACACCGATGCCGTATATGTCGACCAGCACGCCATGCATGTTCGTCTCGGGCGCCAGCGCCTTTTCAAGGAAGTTCGACATGCGGCTGATGAAGTTCGTCGTATTGTCCTCCGTGATCATCAGCGGCGTATGGGTCTGGTTGCATGCTTCGATCAGTTCAAGGGGCGCACCCAGATTGCGTGTAATGATGATGCATGGGGTCTCTTTCCGGCATAGCCGTTTCGACCTGTCCTCCCTCTCCTCCTCGGTGAGCATGCGTTCGAAAAATGAGGATTCCGTCATGCCGAGCACCTGGACACGGTCGGAGGAATAGTGGGAAAAGTAGCCTGCCACTTCAAGGCCTGGACGGGATACATCGATGTTCTCGATCTCCTTGTCTATCCCTTCATTACCGGAGATGAGTTTTAAATTGAATTTATCTATTATCTTTTTTACTGTAAGCATCTTGTCACCTCGGCTGTTTATTACTTCAACTATAAAGAATCGGAAAATCATTTTCAATAAATCGGGTTATAAAGGGGGACAAAATGACCGGCGTCTTCCATTCCTTCACATGGCGGCCACATTTGAAGCATTTGGGGAGCGGTATGCAGAATGAACAAGGCCCGGCATATGGATGCCGGGCCATGAATTCATCCTATTCAGCTGCGATGCAGCGTTACGCTGCCGAACTTGGTTCCCACTTCCAGCAGGAGCGCCTTCTCTTCACTGTCATTGACGAGCATGAGCTCCTTGAAGCCGATGTCCTGCGATTTCATGAACCTGACATCAAGGTCCGGCGGGTAGTTGATCTGTCCGACGACTGTACTCAGGCGACCTTCGAGCGCGCGGTCATGCGGCACATTTATATTGATGCTGCCCATGTTCGCATTGATCGTCGCCGACTCGGTCTGACCCTGCAGGGAGATGTTTACCGAACCATTCGATGACACGGTGACATCCTGGGCATTGAGCGTTTCAGTATTGATCGTACCGACCATTGAAATCAGTTCGAGGGCACCGTGTGCACCGCCCTTGACGTTGACGTTGCCTCTGGATGTCCGTACGAAGGCACTGTTGCTGGCCGTGTTGTCCAGAGTGATGTTGCCGTTCAGCAGATCCACAGTCAGATCATTGAATTCCTGTCCCTCGATGCTGACGTTGCCGTTCGACCCGGACACGATCAACCGGTTGACGATGGATGGATTCACCTGGAGTTCGACATTCACCCGTGCCGTCCGGATATCGGAGACGATGATGAGTTCATCATTTTTGACTTCGCAGATGATGTCCTGGAAATAGTTCCTCTGTTTATCGAGTTTGCGGTAGAACGGTGTCACTTCGAATTTCGCCGTCGTCACCCTGTCCGTCGGCACCACTTTGACATTGCCGTTCGTAATGTCGAGTGAGATGTTCGAATAGCTGTCTTCGACCGTTTCAATCAGACGGTTCTTCGACCCCTGGGTGAACATGGAATCGATTGTGCTGTTCTTGACATTGTCGAACGCTTTTTCAAAGGTCTTATAGACCTGCGCCGTCTGCTTCTGGCCTTCCAGTCTGCTTTTCACCTGATTGAAGGCCTGATTCGCCTTGTCGGTGTTGACGTATCTCTGGAATTCGTTCATGAACTGCTGGAAGACGTCCTTCGAATCCTCATCTGCAGAGTCCCGGCTCTGTTTCTGGCGGGTGCTGCTGTCATGCTGCGTCGTCTCTTCCCTGTCCGGCTTGGACTCTATCGCGTCGAGAAGACGTACTGCTTCCTCGGATGTAATCTTGCCCTCTTCCAACATTTTTAGAATACGGTCTTTGTTATCCATTTCAATCCCCCTGGTGGTTTCTGTCCAACCATTTTTTTAGATGATAGCCCGTGTAGCTGCCTGTTTCGGCCATGACATCCTGAACGGATCCTTCGACGACGACTGTGCCGCCGCCATCGCCGCCTTCAGGACCCAGGTCGATGATATGGTCTGCGACTTTGATGACATCGAGATTATGCTCGATCACAATGACGGTGTCTCCATTGTCGACGAGCCTCTGTATGACGGTGATCAGTTTGCCGATGTCTTCGGAATGCAGCCCCGTCGTCGGTTCATCGAGTATATAGAGCGACTTGCCGTCGGAACGCCTGTGAAGCTCGGAGGCCAGTTTGACACGCTGGGCCTCCCCGCCGGACAGCGTCGTCGCTGGCTGGCCAAGCTTGACATAGCCGAGACCTACATCGAGCAGTGTCTTGATCTTGCGCTTGATTTTCGGGATGTTCTCAAAGAAATAGTATGATTCTTCAACTGTCATCGCGAGTACATCCGCAATGCTCTTGTCCTTGTATTTGACTTCCAGTGTCTCTCTATTATAACGCTTTCCATCACAGACTTCACATGGTACGAACACATCAGGGAGGAAATGCATTTCAATCTTGATGATGCCATCGCCTTTGCACGCCTCACAGCGGCCGCCCTTGACGTTGAAACTGAAACGCCCCTTCTGATAGCCGCGCACTTTCGCCTCGTTGGTCTGGGCGAAGACATCACGGATATTATCGAACACTCCTGTGTAGGTCGCCGGGTTGCTCCGCGGCGTCCGACCGATTGGGGACTGGTCGATATCGATGATCTTCTCTATATTTTCGGCACCTTTGATTTCCTTGTGCTTCCCTGGTATCTGCTTCGTCTTATAAAGTTTTGAATGCAGCCCCTTATACAGGATCTCATTAATCAGAGTACTCTTGCCGGAACCGGACACTCCTGTCACGACATTCATTACGGACAGCGGCACCTTTACATTGAGGTTCTTCAGGTTGTTCTCCTTGGCGCCGCGCACTTCAAGCACGCGTTTCATGTTGGGCTTGCGGTAGCTCTCAGGCAGCGGTATCTCCTTTTTGCCACTGAGATACTGTCCGGTGATGGAGTTGTCATCCTCCATCACTTCCTGTGGGGTGCCCTGGGCCATGACACGGCCGCCGTGCTCCCCCGCTCCCGGGCCGATATCGATGAGATGGTCGCTTGCAAGCATCGTATCTTCATCGTGCTCTACGACAATCAGTGTATTGCCGAGGTCCCGCATGTCCTTCAGAGTATTGATCAGCCGGTCGTTATCCCTCTGATGCAGGCCGATCGACGGTTCGTCGAGTATATACAGTACCCCGCTCAGCCTCGAGCCGATCTGGGTTGCCAGGCGGATACGCTGGGCCTCGCCGCCGGAGAGCGTACCACTGCGCCGGTTGAGTGTCAGGTAGTCGAGCCCCACATTGTAAAGGAACGTCAGCCGTTCATTGATCTCCTTCAGGATCGGAGCTGCAATCTGCCTGTTCTTAGGAGACAGTTCGAGGCCTGTAAAGAACTCCAACGCCTCCTTGACAGGCTCGTCGACCGCCGCTCCGATATGACGGTCCTCAATCCGGACAGCCAGCGCCTCTTCGTTCAGACGGTATCCCGAACATGTCTTGCATTCGATTTCTCTCATGTACGTGCTCATGATGCCCCGTGTATACTCGGAAGGGCTCTCCTTGTACCTCCGTTCGATATTGTTGATGAGACCTTCATACGGCATCCTGCGCTGGCGGACAATGCCATTGCTCTGCCTGAATTCATAGTTGACCATCTCACCTTTCGAACCATATAGAAGCAGGTTTTTTTCCTTCTTCGACAGCTCCTTGTAGGGCTTCTTCATATCGATGCCAAAATGTTCGCATGTCCGCCTGAGTAAAGTCGGATAATAGTCCGAACTGATCGGCTGCCATGGAGCGAAGGCCCCGCCTTCGAGGGTGAGGGAGTCATCAGGAATGACCAGCCGCTCATCCACGGCCATCTTCATCCCGAGCCCATCACAGTCGGGACAGGCACCATAAGGTGCATTGAATGAAAACAGCCTTGGTTCCATTTCAGATAATGTAAATCCACATTCCGGGCATGAGAAATGCTCTGAGAAGTGCATGTCATCCCCATCGATCACATTGACTGTGACGTTGCCTTCCCCTTTTACGAGCGCAGTCTGCATCGAATCACTCAGGCGCGATTCGATGCCTTCCCTCACGGCGAGGCGATCGACGACGACATCTATATCGTGCTTCTTGTTCTTTTCAAGTTCCGGCACAGATTCGATGTCATACATCTCGCCGTCGACGATGACGCGGGCATACCCTTCCTTCGCCAGCTCTTCGAAGAGCTTTTCATGCATGCCTTTGCGTCCCTTGATGACGGGGGCGAAAAGCTGGACCTTTGCCCTATCGGGCAGTTCCATGACACGGTCCACCATCTCCTGGATCGTCTGCGAAGTGATCTCTATGTTATGGATCGGACAGTATGGGGTTCCGGCACGTGCATAGAGCAGGCGCAGATAATCGTAGATTTCCGTAATCGTCGATACGGTGGAACGCGGATTGTTGCTTGTCGTCTTCTGGTCTATGGAAATCGCCGGAGACAGGCCCTCGATCGAATCGACATCCGGCTTCTCCATCTGTCCCAGGAACTGCCTGGCATATGCGCTCAACGACTCGACATATCGCCGCTGTCCTTCTGCATAGATGGTGTCGAAGGCAAGCGAAGACTTGCCGGAGCCGGACAGGCCTGTCATCACCACCAGCTGATCCCGCGGAATATCGACATTGATATCCTTGAGATTATGCTGTCTTGCACCTCTGATGCTGATATTCTTATTTTTCAAAAATGATCACCCTTCTGCTTTCAGCTCAAACAATGCATCTCTCAACTCTGAGGCAGTCTCGAAATCGAGTTCCTTGGCTGCCTTTTTCATATCTGCTTCCAACTGAGCCATTATTTTTTCTCTTTCCTTCTTCGTCAACTTGCCTTTCTTCGTCTTCTTGCCATCTTTCTTCCTGCCGTCCTCTTTCAAATCGACCTGGGCGCTGATGGTGTCGCGGATTTCCTTCTGGATGGTCTGCGGGGTGATGCCATGCTCTTCATTGTAGGCAATCTGTGTGTCGCGCCGCCGCTGTGTCTCATCCAAAGCATACCGCATGGAATCGGTGATCTTGTCGCCGTACATGATGACATGCCCATTGCTGTTACGTGCCGCACGGCCGATCGTCTGGACGAGGGAGCGGCTGGAGCGCAGAAACCCTTCCTTGTCGGCATCGAGTATCGCCACAAGGGAGACTTCCGGAATGTCCAAACCTTCCCTGAGCAGGTTGATGCCCACGAGTACATCGTAGGTACCCATGCGCAGCTCCCTTAGGATTTCTATGCGCTCCAGGGTCTTGATTTCGGAATGGAGGTACTGGACCTTGACGCCGGATTCCTTGAGGTAGTCCGTGAGGTCTTCCGACATCTTCTTTGTAAGCGTAGTGATCAGTACACGTTCATTCCGCTCCGACCGTGTGACGATCTCCTCGAGCAGATCATCGATCTGGTGCTCCGTCGGACGCACATCGATGGTAGGGTCGAGCAGCCCTGTCGGCCGGATGATCTGTTCGACCATCTTTTCCGTATGCTCTATTTCAAATGGTCCCGGCGTTGCGGAGACATAGAGCAGCTGCTGGGTCTTCTCTTCGAACTCTTCGAACTTCAGCGGGCGGTTGTCAAGTGCACTCGGCAGCCTGAAACCGTGGTCGACCAGCACTTTCTTCCTCGCCTGGTCGCCGTTGTACATGCCGCGTATCTGTGGCAGCGTGACATGGGACTCATCAATCATGACGAGAAAATCATCAAAATAGTCGAGGAGTGTATACGGGGTCGAGCCCATCGGACGGAGTGTCAGATGGACGGAATAGTTTTCAATGCCCGAGCAGAATCCCATCTCCCGCATCATTTCAAGGTCGTAGTTCGTCCGCTGTTCAAGGCGCTGAGCTTCCAGCAGTTTATTTTCCTCACGGAGGATCTGGAGCTGCTCTTCAAGCTCGCGCTCTATCCGTTCGATCGCCACTTTCATCTTCTCTTCACGCGTGACGAAGTGGGATGCCGGGAAGATGGCGAAGTGTTCCCTTTCGGCGAGCACTTCTCCTGTGAGGTAGTTCACTTCCCTGATGCGGTCGATCTCGTCTCCGAAGAATTCAACACGGATGCACTGTTCATCCCTCGAAGCCGGAAACACTTCCACTATATCTCCCCTTACCCGGAATGTCCCCCTTTTAAAATCGATGTCGTTGCGCGCATACTGCACATCGACCAGTTTGCGGAGGAATTCATTGCGGTCCATCTGCATACCGACCCGCGCACTCACAACCATATCCTTGTATTCTTCCGGATTACCGAGACCGTAGATGCAGCTGACCGAAGCGATGATGATGACGTCATCGCGCTCGAACAGGGAACTTGTCGCAGAGTGTCGCAGCTTGTCGATTTCATCATTGATCTGTGCGTCCTTCTCTATGAATGTATCCGTCTGAGGCACATAGGCCTCCGGCTGATAATAGTCATAGTAGCTGACGAAGTACTCTACCCGGTTGTTCGGGAAAAATTCCTTGAATTCGCTGTACAGCTGGCCTGCAAGCGTCTTGTTATGGGCGATGATCAGTGTCGGTTTGCCGACCTCCTGGATCACCTTGCTCATCGTATATGTCTTGCCCGTACCCGTGGCTCCGAGCAGCGTCTGGTGCCTGTTGCCGGACTTGATCTGTTCGCTTATCTCTTTTATCGCTTTTGGCTGATCGCCTGCTGGCTTGAACTTGGAAACGACTTCAAATTTTGCCATTCAACTCTTCCCCCATTTTTTACTCAAACACTATTCTACAAAATAAAAATAGAAATAACAAACATTTGTTCGGTTATTTCTATTCCTCGTCTACTTGATCTAAACTGTATATTTCCACCAGCATATAGCCGATGACTATGGAGATGGCATCGATGAAAATGACCCATTCGGAATGATAGAATCCACGGTATATCGACACGCCGAAAATGACGAATGTCAAAAGGACGGCCAGAAACTTGTTGCGTGTCAACCGTGCAAATACAACAACGGTAATTGCCGGAACGACCATTGCCATCATGTACCAGTAAAGCGCCATCCATCAGGTCTCCTTGTTCATGATGGACTCTGTAATATCCATCAGTTCGGTTTTTGGTATGAACCGCTCTTTCAGCATATCCGTCAGTATGTTCTCGAGAAAGTCCTGTACGCACATGAGATGGGAGAACTTTTTGATGGTGAGGAGGGACATCTCGTATATTTCGAAGAACAGGGGTTCCGGGTTCCGCTTCTGTATCTCCCCGAACGATTCATACAGAAGGTCGATCTTATCCGCCACTGAAAGAATCTGCCCCTCAAGGGTCCCATCCTTGCCCTCGCGGAGACGCTTGAGATAGATATCCTGATATTCAGGCGGGAATTCTTCTTCTATAAACCGTGTCGTCATGCTTTCCTCGACTTCCTTGAAGAGCATATTGAGCTCTCCGGAGGCATATTTGACAGGCGTCTTGATATCCCCCGTGAAAATTTCCGGATAATCATGGTTCAATGCTTTTTCATATAGGCTCTTCCAATCGATTTCGCTGCCATGATGCTCTTCCACCGTTCCAAGATACTGTGCAATCTTCGTCACTTTGAATGAGTGGGCAGCGACATTATGCTCCTGGTATTTGAATTTACCCGGACATCTGACCAGCTTCTCCAGATCATTCAAACTTTTAAAATACTGATGAACTCCCATTAGGATGCCTCCTTGACGTAATTGATGTAGTTATTGATCAGATTCTGCTCCACTTCGCCGACATACGCCCTGATGATTTCCCCCTCACTATCCACAAAGAAGGTGGTCGGCATGAGATGGATATTATATTCTTCAATGGACCCGGACTCGTCCGCAAATTCGAATACCGGATATGCCACTTCGAACTCCTCCAGAAAGGCATCCCTATTATCCGCCCTGTCATCGACATTGATGCCGACGATCCCAACCGGCTTCTCCTGATTGGCTGCATGGAATTCATTCAGTTCCGGCGTTTCCCTCCGGCATGGATCGCACCAGGAGGCGAAGAAGTTGATGACCGTCACCTCGTTCGACTGGATGATCGATTCCAGCGACTCCGTATCATTTCGGACGCCCTCCACCGGTTCTCCGACGATGTTCATGCCGACCGCATGATGGTTGTCACGCCCTTCCGAATCCTGGAGCGTCTGAAGCGACTGCTCCTTGAGCCCTTCCTCGGACATGTTCACCACCGCCGCAATACCTGCACCGACCAGGAAAAAGAATACTGCCAGTAACGCAATTATGATTATATTTTTCATTTTCATCATTCAACATACCTTATGATTTATTTAGATTAGTTTAACATAATAGGCGCATGCTTACATTGTTTTAAGCATGCAAAAAAGGCCAGAACAAAGTTCTGGCCTTGAAAATTTCAAATATATTAGTACCTGAAGTATCCGTCTACTGTACCGTGTACATAGCTTACAGAACGCTGGCCAACACCTTCGGAAGGGTTGAGTGCATCGATCATCTGACCGTTGCCGATGTAGATCCCAACGTGGGAACCACCGTTGAAGAATACAAGGTCCCCAGCCTGTGGGTTGGATACTTGTGTGCCTGCTGCCATCTGGGATGCAGCTGTTCTCGGGATGCTTTTGCCTTTATAGGCCTTCATGAACTGCTGAGCCAGTGCGGAGCAGTCCACTGCTGAAGCAGAGTTGCCGCCATAGACGTAGGACTTGCCTGCCGCTACGGAACGTGCAACGGATGCTGCATTGCCGCCGCCAGTGGAAACCTGCTGGGACTGTGCCTGTTGAGCCTGCTGCTGCTCAGCTTGGGCCTGCTCGGCTTCACGCTGCTGGATTCTTTCCTGACGCTCAGCTTCTGCCTGTTCTGCCGCACGCTGTTCTGCTGCAGCTTGTTCTGCCGCTCTTTGCTCTGCTGCAGCCTGTTCTGCCGCTCTTTGCTCTGCTGCTTGATTATTATTTTGCTCGGCTGCTGGTGCAGAAGGCTGGTCCTGTACAGTCTCTTCAACTGCTGGAGCTTCCTCTACAACTTCTGCCTGTTCTTCAACTGCTGGTGCTTCCTGTACTGCCGGAGCTTCTTCAACTGCTGGTGCTTCCTGTACTGCTGGAGCTTCTTCTACAGTTTCAGTAGCCGGTGCTGCACTTGCAGCTACGATCAGTGTCTTGCCTGCATAGATCAGGTCGGAGGAAAGGTTGTTCCACTCCATGATCTTTTGATAGTCTACATTGAATTTCTGGCCGATTTCAAAGAGTGTGTCGCCAGATTTGATGACGTATGTACCGTCATTTTCCTGAGTGGCTTCTTCAGAAGCTTCTGCTTCTGCATCAAGTTCAATTACATCCCCAGGGATGATGAGATCTCCGGAAAGTCCATTGACTTCCTTAAGGCTGGATACGGAAGTGCCGCTTTCATTTGCCAGGCTCCACAGTGTATCTCCGCTCTCTACCGTGTACTCTGCTGCTGATATATTATGGGATGCAATTCCTGTAAGTGCTGTTACAGTTGCGACTGATAATAGTGTCTTCTTCATTATAAGTAAATCCTCCTAGTTTCTTTTGAACCTTAATTTAGATTTTAGTGTTTATATATGTCCCCGACCGGGTAAGTTTTATAATGTTGGATTGTCTTCAGGTGTGCCCTTTTGACTACGTTGCACACTATAGCACACAAAAAATCCTTTTTGGGCGTTTGTAATTGACTTGTAATGTAAACGAAATGAGTGAAATACGCTGTAATATACAGTGTTTTGAATACCATTAACAAAACAAAACAGGCTAAGCCCCATGCTTAGCCTGTTTTCATTATGTCTATGGATATTCAATCGATCCAAATTTTCAGCCATCCAGGTGGGAATGTAATATTTTTATTCTCCTGTCTGGGAGGACAGCCACTGTACAAGTGCATCCAATTCCTCTTCATCACTTACCAGACCGGCTGGCATACCATTGCCGCCCTCTTCGATCGTCGTACGGATCTCATCTTCTGAAAGTCGGCTGCCTACATCTGTCAGTGCCGGACCGCTCGCACCTTCCAGATTTTCACCGTGACAGCTCATGCAGTTGTTCTGCTGGAAGGCTTCCTGGGCGAGTTCGGAATCTCCCGCGTCTGCGCTATCGGATTCCTCTGTACTTTCTTCAGTTGATTCCTCAGTAGTCTCCTCAGTTGCCTCTTCGGTCGTCTCCTCTGTTGTCGCTTCTTCAGTCGATTCTTCCGAATCTCCGCCGGAATCTCCCCCACAAGCGCCAAGTACAAGCACCATCGCGAAACTCATAAGTAACCAGAACTTCTTCATCAGCCTGTCTCCTTTACCAATATAATTGTTTATATTAGCACCATACCCCAGGCCAATGAGTATTCAAACACCATTCCGCAAAATTGACGCAGGATTCTGACTTTTTGCATTCATGTCCCTGCCGGCAAATCTGCAAATTCACCATTACATCTCGAGCGCAGTGCAGTTACGCCCGCACCTCCATGGCATTACACAAAAACAGTGGCAAGGCAGGCGGTCTATTCGGCATAAAAAAGCCTGTCCCCCAAGAGAGGGAACAGGCGCTCCAGTCATTATCATTCATCGTCCATTGTCATCCGGAGATAGGCATCGATGAATGGGCCGATGTCGCCATCCATGACCTTGTCGGTATTGCCGACCTCCATGTTCGTACGATGGTCCTTGACCATGGAGTAAGGGTGGAACACGTAGGAACGGATCTGGCTTCCCCATCCGATTTCCTTCTGTTCGCCCTTGATGGCATCGATTTCTGCCCGCTGCTCTTCAAGCTGTCTCTGATACAGCTTGGATTTCAGCATCGTCATCGCCTGGTCGCGGTTTTTGATCTGCGAGCGTTCATTCTGGCACGTGACGACGATGCCGGTCGGATGGTGGGTGATACGTACTGCCGAATCGGTTGTATTGACGTGCTGACCGCCGGCGCCGCTTGCACGGTAAGTATCGACGCTGATCTCTTCCGGCTTCACTTCTATCTTGATATCCTGGTTCTCGAACTGTGGTGTGACTTCACATGAAACAAAGGAAGTGTGGCGTCTGCCTGATGAATCGAATGGGGAGATGCGCACCAGACGATGGACGCCCTTCTCGGCTTTCAACAGCCCATAGCTGTTGAGACCCTTGATCAGCAGTGCGACACTTTTGACGCCGGCCTCATCCCCCGCCTGATAGTCGAGCGTCTCGACTTTGAAGCCCTGCTGGTCGGCATAACGCTGATACATCCGGAGCAGCATTTCCGCCCAGTCCTGGGATTCGGTGCCACCCGCTCCAGGGTGGAGTTCGAGGATTGCGTTCAGTTCATCATGCTCGTTGTTCAGCAGCATATTGAGTTCGAATGCCTCGATCTGCGCCCGGACCTGGGAAACATTCTCTTCCAGTGTACGGTACATATCTTCATCATTTTCCTCTTTGAGCAGTTCGTGTGAAACTTCAATATCTTCGACAGCGGCTTCGATGTTATGGAATTCATCCACCACTCTTTTAAGATTGTTGTTGCTGTCGATGACCTGCTGTGCCTCCTCCTGGTTGTCCCAGAAGCCCGGATCGGTCATCCTTTCCTCATACTCCCTGATTTGGATCTCTTTTTCCTCTAAGTCAAAGAGACCCCCTGAAGTCATCAAGTTTCCCGTGCATATCGGCAATGAAATTCCTTACTTCATACAATTCCATAAATATCCCTCTTTCATCTATTTACCGTGGCAATTTTTGTATTTCTTCCCTGAGCCGCATGGGCAGGGATCGTTGCGACCGACTTTCATTTCTTTTTTGACCGGTCCTTTCCCAACCTTTTCCTTGCTGTCTCCTGCATGCATTTCACCCTTGTCGATGACCTGCTCGCGCCTGATCTCTTCATCGGACTTCACTTCCGTCTTCATGACATACTTCGCAGTATCATCTTCAATGGATACAAGCATGTCCTCGAACATCTGAAGGCCTTCATTCTGATATTCCCGAAGCGGGTTGATCTGTCCATAGGAACGGAGGTGGATGCCTGTCCTAAGCTGGTCCATGCTGTCGATATGCTCGACCCACTTCTGGTCGATCGTCCGCAGCATCATCATGCGTTCGAACAACCTCATTTTATCAGAGCCCAGTCTTTCTTCCTTCGCTGCCAGTTCATTTTCAATCTTTTCGAGAATGAGTGCAACGATCTCCTCACTCTCCTTGCCCCTGACATCGCTGATTTCAATGGATTCCTCAGTCAGATACATATCTTCGACCGTCCTGATGAACTGCTCATAGTCCGTCAGTTCCTCATCATCCAGTATATAATAGTTGGTCGTACGTTCGACTGAAGATTCCATCATGCCCATGAGCTGCTCGCGCACATCTTCCTTGTCGATGATTTCATTTCTCTCTTCGTAGATGATCTCCCGTTGGCGTCTCAGCACATCATCATATTCAAGCAGTTTCTTCCGGGCGTCGAAGTTGTTTCCTTCGACACGCTTCTGTGCGGATTCGACCGCCCTGGCTATCATCTTGGAAGTCAGTTCCTCCTCGGCCATCCCGAGCCGCTGCATCGTATTCTGCATGCGTTCGGAACCGAAGCGCCTCATCAGATCATCTTCAAGGGACAGGTAGAATGTACTGATGCCGACATCCCCCTGGCGGCCTGCACGTCCACGGAGCTGGTCGTCTATACGTCTCGACTCATGCCGTTCGGTACCGATGACCGCGAGTCCGCCGGCATCTTTGACGCCTTCGCCGAGCTTGATGTCCGTACCACGCCCGGCCATGTTCGTGGCGATGGTCACCGCGCCCTTCTTGCCTGCATTCGCGATGATCTCCGCTTCCCTTTCATGGTTCTTCGCATTGAGTACGTTATGGCGGATGCCCTTTTTGCGCAGCATCTCTGAGATATACTCACTTGTTTCGACAGCCACCGTACCGATGAGTACCGGCTGGCCGTTGCGGTATCTTTCCGCCACTTCATCGATGACATGCTTGAATTTATATTCCTTCGTCGAATAGATCTTATCCGTACGGTCGATCCTTGCGATTGGCCTGTTCGTCGGGATGACGGTGACTTTCATGTTGTATATGTTCAGGAACTCTTCCTCTTCGGTTTTCGCTGTACCTGTCATACCCGACAGCTTATTGAACTGTCTGAAGAAGTTCTGGAATGTGATGGATGCCATCGTCTTCGACTCGTTCTGGATGTCCACACCTTCCTTGGCTTCGATTGCCTGGTGCAACCCATCCGAGAAGCGCCGTCCTTTCATCTTGCGGCCTGTGAACTGATCGACGATGACGATCTTCTCCTCTTCGACCACATAGTCGATATCGCGCTGCATGGAGAAATGCGCCTTCAACGCCTGATTGATGTGATGCAGGAGATTCACATGCTTCACATCATAGAGGTTGTCCACCTTAAACCATTTCTCCGCCTTCTCCATCCCTTCATCATTGAGCTGGATATTCTTCGTTTTGACATCGTAGGTGAAATCTTCGTCTTCCTTGAGCATTTTAACAAAGGCATTTGCCTGGATGTACTGCGTATTCGACTGGTCGGCCTTGCCTGAAATGATGAGCGGTGTACGCGCTTCGTCTATCAGGATGGAGTCGACCTCATCGATGATGGCATAGTTCAGTCCCCTGAGCACCCGGTCCTTCTTATAGGTGACCATGTTGTCCCTCAAGTAGTCGAAACCAAGTTCATTGTTGGTCGTATAGGTGATATCGGCAGCAAATGCTTCACGCTTCTCTTCGCTGCTCTTCGCATTCAGGTTCAGTCCGACACTGAGGCCAAGGAAATTATACAGAATCGACATTTCCTCCATCTGCGTTGCGGAAAGGTATTCGTTGACCGTGATGACATGGACGCCCTTCCCGGTCAGGGCATTCAGGTACACCGGCATCGTCGCCGTAAGGGTCTTGCCTTCCCCTGTCTTCATCTCGGCGATATCCCCCTTATGAAGGGTCACACCACCCATGATCTGTACAGGATAAGGTTCCAGCCCCAGTGTACGCTTCGATGCTTCCCGTACTGTTGCAAATGCTTCAGGCAGGATGTCATCCAGCATCTTCTCCTGCTGCTTCTCATCCTTGGCATCTTCGAGTCTCGCTTTGAATTCTTCCGTCTTCGTCCTGAGCTGTTCGTCGCTCATCTTGGTGAAATCCGCTTTATAGTCTTCCACTTTATCGGCAACCTTACGGAGAGATTTCAGCTCCCGTTTATTGCCGTCATAGATCTTATCCAAAATACTCATGGATTTCTCTCCCTCGCTCTATCTCACTGTTAATTCATTTCATAATAATATCACTAAATAGGGTAAAAATAAAATGAATCCAATCACAAGGAATCCCTGGCTGCACGCAGCCAGGGATTCCTTATCAATATGGATGGAAATTGTTCATCAGATTCCTTCGTTCGTTTCAATCAGGCCATATTTGCCGTCATTGCGTCTATAGACAATGCTTGTGCCTTCCGTCTCCCTATCGTTGAAGATAAAGAAGTCATGGCCGAGCATGTTCATCTGCAATACCGCCTCTTCGGAATCCATCGGCTTCAGCTGGAACTGCTTGGAACGCACGATATCGATGCCTTCATCACTCTCTTCTTCCTGCGTGCCATTCGCGCCCGCTTCCAGGGCTGCAAAGAATTCCTGTTCCGGGTTCCTTTCCCTGAATTTACGGTTGATCTTCGTCTTATGCTTTCTGATCTGCCTCTCCAGCTTGTCTATGATGAGGTCGACAGCCGCATATAGATCATCATGCCTCTCCTCGGCACGTAATGTCAGGTCTTTCATAGGGATAGTGATTTCAACTTTGCCCTTCTTGTTGCCATAAGTCTTGATGTTGACATGGGCGTGTGTGTTTGGAGCATTTGTGAAGTAACGTTCCAGCTTGCCCACTTTCTCCTCAATGTGGCTTCTGATGGCGTCCGTCACTTCGATATTTTCTCCACGAATTTCACATCTGATCATGGTGAAACCCCTCCTTAAGTACGTTATTCTTCCTATTTCCATTATACCAAACCGTTCAGGCTTTTGAAAACGTTAACACATCGATGGAGGCGGGGGAAAAGGTGTATAGTTTCTCCAATGCCTGATGCACCGTCATGCCCGTCGTATAGATGTCATCAATCACAAGAATCCGCTTGTCTGCCAGTCCCTCACGGCGGCAATTCAGATGGAACGGGTTTTCTCCTTGGGCCCGCGCCACCTTGCCGAGGCCGGACTGCCGCTGTCTTTCGTCTGTCTCGAGAAAATCGCTGTACCTTAAGCCTTTCGCATCAAGCACCATGGTGGTCTGATTGTAGCCCCGCTCCTTCATCCGGGTCCTGGAAATGGGTATTGGTATGATTACTTCATATTCCCCAAAACGCCTGTCGAGAAACATCGCGAGCACTTCAGCAAGGGCGCAGTCCCCTGTAAACTTGTAGCGGTGGAAAAGCATTTTTGCCGTCCCGTGATAGTCGAGCAGACAGGTAATGCTGTTTGGCGGTTGGAATCGCCCGGAGAGGAACAAGCAGTCCAGACACTTTGTTTCCTGCTCCTCCATCAATCTGTGGCAAAAATCGCAGCGTCTTCCTGCACGCCACCGGGAGAGTTCTCCCCGGCATTTATGGCACAGTGGCCCTTGCCTCTTGAAGAGGTTGGCGATATCCACCTCTTCCATCAATGCTTCATGGCAGAAATAACAGATCATCCCTCCACCCCCCTGCGGTTGAAATCACGGATCGTGCGGAGGGTGCGTCTGATTCCGGCACTCTGATGGTGGGCGATGAACCAGATGCTGCCGACCGGATCCGTCGTTTTCCTCCCCACCCGGCCGCACATCTGGATGAGGCTTTCAGTATTGAACCTTTCCGCATGGACGATTATGGCATCGAGCCGGTCGAAAGTGACGCCCCGCTCGAGGATCGTCGTCGTCAGCATCACTTCTATTTCCCCCGTGCGCATCCGTTCCACTTTCCCGCTTCTCTCGGGGTCGCCGCTATGAACCGATGCGGATGCCGGGAAATGGACTTTGACGAGATTGAAGAGCGCATCCATCATGGCGATTTCCGGTATGAATATGAGTGCACGCCTTTCTTCTGCCAGGATGCTCCTGATGAGTATCATCAGCTTTTTGGGGAGACGTCTGCGGCTGACATCCCGGGCGACATTATGCCAGACCAGTTTCGGCACTGCCAGGTCATGGCCATGATACCTCCTTGGCAGTGTGATGATGTTTCCTTGGCCCACCTCCCTGATCAGCTGTCTGGAAGGCGTCGCCGTCATGAATATGAAAGAAGCCCGTCCGGTGGCTGCGCGACGGATTGCATGCATGAGGAGCGGATCCTGCGGCAACGGGAATGCATCCGTTTCATCCACGATAATGCAATCGAAGTGGTCGACGAAGTTGTACAGCTGATGGACTGTACATACCGTAAAATGATGGTTGTATACTTGTTTGACACCATCGTACATCAGATCGATCTCGCTTGATTGGAACGCTCCACAAAGGCGCATATGCACTTCTTTCACCACATCGATCCTCGGGGAGACGAAGGCCACATTCAGACCCTCCCCCCGCGCCCACCTGATACTCTCAAAAGTCATTTCCGTCTTGCCAGCTCCCGTCACCGCATAGAGCAGCAGTGCCCCGCCCTTCTTTACTGTCTCCAGAATCCGCTCTGAAGCACGGGACTGCTGCCCGCTGAGCTCGAAGTCGAGTCCATAGGGGCTCGACTCCGCCAGCCTTTCAGTGTCTTTGAATTTCAGTGGTGTCATGCTGTCCGAGCGCCCCAGGCTGACGCATTTCATGCAGTACATGACCCTTGATTCATGAAATGCTGCATAGTAGGTGTAGAAATACCGTCTGTCCCTGTTCCCGCAACGGTGGCATAGCGGCTGCGCCGCATCCACGCCCGCGGATTTGTATATGATGTCCCCTCTATGGTCCAGTATCATCGATCGTCTCCTTTATATGAAAATAAAAAAGGACGCAGCAAAGATGGCTGCGTCCCTGATCCTATAATCAGTAGTCTGTATCAATTTCGTAGGTCGTATAACCGAGCCCGAGCGCACCCTCACCAAGATGCGTTGCGATTACCGGGCCGAAGTAGCTCAACCTGAATGTAATTTCCGGGTAGTCCGCCTGCAGACTTCCCATCCATTGCCTGCCCTCTTCTTCTGCATTGCTGTGGATGACGACGGCTGTCACCGGTTTGCCCTTGTGACGTTCCATCTCTTTGGCAAACACTTCCTCCACCCGGTTCATCGCCTTCTTCTTCGTCCGTATCTTTTCGAACGGCACAATCTTCCCCTCTTCGAATTCGAGTATCGGCTTGACCTTGAGCATGCTGCCGACAATCGCCTGGGCATTAGACAGACGCCCGCCCTTCTGAAGGTTTGACAGGGTGTCGACGATAAGATATGCGTTCGTATTCTTCTTGCGCTTCATCTCTTCCAGCCGCTCAAGCAACGTATCGAGTGGCAGCCTGTCCTTATTCTGTGCTGCATAGAGCGCCAGGAACCCCTCGACATAGCAGGCAATCTCAGAGTCGACTGCATGCATCTCGATTCCTTCCACACTCTGGCCTGCAGCCATCGCATTCTGGTAGGTGCCACTGAGCCGGCTTGAGAGGTGGACGCTGATCACGTCCGTAAATCCCTCGCTCCTCAAAGATTCGAGGAGCAGGATATAGTCACCGATCGACGGCTGGCTCGTTCTCGGCAGCTTGTCCATCTGGCGCATTTCTTCGAAAAATGCATCATCACCGATGTCTTCATCCTCTTTATATGACTGTTCACCCATGATGACGTTGAGCGGGATGGTACGGATATCATATTTTTCTTTCAGCCCTTTGGGCAGATAAGACGTTGAATCCACTACTACCGCTATCTTCATACTGGTTCCTCCAATTTCCATTCACACTTCAATTTCCCATTCACACTTGATATATAGTTTACTACATTCCTATGGATTCCGTCCATGTGTTACTATGTTTCTAGAGGTGAGCATATATGGAACAGCAGTATATGAACAGAATAGATACGACCGCCGAAAAGATCATCAGTAAATCGCGCTTCATTGCATACATTCAGCGGACGGATTCCGAAGAAGCGGCAAAAGCCTTCATAAATTCCGTCAAATCGCAGCACAAGGACGCCAACCACAACTGCAGTGCATACATCATCACGCCAAGCGCCCTGATCCAGAAAGCGGATGATGATGGAGAACCTTCCGGCACGGCGGGGGTCCCGATCCTTGAAGTGCTCAAACGGGAGGGGCTGTATAATGTGACCGTCGTGGTCACCAGATATTTCGGCGGCATCAAGCTCGGTGCCGGCGGGCTGATCCGGGCCTACTCCGGCGCTGCATCCGACGTTGTGAATGAAGCAGGAAAAGTGGTCGAAATCGATGTCGTCCCATACAGGATTACGATGGATTATACGTATACGAGCCGCTTTGAACACGAACTGGAAGGTTCCGACATCACCATCAGGGATACGGCCTATACAGACAAGGTCTCCTACCTGGTCCATGTCCGTGAAGACGGCCGGGAAGCATTCCTCGCCCGGGTCCAGGAAATCACAAAAGACACTGCCAGCCTGGAGGAACTGGAGATGATCCAGGCCGAAAGTGCCGTGGAGTGACTATGGGAATATGCGGTGGAACAGTCTTCTGGCAAAGTCCAGGACGGGCTTTTTGTCACTGTCGATGAGGTTGGTCGCCTCAACAATGATCTCCGTCGTAAGGATCAGCAGCAGAATGATGATGACCGATCCCGGAATTGTGGACAGATAGAGGATGATGCTTGCGCCAGAATAAAGTGCAGCGATGAAATAGATCAGCACGACACTTTCAGCGTGCGTGTATCCCAGGTTCTGCAGCCGGTGGTGGAGATGGCTGCGGTCCGCCTTTACCAGTGAGACATTGCTGCGGTAGCGCCGCAATGCAGCAAAGAACATGTCTATGAAAGGCACCGCCAGAATGATGATCGGGAAGAACAGTGAAATCAGGGTAATGTTCTTGAAGCCCATCAGGGAGACGACGCTGATGATGAAACCGAGCAGCATCGCCCCGTTGTCCCCGAGGAATATCTTGGCAGGATGGAAGTTGTACACCAGAAAGCCAAGACAGGCGCCGATGAGGATGACACATATCATCATGACAAAGATGTTGCCCTGCAGAATGGTGATAAAGCCGATGCTGGTCAACGCAATGATGGAAACGCCCGTCGCCAGCCCATCCAGTCCGTCAACCAGGTTGATGGCATTGATGATGCCCACCATCCAGAGGATCGTAATCGGGATGGCCAGTATGCCAAATTCGATTTCGATGCCGAACGGTGTGATGCGGTCGATGAGGATGCCATAGGAGACCGGCACCAGGCTGGCCGCTATCTGGCCGATGAGCTTGAGGCCCGGCCTCAGATCGTACTTGTCATCAATGATGCCCACAATGACGATGACGATCCCCCCGAGGATGATCGCTTTGTATTCAGCCTCGATCGGACGGGAGATGAGCACGCCGATCGCAAAGGAGATCAGAATTGCCACACCTCCGAGGTATGGTATAGGTTTTAAATGAACTTTTCTGCTGTTTGGATAGTCGACAAAGCCGAACTTCCGGCTTCCCCATATGAAAATCGGCATCAGAATCAAAGAAATCAAGAATGACACCGTCAATAGAAATAGAGTATACATATCATCACCGTCTTAAATATTTCCAATTCACTATATCACATTCCACTTTATTTATGGAACGCGCACCCATTTTTGCACATTTATATTTTTCAATATCATGGGTTTCGTTGTATAATTATGTCACTATGCCAAAGGAGATTTTTAATGAAAAGAACAGAAAAAAGACGGATGCATCCTGCAATAAAAGTACTGCTTGCTGTCATCCTGATATCAGTCATCGTTTTTGCGGGGCTTATCGCCTATGTTTACTTCCAGCTTAAAGGTACTGCCGGCCAGGTATTTGATGAAGATTTTTCCAATGCCACTTCGGAACTCCGGGAAACGGACGTCAGCTTCCGGAACGGAGACCCCGTCTCTGTCGTACTATTCGGCACGGATGATGATCAGGAGCGCAACGAAAGCGGGATGGGCCAGCGTTCCGACACGATAATGGTTGTCACCCTGAATCCCAATACGGACGAAGGAAGAATTGTCAGCATACCCCGGGATACACGTACAGAAATCGCAGAACGGGGCACGGTGGAGAAGATAAACCATGCATATGCCTACGGTGGTCCTGAGATGGCGAAACGCACTGTCGAGAATTTCCTGGATCTGCCCATCGACCATTTCGTGTCCATCAACATGGACGGTTTCACCACGATCATCGATGAAATCGGCGGCGTCACCATAACAAGCCAGGATACATTCCAGCAGTCGGGCTACCAGTTCACAGCAGGGGAGACCTACGAAATGGACGGAGATATGGCCCTCGCCTTCTCACGAAGCAGGAAAGCGGAAGGTGCCGGCGGCGACTCGGGCCGACAGCATAGACAGCAGCAGGTGGTCCAGGGCATTGCCCAGGAAATCATGAGCCTGCAGACGATCACCAACTTCAACTCTGTATTGAATGTATTGAGCGACAATGTAAAGACCGATATTCCATTTGGTGAGCTTAACGCACTCCGTTCGGACTACCAGGAGTCTGCACAGAATATGGAACGCCTTACACTGGAAGGTACAGACCAGAGACTGGATGATGGTCTATGGTACTTCCTTCCGAATGACGAATCATACAACCAGTTGAGAAGAGAACTGCGCGAAAACTTGGAACTGGAATAACAGATACACTGGAGGGGGGAAGTATATGCTCATTGACTTCGTACTGAATATATCAATCACCATCACCGGCATATACTTGTTCCACCGGCTCCAGTACCTGGAAGACCGGAGGTTCATCGATTCGGAATTCTTTCAGGCACTGCTGATGACCACCCTGTCCGTATTGCTGCTGATGGTGCCCATCCATATGTATGACATGGTCTTCAGCCTCTATTTCATCCCACTGCTGATTTTGGTGAAATATAGCGTGCCCTACCTGATCATCGGTTCGGTATTGATCGTCTTCATGTTCCACCACATGATCTTCAGCTTTGACTGGCAGCTCTATCTCATATTTTTCATCCTGTATATCCTGATCATGATGATATTGCCTTTCCTGAAATTTCAGAAGCTTAAGGAGCTCACTGCAGCAAGCATCATCTTCACTTCGCTGTATGTCATCAATATCCATTTCTTTGTCCAGGCACTCAATCCCTTCCAGATGCTTGTGTTCGTCCTGGCAAGCACCATCGTAATGTTCTTTGCGATGATGATGTATGAGGATATCAATATGATACTCAGGCTGCTGAAACGCTATGAGGAGGAGGAGTATAAGGATTTCCTCACCCAGCTGGGAAATGTAAAGGCCCTCGACAATGCCGTCGTCCACCTTTTGGATGACAGTGACACGCTCAGCCTTCTGCTCATCGATATCGACAATTTCAGCCTGGTCAATGATGAGCACAGCCATACTTCAGGGGATGCACTGATCAGACAGATGGCCCACCTTCTGAACAACCATGTACCGACCGGCGGCATGCTGTTCAGGAGCAGCGGAGAGGAATTCTCCATGCTCATACCGGACTTGTCCTTTGACAAGACGGTCAGGCTGGCCGAGGCGATCCGCAACAGTGTCGAACGTTCAAACTTCCATGTCAATGATACAGAAACCGTGCATCTTACAGTTTCAATCGGTGTCGGCTACCAGTTTGTAACCCCCGCTACAAAAGGCCGGCTGCTCAAAGAAGCGGATGACATGGTCCATGCAGCCAAAAAACAGGGACAGAACCGCGTCATGTTCAATCCAATATAAAAAAACCAGGATTGCATATGGCAATCCCGGTCTAGTCTTCCACTGAGGAGAGGTTCTTAAGTGTAATATTATGATGTGAGTCACTCCACTTCAGCTTTCCACCCTCAAAATAGAAAGCCTGGGGAGATTCATGTTTGATATCAAAATGTTCAGCGATATAGTCGGAAAGTTTCCGGTGGTCCTGAACTACCAGATAGTATCCATCCATATCCCGTTCATAATGGAACTTCTGGAATTCGTCGAAGGCATCGGCTGAAATCGGACATGTACTGCTATGCTTCATAAAAAAGAAATCCTTGTTATCCTGCAACAACTTTTGAAAAGCTTCAATCGATGTTGTTTTCGTTAGCATTTCATCACCTTCTCATTAAACTGTTAATAACTTATCATTTATTGCCAGATTTAGCAAATCCCCTTCCCTACTATGCTATAATGGCAAGGATTGGAGGAATGACATGAATAACAAACCACTTAAAAGATGGACGTTCCTGGATACTATCAATGCAGCCCTGCTGATCGTCGTACTGCTGTTTATGCTCGATTTCGAGAATAACAGAGCTGTATCGATCATCCTGCTTGCTGTATTTGCATTCTGGATTACGACCGTAATCCTGAGGAACCTCTTCATCTCCAAAATTGAAAAGGATCCCAACCATCCGATGCACAGACAGCAGTCGGACAAGGGAGAAGATAAATAGAGAGCGAACTATGACAGTTCGCTCTCTATTTCGTTCAGCTGCTGATAGTATTCCTTGTCCAGCTGCTGATAGGTCTCCCGCAATGGCAGTATGTTCTGGAGCTGCAGTTCCTGAAGCCGTTCATTATACTGCATCGTATTTTTGCGTTCCTGATAGTACTTTTCGAAACCGTAGTACATCTCAAGTGTCAGGCTCCGGACACGCACGCCCCTGTCTGTCTCGAGATTCATCTGGTTCAATGACTGTATATGGTCATTGATGAGGGGAAGCATGACTTCATCGATATGCTCCATCTTTTCAACCCTTGATTCATCCTGCTGCAGCACTTCGGACTCCTCTTCCAGCTCGGCACTGTTTTCATTGATCTGGGCAACGAGCGCATCTATCTCTTCCGTTTCATCCTCACTGCTGATGGAATCGATCACGGCGTCCCTTTCTTCCTGATTTTCCATGAACGTCTGGCTCAGCTGGATAAGTGCTTCATTGGAACGGACAGACATATAATATGTTTCTATATAATCATTCAGCTGCTGGACGAAACTCTGCTTCAGGTCCAGACTCTCAATGTATGAATCGTGAAGCTCCACCAACTCTTCGTTGGAAACCTCGACATCTCCCATTGCATCTTCCATTCGCGTGACAAGGGGCATGATTTCCTGATCGAGCGCTTCGCTCAGGGAAGCAAGTCTTTCCATATCAATATCCTGGTTTCTCGGAGAGAGTTCCTCCGGCAGATCACCAATCTCCAGTTGGCTCATCTTCTCATCATATTCCGAATCCAGTGCATGGACATCTTCCATGCCTGTCATATAGCTTTCAAAATCCGCACGGAACCCGGAAGTGCATCCTACCAACAGGAAGACCGACAACAATACGAATGTACTGATTGATTTTTTTGTATTATGCAAAGAAGGTCACACTTTCATATTGTTATAGTGAGGACTGCGCCTGCTCCAATTGCTAAACAAAATATAGCACACATCATAAATCATCACAACGGAATGCATATTGGATTGGCAAAGGGGCGAAGATTCCATTATAATGGTGATAAGTATTTTCTCTTGAAAGGAAACGTTATGGTGAACCATACTCAAATCGAAGAAGATTTAAGGTCCCTGTTGGACCACTCAGAAATCAAAACATACGAACCCCTAAAAAATTATACATATACCAGAACCGGGGGACCGGCGGATTTCTATATCACTGTCCATGATATTGAAGATGCCTCCCGCGTCCTCCAGTACAGTTACGAGAACCGTATTCCCGTGACATACTTGGGGAACGGCTCGAACATCATCATACGGGATGGCGGAATCCGTGGTATTGTATTGAATCTGCTCGAGTTGAATTATTTATACGAGTCGGACGATATCGTTACAGTGGGCAGCGGCCGTGCCATCATTGATGTCTCCAACTACGCGAGGGACCTGTCACTGACCGGCATGGAATTTGCCTGTGGCATCCCCGGGAGTGTCGGGGGTGCCGTATATATGAATGCGGGTGCCTATGGCGGGGAAATCAAGGACTGCCTGTTGGAAGTCACTGTTTTGGACGAAACAGGTGAAAGAATCACGCTAAGAAATGAAGAACTGGGACTCGAGTACAGGAAAAGCATGGTCCAGGAAAATGACTATGCCGTGGTGGAAGCCAAGTTCAGGCTGAAGCCAGGGAAACCGGAAGATATCCAGAAAATGATGGAGGACCTGACAGAACGCCGGTCATCCAAACAGCCTCTGGAGTATCCGTCATGCGGAAGTGTCTTTCAGAGACCGCCCGGCAATTTTGCGGGTAAGCTCATCCAGGAGGCCGGTCTTCAGGGCCACCGCATCGGTGGCGTCGAAGTCTCGAAAAAGCATGCCGGCTTCATGGTGAATGTGGACGGTGGCACAGCGGGTGATTATGAAGCATTGATCGAATACGTTCAGAAAAAAGTCTACACTCTCTTTGGCGTCACCCTCAACCGTGAAGTCCGCATCATCGGGGAACCTGTCTATAAGCGGGCGGAACGCCAAAAATGATATTCCATACAGCAAAAGACCCATCAATTTTTTGATGGGTCTTTCTTTTTCTATTGTTCCAAAGCCTGCTCGATCTCTTCCAGCTGGCCGATTGTCGTCATCACGCCTCCGGAAGCGAGGTACCAGAGTTTGGCATCGAGATCGACGATTCTGTCGTTCTTGATTGCGTCCACATCCTGGATGACATTATTATCAAGGACTGTGCTGGAGGAGGATTCTCCACCAATCGCACTGCCCCTGTCGAGGGCAAGGATGATGCCTGGGTTCCTATCATTGATATATTCGTAACTGATGGCCTGGCCATGTCTTGTAGTCGAAATCTCTTCATCTACCGGTTCAAAGCCCAGGTCGTCAAAAAGGAATCCGTAACGTCCGCCTGGTCCGTGCGCTGAAAGCTCACCTTCGTTTGCCATGACGAACAGCATTGTTTCATCAGTATCCGCCACTTTCTGCTTCACTTCTTCGATCTTGCTGTCGAAATCTGCAATCAGTGCCTCCGCTTCAGAAGACTTGTCGTAAATGTCCCCGAGCATCTGAGTGTAGTGTTTGACTTCTTCAAAATAATTTTCATTTGAAGGTGCGACATAGAGCACCTGGGCATCCGGTGCCGCTTTCTCAAACTCACTGATGATTGCGGAAGTCGCCTGACGTCCTGAAATCATGATGACTTCAGGCTGCAGTTCAGCAACTTTTTCAAAGTCCGGGTCTTTCAGTGTACCAAGGTTTGCGTACTCCTCTCCCTGAAATTCTTCAAGCTCATCAGGCAGGGTACTTGAACTCTGTCCTTTTGGCAGTCCGACAACACTATCCGATTCACCAAGCTCGTGGATTGTGGAGAGTGCCCCGTAATCGAATACTGCGACTTTCTCCGGATTTACCGGCACTCCCACCGTTTCCGAAACTTCTTCACTTGCTTCTTCGCCTTCAGCAGATTCATCAGAAATCGTGAACTGGTTCTCCACTTCGATAGTTTCACTGCCTCCAGTCTCCGCCGCTTCGCTCTCGGATTCCGCATTTTCGGATGCACTCTCGGTATTTCCACATGCTGCAAGGACCATGAGCACCATTACAGTAAACAATAAGTAAAATTTCTTCATTTCCATTCCTCTTTCCAATTAGTGTTTTCAGCCCCCACTAAAAACATCCATATATCCGATAAGTCCCCATCACCTCCTTAAATGTATATGGAGTCCGCAGACTATGCCTGCACCTGATCTTCGATGAAATCATCCACCGAAGCATCTTCATGCTCATCAAAGTACACGCATATCTGCTGTCCATAGATACATTCTATGTTGATGTCCATTTCGTAGATGTCCTCAAGGATCTCCTTCTTGATGACATCATCCTTTTTGCCGCTGATCGCCACTTTTCCGTCTTTCATTGCAACGATGTTGTCGGAATAGCAGGAAGCAAAATTGATGTCATGGATGACGATGATGATTGTCTTATTGCGTTCCCTTACAAGCCTTCTCAAAATCTGCATGATCTGTACGGAGTGCTTCATATCAAGATTGTTCAGCGGCTCGTCCAGAAAGATGTATTCCGTGTCCTGGGCGATCGTCATGGCGATATATACACGCTGCCTCTGCCCGCCGGACAGTTCATCGATGTAGCGGTCCTCGAACTCCTCGAGTTCCATATAGCTGATTGCCTCGTCGATGATCTCATGGTCCCTTTCATTCAGCCTTCCCTTTGAGTAGGGGAAGCGTCCGAAACTGATCAGTTCACGTACCGTGATCTTCAAGTCCATGTGATTGGACTGCTTCAGGATGGCAATTTTCTTGGCAAGGGCATCGCTCGGTGCCTGGAGGATGTTCTTCCCTTCAAGCAGTACATCCCCACTGTCCTGGTCGAGCAGACGCGTGATCATGGACAGCAGCGTACTCTTTCCGGCTCCGTTCGGTCCGATGAAGGATGTGACTTTCCCTTTGGCAATTGAAACGGATACGTCATTGACTACTTTCTTTTGGCCGTAAATTTTTGATATACCTTTAAGATCGATCATCTTCGACTCTCCTTAAGCATTAGTATGATGAAGTACACCCCACCGACAAGATTGATGATTACACTGATTTCAACCGCCTGGTTGAACACATACTGGGTCAGCATCTGACCGAGAAGCAATGTAATCACCGCAAGCAATGTACTCCCGAGGAGCAGGTAGCGGTGCTTGAACGTTTTGAACATTTCATGCGCCAGGTTGACGACGAGCAGGCCGAGAAACATGATGGGTCCGACGAGTGCGGTCGAGACCGATACCAGAACTGCAATGATGAGCAGAAGCTGGGAAACTTTTCTATCGTAGTTTATACCCAAGTTTATCGCATGATCCCGGCCGAGCGCAATCACATCCAGGGAATGGAAGTCCCTGAGCACTATGATCAGCATGAGGAGAACAATCGCTCCGGTGATCCAGATCAGGGAATCATTGATGGCATTGAATGATGCAAACATCGAATTCTGCAGGATCAGGAAATCATCCGGGTTGATCAGCATCTGCATGAACGTCGACAGGCTGTTGAAAAACGTTCCCAGTATGATGCCGATCAGCAGCAGCAGGAATACATGGCTGCCGGTGAGCTTGAAAAGATACTTGAAGACCAGGACGGTAAAGACGACGAGACCGAGCATGCTGACCAGATAGTTGACAAAATCATTGGTCAGCAGTGGAGAACTTGTCCCGACTATGAATACGATGATGGTCTGTATGAAGAGATAGACCGAATCGAGTCCCATGATTGATGGGGTCAGAATGCGGTTCTTGGTGATCGTCTGGAAGATGACTGTCGAAACCGCAATCGCTATGCCGACGATCAGCATGGTCACCACCCGGTTCACCCGCGAAGGAAGCTGATAGAACAATATGTCGAAATTCAACTGATAGAGGATGTAGAAGCCTGCGATGGCCAATGTTGCGATTGTCAATATGAGAAGCAGGCGGTTGTTCTTTCCATTATGCATTTGATTTCACCCTCCTGAATATCATGATCAAGAAGATGAAACTTCCTATGACACCGATCATCAGCCCGATGGAGATTTCATAGGGAAATATGATCAGACGTCCCAGAATATCACATATCATTACAAATACTGCCCCAAGTACTGCTGTCAGAAGAATCGTATTCTTCAGATGGTCTCCCCGGAATATTGAAATGATATTCGGAATGATCAGCCCAAGGAATGGCAGCATTCCCACAGTGACGACTACAAGTGCTGTAATCACTGCAGTAATAAGCAGACCTATGTTTATCACCCGTCTGTAGTTGAGCCCAAGATTTTTCGAGAAATCCTGTCCCATCCCTGCAATTGTAAATTGATTGGCATAGAGCAGAGCAACAATCAGGAATGGAATGCTTATGTATAGGACTTCGTACCGTCCTGAAATGATGATTGAAAAATCCCCCTGCAGCCAGCTGGATAGCGACTGGATCGAATTCGTCCTCAGACTGAGGAATGTCGCTACGCTGGAAACCACGTTCCCGAGCATCAGCCCGATCAGTGGGACGAAGACGACATCCTTGAACTGTACACGCTGGATGATCTGCATGAACAGCAGCGTGCCTGCCAGGCTCAATGCAGAAGCGAAAAGCAGTTTTACAAGAAGGCTTGCTGTCGGAAAAAACATCAGTGCGATCAATATGCCGAGCCGTGCCCAATCCATCGTTCCCGCAGTGGTGGGGGAAACGAATTTGTTTCGGGTCAGCTGCTGCATGATCAGACCACATACACTCAGTGACGCACCTGCGATGATGATGGCTACAGTCCTTGGAAACCGGCTCTCCATGATGATGTTCTTCTGGTTGTCACTCAAGTCGAACAGGTCGCCAGGAGAAAGGTCGACGACACCTACAAACATCGAAATGATTGATAGCACGACCAATAATAGAATCATGATGTCCAGTCTGAATAGTTTATGTATCATATTAATCCACCTTAATTGATAATGATTATCACCGATAATCACAGTTACAATTATACACTGAAAGTTTGTATTTTCAAGCAATTAAACGGTTCCAACAAAAAAATAAAGCCATCCAATGGGCATCAGATGGCGTGGGACAGTATTAGTTGATGATGATTGTATTGCCATTCGGCGCATCTTCGGAACCTGAAAGGATCGACATGACCGTACTGATTGCTTCAGAATTCGAACGTTGCGGTGATTCCTCATACTTGATGGAAGGCCTGTAGCTCAGTGCATATACATCCACGTCCTCTTTCCTCAGCTCTGCAGCGGTGGAATGCGTGAGTGCCTCAATGGCTCCGGTCACTGTATAATACAGGTTCCGTTCAAATACATCTTCGAACGACGGTTCGATGACATTGATGATCTTGGCATCTCTTTCGTCCTTGAGCATGGGCCTGAGTGTACGGATGCCCAGGTAGGTTCCCCATACGTGCTCATACATCACCTGGTTGAATTCATCAAACGACACATCATATACAGACCGGTTTTCTGTAAAAATGGTATGGACAAGTATGATTCCATTCAATGTATTGTAATCCTGCTGAATCTCCTCAACGGTAGCGACCCAGTCGATCTCTTTCGACTGCTCCAGAAGGACCACCTTATGATTGCCTTCCGAACGCTCCTGGAGCGCTTTCAGAAGATTGTCCAGCTCCACGTGTTCAAGCCCTGCAAGAATGACATTTGCACCCTGCTCTGCCAGATGCATGGACAGTTCCTTGCCGAGCGGTGTGACAGCACTCGATACGATATAAGTTTTATCCTGCAAATTCATGGTTTCCTCCTGATTTCAAGCTTCCAATCTATATATATTGTAAACCTTAAGAGGCCACTTTACAAACAGCAGTATCTGCATGAGGACCGCGGACTACTCTACAGTAATCTCGGCTTGTGGCATCGTATGCAGCTGCAGTGCGTCCACATGCGAAATGACGGTGAATGTCCCTGCTTCATCAAATGTATACTCGATCGAGTACACTCCATTTTGATCATGCTCCGCCTCTATCATCTCAAGGCTTTCCTTACCCTGCAGCACTTCGAACATGACCTTGTCTGCGTCTGTAACATTCTCACCGTTCGAATGTACGTGAGCCGTAAACTCGACGGCTTCACCGGTGCCCGCTGTCTCCGGCACTTCCAGGTCGACTTCGAGTGACCTTACCTCGTCCTCACCCGACTGGTCATGGTTCATTTCGGCTTCCATCTCCCCACCGTTCCCACAGGCGGAAAGGGCGCTCAGGGCCAGTATCATTGCAAACATCAAAAATTTCAGTTTCATGGGTATTTCTCCTTTATTCTTCTATACATGAAATGATAGCACGAATTTCCCTCATCCTGTTTTTCCATTATTGACGGTTGTATGGCAAAGAAATGACAGAAAGCCGATTTTCATCGGCTTTCTGATCATCGTATCTTTTTCATGAGGTTGGCCATTTCAATGGCGCCGGTTGCGGTTTCCGCGCCTTTGTTCCCGGCCTTGGTCCCCGCCCGTTCAATTGCCTGCTCGATATTTTCAGTGGTGACGATGCCGAACATGACGGGGACGCCTGTGGTGAGGCCTGCCTGGGAAATGCCCTTGGCCGCTTCATTACAGACATAGTCGTAATGCGTCGTACTGCCGCGGATGACACAGCCGAGTGCCACCACCGCGTCATAATTGCCCGACTCCGCCAGCGTCTTGGCAGCAAGCGGGATTTCAAATGCACCTGGAACGTAGATCAGGTCGATGTCTTCAGTATCCACATCGTGGCTGACGAGCGCCCCTTCCGCTCCACTGACAAGCTGCGATGTGATGAAGTCATTGAACCTTCCTGCCACAATGGCAATCTTAAGGTCTGTACCAATCAGTTTTGTGTCTATTCTATTCATATGTTTATGCCTCCTAGAGCAGATGTCCGAGTTTTTCTTTTTTGGTTTTCAAATAATCCTGGTTGACGACATTCGCCTGAACGATGTGGCTCTGCCGGTTCACCTTGATGCCTTCCTCTTCCAATCCCCTGATTTTTCTTGGATTGTTGCTGAGCAGTGTCACCTCATCCAGCCCGAGCTGATGGAGCATGTCTGCCGCCACATCATATTTCCTCAGGTCGGCGTCAAAGCCGAGATGCTCGTTTGCACTCACTGTATCATATCCCTGCTCGATCAGTTCATAGGCTTTGAGCTTGTTGATCAGGCCGATGCCACGGCCTTCCTGTCTCATGTACAGGATAATGCCATCCTGGTCGTTGATGATGCGCATCGCACGTTCCAGCTGTTCCCCGCAATCGCAGCGCTGGCTATGGAACACGTCTCCAGTCAGGCATTCGGAGTGGATTCTCACCGTCATATTGTTCTTCAGTTCCCCGTGGACAAGCGCAAGGTGTTCCTTGCCCGTGTCATTGTCGACGAATCCGTACATTTTGAACCTGCCATAGTCCGTCGGCAACTGGACGGTGCTTTCCAGGGTGACGCCTGTGAATTTCTGCATATACCGCTTCAGATCTTCTATCGTAATCATCTTCAGATTATGCTTCTTCCTGTAGATTTCCAGGTCATCCACACGCGCCATCGTGCCGTCATCATTCATGATTTCACATATCACTCCGACCGGCACCGCCCCCGCCAGGCGGGCGAGGTCGGTTGATGCCTCGGTATGCCCCATGCGTTCAAGCACACCGCCGTCCTTGGCGACCAGCGGGAATATATGGCCGGGCGCATTGAAATGGGCGGGTTCGACACCCTCATCCGTCAGCGCACGGATTGTGTCGTACCGTTCATGGGCGCTGATGCCGGTTGTTGTGGAGACATGGTCGATGGAAGCTGTAAAAGCCGTGCCGTGGGGATCGCTGTTGTTGTTGACCATTGGACCGAGACCTGCCTTTTCTGCAATTTCTCCGCTCACTGGTGTACAGATCAGCCCGCGTCCGTGGGTCGCCATGAAGTTCACTTCACGGGCTGTGATATATTCTGCGACACCTACCAGGTCCCCTTCATTTTCACGGTCCTCGTCATCCACAACGATGACCAGCTTCCCCTGCTTCAAATCTTCAACTGCAGCTTCAATCGTATCAAACATGGCGTTCACCCACTTCCTCGAGCGCTTCGATATTCAACGAGCCGGAAGAGTGGAGCAGATGATCCACATGCTTCATCAGCATATCCGCCTCGATATTGACGCGGGCACCCGTGCCCTTTCGTGCAAGCGTTGTACGTTCCTGTGTCTCCGGGATCAGATTGAGGATGATTTCGGACGCTTCCGGATCGACATCGAACAGTGTCAGGCTGATGCCGTCAATTGCGACAGACCCTTTCTTCACCATGTATTTCATCAGGGAGGACGGGCATGTGATATGCATCACAAGTGCACTGCCGTCGTTATGAACGGAGGCGATTTCACCCGTACTGTCCACATGACCGGAAACGATATGCCCCCCGAGCCGTGTGGCTAGTGTCAGTGCCCGCTCGAGATTGACGGACATTCCCGCTTCCACCTTGTCAAGGCTCGTTACACGCTTCGTCTCGTTGACCATCTCGACGGTGAAGCTGTCCTCATCGAGTCCGGTCACCGTCAGGCACGTCCCGTTCACACTGACCGAATCTCCAAGTTTCAAATCATCGAATGTACCCGTAAATATTTCAAATACCGTATGTTCTCCTGTATCCGCCGCTTTCTTCACTTCGCCGATCTGTTCGATTATTCCTGTAAACATTATGCTCAAGCCTTTCTGTAAGTTAATTTAAGGTCAGACCCGAGCTTTTCAACATCAACCATTTCAAGCTGAACGGCCGCTTCCATCGAAGAAGGCTGTTCCTTGTATAATGTGTGTCTCGATTCACCAAATATCTTCGGGGCAACGTATGTCAATATCCGGTCGTATAATCCCTCTTTTATGAAGGAAGTCAGGACGCGCGCGCCCCCTTCCACAAAAAGGGATGAGATGCCTTTGCCATAAAGGTCGTCCAGTATGGCTGCGGGGGACCAGTCCCCCACTTTCACTTCACATTTTCCATCATGCTTCAAGTTCGCTTCATTCGTCGTATAGATGATCGCCTGTTTCGGGTGTTCAAAAATTTTCAGGCCATCAGGCAGTTCCCGGCCTCCAGCCAGCACCACCGGCGCCGGGGACGCTCCACCGCCTTCGATTCTTGCGGTGAGCTTCGGATCATCATCGATGAGTGTGCCTCCTCCCACGAGTATCGCATCATGGACATGCCGCTCCTGATGGACATCGGCCCGTGCCGCTTCGCCGGTAATCCAAGTGCTCGTCCCGTCATCGAGTGCGAGCCTGCCATCCAGGCTCATGGCACATTTCAGGGTCACGGTCGGCTGACGCCTCTCGAGATGTGCAAAGAAAGGCGCATAGAGCCGGTCGATGGCCTCATCCGGCTGATGGACCACATTCAACCCGGCATCGGCAAGCACCTGATGGCCGCTCACCTTCGGATTCAGGTCCCTGGCTGCGTAATGGACATTGCTGATGCCCGCTTCCATAATTGCTTCAGTGCACGGGGGTGTCTTGCCATGATGGGAACACGGCTCCAGTGTGACGTAGATGTCTGCACCCGCCGGATCCTCGCTGCAGCTCGACAGTGCCTGCCGCTCTGCGTGCGGCTTGCCGTAGCCGAGGTGTGCCCCCATGCCGATCACTTTTCCTTCTTTGACAATGACGGCGCCTACTGCGGGGTTCTTCCCCGTCTGCCCCACTGTCATGCGGGCCAGATCAAACGCCATCTTCATATATCGATTCAAGTTTTTCCCTCCTGAACATAAAAAACGCCGATGAATAGAATATCCATCGGCGCTGTAAAAATGTATGCAGAAATAAGCATTGCTGACAATGCTGAATAAGCACTACCGTATGGAGGCATGAAAAATAGTCCTGTCTCCATAGTACGCTCTGCAATTCTTTCTCCCATCCAGACTCTCACTGTCGGCTCCAGACTTCCACTGGATCAGCCACATCGTCAGGGACGATGCAGGTCGCGGGCTTGCTTCAAAGCTTACCGCCGGTTGGGAATTCCACCCTGCCCCGAAAGAATGATTGTATTCAGTTGAAAAACTCTACCCTTATCATATGCCATTCATATGAATTGTCAAGACAATTGCCTATATTAAAAAAATAAAAAGGCTCCGGATCCGAAAAATCGGACCTGGAGCCTGGTGTTTTCTATTTTACCTCATCAAAGATGAAATCCTCATCCTGGATCGGCTCGACATTGAGCGCAATCACATAGCCGTCACCTTTGACGCTGAAGAAATCATGGTTCTTCGTTGTCGTATCGAGGGCATTTTCGATGATCGGGTTGAATGACTTCTCTTCGAAATAGGCATCGAAACCAAGATTTGAAAGTGCCTTGTTCGCATTGTACTGGACATAGTTCAGCACATCTTCCGTCAGACCCAGATTGTCATAGAGGGCTTTTGTATAAACTTCCTCGTTGGCGTAGAGCGCCTTGAGCAGTTCATACATCTCCTTGTCTGCATGTGCCTTCTCTTCAGCCGAGAGCTCGCCTCTGAGGGACTGTGCATCCAGGCCTGTAAACACGCCATGGATCGATTCATCCAGAAGAATTTTCCTGACGATCTCACCACTTGTCGTCATCTTGCCCTGGCCGGCAAGGTACAGCGGATAGTAGAATCCGGAATAGAATAGGAAAGACTCAAGGAATACACTGGCGACACGCGCCATGTACTGGTCATATACGGAAGCTTCCTTGCCATATAGTTTATGGTAGTATGCAACTATCTTTTCCGACTTGTACTTGAGCTGTTCATTTTCAATCACCCAGACATCCAGCAGTTCGTTCGTCTCCTTGGATGACAGGAGTGTCGTGAATATATGGGAATAGGATTTCGCATGGATCTGCTCCATCATTCCCATGAAGGAATACACTGCTTTTTTACGGAGGTCCTCCGTATGGAGCATGATGAGCGGCATGCCGTCATCGGCCTGGTGTGTATCCAGCCCCGTAAGCCCCGCAAGCACTTTTTTGAATGTGTCCTTTTCATCCTCTGTAAGGCCTGACCATGAGCTCAGGTCCTTGGAAACCTTGAATTCCGATTCCACCCACATCTGTGAGATGTTCTGACGCCAAAAGACATTCGTCATGTCGTCTTCTTTATTCCAGTTTACTGCAATCATTTTAATGGCTCCTTTATCGTCGCTCGATTATATTACACGGAACAGCTTGTGCACTCTTCTACGCTGAGCAGTTTGTTCCTTGTGTAATAGAGGGATTTCAACCCTTTATGGTGTGCGTATATATACAGTCTTGCCAGCTCTCTTGTAGAGATGTCGGAATTCACGTACAGGATCGTGCTGATTCCCTGGTCGATATGCTGCTGGATTGTCGCAATCATATCGAGCAGCTTCGTCTGATCTGTATTGAATGCGCTCTTGTAGTACCACATCGTCTCCGGAGAGAGGAAAGGCATTGGATAGAATGTTTCGGAATTGCCATAGGTCCGGCGCTCGATCGTATCCACAATCGGCATTACGGAACTTGTTGCGTTCTGTACATAGGAGATGCTCTGTGTCGGCGCAATTGCCAGGCGGTATGCGTGGAACAGTCCATTTTCCATCACTTCATCACGCAGTGCCTCCCAATCTTGCTGGCTCGGGATGTGGATGTTGGAGAACAGGCTCGCAACCTTGTCGAATTTCGGCTCCACCGCTTCTGAAATGTAGCGCTCGAAATATTTGCCTGTCGCATAGTCGGATTTCTCGAAATCCTTGAATGTCTCTCCGCGTTCCTTGGCGATCAGCATTGATTTTTCAAGGGAGTAGAAGTTGAGCAGCATGAAGAATACATTGGCAAAGTCCCTCGCCTCTTCGGATTCATAGCTGATCTTGTTCTTCGCCAGGTAGCCGTGGAGGTTCATCGCCCCGAGGCCTACGGAATGCAGTTCATCATTCGCCTTTTTGACGCCCGGCGCGTTCGCGATCGCAGTATCATCACTGACGACGGTCAATGCTTCGATGCCATCATGCACGGAGTCGCGTACCTTGCCGGAATCCATTACATTGGCGATGTTCAGCGATCCCAGGTTGCAGGAGATGTCACGGCGGATTTCATCATCCGTACCGTAGTCATTGATCGTGGATGTCTCCTGAAGCTGGAAGATCTCTGTGCAGAGGTTGCTGATTTTGATCTGTCCGATATCCTTCAATGGGTGGACCTTGTTTGCATTGTCCTTGAACATGATATACGGATAGCCGGATTGCAGCTGTGTCTGTGCAATCGTATTGAGCATCTCACGTGCATCCATCTCGCGCTTTTTCACCTTATCGTTTGCAACGAGTTCATCGTACATCTCATCGAGGTTCATATCATCCAGTGACTGGCCGTATTCACGTTCGACCGTATGCGGTGCGAACAGGTAGAACGGGTCGTTGTTCTTGGCCAGGTCGAAGAATTTGGAAGGAACGACGAGCCCGGTGGAGATCGTTGCAAGACGGATATCTTCGTCCGCGTTCACTTTCTTCGTATCCAGGAATTCCGGCAGATCATAGTGGAAGATGTTCAGATAGACTGCACCGGCACCCGGTCTCTGACCCAGCTGATCGGCATAGCCGAATCCGCCTTCCAGCGCTTTCGCCACCGGAAGTACACCTTTGGCCACGCCTTCGATGCCTTTTATCGCTTCCCCACGGGCACGCAGCTTGGACAAGTTGATTGCCACACCGCCACCAATCTTGCTCAGCTGTTTGGCTGTGGAGTCGATGTAGTTGATTGAATTCAGGCTGTCATCGACTTCAAGCAGGAAACAGGATACCATTTCGCCACGGCGGGCACGGCCCGCATTCAGGAATGTCGGTGTCGCAGGCTGATAGCGCTGCTCGATCATCGACACGATGAAGCGTTTGGCCTGCTCCTTGTTGCCCTTCGCCAGGTAGAGGCTCACAATTACCACATGCTGCTTGTAGTCCTCCAGATACTGCTTCTTATCATTTGTTTTCAATGTATAGTCCTTGAAGAACTTGCTCGCTGCCATATAGCTTTTGAACTGGAATGGAATGCTGTCTGCATAGGTGACGATGTCCATTACATCCTCATCGGAATACTCTGCGAAGAGGTCATAGTAGAAATCGTTGTCCACGAGGTAGTGCAGACGTTCGAGCTCACTGTCGAAATGGATGGTCTTGTCCTTGACCTCCTCCATGAACACCGCCAGTGCCTCCTGATCTTTATGCAGCTGGTAAAAACCTGTTTCATCGCGTTTTGTCACTTCATTATTCAGTTCAATATGGTTGTATTTTTTCTCGTCCAAGACTTTCATGCATAGCCCCTGCCTTTTCAATGAATTCTTCTCTGTCTTTCTGGTTTCCATGAAGCTCAAACTTCATCAGCAATGGTACTCCGTATTCGTCACTGATGTGCTCTCCGGCACGCGCAAAATTGTTCCCCCAGTTCCGGTTGCCGCTTGAGGCGACACCCACCATCAATTCGTGGTTCACTTCAAGAAACGCCTTCACTTCATCCGGCACCCCGCCGAATCCATAGGTTCCGGTAACGAGTATGAAGGGTTCCCGAATCTGCCCACTGCTGTTTGAAGCATTGATTTCATAGGTATCATAGTGCTCGGCCACCCCGGAGTTCCTGATGAAGCGCCTGGTATTTCCCGTCATGGAATAGAATGCAATCAGCATGCCATCGCCCCCTCATTCCTGCTCCTGCAAAATAAAATAATCGAACTCTCGTCCGAAAATCATGGGTTGCATCTATTATCTCTTTACACGCTTCTTAAAGTAAGTAAACACTATATATTGTGCCCTATGTAAAATTTACACACAATATATGTGTATTGCACGTTCTATAATGACATAATCATCCATAATTATCAATGGCATAAAAAGACATTTCATTGGGAATAATCTCACTTAAATATAGCCGAAGTCGCATCATATGTATGTTATACTGTAGCAAAAATTCCACCAAAAAATTTTCGGTAAAACTCTGTCTGCATATAACTGTGAAATAAAAATTTCATTTAAAAATTTTTTTATGGAGCTGCATTTAAATGAGCAATACAACAAAAGGCATTATTGCCCTTCTCATTTCATCATTGGGCTTCAGCCTCATGGCCCTTTTCGTAAAATACAGCGGGGATCTTCCGACGGTCCAGAAGGCATTCTTCAGGAATTTCGTTGCGATGACCGTTTCCCTCTCCCTGGCATTGTACTATAAGGAGAAGCTTTTCGGCCGCCGGGAGAACCAGGGGCTGTTGATGCTGCGTTCGACACTCGGGGTTACCGGTGTTGTACTCAACTTCTTCGCCATCGACAGGATGGTGCTGAGCGATGCGGACATACTCAACAAGCTGAGCCCCTTCTTCACCATAATACTCTGTGCCGTTTTCCTCAAGGAATACATCCGCAAATATCAGATGATTGCAATCATCGTCGCCTTCATCGGTGCCGTATTCATCATCAGGCCCTCCATGTCGAGTGAGACGCTGTATGCCGTGGTCGGGGTGCTCGGAGCCCTTTTGGCGGCAGGCGCCTATACTGTACTCAGAGCACTCGGCAGCCGGGAGAAATTCTATACAGTGGTCTTTTACTTCTCCTTCTTCTCCTCGGTCGTCCTGCTGCCTTTCTTCATCTGGCAGTATGAACCGATGACTGCGCCGCAATTCTGGATGCTCATATCCTCCGGACTGTTTGCAGCATTCGGCCAGTTCGGTCTGACCATCGCATACAGCTATGCACCGGCCCGGGAGATATCAATATTCTTCTATTCCACGATACTCTACACGGCAATCTTCAGCATCGTCTTCTTCAATGAGGTGCCGGACATGCTGTCCATCTTCGGATACATCATTATTTTTGCAGCCAGTTTCTATATGTTCATAAAGAACAGGCCGCCAAAGCATTCCACCATGTAACGACAAGAGCCGGCCATCGGCCGGCTTGAATCATTCCGTTTCAGTCATCTGCCTCTTGTATGCATTGATCGTCTCCAGGAAATCCGGGCAGTAGTGTTTCAGTTTGTAGTTCCCGACCCCCTGGATATGCACCATGTCCTGCTTGGTTTCGGGTACCTTCTTGGCAAAATCCCTGAGTACATTGTCCGTGAATATGGACGCTTCCTCCACATCATGCTTGTGCGCAAGGCGGCGCCTTGTCTCCACCAGCTTTTCATACAGTATCTCATTCGGCGAGGAAGCTGTGCTGATATCCACCTTTTCGTTGAAGTATCTTCTGAAAGGCACGGTATGGAGTGTGGCCGACCCATTCATCACTTTCCTGCTCCGGTCCACAATGTAGAGCTGCTCATCCCTCAGATGGACGTAGCCCCTGTATATGAGCTCTTCCAGGATATGGTTGACTTCGCTCGTCAGATAGCTCTCCATCGTCCCGAATGCACTCAGTGTATCCAGGTTGAATGCCAGGACGTTCTCAGCCGCCTCCCCCCGCAGTATCTGGATGGCCTGCTCCTTTGTCACCGGCATCTCGCTCTGCGCCAGAAGGTTCAGGACAAGTTTCGCTTCGAGCGTCATATCATAGGTGCGTCCGGGATTCCGGCAGTTTGAGCACTGTCCACATTCCACTACATATTCATCTGCATCAAAGTATTTGATGATGAAGCTGCTCAGGCATTTGTTCGTCCGGTTATACTGGATCATCCGATCGAGTTTTGCACGCATGTGATCCTTGTACTGTTCCGTCGAGCTTGAACGGTCGATGAAGAACTGATGGAGGTTGACGTCACGTGGACTGGACAGCAGGATGCATTCGCTGATTTTCCCATCCCGGCCGGCACGACCGATTTCCTGGTAGTAGCTCTCGAGGTCGCCCGGCAGGTTATGGTGGATGATGAAGCGGATGTCGGGCTTGTCTATCCCCATGCCGAAAGCGTTCGTCGCCACGGCGATGTCCACTTCCCCTGTAATGAACAGCCGCTGGTTGCGGTTCCTCTCCTCTTTGCCGAGGCCGCCATGATAGATGACATTTTCAATATCATGCTCTTCCAGATGGAGCGATATCTTCTCCACTTCTGCACGTGTGGCCGCATAGACGATGCCTGGAGAACCGGGACGATCTTTGATGTAGGATTCTATGAACTGTTCACGCTGGTATGTCGGATTGACGCTGAGGTGCAGGTTCTCCCGGGCCACACTTGTCGTATAGACATGCGCCTCTTTGATATCCAGCAGCTCCTGGATGTTTTCCTGGACTTCCTCTGTTGCTGTGGCAGTCAGCCCGACCGTAGTCGCCTCCGGCACGATCTCCTTCAATACAGGAATGATGTTCTGATAGCTCGGTCTGAAGTCATGGCCCCACTTTGAAATGCAGTGCGCCTCGTCGAATGCAATCAGGGAGACATCCAACCTGCTGATCAGCTGCCGGAAGTCGTCGTTATTGAACCGCTCCGGCGCCACGTAGAGAAACTGGTACCGACCCGATTCAAGACCCGACATCACAGTGTCTATTTCCTTCTTTTTCAGGGTCGAATTCAAGTAGGCTGCCGGAATGCTCTGAGCATTCAATGTTTCCACCTGATCCCTCATCAATGAGATCAGCGGGGAGATGACAAGCGTCAGGCCGTCCATTTCCAGGCCGGGCACCTGAAAACAGATCGACTTTCCGGATCCTGTCGGCAGCACACCCAGAGTATTATGGCCACCCACGACCGATTCTATGATTTCCTTCTGTTTAGGCCTGAAATTTTCAAATCCAAAATACTGTTTCAAAATTTTTTCCATATCGAAACCGATCCCACCGTTCACTGGTCATTACCAATAGTCCATTATTTCTGATACATCATTATACCTTATTTTTCGCCCCAATTGTTGCTGACGATTTAAATTTCGGTAGAAATCATCAAAAAAATTCCAGGACGGCCGCCCTGGAATCGCACTCTACATCTTCTCTTTGATAAGTTCCTTCGACAGCTTGTAGTCGATGGCCTTGAACAGGCTTTTCACCCACAGGTGATGGGCATACAGGTTCGCATGCGCATCTTCCGCCTCGATGCATTTGAAGCGTATTTTGGAGCCTGCACGCTTCTGGACGAGCTTGTGCAGATGATAGGACGGTATCGTACCGGCATGCGGTGCAGTCGTATAGTCATTGAAGTCGTTCAATGCAATTACAGGCTGGCCGTCCGCAATGTACACCCCACCCTTGATGCCCGGATGTTCAATGCCGTCGGGAGCCATGTCCACCTCGGCGCCTTCAAGATACAGGGCCGCACGGTATTTTTCATTCCTTACCGTATACTCATTGGCTTCGATGGCCCGGTAGACTTCCTCCGGCACATCCGGACGCCTGACCATGTGATATGTGTCTGAAAGATACACTTCCACGAGCGCGTAGGTGTCCACGCCCCAGTTCACTTCATTCTGCTGTTTAAGCATATTGAAAAGCTCGTCATGCTGAGCAGTATAGTCGCGGCACATGATGACCTCATCACCGGAGCGCAAAACATTCGAGCCTTCAACTTTAATGCCGCCGGCAACAGCCAGATAGACCCTGTTCCCTCTGGTGGATTCTCCGAATACAAGCTCATCTCCACGATCGAACATATATATCCTGTTGATGAAGATGTTGCGGTCTCCGGACTTCGCCTTGAATTCCGCACCTGAGAAGGCGACGATGGTGGGCTCCGTGAATTTGATGGCCCCCGGGCGCAGCGTCATTTCGATGGTCGGCTGATCGGAGCTGTTCCCTACAAGCTGGTTGGCCAGCTGGTGGGCAAGACGGTCGCATGCCCCGTTGTATTCATTGCCCCTGGCAGAATCCTCGGGGTCCAGTGTCTGCAGAAGTGTCAGCATCCCGCTGTCCTGTATGATTAGACTCATATTGAAAACTCCATTCCTGTGAGAAATTCCCCGACTTCCTCTATGACGACATCACCGGGTTCGATGGTGTTCTTCTCTTCCATCACCTTGATGGGAGAATAGTAGAAAGTGAGTGTGTGCTCGGTCGTGACCATGTCCCTCAGATAGACGTGGTCCCCATCTTCAAATGCCTGCTCCAGTTCCACCCGCTTCGTGGAATCGATCGGTTCCGGCTGCTGATATGTGACATAGCAATCCCCATTTGCAAAAATCATGACTGGTTCCTCCTAAAATGTTCTCCTAATTATCCCTGTAGAAAATATCCAATTCACCTGCAACGAAATCGGTGACGCCACTGATGATGAACTGTACGATGATGATGGCTGCGATGACTCCGACGAAAGCGAGGAGCACCCCCACGATCTTGACGTCATTTTCAATGAGGTATGTCACTACGAAGTGGGTAAACATCACAATCGCAATCACCAATATTATTAAAAAGAGAGTTAACATGCCTTCACCCCGGAATATTCAGATTGATCCGCACCCATTCTTTCAGGCTGTTGATCAGATATATTTTTATGCTGCCGTTCTCATACTTTTCAAGGAATGATTCCAGGGAATAGTCCCGTTCTTCCAAAACCCCCTGTGCCATTAGGCTCTGGCGCATCACGCCATCAAGCAGACCGCTGGTGCCGGGTGGTGTATGGAATCCCCCGTCCTCTTCAACGACCAGGTTGCCGATATTGAATTCGGTCAGTTGCTGATACTCATTATAATATAAAACGATGGGGAAATCATCGCCCACACTATGATAATGGTGCCTGACCGTCGTTTTATTCGCCAGGAACATCGGGGGCGCCTTGATCGCCCCTTCCGCGAGCCGGGCATCTGCGTGCTCCACCTCTTCAACTTCTCCATGTGAGAGCACCATCCGCCCTGTGGCATCTGCGACTGCACGGAGCCTGTAGAGGCCGCCTGCCTCATTCAGACTGTTCTTTTCGATGTACGCCATGACTTCGCGTCTGAAATCCGGCGGCGAGAAGGCAAGTGCACGTGCTGATTTCAGAATGCGCTTCTCGTGCAGTCCGAACCGTCTGACGGTGCCGGACTCAAGCCGCATCGTCTCGATCAGCTTGTATCTGCCGTCTTCGAGGAAGGCGGTCTTGGCGACCATTTCATCATACTCGTTTTCTGGTATGGAATCATAGGTAATGCCGCCGCCTGTACCATATTCATATCGTCCCCCTTCGATATACAGCGTACGGATGGGGACGTTGAATACCTGGGAACCGTCTGGATGCAAGATGCCGAGTGTACCGCAATAGAAGCCTCTGGGCGTGCGCTCAAGCCCACGGATGATGTCCATCGTCGACTGCTTCGGCGCGCCGGTGATCGAGCCGCATGGAAAGAGCGCTTCGATCACGTCCGGCAGCCCCGTGTCCGCTGCCAGTTCCGCCTCGACTGTCGAAGTCATCTGGTAGACCGTGTCATAGCGCTCGATTGTAAAGCGTTCGGGCACATTTACGCTGCCTTTTCTGGCCACTTTTGACAGATCGTTGCGCAGAAGATCGACGATCATTACGTTCTCCGCCCGATCTTTTCCCGAATGATTCAGAAAGTCGAAACTTTCCTGGTCCTTCACCGGATCGTCATACCTCCTTGCCGTACCTTTCATCGGCCGGGTCGAAATCTTTCCGGCTGCATCCACTTCGAAAAAGAGTTCCGGCGAGCAGCTCACGATGGACCTCTCCTTCCAATGGATGAACATCGTATAGTCACCATTGTTCTTTGCGATGAGCTGTTCGAACAGCGCATGGGAATCTCCCGAAAAATTGCCTTTGAGCCGGGTCGTGTAGTTGACCTGGTACGTATGGCCGTCCTTTATGCTGTTTTGGATCTTTTCGATATCCGTCATGATCTTCCCGGGTGCCTCTGTGAAGACAGGCTCCCCCATCGTGTAGACACCGTCCCCATCATAATCCTTCAGAAACGCATCCCTGTCCACCGGAGCATCAAAGACGCCGATGACAAACGGTCCACCCTCCTTCGCCTCATAGCTGAGGGCCGGGATCACATACCGTCCCCCCTCAGCATGGTTCTGGGCATTCTCCAGTGCTTCGTCCAGCGACATGTACTGTTCAGTCATCACTTCGACCGGTTTCGTAAAATAAAGTTCTTCCGTCCTGCCTGCCTTTTTAAACTTTACATGGACCTGCATTCATTTCACCTTCCTTCAGCGCACTGATGAACTGTCCCAGCTGCTCCCTGCCGTACTCGGAGAGGATCGCCTCGGGATGATACTGCAGTCCGTAGATCGGATAGTGCTCGTGGCGTATTGCCATCACAACACCGTCTGCCGTCCGGGCCGAGACGATGAATCCGCGGGGCGCTTCCCCCGAGCAGATGAGCGAATGGTACCGGGTGACTGTAAAGACATCGGGCAGCCCCCGAAACAGCCCCTGCCCATCATGGGTGATTTCCGACACGTGGCCATGAACCGGGCGCACCCCGCGTCCGACCGTTCCCCCAGCCATATGCCAGAGCATCTGATGGCCGAGGCAGATGCCGAGGACAGGATACGCGTGCCAATATCCTTCAATGAAGTCCATCACTTCCTGACGGTCTGCCGGATGGGAAGGACCCGGTGAGATGATGATGCCCGAGATGCCCTTCAGAGATGCCTCCATCAATTCGTCCGGCGTCCGGACCACAACCTCCCTCACCTCGGGGTTATCCTCCAAGTAATGGACGAGGTTATATGTAAAAGAATCGTAATTGTCTATCATGAGTATTTTCATCATTACAGGTCTATCCTTTGTTTTTGTTTCCTATTATTCTACCACATTCGGGTTTGTTTAAGAAAATATGGATATACTCTATATGACGGATGAAAAAATTATTTCAATGTTGTAGAATGAATATTATTACTTTTTTTCGAATTTCGAAATAAAATCATCTCCATAAAAAACAATCAAAAGTAAGAAGGTTGAAATTACATGTCGGATCAAAACCAGAAAATATGGACAAAAGACTTTATACTCATCGTCATCGTCAATTTCTTCATATTTACCGCGTTCCAGATGACACTGCCCACCCTGCCGCTGTTCGTCCAGGAAATCGGAGCGAGCGACCGCTGGATCGGAATCGTTGTGGGGATATTCACTTTCTCTGCACTGCTCATACGGCCGAGTGCGGGCAAGCTTCTGGACACGAAGGGCCGGGCACCGGTATTCCTGACGGGGCTCGCACTCTTCGTCGTTTCCATGTTCTCGCTTGCCGCAAGCTTCACCATCCTCATGCTGCTGATGGTGAGGATCATCCAGGGTGTCGGGTGGGGCCTCTCCAGCACCTCCGCCGGTACGATCGCCACGGACCTCGTGCCAAGAAAACGCCGCGGGGAAGGGCTCGGGTACTATGGCCTGAGCGGTAACATTGCACTTGCCTTCGGCCCGGCCCTCGGACTGTTTCTAGTCAACCACATCTCCTTTACGATGCTGTTTTCGATATGCGGTCTGCTCGGCCTCACTGCAATCATACTCGCTGCCAACATCAAATACGACAAGCCGGAGAAAGTTGCTGATACGCGCAAGAAGAAGGAGTCCTACCCGCACTTCGACATTGTGGAACGGCGCGCACTGGCACCCGCCTCACTGCTCTTCTTCATCACTGTGACGTTCGGCGGCATCGCCACATTCCTGCCGGTCTATACGTATGAAAAGGGGTTCGACTCCACATACATCCAGTTCTATTTTGTAATATATGCAGCATTCCTGATGCTCTCACGCATACTCGCCGGCAGACTGTACGACAGGCATGGCATCACCATCGTATTCATTCCAGGTTCCCTGTCCATCATCGCAGCGATGATCCTGCTCGGCTTCCTGCCGACCCCGATTTTCCTGTTCGTGGCAGCCGCACTCTATGGCTTCGGGTTCGGATGCGTACAGCCGGCACTTCAGGCCTGGGCGGTCAACCGTGTCGAAAACAACCGTCGCGGCATGGCCAACGCAACGTTCTTTTCCGCCTTCGACCTCGGTGTCGGACTCGGTGCCATCAGCTATGGATTCGTTGCCGAAGCATTCGGCTACAGCACCATCTATTTCTCCAGTGCGGTCAGTGTCACACTGGCACTCATCCTCTTCCTGTTCATCATGAGAAGGTATAGGAAAGAAGAAATGGAATCAGCAAAAATTTCATAATTTTGTTTAGAAAAGCCAATCCATGGGTATTTATTCTACTAGAACGAAGTTTTATTTCTAATGTTAAAACAGACAATCAGGACACAAGGAGGAATTATCCATGGGTTGGATTATCACATTGATCGTAGGCGGCATCATCGGATGGCTCGCCGGACTGATTATTGGTAAAGACGTACCATTCGGTATCATTGGAAACATTATCGCAGGACTTGTCGGTGCTGCCATTGCAAATGCACTCGGCCTGAGCTTCGGACCGGAAGTCGGCGGTGTAAGTATTATCGGTGGCCTGCTCGGTGCAATCATTTTAATTCTTATTGTTTCATTCATTATGAAAGCACTTGGCGGCAACAGGGCATAATACGTAAAAAGACCTCGTAATTCACTTTACGAGGTCTTTTTTTCTGTGATTTCACCTTTAGTATCCTTTATCAGCCAACGCGATTCCCTGGAATCTTTCAGACGCCGCTGCTCACTTTCTTCCTTCATGCGGTCGAGCTCCAGCTGCATATGCTTGTTCTCGAGGAGGAAATTCTCTTGCCTGAGCCGCTCCAGCTCCTTCTCCTCCTGGAGCCTCCGGATTTCAAGCTTCTCCTTCTTCTGCCTATGTCCAACGTTGATGGCGTAGAGCGGAATGGAAAAGAAAAGTGCGACAGGCACGATTGTGACAAGGAACTCAAAAATACCCATATGGACACCACCCTCGTTTGTTAGTTACAGTTTATCATACCCTCATAATCATTTTGAATATTTTTGAAAATAAACGGGAGATCTTGGAAAGTGTCCTCCACTCCCATATAATGAAGTGAAAGAGGTGTCATTATATGGAAGTGAACAGAAATAACTTATTGAATGCATACGAACGAGGTTTCCTGGACCAGGACACACACAAGATCGGCCATCATCCACCACGTATGATCATCAACTCCAAAGAGGAGAATGTACTCTCCTCCATGCTTGATGAAATGGAGGGCTGCCTTTCCTTTTCCATATCCGTCGCCTTCATTACTGAAGGCGGACTGGCAACTTTGAAGACGGCACTCTACGAACTTGCGAAAAGGAACAGGGGCGGACGGATCATCACCTCTACATATTTGAACTTCAATAGGCCCAAAGTGTTCAAAGCCCTGCTCAACATACCGAACCTTGAAATCAGGGTGGCCGATAAGGAAGGATTCCACGCGAAAGGGTATGTCTTCCAAAACGATCATTATTCCTCCATGTTCATCGGCAGTTCGAACCTTACGGATGCTGCACTGAAAAAGAACTACGAATACAATCTCAAACTGACAAGCCTTGAAAATGGCGCGATCATCCAGCATTTCAACAGCCAGTTCGAAAAGTTATGGGAAGAGTCCACGGCTGTAGACGCCGAATGGATCCGGAAGTATGAACAGACCCATGTTGAACAGCCGGAACAGCGGAAAGTACTGGAGGTCATCGAAGACCGCTCCAGATATCAGCACAAGGCACTGACCGGCCAGGCCATCCAGCCGAACCTCATGCAGAAGGAGGCGCTGATGGCGCTTGCCGACCTGCGGAAAGCCAGGAAGGATAAAGGACTTGTGGTCTCCGCCACCGGGACGGGGAAGACATACCTGGCGGCATTCGATGTACAGCAGTACAGACCCGGGCGCATGCTTTTCCTGGCGCATCGGGAGCAGATTCTGGAGAAGTCCATGAACGACTTTTCGAGTCTTCTTGATGAATCGCCGTCAGAATTCGGGATATACAGTGGCAGCACCAAGAGAGAGGATGCGAAATATCTTTTCGCCACTGTACAGACATTATCGAAAACGGCCAATCTGGAGCAGTTCAATCCGGATGACTTCGACTATATCATCGTGGACGAAGCGCACCGTTCCAGTGCGACGACATATACGAAAATCCTCAGTCATTTTACTCCTGGGTTTCTGCTTGGCATGACCGCTACACCTGAACGGACGGACGACATGGAGATATTCAGTCTGTTCGACTACAACATCGCCTATGAAATCCGCCTCCAGCAGGCACTGGAAGAGGAGATTCTGGCACCCTTCCACTACTTCGGCGTCACCGACTACGAAAAGGACGGCATAGTCATCGACGATACGACTGCACTCGGACAGCTGACGAGCAATGAACGGGTCGCACATCTGATGGAAAAGATCGAATACTACGGACATTCCGGCGAGGCACTCAAGGGGCTGATGTTCGTGTCCAACAGAAGGGAAGCTGCAGAACTCAGCCAGGCGCTGAATATGCGGGGATACAGAACGCGGGCACTGACCGGTGATGACTCCCAGCAAGTGCGCCAGCAGACGGTCAGGGAACTGGAAAATGGGCGGCTCGATTACATCATTACGGTGGACATATTCAATGAAGGCGTCGACATCCCTTCCATCAACCAGGTGGTCATGCTGCGCCAGACGCAGTCGAGCATCATCTTCATCCAGCAGCTTGGCCGGGGGCTCAGAAAGCATGATGAAAAGGAATACCTGACGGTCATCGACTTCATCGGCAACTACAGGAACAACTACATGATTCCCATCGCCCTCACAGGCGACAGATCCTACAACAAGGACAGGCTCAGGAAATCCCTGATAGACCGTAATGCAATCAGCGGCGTCTCCACCATCAACTTCGAATCGATCGCCAAAGAAAAGATATACAGCTCCATCAGTACAACGACACTCAATAACCAGAGCTTCCTGAAGGAAATGCACCTGTACCTGAAAAATAAGATCGGCAGACTTCCGGCGCTCATCGATTTTCATGATGATACGGACGTCATCGATCCACTGGTGATCCTGCATAAATACAGCCATTATCTGGAGTTTCTGGTAAAGATCAAAGAAAGGGATCTGGCCATTTCAGAGAATGACCATCAGGTTCTGACTTTCCTGTCCAAGGAAGTTGCCGATGGCAAGCGTATCCATGAAACCCTGTTGCTGCAGCAGGTCATTGAATCTCCGGTCAATATGAAAGAGTTTCAGCTGGATATGCATAGACGGGGCTATCATATGACCGATGATACGATGCATTCGGTCCTTAGCACCCTCACCCACGCCTTCCACACACAGCAGGATTTGAAGAAATATGGCGGTCCGCTCATTGAAGTTGCAGATGACTTTATCCACCCTTCCAGTACATTTTCCAGTGCACTGGAGAACCCTGTGATCAGGGAGCACATCATTCAAGTGGTGGAACTGTCCCTTGCCCTCAGCAAAACCTATGACCAGTCGAAGCCTCTGACAATCAATCGCAAATATTCCCGGAAGGATGTCTGCCGTCTCCTCAACTGGGATAGAGATGAGTCCTCCACATTGTACGGGTACAAATACAAGCACGGGACCTGCCCGATATTCATCACCTATCACAAGGACGAGGAGATTGAAGACACCATCAGATACGAGGACCAGTTCCTCGACCTGAATACGCTCAAATGGTTCACCCGCAGCAACCGTACACTCGAGTCCAAAGAGATCAAAGCCATACTCCAAGCACACAAACAGGGGGTCCCCATCCATATTTTCGTCAAGAAGGACGATGACGAGGGATCCACATTCTACTACCTTGGGGAAGGCCATATCGATTATCGGACACTTGAGGAGGCCAGAATGAATGATGGAACGGGCAAACCTGTAGTGACAATGAATATGATGATGGAAAGAGCAATCGATTATGATTTATACAAATACCTGGAATCCGGTACGCATGTATAAAAATAGAACCCCACTCTGTGGGGTTCTATTTTATTCCTCTTCTTCATCACCATTCGACTGGTTATAGCCTTTGAGCAGCGCCACCTGTTTGATCAGGTGGCTGTCCATGTCGAGTACGATCCATTTGTCTTCGTCCGTGTTGACATAGTCGTCCGTTTCGATATCGGTATTGATGCTCTGCAGCCATCCGCCGATGGTATCGATGTCATCACTGTTGTCGAATGTGATATCGAATTGCTCATTGAGGTCATCGAGCAGTACGCGTCCATTTATATGATAGATGTCATCCTCGACCTTGACGATATCAGGTTCCTCGTCCTCATCGAATTCGTCCCTGATTTCTCCGACGATCTCTTCAAGGATATCCTCCATCGTGATCATACCAGCTGTACCGCCGTACTCGTCGATGATGAGTGCGATATGCACACGCTCACGCTGCATTTTGACCAGTGCATCACTGATGCGTGAGACTTCGGTGATCATCGGTATTTCATGTATGTGATCCTCCGGAGTGACTTCCTCATCGGATACGTGGTTTGTCAGGAATTCCCTGACATTCAGGAATCCTATGATCTGGTCCTTGTCCCCACTTTCCTCCGTAACGGGATAGCGGGTATAGTTATGCTCCTTGACGTTCTCCAGTACATCCTCGATATTTACAGGGTCCGTCAGTGTGACCATCTGTGTCCTTGGCACCATGATATCCTTTGCCAGCCTTTCGTCGAAGGAAAAGATGTTCTGCATGTATGCCAGTTCTGTCTGATTTATTTCTCCACTTTGATAACTTTGTGTCATTATAATCTTAAGCTCATCTTCCGAGTGGGCCTGTTCAACGGGCACATCCTTGAATCCGACGAGTCTGACGAGGAATCTTGCTGCACCGTTCATCGTCCAGATCAGTGGTTTCATGATGACTCCGAAGAAATACAGTGGTCCTGAAAGTATCAATGCCAATTTTTCAGCATACTGGATTGCGACTGTCTTTGGTGCAAGTTCGCCGACGACAACATGGATGAAGGTGACGATGATGAATGCCAGCGCCACGGTCAATACCGTCGTCAACTGGTCGGGTATCCCCACCAGTTCAAAAAGAGGGTGCAGTACGACTTCGAAAGTCGACTCCCCGATCCAGCCGAGACCAAGGGCAGTTACAGTAATGCCCAGCTGGCATGCGGACAGGTAGTAGTCGAGTTCCAACGTCATCTTGCGCACGCGGCGCGCTTTCCTGTTTCCTTCTTCAATGAGCTGATCGATGCGGGAAAGCCTTGCTTTGACGAGTGCGAATTCAGATCCTACAAAAAGCATTGTGAGTACTATAAGAATTACAAATAAAGTTAAGTTCCATATCGTGGTTATGTCCAATTAGTTCCCTTGTCTAGAAGGGATTCACCTCCGGTAATATATGACTACAATTTTCGCGTAAAGTGCTTTCTGAAACAGGGTAACGATTATTCTTTAACATCTCAGTCGGCACATGAAATTTCAAATCCGCCTTCCCAATTGTAGTCACCTCCCAAAAGTTAATAATTATAGTCATTTTACCATAATGGCTTTTCCCCTTGCTACTCCTAATCACTTTTATTCTTACTATAATATGTAGGTTTTATGTCCAAGTGCCATCCCCGGCACTATCCGTTTACGGGCTTGAAAAGAAAAAAGCGATCCGGAACTGATTCCGAATCGCTTTTCCTATCGGCCTTTTGTAAACCCAAATCCAACTGTGCCGTGCCCCGTATGCACCCCGGCTACAGTAACCAGGGGCTCCACTACCAGATCGACCTGCGGCAATCTCTCTTCAATCTTCTGCTTCCATTCATCCACCAGGCTCGAACTGCCCGCATGTACGATGCCGAGTGTCTTCACCGATTCTTCTTTTACGTGCGCCTCGAGATTTGCAAGCACTGCATTGTATATCTTCTTTTTCGTACGCAGCTTTTCCCCGACAACAACTTTGCCATCGTCGAATTCAAGCTTCAGATGGATGTTGAGTACGGAGGCGAGCATCGATTGGGAAGCGGATATCCGTCCGCTCTTCCTCATCTGGTTGAAGCTCTGCGGGAGGAGGTAGAGCTGGGTCTGTTCAGTCATCTCCCTGATCTCCTCGACGACTTCCTCTATGTCCCTATCCGACTCCCTGGCCTCCACTGCATGTTCGACCATCTGCTTCATCGGATAGCTGCCGATGCGGGAATCAATGACATATACGGGCTTTGACATGCCTTCCGATGCACTGATCGAACTCTGGTAGGTTCCTGTAAGCTCACTCGATGCATGGATGGCTATGACTGCTTCATAGTCGTCATCCGCTTCAAGTGCTTCATATATTTCCATGAATTCACCGATTGTCGGCTGGGAGGTTTTCGCCCCTTCCCCGCTTTCCTTCAGCATGTCATAGATTTCCCCAGTTGTCGCATCAATGCCATCCCTATAGGCAACACCATTGATGATGACAGACATGGGCAGCACTTTGACATCATGCTTTTCCTTGTATGCCTGATCGACGCCAGAGGCGGAATCCGTCACCACTGCTATCTTTTTCATGTTAATCCCTTCCTTTGTGCCACGTTATGTTTCAACCAGTGTAGCATTTACTGGAATATAATACTATAAAAAGTCTTTGAAGCGCTGGACTGCCTGATATACTGCACCTTTCTGCTGCATCAGTTCTTCATATGGACCCGACTCGATGATGCGTCCCTGCTCCATGTAATGGATGAAGTCGAATGATTCGAGCCTGCTGAGATCATGGGTGCTTATGATGAGGGTCGGCTTCGACAGTATGCGGTCCCATATCTTCTGCTTCAGACGATCATCCAGCCGTGCCGTCGGCTCGTCCATGATCCACCACGGCTTGTCTTCAGCCAGCATGCGGATGAAGTGGAGCCGCTTCTGCTCACCGCCCGACAGCCTGCCGGTGAATTCGATGGCTGTCTGTGGTGCATAGTGCGCCATTCCCAATGCTTCCAGGTCGGCCCCGACTTCTGCCTGCGACCTGTCGACATGCCCGAACAGGGTGATATTATCCATCACCGTCGCATTGTAGAAATCCAGCTGCTGCGGCATGATCGACGCATCAGCCCTCAGTGCAGGGTGATCTGTTTCTTCGCCCCCATTATAGATGGTGACTGCAGGATCTGCATGGATGATGCGTTCAATCAGTGTCGTCTTGCCGGAACCGCTGCTGCCGATGATAGCGTGCTTTTCCCCTTTTCTGAATGTCACGGAAATGTCCTTCAGGACATCAAGCGATGCATTCGGATAACGGAAATTCAGGTCTGCCGCCTGGATTGCTGTCACTTCGGGATAATCCTCCACCGCATCAGCCTGCGGAACATCCGTTTCCAGTTCGGATACTGCCGTCCTCACTCTCCGGTATTGGCTTGCAGGGTTCATCACGGGCATTACCAGATCGAAATAGCTCAGGGCGATGAGCATCACCATCGGCACCCACAGCGGTGTATCTTCATGGAGCATAAGGATGATCAGGATGATGGCTGCAATCTGAACCAGCTGGGCGATGAACTGCATCGCCGCTTCATACATGGCCACCTTGTCTTCGTTCTTTCTGATGCTTTTCATATCAGGGGAGAGCCGCGCCTTTTCCTTCTCTGCCTTTTTCGTCACCCACAGGTCCGTATAGTCGTGGATGAAGTGATAGAGCCTCCTGTAGAGGTCATCATCCGTGGCCTCTCTTGCTTCGAGCGCTTGCGACATCCGGCTTTCAAAAACCTTGGGGATGGCGAAGAGCAGGATGAGGGCAATTCCCCCTGTCAGCGCCACAAAGGCCATGCCGAAGTACACCGAGAGCACCATGAGGAGCAGTGAAATCAGTACGGCAACGATGTAGGGATAGATGATGCGAATATAATAGTTCTCCACCTGCTCGAAATACTGGTTCAGTTTCTGGATGAATTTTACGCTATGCGTATTCCGACCGGTCCGGATCGTGCTTCTGAAATAGTCCAGCCTGAGCCGGCCGATCAGCTGGAAGGTCGCCTCATGGGAAAGCAGCCGTTCAATATACTTGAAGGCTCCCTTCATCATTCCGAAAAGTTTGATGACTGCAATGATCAGTATGATGACGAAGAAAGGCGGATCGAAGAAGCTCAGGCTGATCATGTATCCACTGAGACCGAAGAGTGCAATGCCGACTAGACCGCCCGAGAGGCCGAGCATGATGCTGTAGAGTATCTGCTTTCTTTCATTTTTCAAGAATTCCATCATGACTCCCCTTTCGCGAGGGTGATCTGCCTGTTGCTGAATGTGTAGTGGCGGTCTGCGATTTTCAGCAGTTTCCTGCGGTGGACCACTGCCACGATTGCCGCCTCCTGTTTGAGTTCAGCCAAGTGTTCCATGATGAGCGCCTCGGTCGTGGCATCGAGGAATTCGGTCGGCTCGTCCATCAGGATGATGCGGGGCCGACGAATCAGGACCCTCGCCATCTTCAGCCTGACGATTTCACCGCCGGAGAGGGGGATGTTGTGGTTCACTATCGGGGTGTTAATCCCTTCCTCCAGGTTGTCCAGGCTATCCATCAGCCCGAGCTGATCCAGTATACGGACGACATCTGCTTCCTCATATTCACCATCCGATACATACTCATGAATGGTGGTGTCGGAGAAGTAGACCTCGTCCGAAATGTATCCGACACCCTCCTCGGACAGGGCAACTGTGCCCGTCTCTGGCCGATGCAGGCCAAGCAGCGTGCGTATGAATGTACTTTTGCCGATGCCCGATGGTCCGGTGATGGCAACAAACCCCGTCTTCGGCAGTGCCATATCGACATTTTCCAGCAGCATGCCCTGTCCATGGCCGATGGAGACGTTCCGGAGTGCAACCGACTGCGTTGATGCATCGAATGTCCTGTAGTCGCTCCGGTCGGAAGCGGTATCGAGCCACTCCTCAATCCGTTCCAGATGCCCCTGCGAAAGCTTGCCGTTGTGGAACTCGATGCCAAGCACCTTCAGTGCATTGTAGAATTCAGGCGCAAGCAACAGGGTGAAGAAGGCCGCATAGAACGTAATGCCATCGAAGATGATGATCTGAAGCCCCACCTCAAGTGCAATCAGCCCGATGCCGAGTATCGTAATGAATTCGAGCATCAATGTGGACTGGAAGGCATACTTCAGAATATGCATGGTCTCCCTGACATAACTTTCGTTATACTGCTTGAGTTTTGCGATTACCGTATTCTCAGCCCCGGTATACTTCACCGTATTCTTCCCTCTGATGAGGTTGAGGAACAATGTTCCGAGTTCATCGAACTGAGCGGCCTGCGCCTCGGATTCGTCCTTGGTCCGGAGGCCCACCAGTACATAATAGAGTGGCACGAACGGCGCCGTGAACAGCATGATGAAGGCTGCATTCCTGTGAATCAGGAACATTGCAGCGATGATGACCGTGATTTTGACTGCCGTCTGGATGACGGTCGGAATGAACACTTTCTCGAAGGGACGATACTTCTCGAGGTGGACGAAGATCGCATTGAGCATCGATTCCGAATGCTTCCGCGTCTGGTCATCGATCCTTGACACCACCCTGTGCGTAAGCGCTTCAATCCTTCGATTCGCCACTCTCGCCCCCACCACTTTGTACAGTGCAGAAAGTAGTGCATAGAGGATGAAGAACAGGGCAATCCAGACCAGTGCATCAGCAGCCGGTGCAGCACCTTCGATGACGATATCCTCAAGCACCATGGAGAGGTAGTGTCCGAACATGATGAATGACAGCACCCCGAGTGCGGACATGAAGACGTAGAAGATCAGATATTTTATTGGCATGTTCAGCTTCATAATTTTTCCTTCCTATCGACAAAAAACGTGAAGGTATACTTCACGTTTCCTCAGCCGCCTATATAGCTCATATTGATTTTGTTTCGTTTGCGCCGGTTTTCCGCTGTAATTTCCGTTCTGAGATCCGAATAACGGTCATCCCTCTTATTCCATACACCCGTCAGTACTTCAACCAGTTCAGCGTCCGAGATGCCTGCCCGCATAATCTGCTTGATGTCGAAACCGTCCACGGCGAACAGGCAGCCATAGAACTTGCCGTCCGATGAAAGCCGTGCGCGCGTACACGTGGAACAGAAGCTTTCCGACACGCTCGTAATGAAACCGAGGTAGGATTCTGCATCCTTGTGGCGGTAGACTTTTGCGACTTCACCATAGTAGGCAGGATTCAGGGGTTCGATATCGAACTCCTCCTCCAGCATGGTGAGGATCTCCTTTTTCGTGATTACCTTATCAAAGTTCCAGCCATTATCATTACCCACATCCATGAATTCTATAAACCTCAGGGTGACGGGCATCGTCTTGAAGAACCGGGCCATCGGCAGTATCTCATGTTCGTTCAACCCTTTCTGGACGACCATGTTGATCTTTATTTCAAAGCCGAGCGACAGGGCATACTCGATCTGCTCGATGATCCTGGAGGTACCGATGCCGCGGTCATTGATCTGGCCGAACAGGTCGTCATCCATGGCGTCAAGGCTGATGTTGAGTCTTCTCAATCCGGCATCATACAACTTCTTACCATGCTTCTTGAGCAACAGTCCGTTTGTCGTCATCCCGATGTCTTCGATGCCGTCTATCCTGTCAAGTCGCTCGATCAGTTCGTGCAGGTCCCGCCTCAGGAGGGGCTCCCCGCCTGTAATCCGCAGCTTTTTGACACCGAGTGAAGCATAGATCTTTGCGATGCGCTCCAATTCTTCAAAAGACAGGAGCTCATCCTTCTTCATGAATTCGAAATCGTCCCCAAAAATCTCCTTCGGCATGCAGTAGCGGCACCTGAAGTTGCAACGGTCAGTCACTGATATCCTCAAATCCCGGATTGGTCTGCCAAATTTGTCTGTAATGCTTTCCACCATAAGTATTCCTCCTCAGTGAATGTCCGTCTTTCTGTTTATATTGATGAACGTTCCGCTGTCGATGTCATGAAGAGCTGCATCCACTTCGATCTTTTCCCTCTCTTCAAATAAAGCGCGCATGCTCAGCCGGTTTTCTTCCAGCAGCTGTCTCACGGTTTCGGAGAGGTGCCTTCCCTGGTACACCGCAATGAGCGGGTGGAGACGTTCCGCTTCCCTCGTGACGATGATTGCCTCATCGTGGTCGACCGCCCGGCCGTGCAGAATGCGGAGCCATGCCGGTGAAACATACGGGGTGTCGCATGTCACAACGAGCAGCCTGCATCCGGGAAAGGATTCCGATAGTGCATAAAGTCCCCCGAGGGGGCCCCGGTCCCGGAAATCCGGGTGGTCCACAACTGTCTGATAGTCACTGAAACATGTCTTCAGACGGTCATTCGTGCTGACGACTACGCGATCACATACGCCGGACTGCTCAAGGGCATCAGCTGCATGTTTGTACATCGGCTTGCCATCGAGTACGAAGAATGCCTTGTCCTCTCCAAAACGCGTCGAATTGCCGCCTGCCAATACGACGCCGATCGTCTCTGTCATCCGCCACTCACTGGTGGAATCAGTGCAACCTCATCGTCTTCATTTACCATCTGATCGTCCTTCACGAAGGACTCGTTGCAGGCCACCTGGAACACGTCCCCCTCGAGTGATGGGAACTGTGTGTATATCGCCTGCTTCAGTTCGCCCGCCGTCATGGCACCGGGCGTATCCAGTATGATGCGGCTTTCGCCGGTCTTTTCCTTCAGTCCTGCAAACAGCATTACTTTCATATCATTTCTCCTCCAAGCTTGGATGGTACTGGCGCTGGTCACCCATCCATTCCTCTCCGTCTTCCCATACTTCCTTCTTCCAGATGGGGACGATTTCCTTGATGCGTTCGATTGCATATTCATTGGCGCGGTAGCTGTCTTTCCTATGCGGGGCGCTGGTCACAATGACGACTGCGATATCCGAAATTTCAAGCTTGCCGACACGATGTGCAATCGTCGTCCTGACTCCCGGCCAGCGTTCACTGATCTCGTCCCCGATCTGGGCGAGCTTCTTCTCCGCCATCGGTTTGTAGGCTTCATACTCCAGGTGGACGGTGCGCGTCCCTTTCGTCCATTCCCTGACGTGGCCGGTGAACATGCAGACGGCCCCCTGCTTTTCATCTATCGTATATTCATGATACCGATTGATGTCAATCGGCGCTTCGACTACTTCAAACTGTTTCATCGTCAGAACTCCATTCGTCAAACCATTGGATAATATTACCCTCATCATACCGCATATCTGCATGCTTTAAAACATTCCGAATCCCTATTTTATCTACATTTGTGTGACCATCAGTGAAAGAATGGATCAATACAATCTTGGGGTATTCCGCACGCTTGTACCCTTCTATCAATAGTACATCTACATCTTCGGAAAGCTGCGCAATCTGCTCGTCCAGGGCCGGCTGCAAATTTTCTGTCCGCATCGTCATGTTCGGTGTATTGAGTATCGTGACATCCGCACCTTCCGAGAGGAACTTGCCGGTATCCGTATTTTCATCGATGACGCCCTGGTCCAGATGATGGTGCTTGATGACCGCCACACTTCTGCCTTTTGATTTCAGCAGTGCCACCATGTGCCGGATCAGGGTCGTCTTTCCGGTGTTCTTGAAGCCGACGACCTGCAGGACCTTCATAGCTCGAAACGTGTGGTGCCGGTCGTCATGTCGGTCATCATCACTTGGACACCGTCCCCTTTTTCGTAGCCTCTCGTCCCGCCCGGCAGCACGATGATGCCGTTGCTTCTTGCAATGGAAGTGACTGCATTCGATTTGTTGAACCCGGCCGGGCTGGCATATACCTGGCCGTCACGATAGTCAATCTCCGCCCGGACGAAGCGGGTGAAGGGGTTCGCCTTTTTGAAGTCACCGTCAAGCACCGCATCAAGGATGGGGGCATGGATACGGTCGTGCCCCATCATCTTCAGGAGGGCCGGTCTTGCAAACAGTTCGAACCCGGTGTAGCAGGCGGACGGATTCCCGCTCAGACCAAAGAGCGGCGTGCCTTCAAGCATGCTTATCGTGGTGACGCTGCCGGGCCGCATGCCGACCTTATTGAACAGCTCCACAGCCCCCAGTGCCTCGTAGAGCTTTGGAAGGTGGTCATAGTCTCCGACCGATACACCGCCGGTGGTGATGATCGCATCCACTTCCCCAAGCATCTCCTTCACCCTTGCAAGGAGGGCTTCGAAGTCATCCGCCTCGAGGGCATACATCCGCCCCTCCATATTCATCCGTTTCAGCTGGCTCAGGATCATTGGTCCGTTGGAATTCCGTATCTTCCCGGGCTCAAGCGGGGCGTCGATATCGACCAGCTCGCTGCCGGTCGCAAGTATCCCGACGACCGGCTGCCGGTATACCTTCACATGCTTGTAGCCGAATGTCGCAAGCGTCGCTACGGCACCCGGATTGATGAAGGTGCCCCGCGGCACGATGACCTCGCCCTCTTTGCATTCCTCGCCCCTGATTGCGATGTTTTCTCCAGCCTCGAATGCTTTCCTTACAGTAAATGTATTTCCCGCCTGCCGCGTCTGTTCAAACATGACCACGGCATCCGCACTCTCAGGCACCGGAGCACCCGTCATGATGCGGAATGCTTCATTCTGCTTCAATTCATAGTCGCTTGTGGATCCGGCCGGCACCTCGGCGACAACATCAAATTCGATCCTGTTTTCCCCGGACGCCCCCGCACTATCTTCAGCGCGGATGGCAAAACCGTCCATCGCGGACTTGTCGAACAGCGGCACATCCATGGTCGCCTTCAGATCTTCACCAAGAATACGGCCATAGCTTTCTGTATGGGATACCGTTTCCACCGACAGAGGTCTTATGCGGTCGACCACTCTATCCACCGCTTCCGTCACGGGGATGGGTGTACGATTCAGATTCATTTCATCACTACTTTCATCTTGTGGATTCTGTTATACTCATTGTACTAGAAAGGAAGATTCAAATGTCGGAATTCACTCATTTCAACCAGGAGGGCAGAGCCCGCATGGTCGATGTATCGGATAAGGAAGTGACGACCCGTACAGCCGTTGCCAGAAGCATCCTCGGCGTGACTGAAGAAATCCATCAGGCGATTGCCGACGGCACGGTCAAAAAGGGCGATGTCCTGTCCGTCGCACAGGTTGCCGGCATCATGGCGGCCAAAAATACACATCAGATCATTCCGATGTGCCACCCGCTGCCCCTGTCCGGTATCGACATATCATTCCATTGGGACCTTGAGGAGGGGCATTTCCTCCATATCGAGGCGACGGTCAGGACGACCGGGCGTACAGGCGTGGAGATGGAGGCACTGACTGCCGCCAGCGCTGCCGCCCTCACCGTCTATGATATGTGCAAAGCCATCGACAAGGGCATGGTCATACATGAGACGGCACTCCTGTCAAAAACCGGAGGAAAGTCCGGAAACTATCATATAGACAAATAAAGCGTGCCCCCGGGGGCACGCTTTATTTGTTGAGTTCATGTACAAAATGGTTCAGTTCAGGCACGATCAGCCGCTCCATCCCCAGTTTCACCGCTCCCGTCGAGCCGGGCAGTGCAAAGATGACCGTCCGGTCCACAGTCCCGGCGACGGCCCGGGAGAGGATGCTGCGCGAGCCGATATCTTCGGTGAAACTCAGCATCCTGAAGATTTCACCAAATCCTTCAATTTCCTTGTCGAACAGCGGACGCAGCGCCTCGATCGTGACATCCCGGCGGGCGATGCCCGTGCCCCCGGTCGTAATGATCGCATCCAGCCCGCGGTCCACCATATGCTGGATGGCCTCGGTGATTTCCCCCGCATCATCCTTTACAATCCTGTAATCCGACTCCCCGAGGACAGTGTTCAGCTGCTCCAGATGATGCATGACCTGGCGTCCGCCCTTGTCAGTATCCTTCGTCCGCGTATCACTGATTGTGATGACGCCCACCGTAATATCCCGATCAATTCTGCCGACGATGCTCATAAGTATCCTCCTAGCCAAACAGTTGATTGACGAGTGTTTTCGCCTTGTTCATTTCATCCAGTCCATGAATCAGCAGCCGTCCGTTCTTGAAGCATACGAAACGGTAGCCATCATAATGGAATTCCCTGAAGTACGGCGTGCGGTTCACATCCGTACCAAGGTGGTCCAACGCATGGTCCACCGCCGCTTCCGTAATGCGGTCATCCATCACCTGGACCGTATCCCTCCCGCACAGGCGCATCGCCACGTCGGCCTTCATGTCGAGGGCCGGATAGGCGGGGGCTTCCCCGCACGTATCACAATGCGCCTCTTTCATGCCGTCGATGCGGTATTTCATATGCTCCATATCCCACACGTTTCCGATGCGCATGTAATAGGGTGCTTCGTACTGCCCGGTCAGTATCTTCAGGGCAGTGGTGACCTGCTCGGCCACAGCCATCTGGACAGCCGGTGCAATGATGCCCGCTGTGTCACATGTCAATGTGGTGGTCGGCAGGACCGGAACGAGACAGCGGTAGCACGGTGTTGCGCCAGGTACAAAACCGCAGCTGCTGTAGGATGCTTCCACACATGCGGCATACACCCATGGCTTGCCGTACTTGTAGGCCACATCATTGATCAGAAGGCGCGTATCGAAATTGTCGGTGCCGTCCAAAAGCAGGTCCGCCTCTTCGGCGAGGCTCTCGAGAAGCGGCCCGTCGCAATGTGCGATGTGGGCATCGATTTCAAGATTCGGCCGTATTTCCAGCAGCCGTTCCCTGGCCGCGATCACTTTCGGCTTCTTTTCATCCGCATCACTTTCTGTGTACAGCGTCTGGCGCTGCAGATTGGAATGTTCCACATAATCCCGATCGATCAGTATGAGTTTTCCTATCCCTGCACGCGCCAGCAATTCGCTTGAAAGAGAACCAAGCGCCCCCGTCCCGACGATGAGTACCGTCCGGGACGCGATGAGGCGCTGTCCTTCCAATCCTATTCTGTTATAAAGTATCTGTCTGGAATAGCGTTCCATATTATCACTCTCATACCAGTTCATTTTTCTTAAGAGTACTATTCATGTAGAACATTGTAAACAGGGCGATGACACAGAAGACGGACAGGAGTATGAACCCCAGGGCGTAGCTTCCCGTCATGCTGTGCGTCTGATCGATGACGATCGGCGGGAAGAAGCCGCCCAGCCCGCCCATCATGGCCACAAAGCCATTGCTGATGCCCGCCTGTTTCGAGAAGTATGTCGGAACGAATTTGAATACGAGTCCGTTCCCGATTCCTGCGCATACCGCAGCCAGCAGACAGCCGGCTGTAAACAGGAAGATGAAGTTATACGTAAATGCCAGCAGCAGACCGGATAGGGTCAGCCCGATGAATGTGATGATCAGGGCATGCAGTGCATTGAACTTGTCCCCGATCAGTCCACCGACAGGCCTGAGCAGTGTGGCTATGACGATGAATACCGCCGTCCTGACGCCGGCGTCGAGCGTTGTCAGTCCAAACAGTGCCTCGTCTGTAAGGAATCCCGGCAGGAAGAGACCAAAGGCCACAAATGCGCCAAATGTGATGAAGTACCACAGGTTGAAGAAGTAGAACTTATAGTCCCTGATGACTTCATTGAACTGTTTCCCGAGTGGCAGATTGACCTTCTTCTCCTGCTTGTCTCCAAATATGAACTGCAGGATGGCGAAGAGTGCCAGTACGACGAGATATGTCTGCACTGCCGCCTGCCAGCCACCGAAGGCGAGGGCCAGTGCGGGTGCACCGAAGCTCGTCACCGCAGTACCGATGTTGCCCATGCCGTATACACCGTTGACGAAGCCATGCTTCTCTTTCGGATAGTATTTGGGAAGACTTGTCACGCCGATGCTGAATGTCGCACCACCGATGCCGAGGAATACGGCTGCTATCATCAGATCCATCGGTGTGGATGCAACGCTCAGATAGAATACGGGAATCAGCAGGAATATGAAACTGAACAGGAATACGATGCGTGCTCCTATCTTATTGGCAAATATGCCGAAAGGTATACGCAATATGGACCCCAGTATCACCGGCAGTGCAACGATAAGCGCCTGCTGTTCGGCAGCTTCCGGTATATCCTCTACAATTTCCGGGAATAGTGGAGCCAGCAGTGTCCATACCATGAATCCAGCCAGCAGGCTGAATGTCTGGAGGACCAGCTGTCTTTTGCCCATGTTTTCATTCATACGGACCAACCTCACTTACTTTAGATTGTGATTTATTTTACAAATGTATTATATAATCTGGATGGCAATCTCTGTAAGAAGGGAAAACCCTATATTTGAGGTGCAGCCCCCCATCATTCAGTAATCAGTGTGTTGACCTGCTCCAGAAGCACTTCCTCGTCGACTGCTTTAAGCACTTTGTCGGCCATTGTAAACAGGACAGACTCCTCTTTTACCATATGTACCATCAGCACCTCGTATGCTTCCATGACATCCTTGACCATTTCGTTCATGCTCTCGAGCGACATCTCATTCATGTCATGCATGGAATGATGGAAGAAGTGCTGGATATAGGCATCGATTTCCTGATGCTCCTCTTCTATTGAAAGGATCGGCCCCTGTTCCAGGCCGATATAGGCGCCGAGCATCGGAAAGAAGTACTGCTCCTCCTTCGCCTGGTGGCGTTTCAGGGGTTTTTCGAATGCAGTGAGCTTCTCCCTCAAGTCCTTTATGACCATCAGGCCTTCCAGACGGCTTTTGACATCATCGTGTTCAAACTTGAGCACCAGTTGGAACCAGTCATTCATCAGATACTTCAAATACCTGTGTTCGTTCTCCAATACACGCAATGCTTTCACTTTAAATTGAAACTGTTCCTGCTCTACCATTACATTCACCTACATTCAGAAATCTATCAGTTTTTTCTTCATGGCGTATTCTACAAGTTCAGGACGTGTGGACAGGCCGAGTTTCTCCATGATCCTCGCCTTGTGCGCCTCCACCGTCTTCACGGAAACAAACAGCATTTCGGCAATATCCTTGTTGCCATACCCTTTGGCGACAAGCGGCAGAATCTCAAGCTCCCGCTTGGTGAGGACGCTGAAGGGTTCACCCAATTTTCCAGGGACTTCTTCATCGTTGAGGAGCTTTTCCATATTCTCGTCCATGAGCACCGGATCGATGTACCTGTCCCCGTCATGCACCGCCCTGATCGCCCTGATCAGCTCCTCATCCGGTGAGTTCTTCAGAATATATCCTTTTGCCCCACTCTTGAAAGTATGCGTAATGTATTCCTCATCATCATACATCGTCAAAATGAGTATCTTTAAATCAGGAAATGCATCGTGGATGCGACTGGCAGCAAAAAGGCCGGATTCTCCTGGAGGCATGCTGAGATCCATCAGGAGCACATCCGGCCCGAGTTCTTTCACCTTGTCAAAAGCCTGCCTGCCGTCAGCTGCTGTGCCGACCACTTCCATATCCGGCTGATAGTTGATCAGCATGCTGAAGCCTGTACGGACAACTGCATGGTCATCAGCAATGACAATTTTCATGCTATCTCCTCCTAAACTGGAATGGAACCGAACACCCTGGTACCTTTGCCGGGTGCGCTGTCCACACTGACAGTACCGCCAACACTGCTGGCCCGCTCCGACATGCCGAAGAGGCCGAGGCCCGTACCGACCGGTGTATCCCCAGTACGGAAGCCCAGACCGGAGTCTTCTATTTCGAAACTGATGTGATGGTCCATGCCGCTGTCGACTTCCTCGAGCCTGACATCGACCATATCCACCTCGGCGTATTTGGCAGCGTTGAATATCGCTTCCTGGATGATGCGGTAAAGGACCGTCTCCACTTCCGGATTGAAGCGTTTCTGCCTGATGTCGAGTTCGCAGTTCACAGTGATGCCGTACTGCTTTTCAATCCATTTGAAATGTGTCTTGAGGGCCGCTTCTATCCCGAGATCATCGAGGCTCGCCGGGCGCAGCTCCACCGAAATGTTCCTGACATAGTCCAGCAGCCGGCTCAGGGATTCCTCCGACTTCATCATCTTCTCGTTGAGCTCACCACGGTCCTCGATATACTTGAACAGCCTCATCTCCAGAAGCACATTGAGCAGCTCCTGGGTGACGCCATCATGAAGGTCTCTCGATATCCGCTTCCGTTCCCCTTCCTGCGCATGGATGATGCGCTGCGTCAGCCTTTTCTGGTGCTCGATCTCCTGCGTTTTCAGCTGCTCAGCCAATGGGTTCAGGGTGAATACACTGATGTCGTTTTCCGGATCGATGCGCTGGAAGTTGGCGATGAAAGGCACGACATCCCCTTCCCTCGTCCGCATATAGACCTGGAAGGACACCTTTTCGTCGACATGCAGATAACAATTGTTGCACTCCACACGTCCCCCGCTTGCATACATGCCCTGGCAATGCGTGCAGATATGCTGGAACTGGCTCTTGTCATAATTGGTGTCGTCCAGGGTGGCCGCTGCATGGGCATTCATATATACGATTTCACCATCGTTATTGACGAACAGTATCATTTCTTTTGACTGGTGGAACATTGCCTCGAGCAAAGTGACCAGACTGGAATTATTCATTAACCATCAGCTCTTTCAGTATTTGTTGTCTGAGGGTCGTTTCAACATGATGCTTGATCTTTTCATACTCCGTTTCTGTAAACGCCCTTTCCCTTCTGTTACCCATCAGCAGAATGCCTATAACCTCTTCGTCGTCGTTCCATATGGGCATAGCCACAAAGCTTTTCAGCTGCTCCATCCTGAGTATGGGATAGCGGAAAAGGCTGGTCGCTATTTCCGTATCTGCAATATCTTCTATAATCATGGATTTGCCGGTCTTCATCACAGCACCCGGCACCCCTTTGCCGCTGGGAAGCGCTATTTTCTTCCACCGGGTGTTCGTGCTGCCGATGTTGTATTTCCATTTGACCATATATTGGCCGCGTCTGTTTTTGACATCCGTCAGTGCCACTATATCGAAACCGAACATTTCCTTCATGTCCATCAGGACAGATTCAATTTTCTCTACCATCATACTATTCCCCCATCCAAGGAGATCCCCTCTGCTATCTGTTCTTACGGTAGACGACATAGCTTCTGCCCACATAGTTGAAAGGCAGGCTCCATGCATGAACGAGACGTGTCGCAGGCCATAATGCAAAAATCAGGAATCCAGTTATTACATGTATTTTAAAGGTCAATGGCACATCTGTCATCAGATTCGCATCTGGTGAAAAGATCAGCAGCCCCCGCAGCCATACTGAAATTGAGGCACGGTAGTCGAAATCGGTGACGACCGCGTTTGTTACGAGCGTGGCATACACACCGATGAATGTGATGAACAGCAGGAGGAAGTTGACCATGATATCAGATGCTGAACTCAGCCTCCGTACCGACCTCTTGGTGATGCGGCGGAAAGTGAGGATGATCATGCCGAGGAGCATCACGATGCCGAAGAACCCTCCAACATAGACAGCTCCGATATGATACAGGTGCTCGGTCACACCGATGGCTTCCAGCCAGCGTGCAGGAATCAGCAGGCCGACCAGATGGCCGAAGAAGACAGGGATGACGGAAAAGTGGAACAGGATGCTCCCGATCATCAGTTGCTTCTTCTCGATGAACTCGCTTGATTTGGCGGTCCATCCAAATTGGTCAATTCTATATCGCCAGATGTGGCCGACCACAAAAACCGCTACACACAGGTATGGGAAGATCACCCATAGAAATTGGTCAATCATTTTCCACGCCCTCTTTCTCCGACACTTCCACACACGCCTTGAATGTTTCCCGCAGCCCTTTGATCAGGTTGAAATATGGGCTCTTATTCTTCTCAAGTGCCTGGATGATGTGGTAGGTGCCATCTTCAAGTACCATGATGAGCAGTGCCATGCTCTCTTTCGCCCGGTCGTCCCCACGCCAGTCTGCGGCATAGAGGAACTCGAGCATCAATGGAAGATAGTCGCTCAGCTCATTGTCCGGCATCTTCAGACCGAACATTTCATACAGCACTTTGAGCTTGGCGAGCATCTGCCCGCGCTCTTTCTGATCTTCGAATTTGAAGTACGTCATATACAGATTCGTGTGCTTGTCGAAGTCGAATGTCTGCGTATAGACCTGCTGGATGTCATCCAGTCCTATTTCATGCATATCCTCCCAATACTGCTGAACATAGGGATAGGCGGGATGACTTTCCCAGAAAGCCCCCTCGAATTCCCGTGGATGAAAATCCAGTTTTTCAGGATATGTGAGCTGGTTTGCAAAGAAACCGAATGATTCCTTGTAGTCATATAATTTTTCGAGATTAATCACGCCATATTCCCCCGTAGAAGTTCTCTTCATAGACTTCCTTACCAGATTTCGCTACTGATGCCTGCGCAAGGGACGGTCCACATCCGTCACAGTCCGATCCGCCGAAGCCGAAACCGCTGCTGCCCTGCGAACGGTATGGATCTGCATACTGCTCCCTGTGGGAACTCGGTATGACGAAGCGGTCTTCATACTTGGCGATCGCCAGCAGGCGGTACAGAGATTTTGTTACATTGGCATTCATGCCGACACGTTCCAGCCTTGTTTCATCAAAATCCTTGCCGCTTGAGATGGCCCTCATATACTGCCTCATCATGGCCATTTTCTGGAGCGCACCTTTGACAGGCTCCACATCTCCGGCAGTCAGCATGTTCGCCAGATACTGGAGTGGGATCCTCATCTCCTCAATCGCCGGGAAAATGGCGTCCGGATTCTTGATGGAGTCTTTGCCTTCGAAGTAGTTCATAATCGGGCTGAGCGGCGGGCAGTACCAGACCATCGGCATTGTACGGTATTCAGGGTGGAGCGGGAATGCAAGCTTGTATTCCACTGCCAGTTTGTATACCGGCGAACTCTGGGCCGCTTCGATCCAGTCTGCGGAGATGCCGTCACGTTCCGCCTGTTCGATTACTTCAGGATCATTCGGGTCGAGGAAGAGGTCGAGCTGTGCTTCGTACAGCGCCTGGTCGTCTTCGACGGATGCCGCTTCAAGTACACGGTCCGCATCATAGAGCATGACGCCCAGATAGCGCATTCTGCCTGTACATGTCTCTGAACATACAGTCGGCAGCCCTGCTTCTACACGCGGATAGCAGAACGTACATTTTTCAGCCTTGTTCGTCTTCCAGTTGAAGTACACCTTCTTGTAGGGGCAGCCGGTCATGCAGTAGCGCCAGCCGCGGCATGCTTCCTGGTCGACGAGTACGATACCATCCTCATCACGCTTGTACATCGCACCGGATGGACAGCTTGCCACACAACTTGGATTCAGGCAGTGTTCACAGAGTCGTGGCAGGTACATCATGAATGTCTGTTCGAAGTTGAATTTGATCTCCTCTTCGATCTTTTCGATGTTCGGGTCCTTTGGTCCCGTGATGTGGCCGCCAGCGAGGTCATCCTCCCAGTTCGGTCCCCATTCAAGGTCCATCTTTTCTCCGGAAACAACGGAGTGCGCCTTCGCTACAGGACTGTGTTCACCCTCCTCTTTCGTAATCAGGTCGTGATAGTTGTATGTCCAAGGCTCATAGTACTCTTTCATTTCAGGCATGTCCGGGTTGTAGAAGATCTTCCCGAGGGCAATCTTTGAAAGTTTCGTGCCACTTTTGAGTTCCAGACGGCCGTTCTTGAGCTTCCAGCCGCCTTTATAATGTTCCTGGTCCTCCCAGCGTTTTGGATAGCCGATCCCCGGTTTCGTCTCCACGTTATTGAACCACATGTATTCTGCACCCGGTCGGTTCGTCCATGTACTCTTGCACGTTACACTGCACGTATGGCATCCGATACACTTGTCCAGATTCATCACCATTGCTACTTGCGCTTTAATCTTCAAGCCAATTGACCTCCTTCATTTTTCTTACTGCCACATATACATCCCTCTGGTTCCCTATCGGTCCGTAGTAGTTGAAACCATAGCTTGTCTGGGCATATCCCCCGATCATCTGCGTCGGTTTCATGTGTATTCTCGTCGGCGCGTTGTGGCTGCCGCCCCTTGTATCCGTAATTTCAGAACCCGGCATCTCGATGTGCTTGTCCTGTGCGTGATACATGAACATCGTCCCTTTCGGCATCCTGTGGGAGACGACTGCCCGTGCGTTGACCACGCCGTTGCGGTTGTATACTTCAAGCCAATCATTATCATTGATGTCGTGCGCTTCTGCATCCAGTCTGGACAGCCATACTGTCGGCCCGCCCCTGAAGAGCGTCAGCATGTGCAGGTTGTCCTGGTATGTGGAGTGGATGTTCCACTTGCCGTGTGGCGTCAGGTATCTCAGTACAAGACTGTCGACGCCCCCTTTGATCTGCTTGTCCCTTGTGCCGAACACCATCGGCGGCAGTGTCGGCTTGTAGACCGGCAGCGCCTCGCCGAACTGCAGGAACATGTCATGATCCAGATAGAATGACTGGCGTCCTGTCAGTGTTCTGAAAGGCACATTGTGCTCAACATTTATCGTGAATGGGCTGTAGCGCTTGCCCGGCCTGTTGTAGCCCTGGAATACTGCTGTCGGCAGCACTTCCCGTGGCTGCGCGGTAATGTTCTTGAATGTGATCTTCTCATGTTCACGCTCGGCTGCAATATCCGCGAGCGGCATGCCTGTCTGATTCTCAAGGTTTTCATAGGACTTCCTGGACACTTCCCCATTCGAACAGGAGGCGACATGGAGGATGACATCAGCCACATTCCTTGCCGTACCCATCTTGGGCAGGCCATCCTTGATCGTGCCGTCGGTGTATACTCCAAGCATTCCCTTCAGTTCCTCATACTGGTCGCTTACATCGAATGAGACGCCATGGGCACCGATATTTGTCTTGAACTGTGGTCCGGCGGTGATGAATTTGTCATACACTTCCGTGTAGTCCCGCTCGACGATCTTCATTCCCGGCATCGTCTGGCCCGGGATGGCTTCGACTTCGCCCTTCGACCAGTCCTTCACATGACCCAGAGGCTGTGCAATTTCCTGTTTTGTATCATGGGCCAATGGCGCTGTGACCAGATCCTTATGTTTGCCCGGCAGGTGCTCTTTCGCCATGTCGGTGAATCTTTTCGACAGATCTTTGAATATATTCCAATCCGATTTTGACTCCCATAATGGGTCGACGGCAGGATTGAACGGGTGGATGAACGGGTGCATGTCAGTACTTGAGAGGTCATGCTTCTCATACCACGTTGCCGCCGGCAGGATGATATCCGCATATATCGGCGTCGCCGTCATCCTGAAATCGAGTGCGACCATGAGGTCGAGTTTCCCTTCCACGTCATCCCGCCATTCGATCTCTTCAGGGACGAATTCATCGTTCGGCGTCGCAAGAAGGCCGTTTTTGGCTCCGAGCAGATGCTTCATGAAGTATTCCTGCCCCTTTGCAGAAGATGAGATCAGGTTGGAACGCCAGACGAACAGCGTTTTTGGATGGTTCTCCTTCGCACCCGGGTCCTCAATCGCAAACCGTGTCTCCTTGTTCTTCAGCTGCTCGACGGCCAGATTGATGATGGCCTCATCGGAATCATCTCCTTTGGCAGCGGCTTCCCTGGCAAATTCAAGACTGCTCTTATTGAACTGCGGGTAGCTTGGCAGCCATCCGAGGCGTGCTGCAAGTACGTTGTAGTCCGCAGGGTGCTTGTAGTCGATCTTCTCGGCTGTCGGAGACTGCAGTGCATCCGCACCGGCCTCTTCGTATCTCCACTGCTCTGTTGCAAAGTAGAACCAGCTGGTTGCATTCTGCTGGCGCGGTGGTGCCTGCCAGTCCTTCGCAAATGCGACATGGCCCCATCCTTCATAAGGCCGCACCTTCTCCTGTCCGACGTAATGCGCCCAGCCGCCGCCATTCTTGCCCTGGCAGCCACACAGCATCACAAGGTTCAAAATCGCCCTGTAGATGGTGTCGGAGTTGAACCAGTGGTTGATGCCGGCGCCCATGATGATCATGGAGCGCCCGTCCGTATCGACTGCATTCTGTGCAAATTCACGGGCAATCTGGACGATGAGGGACTGTTTCACCCCGGTGATTTCTTCCTGCCATGCTGGTGTGTAGATGCATGAGGCATCGTCATAGCCACGCGCTTCATTTTCGGTGCCGAAGCGGTTGACGCCGTACTGGCTGGTCATCAGGTCATAGATTGTCGCCACATAGCGCTCGGTGCCGTCTGCAAGCTGCACTTTGCGCGCTGCGATCGGACGCTTGAATACGCTGTTGCCTGCGTTGTCGAAGTATGGGAAGACGATTTCGATCACTTCGGCGTCATGTCCTTCGACAGTCAATGCTGGATCGATGACGGTGCCATCCTCCCGATCGAGTGTGAGGTTCCACTGCTTGCCGTCCTCCCAGCGCTGTCCCATCGTGCCGTTCGGGGCGATCAGTTCATCCGTATTTCCGTCCAGGATGACCGGCTTCCACTCCGCATTCTTGGAGTCTATGCCGAGGTCGCTTTCTCTGAGGAACCTTCCTGCCTTCAATGTATCCTGGAAATCATCCAGCATGATCAGGAACGGCATATCGGTGAAGCGTTTCGCATAGTCGATGAACATCGGTTCCTGCCTCTGATGATAGAACTCGTCCAGGATGACGTGCGTCATACCCTGTGCGACTGCTGCATCCGTACCCGGGTTTGGAGCGAGCCAGTTATCTGCAAATTTGACGTTCTCTGCATAGTCCGGTGCTACGGAAACAATCTTCGTCCCCTTGTATCTCACTTCGGTCATGAAGTGGGCGTCCGGTGTACGGGTCAGCGGAACGTTCGATCCCCACATCATCAGATAGTTGGAGTTGTACCAGTCCGCCGATTCCGGGACATCCGTCTGTTCTCCCCATATTTGAGGCGAAGCATTCGGAAGATCCGCGTACCAGTCGTAGAAGCTGAGCATCTCCCCACCAAGCAGGGTGATGAACCTTGAGCCTGCTGCATAGCTGATCATGCTCATTGCAGGAATCGGGGTGAAGCCTGCAATGCGGTCAGGACCGTATTTTCTGATGGTGTAGATGAGCTGGGCTGCAATCAGCTGCGTTGCATCCTTCCATGTGACACGCACGTGTCCGCCCATGCCTCTGGCCTGCTTATAGGACTTCGCCTTCTCTTCATCCTCGATAATGCTTGCCCATGCCTGGACCGGGTCATTCTGCTCTTCCAGCGCCGTCCGCCAGAGTCGCCACAGCTTCCCTCTCATATATGGGAATTTGATGCGCATAGGGCTATATTCATACCATGAGAAGGACGCGCCGCGTGGGCACCCCCTCGGTTCATATTCAGGCATGTCCGTGCCGCAGGAAGGGTAGTCCGTCTGCTGGTTCTCCCATGTGATGATGCCATTCTTGACGAATACCTTCCATGAACAGGAGCCGGTACAGTTTACACCGTGGGTCGTCCTGACGACTTTGTCGTGACTCCAGCGCTGCCGATACATCTTCTCCCATTCCCTGCTCTTATCTTCCATTATTGACCAGTTGCCGTTGAACTTTTCCGTCGGTTCGAAAAATTTCAGGCCGAACAATTTCTTCATCTATGCCACTCCTATCAGAATATCTACTATGACTCTAAGATATATCCATTATCTGTCTATTTTTAAGAGAATGATATTAGGGAAATTCCTACTTTTCCTGAAAGGCCTCAAAAAGATTGTGACAAGTATGTAAAGTTTTCAAATTTTCTGTGACTCCATGGTAAAATATAACGGCTGAGATGATTAGATTTTAAAATTGAGATGTGTGAAAGGAGCTATTACTGTGCATAAGATCCTCGTGGTGGATGATGAACCATCCATTGTTACATTGATGAAATTCAACCTGGAGAAAGCCGGATACGAAGTGATGACAGCGGAGGATGGCCGGCAGGGGCTGGATCTGTCACTGACTGAAAAACCCGATCTTATTGTGCTGGACCTGATGCTGCCCGGCATGGATGGCATGGATGTCTGCAAGACACTCAGACAGGAGAAGGTGGATACGCCCATCCTCATGCTGACCGCCAAAGATGAGGAGTTCGATAAGATTCTGGGACTGGAACTCGGTGCTGATGACTATATGACAAAACCTTTCAGTCCACGGGAAGTGGTGGCACGCGTCAAGGCAATCCTGAGAAGGACACAGACACAGAAAACAGCAGACGCAACGTCTGCCATCATCCAGCTCGGCGAGCTCGAAATCCATATGGATACCTATGATGTATATGCCCGCGGAGAACAGCTCGTGCTCACCCCGAAGGAATATGAACTGCTCCTCTATCTTGCAAACCATAAGAACAAGGTCCTCAGCCGCGATCAATTGCTGAACGGGGTATGGGACTTCCATTATGATGGGGATACGCGGATCGTCGATGTGCATATCAGCCACCTGCGCGAGAAGATTGAAGCGGACCCGAAACGCCCGGCCTACATCCGGACCATCAGGGGATTCGGCTACAAGCTTGAGGTTCCAGCAGAATGAAGCGCCTATGGTTCAGGATTGCATCCGCCTTCTTCATCCTGATCCTCATTCTGATCATCGTCCTGTGGTTTTTCCTGGCAGCCCTGCTGAAAAATGCCTATACCGATATGACACGCGATCATCTGGTTGAAAATGCACAGATGGTCACCCAGCTCATCGTCGCCTCAGACAGCTACGGTGAACGGGAGCAGCTGCAGGAACTCATCCAGAACTTCGAACAACCGATACAGATGCGCTTTACGGTTGTGGACACGGAAGGTGAAGTCCTTGCCGATTCCGAAAATGATCCTGAAGAAATGAACAATCATTTCGATCGTCCTGAAATACAGAATGTGCTCCAGCAGGAGGAGGAATTCGGAGAATCGATCCGCTACAGTACCACCCAGGATTTCAATATGATGTATGTCGCCCTCCCCCTTGTTTCCCAGGGGGAAATTGTAGGGGCAGTCAGAACTTCTCTATCCCTCGAAGTCATCGATGATGCCATGAACAGGCTATGGTTCAGCCTGTCGCTCGCACTCGGCCTGATGTTCGTCATCGCCGCCATTGCGAGTACGATGCTTGCGAGAAGCATTACACGGCCGATCGACAGCATCATGGATGTCACCTCGCGTCTGAGGAGAAATGACTACAGCAGCCGGGTGAATACAGAACCAAAAGGGGAGATCGGTGACCTTTCCCGCTCCATCAATGCCCTTGCCGCCAGCCTGCAGAGACAGATGAAGGAGATAGAGGAGAATGAACAGCAGCTCACCAGCATCATCTCGAACATGGTGAGCGGCGTCATGCTCATCAACCAGGACGGCACGGTTGCACTGATGAATTCGGCGATGGAAAGGTTCCTCTCCCAGCACAAGGACAACATCATCGGCCAGCCCTATGAAAAAGTCGGTGAACGCTTTGCCCTGAGTCCGCATATACGCACTGTCTTCGAAAGCAATGAAAAGGTACACGAAGAAGTCCACTCCTACTATCCACAGGAACGCATCATGGATGCCCATCTCGCACCCTACTACGGTCAGGGGTGGCAGCAGAGGGGTGTAATCATCGTCCTCCACGATATTACAGATATAAGAAGGCTGGAGAAGATGCGCAGCGACTTTGTCGCCAACGTCTCCCATGAACTGAAGACACCCGTCACCTCCGTCAGAGGATTCTCGGAAACACTGATGAGTGGAGAGGTGACTGATGAAGAAACAACGCAGCAGTTCCTCAAGATCATACACGATGAAAGCCAGCGGCTCGACCGCCTGATCAAGGACCTTCTGAACCTCTCCAAGATAGAGAAGAAGGAGATGCCGCTGAATCTTGAGACCATCAACATGACAGCGCTCGTCCACGAAGTTTCAGTTACACTGCAGGGCGTCATCGAGGAGAAGAAGACAAGGCTTCTGCTGCCTGACCCATCAAAAGATTTGCATCTGCAGGGTGACGAAGACCGTCTCAGACAAATCATACTCAACCTGGTGGGCAATGGCATCAACTACACCGCCGAAGGCGGGACTGTCAAAGTCTCATTGAAAGAGAATGTAGACAAGGTCCGACTCATTATTCAGGATGATGGCATCGGCATTCCGGAAGAGAGCCTCCCCCGCATATTCGAACGCTTCTATCGTGTTGATCGGGCACGGTCCCGACACTCCGGCGGTACAGGTCTCGGCCTTGCCATAGTCAAGCACCTGATAGAATCGCATCACGGAAGGATAGAGGTGGAAAGCCGCGAAGGTGAGGGCACAACCTTCACCGTCACACTGCCAAAGAAGCAGGAGGATGAATAGAAGCGGACGGTCGGAGGACGCCAATTGTCATTCGTCGTCTTCTCGAGTGACCTCACCATATGAAAACAACAAAACCCCTGCTTCCTTCTTTTGGAAGCAGGGGTTCATCATTTCCTGTAATTCTATTGGTAGTGCGCCTCTCTTACCCTTTTGAAAAGAATGTTGTTCTCAAGGTGAACATGGTCCAGGGTGCCTTTTTCAAGCTTTTCCAGCCTCTGATAGACAAAGCGTATGATACCCGCATCCCCTTCTGATGGCGTATAGTCATTCGTCAGCTCCCGAATGCGCCAGAATGCTTCTGCTGCATTGCGGTGTTCATCCTCAAGCTCGGTTATATGGGGTTTGAGGGCCTCCCGTTTATCTTCGGAAGGATTGTTGAGAAATGATTCCAGCATTGGAAAGACGTTATCATCTTCATCCCTGGTATGATCGAGCAGAGCCGCCTTCAGGTTCAGGAAGATGTCTTCCACAGTCTCCAGATTTTCATCCTCCTTGACCATTTTTTCCACATATGGTTCAAGAACCGGGAGTTCATCCTTCAGGTCTTCATGATATTTTCTTTGTATATACTTGATGATACTCTCTTCGTCCATATATTTTATATCGATGCCATCCTGGTTTGCGGACCCCTCCCGATTGATTTCATATAGCAGGTTTTCCAACGGAAGCTGGTGGACAAGGGCTGCTTCCTTCAAGGTCCTGTTTCCATCATTGGCAAAATCGATTCTCTGCTTTCTTAAGATGTCCCCTGCTTTCGGAATTTCTGTTACGATGTCACCAAGTGTCATCTGTCCAGTAATTGTTTTCACCATGCATTCCTCCTCATTTACTATAACCATACCTTAATACTGCGTTATTTAAACGAATTTGTTTACAGTTTAATGAAACATCTCTACGGGTATATTATAATCATCATATACGAAGATGCTGGAGGTTAGATGAATGAATGATAAAGTGAAAATGGCAGCCACGCTGCTACCCGTTATACTCGTCCCTCTCTTTAATGAAAGAAAACGGATCAAAGAGCATCCCGACATGCAGAAAATCGGGGAGACATCGAGCACAGTCTACCATGTGGCCAAAGACAAGAGCACCAGTGCAGCGGAATCGGTAAAGAATGTAAGCACATCCACATACCAGACAGGCAGGTCGGCGGTTTCCAAGGTGGGCGATGTTGTTTCCGACAAACGTCTGCAGCATACTTACAAGAAGGATCAGAAGCAATATGAACAGAGCCTGAAGCAGGAAGAATCCCTGCTCAAGCAATTTGAGAAGGAAAAAGAGAAGCATAGGAAAGACCGGCTGCAGGAGCAGACCGAGAGCAGGATTCCTGTGCCAAAAATCCTGCAATCGGGCACAGAGTCGGATGATGAAGACAGGTCCCAATCAATGACGGTGTCCGATGACTATAAAGAGCCTGATACCGCCAGCCCCGAAACCCGGGCCGAGAAAAAATCCAATCCTGACAACTATGGAATCGCCACAGAATATGATGACGACCAATCGCACAACCGTGCAAGCCTGTCTGAAGGCGATGAGGAAAGACTGGACATCGGGATCCAGGGAGAGGTACATGATCAAAACAACGATGAACAGGAAAGGCTGGACCACATGAATCAGAACATCAACCACTGGATCGATAAAAAAGTAAAAGGTCATGAAGAGGACGAATACGAAAACGGAAAATTGTTTACAGAACACAAGAACACTCTGGATCCGAGAAATGCAGAAGCAGCGAACAAAAGGGCAGAGCAGGATGATTCACTTTTCAACCAGCACCGTTCACTCCATGAATCCCAAATGTCCTCTATCGGCAGGAAGACGGGCGAACCGGGAGCGATCAGGAAATCCAGAAAACAAAAGAAACTTGAAAAGAAAATCAACAAGCATAAAAAGAAACAATACAAGCAGTAGCATCCGACATTTTGAACCACATTAGAAAGAAAGGTGACATGGGATGAAAATCAACAATATCACCATATTCTGTGGTGCACATACAGGAAGCGATCCGGTATACGAAGAGCGTGCCTACGCGCTCGGCCAACTGTTGGCAGAAAAAGGCATCGGCCTTGTCTTTGGCGGCGGTGCTGTCGGACTGATGGGAGCTGTCGCTGATGGAGCCCTTTCGAAAGGCGGCACTGTAACAGGGGTCATACCCCAGTTTCTGGTAGACCGGGAGATGGCACACCCCAAAGTTCAGCATATGGAAGTCGTGGAGAGCATGCACGAGAGAAAGGCACGGATGGAGACGCTCGGCGATGCCATCATCACGCTGCCCGGGGGCGCCGGAACAATGGAGGAATTCTTCGAAATGTTCACCTGGGGACAGATTGGTCTGCAGAAAAAGCCGATTGGTCTGTTGGATGTCAATAATTTCTTCGATGCACTCACCCATCTTTTCGAAAAACTCATTGCAGAAGGATTTCTCGACGAGAAGTACATGGGCCAGCTTTTCATCGGGGATGATGCCAATGAAATATTGAAAAGCTTTGAAATATACGAACCGATTGAAATAAGGACATACGAGACTGAAAAACGACGTCGCTAGGACGTCGTTTTTTTATAGTTTCAGCCTATATACAACATGCCGCTTTAGAGAATGGCCATCGATAATCAGTGGATGCTCGAACTCCTCCACTCTGGTCATGCCGATTTTTTCCATGACATGAATCGAGGGCCAGTTCCTCTTCGCTGCGAGTCCATATATTTCCTTGATATCCGTATGGCGTTCTGCAAACTTAAGGACTCCGACTGCCGCTTCGGTGGCAAATCCCTGGTTCCAGTGCTTCTTCATGAGGCGCCAGCCGATTTCTATGCAAGGAAGGAATTCAAGTCTGAAAGGACCATCCTCCTCCAGCACCTGCATGCCTGTAAAGCCGATGAATTCGCCGGTATCCCGTCTTTCCACTGCAAATAATCCAAAGCCTCTATCCTCGATATCTTTCTGTGCATCGACGATGAACTGCCTCGACGCCTCGCTGGAAAGCTTTTCGGGAAAATACCTGCGTACATCGGAATCCTGATTCATTCTGATGAAAGGGGCGATATCACTCTCTTGCCAGTCACGCAATATCAACCGCTTCGTTTTGATGTATTTCATGCTTATCCTCAACCATTCTCTCATTTATATAATGACTGCGTTCCACGGCTCCACCACATAAAAATGAAAGAGAAAGAGGGCAAGCACCCTCTCTACTCCTCCACTTTCTCACTTTCATTCTCCAATGGTGCATCCATCCTCTTATAAGTAATGAGCTGCACTTTCACTTCTTCTTCATCAAAATCATAATCTTCCAGCTCTTCTTTCTGCTGGGTAGTGAATACCACATCCACAAAGTCATTGGATTCTTTGAAATCATATCTCACATTGAACGTTTCAAATTCCTGATCTGCATTGGGCTTTTTGGAAACGAACCGGGAGGCATCCCCTTCAAAGTCCCTGACTGCCATACCGGTGATCTCCTCTATTTCATAGCCCAGTGCTTCAAGTGTCATTTCTTTTCCTTCGATGATATTGAATTTGTCTTCGTGCATAAAGATCCCTCTCTCTAAAGTATTTATATCATATATTCCCTTTTGAGAGGCATTTAATCTTAGCGGCTATTCTTCTGAAGACCCTTCCCCGGTTTCTTCGTCAGACTCTGCATCACTGGACTCTTTCTGCTGAAGCTCCTCCAGTTCCTCTTCCTTCGTTTCGATATTCTCTTCCAGCTGGCTGTTTTCACTTTTGACATTCTGTATTTTATTTTCCAATGATTTATTCTCCTGTTTCACTTTCTCCAGGTCTTTTGCAGCCTGGCTTTCGCCTTCTCCACACCCGGCGAGAAGCACCACCATTGCAACAACGAACAGACGTTTCATTTGATCACCCTTTTTTCATCCTGATACAGATTATATCACTTTATGGAATTCGTGAAAGTCTAAAAAACACCCCGGAATTTTCCGGGGTGTTGATGTTGTCTATTCACTTAGAGTGACTTCATCCAGCTGATAGATACCGAGGGCATCCACTTCGAAGTTCTGTACATCTGTACGGACACCGGTCAGATAGTTCTGGTGGTGGATGTACGCCATAGGCGCGATGTCCACAAGCATTTCCTGAGCTTCAGTGTAGATTTCCTGACGGGCTTCAGGGTCGGTCTCCTGACGGCCTTCTTCAAGCAGGGCGTCCAGTTCATCATTGCTCAGGAAGGAACGGTTGCCCGGATCCCCGTGCATTTCAGAGTGGAACAGCGGATACATGCCGTAGTCCGCGTCCCCAGTTACTGTAGACCATCCAAGAACGAACATGTCATGTTCACCCTGTGCAGTCCTTTCAAGATACGCACCCCACTCAAGCTGCTCGACGTTCAACTCGATGTTGAGTTCCTGCAGGGATTCCTGCAGATATACTGCCGTATCGATACGCTGCGGGCTGTCATTTGTCCAGATTTCAAGGGAGAAGCCATCTTCGTACCCAGCTTCTGCCATGAGTTCCTTCGCACGATCCATGTCGTAGGAGATGCCTTCTACATTTTCATCATAGCCGAATACATCCGGAGCAAGTGGCCCTTCTGCCGGGATACCTACACCATCATATACTCCCTCGATGATTGCTTCCCTGTCGATGGCATAAGAGATTGCCTGACGGACCCGCGGGTCATCGAGTGGTTCCTTTTCAACATTGAAACCGATGTATGAAAGTGACAGTGACTCTGTATTGTCGAGATATGTTTCTTCGTGGGAGTCCACACGATCCATGTTGTTGGACTCAACTGCACCCGCAACGTGGCTGTCCCCAGTTTCAAGTTCAGCAATACGCGCGGCTGTTTCCGGTACCACTTTGAATGTCACTGTATCAAGTGCTACAGGGTCTTCGTGGTACTCTTCGTTCCTTTCGAGTACAACGTTCTCTCCAGCTGCACGGGACTGTACCTGGAATGGACCTGTGCCGATTGCATTTTCAGCAGCATGCTGTCCCATGTTTCCGGAAATCGCATTCGCAACTTCCTCATGCTCCTCGCCCCCGCTATCGCGAAGTTCATAGTACTCCTCAAGCGTCATTTCTTCACCTGAGTCGGACAATGCCTGCTCATAGTCTGCATCAATGACATCATTGCTCAACATGCCGCCTGCATCGTGTGCAAGGTGTGCAAGGAGCGGGGCAAATGGATATTCCGTCGTAATCTCGACAGTATACTCATCCACCGGCTCTACGTCTGTAATCATCTCGTACAGAAACATGCGTGGTGACGCCATCGCTGGGTCAGTGATGCGCTTCAGGTTCGCTTCGACGGCTTCTGCATTGAATTCAGTACCGTCATGGAACATGACACCTTCCTTGAGAGTAAATTCCCATGTATTGTCATCAAGCTGTTCCCATTCAGTCGCCAGACCAGGCTGGACTTCCATGTTTTCATCCAGAACAGTCAATGTATCATAGATATTCGAACGTACGTTACTTGATGGTACGTCATTGTTGCCGTGCGGATCCAGGCTGACAACGTCACTCATCTCGGAAATGATGAGATCTCCGCCTTCTCCACCTTCTCCGCCTTCAGTATCACCTGAAGATTCTTCTCCGCTGTCTGCAGAATCGCTTTCCGGATCGACGTTACTGTCATCCGTACAGGCAGCCAGCGCAAATGATAAAATTAAAACCAAGCTTAACATTAGAAGCAGTTTTAAATTTTTCATTTTGGACCTCCTAATAATTTTTAATTAAATGCAAGATTTAATCAACTTCATGATACAGGAATAGGGAAGCGCCTTCAAGATGAATTTTCCCACATTTTCAAATAATGGGAAGAATAAAAAACGGAAAACACAAGACGTGTTTTCCGTTTTTCAAATGAATTCAATTGCCCACAAAGTACTCTATTCGTTGATATTGACGTTTCTAAGGTCGAAAATATTGTAGGTGTCGATTTCAATGCCTTCCACATTGTTGTTGTAGGCATTGAGGTTCTCCGAGTGTCGGACGAAGATTGCCGGAGCCTCTTCCACAAGAAGCTGCTGGGCATCCTGATAAATCTGCTCCCTCACTTCCTGGTCGGATTCACGCTTTCCTTCATCCAGCAAAGCGTCGAGCTCGTCACTTTCGAAGAATGATCTGTTACCAGGATCACCGACCATGTCGGAATGGAATAATGGAGAGATGCCATTATCCGGGTCACCTGTCGAGTTGGACCAGCCAAGGATGAACATGTCATGTTCGCCGTTGCCCGTCATCTCAAGATACGCACCCCATTCAACCTGTTCGATGTTCACATTGATGTTGAGTTCAGCCAATGATTCCTGCAGCCATACAGCCATATCCACACGTTCCGGATTGTCGTCGTTGACCATCAGGTTGACATCGAATCCATCTTCATGACCAGCCTCTGCAAGCAGTTCCCTTGCCCGGTCCATGTCATATGCCGGACTTTCGAGATCCTCGCTGTGACCCAATATTCCCGGCGCAAGAGGACCGACTGCAGGCCTGCCTGAATCGTTGTAGACCCCGGAGAGCACAGCTTCCTTGTCGAATGCATGCGTAATCGCACGTCTGACTCTCGGATCATCGAACGGCTCCTTCTGGGTATGGAAACCGATATAGTCGATGGACATTGAATCGGTTCTTTCCAGTGTCACATCCTCATTGCTCTCTACACGCTCAATATTGCTGGACTCGACCTGTGCAATGAAGTCAGAGTCTCCCGTCTCTAGTTCCGCAAGCCTGGATCCAGTTTCGGAAACGACCTTGAACGTAGCCGAATCGATCGTCGGAGCACCGTTCCAATAATCTTCATATGCAGTCAACTCGGTGTTCTCACCCGGGTTCCTGCTTTCAAATTGGAGGTAGTTGGTACCAACAGGATTCTGCTCCACCACGGTGCCGATGGCGCCACCTATTGCATTGGCCGCTTCTTCGTATTCATCTCCCCCCTCTTCACGGAGTTCGTAATACTCTTCAAGTGTCATATCGAGTCCTGCTTCATCAATCGCATTCTGATAGTCCTCATCAATGAGATCTTTACTGATCATCTTGCCCGCCCCGTGCGTCAGGTTGTTCAGCAGCGGGGAGAAAGGGAACTCCGTTACAAGTTCAACGGTATAATCATCGACGACATTCACTTCCGTCACCATTTCAAGCAGGAAAGATCTCGGCGAAGCCGTTGCAGTATCCAGCAACCTGTCGAAGTTCGCCTCTACAACTTCAGCGTTGAATTCACTGCCATCGTGGAAAGTGACACCTTCCTGCAGGGTGAATTCCCATGTAGTATCGCTCGTCTGCTCCCATTCGGAAGCCAGGACCGGCACAATTTCCAAGTTTTCATCCTGGGTCACAAGACCTTCATACATTGTATCCCGTACCTGCTCGGAAGGCACGTCATTGCTGCCATGGGGGTCCATGGATACAGCATCACTCGGGAATGCCAGAACCATCTCGCCGCCCTCACTGGAGGACGACTCCCCTTCGGCACCCCCTTCAGGTTCGACCTCGCTGTCATCCGTACAGGCTGCCAGTACGAGAACAAACACACTAAGCAGCATCAACTTCCAAAAATTCTTCATCCTACTCCTCCTCTTGAAAAATCTCTCCCATCCAAATATGTAAGTTCTTTTTTGGGGTAAATCCATTTTATAACAGCAACAGTATTCTTTCAATAAGGAATATTCTGAACTTTAAAAAATCATCTAGGTCATCCAAGTATACTCATCTGTAGACGACTGCAGATGGCTTCCGGATTTTGAAACGATCCCATGGAGCAGGAAAAAGCCCCCTGGATGCCAACAGGCATCAGGGGGCTGAAGATAGGATCATAATATATTTGGCTGTTATTCTATTGTTACATTCCTGAAATCCGGCCTGTTATACGTATCGATTACAAGACCCTCCACTTCGTCCCTATAGGCGTTCATACTTTCAGCCTGACGCATGAATATTGATGGCGCTTCATCAATCAGCAATTCCTGTGCTTCCTTGTATATCTCTTCACGGGCTTCAGTATCCGTTTCACGTCGCCCTTCTTCCAAAAGATCATCAAGTGCTTCGTTTTCGAAGAAGAATCTGTTCCCCTGGTTGCCCATCATTGACGAGTGGTAGAGCGGCCATAATCCATGGTCCGGATCTCCTGTTGCATTTGGCCAGCCGAGTATGAAGATGTCATGGTCCCCGGTACTCGCCGCTTCCAGGTAAGCCCCCCATTCAAACTGATCCACTGTAGCGTCCACATTGATTTCCTGAAGAGCTTCCTGCAGGTAGACAGCCAAATCCACCCTTTCAGGGGCATCATTGGTTATGATGGAGATTTCAAAGCCATCTTCATAACCTGCTTCCGCCATCAGTTCACGTGCCCGCTCCACGTCATATCCCAGTCCTTCAATGTCTTCGTCATAGCCCAGGACTTCCGGTTGGAGCGGACCTTCCAGCGTCCTGCCGGTACCACTGTATATACCATTGATGACTTCTTCCTTATCAAAGATATGTGTGATGGCCTGTCTTACCCGTTTATCATCAAGCGGTTCTTTCTGTGTATTAAAGCCGATATATTCCATTGCGATATTGTAGAAAGTGTACATATGCGTGTCTTCATTGTTCTCAATCCTGCCCATGCTCGAAGGTTCAAACCCGCTGATCATATGCGATTCTCCGGTTTCCAGCTCTGCGATCCTTGAACCCGTTTCTGAAACAACCTTGAAAGTGACAGTGTCCAGTTTTGCCGGTTCCTGCCAATATTCGTCATACCTGGCAAGAACGGTATTTTCACCCGGGGTCCTCTCTTCAAACTGCAAATATCCCGTTCCCGTTGGTTTCTGTTCCACTACAGTATGCAGATACTCCGATATATCTTCTGCAGCATCTTCATATTCTGTACCGCCTGTGTCCCTCAGCTCATAAAACTCCTCAAGCGGCATCTCGAGCCCCGCTTCCTCCAGGGCGTTTTGGTAGTCTTCATCTATGACTTCCTTACTGATCATTCCCCCTCCATCATGTGTGAGGTGGGCCAGCAAGGGTGCAAATGGATATGATGTCACAATTTCAACCTGATATTCATCGACTACATTCACTTCCTCAACCATCTCGAAAATGTTCAGCCGTGGTGACGCAACTGCAGGATCAAGCACCCTGTCGAAATTCGCTTTAACGACTTCGGCATTGAATTCACTGCCATCATGGAACGTGACACCTTCTTCCAGGTCAAAACGCCATGTCGTATCGTCCACCTGTTCCCATTCATTGGCGAGTAATGGCGCAATTTCGAGCGCTTCATTTTGAGTAACCAGTCCTTCATATATTGTATTCCTCACCTGATCGGAATATAAGTCATTGCTTCCATGCGGGTCCAAAGAAACCACATCATTTCCCACTGATAATATGAAGTCACCTCCTGAAGCCTGACCGCCTTCATCATCAACATCACTTTCCGGATCAGCATCACTGTCGTCCGTACATGCCGTCAGAACGAGGAGCAGTACAAGCACAAATACCCCCATAAACCTTTTCATCAAATCCCGCCTTCCACCTTCTGCTTAATCCCTAGTTTACAAATAGGTTTTATATAGATAATAATATACTAGTTTAATAGGCAGTTCAATACAGTTGCTCTTTTCACTCCCATATCGCATCTATATCATTAATTTTCCATGGTAGAAAGTTAATAGCCGCATTAAATCCAATGAAATATACAGGTTTGAAGAACCATACACATACTTGAAATGATAAAATTAATTGAATATACTGAATTTTGACAGTTACACCAAATATACATATCTTTCAAACAAATTTAAACGACAAATTTGAATTAAATGATTCATTTTACACAATTTTAAGAAATTTTCTTCAAAAATGCATGAAAGCCCTTTCATTTATTTCTATAAAATATTGAAAAATTCACTTTATGACTGTATCATTATAAGAAGCAATTCAAGGATTTGTCATAAAATTCAATCAGAATTATTAGGAGGTCAATTCATGGCAGTTGCATCCAAAGAAAGAATCCGGGACACCAAACCGGTCAATCCCAGGGTCAAAAGCACGAAGGATTTCTATAAGCGCCTGAAGAAGAATAAATCGGCACTTGTCGGCTTCTATATACTTGTTTTCTTCTTCCTTGTATCGATTTTCGGTGCACTCGATGCTAACTATGGTCTTACAGGGATCAGTTCAAATGCAACCAGTCTGACAGAAAAATTGGAAGGTCCTTCAGCCGCTCACTGGTTCGGTACGGATCATCTCGGCAGGGATATCTTCATCAGAATAATCCATGGTATGTACATAACATTAGGGGTAGGGTTTGCAGCGACTTTCCTTGCCGGCCTTGTGGGTGTACCACTTGGGATTCTCGCCGGTTATTATGGCGGGTGGCTTGATACGATCATCATGAGACTCATGGATGTTCTACTCGCTTTCCCAGGCATCCTGCTTGCGCTTGCAATCGTCAGCGTACTTGGCGGCAGCACAATAAACGTCACCATTGCCATTGCAATCGGGGCCGTGCCTCAGTTTGCACGTATCGTCCGCGGTTCAACACTTACAACAAAGAAACTGGAATATGTGGATGCGATCCGCGCCCTCGGTGCACGTGATGGCAAAATCATCTTCCAACATATATTACCGAACATCATGTCACCAATCATCGTAAATACGACTTTGTTCATCGCAACTGCAATCCTTTCCGCAGCCGGTCTTTCATTCCTCGGTCTGGGCGTACAGCCGCCAACACCTGAATGGGGGGCCATGCTCAATGATGGAAGAAACTACATGTACCAGGCAGGACACATCACATTCTTCCCTGGCATGATGATCGTCATCGTTGTACTCGCATTCAACTTATTCGGAGACGGATTGAGAGATGCACTCGATCCGAAATTCAAGAAATAGGAGGCATCATATGACTACATTTATCATTCGTAGGCTGTTACAGGCCATCCCCGTTCTCATTGGGGTGACAATTCTCGTGTTCAGTCTGATGCACCTCACTCCGGGTAACCCAGCGGTTATTATGGCAGGGGAAAGTGCGCCTCAGGCAACAGTACAGGCAATTGAAGAACGTCTGGGTCTGAACGACCCGCTTCATATACAGTATTTCAACTTCCTGGGCAATGCCCTGCAACTGGATCTTGGTACATCCATCAGGGACAACATCCCGGTATTCGACCATGTCCAGTCAAGATTCCTGATCACATTGGAACTTTCCGTATACTCAATGATTTTCGCAATAGTACTTGGGCTGCTGGCGGGCATCGTTTCAGCGGTGCGCCAGTATACATTCTCTGATGTTGCCATCATGATTGTTGCCCTGTTCGGGCTGTCCATGCCGAACTTCTGGCTCGGGCTCATGCTCATCCAGTGGTTCTCCATCAACCTCGGATGGTTCTCACCAACAGGCTGGGGGGACCCCGACCAGATTGTACTGCCGGTCATCGCACTGGGTACTGCCGGTGCCGCAATCATTGCCCGTATGACAAGGAGCAGCATGCTCGATGTCATTTCGCAGGACTATATCCGTACCGCCAGAGCAAAAGGGGTCAAGGAACGCGTGGTCGTATTCAGACATGCGCTCAAGAATGCAATGATTCCAGTCGTGACTGTAATCGGTCTTCAATTCGGCTACTTCCTTGCAGGATCTGTGCTCACCGAGAGTGTATTCGCAATCAACGGCCTGGGTCGTCTGATCATCGATTCCATTCTGCAGCGTGATTTCCCGGTTGTCCAAGGTGCCATCCTGGTCATTTCCGTCACCTTCGTTCTTGTAAATCTGGCAGTCGATATTTCCTACAGGTTCCTGAACAAGCGGATCGACCTAAACTAAGTTAGGAGTGACACATGTGTCAGAAAATATTCTTGATATAAATGATCTCAGAACTTCCTTCTTTGTAGAAGGAAATGAAATAAAAGCAGTCGATGGGGTAACTTTCCAGGTGCCCAAAGGCAAGACACTCGGCATCGTCGGTGAATCCGGTTCGGGCAAGAGCATCAGTGCCCTGTCCATCCTCCAGCTCATCGAAAATCCGGGCAAGATCGTCGGCGGCAGCATCAACTTCAAGGGCGAAGAGCTCACAGAGGCCAAAAACTCCAGGATGAGGGATATCCGCGGGAATGAAATCTCCATGATCTTCCAGGAACCGATGACTTCACTCAACCCTGTATATACGATTGGCCAACAGCTCAGGGAATCCTATAAGATACACGAGGGTCTCGGCAAGAAGGAAGGGACGAAACGTGCCGTCGAAATGCTCGAGCTCGTCGGTATCCCTTCCCCCGAAAAACGCCTGACCCAGTACCCATATGAACTCTCCGGCGGGATGCGCCAGCGTGTCATGATAGCCATGGCACTGGCCTGCAAACCGGAACTGCTCATCGCAGACGAACCGACGACAGCGCTCGACGTAACCATCCAGGCGCAGATCCTCGAACTGATCAAAGCGCTCCAGGATGACATCGGCATGAGTGTTGTAATGATCACCCACGACCTTGGGGTCGTCGCTGAAACCTGTGACTATGTCGCCGTCATGTACTGCGGCAAGGTGGTTGAGTATGCAGATGTAGAAACATTGTTCGACAACCCGAAACACCCTTATACTGTAGGGCTGCTCAATTCACTGCCGCGCCATGATGTCGATCAGGATGAACTTGTTCCAATCAAAGGGAACGTCCCTGCACCGGATGAAATGCCGACGGGGTGCCGATTCGCACCGCGCTGTCCGCACGCATCCGATATATGCAGCAAGCTGCCCGGACTCGAAACCCAGGAAGACGGCAATGACGTAAGATGCTGGATCTACACTGAAGAGTGGGACGGCGAGAAGGGAGTAAAAGTCTATGACAGAGAATCCACTACTTAAAGTAGAAAACCTTAAACAATATTTCCCGATCAAAGGTGGACTTTTGGGACGCACAGTAAATAATGTCAAAGCAGTTGATGACATCTCCTTCACAATCGGCAGGGGAGAAACGGTCTCCGTAGTTGGTGAATCCGGCTGTGGCAAGTCCACTACAGGACGGGCCATCCTGAGGCTTGATGAACCGACCGAAGGTAAAATCGAGTTCGATGGCAAGAATGTGCTCGGCAAGAATGCTTCTGAGATGCGCAGTATGAGAAGCGAAATGCAGATCATCTTCCAGGATCCATACGCCTCCCTGAACCCACGCAAGACTGTCCGTCAGACGCTTAACGAAGCCATGGAAATCCATAACATCGTTCCCAAGAAGGAGCGCAACGACCGCATCATTGAACTTATGGAGACGGTCGGGCTTCAAAAGCACCAGATCGACCGCTTTCCCCACGAGTTCTCCGGTGGCCAGAGGCAGCGTATCGGCATTGCCCGTGCATTGTCGGTCAACCCAAAACTCATCATCTGTGATGAAGCGGTCAGTGCCCTTGATGTATCCATCCAGGCACAGGTATTGAACCTGCTCAAACGGCTTCAGCGTGAAATGGGACTGACATACCTCTTCATCGCCCATGACCTCGGTGTCGTGCGTCACATATCAGACCGCATCATCGTCATGTACCTGGGCAAGATCGTCGAGATCGGTGATACGAAGAGCATCTTCGAAAACCCGCAGCACCCTTATACGAAAGCGCTGCTTTCTGCGATACCGGTGCCGGATCCGAAGAAGAAATCGGAGCGGATCTTCCTGCGTGGAGACGTCCCATCCCCGATCGATCCACCGACAGGCTGCCGTTTCCACACAAGGTGTCCTTTCGCCACGGATAAATGCCGTGACGTGGTGCCGGAACTGGAAGAGAAGGATGAAATCTACAAAGGCAAGCACAGTGTGGCCTGCCACTACGCACTGGATATCCAGCAGGGCAAGCACAAGCCAAAGTACAATATGACGGACGTGCGCAAAAGCCTGGACGAAGAAGGTACGGATAACCAGAGTACGGAAAAAGAAGTGGAAAAAGCACAGAAATAAAATAAAGCTCCCTCAAATGAGGGAGCTTTATTTATGTCTAGAACACGAGTGCATCGAGCAGGAACCACGCCACCATCAATACATAGACGACTGCATTGAATACAGCACTTGATAGGAAGGCGAGCAGCGAACCGACAGATGCCTTCAGTGCCTGGTTGAAGTCCTTTGAATTGAGCGCTTCTACAATCAGTACCAGCACGAACGGAACGAAGATGATGCCGAACGGCGGGTACAGGAACATCCCGATGACCACACCGACGATTGCGGCGTATTCCCCGCGCTTGGTGCCACCATATTTTTTGACGAAATAGCTGTTTGCGATAAAGTCGCTGAAAAGGACCAGGACCGTCAGTACGAAGACGATGATCCAGAACATCCATGACAGGGTCTCGCTGTTGACTGCAAAATGGTAGACGAGAAAACCGAGCCAGAACATCAATACGGACGGAACGACCGGAAAGATCAGACCCAAAAACCCGATGACGAAGGAAGCGATGACAATGAGCCACCATATGATTTCCATTATATTTCCCCTTTCCTTATTTCACTTCTAGTAAAGAAGAACAATACGAACGCTGCAAATACGAACGCTCCCGATACGAAGAATGAATACTCCAATCCTACAACATCACTGGCCATTCCGCCAAGCAGGTTGCCCAACAGCTGGCCTATGATCATGGCGTTGGCGAAAAGAGTGGAGGCATATCCCGGGAAGTCCGGAAGAAGATCCTGGAAATAGCTGATGCCGAGACCAAGCAGTACGGCGAGGAATATCGCCAGCGGCAGCTGGCCGATCACCATCGCTGTGAAATCATTGAATATGCCAATCGACATGAAATAGAGACTGCCGAGAAAAGCGCCGAGTATCAGAAGGGATTTGGAACTGATCCTGCCTGCAATCATCCCCATGAAAATCATGAAAGGCACCTCAAGTCCGGCACACAGGCTGGACAGTATCCCCACACCCCTTTCCCCTTCTCCAAGGTGGTTCGTGACATAGAGAGGCATGTTGAGGAGATACATCCATTGTCCCACATGCAGCATCGTAAACGCTATGAATGGCAGCAGCAGGGCAGGTGTTCTGAGCAGGTTGGGCGCAATCTTCTCTTCATAGCTCTTTATATCTACGGCACTTTGCGGCACGACCTTCTTCTCCGCGGGACGGATCAGGAAAGACAGGCCGAGTACAACGATGAACATGATGACAGTACCCGTAAACAGACCGTTGAAACCATAGATGCCGATCAGCACGGAACCGATCAGCGGACCGAATAGGAAACCGAAAGAGAACATGGACCTTAGCACCGTGTTCGCAAGCACTGCGATACTCGACCTGTAGGCGTTGATCGATTCCCGTGCTGAAGCATAGAGCTGTGGCATTGCGGGCGCACCGAGTGATGCGAATATGATATAGGACAGGGCCAGAAGCCAGACATTGCCGATTATGAGGTAGCTTGAAAAGGCGATGACCATCATCACCAGGGCACCGATGATGAGATACTTGCGGTCAAAGGCCAGACGGTCGCTTTTCCTTCCGATGAAAGTGTTCATCATGAAACTGCCGACGGCAACCGTTGCCATGAACAGGCCGTATGTGGCGGTCGGCATTCCATGCGTCTCCGTCATGAAGATGACGAGGAAGGGGGCAGTGAGCGATACAGCCATGCCCAAAAGTGTCATGTTAAGCAGGAAGAGGCGGTAGTTCTGGATGTGAAAAAGTTCGCGCATTGTCTTAACCATTCTTTCTATACATTTTTAAGTTCTAGCTTGCATTGACGAACGTCCGCACCAGTGTCAGGAATGCCTTTACTTGGGGCAGTTCGAGCACGCTCCTGTCAAAGGCGATATATGTATCGCGGGTGATCGGGCGTCCTTCGTAAAGCACTTCGTCGATATTGAACTGGGCACTGTCAAAGCCCTCCACCACAATTTCAGGCAATACGGTCATGCCGATGCCTTCGAGCAGCAGGGCGCGGCAGGTTGCAATCTGGTCGACCTTGATCTGCGAATCGTATTTGCGGTTGAACCGCCGCTCGAAAAACTGCTCGATTTCACTGATATATATGGGATCCGCCTGAAACTCTATGATGGGAAGCCGCTTTTCATCATCCGTCGTTTTCGGTGTCACCAGATAATGGCGGTCTACAAACAGCAGTTCATTCTGCTTGTTCAGTATACGGTTGCCCCGCACGATGCATATATGGAAATCATTCTGTTCATTGATGATCTGCTGGGATGAACCGACCTTGATCTTGATATTCACATTCGGGTAGAGCTTCAGGTACTGGGCCAGTATTTCGGGCAGAATGGTATGACCGATCAGGGAGGAGACACCTATGGAGAGATTCCCCTGTATGGAATTCTGGTTGATGCGTATATATTCTTTGACCAGCGACTCCCGCTCCACCACACTGCGCGCATGCTCAATGATCTTCTCCCCCTCCCCCGTCACATACAATTCCTTCTTCGTCCGGACGAATATCTTTACCCCCCACTCGTCTTCAATGGATTTCAGGCGCTGACTGACAGCCGGCTGGGATATGAACAGCTTCTCTGCGGCACGGCGCAGCGTCCTAGTCTCATCAAGTGTGACGAGCAGCTTATAATCATCGACTTTCATTCATTCAACATCCTTTCATCAATAAGAAAATCTTATCATAAATAAATATTTGCACAATCCTTGATTTCAAATAAGTGTAGGAAGCCTGCGCTTTGGGTATATGCCTATTGATTAAATCATTGTAATAGGAGGCAACATTACCATGACTGAAAAGAACAAGCATGAGAAAATTGATGAAGAGGTTGAAGGGTATACCCTGGACCGCCAACCCGGTGTTGAGAAGGATATGGACCCAAAACCGATATTCGATGATGACTATTATAAAGGCAGCGGTAAATTGAAGGACAAGGTCGCCATCATCACTGGAGGCGACTCCGGCATTGGACGCGCTGTCGCGGTTGCCTATGCGAAGGAAGGCGCCAATATGGTCATCGCCTACCTCGACGAGCATGACGATGCAGATAAGACGAAGGAAGCCGTCGAGTCCTACGGTGTCAAATGTGAAACCTACGCATTCGATGTCAAAAAGAAATCGGAATGTGAGGAGCTCGTCAAATTCACCATCGACAACTTCGGCAAACTCAACGTGCTGGTCAACCATGCAGGCGTCCAGTACCCAACAGAGGACTTCCTCGATATCAGTGAAGACCAGATCAGGGAGACTTTTGAAACGAATATCTACGGCATCATCTTCATGTCCCAGGCAGCACTGCCGTACTTGGACAAAGGGGACGCAATCGTCAACACGACAAGCGTCACCGCCTATAGAGGGTCACCTGGACTCATCGAGTATTCGGCGACGAACGGAGCCATCACTTCATTTACACGTTCCCTGGCAGGCAATCTCGCCTCAAAAGGCATCCGTGTCAATGGCGTCGCTCCCGGACCGATATATACACCGCTCATTCCGGCGACATTCGATGCGGAGAAAGTGGAACAGCATGGCGGGGATACGCCACTCGGCCGTCGCGGCCAGCCAAGCGAGCTTGCCCCAAGCTATGTGATGCTCGCATCCAACGATTCAAGCTATATGACTGGCCAGGTCATCCATGTCAATGGTGGAGACTATATGACCACTTAATACAAAAGCAGTAAGGGGAAGAAGTCCCCTTACTGCTTTTCTACTGGTCGACTTTTCTTTTGCAGTGGTCTGCAAGACGCCTGAAGCGGCTGAAATCCGCTTCGATCTCCTGCATCACCTGATTCGCGACCGAATAGGCGTAGTCACGCTGTTCCTCAGTGATATGCCCTCTTCTGACCGCCCGTTTTATATCCCGTTCATCGACAAGCTCGTAGCGGCCGTCCGGCAGAGCGAGCACATCCAGATAGATATCCTTCCGCCTGGCATTGCCAAGCTCCAGTGTATGTTCGACATTGATATCAAAGTAGTACTGCAGGACATGATCATTGTCATCATACATGACAGTAATACTGTAGTTTCCATTCCTCGGCATGATCTGCAGCCATTTGTAGTGGTCATCACATACCCGGACCTTCTTATCCAGTATCGGCACCGTGAGCGGAGACCGCACTTTATGGATGTCGAGCAGTCCGACCAGCATTTCCTCACCATCATGGTGGATGATTTTTTCCTTGTAGTCAGATCGGAGGAGACGTCTCCATCCTCTCTTATCGAGATATTTGGTTTTCATCACGTTCATCTCCTTCCCCCAATTATACAAAAATCGGGGAAAGAATGTGAAGGGATAAGGGTCTTAAATGTTGTTGGCTATTCGATGCCGATTATATAGTAACCATCTGCAACAGATGCATCTTCCATTCCCATGCCGGATTCCTGCATGAATTCAGGGGCGTACAGCAGTACACGATCTCCCTCCGCATCCAACTCCCCTTCATTTATCGCATCCACGATTTCATCACGATTTTCGCCTGTAACTTCTTCCAATGCATATTCTTCATCCAGTTCACCGAATGATAGAGACTGATAATCTGCGAAGAACGCCCCTTTTTCTTCCCCGGATAGTGAGAGTGTGTACATCGTCTGGCTGTCTGCCACTCCAATAAAATTCGCTATGTCCTGGCTTTCACCCACTGCATTGAGGAGAGCTGGGTTATAGATGGAGGCCACCCCCTGATAATAGTCCGAATCAAAGTCGACCGAAACATTCACAATCGGGACATTGGCATTGCTGATCAGTATCGGAATCTGTTCATTAATCTGATGGGCCTGCCTTTGATAGTCTTCAACAAAGGAGCCGATTTCTTCATGGGCATCAAGTTGTACATAGCCGTTCACGCCTGATATATCCAGGTTCCTTATATTCGTAACATCCGTTATATTATAGACGATATCGTATGCTGTAGAGAACCTGCTGCTGTTCAAAGTTTCCAGCAATGTGCTGTACTGGTCGTTATCCAAGGTGATATTATCATATCTTCTGCTAATATGCGTACCGTCATTCATCCTGTAACTGATTTCAAGTGCCTGGCCATTATATTCATTGCTCTGGCTGTTCTCCTGCCCGATTGCTGTCTGGTGGAGGGCCAGGGTCTGATCGATGACGGTCGGATCACTGATGAACATATACTCTTCGCTCATCCCTTCCCTTTCCCCGCCATCTGCACTATACATGCTGCTCCAGTTACCATTGACGCTGACACTGCTGATTTCGCCTTCATTTGGCACATATGAAGTATACTGCTGCCAACCAAAGATAAAGATGATCCAGAACAGTACTACAGAGATTGCAGTGGTCACTATGGAACGCTTTCTGAACTGTATTTTCGCCGTCCCCTGGAAGAACATCTCCTGGATAATATATGAAAATACAGCTCCAATGATGAAGGCCAATATGAAGACGACCGTCAGCCTCGGCAAAGCGAAGGAAATGATCATACCTACAAGCAGCATCCCCGAAATCGTGATGAAAGCAACCAGTATATCCCTCACCCAGTTGTTATTGAACGTATGGTGGATATCCTCATTGCGGCTTCTGTTGTAGATGATATAGGAGAGCCCGATTAGTATGATCGCCAGGGCAGTCCATATGACTGTTTTCCATATCACCAGACCGTCAAACACCTGTTGCACAGCAAAAACCGGGAAGGTATTGCGGGTAACGATACCCATCAGTCCCCCGCTTGCCTCAGGCGAAGTGACGATTCCATCATAAAGCATATCCGCTACCGTGACAGTCAGTCCCCAGAATACCAGAGGAAGGAAGAACACGATTACGACAATCTGCATATGCACAAATATGCTGTTCACAATAAAGCCAAAGAATACCGCTACCGCGAAGACGACGAACAGTACAAACAGGGTGTAGAAGAACCATTCCACAATCTGCATGAAGGTGACTTCAAACGCCAGAAAGTACCGTTCCAATAGTAATATGATGGCTGTAATTGCAATCGGGACGGTGATATTGATTATCCCTGCAATCAGCGCATGAGTAAGCAGTCCCTTCCTTTTGACGGGAAGACTGTGCATGAAATCAAGAGAGGACTCCTTGTTCTTATAGCTGAAGAGGAACATCACCATGAATACTATATAGACCATTCCACCGGCAAGCTGGAACGCTATCATCATCTTGAGCGGGTTATCCGGCAGTGACTCCCTGCCACCCATCATCTCGAAGTTGGATGAGGCAATCCATAATGCCAAAGGCTGGATCAGTATATTCCCGATAAGAAAAAGCACTGTCAGCCAGAATATCCCTCCCATGAAATGATTGAGCAGCGTCCTATTCAACAATGATGTTGCTGATTTCATAGCCTTTTTCCCCCATTTCATAAGCGAATATCTCTTCCAGTGACAAAGGCAGGATATCGTACATCAATGGGTGATATTTCGTCACCTTCTCTTCGATGTGCTTCATATCCCCTTTGATGATGCACGTGATGACCCGTCCCTTCACTTCGCGATGGACGACGCCCATCTCCCTGTAGAAACGTTCATCCGGGAGGGTGTCAAAAGCGATCTGCAGCTTGCAGTGGGAACCTTTGACCTCATTCAGTTCACGATGGAACAAAAGCTTCCCCTGATGCATGATGGAGACGGAATCGCACAGATCCTCCATCTCCCTCAAGTTATGGCTGGAGGCGATGACCGTCATGTCATGGTTCGCTATATCCTGCATCATGATGTTCTTCACCTGGCGGCGGATGATTGGATCAAGCCCGTCAAACGGCTCATCCAGCAGCAGAACCTTCGGTCGTGCAGAGAACGCCAGGACGAACGACGCCTGCCTTTTCATTCCTTTGGAGAGCTGCGAGAGCGGCTTTTTCACATCAAGGCTGAAATGTTTTGAAAGTTGTTCAAAACGGCTGGTCGACCATCTGGGATACATCGATCTGTAGAACCGTGCCATGGACTCCAGCGTTGCACCATTGAAAAAGTAGGGGATGTCATTGATGAACAGTACATCATCCTTGATGTCAGGATTCTCGAATACAGGAGCACCATCGTACAGCACCTCTCCCGCATCCGGCTTATAGATGCCGCTGAGCAGTTTCATAAAAGTGGTCTTGCCTGCGCCATTGGAGCCGAGAAGGCCATGGATGGTACCTGAAGTGACAGTCAATGTAACAGTGTCGACCGCCTTTTGCCTGCTGAATGCCTTGTCCAGCTGCCTAGTCTCGAGATTCATCTTCCTTTCCCCTTTCCTTTTCCAATTGTTCGATCAGTTTGATGAGCTTCCCTTTGGATGCACCAAGATAGAGCAGTTCGCTGGTCACCTGTTCAAAATTACGGGTGAGCGACTCGACCTTCCGGTCGTTTTCCCGGCTCCCCACATGCCCGACAAAACTGCCCTTCCCAGGGAGGGAATATATATATCCTTCCCTTTCCAGTTCACGGTAGGCCCTCTGGATCGTGTTCGGGTTGATCGTCAATTCCTGTGCAAGACTTCTGACTGAAGGAAGCTTCTCATCCGGCTTTATGACGCCCTGTATGATGAGCTGCTTCACCCTATCGACAAGCTGTTCGTATATGGGTACACGGCTTTTCAGATCCAAATTGATCACCAGACTGCCTCCTTCACTACTGTATTAATTATAATAATACAGTTAGTATGGCTAAAAAGCAATAAAAAAACGCCCGAAGGCGTTGGAAAAATCAGAGTGCATGGCCGGCGCCACCATCTATATTGACAGCATCCCCGCTGACATATGAAGCGAGGTCGGAACAGAGGAAGGTGATGACATTTGCGGCTTCTTCCGTGTCCCCGATTCTGCCAAGCGGAATGTTATGCTTATCGAGTTTTGAATATTCATCCCATGTCAGATCAGGTTCTTCATTTTTCCATCTTTCTTCTATCTGTTCGCTTCTGATGAGCCCGATGCATACCGTGTTCACCCGGATATCGTATTTCCCGAGGTCCTTGCTCATCGCTTTCGTCATCGCCATGCCTGCAGCACGGGATACCGTCGTCGGCAGCGATGAGGCAGGCGGCGTCTTGCCAAGGACTGCAGTGAGGTTGAGTATCGCTCCGCCCTGCTTTTTCAAATGCGGCAGTGCAGCATTTGATATTCTGACCGCAGCCATCAGTTTGAGATCGAGATCCTGCTCCCAGTCGGAAATCGACACTTCCTCGAATGATCTTGCGAAGGAGCCGCCGGCATTGTTGATGAGCACATCCAGCCGGCCGAATTTTTCAACCGTCTGCCCGATGATCTGTGAGGCCGCAGCATCTTCCTTCACATCCGCGACAACATAGTCGACTTCACCGAACTGGGAAATCTCATCCCTGGCCTCTTTCAGCCCCTCTTCACCTCTTGCAACGAGCATGACTTTGGCCCCAAGCTTCACCATCTGCTCGGCCGTCTTGCGGCCGATGCCCTTGCTGCTTCCTGTAATGACTGCTACCTTTCCCTCATATCCAAAATCCATTGCTGTTATCCCCCTTTGATTATTCACCCAGGTTGACGTTATGGTAGATGTTTGAGACATCTTCAAGATCATCCAGTGCCTCAATCAACTTTTCAAACTGTTCCTGGGATTCTTCCTCCAATGATACCTCATTCTGTGCAATCATCGTCTGTTCGGCGACTTCGTAATCTTCCACGCCCATTTCATCGAGCGCTTCCTTGATTTCATGGAAGGCCTGCGGCGTACCATAGACGACTGTAAAGGTGTTCTCCTCCGTCACATCCTCCACATCCACGTCCTTCTCCATCAGATCCATCATCGTGTCTTCGGGATCGAAGCCTGTGAACACAAAGACTGATTTTGCATCGAACATATAGCTTACCGCGCCACTGACGCCCATATTGCCGCCATTCTTGCCGAAAGCGGCCCGTACATCCGAAGCGGTACGGTTCACATTGTTCGTCAGTGCATCCACGATGATCATCGAACCTTCCGGTCCGAACCCTTCATAACGCAGCTCGTCGAATGCTTCGTCATCGCTGCCCTTGGCCTTATCGATCGCCTTGTCGATGATATGCTTCGGTACAGAATAGGTCTTTGCACGGTCCAGCACCGCCTTCAGTGCCTGGTTGCTCTCGGGATTCGGTTCCCCCTTCTTGGCAGCAACGTATATCTCCCGTCCGAATTTTGCATTGACCCGGCTCGTATCCTTATCCTTCTGCGCTTTTTTCTCTTTGATATTATTCCATTTGCGTCCCATTCGTCATCTTCCTTTTTAGCTGGTTTATATCCTACAATATATCATTTTATAGCATTCATCGCCTATTGTTAATGTATTGGTACAGCCTCAACAGCCTCTTGATGATGATCAGGAGGTTGATGAAGAGATTGAAGCCCATCTCCCTTGGACTGAACTGCTTGTTCTTCATACGGTTGAAGTCATACATCGTAAAGAGTATATAGAGCACCAGGCCGACTATCGTAATCGCCAGTGTCATATACGGCAGGTTGATGAAGAAATTGATCAGGGTCGTGAAAATGAGTATGAGCAATGCGATGAACAGGTATTTTCCCCAATGGGTGATGTCCCTCAGGAAAAAGTAGCCGATGAAGCCGAAGAAGATAAATACGATGATACCGAGAAGTACAATGCGATAGAATATATCCGTCCCAAAATCCGCTATGAACGATTCAAACAGACCGAATGACACCAGCCCGACCAGAAAGGCGTAGAGATGGCTGATGATCGGTCCGCTGTGGTTGAACCCCCTCACGAAAAGCGAAATCATCAGCAAGCCGAATAGCACCATCGAAGCGGTCGGACGCCATTCTTCCGGCAGATACTGACCGAAGTATGTACCGATGCCGAAAATCACCCAGTAGTAGAGAAAATAAAGCCATACCAATCTATAGTCATGACGGTCCGCCATATAAATACCTCCATTTACATTTCATAATACAGTTTCTATACCCCGGATTGTTAAAAACAACCGAAGTAGGTTTCCGTCCCGTTACGAGAACAATCTGAATGTATTAGGAATGTTTTAATTATATTACAGTTGTATTACATCGCCCTTTTTCTGTCATTAATTTGCTAAGATATATTTTGTAAACACAGACAGCCAACTTTGAACATAACATAAATCATATATATACTTACAAACACAACTCAGGAGGATCAACTCACTTATGAAAAAAGTCATTACTGCTTTGACAGCAACAGCAGCCCTTACTACATACGGTCTTTCAGACCAAGCGGAAGCATCATCCTATAAAGTACAAAGTGGAGATACACTTTGGAAAATAGCAAATCAGAACAGCGTATCCGTATCCCAGCTCAAATCCTGGAACAACCTGTCTTCTGATATGATCTATGTAAACCAGAGCCTCAAAACCAGCGGAAGCAGTTCAAGCAGCTCTTCCAGCAGTTCTTCAAGCTCAAGCAGTTCTTCAAGTTCAAGCAGCTCTTCCAGCTCAAGCTCTGCAAGTGGTACATACACAGTCAAGTCCGGCGATACGCTGAGCAAGATTGCAAGAGCACACGGCATGAACTACAGAACACTGATGAATATCAATAATATTTCTTCACATATCATCCATCCAGGACAGAAACTGTCTGTAAGCGGAAGCTCTTCCAGTTCTTCTGACAAGCCTTCCAGCTCAAGTGCTTCAAGCAGTTCTTCCAGCTCAAGCAGCTCTTCCAGCTCAAGTGCTTCAAGCAGTTCTTCAAGCTCAAGCAGTTCTTCAAGCGCTTCAACTGGATCCTACACAGTAAAATCCGGCGACACGCTGAGCAGGATCGCTTCGGCTCATGGTACTACATACAGAAACATCATGAACCTCAATAACATGTCATCCACAGTCATCTATCCGGGACAGTCCCTGAAAGTGTCCGGTACGGCAAGCTCTTCCAACAGCTCAAATGCTACCGAGAGCAGCTCCAGCGCTTCTGAAAGCAGCAGCTCAGCAACACAGAACGTTTCTGCACCGGCACCAACGAATGTATCCTACGGCAAGAACTACTACTACTGGGGAGACTGCACATGGTATGTATTCGAACGCCGCCAGCAGCTCGGCAAACCGGTAGGCAACAACTGGGGCAATGCATACGACTGGGATAACAGAGCAAAAAGTGCAGGCTACAAAGTGAACAACTCCCCATCCGTCGGTGCAATCATGCAGGCGAATGCATGGACCAACTTCGCTTGGGGTCTTGGCCACGTAGCAGTCGTTGAAAGAATCAACTCCGATGGATCTATCCTCGTTTCCGAAATGAACTTCGGCAGCGGCAAGGGTGTTAAATCCTTCAGGACAATCAGCTCTTCCCAAGTTTCCGGCCACAACTTCATCCACTAATAAAGTTTGGGATTATAGAAGAGAGCAGCATACCATTGGTATGCTGCTCTCTTTTTCTATTTTCCGTTGAACGGCCGGTTATGTGACCCCGGTGCTTCGTTATTTATGGTCATCTCCACCTGGTATATGCGGTTCACCAGTGTATACAGCGGTGCCTGGGTGAGCAGATAGACGGACCAAGGGGATTTCGGCTCAAAGTCATGAAGCGCCATGATGAACTCCTCACGGCCCGGAAGCTCTCTGAACTCCAGACGGGGCGTCTTGTTAGACATCCGCTTTGACAGGCCGCCCCCCTGTATCCTGTAGATTTCAACGCCATTGTAACTTCTTTTTGCATCATATTCCACAATCAGTGCGGGCGCATCCATCCTGGCAAATCGTATTTTTATGAGATGCCTGTCGTATTCAACATTGATCAGGTCATAGAGGATTTCATTCAGCCATTCAAAATAGTACTTGCCGACGTCCTTGATGTGCCAACCTTCCGGAAGCGGCGCCCTCTGTACACTTCTGACATTATTGTAATCGGAAGCTTTATATGACAGGGTTTTTCCGTATCTCTTGATGGGCGTCTGAGTGACCTTGACTTCTGTGCCGTATGCACCAAGCACATCGGCTGTATATTCACTGCTGACTTCATCCGCAACAAAGATGATCTGTTCGACTTCCCTTATTTGGGAGGCACGTGCAATATTATCGGCCAGGAGTATATACAGGTCCTCGAACCTCCCCTGGGTCTGCCGGTTGAGCCTCATTATGGGATCCTCGAAGAAAATTACTGTATCGATGCCCCTCAAAGCTTCCTCGACCTCCGGCAAAATGAACAGATCCTTCTTCAGAAAGGTGATATCCATACCGGTATCATCCTGATCGGCACTTGAAAAGGCGTAGAGGTTGAAAGTGTCCTTCAGTTCCCTGTACAGGTTCTGGCCGATTCTTCCGCTCACACCCATCAATAGCACATTCTTCACTTTATCACATCCTTAGACAACTTATTTCCCCTAAAATGATTCTCTGAATCCACTTTTCTTATGAACAGTATAGATGCCACCAAGCAGTATGATAAGTATCAATCCGATGAATAGGAAAGGCGTCTCAAAATATGTGGCGAATATGCCGGAAAGGTAGGAGCCGGCAACGGATCCAAGTGAGAAAAAGGAATAGAAGATTCCGTTTGCCTTTCCTCTTTCGTGCATCTCCGTGTTCTGGCCGATGATTTTGTTCATGGATGGGAATATGAAGCTGAATCCAATCCCATATATGACCATTGCCATATAGATGAGGAACACTGTGGGCACGAAATGCAGAAAAATCATGGCCATCGCCACGATGAATATGCCTGATGCCACAAGAGCCACCGGACTATATTTCGAATAGATCCGGTTGGCCGGTGTGGCAAAGACCAGTATCGCAACAATGCCGAAAACGCTCAGCATGGCTCCTGTCGACTGGTCGGACAGCCCGACTGCCGCAACTTTCAACGGAAGGCCGAAAGCAAGGGATCCATTTGAGACCATCAGCGTAAAAGCGGATATATAGGCAACAATGAGGGATGGACGGGTGATGATCTGTCCATAGTTCGTCGCATAATGGATTTTCCGGCTCTGCTCCGTCGTGCTCTCCTTTACTGTAACGAGAATCAGCAGAATGCCAAAAACGAAGATGCCGGACATGACAAGATAGACCATCTCATAGCCTGCCTGGCTCGAGATGATGCCGCCAAGTGCAGGACCAAGAACTGCTGCTGTACCGATGGAGACTCCCGTCAGAGCCATCGAGCGGCCGATGGCTTTCTTTTTCGATATATCCGCCACCAGGCTGAATGCGGCAGGTGTCAGCAGACCGCTTGAGAACCCATGGACCACCCGGATAAGCATCAGCAGCCCGACCGATGGAACCACCGTGTAGGTGAGCAGGATGACCACCTGCAGCCCCATACCCAGGAGAAGCATGTTCTTTCGCCCGAATTTATCCGAGAAAAACCCCCCAAAAACGTTTCCGACCATGTTGAAGAGGGAATATATTGCTACTATGATGCCTGCCGTATATTCATCTGCACCCAAAGATAAAGCGAATGGTGTGATGATCGGCAGCTGGACAAACAGATCCAGAAAACATATGACGATGATGAGATATAAAAATTTGTTCATAACCAATGTCCTTTTTCTTATTTATCTTACATACCATTATAAACAACTTTTGATTTTGGGGGAATTTGATGGCTCAGGCTTTTCTAGGCATTCTTGTCGTTCTTATATTGTTCCAGTTGGGTGCATTCGCCAAAAAGAAGGGGAATATGAAGGATACCCATAAGTTTTCTCTCCAGTGGCCGCTCTATTTGTATATACTCACTGTATTGTTATCCACCATGTTCATATTCGCCATGATATATTACATTTCTTCAGTCTATACCCCCATTCTTAAAGTAGGCAACACCGGGGAACTGATTACTGACTACACATTCATGCAGATGCTCTACTACAGTGGGGTCACGCTCCTATCAATAGGATACGGAGATCTGGTACCCGTTGGAGCGATACGTTTCATCTCCATATTTGAAGGATTTCTGGGCATCGTCCTCCCCACCGTTATATTCATCAAGGAAATAACAAAAGACCGCACGTAGCGGTCTTTTTCATGTCATCTATTCAATTTCTGTTCGTACGCATCGATGATGCCGCTGACTGCACCATCTCCTGTGATGTTTGCCGCAGTACCGAAGCTGTCCTGAGCCATGTACAGGGCAATCATGAATGCAACGGCCGCTTCAGTGAAGCCAAGATTCGTCATAAGTACACCACTTGCCGCCATGATTGCGCCTCCGGGTACACCCGGTGCCGCAATCATTACAACTCCAAGCAGCATGATCGTTCCAAGCATCGTGAAGAAGCCTGGGAGTTCATAGTCCGGCAGTACCGACATGACTGCGATGGAACAGCTGACGATTGTAATCGTACTTCCCGAGAGGTGGATATTTGCACACAATGGAATGACGAAGTCTGCAATCCTGTTGCGGATACCGTTCTCCTTCGTCTGTCTCAGTGTGACAGGTATCGTTGCAGCACTGCTCATCGTACCCAGTGCTGTAAAGTAGGCGGGCATCATCGTCTTCACCATCTTTAATGGATTCTTCCCGATCAATGCACCGGCTATCGTATACTGTATGGTAATCCAGACCCAGTGGAGCAGTATCGCCACAAGGAGCACGACACCGAATACAGCAAGTGTGTCAAATACCGTCCCCTGTGACGCCATTCCTGCGAAGACACCCGCAATGTAGAATGGAAGTATCGGAATGACGACCTTTTCGATCAGGAACTCAACGATGTTCTTCCCTTCTTCGAACCATCTCTGCATGAGTTCCGACTTCGTAAGTGTAATGACAATCCCGAAAGCAAATGCCAGAACAAGCGCTGTGAGGATGTCCATGAGCGGTGCGATTTCAAATTCGAAGAACGGTTCGAGCCCTGCGCCTTCCTCAGGAACACTTCCCCCATCGGTGATGCGCGGCATGACCATCATTGCCACCAGATACGCCAGGATGCCGGCACCGAGTGTTGATATGTATGCTGTACCCAATGTTGCGCCGACCACTTTGCCGGATCCTGCTCCAATCTTCGAAATTCCGTTGGCAATGAAGAAAAGGATAATCAATGGAATCATGAAGAATATGAAGCTTCCCAGAATAGATTCCAAAGTAAGCAGCAGCCTGACCAGGAACGCCAGCACCGATTCCATTCCCCCTGATGCATCCACACCATAATACAGTGCACCGATTCCGATACCGACGACGATACCGGCAATCAGCTTGAGTAGTAGTTTCACTTAAAATTCCCCCTATTTTCATTAACTCCACTCTTCATCTTACACTATACATCCGGGGAAAAAAACCAAATTGTGAATGCGCATTCAATACCTGTTCCCAAAAACTTTTTCATAGGCGACATACCAGTCGTCCTCATTATCATCCAGATGCAATTTCCCTCTGAACGTATAGCCATTCTTCTCGAACTGTTTCTGCATTTTTTCGTTTTCAAGGGAGGTGTCCGTATGGATGCCCCTGTAGCCTTCTGCTTCAATCCTTTCTTCAACTGCCTTCATCATTTTGCGGGCAATGCCCCGTCCCTGCCGTGAAGGATCCACTGCCATGCGGTGCATCGCCCTGCTTTCTGTACGCGGGACTTCCCACTGTATCTCATCGTATGGCGCGGGGTGGTCGTCATCCACAACTACGAAGCCATCCAGCCTCCCATCCTCTTCAAATACATATAATGACCCCGCTTCCACATCCCTGCTGAAACGGTTTTGATCGGGGTATGCCTCACTCCATTGTGTATTTCCGGCACCGACCATCAGCGGAACCACCTTCTCCTTTATTTCCACTACTCTTTCCAAATCTTCATGAACAGCTTTCCTGATACCCATAAGGAACCTCCTAATTTTTCTATAATTCACCATTTTCTATTTTCTCATATTCATATTATAGTGTATAATGTGGATGAAATGAATACGAAGGGGAATTTTATAATATGTTCAAATTCGACAAATATACACTGCCTTATCACATTACGAATATGGTTTTCTATGTGTTTACACTTGCAGTGATTGGATTCATTTATGTATATGTATTCTATCCACCGCTCTCCGATGTCGCTACACAGGAATTCTTCGCCACTTTCGGGTTGCGCGAATTCGGTGGCCTGTTCTTCTTCCTGCTGCTGATCATTACACCGCTGCTGGTTCTGTATGGTGCCATCCATCATCTGTACAGGATCGTCACTTACAACCGATCCGGCCGTACTGCTTCAGAATAGAAAAGGAGCCCTCCCGGGCTCCTTTTCTTTTTCCACCAATTACCTATTGTCCACTTTTTCGGGATACATATCATGATTCATCATGCGATAGTCCGCCATCTCTTCATACTTCGTCCCCGGGCGGCCATAGTTGCAGTAAGGGTCGATGGATATGCCGCCACGCGGTGTAAACTTGCCCCATATTTCGATATACTTCGGATCCATCAGTCTGACCAGATCATCCATGATCATATTGACGCTGCTCTCATGGAATCCACCGTGGTTTCTATAGCTGAAAAGATAGAGCTTCAACGCTTTGCTTTCAACCATTTTGACGTCCGGGATGTAGCTGATATACAGCGTTGCAAAATCGGGCTGCCCTGTTATCGGGCATAGTGTAGTGAACTCCGGACAGTTGAACTTGACGAAGTAGTCCCGTCCCGGATATTTGTTGTCGAATGTCTCAAGGACATCCGGATTGTAATCAAAATCATATTTTACATTCTGGTTGCCCAGAAGACTCAGATCCTGTGTGTTTTCTTCACTCATCATTCCTGCTCCTTTTCATACATGAAAGACCATGCAGCTTCTCCGGCCACATGGTCTTTCATGTGTCCTAGTTTTTTATAGAGGGTAGCTAAGGGACCTCTATATTGAATTCTCCCTACTCACAGCCATCCCTGCCACAGGAGGCACCGTCGTCTCCACCCAGATCGACGAGCGGCTTTTCCTCCTCGTAAGCTTTTTCGACCGCTTCGAGGAAGGCTTCCGGAGGCTGTGCACCGGATACACCATATTTGCGGTTGATGACAAAGAATGGCACGCCCTGGGCGCCCAGCCGATTGGCTTCATTCTGATCTGAAATGACCGATTCCTTGTAATCATTCGAACCGAGCATCTCCTCCACTGCTATCCTGTCCATTCCTATGGCCTGTGCAATGTCCAGAATCACCTCTGTCCTGGCGACATTCCTGCCCTCTGTGAAGTATGCATGGTACAGGTGCTCCAGTGCTTCGCCATCTTTTCCTTCCGCTTCTGCCACCTTGACCAAACGGTGGGCATCCATCGTGTTGGACGGTATGACCGCATCCAGATTGAATTCGAGTCCGGCAGCCTCTGCCGCCCCACTGACCTGCCGGTTCATCTGCCTTGCTTCTTCCAGGCTCTTCCCGTACTTTTTGGCCAGCAGTTCAGCCATGCTTCCATCCGGTTCTGTGGATGCCGCCGGATCAAGACGGAAACTCTTATGGATGACACTCACCTTATCTTTTGACTCGAACCGGTCAAGTCCCGCTTCAAAGTTGTGCTTGCCTATATAGCAGAATGGACATCCGATATCCGACCAGATTTCAATTTCCATAATCCTGCCTCCTTCAATGAATATGTCTTATGCCCATTATAACAATTCAAAGGTATCCTCTCCTGTCAATTGCCTGGAGCCTTTAGACGCCCTGTTTGTTGCTCCACAGCAGCGTATGCAGCTGTGGCAGCACTTTCGCATCGTTCATGCGTGGATCGGCCATGGTCATATCGACCAGATGCTCATAGCGTTCAAGCAGTTTGAAGGTATGTCCGTCGACATTGTCACCCAGATATGGATTCCCTACCTGGAGGTAAAAATCCACACCCGGATACCTCTGGTGTACATCCGCCGCATATTCAAAATCCTTCTCGTCGAAGACGACAACCTTGAGGTTATAGTGGGCGGGTCCTTCGTCCAGGCCGGCCATCACGCGTTCGAGTTTTTCGAAGTCGGTATTCATGCCGGAACTTGGCGGTTTCGGGCTGATGGTCACATCATCGATCTCCGCAAGCCACTCCTGGAATACCGTCCCCTGCGTTTCCACGGCCAGTGCGATACCGCGCGACTTGGCCTTCTCCACAAATTCCTGCATGTTCTTGAGCAGTGCCGGATTTCCTCCGGATATGGTTACATGGTTGTAGTTGCCCGGTGCAAGGTCATCCAGCGTGCCCAATATGTCATCGGCGGTCAGCATGCGGACCTTGTCCTTCTGGCTGCCATCCCACGTGAACGCAGAATCACACCAGCTGCAGCTGTAGTCGCATCCGGCCGTTCTGACGAACATGGTCTTCTGGCCGATGACTGCGCCTTCCCCCTGGAATGTGGGACCGAAAATTTCAAGTACTGGTACTTTCATTACTTCCGACTCTCCTTGGGACGATAGATGACGTAACTTGTCGGTGTCTCCTGAAGATACACCTGCAGGCATACCGGCCGGTTATCCAGACCGCCGACAAATTCCGCCACCATCTCATATATGGTCTCCGCCAGCGTCTCGGATGTCGGCGGGCGCTCCTGGAACCGTTTGTGTTCGTTGAGCAGTGTATGGTCGAATGCATCGCTGATCAGGGATTTGAGCGATGAAAAGTTGACCAGGAATCCGAGATCATCAAGCCGATCACCGGCAATCGTGATATTGACGAAGTAGGTATGGCCGTGGACATTGCTGCATTTGCCTGCACGGTCATCGGGAATAAAGTGTGCTGCAGAGAAGTTCAGGTCCTTGTTGAGTTCATATTTATAATCATGCTCGGGTGTCTTATAGCTCATCATTGTCACTCCTTTTCGTTCAGATATGCACGCAGCCCTGCGTTTCTCAGCCTGCATGCCGGGCATTCTCCACACCCGTCCCCAATGACGCCCTCATAGCACGTCAATGTTCTATTCCTTATATAGTCGAGCTGTCCATATTCATCAGCCAGTGCCCATGTCTGTTTCTTGTCCAGCCACATCAGAGGTGTTTCGATGACGAAATTCCGGTCCATTGCAAGATTCGCAGTGACATTCATCGATTTGATGAAAATATCACGACAGTCCGGATAGCCGCTGAAATCCGTTTCGCACACACCTGTAATGATCGTCCCGGCGCCTGTCTGGTAGCCGAGGGCGGTCGCGAATGACAGGAAGAGCATGTTTCTGGCAGGCACAAATGTATTCGGCACCGTCTCGTCCTCTGCCTGGACAATATTCATCCCATGCTCGGTCAAAGCGTTCGGGCTCAGCTGTCCGAGCAGCGACATGTCAAGTACATGATGCTTGAGCCCCTGTTCCTCTGCAATGTTTTTTGCCACTTCGATCTCTTTGCTGTGGCGCTGTCCGTAATCAAATGTCACCAGTTCCACTTCACCATAGTTTGCCATGGCATGGAACATGCATGTCGTACTATCCTGTCCGCCGGAGAAAACAACGAGCGCTTTATTTCTGTCCATCCATCATCTACCTCTCCTCATTCGATATCCAATTATATGATTTTACCAATTTTCATGGTGGATTTCCACTCTTCGAGCCTTTTATTCCTCATCCTTCGGGCTGAAAATTGTGTTTAGCATTGTACTTTTTAGGTTATGAAACTATAACTCGATTTACAGAAGAAGGACAGGTGAGATTGATAATGGCGAACCTGCAAGAAATTTTTGAGGCACAGGAAAAATATTATGATACAGGCAATCAGATTAAAGGGGATACCGGCAAATATGGCATGGTGGCAAGTGCCATAAAGGAAGCCACCCACGCCGGCAACCAGATGCTGGACCAGGGCGGCAATGCATTCGATGCACTTATTGCAGTACAGCTCGCGTTGTCTGTTGTCGAAGGCATGAACACCGGCATCGGCGCAGGCGGCTTTATCGTGTGCTACGACAAGGAAAATGAGGATACGAAAGTCATCAATGCCCATTCCCGGGCACCGGCCGGACTTGAACCTGAATGCTTCCTTGATGAAGAAGGGGAGGTCGTTCCGTTCGACAAACGATCCACACACGGCACTTCCGTCGGGGTGCCGGGCATCATGAAAGGGCTCAAGCACCTGCATGAAAAGTATGCCACCCTCCCCCTTGAAAAGTTGGTTGAACCGGCCATCGAGCTGGCCGAATCGGACTTCCGTGTGAATTCCCTATGGGAACGTACACTTGATCTTTTTGACCATCGCCTCGGAGAAGAGGCACGGAAGAAATTCATGCCGGGTGGCAAACCGCTCAGGGAAGGCGATACCATCGTGCAGCCTGAACTTGCGAAAACTTTGAAGACCATCAGGGACGAAGGGTTCGATTCCGTATATGAAGGTGAGATTGCCGATGCCATCATAGAAGCTGTCCAGAACCAGGGCGGGGTCATGAACCACCAGGATCTGATCAACTACCATGTCAAGATCGAAGAACCGTTATGGAGCAACTATAAAGGGTTCGATATCGCAATGCCTGCTCCCCCAAGCGGCGGTGGCATCGCAGTGGCCCAGCAGCTGAAAATACTCGAAAACATCGATATTTCACAATATGATCCGCACTCGTCTGAAAAGTATCATCTGCTCGCCCAGACGATGCAGCTGGCCCTTGCCGACAAGAATGCCCATATCGGCGATGCAGATTTCCATGAACTCCCGATGGATGGACTGCTGAATGAGGACTATATTAAAGAACGCCTCCAGCTGATATCAGAAGAGAATGAAGCAAAAGCATATGAAGCAGGCGATCCTTGGAAATATCAGCCGGGCAGGGACGGCACGATTGAAACCGATAGGTACGTGGGCAATGAAGGAATGGAAACGACCCACTTCACTGCGGTGGACCAGTGGGGCAACGTCGTTTCCTGCACATCCTCGATAGAACGCATCTTTGGATCCGGCATCATGGTACCGGGCTACGGCTTCCTCATGAACAACGACCTGACCGACTTTGAAGCCGAGCCCGGCCAGGTCAATGAGCCGAATGGCCATAAGTATCCGACAAGCTCCAAATGTCCGACGATACTTTTCCATGAAGGGAAGCCGTTCTTCACACTCGGTTCCCCGGGTGCCCAGACGATCGTCGCCTCGGTAGCCCAGACCATCATAAACATCATAGACTACAACATGTCACTGGATGAAGCAATCAAGGATCCGAGAGTCTATGTAACACGTGATCTTGAAACCCAGTGGGAGGACGGCTTGGCAAAAGAGATGCTGGAAGCACTGGAAAAGCTGGGCTATGACTTCGACCAGTCGTTCAGAAAAGAAACGGCGGATACCCGCCTCGGGGATGTACAGGCAATCATGATCGACCAGACGAACGGACACAAGCTCTACGGTGCAGCCGACTCGCCGCGTCCGGGCGGTGCAGAAGGCCTGTAGCCCGGTTGAATTGAATAATTTTTGACAGGTGTAAAAAGTCCTTTCAAATGTATTGTTTAATTGATATAATAAACAATTGCATGAAAGGACTTTTATTCCATGCAGCTATCAGGTATATCCTGCAAATATAATTGATAGGTGGAAAAGACAATGAAATATCAAGTTTTACTCTATTACTACTACACAGACATTGAAGATCCCGAGGCATTCTCAGAGGAGCACCTTGATCTGTGCAAGGGAATGAATCTCAAAGGGCGCATTCTTGTCGCCAATGAAGGTATAAACGGTACCGTCTCCGGGACTGTGGAAGACACCGAAAAGTATATGGAATACATGAAGCGCCATCCCCTGTTCGATAGCATCGTGTTCAAGATCGACGAATCGGAAGGCCACGCCTTCAAAAAGATGCATGTACGTCCGCGGCCGGAGCTTGTCAACCTCAGCCTGGAGGATGATATCGATCCGCGCGAACTGACAGGCGAGTACCTGGAACCGAAAGATTTCTATGAACAGATGCAGGATGAAAATACGATTGTCCTGGATGCAAGAAACACTTATGAATATGATGTCGGCCATTTCCGCGGTGCCGTCCGTCCGGATGTCGAATCGTTCCGTGAACTGCCGGAATGGGTCGAGGAGAACCGCGAAATGCTTGAGGGCAAGCGCATCCTGACCTACTGCACTGGCGGCATACGCTGTGAAAAGTTCTCAGGCTGGCTGAAACGTGAAGGATTCGACGATGTCGGACAGCTCCATGGCGGCATTGCAACATACGGCAAAGACCCTGAGGTCAAAGGGCAGAACTGGGACGGCATGATGTATGTCTTCGACGAAAGGCTGACCGTGCCCGTCAACCAGGTGGAGCACAATGTCGTCGGCAGGGATCATTTCGACGGCACTCCCTGCGAACGTTATATCAACTGTGCAAATCCTGAGTGCAACGACCAGATCCTCGCTTCCGAAGAAAATGAAGCGAAGCATCTTGGCGGCTGCTCCCTGGAATGCACAAAGCATCCAAGAAACAGGTATGTCATTGAAAATGACCTCTCAGCAGACGAAGTGAATGCCCATATCAAAGTAATTGAAGAAGAGGCATACGCCAAATAAAAAAATCCCTTCATCCATAAACAGATTGGATGAAGGGATTCTTTTATTGGAATTTGACAATGATACGGCCACGGACGCGGCCTTTAAGAATATCACGCAAAATATCCGGCAGTTCTTCGAGCGATACTTCATGGGAGATATGGGTCTCCAGTGCAGAAGGTTTCATGTCCCCTGCAAGGCTTTCCCATACCTTCACCCTGCGCTCCATCGGATATTTGACGGAATCGATGCCGAGCCAGTTTATTGCCCGGGAAATGAAAGGCAGTACCGTCGTCTCCACTTCGATGCCGCCGGCCAGCCCGCACGTTGCGACTGAACCGCCATAATCGAGGCTGCTCAGGATATACTGCAGTGTTTTGCCGCCAACCGGGTCGATGGCCGCTTTCCACTGCCTCTTCCTGGTGGATTTTCCGTCCGTATCGGTCACTTCATCCCTGTGGATGACTTTGGCGGCGCCCAAGGATTTCAGGTATTCCGCTTCTTCCGTCCGTCCCGTACTTGCCACGACGTCGTAGCCCTTGTCGGAAAGCATATTGATGGCGAGGCTGCCGACACCGCCACTCGCTCCATCGACGAGCACCTTGCCCGACCCGGGTTCGAGTCCATTCTCTTCCAGCCTCTGGACGCACAATGCGGCCGTAAAACCTGCTGTGCCAAGCTCCATCGCTTCCTTCAGCGTCAGTCCTTCCGGCAGTGCGACGACCCATTCCGCGGGGATTCTCGCGACTTCACTGAAACCGCCGCTATGACGCGTACCGATATAGTAGCTGGTGGCAATCACTTCGTCCCCTTCCTTGAAACGCTCGTCTTCAGAAGAAAGTACCGTGCCTGCAAGGTCGATTCCCGGAACAAGCGGGAATGTTTCAGCGATGCTGCCCGTTACCGCCACCATGCCGTCTTTGTAGTTGACGCTTGAATAGGCAACTTTGATCGTCACTTCCCCGTCAGACAGATCGTCCATGCCGATTTCCTTAATATCCATCACCGTTTCTTCGTCCACCTGGTCGACGACCAGCGCTTTGAATCGCTCCATATGTAGCCTCCTCATAAAAATGATAAATCTTCAATATTTTCCTATACCCATTCTCACACTATTTATGTAGACACCCTTGTAAAAATTAAAGACAGTCCTCCACGCGGACTGTCTGACTTCAATAGTTTCTATACGCCTGATACCGGGTCATCGCTTTGCTCGCAAAGGAGGCGATCAGCTGCTGGAAAAGCATGCAGAACACCACCGGCATCGCGACTTTTGGAGGAAAATAGGCAGTGGCGATGACCACCCCAACCGAAATGTTCCTCATACCCACGTTGTATGTGAACGTCGTAACGATGGACGGATCCTTCAGCAGGTAGTGTCCGGTACCCAGTGCAAAGGCATACGCAGACAAGGTAACGAACAGAACAAGGAACAGTATGCCGACGATTTCCCAGGAAAACTCCTGCAGGTAGGGGGCAATGACACTGCCGTTGATCATGATGATGAGCAGCAGGCTGAATTTTGAGAAAGGCGCCAGAGAAACACCCAATGTATCCTTCACCCTGCCGCGTGTCACTTCGTTCATCAGGATGCCGGCCAGAGTCGGCAATACAATCATCCAAAGCAGTCCCATAATCAGCGTCCCGGAATTGATGGTGACGGCTGTACCTGCAACCGCTATGAGTATGAGTGGCAATATGATTGGAGCGAGCAGTGTATCCAGCAGAATGATGGAAAGTGCAAGTGGCAGATTGCCCCTGGTGATGGTCACCCATATGACCGAAGTCACCCCTGTCGGTACCGCCACTGCCAGTGTGAATCCGATGGTCAGAAGGGAATCATCCAGCAGGACCGTCGCCAGCATATATCCCCACAGGGGCATCAGGATATGCAGAAAAAGAATGCTCAGCAGTATCGCTTTCGGATACTTCACAACCATTTTGAAATCCTTGAAATCCATGCCCAGTGCCCCGGTAAAGGTCATGAAGGCAAAGAACCATGGAATCAGGAAGAGGAAGTGCGTCCCCACTTCGCCGAGCAGAACCCCTGTGATGAGGCTGAGCGGCGTGAGGAGCGCAATCCACTTTTGAATGAAAGCGTTGAAACGCGTCAGCACCGTATCCCCTTCTTTGCAATTTTATATATACTCTACCATAACAGCCGCCCGCCGGTAAGAAATGACAATAAAAAGCTCAGTATCAATCCACTTTAGTAGGTTGATACTGAGCTTTTTAATTTGTATACTTTTTCGGTTAATCCAATACTGCCATGACGAACCCGTCATGTCCTCTGCTGCCTACTGTCTGAACTGCTGTTGCATCTACACGGGGATGTTCTGTAAGTATCTGCAGGAAACGCTGCATTTTAGGGCATTTCGCCTCTTCCTCTTCAAACGATTCCATGATCTTACGTTCCGTTACGATGACCGAGCCGCTCTTGGCCATGTTGATTGCCGCTTCAAGGTAGTCCGGATAATGCTGCTGATTTGCATTGATATAGATGAAATCAAAGCGTGGATACCCTCTTTCAAGCAATTTCGGCAATGTATTTTCCGCCGGCGCCTCGATGACCTCAACCTTGTCATCCAGTTCAGCAGCCTTAATGTGCTCGAACGCTGTCTTTGCATATTCAGGGTTGGACTCGATAGTAGCCATCTTGCCATCCTCCGGCAGTGCCTTACCCAGCCATAATGTACTGTAGCCACTCAATGTACCTATTTCCAACACCGTTTTTGCACCTTTGATTCTCGCCAGTAACTGAAGAAACTTTCCTTGGCCACTCGTCGCTTCGGTTCTTTCTTCTTCGTTTTCGAGAATTCCCGTAATTACTTCATCATCAGCATTCAGCTGGGAAGTAAAGTACGCGTCCACATCATTCCAAAGTTTGGACATGTTAAATAGTTCGCCTCCGTATTTTGTATACATTTAATTTATAGTACACTTCAATATTTTCCGAATATTTAAGAAATATACTATAGTTTTGCATACTACACTAAAGCCATATGAATTGCAAACGTTCATTTGTATTTTTTCACTATTTTTTTGATTCGGCTATCAGCCCCGTATCGGCTGCTGACCATCCTGCGTGCTTCGATCTGCGACTTCGCCCGGGCCTCCTTGGTATACACATCACCGTCTTTTTCGAATGTCACAATGAAGCATTCCGTACCACATCTCATGGGCCCCGCTCCTTTTTCTGGATATTCACAAGTCGTAACCCTTGTGTAATCCCTTCATTCATAATAATATATTCAAATGCACTCATACATCAATACATACAGGAGACCTATATATGGAAAAAAACAGTACCAGCCGATATGAATATCTATCGGACAATCCCGATATCAAAACCCTCCCGATCATGCTTTCGCTCATCATCGGGGCATTTTTTGCGATTTTGAATGAAACACTGCTCAATATCGCCCTGACGACACTGATGGTTGAATTTGACATCAACCTGCCGACCGTACAATGGATGGCAACAGGCTTCATGCTCGTAATGGGGATCGTCATCCCGGTCTCGGCCCTGCTGATCCAATGGTTCACCACCCGCCAGCTCTTTTTGGGCACGATGATCATATTCACCATTGGCACGACCATCGCCGCCTCCGCGCCGACCTTCGGCATCCTTCTGACAGGCCGTCTGATACAGGCCGTCGGAACCGGAATGCTGATGCCGATCATGTTCAATGTATTCCTGTTGATGTACCCGCCCCATAAACGCGGCAGGATCATGGGAATCGTCGGTCTCGTCATCATGTTCGCACCGGCCATCGGTCCGACACTTTCCGGCATCATTGTAGAATACCTCGGATGGCGTTTTCTGTTCATTACAGTCATTCCATTTTCATTATTCTCCATAGTGTTCGCATATTTCTTCCTGGTCAATGTATCGGAAGTGACCCGGCCCAAAATCGACATTCCATCCATCGTTTTTTCCACCGTCGGTTTCGGCGCCACCATCTATGGATTCAGCTCGGTCGGAGAGAGTGAAGCCGGCTTCCTGAGTCCAGTGGTACTTCTTTCCCTCCTTTTGGGAATTTCCGGCATCTTCCTGTTTGCCTACCGGCAGCTGCGCCTGGATGAGCCCATCATGGATCTCAGAGTGTTCAAGTACCCGATGTACCGTCATGCCGTCATCATGTTCCTGATCATCATCATGACCATGTTCGCCTCGGAGATCATCCTGCCGATCTACATGCAGGGGCCTCTGGCACTGAGTGCCGCCACTGCGGGCATTCTCCTGCTTCCCGGAAGTCTGCTGAACGGTGCGCTCTCCCCTTTCATGGGGCAGCTGTTCGATAAGGTCGGTCCGAGACCGATGATGATCCCCGCAACAATTGTACTGAGCGGCACCATGTTCATGATGAGCCGGCTGGACACTGACAGTTCCGTATGGATGATCGTCATCGGCTTCCTGTTGCTCATGATCTCGGTTTCGGCCATCATGATGCCTGCCCAGACCAACGGGCTCAATCAGCTGCCGAAACGGCTCTACCCGCACGGCACCGCTGTCATATCCACCTTGCAGCCAATGGCTGGCGCCATAGGCGTTTCGGTCTTCATCAGCATTCTTAATGCAAGACAGGCCAGCTACCTCTCAAACGCAGAGACACCGGATGATCCGGCAACAATCGACCTGGCCATGGTGGCCGGTGTAGAACTCGTCTACTTCATCGCCTTCGTCGTTTCCACCATTGCGGCAGTGATGGCACTGCGTGTATACCGCGCCAGACCGGTCGACATTGCAGAAACAGAAGCCAAATAGGAAGAGCGCCCCGTCGGCATCGATGCTGATGGGGCGCTCTTCATAGCTATTCCAATATCTCCTTCACTCTGCCGACAGTGCCGTCCTCAAGCTTCACTTTGATGCCATGGGGATGTGTTGCCGAGTTGGTCAACAGTCTCGCCACGACCCCTTCGGTCAGTTCTCCCGACCGCTGATGCTGCTTCTGAACCACTTTCACTTTGACACCTGGTTTTATATATTCTCTTTTTGTTCCGTCCATGATACTCTCCTTAATGAATGATATATTCCTATTCCTTTATCGTCTGCCCACCATCTATGATCAGTTCTTCCCCAGTGATGAACTTGGCTTCATCCGACGCCAGGAACAGTGCTGCGTACGCCACATCTTCCGATTCGCCCAAATACTTGAGCGGCACAGCGGCAATCAGTGCCTCCCTGATATCTGTGTTGGATGTAAGATAATCCGTAGACGGTGTCTCAATATAGCCCGGATGGATGGAGTTCACACGTATGTGGTCTCCACCGAAGTCCCTTGCCGCCCCTTTCGTCATGGTGCGGATTGCACCTTTGGAGGCGGAATACGCAGTGAGTCCCCCAAGACCGCTGATGCCGGTCAGGGAGGAAATGTTTACGACCGACCCCTGCCCATTCCGCTTCATTGCAGGAATGGTGTGCTTCATGCCGAGGAAGTTCCCCAGTGCGTTGACATTCATGACCTTATCCCATTCTTCCACCGTCAGCTTGTTCAGGGTGAATTCCGTCATGCCCGTAATGCCGGCATTATTGATGAGGATATCGATTTTGCCGAATGCCCCCAGGGCTTCCTCCACAATCCGCTGCCAATCCGCTTCCTTCGATACATCATGCTTTAAGCCGATCACCGTCTCCGGATACTGCCGGCTGATGTCGTCCACCACCGGATTGAGATGCCCTTCATTCATATCCGTCGCTACGACCATCGCACCCTCCCGGGCGAAAAGTTCTGCTTCCATTGCCCCCTGGCCGCTGCCTGCACCAGTGATTATTGCCACTTTGCCATCCAGTCTTCCCATGACTATCCCTCCTGGTATGTCCCGGTTTCCCATCAGTTCGAATATGGCAAGATGCCATTATCGCCCAATCATTTTCCTTTGTCTCTACATTCCCTTTATGACGGGTTATAATCTTCATCTCCTGCCAATCGCATATATTCATCATCCAACTCATGAAAAATACAGAAAAAATGCATATAATATATTATAATTATACTTCGGACAAAATTAAGGAGGCGACATCATGACTGGAAAAACACATATATTGGGTGGCATCACAGCAAGCCTTGCTGTTGCCCATGCAGCGAATGAAAATCCGCTGATCATGGTAGGCGCCGGCATCGTCGGTGCACTTCTGCCGGACATCTGCCACAGTGGGAGCAGAATCGGAAGACGGTTCCCCATCCTGTCACGGATCATCAATCTGCTGTTCGGCCACCGGACATTCACCCACAGCCTCCTGTTTCTGGTAATCGTATCGTTCCTCATCGACCGGTTCTTTCCAAACGATATACTGAAATACGGGCTGCTGACAGGTATGGTGAGCCATTACATACTGGATATGGCGACAAGAAGCGGCATCAAGCTCTTCTTCCCGCTCGACCTCACCGTCCGCTTCCCCATCACCATCAGAACCGGAAGCAAGGTGGAGAACCTGATTTTCAGCATCCTTGCACTTCTATCCTTCTACTTTGGATACGAAACGCTCGGGTGGTTCAGGTTCTGGTAGTTATAAATTTATGCGCTCCTCATCAATACGATGGAAGGAGCGCATTTTTATTCATACCGGTTCCCGACTATTCCGACCTTATCTGTCGATCGTCTCTTCCTTCTCCAGCCGCTCAGGCTGGATATCGAACGTATCCGGATATTTGATGCCTGCTCCGGTGTTCAGCACGACGACCGTTTCGCCCGCTTTGATCCAGTCCGTCTCCTTCAGTCTGCGGGCGGCTGCGAAGGCGGCTGCCCCTTCCGGGCACACGAAGCTGCCTTCCAGACGGGCCAGCCGTCCCTGTTCCTCGAGCATCACTTCGTCGTCTACTGCGATGGCACAGCCGTCCGTCTCATAGAGTGCATCGAGCACCAGGAAATCACCGAGTGCTTTGGGCACATTGATGCCGAAGGCCATGGTTTCGGAGTCGTTCCAGAATTCGGATTCCCTTTTCCCTTCTTCCCATGCCTTGACGATCGGCGCACAGCCTGTCGCCTGTACGGCGACGAGCCTCGGCAGGTCGCCCTCGACCCATCCGAGCGCCTTCAGTTCCTTCAGCGCCTTATGGATGCCGATCAGACCGACGCCGCCGCCTGTAGGGTAAAGTATGACATCGGGCATTTTGAAGTCCAGCTGTTCTGCTATTTCCAGCCCCATCGTCTTCTTGCCTTCTATCCGGTACGGCTCCTTCAGGGTGGAAGCGTCATACATGCCATGTTCCTTTACCGCCTTGCCGACGATCTTCCCGGCATCGCTGATCAGTCCGTTGACGAGATAGAGGTCCGCCCCGGATATGGCGACTTCATTCCGCGTAATCTTCGGTGCGTCTTCGGGCATGACAATCGTCGACTTCATCCCTGCCCTCGCGGCATACAGGGCCCAGGCTGCCCCGGCGTTGCCATTGGTCGGCATCGCCAGTTCTTCCACGCCCAGCTCTTTTGCCTTCGATACACCAACAGCGGCCCCCCGGGCTTTGAAGGTGCCTGTCGGCACAAGACCCTCATCCTTTATGTAGAGATGATCCACAGCCATGTCACTACCCAGCCGGGACAGGGGGACCAGCGGCGTCATGCCTTCTCCGAGTGACACGACATTGCTTTCGTCTTCCACAGGAAGCAGCTCGTGGTATCTCCACAGGTCGGCCTTCCGATGCTTCAACTGCTCCGGTGTCAGGGCCTCCCTGATATCTTCCAGATCGTAATCGACAAGCAGAGGTGATCCGCATGTGCACAGCTGATGCTGCGCTTTCGTGTCAAAAGTACTGTTGCATTTTGGACAATAGAGATGCGATACATAACTATATTTCATCTGATCAGCTCCCAATCTGTGATGTATAATGCATTACGTACAGGCTGCCGCAACGTTTCCATCTCCATTATACCTACATGGGAAGTTGAAGTTAAATATTTAAATCCTATATGAAAGGTATGGAATCTATTTCAACCACCCTTTTTCCCTCGCCTTTGTGATGGCTTCAATGCGGTTGTCGACATACAGCTTATCCAGGATGATGGAGATATAGTTTCTGACCGTTCCATTCGACAGGTGCAGTTCCTTCGCGATGGCCTTCGTCGTCCTGCCCCCTTCCAGCAGCTGGATGATTTCCATCTCCCGCGGGGTGAGAGGATTGGAAGCTTCAAAAGCAATGTCTATCAGCTCGGGGGAATAGATGCGCCTGCCTCCGATAATATGCCTGATCGACTGGGCGAGTGTCTCGCTGGAGCTGTCCTTCAGCAGATAGCCGCTCACCTGTGCCTTCTTCGCCCGTTCGAAGTATCCGGGGCGTGCAAAGGTCGTCAGTATGATGACCTTGCATGGTCCATCCTTCAGACTTTCCGCAGCATCCAGCCCGGTCATCACGGGCATCTCGATATCCATCAGGCAGATATCCGGGGACTCCGCGGCAACAAGGTCCAGGGCTTCCGAGCCATTCGCCGCCTGTCCGACAACAGTCATATCCTCTTCAAGATCCAATAGCGCACCAAGCGCCCCCCTCAGCAGGTTCTGATCTTCGGCCAACACAATGCGGATCATCTTCATCCCTCCTCGATCTCTTTCAATACTTTCGGCACCGCAATATTGATTTCAAAACCACCATTGTTAGTGACGATATGGATTTCCCCATTCACGAAGGACAGGCGTTCACGCATTCCATGGATGCCATGCCCCGACTGGAAAGTCTCCTTGCTCTCTCCGTTATCCATGACCTTGAGCAGGATATCCTTGTCCGTATCAATCAGCTCGATGACACACAGATGCGCCTGGCTGTGCTTCACCACATTGGTGACCGCTTCCTTCAGGCACATGCTCAGCACATTTTCAACGAGCACGGGTATATTGTTGAAATTCCCTTCGACAGTTATATCATAACGTATCTGGGCGGCATCCATCAGTTTTTTCACGTGCTCGATTTCCCCCTCCAGATTGACATTCTTCATATCACTGATCATTTCCCGCACTTCTTTCAGCGCCTGTCTGGACGTCGACTGGATATCTGCGAGCTCGCGCTTCGCAGCATCACGGTCCTTGTCGATCAGCTTCTGTGACAGCTCGCTCTTCAGCCCGATCATCGACAGCTTCTGGCCCAGCGTATCATGCAGATCCCGGGCGATCCTGTGGCGCTCTTCCAATATCGCAAATTCCGCAATCCTCATGTTGGCATCTTCAAGCTGTGTTTCCAACTCCTCCTGCTTCAGACGGTTGTACTGGCTGATTGGAAGGAGGATGACACCGAGGACGGTCATGATCAGAAAAGGCAGGTGGCTGAGCAGCAGCGTATAATTGTAGAAGAATCCGAAAGTGATGGCGCCTACCGTTGTCACCATATGAATGACATACATTGATATGAAGCCGCCCCTGTTCCTTATGTTTCCGACATAGAATGCGGTGAAAAGCGCAAAATAGACATAGCCATAGAATATGGTCATCGCGATATTGATGCAGAATTCAATGCTCAGACCTATGTAGATCAGTGGCCCCCGTGTATTGAACGTCAGCCAGTATACTGTAAAGAACAGGATGGTCAAGACGACACCGGAGACGATCTCCCATGAATCATTGGAGCGGAATATGAAATAGAACGGCAGGATGCAGAATATGATCCATATGTACAGACTGAGTCCGGTATTCTTCGGAAATATATGATACCAGTCGCGCATGAATGACCGCCTCCTTTCTCCTTATTTGTTCCAGTGTAACAGTTTTATGGAACGATGGGCCCATGAAAAATGTATAAAAATAAATCCCCCTAATTGATTAGGGGGATTTCATCTAGTCTGTACTTGGTTGGTGCTTTTCATTCAATTGCGCCTTCATCTCGCGGAAAGTCACAAATGTCTTCTTCTTCTCATCATACAGGCGGAAGCGGATGGATTCGAGGCTCGACTTCAGAGTGATGGTCGTCGCCTGATGCAGGGGTGGCGTACTCTCATGTGCTTTTTCCAGTGAATAGTTGGGCACTCTTGGCGCCAGATGGTGCACATGGTGATAGCCGATGCTGCCTGTCATCCATTCGAGCCAGCGGGGCAGCTTGTAGTAGGAGCTGCCGTCCACTGCCGCTTTTACGTAATCCCATTCGGATTCATTTTCAAAATAGGAATCTTCGAACTGGTGCTGGACATAGAAGAGCCAGATGCCGAGCATGCCTGCCACATAGGCGATTGGAAGCTGTACGAGCAGCAGTACATGCCAGCCGAGCGTAAAGCCGATCAGGCAGTAGATCGCAACAATCAGGCCGTTGATCAGATAGGTGTTCATGCGCTCCTTCTTCTTGGCGCCCTTGCGGTTGAAGCGGTTGTCCAGCAGGAACAGTGACAATGGTCCGAGGCCGAACATGATGAGCGGATTGCGGTACAGGCGATATTTGAGCCTTTCCCATTTGCCCGCCTCCTCGTATTCCTCAACCGTCATGACCCAGATGTCACCGATGCCCCGCTTGTCCAGATTGCCGCTTGTTGCGTGGTGGATCGAGTGTTCCCGCTTCCATTTTTCATACGCAAAGTGGGTGATGACTCCGGTGATCGTGCCGAATATCGTATTCCACTTCTTGCTCTTGAAGAATGACTGGTGGGCACAGTCGTGGAAGATGATGAATGTCCGGATCATGAATCCGGCAGCTCCGATGCTGAACAGCAGACTGAGCCAGAATGAAATGCTCAGTGACTGGTACGCCAGGAACCATAGTGCAAAGAATGGCAGAATCGTATTGAACAGCTGGATGATGCTCGCCTTCGTCTGTGACTTCGCGAACGGCATGACATCTTTTCTGAGCTGTGCCTGTTTCTGTTTTGACATGTTGACCAACCTCTTTCCTGTAATCTCGTTGACTTTATTTTAATATAGGCCAATAAGATGACGTAGAGGCAGGTGTCAGCAATAACACATGACATCTGTCATATATCGCATCATACATGGAGCACGGCCCGGAATCCCCTGGCACTGTAGTAGGAGTCTGCACCGTTATGATAGATGAACATCGCGCCGTAACGGTAATCACCAAACAGTGCCCCTCCCTGCCCCCTGATATCAGCAGGTGTCCGGATCCAGCTCGATGTCTTCCTGTCGACGGTTTCAATGGTCTGGAGCTGCCGATAATGCGCCTCATCCAGAAGTTCCACCCCCATCTCCTCCGCCATGCCGACTGCACTGTGTTCCGGTTTGTTCTTCTTTCTTGCCTGGAGCGCTTCATCATCATAGCAGACTTTCCGTCTCCCCTTCGGGCTTTCCTCTGAAAAATCATAGTATACTATCAAACCATCCGCCTCACCTGCTGCATCCGGTTCGCCGCCGGTCCGCTCCATCTCCCCGAGTGACCATAGCTTCCCCGGATGGGAATCAAGACGCGCTTCAACATCCTTCCAATCCAGACGCTCATGCCGATGCATATGTGATTCAAAACGCGTTTTCAATACACTCAGCAACTGCTGTTTTTCCTCATCCGACAACCTTTGATCCTCCTGCATATTCATTCCTCCCATCGATATCTCTGTACATGTACACCGCCTCATAAGGGGCAGAAAACCTCCCTTCAGATATTCCAATCCATAGGGAGGTCTTCCGCACTTATGAAATTTAAAGACGACCGGCTACAGCGCCTTGAATGCCTCGACGCCCGCTTCAGCAACTTTCACATCGTCCGGCACGCTGCTGCCGCTGACACCGATCGCTCCGACAACCTTGCCGTCCGCTTCAAGCGGGATGCCGCCGCCGAATACGACGATACGGCCCTGATTGGTCGTGTTCAGACCAAACAGCTCTGCGTTCGGCACCGTCGCCTCCTCCAGATTGGAAGTCGGCATCTTCAATGCCACCGCTGTCCATGCCTTGTTCTGGGCAATGTCGATGCTTGCGAGCCATGCATCATCCATGCGGTGTACCGCAACCAGGTTGCCCCCTTCATCGATGACGGAGATTACCATCTGTACACCGATTTCCGACGCCTTCTGCTCTGCGCCCTCAATTATCTTCTTTGCATTTTCCAAATTGATTCTACTCATTACGCTTCCCCTTTCAAACCTTCAGTTTTGAATCGAATGTGATGCAGCGCTTATGGCTATCAATACTGCAATGTCATCGTCTCCATCATATACAAATCAAAAAATTCAGTCAAATGGGGCGGGTTATTGTCTTGACTGCGACCACCCCTATGCATTTTATTCGTGTTCCATATCATCCAGCCGGCACATCAATGCATCATCGTGTGGGTGGACTTCGCTCTCGACCTGGATGGTCACATGACCGATCCCCTCATCCTCAAGCCTCTGCTCCAGTGCGTGCAGCAGATCACCGCTCTCCCTGATGGTCATGCCGCCATCGACTGTCACATGGCATGACAGGGCATTTTGTCCACTTGTGATGCTCCACATATGGAGATCATGGATGTCGATGATCCGCTCGTCCGCATGCATGACGCTGATGATATGGTCCACATCTATATTCACAGGAGTGCCCTCCATCAGTACGTGGATGGCATCCTTCGTCACACGCCAGCCGCTGATGATGATCAGCACCGCCACGATGACACTCGCCAGCGGGTCGGCCAGACTCCATCCGAGGAACATGATTAGGAGCGCAGCCACAATGGCTCCGACCGAGCCGAGCAGGTCCCCCATCACATGGAGGAAGGCCGCCCTGATGTTCAGGTTCCCCTCCGTATCACCGCCACGCATCAGTATCCATGCGACAATGATGTTGACCATCAGTCCGATTGCAGCAATCACCAGCATCCCCGCCGATGCGACTTCGGGTGGTTCCATGAAGCGCTGGAACGCCTCATAGAAGATGTAGACGGAAATGAGTATGAGCGTCACGCCGTTGAAGATCGCCGCCAATATTTCGAACCGCTTATATCCGTACGTTTTGCTGTAGTTGGCCGTCCTCCGTCCCAGACTGAAGGCCAGGACCGCAACCCCCAATGCTATCGCATCGCTCAGCATATGTCCTGCATCCGACAGAAGGGCGAGGCTGTTCGTAAGCCAGCCGCCGACTGCTTCGACCAGCATATAGCCGGTAATGATGAAGAAGCTGGCCAGCAGAACCTTCCTGTTCGATCCATGTGCATGGTCGTGTGCCATATCCATCCCTCCTGTAGTGTCTCTTCATGTGCAATTATATCAGCATGGCCGTCTTTACACAGCGAATATGCAAAAGTCCTCTGCATGGCCGGTCCACTCCTATGATTCTGCAGCATTCATCAGAAATAAGGTATTTTTACATCCAATCATTAAACTTTGTGGTTAAATGGAGTCATGACCACTCTTAAAAATGAGGAAGGTGACCGCATGGACATTGATGCGTATATCGAAAATATCGATGACAGATGGCGGGATGCTTTTATAAAAACCTGGAGAATCATCGGTGAAAACCTCCCCGAAGGCTTCCAAGCAGAGATGCAGCACGGCATGCCGACATATATTGTTCCGAAGGAGACGTATCCGGAAGGCTACCACGTGGATGACAGCGCCCTTCCCTTTATAGGCGTCGCCGCCCAAAAAAGGCACCTTGCCGTATATCATATGGGGATATATAGCGACGATGAACTGTACGAATGGTTTACAGAAGCATATCCGAATCACATGACGACCAAGCTCAACATGGGCAAAAGCTGTATTCGATTTTCCAATCCGGACAGGGTTCCCTATGCACTGCTTGGGGAACTTGCCGGGAAATTGACAGTGGATGAATGGATTGAACTGTATGAATCCGGGAAATCTTAGTATGCAGGAAAATGGATAGAAAGGAGGAAGCTTATGCAGAAGGCAGTCTTTCTTGATCGGGATGGGGTCCTCAATGAAGTACTCAATCATCGGGTGAAGTTCGTGAACCGCCCCGAAGACCTCCACCTCCTTGAAGGTGTGGAGCAGGCCATCAGGCAGTTCAATGAGGATGGCTGGAAAGTGTTCATCGTCACCAACCAGGGCGGTGTCGGCCTTGGCTATATGACGGAGGATGAACTTGGGGAAATACACGATAGACTCGTGGATCTTCTCGAAGCATCGGGTGCCAGGGTGGATGATATCGCCTACTGTCCGCACATGCCCCATGAAGGTTGTGTCTGCAGGAAGCCGGAAGCGGGAATGATTCTGGAGCTTGCAGAAGCGCACAACATTTTCCTTGGGGAGAGCTACATGGTAGGCGACAGAGAACCGGATATCCAGGCCGGACGGAATGCAGGCACTCGGACCGTCTTCATCGCTAACAGGAAAAATAAGAAAATCGGTGCAGATTATCATTTCAAGGATCTCATCTCATTTTCCAACTGGCTGGTGAATGGAAAAGGGATGTGACATATAGACATGTTTACGTTCACCTCCAGGGGGAATTTAACTTCCAAAAGGTTTTTAAGGAGGATATCATGGATTACATCTATCTCGGAAATTCCGGTTTGAAAGTGCCAAAGTATATTCTCGGCACCATCCCTTTCAGTGGGACGAACGGGTTTGAGCCTACCGGCAACATTGATGCAGAAGCAGCGAGACGTCACGTGGACATATGTCTCGATGCAGGCATCAACATGTTCGATACGGCCAACCTTTATTCTAAAGGGGATGCAGAAAGGGTACTTGGTGAAGCGATCAAAGGCAGGCGGGACAAAGTGCTCCTGACTTCCAAAACAGGGTTTGACCTCGGAGAGGACCCCAATGCCGGAGGCGCTTCACGCATTAATATCGAAACGTCGATCGACCGGACCCTAGAACGGCTCGGTACGGATTATTTGGACATCTATTTTGTCCATCTGTGGGACGGGCATACACCGGTCGAGGAGACGATTGAAACGATGAACGACCTCATCAAGTCCGGAAAGATACGCTACTGGGGTGTTTCGAACTACAGCGGCTGGGCTCTGGCCAGAACCTATACGATTGCAGAACAGAGGGGGCTCATTCCACCGATCACCCAGCAGATCTACTATACGCCTGAAGCGCGGGAAGCGGAATATGAACTGCTTCCGGCAGGAAGTGAACTCGGGGTCGGCTCCATGATATGGAGTCCGCTCGGTGAAGGGCTGCTGAACGGCAAAATCGACCGCAATAACGAAGCCCCTTCAGGTACACGTCAGGGCGAAGGCTGGCCCGAGCCCTGGGTAAAGGATGATGAACGCCTTTATGATGTCATAGACGCACTTAAGGAAGTTGCGGAAAACCGCAATGCCACAGTGCCGCAGATTGCCCTGGCATGGATTAAGGATCGCCCGAATGTGGGACCAGTGGTCATTGCGGCAAGAAATGAAGAGCAGCTCCGTGAGAATATCGCATCATATGATATACGGCTGACACAAAAAGAGCATGACAGGATCGAATCCGTCGCCCGGCCGGAACCATACTACCCACTATGGCATCGTGCGATGAACAGCATCGATAAAGGTTCTCCGTCAGAAATCCCCTATTTGGAGGGCTATAAGAAATCAATGGAACTTGAATAGCGGCGAATAGACCAATAGAAAACTCCGGAGACCATTTTGGCTTCCGGAGTTTTCTATTGGTCTATTTTATATTTGTAAACCCGATATGAATGCGGATGACTTCACTACCTTCATGAAGCTCACCTTATCATTCTCTCCAGGCTTTCCATGCCACTATTCTCCTATTACACCACAGGCGATGCGTTCCCCTGCGTCACCGGAAGGCTGGCTCTCATAGTCATCAGCGCCTGAATGGATGACGAGTGCTGTACCACCTTCCGGATAGAGCGTAGTCTCCTGATTTTCTTCCATCGTCACCATATCTGCCGTGACTTCCGTGTTTATAGTGCCATCTTCAGCAACTTCGATGTTCTCCATGTCTCCTGCGTGGGGGCCCTCAGGATCGTCAAATCCGTGGTTGGCGTCTGTCGGGTTGTAGTGCCCGCCTGCTGACTCAAAGTCCGGCTGTTCACATGAGCCCGTCTCATGAATATGGAAACCATGTGTTCCGGCCGGGAGGTCTTGTCCGACAAGCGCAATATTCACTCCGTAATCACCCTCGCTCAGTGTAGCAGTCGCGGTCTCCTCGCCCTCACTGTTCATAAGAACGACTTCTTCTTCAGCGCGCTCATTCGTCTCCTCGGCAACATCATTCCTTTCTTCGTCAATCGTTTCATCCACTCTTTCCTGATCTTCCGCTTCCGGTTCCTCATTGCCGCCACAGGCTGCAAGCACCACACCGATCATCAGCATCAAAAATAAAAGCTTCCAGATTTTCATGACATACCCCTTTCCAACCTGTCTTATATATTCGATTCCCATATAACATGAACCTAAACTCATTTCCCATGCTGCCTATATAAGATGGAACCAAAAAAGCGGTCATATCCGACCGCTCCCTAAAAAATCAACCAATATGTAGATGTTCATTCCTGGTTGTTGCCATCATCAGATCCATCCTGGCCCTGCTGGTTCATCGTATCGTCTATTGTCTGTTGCTGATCGAACTCATCAGAATCATTGTTCATTCCACATGCTGCCATCACTGTACTCAGCATTGTCGCTGCCACCAAAAGTCTAAAGCGTTTCATATGGACTCCTTTCCATTTCTGCTACTTGCTCCATTCCCCTACTGCCACATTTTCAAACAGGACAGAAGATGTTCTCCTGTCCCGCCTTTATCATTATTTATATTTTTACCCACAGCATGTACAGGCAGCCGGCCAGATGTCTCTCCTCCTTCGTAATCTTCAAATCGGAGTGCCTTACAATGTCGGAAATATTCCTGTTCTGATGGCAGCCGAGCACCTTCATGGAAACCGGATCCAATACATTCAGAGCTCCTGCAAGCAGCCTGTTTGTACTTTCCCCGTGCTCCATCATCAATATGGTCCCTCCCGGTCTGCACCATTTTCTGAATCTGGCGAGTACACTTTCAGGGTCTCTATAGGCACAGAATGAAAGCGTCGAGACGATGGTGTCGAAACTGTCCTCCTCAAATTGAACTTCCTCAACATCCACTTCCACCAGCGTCGTTTCAAAGGGGTAATCCGCGGCCGCTGTGCGCGCCGCCTTCAGCATTTCGGGGCTGAAATCGACACCTGTCAATTCAATGTCATCATTGTAGTACGGAAAATTGCCTCCAGCACCTATGCCCACCTCCAGAACCTTTCCCCAAGCTTCCGGAATGATGCGTGCTCGATATTTGTCAGTCGGGTCACTTCCCCTTCTTTTGTCATACGTTTTTGACTGCCTGTCGAACTTCTTGATCATTGCCTGGTTTTTCATGACTTCCCTCCTCATCAATTGGGAACACATGCCCTCACTGCCACTTATGTATATGGTTTCTTTAGTGTATTATAACACTTTTATCGCAATAAATAGATTATTTTTTACCGTTGCAATTGGCCAGGCCCTAAAAACTGTGGTGAAGAATAATCTCCCTTTATATATTGAAAAGGTGCAGAACCTCTCGAGTTGCCGCACCTTTTTGACACCATTTTATTTTTTGTTTTCCTTATACTGCATATAGACGACCTGGGTCACCAGGAAGTCTTCTACGCCATACTTGCCGTCTGTACCGCCAAGACCTGACTGGCGCATGCCGGCATGATAGCCCTGGACGGCTTCAAAATTTTCACGGTTGACATAGGTTTCTCCGAACTTCATCTCATTGACGACACGCATCGCTTCGTTCAGGTCCTCAGTATAGACGGAAGAAGAAAGTCCATATACCGTATCGTTGGCTTTTTCAATAACTTCATCCAAAGTACTGAAAGTAGATATCGGAAGCACCGGCCCGAATATTTCGTCTGTCATGATATCGGATTCATGCGTAACATCCGTCAGAATGGTCGGCTTGTAGAAGAAGCCATCTTCTACCTCTGCAGCTCCCCCTCCAGTGACGACTTTGGCACCGGATGAAATGGCATTCTGAACCATCTCGTCGACCGTTTCGAGACGGTCCTGATTGACGAGTGGGCCAAGATCGGCTTCCTTGTCTTTGCGCGGATTACCGAATGTCTTTTCCTCGAATATTTTCTTAAGCTTGCCAGTCAGTTCTTCCGCCACATTTGCATGTACATAGAGACGCTCTGCATTTGTACAGGCCTGGCCGTTATTGGCAAGTCTTGAAGTTGCGATTTCCGCTGCCGCAAGATCAAGGTCTGCATTTTCAGTCACTATGGCCGGCGCCTTGCCGCCGAGCTCCAGATTCACTTTTGTAATGTTCTGGGCCGCCGCTTCCATCACTTTCGTACCGGCAGTGATACTGCCCGTCATCGTCACCATATGGACTTTTTCATGCGATGCCAGGGCATTGCCGATCTCGGATCCTGCACCTGTTACGACGTTGTATATGCCGGCAGGCACTTCCGACATCTCATCGACGATTTTCGTAAATTCCATCGCCGTATTGGGCGTATGCTGGCTCGGCTTAATTACGACAGTACATCCTGTCATCAGTGCTGTGGCTACTTTCCTCGCCAGGATGAAGACCGGGAAGTTCCACGGAATGATGCCGGCTACAACCCCGATGGGCTTCTTATAGACCAGAATGTTTTCATTCGGCCGATCGCTCGGCACGATATCGCCTTCGATTCTTCTTGCCCACTCGGACATATACTGGAAATAATCTATGGCCAGGTCCACTTCACCACTTGCCAGTTCATAATCCTTCCCCTGCTCTTCCTGAAGCAGGTCAATGAATGTCTCTCTTCTTTCAGCAATCTTCTCTCCCATCTTATGCACAATCCTGCCACGTTCAATGTTTGGCACCTGTTCCCATTCAGTTTGGGCCCGGGAAGCTGCCTCCACTGCCTTGTCGACATCTTCTGATGTACCTTTTGGTGTCCTTGATACCACTTTTTCCGTTGCTGGATTGATGATATCAATCCATTCGTCCCCGGTTGATGAAGTATATTCACCGTTTATATATAACTGATGGTCCTTCACAGTATCTCCTCCTAGAGTATTATTGGAGTTCTCTTCCCGCCTACTGCAAATATGAAACCACACCAGAAAGTGCAAAAGGCTCCCGCGCCCCTATCTGGGGCCGGAAGCCTTTCATTTTGAATATATCCGAATTAGCTTTTCACAACTGCAATCTCTTCATCTTCCATCTCTACTCTCACCTTATCCACTGTCTCTTCTTCCAGAATGAGATCGGTCAGTTGATCTTCGATCTTGTCCTGAATGACCCGGCGGAGCGGTCTTGCACCAAAACGTCTGTCATAGCCGAGTCTCGCAAGCTCACGCTTGGCTTCATCAGTGATTGAGATGCTGATATCGTTCTCCTCGACAGTCTCCTGAAGCTCGGCAAGCATCAGATCAACGATTTCAATCAGGTTCTCTTCAGTAAGTGCGTTGAAGTTGATGATGGAATCGAAACGGTTCAGGAATTCAGGCTTGAAGTAGTCGCTCAAGTTGTCCAGCGTCGATACGGATTCATGCTTGTCCGGATTGAATCCGACACTCACTGTATTTACACCCGTACCCGCGTTGCTTGTCATGATGATGACAGTATCCTTGAAGCTGACCGTACGGCCATGGGAGTCTGTCAGATGTCCATCTTCCATGATCTGCAGGAACATGTTCTGCACATCCGGATGGGCTTTTTCTATCTCATCCAGCAGAATGATGCTGTAGGGGTTACGACGGACTTTCTCCGTCAGCTGTCCCGCTTCTTCATGTCCGACATATCCCGGTGGTGAACCGATAATCTTGGACACGGTGTGCTTCTCCATATACTCGCTCATGTCGAGCCGGACCATCGCATCACGGGAGCCGAACAGCTCTTCGGCCAGTGCCTTGGTCAGCTCCGTCTTACCGACACCTGTCGGCCCGACAAAGAGGAACGAACCGATCGGACGGTGTTTCGACTTCAGCCCAGCACGGCTGCGGCGCACGGCTTTGGCCACTTTGCCGACGGCCTCCTCCTGTCCGATGACCTTTTTGGCAAGCTCGCCCTCCAGGTCACGCATCTTCTTCTGTTCATCCGCCTGCAGTTTCGTCACAGGGATGCCCGTCTTCTCTTCGACGATCAGCTGGATATCGGAAACCTCGACATCGAGTACCTGTTCTTTATCCTTGGCTTTCTCCAGCTGTTTTTCAAGCTGTATTTCCTGATACTTGAGGTTAGCCGCCCTTTCATACTCTTCACGCTCTGCCGCTTCCTCTTTTTCCTGGGCGATTTCATTCAGACGCTGCTGGATGGAGTTCGCGTCACTTTCCGCGTTGGAGAGGTTCAACCGTGAGCCGACTTCATCCATCAGATCGATTGCCTTATCCGGCAGGAAACGATCCTGGATATAGCGGTCGGACAGTGTCACAAATGCATGGACGGCCTCATCCGAGTAACGCACCTCATGGAATTTTTCGTAGCGGTCCTTGATTCCCTGAAGAATCTGTTCCGCTTCCTCCAGTGTCGGCTCTTTTACAATGATCGGCTGCAGACGGCGTTCCAGTGCAGCATCCTTTTCAATCTGACGATATTCCTTCAATGTCGTCGCACCGATGATCTGCACTTCGCCACGGGCCAGTGCCGGTTTCAGGATATTGCCCGCATCCATCTGGGAGCTTTCTGCTGTACCTGCACCGACGATCTGATGGATTTCATCGATGAAGAGGATAACATCCTTGCGTTCCTGAAGCTCAGAAATCAGCTGCTTCATTCGCTCTTCAAACTGGCCTCGTATGCCTGTATTGGCCACAAGTGATGCCACATCAAGCAGGTAGACCTCTTTATCCGTCAGTTTGGCAGGTATTGCGCCTTCTGTGATTTTGAGGGCCAGACCTTCAGCAATCGCCGTCTTACCGACACCCGGCTCACCGATCAGTACCGGATTGTTCTTGTTTCTTCGGTTCAGCGTTTCAATGACACGCTTGATTTCCGTGTCACGTCCGATGATTGGATCTATGTTGCCCGCTCTCGCTTCATCGGAAACGTTCTTGCCAAGCTGATCCAGCAGGCCATCTCCTCTGCTTCCCTGTTTCTGCCTCGTTCTCGTTCCCGTCTGGCTGCCGCCATTTCCTTGGAAATGTTTATCGTTGAAGTCTGAGTTTTCGAAAGGAGACCCGGAAAAGAAATCACTGCCGCCCATCATCTGGCCTCTGATTTCATGGAAACATTCATTACATAAGTGGACTTGCGTCTTCTGGTTATTAATGTTCATTGCCAGATTGACATTCGCATCATTGATACCACAATTTTGGCATTTCATGAATAGGTTCCTCCTTCATTTCATATATCATCATTCTATTAAGTTTGACTTTATTTGACCATAGTATAATTATAAATCCTTTAAAACGTTGTTTCAACAAAGTTGCTCACTAGGAATAGCCGGATCAAAGTTATAAATCGATTACTTATTGACTAACTTTGACCTTAACTATATTATACATTGACCTTCTTTGACTTTCAAGCATCTGATCTGATTTTCCACAAAAAAACAGGAACCAGCATCCAGTCCCTGCACTGTGTTTTGATCACCGCCAGAATGTATCCAGCCCTGCCTTATCTTCAATGTTAAAATCGATGATTTTCTTCAAGAGATCATAATCCACCTCACTGTCCCACGGTATACGGAAAATCTGACTTGTATGAGCATAACCCGCTTCTTCCAGCGCACCGCTGAATTCTGTGATCGCTTTATTCTCGGGTGCAACCGACATATGCTTCTTTGCCACACTGAAGCCGATGATGTATGTCCCGTGATCGGTGAACATCGGCTGGTTCCACTTCACCACCCTTTCCATATCCGGATATGTGTCATGCACCCATGAAAGTACCTGTTCCACTTTCTCCCTTTGCTCCCCATTGTCGATTCCATTGATGAATTCATCAAAAACTGCCATTGCCATTCCACCTCTGCTTTAAATTTTTTCTTCATTAAATAATACATTTATATTTATAAATATACCCTTTTAATGTTATAGTACACTAAACGTATATTTATGTAAGCGTTTCCATTATATTAAAGGGGTGTGTAGAAATGAAGAGAAATGTAGATCATGCAACAGAAGCTGTTTGGGCGGGAGAGAAGGCGTACAGGGTCCATGGAGCCAGCCAGGTGCCGGTTGTCAACAGCGTCGCCTATAACTATGATGACCTCGATCACTGGTATCAGGTGGCGATTGGTGAAGAAGAGGGACACATCTACGGAAGAAATACAAACCCGACCGTCGCTTCATTCGAAGACAAGGTCAGGCAGATGGAGGGCGCTGAAGCGGCGACCAGTTTTTCCACCGGTATGGCGGCCATCAGCAATACGCTCCACACATTCCTGCGCCCCGGGGACCGTGTTGTCAGCATCAAGGACACATATGGCGGAACCAACAAGATATTTACAGAATTCCTGCCGAAACTCGATATTGAAATTGAACTGTGTGAGACCGGCAATCACGAGGCGATGGAAACTGAAATCGGAAAAGGCTGCCGGCTGATCCATCTTGAGACGCCGACCAACCCAACCGTAAAAATTACCGATATCGAAAGGATTGCAGAACTTGCCAGAGAACAGAATGCCCTGCTTGTCGTGGACAATACATTCGCCACCCCGATTCTGCAGAACCCACTGTCACTCGGAGCCGACCTTGTCATCCACAGTGCCACGAAGTTTCTGGGCGGACATGCAGATGCACTTGGCGGTGTACTATGCGGAAGAAAAGATCTTGTGGAACAGGTCTTCCACTATCGTGAAATCAATGGAGCCACCATGGATCCCAATGCCGCCTACCTGATGATCAGAGGGATGAAGACATTGGATCTGAGAGTGTGGAAACAGACGGAGAATGCAGGTAGACTTGCCGAGTACCTATCCGGTCATCCTGCTGTGGTGGAAGTATTCTACCCCGGTCTTGAGAGCCACCCGAACCACGAAATCGCAAAAAAACAGATGAAAGGGTACGGCAGCATGTTCAGCTTCTCTCTGCATGGCGGCATGGAAGCCGTCAAAGAAGTATTGCCACGACTCGAATTTGCCAATAGGGCAGCCAATCTTGGTGCCGTCGAGACGACAGTCGGACCGGCGCGGACGACCAGTCATGTAGAGTCCACCCCGGAAGAGCGGGCGGAACTCGGAATCGCCGAGGGACTCGTCCGGTATTCTGCAGGTATAGAGTCGTTCGACGACTTGAAGCAGGACCTTGAAAATGCACTGCAGGCACTCAACGTCCATAATACCCCATCATAATCTTTGACACCCGGCTTTTGAGCACCATTCTACAGACAAAGGGGAGAGGCCCATGTTCTCCAAAGAGGAATATGATATCAGAATGAATAATACGAAACAGAAGATGTTGCAATACGGGGTCGAGGGGCTGATCATTTCCAACCCCTCAAACATGTACTACCTGACGGGGTATGATGCATGGAGCTTCTATGTAAATCAGGTCGTCCTCGTCTTCATCGATCAGGAAGAACCGATATGGATCGGCAGGCAAATGGACGCCAGCGGCGCGGAAATGACAACTTGGATGAAGGAATCGAGCATCCGCTTCTACCCGGATGAATATGTACAGTCGACCATCAGACATCCCATGGACTATGTCGCTGAAGTATTGGTCGAGTGCGGTCAGGACGACAAGAAGATCGGTGTCGAAATGGATTCATTCTACTATACGGCGATGTGCCATGAAAGGTTGCAGGTCGGTCTGCCCAATGCTGAATTGAAGGATACCGGAAATCTTGTCAGCTGGGTCAGGGTCATCAAGAGTGATACGGAAATCAGCTATATGCGGAATGCCGCCCAAATCGTAGAAAAAGCCATGCAGGCAGCATACGATACTGTCAATATCGGTGTCAGGGAGAATGAGGTTGCAGCCGCCATCACACACGCCCAGATCTACGGAAGTGATGATTTCGGCGGGGACTATACATCGATGGTACCCATGATCCCTTCCGGAAAACTGACAGCCAGCCCACATATCACATGGTCCGACAGAAGATATAGCGAAGGCGATATACTGACGCTTGAAATTGCCGGATGCTATAAGCGGTACCACACTCCGATGGCCAGGACCATGATCCTCGGCAAAGCACCTGGGCACGTCCAGGAGGTTGCAGACGTGATCAATGAAGGCATCAATGAAACACTCTATCATATGACTCCCGGGACTACAGCCGAGGAGGTGAATGACGTGTGGACTCGTACCATCGGCAAGCACGGTTATGTGAAGAGTGCCCGCATCGGCTACTCCATTGGTCTCAGCTACCCGCCTGACTGGGGAGAGCATACGATCAGCTTCAGGCCAGGCGACCATACCATGCTTCAGCCTGACATGACCTTCCACCTCATGCCAGGCCTATGGTTCGACAACTTCGGCGTCTCCATCACAGAGTCCGTGCATATCACAGAGAACGGCGCAGAGACATTCGCCTCATTCGACCGGAAGATTTTCGAAAAGACAGTCGAATAGCAAAACCCCCCTCCAGAAAAAAGATGCTGGAGGGGGTTAACTATTCATATTGGTAATTACAGGTGGATGGTAACATCTGCATCTTCACGCAGTTCTTCCACAAGACCTTGTGCTGCTTCTCCTTCTTTCGTCATCTTCACCTGATCTTCAAGCTGTGGTTTTACTTCTTCAAAGGAAGGGACTTCCCCTTCACCCGATTCTTCCTGCATGCTGGTCATCTCGTCATACATCGTCTGGAGTTCCTCTTCGGTCGGTTCTATATCTCCAGCCTCTTCAGCAATCAGCTTGTTGGCTTTCAATTCCGTCTCGAGCTGGGAGCGCACTTCCTCTTCGGACATTCCCTGCTCCTCCAGCGCCGCAAAGAACTCATCCTGGGACTCAAGACCATTCTGTTCGACCAGCTGGTCTATCGTTTCATTGACTTCCTCTTCAGGTACACTGATATCACTGTTTCCCGCTTCCTGGATGAGCAGTTTCTGACTGACCATACCTTCAACAACCTGTTCTTTCAGCTGATCCTGATCGACTTCCTCGCCGGCCATCTGCTGCTGCATCGCCGCCTGCTGGAACTGTGCGGTATAGACCTGTTCGAACTCTTCCTTCGTGATTTCTTCCCCATTCACTTCAGCAACGACATCCGGTACATCTTCCAGATCCGGTTCCGGCATTTCAGGGTGTCCTGCACTTTCCTCTTCTCCGGCTGCCTCTCCATTACTTTCTGAGGCCGCCTCATCACTATTGCCTGATGCCGCTTCCTCCTGTGTTTCCGGTTCTTCATTTGTATTTTCTGCAGATTCATCTCCGCCACCACATGCTGCCAGAACAGCTATGGATGTGCCGAGGGATAAACTGAATAATAATTTCTTCATTAATGTCATTTCTCCTTCTAATACATATTGTCCGTTATTTTACCACATCCCTATCAAATGTAAATTTATAAGGTGTAAAACCTGTCAGATTCATCTTAAAATGTGACTATAAATTGTCTGACTTCTGCCAACGAATCGTTGGACATACTATTTAATAGAGACCTCCTCCTGGATAGAATCGTCCAAAGGGATGCCTACTCTTTAAATCCTCTATACCACAAACAAGGGTTCTGCAGCCTTCCTAATGACCATCCAGTCCTCTACTGCTCCAAAGTGAATCTCTCTTCCCACAAGTCGTTATATATTTGATGCCTTACACCCCGGTAGGCCCAGGCGCCTGTCCGGAATCCTGTCATTTCGGCTTCAAAAACCCGTTCGGACTGCTCGTCATGGGTCACTTCCACAAATGAACTTCTTTCCCCATCATCGGCATGACCGAAGTCGATCAGTATATTATCACTTTCTTCCAGGTATCTCGCACTGCTTATGATTCTGGTGAAATAATCCTCGCCGAGCTCCTCTCCATAAGTCCAGACTATTTCCGCCCCTAGTGTCTCCTCATTGATCCTGTAATGGGTTGCGGCACTGTATTCTCCAGCCGACTCTTCATCACCCCGGGTGACGACTGTATTATTATCAAACAGCAATACATCTATCGTCGCCGGATTGCTGTCAAAGTCGGGCAGTATTCTGGCATCATGCTGGGCTGCGGGATATTTGAAATCATCACCGCCCCCTTCTACCAGATATGCCGCCATTTCTTCATTCCACCCTTCCGGATGGGCCAGAATCCAGATGATCTCTTCTGTCTCGTAGTCAATTTTCATTACGGTATCCTGATGCCTGCCCGAGATGATGATGCTGTCATCACTTTCATCATATACTACAGAGTTCTGGTGGAACCAGTCCCTCAGACCATAATCATCCCTGACTTCATATTCTTCATACACTTCACTAGGAAACAGATCCTTCAGATCGATCACTTTCAGGACTTTTCCCGTCTTCCTGTCCACTTCTATCATCATGTCTTCCATATATTCGCCCCCACCGTCATTAACAGTCATCAGGAGATTTCCGGACGGCAGTTCTGCTACGTCATGATGAATCAGAGTCGATTCCAGGTCTTCAGCCTCCTGTTCAGCCGCTTCTTCGCTGATTTCGAAAGCATTATACAGCTTGCCGATGTAGTCTATTTCAAGCAGTCGGTTATACGCACTTCCACTGTTGTCATCTTTACTCAGATAAAGCAGATTTCCGTTATCCAGTTCTTGTAGAATATGACTGTTGAATCCTGCTCCATACCAACGTACATCACCGTTGATATCAAATGCGAATGCATGCCTTGTGCTCGGCACATAGAAAGTCAGTTCATTTTCAGCGAGATGCATCTTTTCAGGCTTGGCTTCTTTAATCTCTATTGCAGGCATGCCAGACGGCAGGCGCTCTGTCACTATCGTCAATGTATTGGTCGTTGTTTCCCCAGTTTCCGTTTCAACAACGATTTCCACTGTGTTTGTATAGCTGGCATAGAGCCCGACGATGGGAAGCTCATGATGTGTCCTGTATCCTTCGATTGTACTCGAAATATCCGTTTCACTATCTTTCCCCTGGACGGTGAAGGAGACTTGGGCGCTCTCTTCGGTATCAAAGATGACAAGGGCAGATAATGGGCTCCGACCATATGGATTTAGGTTCACATATGGATCATCCAGTGTACCACCCCCGCTCTCCGCCAGAATCTTCGCTTCCAACTCCTCCTGTTCCCGGAGCAGTTCTTTCGCCCTTTCCGGCGGATAGTTGTAGTCCACCCCCTCCGCTGTATTTGGTCCCTCCTGTGATTCCTCTACTTCCTGATCACCATTGCCATTCCACACAGCAATGAACACCACCGAAGCAGCAAAGACAGTAATAATGGCAACAATTACGATATTCGTTTTCTTCATGTCCATAACCCCTTCTGTCCAGACTTCGATATTATATGTAAAAGTCGTAGTGGGCCTAATAATAGGCAAGTACTCTAAATGCCTATTGATATACACGGCTATCCTTTATCGAAGACGCTTTAAACTTATTTGGTTGATATTTCACAATTAATTTTAAGGACTAAAATAACCTCTAACGGCGTAGACCGAAGAGGTTATTTTCCTTGCTGTATACTATTCCACCGTTACGGACTTCGCCAAATTGCGTGGCTTGTCGACATCGTTGCCGCGGTGCAGTGCAGCATAGTACGCGATGAACTGGTACACGACGACGGATACGAGTGGTGTGAGCATCTCGTGGACGCGCGGGATGACGTATGTGTCGCCTTCCTGGTCGAGCCCTTCCATGGACACCATGCATACTTTGGCGCCGCGTGCTTCGACTTCCTGGGCATTGCCGCGGATGTTCAGGTTCACCTTGTCCTGTGTAGCGAGTGTAAAGACCGGTGTATTCTCCTCGATCAGTGCAATCGTACCGTGCTTGAGCTCTCCGCCGGCGAATCCTTCTGCCTGGATATAGGAGATCTCCTTGAGCTTGAGCGCACCTTCAAGTCCGACGTAATAGTCCATCGTCCTTCCGATGAAGAAGGCGTTGCGTGTCGTCTCGAGGTACTCGTTGACAATCTGTTCGATCATTGGCGCGTCATCGATGATTGCCGTGATGGCTGTCGTGACTTTCGCAAGTTCCTGCATCAGATTGATCTCCGTACCTTTTCCAAGTTCCCTTGCCGCCACCTGGGCCAGGATGGAGAGGACGGCAATCTGTGCTGTATAGGCCTTGGTTGAAGCGACGGCAATCTCAGGCCCTGCATGCAGTGTGAGTGTCTGGTCGGCTTCCCTTGAAAGGGTTGACCCTGGCACGTTCGTTACTGTCAGTGACTTGTGTCCGAGCTTCTTGATTTCGACCAGTACGGCACGGCTGTCTGCAGTTTCGCCGGATTGTGAAATAAAGATGAAGAGCGGCTTCTCTGACAGCAGTGGCGTATTATAGACGAACTCTGAAGCGACATGGACTTCTGTAGGCACGCCCGCCCATTTCTCGAAGAACTCCTTGCCGATGAGGCCGGCATGGTAGCTCGTACCTGCAGCAATGACATAGAGGCGGTCTGAATCTTTCAGCTGATCGATGATTTCAGGATCGATCTTGAGATTCTCGTCCTCATCCTGATATTCCTGGATGATTTTCCTCATTGCAGCCGGCTGGTCGTTGATCTCCTTCAGCATGTAGTGATCGTATGTGCCTTTTTCAGTATCGCTTTCGTCAATTTCTGCGATATAGGAGTCCCTTTCGATTTCCTTGCCTGTCTTATCCTTGATGATGATTTCATCCTTTTTGAGCAGTACGACTTCGCCATCCATCAGTTCGACGAATTCATTTGTCTGCTGCAGCATTGCCATGGCGTCGGAAGTGATGACATTGAAGCCCTCGCCTTTACCGAGCAGCAGCGGGGATTTGTTCTTCGCTGCATAGATGACATCCGGATCTTCTTCATCCAATAGTCCGATCGCATATGAACCATGGAGGATCTCTAATGTCTTGGTGAAGGTCTCTTCAGTAGTCATGCCTTCATGTGCGAACTTGGAGATGAGCTCCACGATGATTTCAGTATCTGTGCTTGAAACGAGGTCGACATCAGGGATGTGTTCCTGCCTGACCTGTTCATAGTTTTCGATGACACCGTTATGGACCAGGGTGAAGCGCCCATCCGCACTCTGGTGCGGGTGCGCATTCTTGACGTTCGGCACACCGTGTGTCGCCCATCTTGTATGGCCGATGCCCACTGTCGCATCAAAGTCCATATCGACTTTCTCCCTCAGATCCTTGATTCTGCCTTTTTCCTTGAATACTTTCACTTCATTGTCATCTCTGACTCCTATGCCTGCAGAGTCGTAGCCACGGTACTCCATCTTCTCGAGTCCATACAGCAATATGTCTTTTACATCATTATTTCCAATATATCCTACTATTCCACACATTAAAAAACGCCCTTTCTCTCTCTGATTATCTTTTTTGGCCAGTGCTCTGTCCCATTGGTCGCCCAACAGTTTTAACAGCTGACCTCACGAATACTTCAGTATCCGGGACAGTATCCGCCGATGATCGATCACTGTCCTCCTCGTCAGCAAGCCGATGCTTGCCCAGGCGCTATTCCGATTTCTTCTTTATACCCTACCCTCCTTAATCCTCACCATCCATATTGTAATGGATATATGTCCATACTTCAACATAAGCATGCATTTCTCATGTAATTTGGAATAAAAAAACCTCCAAACCCGGGTTTGGAGGTGCCATGCTTTCATTAGTCGAGGCCCATCTCTTTTTGGACGACTTCTGCGATGTCATTACTGTATTGTCTTGCCAGTTCTTCCGTTTCCGCTTCCACCATGACACGGACGAGCGGTTCTGTGCCTGAAGCCCTTACGAGCACGCGCCCATTACCGTCCATCTCTTTTTCGACCGCTTCGATCTTTTCTGCAACAAGTTCATTGTTCACCACATTGTACTTATCAGAAACACGAATGTTCACAAGTTCCTGCGGGAATGTCTCCACCTGGTCTGCCAATTCACTCAGCGTCTTGCCTGAGGATTTGATGATTGATGCAAGGTGGACGCCAGTCAGGAGACCGTCACCTGTCGTATTATAGTCCATCATGATGATGTGTCCGGACTGTTCTCCTCCGAGGCTGTAGCCGCCTGACCTCATCTCTTCGACGACATAGCGGTCACCGACCTTCGTCTTGTCGCTCTTCAGTCCATGCGCCTCAAGTGCCTTGTAGAAGCCGAGGTTGCTCATGACAGTCGATACGACCATGTCATCCTTCAGCATGCCTTCAGACTTCATATGCTGGGCCAGTATGAACATGATCTTGTCGCCGTCCACTATGTTCCCTTTTTCATCCACTGCAATGATCCTGTCACCATCCCCATCAAAGGCAAATCCGAAATCACAGGATTCTTCCTTGACGAGTTCAACAATCTTGTCGGGGTTAGTGGAACCGACGCCTGCATTGATGTTTGTGCCATCCGGGTTGCAACCCACAGTGACGGTATCCGCTTCAAGATCCCCGAACAGGTATGGTGCGAGGGAATAGGTGGAGCCATGGGCACCATCGAGTGCAATCTTCATGCCTTCGAAATCTTCGTCGACTGTCGACTTGAGATAACTGACATATTTCTGGCCACCTTCATAGTAGTCCGATTTATTGCCCAGATCTGCACCTGTCGGTCTTGGGAGCGTATCTTCCTCCATATCCAGGAGCTTTTCAATTTCCGCCTCCTGATCATCTGTAAGCTTGAATCCGTCCGCACCGAAAAACTTGATGCCATTATCCCCTACCGGATTGTGGGAAGCAGAGATCATGACCCCGGCATCCGCTTCCATTTCCTTGGTCAGATATGCGACACCCGGAGTAGAAATGATACCGAGCCTCATGACTTCCGCTCCGATGGAAAGCAGTCCGGCTACGAGCGCAGACTCGAGCATCTCACCTGAAATGCGCGTATCGCGTCCAACAAGTACCGTCTTATTCTCGCTTTTTTGACCTGCCAGTACATAACCGCCGAATCTACCTAATTTGAATGCAAGTTCGGGAGTCAGTTCAGTGTTTGCTACACCTCTTACTCCATCAGTTCCAAAATATTTACCCATGACGTTCTCCTTTTTTATGCAATATATTATCCGTTATCCTGTTCAACTTCTATATCCGCCTGAAGGACCGCAGGTTCTGTCCTGTCAACATCTTCAGGCACATCAATCTCCACGTCCTGTGTAGTCGATTCCGTAAGACCCTCCACATCCACGTCGACGTTTATATCATCCAATTCCGCCAACACTTCTTCCGTACCATAAACTTCAATCGTGTCATAGTTGAGGGAAACATTTTCCAATGAATAGCCCTCTTCAACCTCGCCATTCACTTCAAAGTTTACCGACACTTCCTCGCTCCGTTCCTCGACGTTTATTTCCACCCGTACATGTGTCGGGTCGATACGGACGTCGAGCTTGTTGAACTGTGTATCAAACACACTGACTTCCGATTCTTCCACGCGATCTTCGGTGATTCTTGAATTATCGTTCAGCGTAGCCCGTACATACTGTATACGGTTCATTTCGCTTTCTCCACCCATCACCGTAACAGTTTCGGGTTCAATCTGTACAGATTCAAGATCATGATTTGGTCCGACACGGCTTTCACTGACTTCCGCCTGCACTTCAAATGTCCGTGTCACCAGTTCCTGGATATTCACATTGGCGGTTTCTGGTACAACTTCAGCGGTCACGTTCTCAGGCAAACCTTCAACTGTGAAATGTTCTTCATATTCACCGATACTCCGGTTTCTGAGATCGAGAAAGACATTGAAATCCCTTGTTGTCTGAAGCCGTCTCACATTCGATGTATTGCCATAGAGCTGTACATTGACCTGCTCGGGAGCACCGGAGATATAATGGTTCTCCTCATCATACAGGATTTCCACAGGCATGCCTTCAATCACTTCCGATTCCGGTGATTCCCCGTTGGAATACAAGAATTCATCGAAAACATCATTGACCGACAGGAACATGAACAGGGCGAGCAGCAGGGCAACAAATCTCAAACCCCATTTACTTTCTAGCAAACAGACCGCCTCCTTCCTTCAACGGTGGGAGAATGCTCCAGTGTGTCTTGAGCAGCTCATCAAGTTCTTCAAGAGAGATTTCCTTCGTCAGCTTGCTGGCATAGGTGACGGATATATTCCCTGTCTCCTCGGAGACAACGACCGTGAATGCATCCGTCACTTCGGACACACCAACAGCTGCGCGGTGCCGGGTGCCGAGGTTCTTGGCAATCTTGCTGCTGTCTGATAGAGGAAGATAGCTTGCAGCGGTGGCAATCTTATTTCCCTGTATGATCATCGCACCATCATGCAGCGGTGTATTCGGGATGAATATGTTGATCAGCAGCTCGGAAGTGATATTTCCATTGATCGGAATGCCAGTCTCTATATAGTCTTTCAGCCCTGTCTCCTTTTCAAACACGATAAGTGCCCCAATGCGGCGCTTGGCCATGTAACGTACCGACTTCACCATCGCCTCCCTCAGTTTGTCCTCCTCCGTTGTGGAACTTGTATTACCATTCGTACGGAACAGGCTTCCCCGTCCGAGCTGTTCGAGTGCGCGCCTCAGCTCCGGCTGGAAGATTACGATAATCGCAAGGAAACCCCATTCCAGGACAGTATCGAACATCTGTGTTGTTGTTGTCAAATCGAAAAAGTTACTGATTGACCGGCCGATGAGGATAAGGAATATCCCCTTTATCAGCTGGATGGCTTTTGTTCCCTTCATTACAGTAATCAAAAGATATATTACATACCATACAATCAGCAGATCGACAATGCTTGCAATTATGGTTGCCGTTGTGACATTTTCAAAAAAATTGTCTGTCTGCATAACGCGTCCCTCACTTAATCATTCATATAAATCCCAGTCTCTCTTCCAATTCTTCATGGATATTGGAAAGGACTTTATCCTGTCTGATCATCTCCGGATCGGAATCAAGATTTTTGAAACCCTCTTCTGCTGCTCTGATATTTCCGTTTCTGTATTTTGCATAGCTGTCCAGCAGCTGCATCAGTGGAAGTCTTGATTGTGACACCACCGATTCCAGCTCTTTGACCTTCCCGAGCATAGCGAGGTTCTTTCCTTCAAGTAGAGAAAGGTCGTCCCTTCTGTAGTCGATATTCAGCATTCTGGAATGCTTTTTGATGCGTGCAACGAAACGGGAAGATGTAAGATATTCCCCACATTCATGATAGCACTGTGCAATCTCAAACATGATTCTGATGACTCCAAGATCAAAATCGGAAAAACGGAGTATGGTGTACAGTGTATCTTCCATCAGGTCGAGTGATGCTTCATGCTCTTCCTCTTCGGCCAATAATCCGACTTTGAGAATGACCGCATCGATATACGCTTGGTTGATGGATACAGTCGCGAGCAATGCAAGCGCCCGATCAATATGTATCGTCAGCTTTCGCCTGTCCCCCGTATGCTTGAAATACTTGGCATAGAGAAGGTGGACACGCCCGCTGTCGGGTGCCGGGATCTGTTCTACCCCTTCGTACTCCTTCTCTATGAAATAATGGAGAGACGAGTAGTCCCCCTGTTCCATCTTCTGTTCATAATAGGCGATTTCCCTCAGGATCTCCACATCATTATACCGGAAATGGGATACTTCCTGCATAAAATCGTTGACCGAGCAGTTGAGCCTTTCGCTCAATTTTATCAATACATTGGTTGAAGGATGCACGCTTCCCTTTTCAATCAGGCTCAAATATGTCCTGGAAATGATGCCGTCTGCCAGTTCTTCCTGGGTCAGATTGTTATTATTGCGTATTTCCTTGATCCGCTGTCCAATCATAATGGTGCCCCTTTCACTGTCTTAGCAGTTCCATCATACCAAATTGGCAAATATGCAACAAATGTTACAAGTGTGACCAAGCAAACAAAATCAATGTTCATTTGATTGACATCGCTTTTATACTTAATCATACTATAAATATACATTATAAGGGGTGTTCTGCATGAAAAAATTACTGGTTATCGATAACCTGGCCCAACTGAAAAGCGTCAGTGACCCTTTTAGGATCCAGCTCCTGAACATGCTTGCCGAGAAACCGAAAACCGGCCAGATGCTTGCTGATGAGCTCGACATCCCCCGGGCCAAAATCCATTATCACCTGAACGAGCTTCTTAAGAATGGAATTATTCATGTAGTGAAGACCGAGGAGAAGAACAGCATCATCCAGAAGTTCTACGAACCTGTGGCCAAAAAGGTCGTTCCCAACATCGATCTCCTGAAATACAGCCCTGATGAAAAGAAGAAGGACAGCATGTCCTATAACTTGAGAATGAAGGAAGACGATCTCAAGCAGTTCAAAAAGGAACTGAAGAATTTTGTGAAGGACAACTCCGTGAAAAAAGGAACCAAAAATACAAAGGACTACAAGGTCCAGATCATGCCCATAGGAGAAGACTAGGCATTAAAGAACTGCATCCCATCAGAGATGCAGTTCTTTTTGTCTATAGCTGCTTTTTACCGAAGAGAAAGGCGGCAATTTCCACAGCTTTCTCAGCTGTTTTATTCCTATCATCCAGAAGAGGATTCACTTCGACCAGGTCCATTGACGTGATCTGGTTGGAATGGTTCAGTATGCTCATCGCCAGCTGGGTCTCGGACAGCGATAGACCGCCCTCGACCGGCGTTCCCGTTCCAGGGGTCTCCATCGGGTCCAGACCATCCACATCAAGTGAAAGGTGGATGCCATCACACTTTCCAGCAAGGTGGTCCAGTGCCTCCTTCATTACAGTGTCGATCCCCTTGGATCTGATATCCGTCATCGTGAAGGTCAGGATACCATTATCACGGATATATTCCTTTTCTCCCTCATCCAGGTCGCGCATGCCTACAAGTACAATATTTTCAGGCTTCACTTTCGGGCCTTCGTCATAGAGGTTGACCAGAGCAGCATCCCCGAGGCCGCATGATATGCCGAGCGGCATGCCATGAATGTTTCCGGATGGAGAGGTCCTGCTGTCATTCAAATCTCCATGGGCATCATACCAGATGACTCCCAAATTGTCGTAGTGCCTGCTGATGCCAGCAAGCGATCCGATGGACAGGGAATGGTCCCCGCCAAGTACCAGAGGGAAATGACCATTTGAAACGGAAGCATCCACTGATCCGGCAAGTACAGTATTGAAATCCTTTACTGCATCATAGTTCAACAGATTATCATCATTCTTGATGCTATGGCGGCCTGCTTCGACTTTGAAATTTCCTCTGATATTTCCCTTATCGGTCACAGAGAGGCCCAATTTCTTCAACGTCTGGATGAGTCCAGCATACCTCAGGGCATCCGGACCAAAATCCACTCCAAGTCTAGGCTGTCCAAAGGCAGTTGCAGCACCAATAATATGTACATTATGATTCATAAAGATCCCCATTTCCATTCAGTCTCATAAATACTATAGTATACAACCTTGGATTTTTATGCAAATATTTATGAATATACGAATAAAAGAGCTTTATGCATTAACAAAAAAAGCACCTTCCAAAAGGAAGATGCCTTATTAGTGAGCCATAGAGGATTCGAACCTCTGACCCTCTGATTAAAAGTCAGATGCTCTACCAACTGAGCTAATGGCTCATGGCTGGGCTAGCAGGATTCGAACCTGCGCATGACGGTACCAAAAACCGTTGCCTTACCGCTTGGCGATAGCCCAATACTTTTAAAAATGGAGGGGGGCAGATTCGAACTGCCGAACCCGAAGGAGCGGATTTACAGTCCGCCGCGTTTAGCCACTTCGCTACCCCTCCGTGGTGGAGAATGACGGGTTCGAACCGCCGACCCTCTGCTTGTAAGGCAGATGCTCTCCCAGCTGAGCTAATTCTCCAATAAATGACCCGTACGGGATTCGAACCCGTGTTACCGCCGTGAAAGGGCGGTGTCTTAACCACTTGACCAACGGGCCAGCATATATGTATTTAAACAAAAAAATGGCTCCACAGGTAGGATTCGAACCTACGACCGATCGGTTAACAGCCGATAGCTCTACCACTGAGCTACTGTGGAATAAAACAATGAATTGCCCGGCGGCGTCCTACTCTCACGGGACGTCAGTCCAACTACCATCGGCGCTGGAGAGCTTAACTGCTGTGTTCGGCATGGGAACAGGTGGGGCCTCTCCGCCAGTGCCACCGGACAATATTCAGGTTGAATGATATACATTCAAAACCGGATAGAAACAATGCGCTGCGCAGAAAACCAACACGGTTTTCATTAATTGAATAAGTCATCGATCGATTAGTATTCGTCCGCTGAATGTGTCGCCACACTTACACGCCGAACCTATCCACCTCATCATCTCTGAGGGATCTAATGGGGAAATCTCATCTCGAGGGGGGCTTCATGCTTAGATGCTTTCAGCACTTATCCCGGCCATACATAGCTACCCAGCGATGCCGTTGGCACGACAACTGGTCCACCAGTGGTATGTCCATCCCGGTCCTCTCGTACTAAGGACAGCGCCTCTCAAATTTCCTACGCCCACGACGGATAGGGACCGAACTGTCTCACGACGTTCTGAACCCAGCTCGCGTACCGCTTTAATGGGCGAACAGCCCAACCCTTGGGACCGACTACAGCCCCAGGATGCGATGAGCCGACATCGAGGTGCCAAACCTCCCCGTCGATGTGAACTCTTGGGGGAGATAAGCCTGTTATCCCCGGGGTAGCTTTTATCCGTTGAGCGATGGCCCTTCCATGCGGAACCACCGGATCACTAAGTCCGTCTTTCGACCCTGCTCGACCTGTATGTCTCGCAGTCAAGCTCCCTTATACCTTTACACTCTATGAATGATTTCCAACCATTCTGAGGGAACCTTTGAGCGCCTCCGTTACTCTTTGGGAGGCGACCGCCCCAGTCAAACTGTCCACCTGACACTGTCTCCCGCCCGGATCACGGGCGCGGGTTAGAATCTCAACATCACCAGGGTGGTATCCCACCAGTGCCTCCATGTAGACTGGCGTCCACACTTCATCGGCTCCCACCTATCCTGTACAGGTGAGGTCAAGATTCAATATCAGGCTACAGTAAAGCTCCACGGGGTCTTTCCGTCCTGTCGCGGGTAACCTGCATCTTCACAGGTACTATGATTTCACCGAGCCTCTCGTTGAGACAGTGCCCAAATCGTTACGCCTTTCGTGCGGGTCAGAACTTACCTGACAAGGAATTTCGCTACCTTAGGACCGTTATAGTTACGGCCGCCGTTTACTGGGGCTTCGATTCGCACCTTCGCTTACGCTGAGCGCTCCTCTTAACCTTCCAGCACCGGGCAGGCGTCAGCCCCTATACGTCACCTTTCGGTTTGGCAGAGACCTGTGTTTTTGATAAACAGTCGCTTGGGCCTATTCACTGCGGCTCATGTCTCCATGAGCACCCCTTCTCCCGAAGTTACGGGGTCATTTTGCCGAGTTCCTTAACGAGAGTTCGCTCGCTCACCTTAGAATTCTCTTCCCAACTACCTGTGTCGGTTTGCGGTACGGGCAGTGATATATTCGCCAGCAGCTTTTCTTGGCAGTGTGAATCCACAGCTTCGCCTACTAGATTTCGGCTCCCCGTCACACCTCGTCGTTGGCACAGGGCGGATTTGCCTACCCTGCCGACTCGATGCTTGGACGTGCTCTTCCTTCCGCACGCTCTGCTTCTCCTCCTGCGTCACCACTTCACTCAAACACATATCACCGGTACAGGAATTTCTGCCTGTTGTCCATCGCCTACGCGTTTCCGCCTCGGCTTAGGTCCCGACTAACCCAGAGCGGACGAGCCTTCCTCTGGAAACCTTAGTCATTCGGTGGACGGGATTCCCACCCGTCTTTCGCTACTCACACCGGCATTCTCACTTCCAATCGCTCCACATGTCCTCACGGTCATGCTTCCCTGCCATTGGAACGCTCTCCTACCATCAATATAATTGATCCACAGTTTCGGTAATATGTTTAGCCCCGGTACATTTTCGGCGCAGCGTCACTTGACTAGTGAGCTATTACGCACTCTTTAAATGATGGCTGCTTCTAAGCCAACATCCTAGTTGTCTGTGCAACGCCACATCCTTTTCCACTCAACATATATTTTGGGACCTTAACTGGTGGTCTGGGCTGTTTCCCTCTCGACAACGGACCTTATCACCCGCTGTCTGACTCCCGTGCATCACATCTGTGGCATTCGGAGTTTGTCTGAATTCGGTAACCCGGGATGGGCCCCTCGTCCAAACAGTGCTCTACCTCCACGATGCTAACACGAGGCTATACCTAAATATATTTCGGAGAGAACCAGCTATCTCCAGGTTCGATTGGAATTTCTCCGCTACCCACACCTCATCCGGTCACTTTTCAACGTAAGTCGGTTCGGCCCTCCATCCAGTGTTACCTGGACTTCAGCCTGGACATGGGTAGATCACCTGGTTTCGGGTCTGCAACCCCATACTAAACGCCCTGTTCAGACTCGCTTTCGCTGCGGCTCCGCATCCTCTGCTTAACCTTGCATGAAATCGCAACTCGCCGGTTCATTCTACAAAAGGCACGCCATCACCCATAAACGGGCTCTGACTACTTGTAAGCACACGGTTTCAGGTTCTATTTCACTCCCCTTCCGGGGTGCTTTTCACCTTTCCCTCACGGTACTGGTTCACTATCGGTCACCAAGGAGTATTTAGCCTTGGGAGATGGTCCTCCCGGATTCCGACGGAATTCCTCGTGTTCCGCCGTACTCAGGATCCACCGCAACCTTGCATCGCTACGCATACGGGACTGTTACCCCCTATGGCCGGCCTTTCCAGACCGTTCTGCTCGCGATGCGCAGTATCATCGGTGTCCTACAACCCCAGCCGAAGCTGGTTTGGGCTCTTCCCGTTTCGCTCGCCGCTACTCAGGGAATCGATTTTTCTTTCTCTTCCTCCGGGTACTAAGATGTTTCAGTTCCCCGGGTCTACCTCTGTCCGGCTATGTATTCACCGGACAGTCGCACTAATGTGCGGGGTTCCCCCATTCGGAAATCTCTGGTTCAACGCTTACTTACAGCTCCCCAGAGCATATCGGTGTTGGTTCCGTCCTTCATCGGCTCTTGGTGCCAAGGCATCCACCGTGCGCCCTTCATTACTTAATCGCAATGAAATTGTGAGTGTGCCAGCCGAAGCTGACACAACGCGTGTTTTTTTGAACTCTTTCGGTTCTCGGTTTTCTACGCTAGATTTTCGGTTAAAAATCATTTTTCGCATTGTTTCTATACGGTTTTCAATGTACATGGAGAATAGCCAAATAAGACCATTCAAAACTGAATACAATATGTCAACGGTTCCGCTACATCTGCCGGAGCAGATGTCTCCTGTAATATCCTTAGAAAGGAGGTGATCCAGCCGCACCTTCCGATACGGCTACCTTGTTACGACTTCACCCCAATCATCGGTCCCACCTTCGACGGCTGCCCCCCAAAGGGTTGGCCCACCGGCTTCAGGTGTTACCGACTTTCGTGGTGTGACGGGCGGTGTGTACAAGACCCGGGAACGTATTCACCGTGGCATTCTGATCCACGATTACTAGCGATTCCAGCTTCATGGAGTCGAGTTGCAGACTCCAATCCGAACTGAGAACAGTTTTATGGGATTCGCTCAACCTCGCGGTCTGGCTGCCCTTTGTAACCTGTCCATTGTAGCACGTGTGTAGCCCAAATCATAAGGGGCATGATGATTTGACGTCATCCCCACCTTCCTCCGGTTTGTCACCGGCAGTCTCACTAGAGTGCCCAACTGAATGCTGGCAACTAGTAATAAGGGTTGCGCTCGTTGCGGGACTTAACCCAACATCTCACGACACGAGCTGACGACAACCATGCACCACCTGTCACTCTGCCCCGAAGGGAAGCCCTGTCTCCAGGGTGGTCAGAGGATGTCAAGATTTGGTAAGGTTCTTCGCGTTGCTTCGAATTAAACCACATGCTCCACCGCTTGTGCGGGTCCCCGTCAATTCCTTTGAGTTTCAACCTTGCGGCCGTACTCCCCAGGCGGAGTGCTTAATGCGTTAGCTGCAGCACTAAGGGGCGGAAACCCCCTAACACTTAGCACTCATCGTTTACGGCGTGGACTACCAGGGTATCTAATCCTGTTTGATCCCCACGCTTTCGCACCTCAGCGTCAGTTGCAGACCAGAGAGCCGCCTTCGCCACTGGTGTTCCTCCATATCTCTGCGCATTTCACCGCTACACATGGAATTCCACTCTCCTCTTCTGCACTCAAGTCCGCCAGTTTCCAATGACCCTCCCCGGTTGAGCCGGGGGCTTTCACATCAGACTTAACGAACCGCCTACGCGCGCTTTACGCCCAATAATTCCGGATAACGCTTGCCACCTACGTATTACCGCGGCTGCTGGCACGTAGTTAGCCGTGGCTTTCTGGTCAGGTACCGTCACCCGACGGGCAGTTACTCCCGTCGGCGTTCTTCCCTGACAACAGAGTTTTACGAGCCGAAACCCTTCTTCACTCACGCGGCGTTGCTCCGTCAGACTTTCGTCCATTGCGGAAGATTCCCTACTGCTGCCTCCCGTAGGAGTCTGGGCCGTGTCTCAGTCCCAGTGTGGCCGATCACCCTCTCAGGTCGGCTACGCATCGTCGCCTTGGTGGGCCATTACCCCACCAACCAGCTAATGCGCCGCAGGCCCATCCACCAGTGACAGCCAAAAGACCGCCTTTCAACTTCCCCACCTGTGTGGAAAAGGATTATCCGGTATTAGCCACGGTTTCCCGTGGTTATCCCGGTCTGATGGGCAGGTTGCCTACGTGTTACTCACCCGTCCGCCACTCGCGTCACAGGAGCAAGCTCCTGATCCGCGCGTTCGACTTGCATGTATTAGGCACGCCGCCAGCGTTCATCCTGAGCCAGGATCAAACTCTCCATAATTGGAAGTTCTCTGACTCCGTTGCGGTTTTACTTGTCGCCCAAGTGAATGCCGGAGCATTCGTTTTTTTCGGAATTAACGTTGACATATTGTCATTCAGTTTTCAATGTTCTCTGTTTTGACTGCTTAATAATTGTAGCATTTGAGCAATTTGTTTGCAACCACTTTTTTCTTTCTTTTTGGTTGCCTCGTTCACTCTTTGTTGTTTCTTCGCCGTTTTCAGCGACTTCTCTATCATAACACGTTGACGTTTTGTTTGCAACCACTTTTTTAAATTCTTTTGAAGTGACTCGCTGTTCAACGCTCGTGTTTTGTCGTCTCTGTTTCAGCGACTTTCATATCATACCAAGTTTAACAGGCGAGTGTCAACGATTCCTCCGATTTTAAAATTGTAGTGTTACACCATAATAAAAAGGCAGTGCTTTGCACTGCCCTCAATCACTTGCCCTGACGGTCTTTTTGCCGTGTCTTGTTTTTATAATTCATTGTGTTTCTCTGCTTGCCCTGCGCCTTTTCCTTGTTCTTCTGTGCCGTTTGTTCCTGTTCCCTCTCGGTCCTCTTCTGTTCATTGATATCCGCTTTTGTCATTCTACCGCGTTCAACCTTCTCTTTTTCGGATGCTTCTATATATTTCGGAAGCATCAGCAGCTGGAATGCGTTGCAGACGATTAGGGTGAAGACCGATCTATAGATCCATGACGTGTCTTCTACAGTTATGAATGGAATGAGTGTAACGGATGTCATGAATATCATGTAGAAGAGAGCCGGGATGAAAAGCTGGGTCCCTGGCGACTCCCTGTCCTTCCATCTAGCCACGATGAATCCTGAAACGATGACAAGGATCGGTATCCATATATAGCTCCATACCTGCCCCGCTTCAGCACCTACCCTGTAGAACCTGACATAGAACAGGTCAAATGCAGCATACATGACAAGCAGCAACTGCACATAGGGCCACAGCTTCCTGAATATGCCCATGCCAAGGGGGTGGAGGAACAGATATATGAAGAAAGCGACCTGGCTGACCGTGGCAATCAGAAGGCCATAGCCCAGGAACCAGATCAATCCGGCAAAGAATTCACCAAACTGGCCCTCAAGCAAATAACGCGTTACATTCTGGTATTCTGTGACCAGACTGACGATGGCCGTGATCACCATGCCAAGGAGAAGCGTTCTAAAATAAAATCTGACTAGGTATTTCGATGTCATACTGTGATTCCTCCGCGCTATTCGCCCTCTTTGATTACATTGTCTGCGATGTTTCTGTATATTTCACCGATCTTATGCTCTTTTGTATATACGGAAGGCGCGAAATCTGTTTCATTCCATTCCGGCTGTCCGAGTGGCAGCTGTCCGAGCAGTGGGGCCTGCAGTTCCTGCGCGAGCTTCTCCCCGCCACCTTTACCGAAAACGTATTCCTTCTCCTGTGTCAGTTCACTCTCGAAGTAGCTCATGTTCTCGATTACCCCGATGATGTCGTGGTCCGTATGCTGTGCCATCGCACCTGCCCGTGCAGCTACAAATGCAGCTGTCGGATGTGGTGTCGTCACAATGATTTCCTTGCTGTGCGGCAGCAGCTGGTGGACATCCAATGCCACATCGCCTGTTCCTGGCGGGAGGTCAAGCAGCAGATAGTCCAGATCTCCCCATTCCACTTCATTGAAGAAGCTGCTGATCATCTTGCCGAGCATCGGGCCTCTCCAGATGACCGGCGTGTTCTCTTCGACGAAGAAAGCCATGGAAATGACTTTCACTCCGAAACGCTCTACCGGTATGATGGTCTGGTCTTCAATACCCGGCTTTTCAGTGATGCCCATCATGTCCGGGACACTGAAGCCATAGATATCCGCATCAATTATGCCGACCTTCTTACCTTTTTCAGCAAGTGCTACCGCCAGATTGACTGCGACAGTGGATTTTCCCACTCCGCCTTTGCCCGAAGCCACGGCGATAAATTGGGTATTGTTGTCCTTGAAACGATTTTCGACTTCACTGCCTGAAGTGCCACGATGCTTTTCTATCACTTCTTCATCCAGTTCATCAAACCTCAGCCCGACTGTTTCAGCACCCTCTTCTTTCAGCAGATTGACGACTTTCATCTGCAGGTCCAGCTGTTCCTGACCACCAAGTCGGCCGATTGCGACTTTGACACTCACATGGTTCTTTTCTTCCTTGATGCTGATTTCCCTAATGCCGCCTGTTTCCTTAATTGGCACATTAAGTATCGGATCATCTATATTACCAACTATTTCTTCCACTTGCTCTTTAGTGACCATTTAAATTCTCCTTTTATGCCTAGATTCAATATTATCATGATAACATATCCCGATATCTATAAAATAAAAAAGTTCCAAACACTTTGTGTATGCCCGACCGGATTTCAATTTAATTTTATTTGAGGAAAAAAACGGATGCTTTGTATGTTATAATTATTTATATTTTCAGACTAATACCATGAAGTTTTTTGGTTACATGTGTTCTAAAAGGGCTATATGTTGGGTACGAACTATAGAAAGGACTTTAATGATATGAATTTTACACTCATGCAATATTTCGAATGGCATCTGCCAGCCGATGGTGCCCACTGGGACCGTTTAAAAGAGAGGGCTCAGGAAGTGAAGGACATGGGAGTCGACGCAGTTTGGCTGCCACCGCCGACCAAGGCGGACCATCCCTCCAATCAAGGGTATGCCGTATATGATGTCTATGATCTGGGAGAATTCGACCAGAAGGGGGAAGTCCGGACGAAGTACGGTACACGCAAGCAGTTGGAGGCAGCCATCGCAGCGTGCAAGGAAGCAGACCTTCTCGTCTACATCGACCTCGTCATGAACCACAAAGCAGGAGGAGACGACACGGAAACATTCCAGGTGATAGAAGTGGATCCCAATGACCGGGAAAAGGAAATATCCGAACCCTTTGATATCGAAGGATACACGCAGTTCAAATTTCCCGGACGAAAAAAGAAATACAGCGATTTCGAATGGAACTTCACTCATTTCGTCGGTGTCGACTACGATGCAAAGGAAGACCGTACCGGCGTGTTCAAGATCGTAGGGGAAGATAAGGACTGGAGCGACAATGTAGATGATGAACACGGCAATTTCGACTATTTGATGTATTCGGATATAGATTATGACCATCCGGAAGTCAAAGAAGAAATGATCGAATGGGGCAAATGGATCACCGATACATTGGATGTGGATGGCTTCAGGCTTGATGCAGTGAAACATATCGACAGCAAGTTTGTCGCCGAGTTCATCGAAGCAGTAAAGGAACATGCTGAACGGGATATATATTTCTTCGGAGAATTCTGGAACCCGGAGATCGAAGCCAATGAAGGATTTCTGAAAGATGTGGAATTCGACATCGACCTTTTTGACGTCAAGCTGCACTATAATCTCTTCGAGGCGGCAAACGAGAAGGAAAACTATGATCTGACTCAGGTTTTCGAAGGAACACTTGTCGAAGAAAACCCTTGGAATACTGTGACGTTCGTCGATAACCATGACACCCAGCCTGGTGAGTCACTCGAATCTTTTGTGGCTGACTGGTTCAAACAATCGGCCTATGCGCTGATACTGCTCAGGCGGGACGGCTATCCATGTGTATTCTATGGAGACTACTACGGGATAGACGGAAATTATGACAAAGAAGGCATGGCCGCTGCGATAGACCCGCTGCTCCATGCGAGGCACAAGCGGGCTCTCGGGAAACAGGAGGATTATTTCGATCATCCCGATACCATCGGCTGGGTCCGCTTCGGCGAAGAGGCGGTCGAAGGTTCAGGTTGTGCTGTCATCATTTCCAACGGCTTGGAAGAAGGCTTCAAAAAGATGTATGTCGGCGAAGCACACAGTGGTGAAGAATGGGTGGACTTTACCGAAACCCGTTCGGATACGGTAACCATTGATGACGAAGGCTTTGGAGAATTCCATGTCGACAGCCAAAGTGTCAGTGTCTATGCGCTTCCTGATGAATAATTTTAAAATCCTGGTTTAGAGGAGAGATCATATGGAGACCATCACAGCAATATCTAGTTTTTTATGGGGCTATCCCATCATCATCCTGCTGTTCTTTACAAGTGTATATCTCACTTTCAGACTAAAGTTTTTCCAATTCGTCTATCCCCTGTACATCTTTAAGCAGACTATAGGAAGGGTGGGGAAAAAGACGAAGGGCAAGGGGACAATCACACCTTTCCAGACTTTGACCACCGCCCTGTCCTCCACAATCGGGGCGGCCAATATCGTCGGAGTGCCTGTAGCCATCATGCTCGGTGGCCCCGGCGCCGTCTTCTGGATGTGGGTCATCGCCGTATTCGGGATGGCTCTGAAATTCGGTGAAACTGCTCTGGGTGTACATTACAGGGAACAGAACGCGGCAGGAGATTATGTAGGAGGCCCTACATACTACATGAAGAACGGAATCAAATGGCCGATGGTTGGAAAAATCCTTGCCGCCTGGTACGCCACCTTCCTCCTTATAGAACTTGTTCCGAGCATCATGGTGCAAAGCAATTCAGTTGCCAGCACCATCCAGGAATCTTTTGATTTCAGTCCGCTGATCACCGGCATCATCATTGCAGTTGCCGTAGGCATCGTGGTATTCGGGGGAGTCAAGCGTATCGGGAAGGTTACATCCTTCCTTGTACCCTTTATGGCGGGCTTCTACATCATTGCAGGCCTGATCATCATCTTCATGAACATCACTGCAGTGCCTGATGCCTTTGCTCTCATCTTTACAGAGGCATTCAACCCGACTGCCGCACTTGGCGGCGGGGCCGGCGCGGTACTCGCAGAGACGATACGCTGGGGCTTCGCCCGCGGCATCTACAGCAATGAAGCCGGTCTGGGTACGTCTCCGATCGCCCATGCGGCAGCCAAGACCGACCACCCCATCCGCCAGGCTTTCTGGGCTGTCATCCAGATCATTGTAGATACCTTGATCATCTGTACGATTACAGCCCTCGTCGTCATCATGACAGGAGTTTGGCAGGATAGCGACGCGCATGAGGACAACGTCAGGGAAGCACTGACAGCCCGTGCATTCGGAGAAGCATTCGGCCCAATCGGCAACTCGGTCGTCTCCCTCGCACTTGTCATCTTCGTCTTCTCCACAATTACAGTGGTCGTCTTCTATGGTGCCAGACAGGCAGAGTATCTTTTCGGACTTTGGGCCGGCACGGTAATGAAGGCCGTCTATGTCGTATCCATCGTCATCGGTGCAATAGGTGGCGCCACAGTACTCTGGGCATTCCTGGACTTGACCCTGTTCTTTGTCATACTGCCAAATATAATAGCGGTCATACTGCTGTCGCCGAAAATCATTGAATTGAAACGCGAATTCTTCAAGTCCGATGATTATTATCAGAAAGATATAAGGGAAGAGAACTCCTGATGAAAAAACCTCTGACATCTGTCAGAGGTTTTTTGTTAATCCCGTGTGTGATTGTATCTCATGAGCTGGTTCAGCTGTTCTGCATCTGTTTTCTCTATGCCCAGCTTGCTCAGGGTGACGCCCTGCTTGAAATAATCCCGGTCAAGCAGCACACCTGTCAATGTGATTACAGCATCCATCACAGGCGTTTCCACTTCCACCATGTCCCCGATGCTGGCCCATAGAACCAGACCGTTGGAGACATCTTCAGTTACATAGCGGTTCTCCAGATTCGTCGGCCCGACGATATCCTGCAGCACTTTGGAGCTGTTGTACTGCTCCAGCAGGCTCATTCCGTCTTCGAAATAGCCGCTTCTTACACTTCTCTCGGATTTCGAAAGGGCTTCAAAGCCCAAGGCCCTGCATATCGCCTGCCGTTCCTCGTCGATGCGGTGGATGACATTCACTGTATGCTCCGTGATGCCTTCCTTATATAGATAGAATTCGTCTCCGGCATAGTCGATCCGGCCTGCGTTCAGTATGGAGGGACCTGGGTGGCTTTCCGGATTGCCGTTGTTGAGTGTTGTCTCAAGGATATTTTCAGCCGGTTTAAGGTGATCGTACATCCGGTTGAATACTTCGAGCATCTCTTCTGTATGGCGGGAAGGATATGCCGCAAACAGATTGTGCCTGTTGTAGGCGATGAGCTGTGCCTCATTCTTTTCAGGGAAATACCGCGAAGCATACGTAAGGGACATTGTTTCCCCTACTTTGACATCCACGTCCGCTTTCATATTGTGCAGTACACGCTTGAAACGGATGCTGCACATTGCACTTGCGCTGTTAATCATAATATACTGCCCGTCTTCGAGATATGGTGCAATATTTTCTGCAACGGGTTCGATGGCCGTGGATGGTATGGCAAGCATGAGTACATCCTGATCATGCACCGCTTCAGCGACTTCCCTCGTGAACTTGTGAATCCTTACTGGGGATCCATTGAAGTTGATTTCACCTGTTTCTTCAATCTTGCTCAAGTCCCTACTGGACTGCGGAGATTGGTACAGAGTGACCGTGTGCCCTCTTTCAGTCATATCTGCAGCGGCGGTGATGCCACCATGTCCTGCACCGAAAATGCTAATTTTCAAACCCATCAAACCCCTCCTTCTAATTATGTGAATCGTAGACGGTGGTGCCGTCGATGATTGTCTTTTCCACTTTTGCTTCGAGCAGTTCATCCGCTTCGACCGTCATGACATCCCTGTCAAAGATGGCGAAGTCAGCATAATATCCGGATGCAATGAGCCCTGCCCGGTCCTCCCTGTTGATGATTGCCGCAGCGTTATGTGTGTACATTCTGAATGCATCATGCCGGCTGATGCGTTCACCCTCATTATACACGCCCGTCTCCCCTTTGCGTGTGACCAGTGTATGGATGCCGAGCAGCGGATTGACCGCTTCTATCGGGGCATCCGATGATCCGCCGAGCAGGAGACCGTGCGCCTGCATCGTCCGGAAAGCATAGAGATATTCCATCCGTTCTGATCCAAGGTAGGATTCGACCCATGGCATGTCGGATGTCAGGAAGGTCGGCTGAACATCACAGATGACGGCCAGTCTCGACATCCTTTCGATCAGCGAGGCATCCAGCAGGCTGCAGTGGATCAGACGGTCATGCTTTCCTTCCGGGACCGGATACTTCTCGATCGCATCCACCACCAGTTCACATGCCCTGTCACCGATGACATGCACTGCAATAGCGTCTCCATTGGCCCTGGCTTTCCTGACCAGTGACTCGAGTGCTTCGACTGAATGGATCTGGATGCCATGGTCATCCGTCCCTTCATATGGTGCTTTGACCAGCGCCGTCTTGCCGCCGAAGGCACCATCCATGAACAGCTTCATCGCGTCTTTTTCGACCCATCCTTTGAGGAAGGAGGGGGCGTCCCGGACCATCTCATCATAGACGGCTTCATGCCTGAGCAGATTGACCCTGAATTTCTTCCTGTCCGGACCGAGCGTCTTCATATAGGCTTCAAGCGGCAGCTCGTAGGGCCCGTAATAGGACATGTCCTCCGTATGCACATTTGTGATGCCGTAAGTATACAGGTAATCCACTGCCACTTCGATATCCTCGCTCAGCGACTCTACATCATCATCGACCGTCGCCGCCCTGAGCGCTTCGAATGCCTTATCATAGGCCCAGCCCGTCAGATTTCCATCTTCATCACGTTCGTAATAGCCACCTTCAGGATCCTCTGTCGAACCATCCAGCCCCAGCAGTTCCAACCCCCGTGTATTGACCAGGCCGGCATGCTGGCACACCCGGGTGACCAGTGTCGGCCTGTCCGTCAGTGCATCCAGTTCATCATGGGACATCCGGTATTGATCCGGGAAGTTGTTTTCATCGTAGCCAAGTATCAGATTCCACTCGTGTGTCGATTCGAAATCATTGATCAGGTGCTTCATTTCATCTATATCCTGCACTTCATGAAGTGCGAGGGACTTCAGCTTCTTTCCCAGCATGATCAGATGCTGGTGGGTATCTGCGAGGCCGGGAAGCATCGTCTTCCCGCCGAGATCCACCAACTCATCAGCTATGCTGCCGAGTGCTGCTGTGCCTGTCCGAAGGATTATGCCGTCCTCCTCAAGTACCGCCTCCACAGTATCCCCAGGCGCTTTCATCGTATGGATTATGCCGTTATAATACAGTGTCTTCACTTTGCTCCTCCTCACAAAAAATGCTTCATATACAGTTTATATGAAGCATTCCCCATTCTACACATTTATGCTCTGATGCTATTCGTCATCCTGACTCAATTCTTCACTGCGGTTCGCTGCAGCATTCAATGTTGCAGTGAGTATCTCTTTGATGCCTTCTCCATCAAGGGCATTCAGTCCGGCTTCAGTTGTACCATGCTTTGAAGTGATGTTTTTTCTGAGCTGACTGAACGGCAATTCGGAGTCCTCCACCATTTTTCCAGCTCCAATCACAAGGTTGCGTGTCAGGAACAGCGCCTCTTCCTCATCAAACCCGAGCTCCATCAGACTTTCGGCATATTTTTCATATATATAGTACAGGAATGCCGAACCGGACCCGGTTGCTGCAGTAATATTGTGCATGACGTCCTCTTCCACCACTACGGTCGTCCCAAAACTTTCCATGAGTTCGACCAGTTCATCCTTGTCCGGGAAGTTTTCGGAGTAGCTGATTCCGCTGACCGAGTGCTGGACCATGGCGTTTGTGTTCGGCATGAGCCTCGCAATCGGATTTTCCGTTTTCAGCTCCCGCCGGATCGTCTTGATCTGTGTACCCGCCATGACAGATACGATTTTTGTCTTTTCCTCCAGATGCGGACGGATTCTTTTGGCAACATCCGGAAAGCTCTGCGGCTTGCTGGCCAGGATGACATAATCAGCACCATCCAGCAGTTCTGCATCGTCATATGAAACATTGACCCCAAGATTCTCCTTGAAGAACATGATCTTTTCCTGCTGGCTTCTGCTGGTCAGATAGATCTGATCCGGTTTCACGACGTTATTCTCTATCATGCCAATGAATATGGCACTCGCCATGTTACCCGCACCGTAAAAGACAATTTTCATCGAATCAACTCCAATTTTGATTTTAACAACAGTACCTATCATAACAAACTGAATAAAAAAATCAAAAGCGAATATCTATTCATCAGTGGATGTAGAATACTATGCCCACGTAGTGCAGGAAGCTCGCCACAATGATGAAGAAGTGCCATATCATATGAAAGTATTTCCGCATCTTCTGTGCATAGAACCATGCACCGACAGTGTAGCTCACTCCGCCAAGCACGAGCATGAGCAGGAACATCCAGTTGGTGTTATTGAAGATATGCGGGAAGAAGATGACCGCCATCCAGCCCATGACCAGGTAGAATCCAAGGCTCACCTTGCTGTTGACCTTCGGGCTGAGCACCTTGTACAGGATGCCGAAAACGGCCGCTGCCCATTGGATGATGAGCGTAACCATTCCCCAAGTGCCACCGATGACCGAGAGGGCGATGGGCGTATACGTCCCCGCAATTGCGACATAGATCAGGCTGTGATCCACGAGGCGCATGATGTACTTATGCTGGGTGTTATGTGCCATCGAATGGTAGAGCGTCGATGTCAGGAACATGAGCAGAATGCTGATGACGTAGATTGAACCGCCCACCGCATGCATGGTGCCTCCCTGCACATACATGTAGACCGAGGTGAATGGCAGCAGTCCTATGAATATGAGTGCTGCTACGCCATGGCTTACACTGTTTCCCACTTCTTCCCCAAAGGACAGGGGTACAATGTGTTTCAGGGAATCTCCGAGCTTCTCACCCATTCCCTGCTTCTTCCAGTATAGACTTTTGGGAGGTCCGTTCTGGCGGATGAACATCATATCAGTCCTTCATCCATAAGGTCCCTGTATGCAGTCTCGATACTGTCCTTGCCCACCTTGTTCTTAAGTGGGGAGAACTCTCCCTTGCGGTCCACCTGGAGTGTCATATGCGTCTTTGCATGTCTGAAGGCGTCAAAATAGAACTTCTCGAACTTGAGACCTTCCTCTTTGACGACCTGGAGGGTCCTGTTCATATGTTCCAGCTTCTTCAATGCCAGATGATAGGGCATCTTGACATCTGCCGCCTTCTCGAGGAAATCAGTGCTGAACACATGGATGCCGATATTTCCATTTTTGAAAGCATCCCCCTCGCCTTCAGGAAGTTCGGTATACTCCACCACGCTCTTCTCTCCGTTGACAAGACACAGCCGTCCCACACTCTCACCCGGTTTTGGTGCGATCGATTTCGAGGTCACTTCGTTGCCATTTTGAATATGAAGGCCCACAAGCAGCGGGTCTGCCACTTTCACTACGACATTATCGACATTGTTCATGAACACATGACTGATGCCTCTGGATTTCATATCTTCCAGCATGCCGCTATGCTTCAGTGCACCGAATATTCCGCCGTTGCCATTCGGCGTCAGCATGATGTTCTTGCTTTCGCTGATCAGCAGTTCCCCTTCTTTCGATAAGGCCGGGAAGTGCTCCTGCCTGAAGAAATGGATGTTTCCGGGCTCCAGTCCAAAGTGGCGGTGCTCCTCGAAAAATTCGAGTGTCTCCCCGTGGTTGACATCGCTCGTCATGATGTACCACTGCACCGGCGTCTTCGCCTTTTCTTCAAATGCCTTCAGCTGGGCAGCCTGGAGTTCGAAAAGAGAACGTCCTTCGAAGGAGAATGTCCCCTTCGGCCCCTGATGCTCGAGACGTGTGCCCTGGCCGCCTGCCATCAGAAGGACGGCTACCTGCCCTTCGGCCATGGCCTGGTATGCAACATCCTCCAGCATGTCACCCTCCAGTTCGTCAGGTGTCACGTAGGGCACCTCTTTGATGGACTCCATATCCACACTCTTCGGATTCAAGTATACATCTTCATAAACCGCTTTAATTTCATCGGTGTCAAGCGCCTGATATTGCGCGTCAAGCTTCTCCTGGTAGCTTTTCTCCATCAGTTCATATTGAGGTATCCAGTTTGTTATCATCTTTGGCCTCCACAAATCTTTTCCTCCATTATAATGCAAATCGGGAATACTGTAAAAATAAACGGAAGTGCATGGAAAAAGGCTCCCGAGGGAGCCTTTTCTATTCTGTAATGACCTGTTTGATCAATTCGATTTTATTTTCCTTGCTGCCGATCCTGTAGTTATCAAGGATTTTCAGTTCAACTTCCCCGATGTCTTCAGAGTTGCTGTGGATTACAGCAATCGTATCACCCTGCTCTACACGGTCGCCGACTTTCTTCTTCAGTACGATACCGACCGCAAGATCGATTTCATCTTCTTTCGTCTGACGTCCTGCGCCAAGCATGGCAGAAGCGATGCCAATTTCCTCGGCAGCAATCTCTTCCACGAAGCCACTGTCATCCGCCTTCACTTCGAACTGGTATTGGGCTTGCGGCAGTTTCGATACATCGTCGACGACAGAGGCGTCACCGCCCTGGTTTTTCAGGAATACTTTGAATTTCTCGAGTGCCTGGCCATTATCGATGACTGCACGCAGTTTGTCCTTTGCTTCATCGAGGGATTCTGCAGCGCCGCCGAGCACCGCCATCTGGGCCCCGAGTTCAAGGCAGAGCGCCGTGAGATCCTCCGGACCCTCCCCCTTGAGCGTGTCGATGGCCTCTTTTACTTCCAGAGCATTGCCAATGGCATAGCCAAGGGGCTCAGACATGCTTGAGATGATGGCCATTGTATTGCGTCCGACATTATTTCCAATGGAAACCATCGCACGTGCCAATTCGACTGCGTCCTCTTCATCCTTCATGAATGCACCATCACCCGTTTTGACATCGAGGACGATGGCGTCTGCACCTGCTGCAATCTTCTTGCTCATGATGGAACTCGCAATCAGCGGAATGGAGTTGACTGTCGCTGTAACATCCCTGAGTGCATAGAGTTTTTTGTCCGCCGGTGTCAGATTGCCGGATTGGCCGATGACCGCCACCTTGTCACGATTGACGATGTCTGTGAATTCCTGCTCGGTGATCTCGACATGGAAACCTTCGACCGCTTCCAGCTTGTCGATTGTTCCCCCCGTGTGGCCGAGCCCACGGCCGCTCATCTTCGCGACCGGTACATCGAGTGCCGCAACGAGTGGTGCGAGCACAAGCGTCGTCGTATCACCGACACCGCCCGTGGAGTGCTTGTCGACTTTCACACCTTCGATTGCTGAAAGATCGACCTCATCCCCCGACTTCACCATGGCCATCGTCAAGTTCGCACGCTCTTCCTGGGTCATATCATTGAAGAAGATCGACATGAGCAGACTGGATACTTGATAGTCTGGAATGTCTCCATCTGTATAGCCTTTAATGAAATGTTCGATTTCTTCCTTGGATAATTCTCCTCCGTCACGCTTTTTTGCGATAATATCTACCATGCGCATAACCATCTTCCTTTCCCTTACATATTTCTGCTACCGACAGAGTGTCTGTCCCTTGCTTCCATATAGAAGTCGATCAGGCGCTGGGATGTCTTATCCCATGCATAATCCAGTGCTTCGTTCCTGGCATTCCTTCTCATCGTCTCAAGCTTCTCTTCATCTTCAAGAACGGATACTGCTTCCATCATACTGTCCAGGTCTTCATTTTCATAAAGCATGCCGTTGACGCCATGATGTACCTGTTCATTCGTTGGTCCGCTCTTCGCACCGATCACCGGCAGGCCGGAAGCCATCGATTCGAGAATGACCAGTCCCAGCGTTTCCGAAACCGAAGGGAAGATGAAGGCATCTCCGGTGGCGAAGGCTTTGGATAACTCTTCACCGTGGACGAAGCCGGTAAACACTGTATTGGTTCCTTTGAACCGTTTCTCTATATCCGCCCGGGCAGGCCCATCACCGATGATCGCCAGGCTGATATCAGGACGCTTCTCCAATAGGGGCAGCAGCTTGTGGATTTCTTTTTCGACTGCTATCCTGCCGATGAACACAAGCAGTTTATTGGATGGGTTCCCCCCCGTCAGCCTTTCCCTCATCCCTTCATCCCTGTAGTCGGGGTGCCGATGGATGACGTCCACACCACGCGGAATGATGTCCAGCCGTTTGATGCCCTGTGCATCCAGTTCGTCGCGGATGGCTTTGGATGTCACCAGATTGAGGTCGGCATTCTTGTGATTGCGCTTGATGTACCACCAGAGGAGTGGTTTGGCCGGTTTGTAGATCTTGTAGTAGTCCAGATATTTCGGCAGATGCGTGTGATAGGAGGAGACCAGAGGCAGGTCCAATTTCTGAGCGGCTTTGACTGCGCTTGTTGCAAGGAGTATGGGATTTACTGCGTGCACAACGTCCGGCTGGAATTTCTTCAGTTCATGATACACTTTTCGGGAAGGGACTCCCCATTTACGATACCTGTAAAAAGGGAAAGTGATCGGCTTTACGCCGACCACTTTCGCACCCTTATAGTCATATACACCAAGATCTGGGGCAATGACCAGAACTTCGTGGCCCTCCCGTATAAAATAGTCTATCGCTTTTGTCAGTCTCGTCACGATGCCATCCGTCGATGGCAGGAATGTTTCTGTGACAATGGCTATCTTCATACGGCTCTACCTCTCCTTACTTCCAAGTCACTTTCGGAAGGACGTTGTCTACAATAATGCGGTCCTTGTGTTCGAGGGCTTCCTGGAGGATTTCCTTAAGTACGTCCTGCGTGAGCAGATATGGTTCAAGGCCCAGGTCGATCAGGTTTGTATTGACCGCATTATAGTAGTGGTCCTCGTTTTCAACACGCGGGTTTTCTATGTTCTTGATGGATGCTTCGATATCAAGATCTTTCGCAGCCTGCTGTGTCTTTTCGGCAAGCTCCTGTACGGAGAATGATTCCGTGAACTGGTTGAACACCCTGAACTCTCCCTGATCTGCAGGGTTTTCGGCAGCAATTTCAACACAGCGTACCGTGTCTCTGATGTTCAGGAATGCACGTGTCTGGCCGCCTGAGCCATACACTGTCATATCATGGCCGATTGCTGCCTGGATGAGGAAGCGGTTGAGCGCCGTTCCGAACACGCCATCATAGTCCAGACGGTTCGCAAGGATAGGATCCTTCTTCGTTTCCTCCGTATTCAGACCATAGACGACACCCTGGTTGAGGTCTGTTGCACGGATGCCCCAGATTTTGCATGCGAACATGATGTTATGTGTGTCATGCACTTTCGTAAGGTGATAGAAAGAACCCGGCTGTTTAGGGAATGGCAGGGTATCTTTCCTCCCTTTATGTTCGATTTCAATATAGCCTTCTTCAATATCGATGTTCGGCTGGCCATACTCTCCCATTGTACCGAGTTTGATCAGATGGCAGTCCGGTTCAAATTCCTTGATTGCATAAAGTACGTTGAGGTTGCCGAGCACGTTGTTCTGTTGCGTATATACCGCATGCTGGCGATCGATCATGGAGTATGGTGCTGAGCGCTGTTCAGCAAAATGAACAAATGCCTCTGGACGTTCATTTTTGAATACAAGGCTCAGGAAATCATAGTGATTAAGGTCACCTTCATAGACTTTGATCTCTTTGCCGGTGAGCTCTTTCCACTTATCCACACGCTCCTCGAGAGAGGCGATCGGTGTCACGGAATTGGAGTGCAATTCATTATCGATCTCACGTCTCACCAAGTTGTCCACGATGGTTACATCATGGCCCTTCTCGGAAAGATACAGGGCTGTCGGCCATCCACAGAAGCCGTCCCCTCCTGCTACTATAATTCTCATTTGAAAATCCTCCGCTTCAAGTGTTATTTTCAATATTCGCAGTATACCGCTAGTATACAATAACCATTATAAAGATATTTGCATCGGGGGACAAACTTTTATCATCAGATTGTGTAATTGCCCACAACAAAAAACAACCGGGGAATTCAGTTTTCCCGGTTGTTTCCATCAAGCCGCCTGTGCGGCACGCTTGTTTCTCCTTCTTTTATAGAGCTGGAAAAGGACCAGCAGTATGAACAGTCCAACGGCGATGCCGTCCGTAACGAAGTCGCTCTGGATGAACAGCAGGGCCGTGGCCGCCGCCGCCACCCTTTCGATGATGCTGTAACGGGTAAACATGTAATTCTGGATGAATGAAGCAAATGTCGCCATGCCGATTGCTGCAGTAATGACAGCCCATGCCATTTCAATGGCTGTGGCATCAGTGATCAGCAGTATGGTCGGGTTGATTGCGAACATGAAGGGTAGGAGCAGGGCAGCCGAGTCATATTTGAAGCCCTGGACCCCGGTCCGTATCGGGCCGGCATTTGCTATGCCCGCCGTGGCGTATGCCGGCAGATTGATCGGTGGCGTATCATCAGCCAGAACCCCGTAATAGAGTACGAACAGGTGGGCCACAATGACCGGCAGCCCAAGGTCGGTAAGGACCGGGGCGATGACTGCGGCCAGTACCACATAGGTCGCAGTCGTCGGTAGTCCCAGTCCGAGCAGCAGACATGCAAATACTGTAAGTACCAGTGCAATGTATACGTTGGTGTTGTCCGTAATCATGAAGTTCGGCAGCCAACCTTCGATCGTATCGGAAAATTCGATGACGATGCGCGTAAACTTCGTGGACAGGCCGCTGGTCGTTATGACACCGATCAGTATCCCTGCTGTCGCACAGGCGACGATGATGCTGAGAGCGTTCCGGGATGCAGTATCAAAACCTTCCAGCAACTCTTTGAAACCATACTCCGACTTCACTTTATCCTGTTTCATCGAACGCTGGAACAGACCGAATAGGAAGGCCACAAGAACACCGCCTAACACCATGGTGAAGATCGAATCCCTCCACCGGATTGTCTGGCTGTTGAAAACTCTTGTACCGAAAACATCATTCAATGCAACCAGACCCTGGTTGAGGTAACCAATCAGGTACTGCATGGCGAATGCCACGGCAAGCAGTATTGCCGCATAGAGTATCGTCCGTCCCAACCGCTCTTTGAAGCGGTATGTGAAAAGTGCAATGATGATCATCGCTATAATCGAATAGAAGGCAGACGCGTTGACTGATGCCCGTTCTATCACAAGGTAATAAAGCAGGATCAGTATCGGCACCAGCATATAGCCCTGGGTCATGATCAACTTCCGTGCAGAAGCCATTTCAGAGCGTTCCATACCGGCAATCCCATGCTTGCTCGCTTCGAAATGCACCATGAACAGTATGCCTACATATGCAAGAAGTGCAGGAATGAATGCACTTTTGATGATTTCATAGTAGGGAATGCCTGTAAATTCCACCATGATGAATGCCGCGGCACCCATGACCGGAGGCAGGAACTGTCCGCTGGAGGAGGCAGCAACTTCGATACCGCCGGCAACATGCGATGGAAAGCCCACCTTTTTCATCAGTGGGATTGTAAATGTTCCCGTCGTCACCGCATTTGCAGTTGAACTCCCGGAGATACTCCCCATCATGCCGCTGGCCACAACACTCGCTTTGGCAGGGCCACCTTTGAATTTGCCGAAGCCCCTGATGGCAAGATCGATGAACATCTTTCCGGCTCCGGTCGATTCAAGTATGGCTCCAAATAATATGAAAATGAAAACGAATTGGGCAGATGCATATATCGGCGTTCCGAATATCCCGTTGCTCCGATAGACGATTTCATAGACGAAGCGGGAAAAGTCGCCGCGGTTATGATAAAAATCTCCAGGCATGAATTCGCCGAGAAAGAAGTATCCCATGAATATTGCTGCAATGATGATCAACGGCAGGCCGACCACGCGCCGGGTGGCTTCGATGACGATCACGACGAACACTGCACCGATGATCAGGTCGACTGCAGTCGGTCTTGCGGACATAATTGCTTCTGCAGTCTGACGATTGATCAGATAGATTCCTATTGCCAAAGAAAGCACAGCAAGCAACAGGTCGTACCATGGAATCGTCTTCTGATTCATCCCCTTTTTGATCGGGTAGATGAGGAAAGCGAGTATGACCCCCAAAATGAGATGGACGACCAGGAAAGTCCGGGAACCGATGCCGGGCAGTCCGAATCCCGCCACATAAAGGTGGAAGAAGGCCAGACCGATGGCTACGATGCTGACCAGCATCCCCATCTTCTTTCCAAGATCCCTGTCGCTCCCCTCAAGCTCCCTGATCATTTTCTTCTGTTCATTTTCTTCCATTTGATTCACCTCTTAAAGAAGGTCCGGCTGATTTCGACCTCCAAGTTTCTACCCTTGTATGGGGGATCCGAAATGACGACATCGTCCTCTCCGATCATGATATGGTGCGGGAACACCGACGATGGACGGATCCTCAAAGCTCCTCCATGCACCGGCCTGTTGATGTCACTGATGATGAATTTTCCATTCTCCAGCTCCATTACTTCCCCTTCATATGGCATGCCTGCTCCAAATGACTCCGTATGGCTTTCCATAGTGAATATTTCAGTCCCACGCACCTCGAATACTTCCTTTACAGGTGAACGCTCGACTGAATGTATGTATGTAACAGAGAAGCGTTCGCCATCTTCAATCCGGGCTCCATATAACTCCTCATCAGTCTCCATATCGGAAATTGAAATGTAGAGCGGCCTTGTTACGTAAAGGAGGATTGCTGCAGCAACAATTGAAACTCCCATAAGGGATAAAAAGACATTGCGCCTTTGCAATGTCTTTTTACTATTATTCTTTCCCATTCAATTACTGCTCATCATAATATTGCTGAGCACCTGGGTGGAGATCGATTGACATGCCATCCTGTGCAGTGTCGAGTGTCACTTCTTCACCACGTACGTGTGCATTGCTCAGGTCGTCCAGGTTTTCGAACAGTGCCTTGGTCATTTCATACATCTGGTCATCCGGAATGTCATTGGATGCGATGACCATCGCCTGGACTGCTACGGTCGTGGCAGTGCTGTCGAAGTTCTCGTAGGCATCTGCAGGAATCTCATGCTGCGTATAGTATGAGTATTCTTCAGTCAGTGAATCGATCGCTTCCTGATCGAAGCTGATGAGTCTGACATCTGCACTCGCGCTCAGTTCCTGTATGGCACCTGTCGGTGTACCCGCTGTTACGAATGCTGCATCGACGTTGCCATCCTGAAGGTTTGTCGAAGCATCGGCGAAATCGAGGTATTGAGCATCGACATCGGCTTCGCTGAGACCATGTGCTTCAAGAATCTGTGTTGCATTCGCTTCTGTACCGGAACCGACGTCCCCGATTGCGACACGTCTGCCTTCAAGATCCGAAACGGATTCAATGCCGGAATCAGCCAGTGTGACAAGCTGGATCGTCTCCGGATAAAGTGTGAGCACACCGCTGTAGTTTTCGAGCGGCTCTTCGAACATGTTTATGCCTTCTGCACCATAATATGCGATATCATTCTGTACGAGTGCAAGCTGGGCTTCCCCGTTGTTGAGCTGTTCCGCATTGGAAACGGACGCACCGGATGAAACGCCGGTAGCTGAAACATCCTCAAGCTGGGAGTCGATGATGTCCGCCATTGAGACGCCGATCGGGAAGTACACCCCTGCTTCCCCACCAGTCAGTACAGTGATGTTTTCAACCCAATTTTCACCGGAAGCACTGTCTCCGGAAGACTCGCCTCCCTCAGTCGTTTCGTCTTCGGTCGTTTCCTCTCCGCCATTTCCTCCACCGCATGCTGCAAGAACGAATGACAACGTAAGCATCAGTACCAGTAACCATGAGAATTTTTTCATACCCTACTCCCCTTTGTAAATTTCTTCTTTACTTACTGATTATTGTAACACAAAATACCTTTCAATAAATACAATATTCAGATTTCTATGATTTTTTGCATAAAAAAATCACCCCGTGGTTCCGGGGTGCCATATCATTTGGAAGTCGTCGTCCATTCCTTGCTGTTCCGATACCTTTTTGTATGGGCGTATATGTTGTCCCCTGCATAGTCCTCATTCGTGTAGACGGTGATATCGAAATATTTCCCCCGTTCGGAGAAAGGTTCCTCCAGATAGACATCCTTCAGGTGGCTGAACAAGTTCTTCATCCCATCCATCTTCAAGCTTGGATATTCCCTGAGTACACGCTTCTGCAGCTGGCCATTGTACTCAGTCACCTCCTGGACGACGATGACAAAAGTTTCATCCTCCCTTATCACATCATCGAAAATGTTGGTCTGGCCATAATCCCGCATACTGTCACCCCTTCTATAGTTCTGATCTCAGTTCCCAGAGTTCCTTGAAGAAATAATCATCGATTACACGCTTCAGGTAGTTTACACCGGAACTGCCTCCTGTACCCTTTTTGAATCCGATGATGCGCTCGACCGTCTTCATGTGCCTGAACCGCCACTGGCTGTACAGGTCTTCCACATCCACGAGCTTCTCCAGCATCTCGTAGAGCTCGAAATGTTCATCGGTATTCAGGTATATCTGTTTGAACGCCTCCTTTACCGAAGCATTCGGTACATAGGATTCCGTCACATCACGCCCAAGCACTTCCTCATCTATCTCAAATCCGGCCCTCGCAACAGCCCGGATGGCTTCATCATAGATGCTCGGCTTGTTGAGCTGCGCCTTCAGCATATCATGGACGATGGAATCCTTCTCATATATCTTCAGGGCGTGTGTCGTCTTATAGCCGAGGCTGAACTCCATCATGCGGTTCTGATAGGACTGGAATCCCGAAGCATTGCCGAGGCTGTCACGGAATTTCAGGTAATCACTTGGCGTCATGGTGGAAAGCACATCCCATGCTGATATGATCTGCCTCTGGATGTTCGTCACCCGGGCGAGCTTCTTGAACGCCATCCTGAAATCATCGACCTTTATGTCTTCCATCGCCGAATTGATTTCATGGATGATCAGTTTCATCCATAGTTCCGACACCTGGTGGATGATGATGAACAGCGTTTCATCATGCTGGTCCGTCATCGTATTCTGCGAAAATAGAATGCGGTCGAGGCTCAGATACTCACTGTATGTCATGTCCTTCAGGAAATCAGTCTTTACGTCTTCCCCGTTCAGCGTATGGTCCTGATAGTCACTCATTGTCAAATCCCCCTTTGTGTCGCAATGCTGCACGTACGGGGGACCCATCGGCACCCCGGAGCTTCAATGGCAGTGCCACAAAGTCATAGTAGCCTGGCTCTATATCATCCAATACTGCATTTTCCAGAATCATGATATCCCTTTCGTACAGCAGGTGATGGATATCGAGCGTCTTCGAATCGATATCATCGACAGAGGTGACATCGACGCCGAAGAGCCTGATGCCGTGCGAAGCAATATGCTCGACCGCCCGCTTCTCAAGCACGGGGATGGATTCAGGGAATACTGTGCGTTCCGTCCTGTCCTTCGTCCTGATCAGCAGAGTGGTCCCTTCAATCCTGTAGGGTTCGATGTCTTCCAATGTAATGGTCTTCCCTCCATCCACTGCAATCACCGTAGCCTCGCCGATATACCGGTTGATATCGAGTGCGTCCACCGTTGCGCCTGCATCGTCAAAATGGAACGGCGCATCGATATGGGTGCCGATATGGGTACTCGTCTCTATCTTTCCGATGTTGACAGAGCCACTCTCCGCTTTTGTCACTGTGCGCGCGTAGCTGAACGGTGTATCCTCGGGCCAATGTGCAATGTCGTCATCGAGCAGCTGTGTAATGTCCTTCCACATCATGCAATCACTCCCCGCTTGTTATCAAACTCTTCGTAGAGCCGGTCATCCATGATTTCCTTCAGGATCATCACGGTATGGTGGACATCTTCGAATGAATTGTATAATGCAACCGGCGCAATCCTGACATAGCTTGGCGCCCTGAAATCAGGAATCACGCCCTTCGACTTCAATGCGGCATTGATGCCGGCAGCTTTCGGGTGGCCGATCAGTATATGTCCGCCACGGGCGTCATGGTCCTTTGGCGTGATGATGTCGATGTCATGGTCCCGGAGGGCGTCTTCGATCATCTCCATCATGAAGTCCGTCAGTTCGAGCGACTTGCGCCGTATATTTCCGATGCCGGCTTCCGTGAACATTTCCAGTGCCCCCAGAAGCGGGGCCATGGAAAATATATGCGGCGTGCCCACCTGGTACTGGCTGATGTCCGCTGCCTGATCGAACGTATGCGCCATGTCGAATTGGGTTTCCTTGTTGTTGCCGAACCACCCCTTCAGGCTCACAGGGTGGTGGTGGTGCTTCTCATTCACATACAGGCCGGCCACGGAGCCCGGCCCTCCATTAAGGTGCTTATATGTACACCATACAGCGAAATCCACACCCCACTCCTTCAGCTGATGCGGGACGGAACCGATGGAATGGCAAAGGTCGAATCCGATGATGATTCCTTTTTCATGCGCTTTTTCCGTAATCTTTTCCATCTCCAGCACCTGTCCGCTGCGGTACAGCACCGACGGCAGCAATATCAGTGCTATGCTCTCGTCCATCATATCAATGATCCGCTCGGTGGACAGCAGATGGCCGTCTTCAGAAGGCACCTTGACCATGCCGTCCCCATACCCGTAATCTTCAAGTATGGACTGCACCGCGTAGATGTCCGACGGAAAGTTCAGGTCATCGACCAGTATCCTGTGGCGTTCATCCGTCGGTCGGTAGAGCGTCCGGATGGTCTGATGGATATTCATCGTTGTGGAGCTGGTCGCCAGCACCTCGTGGCTGTCCGCCCCTACAAGTCCTGCCATCATCTCTCCGACCCTCTCACTCATGTAGAACCATGGGCGCTCCCCTCTGGTCCATCCGTCGATGCCATGATTTTTCCAATCTTCCATCACATCGAGCATGCTCTGTTCCGACCGCCTGCTCATCAGTCCGAGTGAATTTCCATCCATATAGTATACAGCGTCCCCCAGATAGAATTCCTCCTTGTACTTTGCAAGTGCGTCCCGCTCATCCCTATGACGTGCCTGATCCAACCATTGCTTCATATAATGCCTCCTAGTATCCTTGTCATGTAAGCCTTTTCTTTCATTATACAGTGATTTTACCACATGAAAAGCCTCATCAGTGCCCCTGCCGCATGTCTTTGCTACAATGGAAGTATAATGCTGATTATAAGGAGAGTCGAATAATGCAGGAAATCAAAGGAAAATATGCTGTAATCACTGGAGGAACACGGGGCATTGGCCTTGCCACGGCCCATGCACTTGCTGAGGAAGGCGTCAATGTTGCAGTGATCGGACGCAACCCGGATACATTGAAAGACGCTGTCGGGGAGCTTCAGAACTACGGGGTCCAGGTTGTTGCCCTAAACGGGGATGTTTCAAACAAGGAAGATGTCGACCGCATGCTGGGCGAAGTCAACGATGCATTCGAACGCATCGACATTCTGATCAACAATGCGGGCATCATGAACCATACATCTTTCCTGGAAAGCTCTGAAGAGGATCTGCGCAAAATGATGGACGTCAATGTATTCGGCATCTATCATATGATGCATGGCATCCTTCCGATGATGAAACAGCAGGGCCAGGGGGATGTCATCAACATATCCTCCATGTCCGGACTTAAGGGAACAAAAGGCAGCTCACTCTATTCCGCGACAAAATTCGCTGTCATCGGCATGACCGAAGGTGTGATGCAGGAGATGCGCCAGCACAACATCAGGGTCTCCTATCTGACTCCGTCCGCCGTACTCACCGATCTAATCGGAGAGACGGGACTGAAGGAAGAGACGATGACCCATGCAGAAGACATGGCGGACATCATCGTCAGCCAGCTCAAACTGAATCCGAGAACCTTCATCAAGACAAGCCAGATGTGGGCAACCAATCCCACACCGAAGGATCAATAGAAAACAATCGGTAAGGAAGTGATTTTATGGCAGGACCGGCACTCAGACAGCTGCACGCACATAGAGCAATCCATGACGCAAGCCTGGGAGGTGCAGAAGACCACGTCGCTGATATGAAGACTTTACTGAACAAACTGGAACACAAGGAACTAGCCGAAGAAATGCAGTCGTTCATCGAATATGTGGAACAGCGCATCCTGACGCATGCAGACAGTGAAGAGGAAGATAATGGACTATATGAGGAAGCGGTCAATAAGAATCCCGACCTCCATGATAAAGTCCAGCACCTGACACGTGACCATGACCTGATGCGTATCATGATCGAACGCATGAAGGAAGAACTGGCGAGGGATGAAGTCGATTTCCAGAAACTCATCGACTATTCCGTTTCCATCATCATCGTGGATGAAATCCATTCAAGGGATGAGGAAAGCTTCCTGCTTGCAGAATAGAAACAAGCCTGATCCAAAGAGGATCAGGCTTGTTTTATTGTGTATTCTTTTCTACTTCTGTTTGCTCACATGCCAAATCTCTGTAGCATACTCCTCCAACGTCCTGTCGGAAGAGAACTTGCCTGCATTGGCCATGTTGATGAAGCCTTTTCCATAGAAGGCCTTCTGGTCTTTGAAATCACTGGCAATCTGGTCCTGTGCCTCCCGGTAGCTTTCAAAGTCCTCCAGTATGAAGTACTGGTCTTCCCCGGTCAGGCTGTTGTACAGGTCCTGGAACATGCCTGTATTATTATCGTGGAAAGTGCCATCGACAAGCGCATTCACCACCTGTTCCAGCCCTTCGGTCCGCTTCATCGCTGCCACAGGATCATAATTCCCCCGCTTTTCCACGACCTCTTCCACGTCCATGCCGAAGATGTAGTTGTTCTCTTTTCCCGCCTCTTCGACAATTTCAACGTTGGCACCATCCATCGTACCTACTGTAACGGCGCCATTCAGCATGAACTTCATATTGCCTGTACCCGAAGCCTCTTTTCCTGCAAGGGAGATCTGCTCAGATACATCCGCTGCCGGAAACAGCCTTTCAGCATAGGATACACCATAGTTTTCAACGAAAACGACCTTGATGATTCCGTTCACATCCGGATCGGTGTTCACCCGGCCTGCAAGCTCGTTGATATACTTGATGATCGCTTTGGCCATATAGTACCCGGGTGCCGCTTTCGCACCGAAGATGAATGTGCGCTTCGTCCATTCTCCATCCGGGTCCGCTTTGATGCGGTTATACAGGTCGGCGATGTAGAATGCCATCATCAGCTGGCGCTTATACTCATGAAGCCTCTTGATCTGGATGTCGAAGATGGAATCGGGATCGATGTCGACTTCCTCGTGGAACTGGATATACTCGGAAAGTTCCTGTTTCTTTTCGCGTTTGATATCGATGAATCGCTCCAGCACAGCTTCGTCATCCTTCATGGCTTCGAGTCCCTTCAGCTGCTCGAGTGAAGTCACCCACTCCTTCGATCCAAGAAGGTCCGTGATCATCCCGCTCAGTTGCGGATTGGACTGGAGCAGCCATCTTCTTTGCGTGATACCGTTGGTTTTATTGAGGATGCGGTCCGGGAACATGTTGTGCCATGATTTCAGGACATCCGTTTTGAGCAACTCGGTATGGATGGCAGCCACACCGTTGACTGCACGTGTCGCATAGATCGACATGAATGCCATGTGGATGGAATTCCCCTGTATGATCATGAAGTTGTGCCACTCATCCTTGTCGACCTGCCATTCCTTCAATTCCCTCACAAGGCGGGCATTGATTTCCTCGATATATGGATAGAGATTCGGAAGTGCCGATGTGAACAGCCCCTTATCCCATACTTCCAATGCTTCTGCGAGCAGCGTATGATTTGTATACGCCATCGTTTTCTGGGTGATGTCGAATGCTTTTTCGAAATCGACACCTTCTTTTTCAAGCAGGCGGATCAGTTCCGGAATGGCGAGTGCCGGATGGGTGTCATTCAGCTGGATGGAATGCAGTTTTGAAAAATCATCGAAACTTTTATGGCCTTCCGCCTTATAATTTTCCATCAGATCCTGCAGGGAGGCCGAAGTAAAGAAATACTGCTGTCTGAGCCTCAGCTTCTTGCCTTCATTTGTAGAATCGTTCGGATACAGGATGCGTGAAATCGTCTCCGCTTCATTCTGGGCTTTGACGGAGTCGATATATTTCCCTTGATCAAATGCCTGGAAGTCGAACTTGTGGATGGCCTCTGCCTTCCACAGGCGCAGTGTATTGATCGTGTCTCCCCCGTATCCTACAATCGGCATGTCGTATGGTACAGCCTCCACCTTGTCGTTGTCGCTGAATTCGACGATCACTGCATCGTTGCTGTTCTTTATCAGCCATGGATTATCATGCTCGAGCCACGGATCTGCCTCCTCCACCTGGAATCCATTCACAAAGTTCTGTTTGAATATTCCATACTGGTAAAGTATGCCATAGCCGGAAAGCGGGTAGTCGAGTGTGGCACCGGAATCGAGGAAACACGCCGCCAGACGGCCAAGGCCCCCGTTCCCGAGTCCTGCATCGTCTTCTGCATCTTCCAGTGCATTATAGTCGACTCCCATTTCTTCCAGAGTCTGTTTGACTTCACCTTCTATGCCCAGGTTTACGAGGTTGTTGCTCAGCGCCCGTCCCATCAGGAATTCTGCAGACAGGTAGTAGGCCTGCTTCTTTTTTCTGAATTTGCTCTTCGATTCTATCCATTCAGGTACAAGATACTCCATGACAGCATTGCCAACGACATTGAATTGTTCTTTTTCATTCAGTTCATAAAATGAATCCCCGTGACTTTCATAAGCTTTGCCTTCGATCCTATCCTTGAGTTGTAGTGATGTCATAGTGACCTCCCGTATCGTTCATTAAGATTTTTTAGATGCTTCCTGTGTCTCTTCTGTAAGTCATCCTGCGTCAGGCGCCATTCCCAGTTGCCGCCGATGGTCGAGGGTACGTTGAAACGTGCTGAATCATCGAGTCCCAGCAGATCCTGGACAGGAATGATCGCCAGATTGGACGAGGAGGCGAAGACGCCTCTGATCAGACCGTCCACATAGCCTTCCTCTTCAGTCAGGTTCAGATAGGCACGGGCTGCTTCGACAGCTTCTTCATCCGCGCTCTCAAGCCATCCCCGCATCGTCTGGGTGTCATGATTGCCGGTATAGGCGATTGTATGCCTTGTGTAGTTATGGGGAAGATATCCCTCTTCACCGCCGAAGCCGAACTGGAGCACCTTCATGCCCGGATAGCCGGTCTCTTCAATCAGGTCGTGCACTTCCTGGGTAAGGAAACCGAGGTCTTCAGCAAGAATTTCCTTTTCACCCAACTGCTCCCTGATCGCTTTGAAAAGGGACATGCCGGGCCCTTTCACCCACTCGCCATTTTCAGCTGTCTCGTCTTCAGCCGGCACTTCCCAATAGGCTTCGAATCCCCGGAAGTGGTCGATGCGGACGGCATCATAGAGCCGGAAGCTCTCTTCCACCCGGCGGACCCACCAGTGGTAGCCTTCTTTCTCCATCCGTTCCCAATCATAGATCGGGTTGCCCCAAAGCTGTCCCGTATCACTCATCATATCAGGCGGTACTCCGGCGACCACACTCGGCTCCAGATTCTCCTTCAGTTTGTATAGGTCAGGCCGCGACCATACATCCGCACTGTCTGCAGCAACATAGATCGGGATGTCCCCAATGATCCTTATGCCTTTCTGATTGGCATAGTGCTTCAGGTCTCCCCAATGTTCGAAGAAAAGATATTGGGTGAAGACCCAGAAGTGTATGTCCTTTCTGTGCTTTCCATGGAATTCATCCAGCACCTTCTCATCCCGAAGGCGGTAGGGTGCAGGCCATTCTGTCCATGCTACGTTGCCATGCGCCTTTTTGATGGCCATGAAACAGGCAAAGTCGGGCAGCCAGTCTTCATGTTCAGCCGTGAAGCGGTCCAGCTCCCCTTCAACTTCCGGATAAGCCCGCTGGAATGCCTTGTCGAGCAATGCCATCTTTCCTTCATATAATTTTGCATAATCCACGCATTCTTCATCTTCCCCAAGGTCTGTGCGGATGATTTCCGATTGTTTCAACCAACCCGCTTCCACCAACCGGTCGAAATCGATGAAATACGGATTGCCGGCAAAAGCGGAGAAGCTCTGGTAGGGCGAATCCCCAAAGCTCGTAATGCCCAGCGGCAGTATCTGCCAATACTTCGTTCCTGTTGCGGACAGGAAATCCACGAATTGATAGGCATTCTCTCCAAAATCGCCTATGCCATATTTCCCGGGTAATGCCGACACATGCAACAGCAATCCACTCGAACGGTTTTCCATAAAGGTCCCTCCTCTGTTGTGCAAACGTTTGCATTTAATTATTCCATTATAGCATATATACTTATGATTAAATAATCTTATGATGGGGTGAGACAGCCATCCCCTACAGGAGGAATGACAGTTGGACCAATATCACACATTGCTTTTTGACCTGGACGATACGCTGCTCGATTTTGGCAGAGCCGAGCAGACTGCACTTGAAAAGGTGCTGGCCCATTTCGAAATGGAGGCCGCCCCAGAGTTTTTTCAACTATACAGGGAAATCAACAAGGCACATTGGGAAATGCTTGAACGCAACGAGCTTACCAAAGATGAAGTGCTCTCCTATAGACATGAGCGATTTTTCGAGGCACTCGGAAAAAAGGTTGATGGCAGCAAGGTGGATCAGCTCTACAGGAACACCATCGCAGAGCATGGACATCATCTTTTTGATGGAACGCTTGATGTCATTGAAGAACTTTCCCGGACACACCGCCTCTTCATCATCACGAATGGCGTCAAAGCGACACAGCAGAAACGTCTGCATCGCTCCGGGCTGCTGCCCTACTTTTCGGGTGTCTTCATCAGCGAAGACACTGGATACCAGAAGCCGATGAGAGCGTTTTTCGACTACGTAGCTGCGCGCATCGAGCAATTCGACAGGAAGAGCGCATTGATCATCGGTGATTCCCTCACTTCGGATATAAAAGGAGGGCATGACAGCAATATTGATACATGCTGGTACAATCCGCTCGGTAAATCCAACCCCTTTTCTTTTTCCCCTCACTACGAAATTAAACAATTAAATGAAATATACTCGATTTTGACGAGTCGGAATTCCTAGTCCGGCTTCTTTTAGGTTTGACTAAATAAATAGTTTAGGATAACCTAAATAAAAATGGGCAGGAGGTATACCATGAAGAAAATCCATTCGCTCTTCATTCTGGCTGTATCTTTAATGCTGATCATGGGATGCAGTGATACGGAAAGCAGCGGAGATGGCCGGCCTGATGTAGTGGTAACGACCACCTTCATATACGATATGGTCCAGGTCATCAGCGAAGACGTCAATGCATTTGATGTGTCACTGGTCATCCCTGCAGGAGAAGACCCCCATATCTACCAGCCGAAAGCCAGTGATCTGAAGCTTATTTTGGAAGCGGACACGCTGATCTACCAGGGGCTGAATTTCGAAGGCCGCATGGTAGATGTCCTGGAGGATGGCGTATCCGTCACTGAAAACTTCAGTAACGACAATCTGATGTTCGAGGATGAAGGGGAGGCGGACCCCCATTTCTGGTTCGATATCGACCTCTATAAATCAGCCACGAATACCGTCTATGAAACATTGGCGGCAGCATATCCCGAGCACGCGGACACTTTTCTGCTGAACAGGGACGCCTACTTCGAAGAACTGGATGCACTCGATGCCTATGTAAAGGAGCGTATCGAGGAAATCCCGCCGTCATCCCGGCTGATTATCACACCACATGACGCTTTCGGATATCTTGCATCCAACTATGATATCGAGGTCCACGCACCCCAGGGCATCTCCACCGACTCCGAAGTCTCCAACAGTACCATAGAAGAAACGGCCGATCTCATCATGTCCCGGGGCATCAAAGCCATATTCGTGGAAACCACTACAAATCCGGATCAGATGAGACGGCTTCAGGAAATCGTCCACTCCGGAGGGGGAATGGTGGAAGTCGTCGGCAGCGATGGAGAAGCTCTGCTGTCCGACTCTCTGGCCCAGCAAGGGGACAGCGGTGATACGTACATCAGCATGTTCAGGCATAATATCGATACGATCACGGAACACCTGAAATAGAGGAGGAAAACATATGACACCACTCATCACAGTAAAAGATCTGAATGTCGCCTATCAGGAGAAGCCTGCACTATGGCACGTCAACATGTCGATACAGGAAAACAGCAGAACCGCCATAGTCGGCCCCAATGGTGCAGGCAAATCGACGCTCATCAAATCGATCATGAAGCTGATCCGTCCTGTGTCCGGGAAGATTGAAATCGATGGCAGGGATGCCAGACATGCTCTGAAGCGGGTGGCATATGTTCCCCAGAAAGGGGAAGTGAACTGGGATTTCCCAGCCACTGTACTGGATGTCGTCCTGATGGGCCGCTACGTCCATAAAGGATGGATCAAGCGTCCGAACCACAAGGATGAAAGCATTGCCCTCTCCGCACTGGAAACGATGAAGATGGAGGCTTTCAGGAACCGTCAGATATCAGAGCTTTCAGGCGGACAGAAACAGCGGGTCTTCATTGCACGCGCCATCGCGCAGGACGCAGATATATATATCATGGATGAACCGCTGCAGGGGATCGACATCACGACTGAAAAGCTGATCATCGACATAATGAAACAGCTGCAGCAGGAAGGCAAGACATTCATTGTCGTCCACCATCACCTGGATACGGTCGAAGAATACTTCGATCACGTCGTCATTTTGAACAAGACCGTCATCGCCGAAGGCACTATCGGCTCAGTATGGGGGGAAGAAAATATCAACAGAGCCTACTATGAGATGAGTGGTTCGCATGATTGATATATTATCCGGCTACACCTTTCTGATTGTCGCGTTCGGTACAGTGATACTGGCTTTTGCCTCCGGAGTCATCGGTACTGTCAGTGTCATCAAGGGACAGAGTCTGATCGGGGATGCCGTGGGGCATGCCACGTTCCCCGGCATAGTGATTGCCTTCATGCTCGTCGGCATCCGCGATACATTCGCTCTGGCACTCGGAGCACTGATGCTTGGCATCATCGCATTCTTCATCATCCAGCTCATTACAGAGCAGTCCAAAATCACACTGGACAGTGCACTTGCGCTTGTCCTCTCCTCGTTCTTCGGCCTGGGTATGGCATTGATGAGTTTCGTCCAGGGGAATCCCGATTTCGACGGGACCCAGGGCCTGTCGGATTATATATTCGGCCAGGCAGCCTACATGCTGAGAAGTGACGTGTATCTCATAATCGCAGCATCCATATCCAGTCTTCTTATATTTTCACTCTTCTACCAGCAGATCAAAATATATATATTTGATCCGATATACAGCCGAAGCATCGGAATCAGCAACCCCCTCATGAATTTCATGATATTGGCCATCACAATCACATTGATTGCAGTCGGACTTAAAGCTGTGGGGGCCATCCTCATCGTCAACCTGCTGATCGCCCCGGCAGTGATCGGCCAGTTGTGGTCGAACCGTTTTTTCCATGTCCTGCTCATTGCAGGAACGACGGGGGCAGCCGCCGCTTTCATCGGCACCTACATCAGTACCGCAGGGGATGACATTGCCACCGGTCCTGCAATCATACTGGTGTTGTCCGCCTTCGTCATCCTCTCCCTGATCTTTTCAAGGAAAGGGCTCCTCAGTCGCAGCATCCAGAAAAGGAAGGCGGGTGAACGCACATGATGATTGAAGTTCTTTTTGTGCTCATTGTGACAGCGATGGCGACCAGCCTGCTTGGCGTATTCCTTGTACTCCGGGGCATGGCCATGGTCACGGACGCAATCAGCCACACCATACTGCTTGGCATCGTACTTGCCTTCTTCATCACGAACGACATCCGTTCGCCTTGGCTCATCATTGCAGCAAGCCTGGTCGGTGTGCTCACCGTCTACATCATAGAACTGGTCTCACAGACCCGGCTGATCCGGCAGGATGCGGCCATCGGCTTCGTTTTTACCGCCCTGTTTGCCATCGCCATCATACTCGTCTCAAAATATGCCGGTGATGTCCACCTGGACCTCGATGTCGTACTCATGGGCGAAGTCATCTTTGCACCGTTCAACCGCATCGAGATTTTCGGCCTCAGCATTCCAAACGCACTGTGGCAGCTATCCATCATACTGCTCATCAACATCACCTTTGTACTGCTGTTCTACAAGGAGCTGAAGATTACGAGCTTTGATCCGAAGTTTGCATATATCGCCGGCTTCTCCGTTGCATTCATCCACTACGCTCTGATGACGCTCGTATCCGTCACGGCAGTGGCAGCCTTCGATGCAGTAGGCTCGATACTCGTCATCAATTTCTTTGTCGCCCCGGCACTTACCGCCTATCTTCTTGTCAAGCGCATGGGGACGATGATTATGCTCGCTCTATTTTTTGGGGTTCTGAACAGTGTCGCCGGCTACTACACCAGCTTCTACTTCGATTTGTCCGTAGCAGGTACGACCGCCTTCATTGCTCTGATCACCTTCATGATCGTCTTTCTGTTCAACCCCAATGGATGGGTCAGCAACCGTGTCCAGAAGGCGCGTCAGAAAAAGCAGTTCAACCGTGCAATGATACTGATGCTGTTGAATGAGCAGTCCCATGAATCTTTGACACAGGAAGAGATCATGACCCATTTCAACCTTACGCCGAAACGGTTCAACCGTCATATCGACCACCTGCTGGTGAACGAATATATTGAAAAGCATAATGAAAAATACAGGCTGACCCGACGCGGCGTGGAATTCACCCACTATACACGCATCAAATATGAGCTGCCTGCCTGAAATGATATAACCATTAATGAGGAATGGAGGGCTGGATTTGAGTCCTACTAAAGAAGACTACCTGAAAATACTGTTCGAACTCGGGGGGAGGACCGAACAGGTGCCCAATAAGGAAATCGCCAACCGTTTGAATATTTCCCCGCCAACCGTGACGGAAATGATGAACAGTCTCGTCAAGTCCGGCTGGGTCGCATATACACCATATAAAGGCAGCAAACTGACCAGAGAAGGCACAGAATACGCAAAGAAGCTGATTCGGAAGCACCGATTATGGGAAGTGTTTCTTGTGAAACACCTCGGCTTCTCCATCAATGAAGTCCATACGGAAGCCGAACTGCTGGAACATGCAACGAGTACGGCATTGGCAGACAAGCTCGAGCACTACCTTGATTATCCAGCATACTGCCCCCATGGCGGTGCCATATCCGTCGATCACATGGAGGCTCAGGAAGTGAGGACGGTACATCTGACCGAAGCGGAAATCGGCGCACCGGTCCGCATCTCCCGAATCGTTGATGATGAAAAGCTCCTCCGTTATGTTAAAAATCATGACTTGAAAATCGGCGATCCCGTCACGGTTACCGACAGGGACAGTGCACTCGACCTCCTTACACTGCACCATGGAACAGCCGACAAGGAAATCCAGATCAGCCAGACTGTTGCGCAATATCTTTTTGTAGAGCATATGTAGCACAAAAAAGCATTCTTTCAATTAAGAAAGAATGCTTTTTCATATTCATCATCCAGCTATTTCTTATCTTCAAATGGTGGCGTGTTATGCATATAGCCTGGTGCCGGCTTCAGCATAGGAATGTCTCCATATGCCTTCGGTGTACTTTCATACTGGAACTCTGCCGCACCGTCCGGTGTCACGCCATCCATCCAGGCGAGCTGTGAGCTTTCTTCTCCTTCCGAGAAGTTGATGAGGCGGTGGGAGAACTCTGTGGCTTCCATGTCATTGGTGACCGTGGATGGTGTCACTACGCCTTCTTTCTCTTCCAGATCCTTAATCGCTGCAATCCATTGATTCTGGTGCATCGTATCCCTTGCGAGAAGGAAGGAGAGCAGCTTCTTGACGCCTGGGTCTCCCGTCATTTCGTACAGACGGGCTACTTGCAGGCGACCTTGGGACTCTGCATTCACATTGGCCCTCATATCAGCCAGCAAGTTGCCGCTCGCTACGATGTAGCCTGCGTTCCATGGCACCCCGGCGCTATTCTCCGGTGCTGCACCCAGTCCTGTAACAATTGCATGGTGCGGGTTCATGCCGCTCATTATTGCACCGATTGCAGGGTCCTTCATCGCTTTCTCCTGCTCGTCGATCGGGGCGCCATCGAGTAGTCGCGCGACCATAGTGGCCAGCATTTCTATATGTCCGAGTTCTTCTGTACCCGTATCCATTATGAGGTCCTTGTACTTTTCGTTACCGCGTGTGTTCCAGCCCTGGAATAAGTATTGCATCGCTACTGACATTTCACCATACTGTCCACCAATGACTTCCTGCAGCATCTTCGCATACATCGGATTCGGTTTTTCCGGCTTCGCTTCAAACTGCAATTCTTTTCTGTGGTAGAACATGATATCCCATCCTTTTATTATATGTTTTACACAATATTAAAGTTACCCCCTCAAACGCATTCTGAAACATTTACTGTAAATTTATTGAAATAAAAAAAGCAACCGGGAGCCTGTTTTCCCGGTTGCTTCTACTTCTTTGAATTTTCTACTGTCCTTGTCCATCCTTGATCCATTTGGCGGTTTCGACTGTGCGTTTTGCCTGGTGCTTCACCGCTTCTTCAATATCTTCCACGATGCCCTCTTCTCCTGCTGTTGCAGACACACCATAAGGATTGCCGCCGGATGCAAACTGTACGGGATCCGTATAGCCTGGAGGAACGATAATTGCGCCCCAGTGTGCCATTGTCTTATAAATGGATAATACTGTAGCTTCCTGTCCACCATGGGAGTTCTGTGCAGAAGACATTGCACTGACCACTTTATTGACCAGCTTGCCCTGTCCCCACAGGCCGCCGGTTGTGTCGATGAACGCACGGAATTGGGAAGCTTCCACACCAAAACGCGTCGGCGCACTGAAGATGATGGCGTCTGCCCAATCCAGATCTTCAGTCGTCGCCTCTTCCACATCCTGTGTCTTCTCATAATGCTCTTTCCATGCAGGATTCTGTTCAATCGCTTCCATTGGCGCCGTCTCCGGCACTCTGCGCAACCTTACATTCGCTCCAACACTCTTACCTGCTTCCTCGGCCCATTGGGCCATCTGATGATTGGTACCAGTCGAACTATAGTATATTACTGCCAAATTCAGTTCTGCCATGATATCTCTCCTTTGTAAGAATGATGTTACGGATAAGATACGCTATATCGAAACATTCTTCCCCAGCTTCTTGAGCAGATCGATCAATTGTGTCTTCTCTTCCGGATCGAGGCCATCCGCCACCTGTTCCAGGCGCTCGGCATGTTCTGGGAATATCTTATCCATCAACGCTTGTCCTCTACCCGTGAGTGAAACATATGAAACACGGCGGTCCGCTTCATACTGCTCCTTTTTGACATAGTCCTCCTTCTCGAGGTTATTGACGACATACGTAATGGAACTGGAGGAGATCAGCACTTTTTCTCCGATGTGCTGCACCTGCTGGGGCCCTTTGCTGTACAGCAGCTCCAGTACAGCGAAGGCCGTCGGATTGAGACCATGTGTGCGCATATCCTTGAATGCCTCCGTCTGGAAAGCATTAAACGCATGGTGTAGGACAACATAGAGTTTCAAGGACAGTTCCCTGTTATTCGAGGCTTTCATTTCTTCACTTCTCCATTCATCTATAATTCCATCCAAATTGAATGGATCAACCTTTATATTATTGTACTATACCTCAATTCCCGTCCAGTGTATAAATTTCATGTTTTATTATGTTAGCATGGTGTATATGTCTATTGTACATGTTAAGTGAATGTAAAAAAATCAAATACGTTAGGAGAATACTTATGTCGAACGAACCAAAACGAAGAGAGTTGAAGACGATTGACTGGAAGATTTTCCTACCGTCTGTACTCTTCATCCTGGCACTCAGTATTCCGTTCTCCCTTTATGAATCGGAATCACTGGAGCTGCTCAATGGAATTTTTGATCAGATTGTTTCCTCCTTCGGGTGGGGGTACATCTGGTATGCCACCATTCTGCTCGCTGCAGGTCTTTACCTGTCTTTTTCAAAGTATGGTCAGGTCGTACTTGGAGAGCCGGATGAGCAACCCCGTTTTTCATTATTTTCATACGCATCCATCCTGATCGCCATGGGGCTTGGCTCCACCATCATGAGAACCGGTATGGTGCAGTGGGCTGAAGTGGCAAACAATCCGCCATTCGGCATTGAACCGGGATCAGGAGAGTCGTTCCTCTGGGGCAATGCATATGCGATGTACATGTGGAGTTTCCAGATCTTTTCCATATTCGTCATGACCGCTCCGGCCATAGCATACATCATCCACGTAAAAAAACGTCCGATGATGCGCATATCCGAAGCCACACGAGTGATTTTCGGTGACAGATTCACCGATGGTATCGGAGGGATTTTCATTGATATCCTTTTCCTCGTCAGTATCCTCTCGGGTGCCGCAGTAACACTTGGGCTCGGAACACCAATCATTACATCCAACCTCGCTGCGCTGCTCGATACCGAGGTGACATTCACCATGACGATGATTGTTACCTTCATCTGGGTTGCGTTGTTTTCACTCAGTGCCTATCTCGGTATTGAAAAAGGAATACGGCGCCTCAGTCTATTGAATATGTACCTGGCTGCCTTTCTGGCAATTTTCGTTCTTATTGTCGGCCCAGGAATCTTCATCATGGACTTCTTCACTGATACAATCGGTCATCTGTTGAACAATTATATGACATACTCCTTCTTCACAGATTCCGTCGCAGTGGAACAGACGGCACACATGAGAAGCCATATGATCTTCTGGATCGCCTACAGTGCCACGTGGGCTATGCTGCACAGTGTATTTGCAGCCAAAATTTCCCGTGGTCGGACGATAAAGGAAATGATTCTGACCTACCTTCTGGCACCGACGGCACTTTCCTGGGTCGCTACAGGTGTCCTTGGAGGCATCGGGGTGCACAGGCAGAAGAATGGTGAGCTCGATATCCTTGCACTCGCCCAGGAAGAGGAAGCCGTGCAGATGATTCCGGACATTCTCCAGACACTCCCATGGTCCGGTCTCGTCATGGTACTCTATATCATCATGGCAATGATCTTCCTGACGACGACACTCGACTCCACAACATTCACCATTGCCGCCTATACCAGCAGGGACGATATGAGTGAACAGGATCCATCGAAGTTCCTGAGGATATTCGTTGCTTTCGTCATCACAGGACTGGCACTCGTGCTCATGCAGGTTGGTGGACTTGCACCGCTTGAAGTCATCTCGGGCATGATGGGGCTGCCGATCATCATCCTGCAGTTCCTGACGATCTATGCCGTCAAGAAGATGATTGATGAAGACGAAGCGTGGAAATACAATATCAGAAAACCAAGCAGCGACAACGTTGACATGTATGGCTATAAGAAGTAATACAAAAAGAATCCGGCCCACAACTGATTGTGGGCCGGATTCTTTTCTGTTGAGCCAGTTATTGGCTGACTTCTTTTCCGAGGAAGGATTTGAGCATCCAGTTATTCTTCTCTATATCCGTAATCATGCCGATGAAGATGTCTGCCGTACGGTCATCGCCGGCAGCTTCTGCAATCTTGATGCCCTCATCCAATTCCTTGATTACAGTATCATAATCCTGTGCCAGCTGCTTCACCATTTCATTCGCGTCAATATCGTATTCCGCTTCCTTGACACTTGCTTTCTCAATGGCATCGGATTGCTTCCCGATCGGCTCCCCACCAATCGCCAGCAACCTTTCTGCGAGTTCGTCCACATAAGTGGAGGCGGTGTCATAGAGTTCTTCGAATTTGTCATGCAGGGAGAAGAAGTTGTGCCCTTTTACGTACCAGTGATAGTTGTGAAGCTTCGTCCATAGTACTGTAAAATTGGCGACCTGTAGATTGAGTGCTTCTCTTACTTCCTGCTTCTTGTCTGAATTAGCCATCCATTATCACCTTTCCTTTAATGTAATCATGATAACTATACCCTCGGCACCGGAATTCAAACGCCCGCCCGATGCCTTCATACATTCGTTACAGTATCGAATAGTCGAGCACCTGGTAGGTCCTGTTGTCGATCTTGCCGATTACTCCATCAGCTTCGAGCTTTCTGAAAATACGGGTCAAAGTTTCCGGCTGCATGCTCAGGTAGGAGGCGAGATCCTTTTTCGTCATTCCGAGCTTCAGGAAATCCTCATCATCGACATGCGTCCGTATATACTCGATCAGACGCTCTTCACTGTTCAGCAGGGCGATATTCGTCGCCTGCTGTTCCACTTCGTTCAAACGTCTGGAGAACCGTTCGATGATCTTGATGCCGATGTCCGGGTATTCCTTGAGCAGAACATACAGATCGGACTTCCTGATTTCACACACTCTTGAATCCTGCACAACCTCTGCATAGGAGTCATGTTGATTCTCTCCTCCAAAAAGCGCCAGTTCACCAGTGAAGTCACCCGGCATCAGCACCCGGATCAGCTGTTCCTTCCCTTCCTCATTCAGCCGATAGATCCTGATTTTCCCCCTGTGGAGGACAAACAGTGAATCTTTCGGATCCCCTGCCATATACAGATGATCCTGCCTCGGGTAGGATTTCGATTCCACTTTCCTGAATACTTCATTCATTTCCTCTTCAGTCAGATGATTGAATATCGGTACATTCCTGACACACATCTTATGGTTGCCATGACTTCCTGCCAAATTATCTCCTCCCAGCTCATCAATTTTGTCCTTTCCCGCTTCTTTATAGCTCATTTTATTCTTCCGACGCCCTGTTCACTTATCATTATAGCTTAAGATGGCATCTTAAAAATTGATGGCTGTCAATATTTCGGGAAAATAAAAAAGAACCGCAAATATTTGCAGTCCTCTACTGATATATGATTGCTATTTGAGCAGTCCAGCCATCTGGAGGCCATGCAGGATGCCGTCTTCATCAACATCTTTGGTAACATACTTCGCATGCGACTTTACCCTGTCCGCCGCATTGCCCATGGCAAAGCTATGATGCACCGTGCTCAGCATTTCCAGGTCGTTCGGGCCGTCACCGAATGCATATTGCCTATCGGCAGGCAATCCGAGTCTTTCGATCACCTTTTCAATGCCATTCGCCTTCGAGCCGCCCTTCGGCAGGACGTCTACCGATACGGGGTGCCATCTGATGAAGTCGAAGGCGTCATAGGCCGCCTCGTACTGTTGCTCCTCCCCTTCCGGGCAGAACAGCAGTGTCTGATACAGTTCCTTTACTTCATGATAGCTTGGATCATGTCCAGGCATCATATCAAGTTTCAAAGTGGAGATGCCTTCTGTAATGTACTCATGCTCGGGAACATTCGACATCATGTCATCCTCATTCAGATAGACGACCGGATGATCGTTCCCGAGCGCTTCCTCAGTCATCTTATCCAACGCCTTTGCATCCAGGGGATTCTTGTAGATGACCTCCCCTTCCAGCACCACATACTGGCCGTTGAAACTGACGTATGTTTCGATTCCGAGCGACTCCCTGAGTTCCTTGAACATAAATGGGGCCCGCCCCGTCGCAATTGCTACAATATGTCCGGCATCCTTCAACTCACCTACTGCACGCCTTGTAGATTCTGGCAGTTTCTTTTCCCGGTTCAGCAATGTGCCATCAATATCAAAGAAAATTATGCTTCTGTCCTTCATCCACCGCACCTCATCCTGATTTTTAATATTTTGAAATCCCTCTTATCATACATTATGAAAAGCCTTCCATGTCAAAGGATCTCTCTATTCCGTCTGTGTCTTAAGGGTTTCATGCCATTCCTTTGTTGTAGATTCTTCCCGGTCATTGATATAGGTGTGTATATTGCCGGTTACGATGACGAGCATGTCACTGGTACGATCCTCAATGTTCATATCATATAATGCCTCTTCACCCTCTATGAAACCGTGAAGCTGCAGGTGGGTGCCGAAGAGATTATGGTCGAATGGAATCTCGGGTGCTCCAGAGGCCATTTCCACACGATCGATGTCATCAAAGGGAATTGGCGGTTCATCGTTTATTGCAATAGCATCTGTTTCGAACTCGACATCCACATCATTGACACTCTGGTTCCAAAAAACCACCAGACCGCCAATGATGATGATCATCCATAAACCTGCCATGAACAGGTGACTCTTCGAATATGTAACTGTATAGAGCTTCAAATCAACAATAACATTCAAAAGCAGCAGCATGCCGACCACCGATGCAATTGCCCATATCGACAGAACTGGGTCGAAGAACAGATGAATGGATAATGCCATTATGGATAACACGAGCATAATATTGAGAAAAATGCGTTCTATCTTTCCGATTCCGAGATCCTGCACCTTAAGATAATCATCATCTGTAAAGCGGCGATCATCGAAGCTGAAGTAGTTTCTTTTTTCGGAAAAGAAATGCGTGTAGAAGTTCTGGATCAGAATACCGGCCAATAGAATATAAGTTAAAGTGAATATCATCGTCATACCTCCTTAGGGAATTATGCCATACCGGGGGAGGAATGACAAAAAGAGCATGGCTCAGCCATGCTCTTTTCAACCTTATTCTTCAGTCCCCTATTTCATCAGGTCAACGCCACTTGCCCAACGGCTGCTCATGAAATCTTCCGAGTCTCCTGTGTTCGCATTAATGTAATGTATTTCCTTGCCAGATTGTCCCTGCATCTCGATTTTCCATAGCGGCAGGTGGACAAGTCTCGGCTCGGATTGTTCATGTCCGGGCTTTTTGAGTACATAAGAACGGTCGATCTGGTTGTTCTGCACATCCTTGATGTATTGTTCGACTGCCTGTGCGTCGATGATGTGACTGATGATTTTATCCTTTTCCACTGCTGTTTCAGATATGTAGGGGACGGTGGAAAGCAGTCCCCGGTATCCGGATACGGCATCGACGAATATGATATTGGGTATACGTTTCGGTTTGAAAGGCCGCCGCGTGGCAACAACTGTATTCTGTACAATCCACATGGGATGGTAGATCACTTCTGCAATATGGATGTTATCCTTAATTGCACTTTCACTCACACCTGGATTGAACTTTCCTTTTATACCGAGGGATTTCTTGATGAAGCCGGGGAGTTCATGTGCTTCCACGGTCTGCTCCCCGAGCTGTTCTATATATCTTTCCTGCCTACCGATCAGTGTCATATCCATATCCCTCAGGCTGCGTGACAGCAGCTTTTGCTTTTGCTTCCGCTTCAATGTGCGTATGGTAGCGGTCGACCTGATCCTGTATCTCCCTGGATGGTGGTGCAGTCATCAGGCTGACACCGACAGTCAGTATCAGTGACACCGGTGCTGCAATGATCGGTTCGGCGTTCGTCGGCAGAAGCTGCAATGATACGAGTATGAGGAATACGACTGCCCCCCCAAGCATGCCGGCAAATGCGCCCTGTTTGTTGGCACGCTTCCACCAGATTCCGAGTACGAACGGAATGCCGAACGAGGATAACAGGAATCCGCCGACCCAACCGACCATGATCGCAATAAGCTGCGGCGGGTTGATGGCGACGAGTATGCCTGCCACACTGGCCACCAGCATGACAATCAGGCTGAGCAAGGTAATCAGGCGCTCACTCGCATCCTTGTTGATGTTCTTCTTGTAGATATCATATGCAACGCCTGCAGATACGGCGAGCAGCATCGCATCGGCTGATGACATGATGGAGGCAAGAAGCCCCGCCAGCATGATTCCGCCTACAATTGGTGGCAGATAGTGTTCGATGACAGACACGAAGATCATATCGGCATTCTCCAGCTGATCTGCGATGCCGAGACTGGCACCGGCCATTGCCACGACCATGCCGCTCAGAAAGAGCAGCAGATAGATGAGCGTGCCCCACATGGATGAACGTCGTGCCGTTTTCGCATCCCTCGAGGCAAAGTTACGCATGACGACAGATGGGGAGATGATGCCGAACCATAGGAACGCAATGAATAGACCGAAGTATGCCATCCATGGCTGCGTGACATCACCGAAATTCGGATCGACTGCAAGCGCGTCGTTCAGCAGGGTGAATATTCCGCTGTGATCGAACAGTATGAACATGGCGAGCACCATGACACCAAGCAGCATGATCGCCCCCTGGAACAGGTCGGTATAGGTGATTGCCCACATGCCTCCCAGTGCCGCATAGATCGTAAACCCGAGGCCAAGAATGATGACGGCCCAAATATAATCAATACCAAGAACATAAGATCCGATCAGTCCTGAAGCCGTCAGTTGGGGCACCATATAGAATGTCATTGCCAGCACGACGATGATGGCTGAGAGAATCTGTACGGAGCGCCCGAACCTCTGGTCGAAGAAGTCCGGCATCGTCTTGACGCCCGCCCTTCTCACCTGACCAGAAATGAGGAACATCGCAAAGGGCAGGATGCCGATCGCCCCGAATGCATACGCAAAGAAATACGGCAGGCCGAGTGTCACCCCGGAACCGACTGCCCCCATCAATGAACTTGAGCTGGCAACGGCAGCTGCGATGGCAAACGCACCGACAAATGTATTGATGTTGGAACCGGCGGTATAATAGTCAGATGAGGATGAACGTGCCCTTCTATAGAAGTATAGTCCTATCCCGATCATGAAAAGAAGATACAGCAGTACGATGATCGCTTCAGTTATTCTCATGCATATCTCTCCTCTCTGTCTCTTCCTTCACCGATTTTTCAACATGTTCAATCCAGAAAACATAGACAACTGCGAGTATGAACCATAGAATGATGCCGGCCAGCATGAGCCAGGCAGTCAGTGCCACCCCTGCAACATATGTTTCGTGTGGCCACCATATCCATACGAAAGCCGAATATAGAAGAACGACAATCGCAAGTATGAACCCCGGATCCTTGAATTTTGACCGTTGTGTCATTTCCATCCCCTCCAAAATGATATTTTCATTTCTTCCCCCTGTTAATTCCTTTGTCGCTTCTGCACCCTCCTTTTTTCAATTTTCAAATACTTGTGCTTCATTTAAAATTATCACAAGCCTTTTCTGTGCGCAAGGCGCATAAAAATAGACACTTCCTTATGGAAATGTCTATTTGACGATCATAACCGGTATTCTGGAGTGTTTTGCCACTCTGTGACTGACACTGCCAAGCACCATCTCCTGGAATATATTCAGTCCTCTGCTGCCGATGACGAGCACTTCATAGTCGCCGGAATTGGCTTCCTCAACGATTTCCCTCGAGGGGAGCCCCCGCCTGGCCAGATATTTATGCTCAATGTCCGCTTCGTCAAAATAGCGGATGATGGCGGAAAGCATGTCTTTCTTCTGTTTGTCCAACTGCCTCTCTGTACTCGACCGTACGACATCCCTCTGTGTATCATCCGGATCGAGCACATGAAGGACCGTGACATTAGCATTTCCACTCACCAGCCTAGCGGTTTCGTATGCGGCCCTTCTGCTGTTTTCCGAGCCGTCTATCGCTAGAAGTATTTTTTTATAATACATCCGTTCATCCTCTCATTCATCCCGTTCAATCTCCTGTATTTCCATATGGACGGTTCAGGTCATATTCTTCATCAGAATACCCTGCCGTTCTGCGCGAATCCCTTTTCACAAAAAAAGCGTGGATCAGTTTCAGAATCGGCCGCCCGAGAAGCTGCAGGCTGCCGAGCAGGAATAGCAGTGTGCCGAATGTCTGTGTCGCACTCCAGAAGAACATGATGCTGCCAACTGTAAACCAAAGGCCAAGCGACAGATCGTTTATGATCGAGAGCAGTCTGTAGCGCTTCCTGAAAAAAATTTCGAAACGCCCCACATCCAGTTCATATACATCCTTTTCATCTCTGATCTTCGGCATTCCAGTCATCTCCTGTCAAAGTCTGATAAAGCAACTTAATTCTAACAATACCCCCTCAGGCACGAAACTAACCGTCGCGTGCTTCTGGAAGAGTCTCCGCCATTTCACCGAAAGGTAAAAACGGCGGACATGAAACGCCGCTCCATGTCCGCTGTACAACCCTCACTATTCATCCAATGTAAATGCGATTTTCCCCATCATATCTGCGCTCTCCAGATAGTCGAAGGCATCTTTGTATCCGGATAACGGATGTGCCTGGTCGATGATCGGTCTGATCTGATGGCGCTCTGAAAATTCGAGCATCTGATGGAGTTCCTCGGTACTCGCCATCGTGGAGCCAAGAAGGTTGAACTGGCCATAGAAGAATTTCCTCAGGTTCAATTCCACAGTATCTCCCGTAGAAGCACCGAATGCAACGAGTGTGCCGCCGCGTCTGAGTTGGTCGAGCGCCTTGTTGAATGTGGCCGCACCGACACTTTCGATGACCACATCGACCTTTTTGCCATCCATGGCATCATCCCAGTCCGTCTCGCTGTCGAGGGCGAAATCTGCACCGAGGTCCAGTGCCTTTTTGCGTTTTTCTTCGGAACGTGAAGTGATGTAGACCGTCGCCCCTTTTGCTTTTGCAAACTGGATGAGATATATGCCTGCACCGCCTGTTCCGCCGGGAATCAGTACACTCATCCCTTCTTTCAGCCCGGCACGGCTGAATAGTGCACGGTAGGCGGTCATGGCGGATAGCGCAAATGCGCCCGCTTCTTCCCATGTCAGATATTCAGGCTTTGGAACTGCATTCTCTTCGGGGACGACAATATATTCTGCGAAGGTGCCATGGCCCGGCAGGCCGACAATATCGAACCCTTCAGGGGGTACATCACTGTTCTTCTGCCACCCCAAGGACGGATTGACGATGACTGCATCTCCGGTTTCAACCTTGCCGACACCTTCGCCTACAGCATCGACGATGCCCGCGCCATCCGATCCCAGTATGAGGGCCGGGTCTTCCGGCTTATGCCGGCCGGGCACAAACAGGTCCCTATGGTTCAGACCTGCAGACTTCAGTTTGATCCTCACTTCCCCTTGACCGGGTTCCGGCACATCCATATCTCCATAGTGCAGACCTTTAAGCCCCTGCTCTTTTTCATGAAACACTGCTTTCATTTCTTTTCCTCCTCATTCGTTTTCCTCCCATTCATCATAAGTCTCCTTACTCCCTGCCCGCAAACGAATTGCCTGTCTTTTTATAAAATTGTGAGTTTTCATATCCCGTGTATAATGGAAATAAAAGGAGGGGGATCACATGACAGTTACATTAGAAAAAATCAGGGAGGCACAGTCGAGGATCGGATCCCATATCGTAGAAACGCCGCTCCACAGGGCGCACACTCTGGAGCGATTCCTGGGGTGTGAGGTCTACCTCAAACTCGAAAACATGCAGGTGACCGGCGCCTTCAAATACCGCGGTGCAATCAGCAAGACCCTCAAACTGTCCAGGGCAGAAAGAGAGAGGGGCATCATTACTGCCTCATCCGGAAACCATGGCAAAGCCCTCGCCCATGGAGCAAAAGAGCTCGGCATCAGGGCGACAGTCGTCATCCCGGATACTGCGCCGCCATTCAAAGTTTCGGCCATCGAACAGCTGGGTGCCCAAATTGTACAGTCCAATGTCACAGAACGCTTTGCCGTCAGTGAAAGGCTGGCCAAAGAGAATGGGCATACGCTTTTTCACCCCTATGATGATGATGACATCATGGCAGGACAGGGCACTGTGGGACTCGATCTGATGGCACAGCATCCATCCCTCGATACCGTCATTGTACCCACGAGCGGTGGCGGACTGCTCGGAGGCATCCTGACCGCCATCAAGGAAAGCGCGTCCGGCATCAGCGTCCTCGGTGCAGAACCTGCAACGCTGCCCCGGTACAGCGAAAGCCTGGAGCACGGTGAAAGGGTGAAGATCGAAAGCCGCAGGACAATCGCCGATGCGCTGGTTTCGGTGCAGCCGGGAGCACGCAATTTTCCGATTGTACAGAAATATGCTGATGGCATGCTCAAGGCAGAGGATGCATCGATTCTGAAAGCGATGAAGATGCTGCTGATGGAAGGCAAGATCCTTGCAGAGCCTTCGGCAGCAGTTGGACTCGCGGCAGTTCTTGAAGGGCGGTATGTCCCACAGAAGGGTGAGAAGGTCTGCTTTGTCATCTCGGGAGGCAACGTCGGCTTTGACCAGCTGGGAATGCTTGAAAATATCAGATACGACACATAGAAAAATGAAGCCACCCGACATGGGCGGCTTCATTTTTTATGCAGTGTTTCTGCAATGTATCGATAGGAATCTCTTTTGTCCTCCGGTGAGAAGGTGATGGTGATGATCATGAATTCGTCCACGTCCGTCTCTTTCTGTATGCGATCGAGAGCAGCCACCACTTCCTCCGGATTTCCGATGATCATCTTACTCTGCATTGCTTTCAGTTGCTCCTCGTCCTCCCCAGACAATTCCCAGGCTTTCGCCTCTTCAATTGAAGGGATGCCTTCTGCCCCGCCATGAGACTGCTGCACCTGCCAGATGAGCCAGCTACGGGCGATATCGTATGCCGCCTCCGCCGTTTCAGCACAGATGACAGAGACCCCCATGATAGTCTGAGGCCCCTGTCCTTTTTTGCGGGGTATGAAGTTTTCACGGTAATGCTCAAGAATTTCTTTGCCATCTTCCTTACTCATGAACTGGCCGAAACAGTAGGAAAGCCCTTTCTCCGCTGCGAACGCCGCACTTTTTCTGCTCGTACCGAGCATCCAGAGTGCCGGTTCAACTGGCGGTTCCGGGTTTGCAGCCAACTCGTCATTCTTATCAACATATCCGATCAGTTCATCGACCAGGTCGGGCATCCTGAACACCTGTTGCAGAAACCCGTCGGATAGTGCCTCGGAAGCTTCTGCCGGGCCGCCCGGTGCCCTGCCGATACCGATGTCCACCCGGTCCTTAAAAAGCGTTGCCAGCATATTGAAGCTCTCGGCCACTTTGTAGGGTTTGTAGTACGGCAGCAGGACGGCGCCGGAACCGATTCTGATCCTTTCCGTGTGGGCACCAATGTAGCCGAGCATCACTTCCGGTGCACTTGAGGCAAGATTCGGCAATGCATGGTGCTCAGCCACCCAGAAGCGGGTGTAGCCATACTTATCCCCCACTTCGGCCAGCTGTCTGGAGGCCTCAAGGGCTGCTCCCGGCGTCTGACCTTTGGAGATCGGTGCCTGATCCAAAATACTCAGTTTCATATTTTCTGCTCCTTACACTTCCTGTAATGTCACCCTGAATTCCCCCGTCTGATTCTCTTCATACAAATTGTCCAGGGAAGTGGAATAATTGATGATCGTTCCTCTGAAATCCAAGCCTTCTTCCGGCACTCTGATATCGAATGTCCCCTTATAAAGCAGGACTGTAATGTCATGATATTCCTTGCTTGTCACGTCAAAGATGATGGATATGACCTGGTGCCCCTCTTCCGTCTTCCTGTCATAGTGCTTCACTTCGATTTCAGTGTCGTCAAGAACTATTGAATGAACCATGCTCTCATCCTTTTTCCCCAAGCGTAACACAGTGCGGGGTCTCTGGTGCATGCAGGTGCTCAACATAAATGAACCCCGCCTCCAGAGTATCCGGTGCGGGGGTCGAAGCTATTCGCTCTTCTTTCTCTTTTCCAGCTGGAACCCCAGGAATACCACAATGAGGATAACAACCAGATTCTTGAATACCAGCGGTATCGGGGAAATATTGACGAGCGCACCCACTATCAGGGCAAGCAGCCCGTAGACGGGGCGCTTCAGTGAGAATTGTGCCAGAACCGCTCCGAATATTGCAGGGAGGACATACGGAAAGACTTCCTGGATACTTGGGGGAATGACGGTGAGCAGCCATAGGCCGAGCAGGATGATCGGCACCAGAATGAGCTTGTTCACAAGGGAAGCGGCACTGATTCCAAGTGTTCCGACGACCTCTCCACGTTCCGTTCCAGGTTCGACCTTCAGTGCCTCCTGGCTTGCTGCAGCAGAAGGCAGGCACATGTTTGATATATTGCCTGTAAAGAAGGCGATGTAGGTTCCCGAAACGCCCAGGATTGCAAAGTACATCAATGGTTCAAGCACCCATACAAATGCGATGACGGCCGCATATGCCAAAAAGCTCTGAAAAATCAGATCGAAGCCGGGATGGTACCCCATGGCATAGGACAGATAGAGCGGCAGTGCATACGATATCAGAATTCCAAGCCCCAACGTCACACGCCCCCATAGGTGGGCGGACGTATGGAACTCGGCCATGGTATTGCTATTATTCATGCGGGACCTCCTAGATGATGAAATAGGTGACTGTCAGAGCGATGATGATGGAAAGCCCCAAAGCCCACTCTTTCAGCCAGATGATTTTTTTCTTTTCAGCGATGAGGTTCATCAATAGCGATGAGAGGATGGCTGCAACGGCTGTCAGTGCCGGCACCAGTCCTTTGATCATCTCTGCGCTTGTCAGGGAACCGAATATTGCGATCATCGCAATAAGTGCAATGACGGAAAGATACTTTTTGCCGTTCGGTGTGGCGGAGATCTTCTCCTGGACCGACCCCAGGGATTTATTGAAGAAAAGCGTAAACAGCATCCATCCTGAGCCACCGATACATAGTGTCCACACGATCAGTGTGAATACTTCCGGTGTAAAGGTGACACCCGTCAAGTCTGCGCCTGCCGACTCTGACGCCAGCGAGGCACCGAGAGATTCAATCGGTGCGGAACCGATGACACCGATACGCATCATCGTCAATGGGTTTCCCAACAGGGATATCAATGAAATGGCGACGATGACGATACCGAATGACGGGCCGATTGCGGTGATTGCTCCCGTCTTTATCGCTTTGTTCATTTCCTGGTTGGACAGACCGATTCCGGCGCCCGCCTTTCTGGCGAGCTGGAGAAACTTTATGCCCTGAAAGACTACGACTCCGATGATCAGGGAGGCGAAGACCCATACCGGCCAGCTGTTTGCAATCTGCATCGTGTTGTTCATTCAATCTCTCCTTTACCGGCCACTTTGCTGCAGTCGCCCGAGGACGACTTCGCCCAATGTTTTTGCAGAAATCAGGAGCGCACCTTCATTGGCTTCGAATTTGGGATGGTGGTTCATATATGGTTCCTCCACACCTTCCGGTTTAGCGCCGATATAGTAGAAGGCACCAGGGGTCTTTTCAAGGTAATAGGCGAAATCCTCGGAACCTGACAGCGGCTTTCCAAACTCTACACCTTTCAGGTATCCTCCCACATTCGATTTCAGGATATCCTCTATTTCACGGGCAAGCTCCGGTGTATTGTAGAGCACAGGGTAGTCGTACTTGTAGTCAAGGTCCACTGTGACGCCGAATGCACTTTCAAGAGACTCAGCAATACCTTTGATCGCCTCATATGCCGGGACCTTGTTGTCCTTGCTCATATACCTTACCGTCCCTCTCAGTGTCACGGAATCCTGGATGACATTGTAGCCTCCCGGTGCATCGAAGGAAGCTACGGTGACCACGACAAGGTCCGCCGGATCCATCCTTCTTGAGACGACGGTCTGCACCTGTGTGACGAAATGTGCGCCGGCCACCAGGGCATCCTTTGCTGTGCTCGGCATCGCTGCATGTCCACCTTTCCCTTGGATGGTGAGGTCGAAGTTCGAGCGTCCTGCCATCGATTCCCTCTCTGCCAGAACAACTTCTCCAACTTCAAAATTCGGGAAGATATGTATACCATACACTTCATCCAGATCATCCAGTATCCCCGATTCGACGATTCCCTTCGCACCGCCTGGCGGCACCTCCTCGGCATGCTGGTGGATTACTTTTATTGTTCCGTTCCATTCGTCCTTAAGTTCATAAAGGGATTCAGCCAGAACCAGCGTATAGGCTGTATGCATGTCATGTCCGCATGCGTGCATGACGCCCTCCTTTTCAGACTTGAACGGCACATCCGCTTCCTCCTGGATCGGCAGTGCATCAAAATCGGCACGGATGCCGATCACCCTGCCGGGAGAAGCACCTTCAATTTCCACAATTACTCCATGACCGCCTCCGGCACCTGTTGTCACTTTGACATCCTTGTCATTATAGAAATCAGCGATGTACTTCGCCGTATTTTCCTCTTCAAAAGACAATTCAGGATGTGCATGGAGATGACGTCTGATCTCGATCATCCTTCCTTCCTTCTCTTCAAGCTTCTGCAACAATCTTTCTTTGACAGACACAAAATCCCTCCATTTGATAAATATCTAAAAATTACTTCTTTTCAGTTATTATAGCACTATCCATTTTATGTATGAATGCCAATCAAGAGCATAATTACACAACGCGAAACATTTATATGGATATTTCAGCATTTGGACACAAAATGAAAGCACACCCAATATACTGGTGCAGATATGGGAAAATATCATTTTTATTTTATTATCCCCGTTTATGGGTAAGTGGATTATAACTTGAGTTGACAGGAGAGGATATAATGGCAAGAAAACAGGAGCACCGTCACGTCAGCCCATCCCGGAATATGTGGTCCGGTGTTCTGTTCGGCATCGGACTGATGGCACTGATTGACGAAATCATCTTCCACCAGCTGTTGCAGTGGCACCATTTCTATGACCTTTCCACGCCGTTCATCGGCATACTGTCGGATGGACTATTGAATGCATTCGCATTATTTGCAGTGGTGGCAGGTCTGTTCATGTTTGCAGACCTCCACCGCAGGCATATTGCACATATGCGGACATGGACTGCATCGTTCTTCCTCGGTCTCGGGGGGTTTCAGGTGTTCGATGGCATCGTAAACCATAAGCTGCTGCAGGTTCACCAGGTGCGGTATGGTGTGGAAATACTGCCCTATGACCTCGCCTGGAATATTTCCGGACTCATTCTGTTCCTCATCGGCACCATTCTGTTCATCCATGCGAGGAAACGCATGACTCGAGGGGAGGCGGGATGATATGGCGCATGCAAACTTCCTTCTCATCGAAACTACTGCCGTCTTCATTGCCCTCGCTGCGCTGATCCTGTACCCGGTCGCAATGCACATTTCGAATGGAAAACACAGGAAGTGGCCGTTCCACCGCTATATTTTCTGGTTTGCAGGCGTCATCCTGGCTGCGTTGACTCTGACCGGCCCACTCGCCCAACTGTCACATACAGACTTCACTGCACACATGATGGGACACCTTCTGCTCGGCATGCTGGCACCGCTCATCCTCGTCTTCAGCAAACCGATGACATTGCTCATGCGCACATTGAAAGTCCCTGCAGCCAGAAAACTGAGCCGGTTGCTCAACAGCAGATACGCAAGGCTCGTCACCAACCCAATAGTTGCAGCCATCCTGAATATCGGTGGGCTATTTCTCATCTACTTGACTGGCCTGTTCACGCTGATGCATACATCTGCATGGCTGTATGCACTGGTCCACCTGCATGTCTTTCTCGCAGGATATCTATTCACCATCTCCCTCATCTATATCGATATCACGACGCATAGATACAATTTCATGTACCGTGCCATCGTCCTGATCCTTGTGCTCGGCTTCCATAAAGTATTATCCAAGCTCATCTATGCTGCACCACCGGATGGGATATCGAAGGGGGCTGGAGAAAGCGGCGCCCTGTTGATGTACTATGGGGGAGATGTCGTCGACCTTGGATTGATCGTCATTTTGTGCTGGCAATGTTATCAGGCGCATACCCCCAAAACGCAAAAGACAGCGGGGCCGGTGTAGCGGCTCCGCTGTCTTTTATGCTTTTACCCTCTCAGTTTCTTAGGGTGCCTTCCACATTGCCTTCCCAGGCGCTTCGATTCCGAATATACGGCGGTATCTCATTGAAATGAAAATTGCCAGTCCCATCGCAGTGAGCGCAATCAATATTTCAAAAATGAAAATATATGAAGCATCCAGGTGCCTGTTCATCAGACCGGTCAAATAAGGCATCACGATGAAAGCGATGCTCGATGACAAGGTGACGTATGCAGTGCTTGCCCCTTTCTTCTCAGGGAAGAATTCGGACATCAATGTCACCGCCAGCTGGAATAGGCCCGATGTCGACAGCCCAAGCAGGAATGCAATGCCGATCAGCAAGTAATAGTTCGACACAAACAACAGTGACAGCAGAGCAATACTCGCAATGAAAGGATAGAGAATCAGCACGGTGATCGGCCGGAAGACTCTTCCCAAAATCACAGAAAGCAGAATCACTGTAACGAACCCTCCGAAACTATAGTAGCTCAGCAGGTTGATGGCTGTTGATTCACCAAGTCCGATGATATCCTCGGCATAGGTCGCCAGCCATGTCTGGATGATCAGCAGCAGGGAGACGGATATGAAGCCGATGAAAATGACCGTGATCCCTTCTTTCCAGAATTTCGGCCGCTCCCTGAATGTCACTGTGGGAATACTTCCCACTTCACCCTCCGGATTCGGTTCGACGATGACCATATTGGCTTTTGGAAACCTTACAGTCATCAGGTGGATCGCATTGATCAGAAAGATGAATGCCATGATGAAGAAGGTGTACCCATAGAACATGTCACGCGCGATGAAGAACGTGATGACCAGAGGCAGGATCGTCGCCCCGATGGACATGAATGCCTTGACCAGCACCGTTACAGAACTCGAGCGGCTCGGAAACCCTTCAATCAGTGCAGGATATGTGCTCGTATCCAATATCGAATTCCCCATTCCGGCAAGGAGTGCAAAAGCAAAAGCCACCGCATACGTAGGTGACAAAGGAATGGCAATCAGGAACACCACATATAATATGCATGCCGTAATGACCATCGGCTTCCTTCCCAACGAATCCGACAGACGGCCCGCAAAGGACAGTGCGAACAGTTTTCCAAAGCCAATGGCAGAGATCAGGCCGCTGATCGACGCTGCATCTGCGTCAAATTGGACAGTCAGAAAACTCATATGCAATGCAATGATGAGGTTGATCATCCCGAGAAGGATGTAATTGATATACAGGCTAGTAGCCATGCGGATATTATCTTTCATTTTGACTGCCTCTTCTATGTATTTCCCCTATGTTTAGTTAATAATTAAAACACTACTCCCCAGATATCTCAAGTAAATATTCAAAATCATTTCATTTATATGTAAAAAAGACCCCAGTGCCTGGAGCCTTCATTATCCTATCCTTCATTCGGATTGGAGACGTACTTCGCATACTGGGAGTCCAGCATGTTTGCAAGCAGCCGTGTTTCAAAACCGAAAGCCTTCATCACGAGCAGATGCACCTTGGCCTGTGTGAGTGTATAGACGAACCATGGAAGCGTCGGCTCGTACTCATGGATTGCGATCAGAACTTCATCAGTATCCAGTACACGCCGGAACTCGAGGCGTGCCCGCCCATCTTCCCTTGTCTGCGAGAACTTTCCCCCTTTGATATAGTAGAGTATGCGGTCTTCGTATGAACGCTCTTCCGACTTCTCCAAAACCAGAATCGGTGATTTGAAGAACGGCAGGGCAATCGATGTCTCCTTGTCCTTTACTCGCGTATTGATGAATTTGCCGCCAATCCGTGAAAGCCAGTTGACATAGTAGTCTGCGGTATCATCGACCGACCACTGCTTCGGAATACGGATCCGCTGCACGGATTTCACGTCATTCTTCTCTATATCTTTTTTCTGTATGATTTCAACACCCGTTTTTGAACTCGAATCTATCTTATCTTCCAATGCGATGCGCACACTCTCCTTGAAAGTCGTCGGTGCATTGGAGATGCCTTCCACATAATTCTCCTCTTTCATTACCATATTATGCGTCAGACTCTCAAGCAGCGGATAGACCATCTCCTTCGGCTTCTGTGCAATGAGCCTGACCCACAGCTTGGACAATGCAATCGGAATGATCGGCACATCGATCATCGGCAGTTTCTTATCCATCACTTCGGCCGTCTCTTCAAAAAGTTGTCTGTATGACTTCTCTTCAGGGCCGCCGATATCGATGGATTCATTCTTATCCGGTTCTCTTTTGACCACCTTCGTCAATCCTGTTATGACATCCTTCAGCGCAACCGGATGTGTGCGGTTATACGCCCACGCCGGCAGCAGCAAGCCAGGCAGCCGCTTCACCAGATGGTGGAGGATGGGAAATGAGGATCCCTTCGGCCCGACGATCAGGCCGGCACGCAGCGTCGATACGGGAATGCCGTAGGATCCCAGTATCTTTTCACATTCCAGCCGGCTTTCCAGGTGTTCAGAAAGCGTATCATCGTCCGGGATGATCCCGCTCAGATAGATGATCCGCTTCACGCCCTTCTGTTTCGCCGCCCATGCGAAATTATCCGCAAGTATCGCATCCATATCTTCAAACTTGGCCTGCGACAGTTTTGACGAGGGTTGCATGGAATGGACGAGGTAGACTGCGATGTCTATATCCTCCATTACATTTTCTATATCTATCTGGGAATAGAGATCCGCTTCCTTCCATGTCACATTCTCTTCATCTTCCTTGTTATCCGTATGTCTCGAAATGGCGACGATTTCGTAATCCTCTTTAAGGTTTTCCATCAGGTTGCCTCCAATATATCCAGAAGCACCGGTCAGCAGTATCTTCATCAGTACACCCTCTTCTCATTTTCGGTATGTACTTATACCCTGAAACGAGATTTATAGTCTTTCGGTGGCATTCTATATATATAAAGAGTACTCCTTTGTCATGTTCACGGAGCACTCTTTCGGCAATTTCAAGTTATTATCTATAATGATATCTAAACAAAATAATTTGAATTTGATTTCCTGCCACTTCATTCAATAGTACCTTTTCACATTCACTTTTCTCCAAGTCTTGTACAACTATAGTAGTCATCCGGCTCAAAATGTTTCATTACGACCGTCAATTTGGAATATTCGTCAGATTGGGAGGTTGTAAGGGGAGCGATTCCAATCGACTGCTGGATTTACATGAACAATAGTAACAGGGTATAGCCCAGCATACCGGAGAAAAAGGCCGGGAAACTGCTTTCCCGCTCCTCGGGCAGTTCTTCCTTCATTACATTGAGTATCACGCCGCCCGCTATGAAGGCCGTCAGTACTGAAATGACAAGTATATTGATTTCAGTAAACACGCCGATCATCCAACCCACTGTGATGGATGACGCAAGCAGCCAACGGCCGTAGCTGTCATAGTCATCCTTGTGTATCGCACGCAGTGCCTTGTCGTTTGTGATGAAGTGGATGCCCATTGCGATGAAGTAGAGCAGCATACCCCATTCCGACTGATATTCCCCTCTGAGAAGCAGGTAGCCGATAATGGCATTGTACAGCGCGAAGGATGAGATATGAATCCAGAATACATTGGCGGAAGCCTTATATGTACCTTTCTCCGCACCCCGTCTCTTCGAATGCTTTGCGAGCTGTTCCAGACCATAGAAAATGGCAAGACCGAACAGGGCGATGATATAGATATGGCTTTCAAGAAATTCAACACTCTCAAGCGCCCCTTCGAACGCTTCCTGGTATTCACCCAGCTCAGGCAGAAGATGCATGAATACATATGCTACGGATATTCCACCTGCAGCGGATAGAAATCTACTCCGGGGTTCGACTTTGAGGAACTCCATCTGTTTCGATGTCAGATGGATGAGCACAAAACCAACTGTAAATAACAGGCTGAACCAGATTCCCATATCACTGCCCCCTTCTCTACTCATGATGCATTGTTATTCCCAATGTCTTTGCTTCCAAACCAAAGAGGCCCCAGGGATGAATATCACCGAGTCCCTCTACTGCACTTTGTTCAGTGCTTCACTCAACCGCACCTGTCTTTCATTGATGTATTTGTAGTCGATGCCATGGAGGACGTTCTCATCGAATCCGTCATATACATATCGGCTGAATGCATCAATTTCACGTTTTACATCATCTGTACTGTTGACGGCAATGTTTTCCAGAGACTCGATCAGAGTTTTCAGAATGGTTACATCCTGCCGGCCATAGAAACTGATCTGTGACAGCACCTTATACAGCTTGTCCTCTACACTGCTCCTTTTGGCTACAAGCCGTCCGATATGCATCTCATCATTGTAGATGACATGCGTGCCAGTGTATTTGAAGTTCTTTATCAGCGCCTCGGATAGGTAATGGATGCACTGGACAGCAGTGTTCGGATCATTGATTCCGGGAGAAAGCGCCCTGATGGCAACATCCACGATTTTCTGAAGACCATAGTCCACATCCTGATAGACGATCCGCTCCCTGCCCAGTTCTATATTACCGACCAGGCTGTCCGGTACTTCAACACCGTCGTCATGATGGATGGTCAAAAGGATAGTGGATGTCGTTACGAATTCACCAATCAGCTGATTGATATGGACCACCGCGCCATTCTCATCCGCCCATTCGAACAGTCTGTCATGGTTCATGAACTGGATGAACCCGAAACTCTCGGACTTGAGTGATGTGACTGCATCATATTCAGCCACCATCTCCGGTTCGAGGCTGCTGACCGCCACATGGTCTTGGCTGAGTCGCTTCTCTTCCCTGTCTATCTCATCCTTCACATCTTCCACGAGCGAGTTGATCAGGTTGCTGACCTGTATGCTCGAAGCGACAAAATGGATGAAGTAGGCAAAGAAGAACAGGCAGAGTACGGCCAGCATAACCGCTACAATTGCTGAAATGACCTCGCCTTCGAAAGTCGCCTGCTGCATAAATGCCAAGGACAGTATTGAATACAGGAAACCACCCATGAATACACCCAGCACACGCATCGTCCTCCGGTCATTGACAAAGTTCGTCAGTACTCTCGGTGAGAACTGGGAAGAATATGTAGTCAGCACCACCATGATTGTGGAGAATGTGATTGTCGTCATCGTCAGGAGTGCCCCTGAAATGGAACCGAGTATCTCTTTGGCGAGATCGACTTTAGTAGCGAGGAAGAAGGCCAGTTCAAAGTTGAGCCTCGGCAGCACCTTCATATCCACATAGACGACAATCAATGCCAAGGCGACTGCCATTGAGCAATAGAGGACCGGGATGACCCATATGCTGTTTCTTATCTTCTTCAGGAATTTCATTGGCTCGCCCCCATCCTTTGCAAATATTAAGTCAATCATACCCGGGATGGGAGGAATACTCAACAGAAGGGCAGGAAGAAGATTTTTACCAGAAAAGTAAAGATGACTCCATTGAAAAACCTGAGCTCAAATAAATGGACTCAGGTTTTTGATGTACTTGGGATTATTCAGTCACTTCATGTTTGCGTACCGGAAATTTGAATCGGCGGGATGCACCGTCTTTATTTTGACGATACAAGAAGCGGTCCACTCCGAGACTGCCTGCCTTATGTCCTGCAACCAGGATGACGAAACCGATAAGAATATATAATGGGTTCACTGAAACTGTACCGGCAAACAGGAAAGCGAAGTTCATCACCAGTCCGAAGAATACTGCGTAAGTCGTCAGTCCTCCGAGAAGCAACCCGAGGCCGATGAACAGTTCTCCCCAGGGAACCATGACATTGACAAGCGGACTCATCGGCAAAAAGATATTTTCCACCAGGAATGTATACCATGGATAGACCGCATTGCCGTCTGGCCCCACTACAGGGTTCTGTACTGCATTCTGCAGATATCCTGAGGCATCAAAGCCATTCATGACTTTTCCCAGCCCACTCGTAAACCATCCAAATCCCAAATAGACCCTCAAAATAAGTAATACATATTCACTCGCCTTATGTTCCTGCAACCATCTCATCATCTTTGTTTCCCCTCTCTCATTATCCGTTCTTTTCTATAGGTTCATTATATGTGAATTTAATCACAAAAGCAATACTTTATTGTTAATTATTTCACATTATTTTGTATGATGACTACTGATGATAAAAGAGATGTCACACCAATGGAAATTGGGTAATTGATGCAGTAAAAAAGGATGGGCAGCTCCCCATCCTTCTCCTGTTGATGTATTTAATGCTTTCCCGTCGTCTATGCAGTGTCTCTTTGCCCGGATTCACTCTGTTTCCTTCCAACCATATAGGCGACCCATAGCGTCACTGCAGTCATTATGATAAATCCGGCATAAACCAGCCAGATGCTGCTCAGCAAACCTGCCTGCATCATCGCCGATGTACCATTCGTCAGAGCATGGAGCAGGATGGCCACCGGGAAGAGCCACCACTTCCCTTTTTTCATCACCGACACCCATACGATGACGGAGAAGCCAATATGGACACTGATGGCGAAGGCCCGTTCAACAATCGACAGGATATACATATGATTCGCAGTCCCTGTCACGGATTCCAGGGTTTCCGGCGGCAATCCATCCAATATACTGCTGCCGCTGTTGATGAGTACGCTGAATACAATTGCATTCACCATGCCAAGGCCAAGGATGATCATCGCTTCCGCTCCTCCATGGCCGATACCATAGGAGATGGCGGTATCCAGCTTCCCATACCTCCTCTTCATCAGCAGGAAGGCGACAAGCCTGCCCGTCTCCTCAAAAATTCCGGCAGCAAGCACCCCGTACAGTACATATAGCCAGGGAGATGTTTCAAGCAGGGGAATCGTCCCGTCCACTCCAGGACGCAGGATGAAGAAATGCGAGATCTGCTCAAGAACCATTGCAAAGACGATGAAGGTCACCGCACCAATGATGATGGGGATCCACTGGATCTGAAACCAGCGTCTCAATACCAATATGAAGAGGAAGGGCAATAGAAATGCAGCGAGCCCTACGATGGACATGATGATGATTGTGCCTGTCGATACCATTGATCCCACCTGCCGAATCCATTAGTCTATTGCCTCCATCATATCAATGAATCCGCTATATGGGAATAGCACCTGATGACCGCTATTCCGCCGGTTTACCGAATGATCCGGGAAGCCGTTTTATCCAGGAAATGTATGAGCTGCTCGTTGACAAAATCCGGCTGTTCCTGATGGACCCAATGCGTCGCTTCACTGACCCAGATCACCGAATCGCTGTCTATGAACTTCAGGCTCTCCTCAGCCAGCTTACTGGACAGGAACTGGTCACCTTCTCCCCATATGATTTTTGCAGGCACTTCGATATTGCCGCTCTTTCCAATACGCCTCATGCTGAAGGGCATGGCACGGTACCAGTTCAGCATGCTCGTCAAAGCCTTGGGTCTGGCCCAGGAGATCTTATATGCACCAAGTTCATCCTCGGTGAACGTCCCTTTTTTGCTGGTCGTCTTCAGAGCCTGTTCCATATATCGATAGTCGTTGCTGCTCATGATTTTCTCCGGCACTTTCGGCGCCTGGAAGAACAGCATGTATGAGCTTCTCAGCCACTGCAGGGGCGTCGTCAGCATGACTTTGGGGAATACTGCCAGGTGCGGCATGTTGATTGCCACAAAGCCCCGGACCAGTTCCGGACGTGTACCTGCCAGATGCCATCCTACCGCGCCACCCCAGTCATGGCCGATGATGGCCGCATCCTTGTGTCCGAAGTGCCGGATGAGCCCGATGATATCATCTCTGAGCGTGTCGATGTCGTAAGCCCGCACACCATCAGGCTTGTCACTTTTATTATATCCACGCTGATCGGGGGCGACGACCCTGTATCCCGCTTCGGCCAACTCACGGATCTGCCTTCTCCAGCTGAACCAGAACTCGGGAAAACCATGGAGAAGGATCACCAGGTCACCCTCCTCGGGGCCGGATACCGCAACATGGAGTTCCACTCCATTAGTCTCGATATGCTTGAAATCGATGTTCATCTTGATAACCTCCATTCCGTAGTATGAAGCTGTTTGCCAATCAGTTATTCATTCCCGGCTTCAGGCATCTTTATGCACACTTTGGCTATCTGGAGGCAAGCAGGCTATCCGAACCCATCATTTCGATAATGCGATTTTTATATGTTCCAGGTGGTGTTCTTCATGCCACGCCAGCTTCGCTACTTTTGTCGCTACAGTAATCTTACCGTTCGTCTCATGGATGAAATATCGATCCAATTGTGCGTCCGTCAGGTTGCGTGCCACTTCTGTGATACGTGCGTTCATCCCTTCGAGCATTCTGATGGACGCTTCCACCGGAAGCTCAGTGTCCGGCTGTATCGCCCATTCGTCCTGGACAAAGCCCGGTACCTTAGGCGCATCGGCCGTCAAGGCCAGCTTCAGGCGCTGGTACATGTTCAGCTGGGAGTCCGCAATATGGTGGACAAGCTGCCTTACTGTCCAGCTGCCCTCACGATAAGTTCTTGTAAGATCCTCTTCACTCAATCCATCTACTGTTTCCCTCAGCCGCTCAGTATAGGATTCAATCTGATCCGCCCATTCCTGTACATTGTTGAGATTCGGCTTTTCTGGAACATCCAGTTCGCCGATTGGAAATTTAACATCCATTAAAATTCTCCTCTCCTCGTCGTGTCTTCCGTTTCAATATACTATACTTCCAACTTTCCGTTTTATTAAAAGCTCAAGGTCCAATGGCTATGCTCTCATCTCAATAGGATAAACCCTTCTCACCCTTTTTCCCCTGTACTCCCGAGCTTTTGCCGGAATATCTTGAGAAATGCCGCCTTGTCCTCTCTGGAGAAGGGCTTCGGACCTTTCGTCCTGCCGCCGCCTTTGCGGATCATGCTTCCCATATAGCGTGTCTCAAGCAGATGGTCGATATTCCTGTCATCATATTCAAATCCCTTATGATGCAGTACCGTGCACCCTTTCGGCAGAAGCAGGGAAGCAAGGCCATAGTCCTGGGTCACCACGATATCATCCTTTGCTGCGAGCTGTACCACCTTAAAGTCCGCAGCATCCGGACCTGCTTCTACATACACAGCCCGAACATGATCAGGCAGGTCCTGTGTTGAATAGTGCGACAGGCTCGATACCAGTACAACCGGCACCTGCCTGTTCCGCGTTTCCTTCATGATGGTATCCTTCACCGGACAAGCATCCGCATCAACAATCACTTTCATCAAATCACCTTTCCTTCATGACGCCGTGCAGATAAAAGTAACAGAGAAAAGAACATCATCTCATCCGTACTTCTTCTGATGCGCCTTCTTCAGCTTGAGGTAATCTTCGTCCTCCCGAACCGTCTTCCATTTTTCTTCAAAGATCGCAGCCGACTCCGCTTTTTCCTCATCAATATCCCGTTCATTCACTTCACCATTCTTGTCGTACTTTCTTCCACCTTTATAATTGGCATATCGGCGCGATCGTGTATATCCCATCTGGAGGAATGTCCTCGCCATGTCCATCCCCACAAAATCGTCCTTTTTCTTATAGTCCAGATACATCTGATATATTTTATCCGAAGATTCCCGGGCAATCTCAGGTGTCTTGAAGCGCCAGTGCGGGAGTATTTCGCTTTTGTAGGGTTCCACCATCAGCACACCCTGTTCGCCTCTCCCCACCCTGTAGAACTCAGTTTGTTCACGGGAATCGATGTTGTCAAAGTCCAGATTATAGTCGAAAGGCATTCATATCCTTCCAGCATATTTTATATTAGAAATGCTCTATTTCGATATACCCTCTATGTTATCTTATTGGCTCTTTTGGGATAAATGACGCCATCATATCGGTATACACTCATAAATGAACCCCCCATCAAAATGGGAGTTTGTAATAATAAATATCTACTAACTTTCAAGAAATATACTAATAGCCTCTGATAGTGCCTAACCTCTAGAGTAGGAAAGGACAATAAAATACGGTTTTTCTACTTAATACTTGTATCATTTCTGAACTTCCTTCACTTTGGTTCTACTAAACGCCAAATTGTTTCAAATGATGATCAAGGTGCTTATAAATTCCTTTTCCCCATTGCTCAGGTGTGAGCTTCCCAAAAAAAGGATGTGGTCGCTCCATACACTTTTGAGCACCATTATTTTGAAGGGCTATGATTTGTTGTTTCAATTTTTCCTTTTCTGCTTCAAATTCTTTTTCGTCTACAATTTTAATGGTAGGGATTGTTGACATGTTTTTGGCTAATGGTTTGTCATTATAAAAAATGGGTTTGACAAACCTTCCAATTAGTATTCCTGACCAACTTCTCTGTGGTGAAGCATTTCCCATTGCAATATCCTGAAAGGCTGAACAATGTGCCAGCATTTTCGCAACATCCATTTCACCCCATTGTGGCTTTGAATTTGGACTTAAATGATCAATCCGCTCTAAAACTTCCTTGGCATGAGACTGATTAAAAATATTCTTCATATTTATACCCCTTTTAGTCCAGGATGATGAGGGAACACGTATTCTTGGTATAATGGCTTTCATACGAATTACATCTTTTTACTTTTATACCCTTACTGAGAAAGCATAAAGCCAGTGGAAACTATCTGCCCGTAACAACATCCGAACCATAGAATAATCATCTGAAATTAAGGCCAGGGAAAAAGAACCAGTAAGATACAGATGTTTCAAACCTGTATCAACTTACAAAAAAAGCACTCCCAAAAGATTGGGAGTGCTTTCCAATATATAAATATATTAACGTTTTGAGAACTGTGGAGAACGACGGGCTTTCTTGAGTCCGTATTTCTTACGTTCTTTCATACGTGGGTCACGTGTAAGGAGTCCAGCTCTCTTAAGCACGCCACGGTTTTCCGGATCTGCTTCCAGAAGTGCTCTTGCGATACCATGACGGATTGCCTGAGCCTGTCCTGTGAAGCCGCCACCTCTGACGTTTACCAGTACATCGTAGTTACCTTGTGTTTCTGTAACTGCGAATGGCTGATTCAAGTCAAGAATGAGACTTTCGAATGGAAGGTATTCCCTCATGTCACGTCCGTTGACTGTAACATTGCCTTCACCTGGTACGAGACGTACACGCGCTACTGCATTTTTACGACGACCTGTTCCTGTATATTCTACTTTAGCCAATGAATTAACCTCCTATCCTTAACCGCGAAGTTCGTAGTTTTCTGGTTTTTGTGCTTCATGCTTATGCTCGCTTCCAGCATATACATGAAGTTTCTTGCCTTGTGCGCGACCGAGTCTGTTCTTTGGAAGCATGCCTTTGATGGAGTTTTCCAACAGACGGACAGGGTTCTTCCTTTTCAGTTCACCGGCTGAGATGGATTTGATTCCACCTGGGTGGCCAGTGTGTCTGTAGTACATTTTGTCCTGTTCTTTGTTACCAGTCATTTCGATCTTTTCAGCGTTGATGATGATTACATTATCACCTGTATCAACATGTGGTGTGTATGTCGGTTTGTTCTTGCCGCGCAGTATGGATGCAACTTCAGAAGAAAGACGACCAAGTGTCTGTCCTTCTGCGTCGACAACATACCATTTACGTTCAATATTGGCTTCGTTGGCCATAAATGTTTGACGCATTTCCAGTCCTCCTAAATATATGAGTGGTGCTCTCATTCATGCTCTCTAAAATAAAAAAGCTTCGTTTGCTTTATATCGTTGTGCACAATAAGTTTCCGGGGCTTATCGTGGGGTGATATAAAATTATACCGTTGTCTATGATAACCCCAAAAGGGTATTTTGTCAATGTCTTAAGGGGTTATTTTATATTTTTCCAATGCCTGATTCCGTGATGCCTCATCAAGAAACACACGTTCCAGGTAGAGTCCTTCCGGCGGTGCCGTCTTGGGCACGAGCGTCCTGTCCTTCGCCTCTATGATATGGGGGGTCCGTGAAGCCTTCCACCGTCCCTGGCCGACCTCGAGCACGTATGCGACAAGGATTCTGACCATATTGTAGAGAAAACCGGAGCCGATGATGAGGAAGTCATAGCCATTCTCCGTCTTTATCAGATCGAAACGGTAGATGTGGCGGACCTTGTTTTCAATCGGCGACTTGGCACTGGAGAAGCTTGTAAAATCATGGGTGCCGATGAAATGCTGCATCGCCTCCCGCATCCTCCCCTCATCAAGTTCATATGGATAGTAGACCTTCAATCCCTTTTCGAAGGGGTCACGCATGTCCCCCTGGTAGATGCGGTATCGATAGGCCTTGCCTTGAGAATGGTGGCGTATATGATAGTCCGGACTGATCTGTCTGACTTCATGGATTGCTATATCGTCCGGCATTGCACTGTTCAATGCATGCTGCCATCTGGATTCGGGGATGTTCAGGCCGGAGTCGAAGTGGAAGTACTGTTCCCGTGCATGGACGCCGCTGTCGGTACGTCCGGCGGGATGGATTCTGACGGACGTCTTATGCATCCTCTGAAGTATCTTCTCTATTTCCCCCTGCACCGTGCGTCCCTCCATCTGATATTGGAAGCCATTGAAGCCGGCACCATTATAGCTTGTTTTTACTAGATAACGCATTTCTCTACTCCTTACTGTCTGATCATCCACAGGATGATGCCGAATATGATCATCAGGATCAGGGCGGAAGTGTCCTTCCACTGCCAGTTGAGCACACGGTAGTGGGTCCGCCCCTCTTCGCCCTGGTAGCCTCTGACTTCCATGGCGATGGCCATCTCTTCCGCCCGTTTGAAGGATGAAATGAAAAGCGGAATGAAGATTGGAGTCAGCGCCTGGAGTCTGGACATCAGGCTTCCGGTCATGAATGTCGATCCTCTGGCACTCTGTGCCTTGATGATCTTCTCCGTTTCATCCATCAGCGTCGGAATGAAGCGGAGGCTGATGGACATCATCAGAGCGATTTCATGCACGGGCACCCTGAAGACCTTCAGCGGCTTCGCGATGCGTTCGATGGCGTCTGTCAGCTGGAGGGGGCTCGTCGTCAAGGTAAGTATCGTCGTGATCAATACTAGCATTGCGAGACGGATGGTAATATAGACACCCCGCACGACCCCTTCGGATTCTATTGTGAAGAAGCCGCCGTCGACGAGCACTGTGCCACCCTTCGTAAAGAAGAGATGCATGAAGAAAGTGAACAGCAGCAGTATGAGTATCAGTTTCAGTCCATTGAAGAGGAAACGGATGGACAAGCCTGCAGTTTTTGTCAATACGGTGATGAAGACGATCAGCAGCATATAGCCGGTCCAGTGGTTGGCAAAGAATACAATGGCCATGAACAGGACGACTGCCAGTATCTTTGCACGTGGGTCAAGCTGATGGACCAGACTGGATCCCGGGATATATCTGCCAAGCAGCATTTTACTAAGCATTGCCCGCCCTCCACTTCTCATAGAGTTCGGTGAAATGTCCCACATTCCTCGGTATTTCGTCGAGCACGATTCCTTTGTCCTCCAGGTCATGGGCCAGTTTTACAATATCCGGTGCTTCGAGCGCAAACCGTCCAAGCATTTTTTCGTCTGTAAGCAGGTCGATGGTCCTGCCTTCCCTCACCAGCCGGCCCCCGCTCAGAATCTTTACATAGTCGGTATATTCAAAGACGTCGTTCATATCGTGTGTGACAAGGATGACGGTGATGCCCATCTCCTGATGGATTCTCTGGAAAAGCTCCATCGTCTCAATATGACTTTTCGGATCCAGGCCTGCTGTCGGTTCATCCAGGATGAGCACTTCCGGCTCCATGGCGAGTATGCCCGCGATGGCAACCTTGCGCATCTGGCCGCCTGACAGATCGAAAGGGGAAGACTGGAAGAGGGATTCATCAATGCTCAACAGGTTCAGATAGTATTCTGATTTTTCCTGGGCCACAACTTCATCCATTCCCATGTTCTTCGGGCCGAACATGACATCCTTGAGTACAGTTTCCTCGAACAGCTGGTGCTCCGGGAACTGGAATACCATGCCCACGTGCTTTTTTACCTGATGGATATCCTTCTGCTTCGACTTCTTCTTCAGCAGGATGTCACCGGCATGCACTTCTCCCCTGCTCGGCAGCAGAAGCCCATTCAGCGTCTGGATCATCGTCGATTTGCCACTGCCTGTGTGGCCGATGATGCCATAGTATACGCCCTCTTCGAAGGTTGTGTTGATATCATTCAGTGCAAGATGTTCAAAAGGCGTATTCTGATGATAGATGCTCGTCAGGTTTCTGAAGGTGATCCTCATAGGCGTTCCACCAACTCGTCATATGACATGAAAGAACCATCAAGCAGCCGTTTGGATATCTTCATATGGAAAGGCAGCACCAGGCGGCTGGCCAGCAATGCATCTGTATCCTGATATATTTCCTCCACCGTACCTTCACTGATGACACGGCCGTCCTTCATGATGACTGCGTGGTCACTGTCTTCAATCTCGGACAGATCATGTGTGATGAAGACAAGTGTCGCTGTTCCCTGACGGTGGATGGTTCTCAGTATGTCGAGTACTTCCCGCCTGCCTTCCGGATCAATCATCGAGGTCGCTTCGTCAAGGATGAGTACATCAGGCGCCATTGCCAGCGCGCTCGCGATGGCTACACGCTGCTTTTGTCCCCCTGACAGCCTGGAAGGCTCATGATTACGGAATTCAAGCATGTTGACCGCCTTAAGTGCCTCTTCGGTCCGTCTCACCATTTCGTCCCTCGGGACCCCATTGTTCTCGAGACCGAATGCCACATCATCTTCCACCGTTGCACCGACAAACTGGTTGTCCGGATTCTGGAAGACGATTGCAAACTTCTTCCTCATTTCAATACGATTTTCTTCATCCAGCACTTCGCCATCGACTGTGACTGAACCTTCGTAATCATTCAATATGCCCATCAGAATTTTGACGAGCGTACTTTTGCCCGAGCCATTATGCCCGATGATGGAGACCCATTCCCCACGATGAAAGGTCAGGGAGATATGATCCAGGGCTTTATATTCACCTGTCCGATAGCTGTAGGTTATATCTTCAAGTCCAATCATATCTCCACCACCATTTTTATGTAATAAAAAAGCGCGTACCCTGCACATGGGAGTCGCGCGATGATTCTGTATTGCCTGCAGGGTACGTTGAGCTAGACAATATGGCCATACGGCCACATTATCGTAACACTCAGTCTGCTTTTATAGGATTACGCTTCTTCAGTCGCTGCAGCGCCTTGTACGAATTCGATGATTACGAGTTCAGCACCGTCACCACGACGTTCACCAAGTTTCTTGATGCTAGTGTAGCCACCCTGACGGTCTTCGAAACGTGGTGCGATATCATCAAAAAGCTTTTGAAGTGCGTACTGCGTAGTACCATCTTCATTTGCGATTTCGACATTGCGCACTGTCTGACCTGCACGACGTTTAGACGCCAGGTCTCCACGCTTGCCAAGTGTAACCAGTTTGTCTACCACTCTGCGAAGTTCCTTCGCTCTCTGTTCAGTTGTTGTAATGCGTTCGCTCACGATAAGGGATGTTGCCAAATCACGGAGCATCGCTTTTCTTTGGTCGGACGTGCGTCCTAGTTTTCTGTAGCCCATTGCAATTTACCTCCTTTATCAGTCTTCTTTACGGAGCCCCAGACCGAGGTCCTCAAGTTTAAACTTAACTTCTTCAAGAGACTTGCGTCCCAGATTTCTTACCTTCATCATATCTGCTTCACTCTTATCAGTCAGTTCCTGTACAGAATTGATGCCTGCACGTTTCAGACAGTTATATGAACGTACTGACAGGTCGAGTTCTTCGATGGACATTTCAAGCACTTTCTCTTTCTGGTCCTCTTCCTTCTCGATCATGATTTCTGCATTCTGAGCTTCATCAGTCAGACCGACAAAGATATTCAGGTGTTCCGTCATGATTTTGGCAGCAAGGGATATGCCTTCCTGCGGGGAGATCGAACCGTCTGTCCATACATCGAGAGTCAGTTTGTCGAAGTTCGTCTTCTGGCCAACACGCGTGTTTTCAACTGTGTAGTTGACACGTTCGATTGGTGTGTAGATTGAATCTACTGGAATCACACCGATTGACATTTCGCTCTTGTTATTGCCCTCTGCGAGCGTATAACCTCTACCGCGATTTGCGATCATGCGGATTTTCAACTGCCCACCATTGGATACTGTTGCAATCTTCAGGTCGCGGTTCAAAATCTCGACATCGCTGTCATGGGTGATGTCCCCAGCTGTGACGCTGCCTTCTCCACTGAAATCAATTTCCAGAACTTTTTCTTCCTCGGAATAGATCTTGAGTGCAAGCTTTTTGATGTTGGTGATGATTGTTGTAACATCTTCCACAACGTTTTCAATTGTAGAAAATTCATGCAGTACATTTTCTATTTCTATCGTTTTGACTGCCGCACCAGGTAATGATGATAAAAGAATGCGACGCAAGGAGTTTCCAAGTGTTGTTCCATATCCTCTCTCCAGAGGTTCAACAACAAACTTACCAAACTTAGAATCTTCCGATACTTCGACTGTTTCAATTCTAGGTTTTTCGATTTCTATCATTTGTCTACTTATCCTCCCTCTAAACGCCGGAAATATTATGCAGCCATGTGTTTTACATTACACTCGGAATTGTCCTGTGACCAGTAATTATACACGGCGACGTTTAGGTGGACGGCAGCCATTGTGTGGTACAGGAGTGACATCTTTGATTGCTGTAATTTCAAGACCTGCAGATTGGAGTGCGCGGATTGCTGATTCACGACCTGCCCCTGGACCTTTCACTGTAACTTCGACAGTTTTGAGTCCGTGTTCCATTGCAGCTTTGGAAGCTGTTTCTGAAGCCATCTGTGCAGCGAATGGTGTAGATTTCTTAGAACCCCTGAAACCAAGTGCACCTGCTGATGACCATGACAGTGCATTACCAAAATCGTCAGTGATAGTTACAATTGTGTTGTTGAATGTTGAACGGATATGCGCGATTCCGGAGTCAATATTCTTTTTCACTTTACGTTTACGTGTTTGTTGTCTACGAGCCATTTTTTCTCCTCCTTTTCCCTAATTATTTCTTCTTGTTCGCAACTGTTTTAACTGGACCTTTACGTGTACGGGCATTGTTTTTGGTATGCTGTCCACGAACTGGAAGTCCACGACGGTGACGGATTCCTCTATAGGAAGCGATCTCCATCAGACGTTTTACGTTGAGGTTCTGTTCACGACGAAGGTCACCTTCAATCTTATACGTATCAACGACTTCACGAATCGAGTTGAGTTCGTCTTCAGTAAGATCTCTTACACGTGTACTTTCAGATACACCTGCTTTTTCAAGGATTTCCTGCGCTCTTGTGCTCCCGATACCGTAAATATAAGTGAGAGAGATTACGACACGCTTTTCACGTGGTACGTCTACTCCTGCAATACGAGCCATATGTTACACCTCCGATATTATAATTTTAGCCTTGCTTCTGTTTATGCTTAGGGTTTTCACAAATTACCATTACTTTGCCTTTTCTGCGGATGACTTTGCATTTTTCACAGATAGGCTTGACTGATGGTCTTACTTTCATGTGTTTTACCTCCTTAGAATGTGGAGTCCATTATTTAAAACGATAAGTGATTCTGCCACGTGTTAGATCATATGGTGACATTTCGACTGTTACTTTATCGCCAGGAAGAATACGTATATAGTTCATACGGATTTTCCCTGAAACATGAGCGAGAATCTCATGCCCATTTTCAAGTTCCACTTTGAACATGGCATTTGGCAATGTATCCAGCACAGTGCCTTCCAGTTCGATAACATCTTGTTTACTCATTTCAAATTCCCCCTTTACAGCATTCTAATCTCTATTAGAAATTCACTTCAGGTGAAGATAGAACTACACTTAACGCCAAATATGAACTTGGATATTTTTCGTTATGATACAAGCAACATTCACTCAGAAGTGTCTGAAGAGGTGAATATCCTTATATATTTTGCAGAATCTCATCAACATCGTTGAACACTTCGTCAATGTCCCGGGAGCCATCCACTTTGACAAGCACACCCTGATCTTCATAGAAATCAAGCATCGGTGCTGTCTGCTGGAGGTTTACTTCCAGACGATTTGCAACTGTTTCAGGGTTGTCATCTTCCCTCTGATACAACTTGCCACCATCAAGATCACAAACACCTTCCTGTTTAGGCGGGTTGAACACAAGATGATAGGTGGTGCCGCAAACTTCACAGATGCGACGGCCAGTCAGACGGTTCATCAGTTCTTCTTCAGCAACTTCAACATAGATCGTTCTGTCAATCTTCGTTCCAAGTTCCTTCATGATGCCATTCAGCGCTTCCGCCTGTTCTACGGTGCGTGGGAAACCATCCAATAGGAAGCCGTCCTTTGCATCACTCTGACTCAAGCGCTCTTTGACGATGCCGATTGTTACTTCATCTGGGACAAGTTCACCTTTATCCATGTAGGACTTGGCTTCTTTACCGAGCTCTGTACCATTTTTGATTGCAAGACGGAACATATCACCAGTTGAAATATGAGGGATCGGGTATTTCTTTATAATCTTGGAAGCCTGGGTGCCTTTACCTGCCCCAGGTAATCCCATCAATATAATATTCATACGCTTTTCCTCCTACCTGCGCTTTCTGAAACCGCGGTATTCTCTTTGGTTTGCTTGTGCTTCCAACTGTTTCATGGTTTCAAGTGCAACACCGATGACAATCAGAAGACTCGTACCTCCAATTTGAATCGCTTGCGGCAGATCCATGAACTTCGTAATAAGAAGTGGCAGGATGGAAATCCCGGCCAGGAAGAGCGAACCTACAAATACGAGTCTGTAGAGTACAGATGTAATGTAGTCCTGTGTGTTCCTGCCCGGACGGATGCCAGGCACGTAACTTCCCTGCTTCTTAAGGTTGTCTGCCATCTTTTCAGGATTGACCTGTACAAATGAATAGAAGTACGTAAATGCAATGATCAGGGCAACATAAAAGATCATTCCTATCCAGTCGGACGGATCAGCGAATCTTGCGACTGTCTGAGCCCAATTGGCATCAGGGAAGAACAACGTCAGCGTCTGCGGCAGCATGAAAAATGCCATCGCAAAGATGACTGGAATTACCCCTGCCGGATTGACTTTGAGCGGCAGGAATGTCGATTGTGGTGCCAATTGCGATGATGTTCTCTGACGCTTGGCATATTGTACTGGAATTTTACGGACAGCCTGCAGTATGAATACAGCAAATGCTGTAATCAATATAAGCATGATGAAAAGGCCGACCATCTGCAGCACTGCCATCGTCGTATCATCCGCACCGACAAATTTCTGCTGGTAGAGTTGAATGATTGCACTGGGCAGCACGCTGAGTATACCTGCAAAGATGATGATTGAGATACCATTGCCGACACCATATGTCGTAATCTGTTCTCCCAGCCACATCAGGAAAGCTGTGCCTGTTGTGAGTACAAGTGCAATAAGCAGATATGAGCCAATATTGCTATTGTCCAAAAGCATACCTTCGAACATCCGGTTGAAAGCAAAAGACATCCCCAACGATTGTATGAACGCAAGTACGATGGTGAAATAGCGTGTGAACTGACTGAGCTTGCGTCTTCCTACTTCCCCCTGCTTTGCCCATTCAGCAAACTTGGGTACGACATCCATCTGTAGGAGCTGAACCACGATTGATGCTGTAATGTAGGGCATGATGCCCATGGCAAGAATGGAGAAGTTCATCAGTGCGCCACCACCGAAGGTGTTCATAAGATCCAGCACGCCCTGTTGGCCTGCTCCCATATCGAACACACTCGGATCCACACCTGGAACCGGTATATATGTGCCGATTTTGAAAATCACGAGCATTGCCAAAGTAAAAAGAATTTTACTTCGGATTTCTTTAATTCTAAAGAAATTGGATAACGTGCCGAGCATTAGATCACCTCGTAGCTTCCGCCCTGTTCCTCAATTGCTTTAGCAGCTGAACCAGAAAACTTATGAGCTTTGATTGTTAATTTCTTCTCAAGAGTACCATTGCCCAGTACTTTGATGCCAGATTTTGTGTTCTTAACAATACCATTTTCTTTCAGCATTTCAGGTGTAACTTCAGTACCATCTTCGAAGCGATTCAAATCGCTCAGGTTAAGCACTGCATATTCTTTACGGTTAATGTTCGTAAATCCACGTTTTGGAATACGACGGAACAGTGGAAGTTGTCCACCTTCGAAAGTCGGTCCCACTCCACCACCGGAACGTGAATTTTGACCATTATGACCACGTGCAGATGTCTTACCATTACCAGAAGACATACCACGACCTACACGATTGCGATTTTTACGCGCACCTTCTACTGGTTTCATCTCATGTAATTTCATCTTTGCACCTCCTATATCATAATATCATTATTTTTCTTCTACTGAAACTAAGTGGCTGACTTTCTCAACCTGACCTCTGAGCTGAGGTGTATCTTCAAGCTCGACTGACTGCTGGAGCTTTCTGAGTCCGAGGGAAGCAACTGTTCTTCTCTGCGTCTCAGATCTCCCGATCAAACTTTTTTTGAGGGTGATTTTAACTTTAGCCATGTCTGTAAATCCCTCCTTAATTTTGTAGCTCTTCAACTGATTTGCCGCGCAATTTAGCAACTTCTTCTGCGCTTTTTAGTTCAGTAAGGCCTGTCATTGTTGCACGAACAACATTGATAGGAGTGTTTGCACCAAGAGACTTGCTCAGGATGTCGGAAACTCCTGCAAGTTCCAATACGGCACGGACCGGTCCACCAGCGATAACTCCTGTACCAGGGGCTGCTGGTTTCATGAATACTCTGCCGGAGCTGAAACGTCCAATGATTTCGTGTGGAATAGTACCGTCTACGAGTGGTACTTCAATAAGGTCTTTCTTAGCAGCTTCGATTGCTTTTTTGATTGCTTCAGGTACCTCTTGGGCTTTACCTGTACCAAAGCCTACACGTCCTTTTTTGTCTCCTACTACAACAAGTGCAGAGAAACGGAAACGACGTCCACCTTTTACAACTTTAGCGATACGGTTGATTGTAACAACGCGCTCTTCGAATTCCTGTACTTTCTCTTCTCTACGAGCCATAAATGTTATTCCCTCCTTCGATTAGAATTGCAGACCGTTTTCGCGTGCAGCTTCTGCGAGTGCTTTCACACGTCCGTGGTATAGATAGCCACCGCGGTCGAATACTACGCTTTCAATACCTTTATCTTTAGCACGTTCAGCTATCAGTGTGCCTACTTCAGCAGCTGCCTCTACATTGGATCCGACTTCGTTTTTGAAATCAGCATCTTGTGTAGAAGCACTTGCCAATGTCGTCTGTTGGATGTCATCAATCACTTGAGCATAGATATGCTTGTTAGAGCGATAGACGTTTAGACGTGGTCTTTCTGATGTGCCAGAAAGTCTGCTGCGCACGCGCTGATGTCTTTTCTGACGCACTTTGTTTTTATCAATCTTAGCGATCATTGAGTTCACTCCTCACTTTAATTAATTATTTACCAGTTTTTCCTTCTTTACGGCGTACTTGTTCGCCTTTGTAACGGATACCTTTTCCTTTGTAAGGTTCAGGTGGACGTACGGCACGGATTTTGGAAGCAAGCGCTCCAACACTTTCCTTGTTAATGCCTTCAACTTTTACGTTCGTGTTGCCATCCACTGAGATGGAAAGGTCCTCTGAAGGTTCGAATTCAACCGGGTGAGAAAGCCCAACATTGAGTACCAATTTTTTACCTTGCATCTGCGCACGATAACCGACACCAACAAGCTCAAGGTCTCTGGAGAACCCTTGGGATACTCCGACAACCATGTTGTTGATCAATGCACGTGTTGTACCATGGTTTGTGCGATGATTTTTGGAATCACTTGGCCTTACAACCTGAAGCGTATTGTCTTCCAATTCATAAGTCATTTCTTCGTTAAACGTGTTTACCAGTTCACCTTTAGGTCCTTTGACTGTAACTGTGGATCCATTAATATCAACTGTAACATCACTTGGTATTTCAATAATACGTTTACCTACACGGCTCATTTGTTTGCACCTCCTGTTAATTCATTACCAAACGTATGCGAGAACTTCCCCGCCGATATTTCTTTTGCGTGCTTCTCTGTCAGTAAGCACACCTTCAGATGTAGAGATCAGTGCAATACCTAGACCATTAAGGACCTTCGGCAGCTCTTCTCTTCGTGCGTATACTCTAAGACCAGGCTTGGAGATACGTTTCAATCCAGTGATGACTCTTTCGTTCTTGCTACCATATTTAAGGAATACACGGATGACGCCTTGCTTGTCGTCTTCGATATATTCTACATTTTTAACAAAACCTTCTGATTTGAGAATCTCTGCAATTTCCTTTTTGATATTGGATGCAGGAATCTCCAGTGTTTCATGCCTCACGATATTCGCATTTCTGATACGCGTCAGCATATCTGCAATTGGATCTGAGATTGTCATTACTAATTGCCTCCTTTCAATTTATGGCGATTACCAGCTTGCTTTTTTGACGCCAGGGATCTGACCTTTGTAAGCAAGTTCACGGAAACATATACGGCAGAGCTTGAATTTGCGAATGACTGAATGTGGTCTTCCGCAACGTTCGCAGCGTGTATATTCTCTAACTTTGAATTTTTGTTTCTTTTGCTGTTTAGCAATCATTGATTTTTTAGCCACAATTTCGCCTCCTTATAGCTTACTTTTGAAATGGCATTCCGAACTGAGTGAGTAGCTCACGAGCTTCTTCGTCCGTGTTCGCTGTTGTTACAACAACAATATCCATACCTCTTACCTTGGATACTTTGTCATAGTCGATTTCAGGGAAGATGAGCTGCTCTTTTACACCGAGTGTGTAGTTGCCGCGTCCATCAAACGCCTTCTTGGAAATACCTCTGAAGTCTCTTACGCGTGGGAGGGATACTGAAACCAGTTTGTCCAGGAAATCGTACATTCTTTCCCCACGAAGAGTAACTTTGGCTCCAATCGGCATACCTTCACGAAGTCTGAATGTCGCGATAGATTTCTTAGCTTTTGTAATTACCGGCTTCTGACCTGTAATTGCTTCTAATTCTTCTACTGCAGTATCAAGAACTTTAGCGTTTTGAACTGCATCACCAACACCCATGTTTACTACGATCTTTTCGATCCTAGGCACTTCCATGACGGAAGAGTAGTTGAATTTTTTAACAAGTTCATTTTTGATTTCTTCATTGTATCTTTCTTTTAAACGTGCCACTGTATGGACCTCCTTCCATTGCTAATTAATTTTTTTCGTATTTTACAGTCGGGATTTCTTTTCCTGATTTTACAGCAACTCTCACTTTAGTTCCGTCTTCTTTAACTTCATGACGGATACGAGTGCGTTCTCCTGATTCAGGGTCAACGTGCATTACGTTGGATACGTGGATAGCCGCCTCTGTTTCGAGGATGCCGCCTTCAGGGTTCATCTGTGAAGGTTTGAGATGTTTCTTCATCATGTTGACACCTTCAACGACTACGCGGTCTTTGGCAGGGATTGCTTTGAGCACAGTACCCTCTTTACCTTTATCTTTACCGCTGATTACAACGACTTTGTCTCCAGATCTTACGTGCATGGGAATCGCACCTCCTTGTTTAAATGTGGATTAAAGTACTTCTGGTGCAAGTGAAACGATCTTCATGAAGTTGCCTTCACGGAGTTCACGTGCTACTGGACCAAAGATACGAGTACCTCTTGGGCCTTTATCATCACGGATGATTACGCATGCGTTCTCATCAAATCTGATGTATGAACCATCTTCACGGCGTACACCGGATTTAGTTCTAACTATAACAGCTCTTACTACTTCACCTTTTTTAACAACGCCACCAGGTGTTGCATTTTTTACGGTTGCAACAATGACATCGCCAATATTTGCTGTCTTGCGGCCTGTTCCACCCAAGACTTTGATAGTCAGCACTTCACGTGCACCTGAGTTATCTGCCACTTTTAAGCGGGATTCCTGTTGGATCATGCGAATAGACCTCCTTTATCTTCAATTGTTTAGATGATAACTGATTCTTCAACAATTTCCACGAGGCGGAAACGTTTGGTTGCAGACAATGGACGTGTTTCTTCGATTCTTACAACGTCGCCCATCTTTGCAGTATTGTTTTCATCATGCGCTTTGTATTTTTTAGAGTATTTGACACGTTTGCCAATGATCGGGTGTCTCTTCTGTGTTTCGACAACCACTGTAATCGTCTTATCCATCTTGTCGGATACTACGCGACCCTGGTAAACTTTACGTTCGTTTTTACCTTCCACTATGTGAGCCTCCCTCTGATATTATTGGTTTGCTTTTGCTTCGCTGAGCTCTCTCTCGCGGATAGTTGTTTTCATTCTTGCGATAGTTTTTCTAACCTCTTTGATACGAGCAGTGTTCTCTAGCTGACCAGTAGCTAGCTGAAAGCGTAGATTGAAGAGTTCTTCCTTCAGTTCTTTGACGTTGTTTTCAATTTCAGATGTTGTCAGATCACGGATTTCATTAGCTTTCATTCGTATCACCACCTAATTCTTCACGTTTAACGATTTTAGTCTTTACTGGAAGTTTGTGGCTCGCAAGACGAAGCGCTTCTCTAGCAACCTCTTCTGAGACACCTGAAACTTCAAACATTACACGGCCAGGTTTTACTACAGCCATCCAGCCTTCTACAGCACCTTTACCTGAACCCATACGTACTTCCAATGGTTTTTTAGTATATGGTGTGTGCGGGAAAATGTTGATCCAAACTTTACCGCCACGTTTCATATAACGTGTCATGGCGATACGCGCTGCTTCAATCTGTCTGGATGTAACCCAAGCAGTTGTTGTCGCCTGCAGGCCATATTCACCAAAACTTACTTCAGTTCCGCCTTTAGCGCGTCCCTTGGTATCCGGACGGTGTTGACGACGGTATTTTACTCTTTTAGGTAATAGCATTGTTAATTTCCTCCTTTACTTTTTGTCATTCTTGACAGGAAGAACTTCTCCACGGTAGATCCATACTTTAACACCGAGTTTACCGTATGTTGTATCTGCTTCTTCATGTGCATAGTCTATGTCTGCACGAAGAGTATGCAGTGGAACTGTTCCTTCGCTGTATCCTTCAGAACGTGCGATATCTGCGCCACCGAGACGGCCTGAAACTTGAGTTTTAATACCTTTGGCTCCAGCTCTCATCGCTCTTTGAAGTACTTGTTTTTGTGCTCTACGGAAAGATACACGGTTTTCAAGTTGACGTGCGATATTTTCAGCAACGAGCTTAGCATCCATGTCGACTTTTTTGACTTCTACGACATTGATGTGGATTTTTTTACCTGTCAGGTTTGTCAGGGCAGTACGGAGCTTGTCGATTTCGCTACCGCCTTTACCAATTACCATACCTGGTTTGCCAGTGTGAAGCGCAATGTTCACACGGTTGGCCGCGCGCTCTATTTCCACTTTTGAAACAGCTGCGTCTTTAAGATTATTTTCGATATATTCACGAACTTTAAGGTCTTCGTGCAGCAGGTCTGCAAAGTCTTTCTCTGCGTACCATTTCGCCTCCCAATCACGGATGATGCCTGTACGAAGCCCAATAGGATTTATCTTCTGACCCAAATTAATTCCCTCCTTGTGGTTTTATGCGTTCTCTTCTACTTTTGTTTCTTCAGTTTCCTGAACCTCTTCTTCTGCTGGTTCTGAAACTACAATAGTAATATGGCTTGTACGTTTGTTGATCTTTGTCGCACGGCCTTGTGCACGTGGACGGAAACGTTTCAATGTCGGGCCTTCGTTAGCATACGCTTCAGAGATATATAGGCTGTCGATATCCATGTCATAGTTATGTTCAGCATTGGCTACAGCTGATTTGATCAACTTTTCAACTACTGGCGAAGTTCTTTTATTCGTAAGTTTAAGAATTGCGATCGCTTCTCCGACTTCTTTACCGCGAATGAGGTCAAGAACCATTCTCGCTTTACGAGGAGCAATTCTAACTGTTTTTGCGACTGCTTTCGCTTGCATCTTTCGTTCCTCCTTTATTCCGTCTTATCCCTTATCTTCTTGTTTTCTTGTCGTCGTTTCCGTGGCCTTTGAACGTTCTTGTTGGAGCAAATTCTCCAAGTTTATGACCGACCATATCTTCTGTAACATAGACCGGTACATGCTTGCGTCCATCATATACAGCGATTGTATGACCGATGAAATTAGGGAAGATTGTGGAACGACGTGACCAGGTTTTGATTACACTTTTTTTGTTATCTTCGTTGAGTTTTTCTACCTTCTTCATGAGGTGATCGTCAACAAAAGGTCCTTTTTTAAGACTGCGAGCCATTTTGGCGCCTCCTTCCAATAATGCGTGCGGATATACTATCCGCACACTTTGGTTTCATTTATTTCTTCTTCTTGCGTCCTCTTACGATGAGTTTATCAGAACGGTTCTTACCTCTACGTGTCTTCTTGCCGAGGGTTGGTTTGCCCCAAGGAGACATTGGTGATGGACGTCCGATTGGCGCACGGCCTTCACCACCACCGTGTGGGTGATCGTTAGGGTTCATGACAGAACCACGAACTGTAGGGCGCTGCCTCTTCCATCTGGAACGGCCTGCTTTACCGATATTGATGAGTTCGTGCTGTTCGTTGCCAACTGCTCCGATAGTTGCACGGCAAGTTGCAAGGATCATGCGCACTTCGCCAGAACGCAGTCTGACAAGTACATATTTGCCTTCCTTACCGAGTACCTGCGCACGCGCACCTGCTGATCTTACCAGCTGGCCGCCTCTGCCTGGTTTCAATTCGATATTATGGATTGTTGTACCTACAGGGATATCAGTAAGTGCCATAGCGTTACCCACTTTGATATCCGCCTCTGGACCACTCATGATTTCATGTCCTACTGTTACACCTTTAGGTGCAAGGATGTAGCTTTTCACTCCGTCTTCATAAACAACAAGAGCGATGTTTGCTGAACGGTTTGGATCATATTCAATCTGCGTCACGCGAGCAGGCACACCATCTTTGATGCGCTTGAAGTCGATGACCCTGTATTGACGCTTATGTCCGCCACCTTTATGACGAACAGTTATCCTGCCCTGGTTGTTACGTCCCGCTTTTTTCGGAAGCGGCTGTAATAATGACCGTTCTGGTGTCGTTGATGTGATTTCTGAGAAGTCGGAACCAGTCATATTACGACGAGCGTTTGTGGTCGGCTTATATTTTTTAATCGCCATCTCGTTTTACCTCCTTATTGGTAAGTGCTCATTAGAATATTTCGATAGAGCCTTCTTTAAGTGTTACGATTGCTTTTCTTCTTTTTCTAGTATAGCCGCTGTAACGTCCCATACGTTTTTTCTTCGGCTTATAATTCATTATGTTCACTTTGTCGACTTTTACGTCAAAGATCTCTTCAACTGCATATTTAACTTGTGTTTTACTTGCTTTTACATCCACATCAAAAGTGTATTTATCAATGGACATCAAGTCAGCAGAACGCTCAGTGATTACCGGGCGTTTAATGATATCGCGTGCATCCATTACAGAAGCACCTCCTCTGCTTTATTGATTGCGCCTTCAGTGAAAATAACACGGTTTGCAGAAAGGATATCAAGTACGTTGAGCTCTGCCAGCGTCAGCACTGTGACACCTTGCAGGTTACGGGATGAAAGTTCAACGTTTACATCTTCGTTCTCGAGTACGAGAAGTACCTTTTTGTCCGCATTCAGATTTTCAAGGATTGCCAGGAAATCTTTTGTCTTCGGAGTGTCGAGCGCCAGGTTGTCCACGACCGTCAACGCTTCTTCGTTGACTTTTGCGGAGAGCGCTGAGCGAAGAGCCAGACGGCGCATTTTTCTAGGCATTTTGTAGGAGTAGCTTCTTGGCGTAGGGCCGAATACCACTCCACCTCCACGATAGTGAGGTGCACGGATTGTACCTTGACGTGCATTACCTGTCCCTTTTTGTCTGAATGGTTTCTTACCACCACCGCTGACTGCGGAACGGTTCTTGACTGAGTGGGTGCCACGGCGCAGTGACGCGCGTTGCAGGTTCACAGCTTCAAACAGCACATGCTGGTTTGGCTCGATGCCAAATATATCCTGGTTAAGTTCTATAGAATTAACTTTGCTTCCTTCTTTAGTTAATACATCTACGCTTGCCATGTGTTAAATCCTCCCTTCCTAAATTGCTATTATTTAACACTTTTTTTAATTGCTGATGCGATTTTTACATATCCTTTGCGTGGGCCAGGCACGTTTCCTTTTACAAGGATGACGTTGCGTTCTGCATCCACTTTTACGATCTCAAGATTCTGCAATGTGACAGTTTCTCCGCCCATGCGTCCTGGCAATGCTTTGCCTTTGAATACGCGGGATGGGTCGGCACCCTGCCCCATTGAACCAGGTCTTCTGTGGTAACGGGAACCGTGGGACATAGGTCCGCGGCTCTGGTTGTGACGCTTGATCGCACCCTGGAAACCTTTACCTTTGGATGTTGCCGTCACGTCTACCAAGTCTCCTGACTCAAATGTATCTACAGTGACTTCTTGACCGACTTCGAATTCATCTGCTGCGAGATTTTTGAATTCGCGTACGAAGCGCTTAGGAGCTTTGCCGGATGCCTTGGCATGGCCGGTTTCAGCCTTGTTTGCATATTTGTTTGTTCTTGCACCTTCAAAGAACTCACGCTTGTCGTCGAAACCGATTTGTACTGCACTGTATCCATCAGTTTCTTCCGTCTTCTTCTGCAGCACTACGTTGCCCGCTGCTTCTACTACTGTTACAGGGATAAGCTCGCCGTTTTCTCCGAAAACTTGAGTCATTCCCACTTTTTTACCTAAGATTCCTTTGGTCATCGAAAGTCGCACCTCCTACTATAATTTATAATTTGATTTCGATGTCCACACCAGATGGCAGGTTGAGTCCCATGAGGGCATCTACCGTTTTCGGTGTAGGGTTTACAATGTCGATAAGACGTTTGTGCGTACGCTGTTCAAATTGCTCACGGGAATCCTTGTACTTGTGTACCGCGCGGATTATCGTGTAAACAGTCTTCTCAGTTGGAAGTGGGATCGGGCCGGAAACATCCGCACCAGAACGCTTTGCTGTTTCAACAATCTTCTCTGCTGATTGATCCAATACTCTGTGATCGTACGCTTTCAAACGAATACGAATTTTTTGTTTTGCCATTATTTAACCTCCTTTTGGTCGTCATCATTGATTGATAGACTTCTCCACGAAAATTCTCTTGCACGCTGCCATGGCAAAGCGGCCGGGCGTGTCAGTAACCTCTCGCTTCATCGATTCAAAAACGTGCACCCCTGTATGTAAGGCGGTGTGTTTTTTTAACATGGACGGCAGACCATCCATTTCAGTCCAACGTTAGATATATTACACGAAAAAAGTGAAAAAATCAATAGATTACCCAAGATTTTTTCACTTTTTCCGCAGGACTTGCAATACGCTGTCCTATTATACAGTTTTCAGTTACAATTTACAAGATGTTTTTTATTCCGTCATGAAGATGAAATACAATATGAAGATTACAAAGAGTGCGTACATTATTGGATGGATCTCTTTTCTTCTGCCTGCCATGATCATTGTAATCGGATAGAATACGAAGCCGATTGCAATTCCTGTCGCAATACTGTAGGTCAGCGGCATCATGAACATGGTCAGGAAGGCGGGAACCGCCACTTCGAACTGGTCCCACCTCACTTTGGACAGATTGGATACCATCAGGGCCCCGACAATGATCAGTGCGGGAGCCGTCACCTCGGAGGTGAAGGTCACGATGAGCGGTGACAGGAAGATGGCCGAGAGGAACAGCACACCTGTTACGACACTTGCAAATCCTGTCCTGGCACCTGCTGCGACACCGGCAGTGGATTCCACGTACGAGGTGGTGGTCGAAGTACCAAAAATCGCTCCTGCTATGGTCGCAATGGAATCGGAAAGCAGTGCCCGTCCACCTCTTGGCAATTTATTGTCCTTGATCAGATTCGCCTGGCTGGCGACGCCCACAAGTGTCCCGGCTGTATCGAAGAAGTCGACGAACAGGAATGTCAATACAACGATCAGGAACTGTATATTGAATATTTCGGCTGGATCCGAGAAGGCCTCGAAGGCTGCCCCGAATGTCGGCTCCATGCTCGGCACCGATCCGAAGAAACTTTCCGGCCGTGGCACCAGGCCAAACAGCAGACCGAGGATTGCAGTAATGATCATCCCGAAGAAAATCGCACCCGGGACTTTTCTTGCCATCAGTATGGCTGTGATGAAAAGTCCTCCTACAGCGAGCAGCACCTTCGGATCATGAAGGACACCCAGGCCGACAAGGGTCGCATCATTTGTGACGATGATACCGGCGCCCTGAAGCCCGACGAAAGTGATGAAGAAGCCGATGCCTGCACTGACTGCCATCTTCATTTCCATCGGTATGGAATTGATGACGTATTCCCTCAGGCCGCTGATGGTCAAAAGGGCGAATATCACTCCCGAGAACAGCACTCCGGTCAGCGCCGTCTGCCATGGAATGCCCATTGTCAAGACAACTGTGAATGCAAAGAATGCATTCAGCCCCATCCCGGGGGCGAGGGCGATGGGATATCTGGCATATATCCCCATGATCAGACAGCCAATAAAAGCTGCGAGGGCAGTCGCAACAAATATGGCATTCATATCCATCCGCATTGATTCAGGTATGCCTTCGATACCCTGGAGTGATAGAACAGAAGGATTGACAGCGAGTATGTATGCCATGGACAGGAAAGTCGTCAATCCTCCAATTATTTCGCGTCGATAATTGGTACCGTGTTCCTCAAAGCCAAAAAACTTTTTCATAACCTACTCCATTCCTTGATTGAATTATTCAAAGCTATATAATCTTGAGCTATATAATCTTGATGATTTCCTTATCTTCACCGCCCAGAAAGCCGACAAGCATCCGGCGGGTGAGTGGAAGCCACATTTCAATGAGTTTGCCCAATCCGACAATGATGATTGCGGTCCCGATGAACACCGGGCCACCCAATAGATAACCGACAACAGCGGCACCAAGCTCCATGATATTCCTTGCCATGGAAATTTTCAATCCGAACTTTTCGACAAGCAGCAGCATCAGGGTATCCCGTGGACCGGCTCCAAGATTCGGCGTTATGTAGAACGCTACCCCGAATGCCATGACAAACAAACCGACCGTAAAGATGATGATATGCTGCGTCCACCCTTCAAACTCAGGGATGAGCCAGTTGAAGATATCAATAAAAACTCCGACCGCCACCATGTTGATGTAGACGCCCAGTTTTGGCAGACGCCGTGTAATGACAGCAGTGAATAGAACGATCGTGGCTCCGGCAATGATTGCCCAGCTTCCTATTGTCAGACCGAAAGTCTGCCACAGTCCATAATGCAGCACGTCCCATGAACCCAGTCCGAGAAGCCGCCCTTTTATTGTCAATGATATCCCAAGAGCCAGAATCACCAGCCCCACGATATAAAACAGCCAACGCTTTGCCAGATTTGTTATCACATGGCACCCCCCCTCACCTCTTATTATTTAAACCAGTTTACGCTTCTGTGAAGAAAAACGCAATATTGTTTGCCAATACACCTTCAACGTTTGAAATGATACATGGAAGGGAAAGTTTGAAGTAATCGATTTGAAAATAGGAGGATTCGGAATGGAGAACAGATACAAGCTCGCAAGCGCCCTGCTGTCTGCATCACTCGTAATGGCTGCGTGCGGCGGTGCCGATGAAAACCCTGATTCAGCAGATGTGGACGAAGTGGTGGAGGAGAACGAAGAGTTTACATCAACCGAGGAGTCTGCTGAAGAGTCAACAGAAGAATCTACTGAAGAATCCACCGAGGAGTCCAGTGAACAATCTTCAGGCGGCACCGGTGATACAATTGCACCCGAAGACATCAATCACGATGCCGAAGAAGCTGTAAATGCTGCCTCAGAAAACTTCGATGGAGAGCTTGTGGAGGTCGAACTCGATGATGAGGATGGCCAATGGATATACAAGGTCGACATGGAAAGTGAATCTGAAGAATACGAAGCGAAATTGTCGGTGGACGACCTGTCCATAGTAGATGAACAGACGGAAAGTGACGATGATTTCGACACGGACGAACACTTCAGCTATGGCGATGCAGTGCCTGCAGAAGAAGCAGTGCAGACTGCCATGGACGAGACCAATGGTGAACTGGAAGGCTGGACCCTGGCCAGGGATGACGATCAGCTGGAATATGAAGTGGACATGAAAAATGGTGATAATGGAGATGCAGATGTGACCATCAATGCCGAAAACGGCGAGATAGTGGAAACGGACGACTGATGGGAAAAGGCGTAACCAATAATAATATGGTTACGCCTTTTCTTATGCTTCCACCAGCTGGATGAACTGGTCCATTTTTTCCTGATTGACGTGATCCTTGATCCGATACCCCTCATAAAAGTATTCCAGGTATTCCCCGCCCAATACCCTCTCAATATCAAGTGTCATGGCAGCGAGGTCAAAATACCGGTCCCTTATTCCAATTCCTATCATATCCACACTGCCTGTAATGTAATTTTCGTTCACTATCACATTGGAGAGTTTAAAATCGCCGTGGCTGAAAACCAGGTCCGTATGGACATCATCTTCAGAATAGACGAACGGACATTCCTTGATCTCCTGCTTATGCAGGTAGCTCAAATATCTTCCAATCTGTTTCAGCGTGGAAACGATGAATTCTGGCACCTGTGCCTGCAGGAAATTCTCAGCATCCATGCCTGGAAGGGCCAGATAGAACATATAGGCGCCGGCTTCTTCATATAATGTCACCGGCTTCGGCACGCCATTGATCTTATTCAACTCCATCCACAGCAGCCGTTTGTATTCCCGCCGCGTCCGCCTTACATCATCAATGTAGGATTTTGCAATCAGCGGCTCCTGCGGCTGATACATATTGGGCGGATCCTCTCCTCCGTATGTAAGCAAATGCACCCGGGCCTCCGAATCCCCTTCAAGCGGTGCCCAATCGTAGTACTCTTCGTATATTTCAAAAGTATGCATCCAATGTCCCTCCATTCCCTTCCATTCTACTTCAATCATCCTTAAAATGTCATTAGTGATTCCCCTAATATCGATTGCATTATGATATGATACTACTATAATTCAAGGTGGTGAAAGTAATGGATCTGGAATACAGACTTAAGGAACTCAAAAATGAGTATGTACGCATTCAGGGTGATCTTGAAAAACTCGAATCCACTGGTAACCGCACATCAAAAATGGAAGATCGCCTTACTCAGATAGAAACAGAAATTGCACAGACAAAAAAGGAAATCAGGAATCAGAAATAACCAATAGGAAGTGCCCGCAATGAAAAAAATGATCTTATTCATTATGATCATACAATTTCTCATATATTTCGGCTTCAGCATGATCATACCGGTCATACCGGAACTTGTAACCGAGCTCGGCGTGTCCACCCTGCACATGGGAGGATTGCTTGCCGTATATTCCGTTGCCAGTTTTGCTGCCGCCCCCTATTTCGGCAGGTTGAGCGACCGCCATGGCCGTCGCCCGATCCTGCTGTACGGATTGCTCGCTTTCAGCTTCAGCTTCCTCCTGTTCGGCCTGTTCATCGATGTACTATGGGTGCTCTACCTGACCCGCATTGTCGGAGGGGCTGCCTCAGGGGCGCTCTACACAGCAACGACAAGCATGGTGGCGGACCTGACGACACGCGAGGAACGGACACGGTTCATGGGACTGATTGGCATGTCCATTGGACTCGGGTTCATTTTCGGGCCGGGTGTGGGCGGGCTGCTCGCCCAGATCAGCCTGAGCTTCGCCTACTACATGACGACCATCGTCATTGCAGGTGCACTGATATTCAGCATGTTCAAGATTGAGGAAACATACCGCCCAGGGATGAGCGCAGGAAAAGATATCACTTTGCCGAGCGAGTACTTCCTAAAACCTGTCGGCATCCTTCTGGTATGCACATTCTTCGTCATGCTGACAATGAGTGGCATGGAGAGCACTTTCCAGCTGCTCGGCATCGAGAGGATCGACATCACTCCTGCACAGATGGGTGTCCTCTTTGTAATCGGTGGAATTTTCAATGCTGCGGTGCAGGGCGGCTTCATCGGCCGTCTCAAGGATGGGCAGGAATACCCGGTGATGATTGCCGGGCAGATCATGACACTGGTCGCCTTCGTCCTCCTGCCCTTCATGTCCAGCCTGTTATTTGCCGGAGTGTGTATCGTCCTGCTTATGACGGGAAATGCCCTCGTCAAGACGCTGCTCACTTCCCAGATCACTAAAGAAGCGCATCAGGACGAGATGGGACGCATGACCGCTGCTACATATTCCCTGGATAGCCTTGGAAGAATATTCGGTCCAATCGTCTTCAACATGCTATTCATCCTTACTGCGGGACTGCCATTCTGGTTCGGTGCGGTAACGACTGTATTATCCACATACTTCATTTTCCAATACTTCAGGAAAAGGAGGACTCTCGCATGATTCTGACCGTCCTTATGCTGCTCATATATCTCGTCATCAGTGCAATCACCATATTGCTGCTTAGAAACAGGATTCTCGATATACTGCGTGTCATCGCGGGCATCGCGTTCATGCTTATGATGACCCTGATCTCCCTTGATGCGCCCAACCCCGATGGTCTGCTGATTTTTTCACTTGCGATATGCCTGTTCATATCAGTTGAAATTACCGGCTACAAGGAAGCCAAAGGGGATCACGCACGTCTGTTCATGATACATGTATTTACCCTCATGATTTCTGCCGTGCTCATCATCATGCTGCTGACACTGTAATAGGAAGAGAGGTGGACCCATGAGACGGGTCATACTTATTCTGCTCATACTGATGCAAATCATGTTTTTTATAAACTATATAATTAATGATGGGATCATCTTCTTCAACATTTATGTATGGGCACTGCTTAATCTCATCTCCCTCCTGGCAGGGTGGAAGGCGGCCAAATCGGAGCCTAACCTGTATGAAAACCGCAATATCCACTTTGCCCTGTCTGTGACACTGCTGATCATGTCGGTCATGTCCTTGATTTTCATACTGTTGATCGTTCTGACCCGGCCCTATTTCCTATAGACAGGCGCACAAATAAAGCCAGCTTCCATGTGGAAGCTGGCTTTATTGTATGGACGCATCATTCTGCCGTCTCTTCTTCATATATGTTCATGCCATACCATTTTTCGGATATTTCAGCCAGTGTACCATCGCTCCTCAAATCAGCAAGTACTTCATTGATATCTGAGATCAACTCCTGATTCTCCGGCGTATCCTTGAATGGCAGGGCGACAGGCTGGACCCCGAAAGGTTCCCCTGCTATTTCGAGCGCTATATCACGGTCATTGATCATTGCCAGCAACTGTTCCCGTCCATAAAGATATGCATCAATCTTCCCGGCAATCACATCATTATAGACCACCTCGTTATTCTCATAGTCGATGATCTCGCCCCCATGGTCCGGGTATTCTTCATTCAGTACATTCTGGAAGTTGGTACCCAGTATCGTACCGACTTCGGCCCCTTCCAGATCATCGATGGACTGGATGGTTTCATTACCCTGCGCCACTGCCACCGCCGCCTTCGAATTATAATAGGGGTCAGAGAAGGTATACTTTTCAGCCCTTTCAGGAGTCATGGCAAAATTGCTGGCCGTATCCACATTTCCTGTATCAAGATTGGCGAGCACGCCTGTCCAGTCCGTCATCACCCATTCTATCTCATAGCCGAGCGCATCGAATATGGCGTTGTAGATATCTGCGTTGAAGCCCTTCACTTCTCCGTCCTCCTGAAAGGAAAGCGGATATCCATCAGGTGATGAACCGATTTTGATGATGTCGCCCCCTTCCGTCTCTTCCACACTTCCACTTTCTGCTTCATTTCCACATCCTGCAATCAGAAGCAGGACAAATGCCAGCGGCAAAATCCATTTCTTCATAAAAATCCCCCTGTATGTAAGTTGTCATATAGTCATCGACCTATAAAACATAGTTTATTACTATGGATTAATGGATATAAGTCTATCATGGCGGGGCCTCTTTAACAAGATGCTCGCATATAGGAAAGTCAGAGGCTATACATAGAATTTTTCTATAAGAAAAGCGCCGTATCATTTAACGGCGCTCTTTCAAGGCTTTGAGTGTCTGGTTCAGTTTCACTTTCCCCTTCTGGAACATCGGCACACCAACTTCGGCAAGTGTATAGAACGGACGATGGATGACATAGTCGAACTCTCCGACTTTCTCACTCACTTGCGTACCCCATACTTTCTTGAACTGCCATAGGCCAAAATGCGGGGAATCTTCGGGTGGAGAGACGCTGACACCACCAAAGTCGTATGTTCTGGCTCCGTTATCCCGTGCATACTTCATCATTTCATACTGCATATGATGATTCGGCAAGTATTCACGGTACTGGTCTGAAGAGGCTCCGTAGAGATAGTATGCCTTATGTCCGGCCTGGGCAAGCAGGGCACCCGAAAGGATGACGCCTTCAGGATGTCTTTTACTGATTTCTTCAATCTCCTGCTGCTGTTTCCCGAGTTTTTCTTTCCGGTTGCTGAGATCTTTGATCTGGTTTTCCTTCTTGCTGCCATCTTTCTTCTTCATGGCTTTTTCCAGATCCCTCTCCACCTTCTCCATATCCACTTCCAGCGAAGCCGCGACTTCTGTGGGCATCAGTTTCACCAGAAACAGTTCCATATGTCCATTATCGTGCAGATTGTCATAAAGGGATTCGAAATAGGTGATATCACGGGTAAGGAAGCCATCCCGCTGCCCGGTCTCCTTCATGAGTGTGACGAATGTCTTCAGGTCCTCACGTTCCGCCCTGTAGACCCTCGTGCCCCGACGGATGGCATTGCGCACCTTTGTCCGGTTGTTCCTTTCAAAGCTCTGCAGCAGGGCCTTGTCGTCCTTGTCGATTGAGGCGACCATCGTCTGTCTGGGCTGTATATTATCCTTGCTCATGCCGTCTTTTAGGCCACGATGTCTGAAACCGATCGATTCAAGGAATTCTATCGTATCCCGATGCGTTTCAAGCGGGAGGTCCGGGTCTATCTTTATCGCATAGGCCTTTTCGTCCCTGGCTATGTTCAACGCCTCCTTCAGCATAAATTCCACCAGAAGCGGATCATGGTAGTCGCAGACAAAGCCTCTTGATATATAGCACAGCGTATGATTGAGTTTCGGCACCTTCTTGAACAGCAGAAGGGCGACACCGAGCGTTTCCCCCGCTTCATTGCCCACAGCAAAGCGCCTGGAGTACCATCCGGTCAGATGCTTCGACTGTGCCCAGTCAGTCAACTGCAGCAGGTCTCCATGAGGATGGCTTTCTACAAACTGATCATGTTCGTCTTCTGTCAGGTTCAACAATTTAAGCATAACGGTCTCCATTCAAATAAAATCTGATATAATATTCCATGAAAGGTGGTCCTATCATGAGACAAGCTATTCTAATCTTTCTTCTGATCATCAATATCATCAGCATGTTCCAACTGGGTCAATATGATAGTGGGGACCTCATCGCACTGATGAGCGTCAGAATCATCCTTGGCGTGATCACTATCATGCTGAGCATTGCGTATATACTTGTAAGAGGCACAAAATCAATTGCCATCCTCAGCATCATCACAGCCCTTTCAGCGCTTCTGCACCTTGGGCTCATCGTCTATATAAACTTATAGACGGCACCTTTGTAGATCGCCGATTCCCCATCCATCCCCACTTCCAGGGTGATGGATGGTTTTTCGTTTTCTGCGATGGTGATTGTAGTATGCGCATCGACCTCGCCTTTCCAGACACCGATGACGTCAAAGAAGGCATCCCATACCTTCTCATTTTTTACTTTGTGATGAATATTTATTTCCGGGGAAATAAAATCCCCCCTCAAGTTTCTGATCCGGTCCGAACGTGCCGCTTCCGCTTCCTCCCATTGGATGAAGAAGGGCAGGGTCTCCTCATCATCCAGGATATAAAGCAGTTTCCAACGTATGGTCTCTCCATTGGTCGTGCGTTCCATATCCATCGGTCCGACAGTCCTGAAGCCTTTTGCCCTGTACCGGTCGGCGAGTTGATGTATCTCTTCAGTGGCAAGCGCGCAACGGATGAACCCTTCTTCGTACTGCACCTGGTCAATCGTCTTGGCAAATGAATCCTCCGCCTCTTCCAGATGGCGCCTGAATCTTTCTTCATCATCGATGGCCAGGTACTCCACATATCTCTGGTCGAAATAGGACAACAGGTTCGCAGTGCCCAGATGTTCATGCTTTCCACCGGAATGGATCGGAAGCACACCTTCCGCCTCGACTGAATCCAGCCGGTTGACAAAATGTATGATGTGATCGAATTTCACCATGCTGTTCACCTCTTTTCAACTATATCATATTACCATTAAATCATACCAAATACTAAAAAATACAGCCTGTCCATATGGACAGGCTGAAGCTCTATGCCTTGATGACACCGGATGTATCATGCTGTTCCAGGCGTTCTTTCTCCTTCTTGCGCTCTTCTTTTGTGACGATGCGCTTGTGCGTTTCGTTATCGAAGAAGTGGCCCTTGTTCATATCGAATGCGAACTTCACGATATCCCCCGGCTCGAGCTCATTGCGTGCGTCAACACGGGAGATGAATTCCTGCCCTTCGAGGTCGGAGTACAGCATGATCTCAGAACCGAGGAGCTCACTTACTTTGACTTCCGCATTGAAAGCAGAGGCGAGTTCGGATTCGACAAAGACCGCTTCCTCCCTGACATCCTCCGGCCGAATGCCGAACTTGATCGGCTTGTTGTCATAGCCTTCATTTACAAGCATACGCCGCTTGAATTCGGGAATTCTGATCGTGGATTCCCCGATCACAAGCTCTCCATTTCTGATTTCTGCATCAAATACATTCATGGCCGGCGAGCCGATGAACTGGGCGACGAATACATTCTCCGGAAAATCATAGACTTCCTTCGGAGAACCGACCTGCATGATGTCCCCCTTGTCGAGTATCACGATGCGTGAGGCCATCGTCAGTGCTTCCGTCTGGTCGTGTGTTACATATACCGTTGTCGTTTTCAGACGCTTGTGCAGCTTGGTGATTTCAGCCCGCATCTGCACCCTCAGCTTCGCATCCAGGTTGGATAGCGGCTCATCCATCAGAAAGACGCTCGCCTCCCTTACAATCGCGCGGCCCAATGCCACACGTTGCCTCTGGCCACCGGACAGTGCCTTCGGCTTGCGGTCCAGATAGTCTGTCAGACCAAGAATATCCGCTGCATGTTCCACACGCTGCTTGATTTCGGATTTCGGCGTCTTTCTCAGCTTGAGGCCGAATGCCATGTTGTCGTACACGCTCATATGCGGATACAGAGCATAGTTCTGGAAGACCATCGCAATATCCCTGTTCTTCGGTTCCACATCGTTCATCTTCTTATCATTGATATACAGTTCGCCATCAGTGATTTCCTCCAGGCCGGCAATCATCCGCAAAGTCGTCGATTTCCCACACCCGGAAGGGCCGACCAGCACGATGAATTCGCCGTCATGGATTTCAAGATTAAAATCATCCACGACCGTGGGACCTTTTTCATATGTCTTTTTTATATTCTTCAGCTTTAACTCAGCCATGAAACCACTCCTTTAAGCCCACCACATATCAGTCGGCGTTTCTCTTATTATAACACCCTGCAAGTTTCTGACGGCAGTCTGGAAGCCTTCCTCGATCGACATCAGACCATCTTCGTGTTCGATGGATACGACATAGTCATAGTCGTAGGTTCTCAGTGCACTCATCATGTTCGCCCATTCGTCCACGCTGTGGCCCAATCCGACACTTCTGAATGTCCAGCTCCGCTCCCTGATGTTGCCGTATGGATTCATATCAAGGTAGCCGTGCATATTCAGATTGTCCTGGTCGATGTATGTGTCCTTCGCGTGGAAGTGATGGAGCGCGTCTTCACGCCCCAATATCTTGATTGCTGCGACAGGGTCGATGCCCTGCCACCACATATGGCTCGGATCCAGATTCGCGCCGATATATTCATTCGTCGACTTCCTCAGTTCAAGCATCGTATGCGGGGAATGGACGAGAAAGCCGCCATGGAGTTCCAGTCCGACCTTCACATCATATTCTTCAGCAAGTTCTGCAATCTCCCGCCAATATGGAATCAGCCTATGCTCCCATTGCCACTCCTTTATTTCCGAATACTCCTCCGGCCACGGGGTCACCGGCCAGTTGACTGACGTATCCGTCTCATTTCCTGCAGGTGTGCCACTGAATGTGTTGACTACAGGAACGTCCATCATGTTTGCCAATTTGATCGACTTGCGCAGTATCTCATCCGATTCCCTGCGGAACACTTCATCCGGAGAGATTGGATTCCCATGGCAGCTGAAGGCACTGATGATCAGGCCCCGTGATGTGAATTTCTCCAAGTATGCCTCTCTTGCCGCCTCGGATCCAAGCAATTCGTCGACATTGCAATGCTTGTCTCCAGGGTAGCCGCCGGTACCGATTTCCACCGCATCCAGTCCGGATGCTTTGATATAATCGAGCATTTCTTCAAGTTCCATGTTCTGGAACAGCGGATTGAATACTCCCAGTTTCATCTGTTTGCCTCCTAAAGTCTGATGCTCCTCTGTTCTTTCGAACTCAGATATATTGCTTCGATAATTTTGGATACTTCTTTCGCCTCTACTGACTTCACCGTCAGCGGGGTATTGTATTTGATTGCTGAAATGAAATTTTCCGCCTGAAGCCTGCTGTAGGGCTCATCCACTTTTATATAGTCGATGCGCATCGTCGTCATCAGGTCCTCATCGGCCTGGTTCACCTTCATATCGAATACATCGAGGCCCGCCTTGGCACCTGAAATGCTGATATGGTTCTCATCTTCAGGAATGTTCGCAGCCCAGCTCGTTTCAAAGAGCATCGATGCACCATTGTTGAAGCGGATGAAGGCACTGACATGGTCTTCCACTTCAAAGGCATCCCTGTTGAAGTGGCCCCATTCGTTGACCGTATTCGTACGGCTCAGCTGATTATAGGTCGCGCTGGATACTTCCACCGGTTTGACATCACCCATGAGGTACATCGCCAGATCGAGGAGATGGCATCCATAGTCGATCAGTGCGCCGCCGCCCTGGAGCTCCTGGTTGGTGAAGACGCCCCAACCCGGCACCTTCCTGCGCCTGAGCCCCTTCACACGGACCACCAGCGGGTTCCCGATGGTACCGCGTTCGATAATTTTCTTGGCTGCAATGGCCTCCTTCATGAAGCGGTAATGATAGGCGATATGCAGCTTTACACCATTGCGCTCCTCCGCTTCAATCATCGCATTGCACTCCTCTGTCGTCATGGCCATCGGCTTTTCGCAAAGGACATGCTTGCCATTGTTCATGGCATCGATGCTGATCGACGCATGATATTTATTCGGCGTAGAGACGACAACCGCATCCACATATGGATACATGTCCTCAACTGTGGAGCACACTTCGGGGATGTTGAGTTCATTCGCCACTTTCATCGCCCGTTCCTGATTGACATCCTGGACTGCTGTAATCTCCACCTCGTCGAATGTTCTGAATGTAGGAATATGACGTCCGGTCGCTATTCCTCCAACACCAATGAAACCCAGTCTGATTTTAGACATTTGCAACACCTATTCTCCAGTAATGATTTTCTTCGTATGATCGGACTCAAAAGCATCCAGAATGATTTCAACGGATTTTTTCGCATCCTCTGCCGTGACGGGCACACGCTCTTCATTCACGAGGGCATTGATGAAGGCATCCATGACCAGCGACTTCTTCTTCTGGCCCGCTTCATCATTCGTCTGTATGCCGCCGTAGTTCTCTTTGACGACTTCGCCATCCCTGCCTGTGAAAATGAAAGAATGCTCGGAATCTGCAAGCAGGCTGAGTACGCCTTTCTCTCCATAGATGATGGTCGAATTGTCCTCTTCTCCATAGAATGACCAGCTGGCCTGCAATGTGCCGATGATGTTCGATTCGGTGCGCAGAATGCACACTGCATTATCATCTACATTGGAAAAATCCTTCGCTTCCTTGGATATGAAGCCGCCTACGTCCACGACCTCTTCACCGAGGATATAGCGCATAAGGTCCGCCTTGTGCACTCCGAGGTCCCCCATCGCGCCCATCGCCGCTTCCTCTTCCTTGAAGAACCAGCTCTCCTTGCCATCCACACTCCAGTCTTCCGGCCCAGGATGGCCGAACGCCGTACGGAATGAATAGATTTTGCCGAGTCTGCCTTCTGCAATATACTCCCGTGCCACCTGATGCTCTTTGATGAGACGCTGGTTATGGCCGACCATCAGCTGTCCGTCCGATTTGTTTTCCGCTGCAATCATACGATCCATCTCATCCATCGCAATGCCCATCGGCTTCTCGCACAATACATGCTTGCCTGCTTCAAGCGCCGCAATTGAAATTTCTGCGTGCATGTAGTTCGGCGTACAGACACTGACGGCTTCGACATTATCATCTGCAAGCAGGTCCCTGTAATCCTCGTAGGCTTCTCCGCCGTATATTTTCCGCTGTGCCTCCGCCCGATCGATGACCGGGTCGCAGAACGCAACCAGTTTCACGTTTTCATTCTCATTATATTCGGCAATGTGCCGCTTCACTCCGATGCTGCCGCATCCTATAATACCAACCTTGATCATGATTATTTCTCCTTTATCTCTTCCAATGGTTCGTGATTTCCATAGTAGTGCTTTTTGCCGTGTACACTGCCTGCCCAGTTCACACCATTATTGACGACCTTCTGCACATTCTCATCATAGTAGGTCGGATGTGTTTCGTGTCCCGGGCGGAAATAGAATATTTTGCCGTTCCCTCTCTTGAAGGTGCATGCACTCCTGAACACTTCGCCACCTTCGAACCAGCTGAGCATGATGAGCTCATCCGGCACAGGAATGTCGAAATGCTCCCCGTACATCTCTTCCTCGGGCAGCTCGAAGTATTCTCCGAGACCGTCGGCAATCGGGTGCGTCGGGTCCACCACCCATAGCCGCTCCTTCTCGTTTGCTTCACGCCACTTGAGATCGCAGGATGTGCCCGTCAGTAGTTTGAAGGGCTTGGAAAAATGGGCTGAATGCAATACTACCAGCCCCATGCCGTCCCATACACGCTGCCGCACCTTTTCTGCAATTTCATCAGACACTTCATCGTGTGCCTTATGCCCCCACCATACAAGTACATCCGTATTATTCAGCACTTCGTCAGTCAGCCCATGCTCCGCTTCATCCAGCGTGGCAGTCGTCACCTCATGCCCCTCGAGGAAACTCGCGATCTGTCCGTGGATCCCTTCAGGATAGACCTTACCTACCACTTCGGATTCCTTCTCATGCCTATATTCGTTCCAGACTGTCACTTTCATCTGCCTTCCTCCTTCTGTGTTGATCGGCGCTCAATGATACGCGTAGGCACCGTAATATTCCTTTTCAATTTCTCTTCGTCCTTTATCAGGGTGATGATTTCATTGCCGGCTTCCTTCCCGAGTTCCTCCGGGAAGATATCGACAACAGTCTGCGGCGGCGCTGCAAATTTTGTCAGCAGGGAATCACTGAAGGTCGCCGTCGCCACATCCTTGGGGATGCGGATCTTCATCTGATAGAGGTGCGAAATGACGCGGGCGTTCAGCACACCATCCAGTGTCAGCAGTACCTCCGGCCCATCACCCCCGAATAAAGAATCCAGCATACGGCCGAGGGAACCATCCTCGTCCCCGCATTTGACTACCCTGCAGGAGCCGGAAAGCCCGGCTTCCTGCATCGCTGCTTCAAATCCCCTGATCCTGTCCGTGGCAACTGCAAAGACGTCATTATCCACTATCATCGTGATTTTACTATACCCTTTTCGAATCAATAATTCAGTGATTGACACCGCCGCCTGTACATTGTCATTATCCACATATATGGCTTCCTGGTCGTTGTGTATATCCTTCCCTATCACTACGAAAGGAAACTCTGATGAAGAGAGGAATTCCGCTATCGGGTCCCCCTCTTTGGAATAGAGGAGTATGAACCCGTCGACCTGCCTGGAGCTGATCAGCTCCTTGACTTCTGCCAGGAGGCTGGCATCATCCGTCGCAGAAGTGGTGAGAGTGGAGAAGCCCTTCTGCCTGCATGTCTCGGAAACACCGAGGTTCACTTCGGAATAGAAGGGGTTCAGGTTCACTTCGTGCATCCCGCTCTTGATGACCAGACCAATGGTGTTCGACTGATTCGTCACCAGGTTCCGCGCCGCAATATTGGGCGCGTACCCGATCTCTTCCATTATTTTTCGCACTTTCTTCTTTGTAGAGCCACTGATGCCCTCATGATCCTTTATTACCCTGGATACGGTAGAGGGCGAGACTCCAGCTATCCTTGCTACATCTTTTATCGTCACCATTTCATAATAATCCTCCTACTTACTTCACAGCACCGTCCGATACCCCTTTGATGATGTGCCTTTGAGCAATGAAGTAGCCGATTATGACCGGTATGATGGAAATTGTCAGGCCGGCCAACGCCAAAGTCCACTGTTTCGTATACTGTCCGAAGAACAGGAACAGCTTAAGCGGAATCGTTTCATCCCCCTGGCCAAGCACCAGGCTTGGGAGCAGGAAGTCGTTCCAGATCCAGATGACATTCAGGATTGCCACCGTCACACCAATCGGTCTCAGAAGCGGGAATATGACATGCCAGAAGGTCTGCCACTTCGTTGCTCCATCAATTTTTGCCGCCTCATCCAGGGAGAGCGGGATATTCTTCAGCGCTCCGTGGTAGAGGAACAGTGAGAGACCGGAACCGAAGCCGATGTACATGAATATCAGCCCCCATTTGTTGAGGCTCTGAAGCTCACTGAATATCTTGACCAGCGGAATCATCACAGACTGGAACGGTATGAGCATGGAAGCGACGAACAGGAAGAATATCAGCCCGCTGACCTTGCTCTTGTTCCTTGATAGTGCGTACGCAGCCATTGCCGAAAAGAACACTATGCACACAATGCTCAGCGACGTAATCAGGAAGGAGTTGAAGAATGTCCTGAGAAAGTCGAGTTCCTGGAAAGCCTGTACAAAGTTTGCAAAGATGGGTTCCTGGGGAGGCGCAAGTGTATTTTCAAACATTTCCCGCTTCGTCTTGAATGCATTGACCAGCATGATATAGAAGGGGGAGAGCCATAGAAGCGCAAGCAGAATGCCGACGATTTCCAGAACAATGCGGCCGGTCGTCTTTTTCTTCTTCATTACAGCTCCACCTCTTTTTTCTTATTATAGTAGACTTGCGTCAAACTTAAAATCGCGACGATGATGAAGAAGATGACTGCCTTGGCCTGCGCGAGCCCCATCGTATTCATGGCAAAAGCCGTATCAACGATATCCATGGCAATCATTTTCGTAGTGCCGCCGGGTCCGCCGCCTGTGAGGGAGAGATTCTGATCATAGATTTTGAATGCACCGGACAAGGTCAGGAACATGCTTACCGTGAATGCCGGTGCGACAAGCGGCATCACTACATTCTTCAATTTCTGGAAGTAGCTTGCCCCATCCATGTCAGCCGCCTCGAGCAGTTCGTCCGGGATGCTTTGCAGATATGCAATGTAGATGATCATGATGTAGCCTGCCATCTGCCATACATGGAGGATGACCAGTCCCCAGAAACCTGTTGCCGGGGTCGCCAGCCAGCCCTGAAGCATTTCGACACCCATGAGCTCGCCCAATGCATTGAAGATGTTCGTGAAGATGAACTGCCATATGAACCCGAGGATCAGCCCACCGATCAGGTTCGGCATGAAGAATATCGTCCTGAGGAGGTTCTTTGATTTTATGTAGCTCGTTACAATCAGTGCCAGTGAGAAGCCGACGACATTTATGATGATCACCGTCACGATTGCATATTTGAAAGTGAACCAGAGCGCACTCAGGAATGTTGGATCGGACATCAGACTCTTGTAGTTATCAAACCCTGTGAACACCGGCGTCTGTGCCATGTCCCCCGACCATTCTGTAAGGGAATAGTAGATTCCCCAGATGAAAGGAACGACCACGACGATCAGAAGTGCCGCCAGAACCGGGGCAATGAACACCCAGTACATGATATTTTTGGTTTTCATATTAACACCTCTTTGTAAGAAATAATGGAGCAATATGATTGCTCCATTATGATTTCATTTATCTATTCTCTTCCCAGTATGCTTGCGAGTTCTCTACAACTTCTTCCCATGTGATATCACCGGAGATGTACTGCTGTACATTATCACCGAATGTCTCTTCAGAGAAGCCGGTAGGATATCCAAGGAATACCCATCCACTTGTATTGCCTGCTTCGGAGTATTCATAGATCTCCTGGGACAATGGATCTGAAATCTGGCTTGTGTCGTAGTCCTCATATGCGGGAATGAAGTTGAAGTCGTTCAGTACAGCCTCCTTGCCTGCGTCAGATGTATACATCCAGTCCAGGAAATCGACAGACGCCTGCTGAACATTATCTTCGGCACCGGAGTTCACCACCCAATACTGTGGCACGCCTACAGGCATTTCAGCCTCGCCGGCTACAGGAATAGGGATGATTCCGGAATTCTCAGCCACTTCAGGCGCAATCTGTTCAATGGAGGGATACGCCCAGTTGCCTTGCTGGATCATCGCCACTTTCTCCATGGAATAGAGTGCTTCAACCTGCTGTGAGTAGTCGAGGCTCAGTACAGGCTGCTCGGAATAGTTCACCTGCATGTCGATGTAGTTTTTGAGTTCTTCAGAGAGTTCGAATTCCACTGTGTCGGACTCGAATGCTTCGATGACACTGTCATTGAATTCAGGTGCGAGGAATGAACTGCTGCTGTGGTTTCCATAAACCCATCTCTCTTTGCCCGGGAAGGCGAAGACAGCATCCAGGCCGAGCTCCTCTTTCATACCGTCAAGTGTATCCACAGCAGCCTGCAGATCTTCCATTGTCGTCAGGTCATCAGGGTTGATGCCCGCCTCTTCAAAGATCCCCTTGTTGTAGATCAGGCCGTACCCTTCGAGGTTGTAAGGGACACCATAAACCTGGTCATCCACTGTAACTGCATCAAGCGTGCCTTCCAGTGCTGCATCTACAGCTGCGGAATCTTCGATTGGTGCGATACGATCCTTGTGGTCCTCATAGTCCTGCGGTCCGCCAATATTGAAGATGTCCGGTTCATTGCCCGATGCAATCTTCGATTTCAGTGTCGCACCGTAGTCATTTCCGCCACCGACCGTTTCAACATTGATTGTCACATTCGGATTCTCTTCTTCATATTGCGCTACGAGGGATTCAAACTGCTCCTTGAATTCCACTTTGAACTGATAGAGGTCAATCGTTACCGATTCACCGTCGCCGCTGCCCTCTTCGCCGTCTCCTGAAACTGAACCGCCAGCATCTCCACTGTTTCCACACGCTCCCAGCATGAGAAGCAGGGCGAGAAGAAAAGCATAACTCCACTTCGATCTCTTCATTTTTCATCCTCCTTGTATGTAAGCGTTATCAATCGCTTGTATTTTGATTTTATATTCAGAATTCTTTGAAGTCAACATTTTTTTGCAAACGATTGCACAAATTATTTCTTTACTGCGAAAGACTTTTGAAAAAGTGGGATACACTTCTTGTGCAAACGATTGTCCCAGACAAAAAAACAGCACTCCGACAATCGCCGGAGTGCTGGGGGGTTACCGGTGATATTTGACGACTTCGCGGGCAAAGTCATTCATATCACCGACGTATTCGAATGTTCCCTTCAGTACGGGATAGATGTTTTTTACACTGATTTCACCCAGGGAGGATACAATGAACGTCACCACATTCAGCTTCCGCATCTTGAAGACTGCGCTGAAGAGCGTCGCCAGGTGATTGATGTAATCCGCCGGCTTCTTCGTATCCTTTTCTGTATCTTTGACGCGGTTGATATAATCAGCGGCCCTCGGAATTTCCTGGCCGATTTCCAGCCCATCCTCGGCCGTTACGTGATAGTGCGATTCCGTCATCTCTTCTATGGATCTGTAAGCACGGCTGAGAATGATGTCCTTGAAGCCAGGAGACAGCAGTTTGGTTGCCAGCCCATTCATTTTCCGGGACAGGAACTTCTCCAGATACTGTGCACTCTGAACCCTCTGATCGAACAGTGCATCCTTTTCCCCAAATATGTCATCCAGCTTTCCTTTCAGTACCGCGATGCCTGCATCATCCTTTACACTGGCAAAATGGTAGTACAGCGGCTGGTCGAGCTGTTTCTTGAAAGTCACGTGGAGTTCCGTATCCTTGTCGTTCATCAGCGTCTTCTGCGCCCGCTCCCCGGAGACATCAACCAGTGTATCGCTTTTGTTATATACGAAAGTGATATGGACACCCTTTTTGGCAAGGTACCGGATAACCGCTTCATCCGCATCCCGTATCTTTGAGGAGAATACATATAATACATGCCTGATACCCGTTTTTGCTATCAGCTTCCTGTACTGTTTCGGAGAATATTCTGTTGTTCCGACACCCGGAAAGTCGAGAATCCTTCCCCGGCTGCCGTAGGGATGCTCCGTAATGGTGCGTGTCGCGTCAGTCTGTGTGGAGATAAAAGAATCAGCATCCGCCAAGCGGTTCACCAGGGCACTTTTGCCCGCGTCCACCTGTCCAAGCACAGCAACACGATAATCGATCGTCGATTCTATATATTCATGGTAGGCCATAATCAATGGATGGCTCTGTTCCATATCCTCACCTCGATTCAGATTGTACCTTCATTGTCAGCACCCATGTACCAGCTGATTGCAAAGCCCAGGATGGCAGCCAGTGCTGTCACCATCCAGGAGAGGGCTGTATCCGGAAGGCCCGGATAGATTGCAAAGACGGAGCCGATGACGAGTCCCAATATCAGTGCGTAGGTCAGATACGTGAAGTTTCTGAGCATATACTGGATGATGCGGCTGGCCACAAGCAGCCCCAAGATGATGCCGGTGCCGACCGCGATCAGAATCGGCAGGATTCCAAGATTGAAGCTCGTCAGCTCACTCACTGCATAGATGACGATGGAATAGGAACCCAGGAGCAGAAGCACCAGAGAGCCTGAGATTCCCGGAAGCAGCATCGTTGTTGAAGCGAGTATGCCACTGATGAACATTTTGACGAGAAGCGGGAAGGTAATCGCAATATCATTGATTACCTCCTCCTCCCCCCTGCTTATACCCATCACGAAGAGCAGGGCCACAGCCATGAATAAAATGATGTAGTGGCCCGCCCTGAATTCCACTTTGTAGTTCGAAATCCTGAGCATCATCGGGACGACCCCCAGCACCAGCCCGATGAAGAACCAGTGTGTCGGCACCGTGTGGTTCCGCAGCAGATAGTCTATCAGGTTCGATAATGTAAGTATTGCAATTCCCATTCCGATGACCAGCGGCAGCAGGAACAGAATCGCCTTCCTGTAGTGCTTTGACACGATTTTGCTGATGGCTCCGAGGAACTGGTCATAGATTCCAAGCAGCAGCGCCATCGTTCCGCTGCTGACTCCTGGAATCAGCTCGCATATCCCCATCAGAAAGCCTTTAAATATATTTACCCATTTAACCATTTATTTTATCCCTCAATTTTTAATTTTTACCATCTGATTGTAGCATATCTTTGCATGATAGTTGGCAAAGAGCATGTATATTGATTTGATAAACCGCTTTTATACTGATATAACTGTCTTAACACCATTTGGTTAGGAGCTGTCACAGTGAGAGATCTAGGAATTTATTTCGGTACCTTCGCCCCCTGTCATGTAGGACACTTTGAACAGATCATCCGCGCAAAACGGGAGAACAGGCATGCTTTCGTAATCGTCAGTGGGTACCAGGGCGACCGTGGGGACAACTATGGCATGACACTCGACAATCGGGTCAAATCCATGCGGCGGCTGCTCGGTCCTGATGACAACGTCACCATACTCAAGCTGGATGAAACGCATATACCCAGATACCCGCATGGCTGGGAACCCTGGCTCAAAATGCTCGCAGAAACCATCCTCAAGGAAAAGGATTTCCTCCCTTTTCCCGTGGAGAGGATGACCTGTTACGTCGGTGAGGAGGAATACATCGAACCACTCCAGAACTTCTTTTGTGATGAATGGCCCCATATCGATACATCCATTACGATGGTCGACCGCAAAATACTCGGAATCAGCGGCACAAGCATCAGGGAAGAGCCCATACTGAACTGGGACTATGTCATGCGCCCATTCAGAAAATTCTTTGTCCAGAACGTACTCATCATCGGAGCTCCAGGCACAGGACGCACTTCGATGGTTCAGGATTTGGCAAGGCGCTATTCCACAAGCTACTCCGTGGAGTATGCAAAAACATACTGCCACGAGCATCGGATTGCGGACGATGAACTGGATGTAAAGGACTTTCATGCAATCGGCATCGGACAGTTTGAGAATAACAGGCGGCATATCCACTCCCCCGGCACGCGCAAAGTCTTCTTTGCGGACACCGATGTCATGACTACAAAGGTCAACATGAAACGATATGCCGATGGAGAGGAATTCAATCGTCTGAAATCCGTCTTCGACTACTATATCCATCTCCAGAACTGGTCACTCGTCCTGGTGCTGCCTCCGGAAGCACCGAAAGGCGAGGCAGTGGACAACCTCGGTGCTAAAAATGAAATCCATGAAATGATCATGGATGAGCTGGAAATGCACGACCTTCTGTCAATAACACATATTCTGGATGGCGAATCCTATAGAAACAGATACCAGGAAGCGCATAGGCTGGTGGATGAAATTCTGAAAGAGGGCAAGGATAACTGATGAAAACGTTTTACCGGATAATATTACACTCTTAAGTATATTTGTCTCTCTTATAATTATGGAAAATACAGAAAACTTTGATATTATAGTGTACATCTATTCTATGGAGGCAGATATATATGGAACCGAACTTGCTACTCACACCCGGCCCGACGCCCATCCCCCCTCAAGTAACACGTGCAATGTCAGATGGCATGATTGGACACCGCTCTTCCGACTTCACTGCACTTATGGAAAATGTGCAGTCCAACATAAAGACATTATTCGGCACAGATGATTCTGTTGCCGTCCTTACATCAAGCGGCACAAGTGCCCTGGAGGCAGCAATGGTCAACCTTGTACAGCCCGATGAATCCATTGCAGTCATCGTCAGTGGCGCGTTCGGCGACCGTTTTAGAAATATTGCACAGACATATCCATTCGACGTACATGTTTTTGAAGTGCCGTGGGGCGAAGGGGCAGACCTGAAAAGTTTCAAGAAGTTCCTTGATGATAAAGAAAATATCAGGGCTGTATTCTCACAAGCCTGCGAAACATCCACAGCCGTAGTCCACCCGATTCATTCCCTGGGAAAGCTGGTCAAGGATTACAATAAGGACACGCTGTTCATCGTCGATGGTGTAAGTGCGGTCGGCGGCATGAAGTTCGATATGTCCGGGGATGCCATCGACTGCCTGGTGACGGGCAGCCAGAAGGCGCTGATGCTGCCGCCCGGAATCGCTTTCGTCGCCATGAACCATACGGCGAGGGAACGTGCTTCCCAAAACACCCTGTCCAGGTTCTATCTGGATATCAACAGATACTTCAAATCTCTGGAGGAGAACTCCACCCCCTTCACCCCGGCCGTTTCACTCATACAAGGATTGGCGCAGGTTCTGGAGCTGTATAAGGAGGAAGGTGTGGAACAGGTGTACGAGCGCCATCTCAAGATGCGCAATATGCTGCGGGCTGGGCTCAAGGCACTGGATTTTGAACTCCTGGTAGATGAAACCCATGCCTCTCCGACTGTCACCGCATTCAAATCCGATGAAGCAGAACTTGCGCATATCAAGGATGCCCTGAAAAAAACACATGGAATCACAATTGCAGGAGGGCAGAAACAGCTTAAAGGAAAAATATTGCGCATCGGTCATATGGGCTATATGTTTCCGAAGGATATGCTGACCGTCCTATCTGCACTTGAAGCGATCACAAGTGACTATCGCGGGAAGAAATACTATGGCAGAGCATTGACTGCTGCCCAGGAGGCATATTATGAATCAATATAAAGTACTCGTATTGGACCCAATCAGTGAGGACGGCATTAAAGAACTGCTCGATCATCCCAATTACGAAGTGGATATCAACACGGGCCTCTCTGAAGCGGAAATTTTTGAAATCGTTCATGATTACCACGCCCTAATCGTCAGAAGCCAGACAACCGTCACCGAGGAAATCATCCAATATGCAAGATCCCTGAAGGTGATCGCCCGGGCCGGGGTCGGTGTAGACAACATCGATATCGACGCCGCTACAAAATACGGGGTCATCGTAATCAATGCGCCCGATGGCAACACGATATCCGCGACTGAGCATACAATGGCAATGATGCTTGCCTTGACACGGGAGATTCCGGCAGCACACAAGGAGCTTTCAGAAGGTGCCTGGAATCGCAAGGCCTATAAAGGGACAGAAATGTATGGCAAGACGCTCGGCATTATCGGAGTCGGTAAGATCGGTTTCGGCGTCGCCCGGCGTGCCCAGAGTTTCGGCATGAAAATCGTTGCGTTCGACCCCTATCTGTCAGAGGATAAGGCCAAAGAAGCAGATATAGAAAAGATGGAAGTTGAAGATATTGCGAAACACGCAGACTTCGTCACTGTGCACACACCTCTGACCCCACAGACCAGAGGAATTGTCGGCAAGGAATTCTTCAAACTGGCAAAACCGGAACTCAAAATTGTCAATGTGGCAAGGGGTGGCATCATTGATGAGGCAGCACTACTGGAAGCGCTCGATGAGGAACAGATAGATGGTGCAGCCTTAGATGTATTCGAAGAGGAGCCCCCAACCAACCAGAAGCTTCTCAGCCACCCCCGCATTGTAGTGACGCCGCACCTTGGAGCCTCGACTGTCGAAGCCCAGGAAAAGGTGGCGATCAGCGTTTCCCGGGAAATAATAGACATTCTTGAAAACAATACAATCGTCCATGCCGTGAACGCACCAAGAATGAGTCAGAATATCAATGAAGAACTCAAACCTTTCATAAATATTGCCACACATATGGGCAAGGTGGCGATACAGTTGATGAATCGCCCCCCTATGGAAATCAAACTCAAATACCACGGCGATCTTGCATTAGATGATACAAGCATTCTGACACGGTCATTTGTTGCAAACATGCTGAAGCCCCACCTAGGTGAAAACGTCAATATCATCAATGCACTCTACCTGCTCCAGGAACAGGGTGTCACATACAAGGTGGAGAAGAAGGGGCAGACGCACGGCTACAGCAATTACCTCGAAGCAGAACTGGTCAATGACGACGAAACGTTGACAATCGGCGCAAGCGTCCTGAACGGCTATGGGGAACGCATTGTGAAAATAAACGGCTTCCAGGTGGACATCAAACCGACAAGACACCTCCTCTTCATCAATCACCTCGACCGTCCGGGCATCATTGGTGAAATGGGATACACTTTAGGCAAGTATAGTATCAATATCGCCAGCATGCAGCTCGGCCGGAAAGACGAAGGTGGTGCTGCGCTATTGTCCTTGAGGCTAGATCAGAGTGTAAGTGACAAAGCAATTGAAGAGCTCACAAAGATCGATGGCTTCCATAGGGTGAAGCAAGTTGATCTATCCTGAGAAGGACAGATCGAGCGCAAAAAAACCATCACTCATGAGTGATGGTTTTTTAGTATGATTTCTTCCACTTCAAGAACAGAATCAACCATGTGGTTCACCCCTAGGGCTTCAAAATTTGGAATGATCGCCCGTCCCGTGAGGCCGGTCAATGTAGCAACGAAGTCCGATCCGATTGCTTCAGCACAATAGTAGTCGGCCACCGAATCTCCCACGATGAAAATCTTATCCTCCGAGATATTTCTTTGATTCACCGCATCTTCAAAATGCTTCTCCTCATGCTCGTACAGACTCCATAAATAGCTGTATGGATGGGGCTTGGCAAGGGACCCTTCAGCCTGTTCCTTCGCCTCTGCCGCAAGCACTTCCGAGGCAGTGGATATCCTGTTGTCACGGAATATGTCCATGAGACGTTCCTGGTGGAAGGGGATGAGCGTCTCCTGCCTCGGGCGTCCTGTCGCCACACCGATCTCAATCCCCGCATCAAGCAGGCGCTTCAGCATGCCCCTGATGGCTTCAGGTTCCACAATCCACTCCTCATCATGGATGAATCCGGGTTTGTCCGGCTCCTCCGCCTCAATACCTGTGGATGTCTTTACATCCTTACTGCCAAGATACCATTCTTGATATTTATACTGTCCCGTTGCCCAAATCGGTCCCGACATCTCAAAAGCGGACACGTCCTCTATGCCCAATTTCTCCCTGGCATACGTCATGAGTGCATCATAGATCGAATCTTTCGTATAAGTGTCACCCTTGAGGAAATCGACAACTTTGCTGTAGTTCACCTTTTGGGCGCCCATCATGTCACCGACCCCATGGATTTCGGCAATATCCACATTTTCGACATTGACCTGCGCATCTTTCATCAGCTCTATATAGAGGATTGAAAATGTAACAAAAAGCATATCCCAGTTGGAATTCAGACCCATCTGCTTGAACCGGTCAAGCACTTCGTCGTTACTGAACACTTCCGCCCTTATATCCTTGATTTCCTGATCACTGTAGTCCGTACGGAAGTGATATGTATCCAGATTCAGATATCTTGGACTATAAAGCATCTCATGCACCGCCAGAGCGGATACATCAAAACACCTTTCTTCACTTAAAAAAACACCATCCACATCAAATAGTACCACCGTCACACTCTTGTCCTCCCCATTCACACTAGGTTTTTATAAGCTCAAGTTTCTCATATCAGCCGTTAATTGTCGATATTCGTTTTGATAATTAAAAATTTTACAAATTCACCCCTCTCAAGAGAGGTAAAATTATACCATATTAATCGTTATACACTGCCAGTCGCGTGGTTTAAACCGCTTTCACACAGGGAACAACGAATTATGCAAGAAAACGTTTTACGCCAAATATAACATTTTAACCCGGGTTAATTTTTTTATTCTGATGCATTTTCATAAGTTTCATCCTATAATGTAAGTCGTAATATGAATGGTAAATATTACGTTAAAATCATTAATATAATGTTAAGGTACGCTGTGCCTGGGTGGAGGAATATTTATGGAACTCAGTCCGATGGAAGTCATCTTTCTATTTCTCGGAGGACTTGGTATTTTTCTTTATGGTATCAAACAGATGGGGGATGGCCTGCAAGCTTCAGCAGGAGACCGGTTGCGTGAAATTCTGAACCGGATGACATCTAACCCGATTAAAGGGATCATTGCTGGTATTGTCGTTACAATACTGCTGCAGACCAGTACAGGAACGACGGTGCTGACTATCGGACTTGTTTCTGCAGGTTTCATGACACTGCGTCAATCTATCGGTGTGATTATGGGTGCCAACATAGGTACCACAGTCACTGCCTTCATCATCGGACTGAAGATTGGCGACTATGCATTGCCGATTCTGGCTCTTGGTGCATTCCTCATATTCTTTCTGAAGAATAGCCCAAAATCCTATAATATCGGGCGCATACTCTTCGGCTTTGGTGCCCTGTTCTACGGACTCGACCTGATGGGTCAGGGTATGAAACCATTGGCGGATTATCAATGGTTTACAGACCTTATGCTGAACATGTCTTCCAACTCTCTTCTCGGAGTTACTGTCGGTACAGCACTTACAGTCATAGTCCAAAGTTCGAGTGCTACCATCGGTATACTGCAAAGTCTTTACAGCAACGGGCTTCTGGACCTCAGTGCCGGTTTGCCATTACTGCTCGGGGATAATATAGGAACAACAATTACTGCTGTTCTTGCAGCGCTTGTCGGTTCCATCGCAGCCAAGAGAGCTGCTGCTGTCCATGTCATTTTTAACGTAATCGGCGCAACGATCTTCATGATTATCATGCCGTTGTTCGTCAACTTCGTTTCCTATCTGCAATCTGCAATGGAACTCAACCCGGAAATGACAATCGCTTTTGCCCACGGTTTCTTTAATGTCACAAACACACTCATCCACTTGCCGTTCATTGCCGCACTCGCATGGATTGTAACCCGTATAGTCCCAGGAAGAGACTTCTCTGAAGACTATAAGCCAAACCACTTGGATCCTCATCTTCTTAAGCGCTCACCTGGCTTGGCCTTGCAGGGTGCCCAGAAAGAAGTGAAGAACCTTGGCAATCTTACACTCAGCATTCTGGATGATACGAAAGAGTACAGCGAGACTAACAATCCTAAATTGTATAAACAGATTAAAGAGAAAGTGAATGTCGTCGATACGCTCCAGGACAGCCTGCGATCATATATCATCGACGCATCAAAGTATGACATTTCTCCGGAAGATGCGGAAAGACAGTCAACCTTGCTTGAAGTGACGCGCATTTTCTATAAGGTAAGTGGGCAGATCAATGAATATGCCGACCTTTTCAATAAGAAGCACCGTGAGAACATCGATCTTTCCGAACCAGCCCAAGAAGGCCTTGAAGATCTGTTCAACCATGTGTACAAGTCCTTCAGGAAGTCGATAGAGTCTCTCGATATATACAATCCACAGGATCTGGAAGAGGTCATTAGACTCAGTCAGAAATCATACAAGATAGAGAACAAGTTAAGAAAACAGCATGTCAAACGTCTGAACAAAGGCATCTGCTCCACAGATGGCGGATTGCTTTATGTAGATCTCATCAGTACCCTGGAACGCATCGGCTACAATGCAAGAAATATTTCTGAAACGAACTTGAGTGATGAAGTCGATGACCTTGCTGAAGATTTTACCATCTATGAATAAGGAAAAAAGCTGGATCAGCCAAATGGCTGGTCCAGCTTTTTCTATACCTTCCCTTTTAATAATGCATTCCAGTACATGATTGGCAGCATATTTTTCTTGAACTGATAGAATATCTTTTTGTTATCTGCCTGATTCAAAAACGTCGTTTCTTCAGGAATATTATTGTAGTCAAATTCTGCAAGTATCAGATGACCATAGTCAGTCGCTATCGGACAGGCGGTTTTTCCATCATACTCATGTGAAGGCACCTTGTCATCCATACGCTCCAGAAGATTTTTGACGAGGATGGGCATCTGTTCCTTTACCGCACTGCCCATTTTGACCGTCGGCAGACTCGAAGCATCACCCAGTGAAAAGACTGTAGTATAGGTGTTGTGCATCATCGTATGGGGGTCTACACTTACCCATCCTTCCGGGTTCAGAAGACCGGAGCCTTCAAGCACCGAAGGCCCGCTCATGGGAGGTGTGATGACGAGCATTTCGAAGGGCACAACATGGCGTTCCCCCGTATCAAGGTTTTCAAATACGGCTTCCTTATGTTCCCCTCTGACCTCGACAAGTTCCTCTTTCATCCTGTAGTCTATCTTCTTTTCCTCCAGCCGTTCCACAATTTTATCACTGTATTTTTTCACCTTGAATACTTGATCCCGTCCGCTACGGAACACTATGCTGGCATCACTGTCATTATCCTTTATATATTCATCCATTGTGAAGACAGAGTTTTCAGCGGAAACGCCACCTTTTATCCTGGACTGCGGCTTGGTAATCACAATGTTCCCCTCTTTGACATTCTGCAGGGTCTCATACGTATAGTTGACATGTTCATATATATAGTTCGTACATACTCCGTTTGATCCAAGCGACTCCCTGGCACCCTTGATTGCATCATAATTCAGCTCTATCCCAAGGGCCACCACCAGGAAATCATATTCGATGGTATATTTGCCTGCCGCCACTTCACGTTTGACAGGGTCCACACGTTCCACCGTTTCCTGGAGCCACTTCGCACCTTTTGGCATCACCTTGTCCATGGATTTTTTTGTGGCCTCGAGCTTCATCTCTCCGCTGCCGACCAACGGCCAGCCCGGCTGGAAGTAATGATGCGTGGTGGGTTCTATGATCAGTACATCGTTTTTCAGACTCTTGTCTTCACTCAGAATACGGCTTGCTGTGGAAATACCGGCAGTCCCTCCACCCAATATGACCAGTCGATAATGCTTTTTCATTCTTTCGACACCTCCATTTTTAAGTATCATTCCCCTTTCTCCGTCCATTTATTCAACAAAATAACTGGCAAAACTTTCCTATTTTTAATACTATGTAATAAAAGGAGGAGAAGAATTTGAATATTGAAACACATTTGACAAATTTCAAAAAAGAAATAGGAAAAGTGATTGTCGGCCAGGATGAAGTTCTCGACCTTATATTTATCAGCATACTTCAAAAAGGACATATATTGTTCGAGAGTGTTCCTGGAACCGGGAAGACGTCATTGGCCAAGGCGTTGGCAAAGACAATCGCTGGCTCCTTCAGGAGAATCCAGTTCACACCGGACCTGCTTCCCACCGACATTACAGGTTTGAACATATATAATCCAAAGACCCATGAATTCGAATTGCAGGTGGGGCCGATAGCCACCAATGTCCTGCTGGCAGATGAAATCAACAGGGCTACACCCCGCACACAGTCGGCCCTCCTCGAAGTCATGGAAGAACGACAAGTAACGATTGATGGCCAGAAAATAGAAATCGACGACCCATTTATTGTAATGGCTACCCAGAACCCGATTGAATCCACTCAGGGGACTTTCAGTCTGCCTGAAGCCCAATTGGACCGCTTTCTGATGCGGGTAGACCTCGGATACCCTTCGCGGGAAGAAGAACTGAATATGATGGCATTGTACAACGGCCCATCCCTTGAGGAAGAGATCCGTCCTGTATTCAGCAAGGAAATGATTGCCGAATTACAACGCAGGCGCTCGGCCATTGCAGTGAATCACTCCACTATGGAATACATGCTCGATATGATCCACCATACGAGGGTCCATCCGCATGTAGATGTTGGCGTATCGCCACGCGGTACACTGGCTCTGATGCACGCTGCGCAAGGGGTTTCCTTGATTCGTGATAGGGATTATGTAACGCCGGAGGACGTGAAATATATTGCCCCATACATATTAGGCCATCGTATTGTTTTGAGTATTGAAGGCCTCACCCTGGCGGACCAGAACAGCGTCATAAGGGAAATCATTGAGAACACAGAAGTACCAGTTGAATATGGGGTCCCAAGACATGAATTATAAGGTCGAATATCGCCCTTCTAGTACAATGACATTCTTTATCGGTGCTGTCGCCATCCTTTTCATATTGGACGTTTTCTATGGTATGCAGTTGAACCAGTGGCTGACTTTGTCCCTCGGCCTCTTCATGTCTTTCTTCCTTCTCAACCTCGTCTATGAAAAAAAAGTGCCTGACCAGATTACAGCCTCCATTGTGGACAAAGAGATGCGTTTGTTCAAGAATCAGGAAAGGATGCTTCGGATCAGACTCCATAATGGGGGGTGGCTCCCTGTTCTGAACGGTTCGATAACACTGGTTGCAAGTGATGATATTGAATTTTTTAAAGATACTTCATTAAAAATAAGACACCAGACCGAAACGAGCGTCCCTTTTACTGTCATGCCCAAAAGTGATGTGACCATCGAGGTTCCCTTCAGAGCGAGGAAACGTGGGATAGTCAAAGTAATGGATACAAGAATGAAAGTGCCGAAAATATTTGGCTTTGGTTCGCTTCTACTTACTCAAAAAGGCAGATTTCTCCATGAAATCCTCGTCTATCCCGGACAGCTCGACATACCACCTTTCGATATGAGAAATAAAACCCTGCAGGGGCTTTTCATACAGAAACAGGCACTCTATAATGACCCAATGCTCACCATCGGAACGAGACGTTATCAGCAGACGGACAGCATGAAGGACATACATTGGAAAGCGAGTGCCAAGACCGGAGAACTCCAAACACGCATCTATGAAAAGACAACCCATGTCTCCTGGCTGATTGCCATCAATCTTCGATCGGAAAAGACTTATGCTCCTCCGGCCAATATAGAAGAGAGCATTGAAAAGATCGCCTACCTTACCCGCATGGCGAATGAAGCTTCCATTCCCTACAGCCTGTTTACGAATCTGTCCACCTTCGATTCCCGTACATTTCTCAACTTGGAAGAAGGAGCGGGAAGACTGCATTACAGAAAAACATTGGAGACACTCGCGCGGATCGATACATTATCCTATACATTGAGTTTCGATCGCCTTTTGAAACATATCCACATTCACGAGGCACTGCCCTCCCATCTGCTCTTTACAGGCAGAACAGACCCGGCGATTGAAGATATGCTCAAGTCCTTCCGGGCCAAAGGCGTCGAAGTATTCCAGATGGATGGAGATGCTGTGCTACCATATTCTTTTCCAGTGAGGAGCGATGACGATGAGCCGAACTAGCTATTATTTTTCATTCTTCCACAGCTACGGAACCACTCTGTTCCTCCTTTATTTCATCATACTATTTCTGAACACCCATAACGGAAAGCCACCACTTCTACTGTCCTATGTGGTGATTGTCCTGACCATCATGGCAGTGAGTTGGATCATCGCCCATTATTTCAGACTGCGATATATATACGTTATACTGCCACTTGTTCTGGTTACTGCCGTAATGCTCGGTTTCCATTGGTTATCAGCATTACTTCTGAGCTTTGTCCCGATACTGCGCATCGAATATCTTTACGATGATATTGAAGATACGCTGGCAGCACCTTCCATCATTACTACATTCCTGCTCCTTCTTGGCGTCAATATTTTGGGGACCGGAGCCGATTCCACCCTCCTGGCGGCATACCACCTGTTGTTCATCAGTCAGGTACTGTTCTATTTCATCGGAAGGATAGTGTTTCTGCTGCTTGGAAGCCCGGATGTCCGTGTTGGAAAATTCACTGTCTTCCTTTCGCTCTCAGGCATATTCATAACGCTCGGCGTTATCCTTGCTGCCGCCTATAGATATGCTGTCTTCTCCCTCCAGTATATCGTCGTCGTATTGCTGGGTGGTATGGTCCATATACTGAAGCCTTTCTTTTCATTCCTGGAAGATGTCGATTTTGAGCCGCCCCGTCCACCGGACAGTGAGACGCCGGATCAGACAGAAGGGGAAGAAAGTGTGGAGATGGTCCAGACAGAATCCACAACATCACAGATACCAGTCGATACAATCACGACGTTTCTGCTCATATTGATAATCGGCATCGTCATTTACTATTACTATAGAAAAAGGGAGGCTCCGACTGAACAAAAAACAGAGAACAGTCAGAGCAATGGAGCAACAGCTGCTCATTACTCCGGGATGAAAGACTATGCAAAACCAGAAGCCCCGAAGAATAAAGTACGAAAACTATATTATAATTTTGAAAAATGGCTGGCTTCAAAAGGACTGGGAAGATACAGGGATGAAACCATTGAAGAATGGATTCTGCGATGTCGCCTGGAAGAGATTATCGATTCCGATAAACTTGAGATATACCGCAGGACAAGATATATGGACCAGGATACTTCAGATGCTGATTATAGGAAATATAAACATGCAATAGATCATATGAAAACGGCAATCATGCGGAATATGAAAAAACAGGGATGAGACCCGGGTCTCATCCCTGTTAACTTTAATACTGATTCAGATACTGTTTGAGCTCCCAGTCGGAAACTTGTGAACGGTACATGTCCCATTCGACGCTCTTGTTGCCATGGAACTGCTTATAGATGTGGCTGCCCAGAGCATCCGTGATGACTCTGTCTTCCCTCAATGCTTTAAGTGCTGTGTAAAGAGTAGAAGGCAGGTCTTCTACACCGACTGCTTCCCTTTCTTCACGGGACATTTCATAAATGTTCTCATTTACCGGCTCTGGAAGGTTCGTCTTGTTCTTGATGCCCTCAAGACCAGCTTTAAGAATGACAGCCAATGCAAGGTATGGATTGGCGGATGGGTCGACCGATCTCACTTCTGCACGTGTGGACATCCCGCGGGAGGAAGGTATCCGCATCAATGGTGAACGGTTCTTGCCACTCCATGCAATATAGCTTGGTGCTTCATATCCTGGTACGAGACGCTTGTAGGAATTGACAAGCGGATTACATACTGCAGTAAATCCACGTGCATGCTTGAGTATTCCAGCCATAAAGTATCTCATATCCTGGCTCAAACCAATTTCATCATTTTCATCATAAAATGCATTCTTTTCACCCTTGAACAGGGAAACGTTGAAGTGCATTCCATTTCCGTTCAAGCCGAACAGAGGCTTCGGCATGAATGTAGCATGCAGGTTGTGCTTGCGTGCAACTGTTTTAACAACAAGTTTGAATGTTTGAATATTATCACAAGCTGCGATGGCATCAGCATACTTGAAGTCGATTTCATGCTGGCCAGGTGCCACTTCGTGGTGGGAAGCTTCTATTTCAAAGCCCATGTCCTCAAGCTCAAGCACGATGTCCCTACGGCAGTTTTCACCAAGATCTGTCGGTGCAAGGTCAAAGTATCCACCCTGGTCATTCAGTTCAGTTGTCGGCTGTCCCTTTTCGTCAAGTTTGAAAAGGAAGAATTCCGGTTCAGGCCCGAGATTGAATGCAGAGTACCCCATGTCTTCCATTTCTTTAAGTATACGTTTCAAATTCGATCTTGGATCTCCATCGAACGGCTCTCCATCAACGTTGTATATATCGCAGATCAGTCTCGCTACTTTCCCTTTGCCTGCGGTCCAAGGGAAAATCGCCCATGTTTCAAGGTCTGGAACCAGATACATGTCGGATTCTTCGATGCGGACGAAACCTTCAATTGAAGAACCGTCAAACATCATTTCTCCATCCAATGCTTTATTCAATTGGCTGATCGGCACTTCGACATTCTTAATTGTTCCTAAAATATCAGAGAACTGTAGGCGTAAGTATCTGACATTCTCTTCCTCTGCAATACGGACGATATCTTCTCTTGTAAATTCGCTCATTGTACACGCTCCTGTAGATTATTGGAAAAACCTTGATAAATCTCCACGATTCAATAGTGGTCTCTGGTATTCGTTATGCTTAAGGATCTCGGGTGTCTCGACTTTCTGAGGTTCATTTAGGATTTCCCCTATCCTTTTCATGGTAAACCCTTTTTCCATGTAGTTTTGGATGGCAAGAAGAAGATCCAGGTCGTTCATGGAAAAGATCCGATGGTTTCCGGGAGTCCTTTCAGGAGAAATAAGAGACAGGGATTCATAATATCTGATTTGCCGCGCCGTCAGACCAGTCAGTTTCATGGCTGATGACATCGGAAAAATAGCGGTGTTACGCCTCATCTGATCTCTATCCAAAATGATCACCTCTAATCATATTCATAATATTAGCACAATGTTTTTTAAAAATCTAATCGATGTTAGATAATCTTACATGGATTTAAAGGTATAATAAAACAACGGGGAAAACAAGTTGTTTCTCCGTTGTTTTTCTACCCACGGCCAAATTTATGACGGTTCTTTTTGAAATTCATCGTCAATGTTTCCCGTGTGAGCAGACTATAGACAAGTGGGACGATGAGCAGAGTAAGAAATGTGCTGGTAAACAGTCCGCCAATCACGCTGATGCCCATCGGCTGATTGATTTCTGCGCCCTCACCAAATCCAAAGGCGATCGGTATCAGACCGAGCATTGTCGTGAAAGCTGTCATCAAAATCGGACGTATGCGTATATTGACCGCTTCTATGATCGCTTCGTATGGATTCATTCCACGCTCCCTCAACTGATTGATGAAATCGACAAGGACAATGCCGTTGTTTACGACAATGCCGATCAGTACCAGCGCACCTATGAAGACCGGCACACTAAGCGGCGTATCGGTGATCCATAGGCCGAACATGATTCCGATCGACATGAGGGGAACTGTAAACATGATGACGAATGGATACTTGAATGATTCAAACTGTGCTGCCATGACGAAATAGACAAGAATGACGGCAAGCACCATCGCCATCAGCATATCCATTACAGAGTCTTCTATCAGTTCCTGATCTCCGGTAAATTGTATTTCACTGCCTTCACTGAGGTTGAGGTCTCCGGTCGTCTCTTCAAGTTCTGCAGCGGCTTCCGAAAGGCTGCTGCCTGCTGCAACTTCCAATTCATACTGATAAGCATGCAGTCCATCAATCCTCTCGATTGTTGCCGAAGCGGCCTGGCGTTCAATCTCCGCCACATCTTCGAGATTGACGCTCTCTCCTGTCGCCGAAGTCTGTATTGTCATATTACCGAGCGCCTCTATACTATCTACATCTTCATCGGCAAGCTGCAGGGAGACGGTCAAGATTTCCTCAGTTTCGCCTTCAGTAATATTGAAGACATCTACCCCTCTCGTGAAGTTTGAAAACTTCTCAGCCACTTCAGCGGCTGTCAGCTGATTCTCAAATAGTGCTTCCTGGTCCAGGTCGACTGCCAGCTCCTCGACCGTCTCAGTCAGATTATTGGAAACCCCCGCTACAGTATCCAGTTCTCGCAATGCAGCTGTAAGTGCTTCTTCATCCGCATTGAGATCCTGCTCACTGTCATTCATCAGATTGAATGACAACACTGAGGAGTCGGTACCGGTAGAGGTGGAAGTCGTCATGGAAACCTCCGCATCCTCAATATACGATTCTGCGATATTCTGCAATTCCGGTCCAACCTCTCTCGCAATTTCATTTGTCGACCGGCCCCTTTCCTCCATTGGAACTGTCGTGACGTAGATTGCCCCCTCCGATGTATCAGCTGAACTCATGATACCGCCATTGCTTGATACTCCGGCCATGCTCAGATATACATCAATATCTTCAATGGAGGATAGATATGATTCCATCTCCCCTACCGCCTGTTCCGTCGTCTCCAGATTGGTTCCTGCCGTCATATCGATGTTTGCAGAAAAGAATCCTTCGTCTGTTTCAGGCAGAAATATCAAACCGGTACGATAGATGCCGAATACGCCAAGTCCCACCAGAATACCGACCAGGATGATAGTGATGATCCTGAATCGCAGCACCCTTTTCAGAAGCCCGTTGAACACCCTGTTGAAGAACCCTTTTCTGTTCCCTCTCTCCAGATTTTTGTTCGGCCGCTTCATGAATTTGCTTGCGAACATGGGTACCGTGGTCAATGAAACAACGAGCGAGGCAAGCAGGCTGAAGGCAATGGTTACCGAGAACTGTGTAAATATCTGACCGATGATGCCCTCGATGAATACGACTGGCAGAAATACAGCCACTGTGGTAAGTGTTGACGCGGTGATGGCGCCCGCCACCTCCTTCGCTCCGTCATAAGCAGCCTCCTTCGGTGACTTGTTCATCCCCAGATGCCGATTAATGTTCTCTATAACAACGATACTGTTGTCCACGAGCATTCCCACACCGAGAGCGAGCCCCCCCATTGTCAGGAGGTTTAGTGTAAAGTCGGAGAAATACATCAGTACAAAGGTGAATACGACGGAATATGGGATTGCGATGCCGACGATGATGGGACTTTTGAAGTTCCTCAGGAAGAGGAAGAGGACTGCCATCGCAAAGGCTGCCCCAAGAATCAGCGCCTGCGAAATGTCACTGATCGAGCGGTTGATATAGTCACCCTGGTCAAAAAGAACATCTGCTTCTATATCCTGATACTTGGGCTGTTCGAGCGTCTCTTCAAGGACGGCATTGAATTCCCGTGAGGCATTGGATGTATTGCCATCTGCCTCTTCAAGTACATTGACCAGCACGGAAGGCTGCTGATTCGTCCTGGAGATCGTATCGCCGCTCGTACTGACCCTCTCTATTTCAGCAATATCCGAAAGTGTAATGGCTTCCCCATTCGCAGGGTCGACCGTCACAATGAACGCTTCCAGATCAGAAATGGACTGGAACTGGGACTGTATGCGTGTAGTGATGCTTTTGGTCCCGTCATCAATCGACGTTCCGGGCAACGACAGATGGCTCGCTGTCAGCGCCTGCTGGATGGCCGTCATATCCAACTGATGTTCATCCAGTGCCTCCCCATCCAGATTGATTTCTATACTTTCAGTCGCAAGGCCTTCGGCATCTACACTTGCTATCCCCTGGATACGTTCGAGCTCCACCGTCAGATCTTCGATGAGGGACTGGAATTCCGCATCCTTTTCATCACTGCTTAAAGACATCTGAATGATGGGCAGTTGGCTTGGGTCGAATTTCATGAAACGGGGTTCGCCTGCGCCATCGGGCAACTGGGCAGCACGGAGCGCCTGGTTAATGTCGTTTTCAACCTCATCAATATCGGTGGCCCATCCAAATTGCAGAAAGATCAGATTCGACCCTTCCTGGGAAGTCGAAATCATCGAATCAAGTCCCGGGGTCGTCGACAACTGATTCTCAAGAGGGAGAGTAACCTGCTGATTCACCTCTTCAGGACTCGCCTGGCTATAGCTCGTAACAACCACACCGATCGGAGGGTTTATTTCCGGTATGAGCTTGAGTGGTATATTGATCAGGGAAACAGCGCCTAGAATAATCACAAGCAGCATTGTGACCATAGTGAGTACGGGACGTCCAATCGAAAATTTAATCATTCCATTCCCTCCCCGGAATTGATATCTATTGATTGAATATTACCACAATTCATCTCATCTGCCCTACGGCTTTTTTGACTATAAAAAAAGAACTTCCGGCCCAGCGCCGGAAGTTCCCATCTAGCCTATTATACTTACTGCAAAAACAATCAGTATCACTACTGGAAGTACAAACCTCAGCATCAATATCCAGAATTTGTACAACCCATACATCTTGCTGCTTTCATCAACATTCAACTGACTCATCGTCACACGCCTGTCGATGACGAAACCGACAAACAGGGTCGATACGAGGGCGCCGATCGGCAGCATGATATTGGAGACGAGGAAGTCCACATTATCAAAAATCGATCTGCCGAAAATGATGACATCGCTCAGGACACCGTAGGATAGGGCAGATGGAATACCCGCCAGAAATACGAAGAAGGCGAAGATATAGGCTCTGCTGCGCCGTTTGCTCTCATTGCCTTTTATCGCATTGGCCACATTGATCTCGATCATTGAAATCGAGGAAGTCAATGTAGCGAACAGGAAGGCACCAAGGAACAGGATGTAGAAAAGCATGCCCAGCGGAATCTCCCCAAATACTTGTGGCAGGACGATGAATACAAGCCCTGGACCTTCAGCCGCTTCCACACCGAGCGATGCAATCGCAGGGAAGATGGCAAACCCGGCCATGATGGAAATGACAACATTCATGATTACAATGGACAGCGCCGATTGTGTAAGATTGTGCTCTTCACCCAGATACGATGAATATGTAATCATCGTCGTCGCACCAATGCTGAGGGCGAAGAAAGATTGGCCCAATGCATAGAGCAGCGCCGTAGAATCGATTTCGCCGATATTCGGTGTCAGGAAGAATGCGATGCCTTCCATCGCCCCGGGAAGTGTCACTGAACGGATGATTACAATCAGGAACAGGACAAACAGCAGCGGCATCATTACTTTGGATGCACGTTCAAGCCCTTCCTGCACACCTTTGGCCACAATGAAGGCCGTCAACAGGATGAAGACACCCTGCGCAACAACGACATAGAAGGGATTGGCGATGATGCCTTCGAAAGCCGCACCATAATTGTCGATCTGGACCAGATTGATTGCATCACCAAGTGCAACAACAAGGTAGATCAGTATCCAGCCTCCGATTACACTGTAGAAGGAGAGCAGCAGAAATACTCCTATATTTCCAAGCCAGCCGAATACTCTATAGAACTTTTTGCCTCCAAGATATTCGAATCCTTCAATCGGGTTTCGTTGGCTTGCCCGTCCGATGACAAACTCAGACAACAGAAGTGGCATCCCAACAAATAATGTCAATATAAGAAATACAAGAAGAAACGCGCCGCCACCATGCTCAGCGGTCATATAAGGGAAACGCCACAGCGCACCAAGTCCAATTGCTGAACCCGCAGCTGCCAGAACAAATCCAATTTTGGAACCCCATCTCACACTATTCATAAACTAACCTCACTTCACTATTATTCACTTCATTCATTTTAAATAGAGTTCCTAATATATTAGCACACCTGTAATGCGTTTGAATACTCTGCGTCAGAAATTCCCCGTTAAAATAGTGCAAGGGGACGTTCCCATGACAGGAACATCCCCTTTGTCCGCTAGTTTGGATTGTCTTCAAGATCAGGCACCGGCTTTTCATAGTACTGCCTGTCTTTGTTTGCATTGAAATGGTCTGCCTTCTCCAGTTTCACATCGACTGTATAGTCGGGCATCTTCGCATAGTTTTCATATATGCCCTTTGGCACAAGATAGTTGCCTTCCGGGAACTGGATGCCCAGATTGCCCGATTTGATATCAGCGCTTCTTGCGAATCCCTGGAATACACCGTTCTTGTTATAGAGGACGATGGCTTCACCATCCTGGATCCCTTCGCGTTTCGCGTCTTCTTTACTGACGAGCACGTCATACCTGCCCATTTCATTGAAGGCGTCCGTATCGCCGTAAACCATGGAGTTAAACTGTTTGCCACGTCTCATCAGAAGCCTGAACTCTCCAGCTTTCTTGCTGTTGTCCGGTATATCAATGCCAATGAGGTTCGCCCTGCCGTCCGGCGTCGGGCACACGCCTCCCTCACACAGCCAGGCGCCGCCGTATTGATAGACGTCCCCAGCCTCCTTGAGATGCTGCACCCCGTCATACTGCGGATTGGCTCTGGCAATCTCTTCCCTGATCTCCTGTCCGGATGTAAAATCAATGAGTTCTGCTGATTCCGGCTTCACGCGTTTGGCAAGATCCACATAAATCTGCCATTCGCTCCTCGCTTCCTCGATGCGGTTTCGATTCCCTTCAATTTCCGGGGAGAAATAGACCATCCGTTCTGTTGATGTGGACAGTCCGCCCCCATCCTGCTCATACCGTGTCTTGGCAGGGAGCACAATCACCGTCTCTTTGGCGTCAAGCAGCGTCGAAGTATTCAGGATGATGTCCTGATGCACACGGACATCCAGATTGGAAAGTGCTTCCGCTACAAAATCAGGATCCGGCATCGTCTCAAGGAAATTGCCCCCCGACATATAATAGAGCTTCAGCTTCCTTTCGTTATCTTCCGGCAGCATGGCATTTTCGATTGTGACACCAACGGAATCCCCCGGCCATTTCGGCAATTCGAAGTTCCATATCTTTTCAATCCGTTCCCTGTTCGCATCATCATAGTCGCCTCCAGGCAGAACGAATGGATCGGCCCCCATTTCTCCTGAACCCTGGACACTGGAATGTCCGCGCAAAGGCATCAGACCACAATTTTCCCTTCCAAGCCAGCCACGAAGCAGGGCGAGATTCGCAACTTGTGAAATATTGTCCGTCGCATGCTTATGCATCGTCAGGCCGAGTGCCCACACCATGACGCCGCTATTCGACTTCGCAAGCAGTTCCGCAAGCTCTGTGATGCGCTCCCGGCTGATGCCCGATGATTCAACGATACGTTCCCATGTCTGATTTTCCACAGTTTCTTTAAGTTCATCGTAGTTGTTTACGTGATCCTGTACAAACTGGTGATTGATTGCCGAGCCGGAGTTTTCCGCCTCCATTTCGAACCAGTGCTTCATGACGCCATGCATCATGGCAATGTCACCGCCGATGTTCACTTCAAAGAAGTCATCCGCAATCTTTGTTCCGAATAGAGCCGATTCCGTCACAGAAGGCACCCAGTAGTTCTCCATCGCCGGTTCCTTATATGGATTGATGACGATGATTTTCGTACCGCGTTTCTTCGCTTCCATCATATACTTTGTGGATACCGGACTTGAGTTTGATGCCACACTGCCCCAGAATACCAGTACATCCGTACCAAGCCAGTCCTGATAGTTGCATGTCGAAGCCCCAACACCGATCGAGCGCTTCATGGCCGTCTTGCTCGGTGAATGGCAGATGCGGGATGCGTTGTCTATATTGTTGGTGCCGAGAAATCTTGATGCTTTGGCTGCAACATAATAGGATTCATTGGTGATGCCCCGGCTTGTCAGATAGAAGGCATACTGCTTCGGGTCCAGAGTCTTCATCTTATCTGCAACCGTGTCCATCGCCTCGTCCCATGAAATACGGATGAACTTGCGATCCCCCTTGCGGCGCATCATCGGGTACGGGATGCGGCCCAGTTCCCTGAGTTCCGCACTCGTCATCTTCCTCAGTTCGTCGATATCCTGATGCAGAACCTCGGGTTTGATCGGCGGCGCAGTATTCAGGCGGAGGACATTGAAGCGGGTGGTGCACATATGCGGCCCTTTCAGTGTCTGGTCCTGCAGACCGGATACACCCAGCGCACATCCATCACACACACCTTTGGTAATGATATTTTTGGCATAGTTGAGGTTGTCTTTATTTTTCCACGCAATTTTGGCCGTATCCCTGATGTGGTGCGGTTTCACTTTGGTCAGACCGAACGGCACCGGACTCACCCACAGGTTCGGATCCCATTTTTTCGTCTTGCTTATCGGACCTTGATGCAGAGTTTTTCCCATTACTACACTTCCTCCAAAAAATTGTCTTTTCCTATAGTTATTGTATCCCAATTTTCAGTTTAATCAATTCTCTTCTGAGAATTTAAACTTAAAGTGATTATAACCCCATATAATGATTAAAATTGGACAAAATTGAAAGACATGCTCTTCAAGATGAAGAGAACATGCCTTGTTAAAATGGCAAATTATAAAATTCAATTTTATAATTAACATACACTGGAATTCTTTCTCCAATTACTAATTTTCCATGACAAGCTCCGGTTCGCTGTCGTTTTTTGCCACCGTCTCAAGTTTTTTGATATCCACTCTGATGAATATGGAAATCAGAAAGGCAACAACGAACATTCCTGCAAAGATGTATAATGTTAGAGTATAGCTCTGCGTCGCTTCATAGACTGTAGAAGAGATATAAGGACCGACCAGCCCTGCAGCTGCCCAGGCAGTCAGTATATACCCGTGGATCGCCCCCAACTGTTTCGTCCCGAAAATATCACCTATATAGGCAGGAATGGAAGCAAATCCCCCGCCGTAGCATGAGATGATGACGAACAGCATCATTTGGAAGATTAGGGCTTGGGTGACTGAAGGGAGAATCAGGAACAGGGCGATCTGCAGGATGAAGAATAGCGTGTAGACATTGGGCCGTCCCAAATAGTCGGACACCGTTGCCCATACCAGCCTTCCGCCACCATTGAACACACCCATCAGCCCGACCATCAGAGCAGCTGCGCCCGCTGAGAGACCGGCGATTTCCTGAGCCATGGGACTTGCTACAGCAAGGATCGCGATGCCGCACGTCACATTAATGAAAAGCATAAGCCATAGGAAGTAGAACCTTCTGGTTTTGACCGCTTCATTCGCTGTAAGCTGCACCAGATCCTTCTTCGCCGTTTGCTTTTCTTCCAAATCCACACCTTCTGGCTGATAGCCTTCCGGCGGTTTCTCCAAATACAGGCTTGAGAGCAGCATGATTACAAAATAGACCCCGGCAAGAACATAGAAAGTGGCACCGATGCTGAACGCTTCAATCATGAATTCCATTGCTGGGCTTGCAAGCATTGCGGCAAAACCAAATCCCATGATGGCAAGTCCTGTCGCCATCCCCCGTCGATCAGGAAACCATTTTACAAGAGTCGATACGGGGGTGATATATCCTATCCCAAGCCCGATTCCACCCAAAGCGCCGTAACCGAGATATAATAGCCAAAGACTCTCTATCTGCACGGCAAACCCGGCAATAGCCAGACCTGAGGCGAAAAAACCTGTAGAAACGAGACCTGATATGCGTGGTCCCTTCGCTTCTACAAAATGGCCCATGAAGGCTGCGGATAGCCCGAGAAACAGTATTGCCAGGCTGAACGTAAACGAAACATTACTCAAACTCCATCCCAACTCGGCCTGAAGCGGTGCAGTGAATACGCTCCATGCATAGACCGATCCTATCGAGATATGTATTCCCACTCCTGCCAATGCGATGAGCCAACGGTTTTTCTTTGTTTTCAATCGAAGCGCCCCTTTGTTTTAATTGTTTACAAAAAAACCTTTACACTATAGAATATATTTGCAATGTTATGAATTAATTTTCATTATAATATAATGGGAAAGCGTTTTCAATATAATTAAAAAGGAGGGAAAATATTGAAGACCACAACCAATAAAAAGATTCTGCGCTACAGTGATGACCAGATGATGGAAGTGGAAGATGCTGTAGCAGAGGAATTCCCTCTTACGATCTACTTGAACGATGTGGAATTTGCAACACTGGTATGTTCGCCGGAACATCTTGAGGAACTGGTTATCGGTTTTCTTGCATCTGAAGGGGCGATAAAACGGTTCAGCGATATAGAATCCATGAATCTGGACGACCACGGCGGCTTCTGCCACATCCGTCTGAACAGGGAGATCCCCACCGATCACTTCATCTACTCCAAACGTATCCTCGGATCCTGCTGCGGCAAGAGCCGCCAGTTCTATTTCCAGAACGACGTGGACACTGCAAAGGTCTCAATGGCCAAAACGACGCTGACCCCGGCCCAGTGCATAGAACTGATGCGTGGCATGCAGGAGCGGAGCACCATCTTCAAGGAGACGGGCGGCATACATAATGCAAGTCTGGGTACGTCTGATAGCGTCATTGCTCACCGGGGGGACATCGGCAGACATAATGCATTGGACAAACTGTATGGCCACTGCCTGCAGAACCGTATTTCCGTCCGGGATAAAGTCCTTGTATTCAGCGGACGCATTTCATCCGAAGTGCTGACAAAAGCTGCGAAGATCGGTGTCGGCATCGTGCTGAGCAAATCGGCGCCCACAAACCTCGCAATACAGTTGGCGGAGGACCTGAACATTACCGCTGTCGGTTTCGTCCGCGGTGATTCCTTCAATATATACAGTCATCCCTGGCGCATTAAAAAAGATTCCAGCCTTTAGGCTGGAATCTTTTTTAATGCTTATAATAGTCTTTCAGGAAATTGTCCGCGTCCTTGCCCAGTTTCTGATAATGCGACTCGACGATACGGCCTATCTTCAGGGCCCATTCTATATCGGTCGCGTAAAGATGACTCCCAGGATTCACAGGGTTCCAGCGCATCGCATACAGCGTCTGCTGTTCCTGATCCAGGTAATTTTCCCTGATGAATTTTGCACCGCCGAGTATGGCTGCTTCAGGGGTGGACCATCCGGCACGGGCTGCGTAGGCCGATCCTTCTTCGATTGCCTGCCGGTCGAAAGCACCGACGCCGAAGAAATTATAGTATATGGCATCTCCTGCACGGATGCCCTGCGCAAGCTGCGACTCCCCATTGCCGGTCTCGAGCTGGGCATGACTGATGAGATACAACACGTTGATGTCATATTTTTCCTGGGCTTCAATGAATAAATCTCCGCGTCCTTCAAGTATGCCTTTGCCTTCCAGCAGCCGATCCAGTTCTTCATTTGCAACATCCACTTTTTCAGTGAGATTCAAAAATTGATATTCGACAGGGCTTCCATGGACTTTCATCGCATTTCTGATTTCATCGTTTTCAGCCTGCCGCGCCCTGCCCTCTTCAAGCTTCAAATCCGCTGTACCATTATTGATCTGACGCTCCACTGCCTCCTCGAAATTATGGATATTTCCACCCCCCTTGAACAGTGTCGTTTCCGACACCATGAATGCCAATAGGAATATGGCCATGATTCCCAGCAATATAAGAATCGGAATATTCTCTTTTGTCCTTTTATTCATCCGTCCACTTTTCCCCATCCGTTCAAATTGATCCTCATACTAAAATAAGCATCTGATACATCAGATGCTTATCGTCTCGGAATGCGACTGACGCACCAGACCATCAATCATGACACTCAGCCGTTCTTTCAGTGCATTGTTGATCAGCTCGTATCCTTCGCCGGTCTTGTCAAAATCTTCATCACATGTACATACCTGCAGCGGCAGTACCATCGCATGTACGCCCCTCATCACCATCCGCAGCTGCGTGAGGGGGTCGGAATTCCTCATGCCGCCGCTGTTGCAGAAGAGTCCGACCGGTTTCATTTCAAATTCGTCTATGGACAGATGGTCCAATGCATTTTTCAGCAGACCGGAAAATGAAGTATGATAGTTCGGCGTGCCGATGATGATGGCATCTGCATTTTCAGCATGCCGCTTCAAGACTTCTATATCTTCCGTCTTCCCCTGCCCGAATACGGGAATATCCATTTCCCTGAGATCTATATGGGTTACATCATGTTCCGGCTGTTCCACAAGAGATTCGATCAGCCTGGCAATAGAATGTGTGTGCGAACCTGGAAAGGCACTTCCTGAAAGGATCAGTAACTTCATTGGAAAGGCTCCTTTATACATATATTTAAGTGTGTATTATATGTTACCATCTGCATGATTTGAATTAAACCGCCTAAAGTTGTATAAAATAAACTGAGATCGGCTGCCGCCTACCTCAGTTCATCAGTTTATCATTCAAATTTTTAAGTTTGTCTATCGTCTCTTGGTCCAGGTCATCAATATCGACCTGTCCGTCTATAATTGATTGAGCCTGATCAATGGAGATATCCACAGCCCTGCTTATCTGGTAAGCAGTTAACTTTTCAGTCATTAATTCAAAATTCAAACCAATATCCATGCATTCACCTTCCTCAACCAATTAATCAAACTAAAGTTAATTATATCACAGGAAGTGGATTAAACAATGAATGTGAATTGCATTCAAACAGTTTCCTATGAAATGAGATGAACATGTACAGTGAAACATTACAACTCTGCTAGTTGAACAGAGCACTTTCCAATCCAGTGATCTTTGCTTTGACTGCTTCATCAAGCTGCTCGACTGCCACTTCTTCGTTCAGGAGACTTTGTGCCATTTCCATCGGGATGCCCAGGGCTTCGCTCAATTGGTAGGCTGTCAGTCTACCTTCCAATATTTTCAATCTCGTCTCCATTTGATCACCTTTTTCCTGTAGTAAATTAAGTATAGTGCCATTTCGATAAAAAGCAATCATTTTTACACAAACCATATGAAACTTTATCATTCTGTAAAGCAGTGTTAATTAAATTGAGTATTCAAAATGTTGTAAGGTGATATGGGCTGTTCAATAAGGGGAGAGTACATATTCCATACTTATCGGGGTACATATATAAAAATGAGGAGTGATTAAAATGTATGAGTCGTTATTCAATAGACAGAAGCAATTTTACCAGTCTGAAAGAACGAGGAGCCTCCCGTTCAGAATCGAATCGCTTAAACAATTGAAAAGAGCTATCCGTTATTATGAAGATGCTTTGCTTAAAGCCATGAAAACGGACTTGAATAAAGGAGAAACTGAAGGATATCTGACCGAAATAGGATATGTCTACAATGATCTCAATCTCTCCATGAGGCATCTCAAAAAATGGGCAGAAACAGAAAAGGTGAAAACACCTGTAAGCCACATCGGTTCAACTTCAAAAATCCATAAGGAACCTTATGGCGTCACATTGATCATTTCACCATGGAATTATCCATTTAACCTGGCCATCGGCCCTCTGATTGGTGCAATCAGTGCAGGCAACACCGCCATTCTCAAACCGTCGGAACATACACCGGCCATCAGTCGGGTAATCAGCGATATCATATCCCTGGCGTTCCCCGAGAAATATGTCGCTTCCGTAGAAGGGGGCATAGAGACAAACCAGAGTCTCCTCAACCTGCCCTTCAACTATATCTTCTATACAGGAAGTTCCCATATAGGGAAGATCGTCATGGAGAAAGCCGCGCAGCATCTTACACCTGTCACTCTTGAACTCGGAGGAAAATCGCCAGCCATCGTGACAAAAAATGCCAATGTGAAACTTGCAGCCAAAAGGATTGTATGGGGCAAGTTCATCAATGCCGGCCAGACTTGTGTGGCTCCGGATTTTGTCTATGCGCATGCTTCCATCAAACAGGAGCTGATCCGTCATATGAAATATTACACTGAAAAATTTTATGAGGAGCCTTTCAGGAATGGAGGCTATATGCGCATAGTCAGTGAAAAGCACTTTGAACGTGTTAAAGATCTGATTCAGGGTGATGTGGTCCACGGGGGGCATGCAGACCCTTCCACTCTTTCCATAGAACCGACAATCATCGATAATGTGGACTTTGGACACGATGCGATGCAGGAAGAGATTTTCGGTCCCGTCTTGCCTGTACTCGAATTCGATTCCCTTGATAAGGCGATACTGGATGTCAGGGACCTGCCCGATCCATTGGCTCTGTATGTATTTACCGGGAACAAAGCCGAAGCTGGAAACGTCATCCAATCTGTACCGTTCGGCGGAGGTGCTGTAAACGACACCGTCTTCCACCTCGTCAACCCACACCTTCCTTTCGGCGGACGCGGCAATAGTGGCATGGGAAGGTATCATGGAAAGTACTCATTCGATACTTTCACGCACGAAAAAAGCATTCTGAATCAGACGACATGCTTCGATTTTCCTTTCAGATATCCCGATGCCAAGCTATTCGGTAAAATGATCAGGTATATTTGGAGATGAATCAAAAAGGCCCCATCTGGACGAAGTCCAGATGGGGCCTTTTTGATTTCCTCATGCTTTTCGTGCCTACATATTGATCGGCATTCCGCCTGTCACTCCGAATACCTGACCTGTGATATAGCTGCCACTGTCTGAAGCGAGCAATACATAGGTATCCGACAGTTCAACCGGCTGCCCGGCGCGTTGCAGTGGTGTATTCTGGCCGAATTCCGGGATGTTTTCCGGCGGCTGGCCTCCTGAAATCTGCAACGCCGTCCATACTGGTCCGGGTGCTACGCCATTTACCCGGATGCCTTTCTGTCCGAGCTTCTGTGCCATCGAAACGATGAATGACACCTGGGCGCTCTTCGTCATTGCATAATCCGCCAGAAGGGATGCCGGACTGAAAGCCTGCACGGAAGTTGTGATGATTACACTGCCGCCTTCAGGCAGGTGATCCAGTGCTTCCTGAAGCATCCATACGTTCGAGAATACATTGATGGTGAAAGTATCCTGAAGCTGTTGTGTCTTCAGGCCTTTTATATCATTTATATACTGTTGCATCCCCGCATTCATCACCAGGGTGTCCAGCCCCCCCAGCTCTTTGGCTGCGTCATGGACGAGCTGTCTTGCAAAAGATTCGTCCCGAAGATCTCCTGGCAGAAGAACTGCTTTCCTTCCTGTCGCCTCGATCACTTCTTTGACTTCCTGGGCATCCGACTCTTCATCCGGCAGATAGCTGATGGCAACGTCCGCGCCTTCTTTGGCATACGCAATGGCTGCGGCACGTCCGATTCCGGAATCCCCTCCGGTAACGAGGGCCTTTCTTCCTGTCAGCCTGTCGCTGCCTTTATAGGATTCCTCCCCACAGTCGGGTACCGGGGTCATCTCATTCTGGACGCCCGGGTATGATTGTTCCTGTTTGCTGAATTTATCATCAAAGTACTTATATTTTGGATTATTCAAATTGTCCATAATCCTACTCCCCTTCCATCTTGCTTATATCTACTTATTGCGCATTTTGGGAGGCGTTAAACATATTTTTATTTTCAATATGTTTCAAGCGGACATAAAAACCGATGGCTGCAGACGTAAGACCGATGGAGATGCCGACCCAAAAGCCATAGACCTCAAGACCGGTCCGGGAAGCCAACAAATATCCCGCCACCATGCCGACCAGCCAGTAGGAAACAATGGCGATGACTGAAGGCAGGACGACATCCTTGTATCCTCTCAGTATCCCCTGGAAAGTCGCCTGCAGAGCATCGGAGAACTGGTAGATGATGGCAAACAGGAATAACGGCATTGTAACGGCCACCACTTCTGGATCATCCGTATACAGGTATGAAATGGGCTCCCTGAAGAAGTAAAGAAAGATGGAAGCGGCGCCAACAAGTCCGAGACTTGAAACGACTCCCATTATTTTATAACGCCTTGCATCCTCATGTCGCCCGCCTCCAGCACTAAACCCGATTACAATGGTCATTGCCATGGATATACTGAGTGGCAGCATGAACAGCATCGTAGTAAAATTGAGTACCACCTGGTTGGCTGCGATGATATTTGTGGTAAACATCACTCCGATAAGGAGGGTCATCATGGAAAAGATGCTGGTCTCTACAAATATGAGTACACCGATCGGCACCCCTACGGCCAAATGGTGTCTTATGGTGCCGGCCAACGGCCGGGACCATTCTCTGAATATGTAGAATCCCTTTAGTGGATTGACTCTCATGACCATGAGGGATATGAGGAGGAACATGAGCCAGTAGGTGATGGATGTCGCATAACCGGCACCGATGCTCCGAGTTCCGGAAAGCCGAAGTTTCCGAAAATTAAAGCATAGTTGAAGAATATGTTCAAAGGCAACGACGTCGTTATAACGTATAGCGATATTCTTGTAAACCCTTGTGCATCAACGAAATTTCTCAGTACTCCAAAAAAGAATAATGGCAACGTACCGGTGGATAGACCAACAAGATAGTAGTAGGCTATATGATGGACGGACCTCTCCAGCCCCATGATGTCCAGCACATCATCCAGAAAAAACATGCCGATCAATAGGACGATGGCCGTGAGCGCCACTGCTACATAGATTGCCTGCTGGACATTATGGCGCATCGCCTCTTTCTTTCCCGCGCCCAGCAGCTGAGCGACGATGGCGGTGACGGCCAGCAGGATTCCATTGATCCCTGTGGAAACGGGCGCCCAGAAACTTGACCCGATGGCTACACCAGCCAGGTCGTCCACCCCTGACCTCCCTGACATCATCGTATCAATCAGGTTCATGGAATAGAGAAGCACCTGGGTGATCATGATCGGCCACAGTATTCTGATGAATTGTTTGTACATTTCTCTTTTGGACTCTGTATGGTACATGTTCTCACCTTTTCTGGATGTTATAAATCCACCCGAAGCCTAAGCTCCGGATGGATTTTAAATGTTATAGGATCATACCTGCAAAAAATCCTGCAATCAGGACAGGTATATTCAGGAATACGAAAGTCGGCACACAGGTATCCCATATATGGTTATGCTGACCGTCGGCAGCGAGTCCGGCCGTCGGCCCAAGTGTCGAGTCGGAAGCTGGTGAGCCGGCATCACCCAGGGCACCTGCAGTACCAATGATAGCAATGATGGCCGGTATCGACAGTCCAAGTTCCATTCCCATCGGAATGAAGATGCTCGCGATGATCGGAATGGTAGCGAAGGAGGATCCGATTCCCATCGTCACTACCAGTCCTACAAACAGCATGGAAGTGACTACCAGTATCTTCTGATCCGAGAGGATATTCGCAATGCCATCGACGAGTGGACTCACATGCCCGGTCTCTGAAATGACAGCAGCAAAGCCATTGGCAGCCAGCATGACGATTCCGATGTAGGCCATCATTTTGATTCCATTGACCAGTTCATTGTCCAGCCTGCTCCATTTGAACTGGAAAGACAGGAAGAAGACCATGATTCCCGCCAATGCGCCAAATATCATGGAATCCGTCAGAATCTGGACACCAAACGTCGCAACAATTGCAATCACAGCAATGGAAACTGTCTTGACATTCACCTCTGCAACACTTTCAGAAGCGATGTCTTTGGTTTCATACCGCCGGTTCTTCCTATAGTAGAACAACGCCAGAACCAGACCGACGACAAAGCCGCTCGCAGGAATGACGAGTGCAGGTGCCACTTCCCCGAAGGCAATGTCCATCCCTGCAGACTCGAATCCTGTCACAATCGTATTCTGGAATATCTGGCCAAAACCGATCGGGAAAAGGACATAGGGGAAGGTCAGGCCAAAAGTCAGTACAACTGCAATGAGACGCCGGTCGAAACCGAGTTCGTTCATCAGGCTGAGCAGCGGTGGAATGAGGATGGGGATAAATGCAATATGGACCGGGATGAGGTTCTGACTCATGATCGATACCGCAAGGAGAGCGACTATGATCGATACCTTCGCAATGATCCGCGCTTTTTTGGACTGCTCTTTCTTCAGCGCCTTGATTATGAAGCCTACCAATACTTCTGTAATGCCACTGTACGCAATCAGCGCAGCAAATCCACCGAGGAGCGCATAGCTGAGTGCAATTTCCGCTCCCCCTACAATACCTTCCGTAAATACGGTGATGACTTCACCATACCCCATACCTGCAACCACTCCGCCAGCGAGTGCGCCGATAAATAGTGCCAGTACTACATTCAATCTGAAAAGACTTAATAAAATCATTACAAAAACCGCTATCAGGACCGCATTCAAACAGAGTCACCTTCCGATCATCAGAGTTTTACAACATTGCAATACTAAATACTTTACCGTCATTTGTCAATGCAGCCATGTTTAACAAGAAAATAAAGGGGAATTATTCTTTTGAATCGTCAATATCAATACATTCATAGGAGGAATCATACACATGAAACCATTCATCAAACCGTATACGAATGACGAAGCACTCCAAGATGATGTTAGTAAACTCACTTCCAAAGATGTAAGCGCAGATGACATCTATGTCATCTCCCACGATGATGACCGCACTAAGCGCATTGCAGACAACGCAGGCATCAGCACGGTGGGTCTCAGTGAAATGGGCGTCGGCGAAGCAGTGAAATCAACATTTGAGAAAAAAGGCGACCTTCTCCGTAAACAGCTTCAGAACCTCGGCTTTTCAGAATCCGAAGCTGAAAGCTATGAAAGTGAAATGGACGAAGGAAAGGTGTTCCTGATCGTTACAAATAACGACAGTGTCGAACAATATCTCTCCTAGAATAAAACCGTTTCCCCTCCAGGAAACGGTTTTATTTTATAATATATACAGTTATGGAAAGCAATATGGAAACAAGGAGTATGATTCCAAATGGTCTTGATGCACGGCCGGCCATATCCCTCATATTGATGTTCAGCCCAAGTGCAATCATCGCCATCGTCAGAAGCACTGTGGTCAGATGGGAGATGAAAGTCATGAACCCTTCAGACAAACTCACAATATCCCCCAATACATAACTGTTCAACAGGCTCATCACTATGAACCCGATGAGGAAGTATGGAAAAGCCACTTTGGCTTCTCCTGTCCTGCTCTGTTTCCGCCTCATATACCAGATGAAAACGAAGCATAAAGGCACGAGCAGAAAGACCCTCGAAAGCTTGGCGAGCAATGCAAATGCCAACGACTCTTCACCAGCGGGTTCTGCAGCAAGCGCTACATGCGCAAGTTCGTGCAGGCTCAGGCCCGACCACACCCCATATGCAACATCATCTATCGGCAGATATGGACGCACGATGAGATAGGCGATTGAAAACACTGTTCCGAGCAATGCAATGATGCCTACACTCACCGCCGTATCTTCATCCTTCGCTTTGATGATGGGAGCAACTGCAGCAATGGCAGCGGCACCGCACACCCCCGTCCCGACCCCCAGCAGCATGGAGAGGGTCATATCGGCTTTGAATATTTTAGCCAAAGTATAAGACAGAAGGATGGCCAGAGCAATGACGATCGCTGATTTCATCAAGAGTGGCAGACCTTCGCTGAATACAGTATCTATATTGAGTTTCAGACCATATAGGATGATTGCAGCACGCAGCAGTATCTTTGCTGAAAATTGTATACCCGATCTCAGCCTGTCAGGATAGCCGAAAATCTGTCTGTATATGAATGCAAGTATGATTGCAGTCGCCAGTGGCCCAACATAGGTGAATCCCGGCAATTGGGCGATTCCAAAGCTGAATACCGCTATGCTGAATGTAAAAAGAATCCCATACCAAAATTGTGGTTTTTCAGCCCCCATAATATTCGCCTCCGTACTTCATGATAGGGCGGTAGGAAGCATAAGTGAAATAGTATATAATTATGTTAATTATAACTAATAGGTTATGGAAAGGGTTTTTACATGATCAACCAGGTAGCGCGGGTGTTCGTCGCAGTTGTTGAAGAAAGAAGTTTTACCCGAGCGGCGAGTATGCTTCACATGACACAGCCTGCAGTGTCGGGCTATATCAAACAGCTTGAAGAAGAGCTTGATATTACGTTGATTGAGCGGTCCACCCGGGGCATCAGACTGAATCCCGCCGGAGAGATATATTATCATCACGCCAAAGAAATGATGTCTCTCGAGTCAAGGATGCATCACCTCATCCATGACCTCCAGGAAGAGACGAAAGGACCGATTCATATTGGCGCGAGCTATACGTATGGAGAGTATATTCTTCCTTCAATACTTGCAAGACTCGTAAAAAAACACCCCGGAATCATACCCGAAGTCCATATCAGCAATTCGGCAGCCATCATGCATGGTATAAAATCCTCTGACCTCGACATAGGCATCATTGAAGATGAGATCACCGATACAAAAGTCAATATCACCCGGCTTCTCAAAGATGCAATGCATATCATAGGCGACGCCACATTTCCCGCTTCTCCCACACTCCAGACACTGGAGGAGACGACTTGGCTGATCCGCGAAGAAGGCTCCGGTACCCGGCACTATCAGGAGCAGGTTCTCGAACGCCTCGGCATTCATCCCAAAACAATCACTTTAAGCAGCACCCAGGCAATCAAGAATGCTGTAGCAAGCGGCATCGGCCTTTCGCTACTGTCGAAGCACACCATCCAGCATGAGCTCGAAACAGGCCGGTTGCAGCACATCAATTACAATGACATGGCAATCGACAGGCACTTCTATCTGCTTACACCGGATGTCCGATTCCAATCAACCAGCACACTCGCCTTGCTCAGGCTGCTCAACGAAACGAGTATTGAGTCCCACGAAGTTTCACATTGAGTGCATCAGGAAATCAGCTTCAATCCGACTACAGCAAAGATGATGAGCATAATGAAGAAGATGCGTTTCCAATCCTTCGATTCCCCGAAGAACACCATGCCGAGCAATGCACCTCCAGAGGCCCCTATGCCTGTCCATACTGCATAGGTGGTCCCCATCGGCAATACTTCAAGTGCAATCGACAGGAAGAAAAAGGACAAACCGAAACATGTCAGCAACAGAATTAGGGAGAATAGGGACTTGTCCTTATGCAGCTTATTTATCGAAAGCACACCGCACACTTCAAACAGCCCTGCTACAATAAGTGAAACCCACGCCATATTCATCCTGCCTCCCCATCCGTATTTTCATCCGTCACAATTTTCAACCCGATGACACCAACAAGTATGAGTGAAATCAGAACAATCTTAAGGGGCACAAAAGGTTCCCCGAAAAGAATGATTTCCGAAAACACCGTTCCGAAGGCGCCCAAACCGACAAAGACAGCGTAAACCGTGCCAACCGGCAGATATTTGCCTGCATCGATCATCAGATAGAAGCTCACAAAGATGGCAATCAGGGTGCCAATCCATTCATACCATGTCGTCGAATGAGTGAGACCGACCACCCAACCCACTTCAAAAGCACTTGCAATTACAACTTTGATCCATTGCCTTGTCATATTCTACCTCCTGTGAAATCAAAAAAGCCCGAAAGAGAATCGCATTCTCTCCCAGGCTTTTATCCTTCCGTGTCATGAATAAACTTCATGCGCCACCTCTCGGACCAGCCCCATCTTTAAATGGCGGAACCCTAGGCGACCTTTTTATATGATTATCTGTATGGTACCCAAAATAAGGATGGATTTCAAGGATGATGGTATGAAAGAGCATTAAATGGGTAAATAGTTAACATGAATCCCAAAATTGGTTTCCAATATGAAGGAGTAGATTGAATGCTCGTAGTAATAGATGTCCAAAATGATATTTTCGACGAAAGAGGAACAGGATACGCAAATTCCACAAAAGAGGTGCGGGATGGCATTGAAGCACGCATCCAGCAGGCCATAGACAATGGTGAGTCCATCATCTATACACGTAACCTCTATCCGGAATTCGAACAGGAGAAGCGGAGCCTGGAAAGCATCCGTTTTGACGAAGAGATTTTCCCACAGTTCCGCCAGCTGCTTGAAACCCACGGGGATGAATATGTAAAAACCTTCTATGGCATCCCTCCTGAAGAAGCGAGAAAGATCCAGAAAAACTATGAAGATGAAGTGGAGACCAACCGCACCATTGAATTTGTCGGTGCAGAGACGAACGTCTGCGTCCTCGCCAACATCATGATCATCCAGAACATTTTTCCGCAGGCAGATATTACACTCAATAAGGATCTATCCGCCGGCACTGATAGAACACTCCATGACAAGACAATCGATGTCCTTTCCAATATGAATGTCTTCATCATAGGAGAGGACGAATAACGAAGAAGCACCCCCAGAGTTGATTTTGGTTCAACTTTGGGGGTGTCTCTCATCATTGAGGGGCTTTTTTCGTCATAATCAGGTTGATCCACTTGAGGAACATCGCAATACCAAGTAATAACCCTACATAACCCATTACCGGATAGACGGTTCCCACTAGGTCAGCAAAGCCGACAAAGCTGAGGAAATACCCCAGAACCAGTGCTATTGGCAGCATGATATTGTAAAGGCGGCTTTTCGGCTGGCTGAACCGTACGAGAAACGGATAGAGCATGCCGACAGCCGTATTATATATGACCAGCAGCATCGCTATCGAGAGCAGAAAACCGAGTACCGGATGGATTTCATTGGCCAGAAGGAGCATCGGCAGTTCGAATTCATTCACCTGATCCATACGTGCCAATAGCCCGTTATTGATAAGGAACATGAGCAGGATGATGATGATGCTTCCTATAAGTCCACCCCAGCCTGCAACTTTCCTTGAACTGGAATCGGATCCCATCATCGTCAAAAAACTGAATGCTACGGCGATTGTAAAGCCACTATATGTAATCGCATCCCACCACCATGGTCCGAAGGTCGTTTCGCCGGGCTGTGCATACTGATCCACTTCACCGAGTGACACAGCGGGGTTCAGGAAATTGACAACAGCAATGATCACCACGAGCGCAAGCAGATATGGTGTAATGGCCCCCAGCGCCAGTACGATCCGGTTGAAGCCCATATTCAATGTAATATAGACACCGATGATCAGTATCAGCGAACCGATCCATGGTGCTACGCCGAAACTCTCATAAAATGTCGAGCCTGCACCTGCAAACATGATCACGGCCACTCCGTATAGGAAAAACGCAAGCACAATGTCGATAATCCGGCCGAATGTATTGCCGAACATGTTCAGAAGGGAATCCACATGGGATTCCGCCTTGATATCGAAGCCGACGTCCGCCGTCCACTTCCCTGTAAAAAGGATCAAAAGACCGGAAAGTAATATTGCAAAGACACTCATTGCACCATTATTGGTGAAAAACTGGAGTATCTCCTGTCCCGTGGAGAACCCAGCTCCAACTACTACCCCCGTATAGGCAAAGCCTATTTTCAAGGCCTGTCTGAAATTCTGCAATTTGACCACTCCAAATTCTCTTAAAATTTTTAAAACACAGTAACTTCATATTAAACTTATTGCGATGTGTTGGCAAATGAAGAAAATCTCCGCTGCAGCAATTCATATTCATCACTGCCAGTCGAGCGCGTCAAAGAATTTCTGGATATCTTCAAAAAGCATCTCCTGGTCCTTGCCTCTCGTCATCAGGTGGCCGGTGTTTCCATAAGACTGGATTTCCTTTTCATTATGACCGATGCTTTCATATATACTTTTCGCGCTCTCCATGTATAATTCCGCATCCTTTTCTCCGTATTTGACCGCTACAGGAACATCAATGTACCCCAGATTCTCATGCACTTCATCGATCAGCTTCCGGAAATCCTCCAGACTGTCCATTGGATTATCCCTGTAGTACTCGACTGCCTCCTTGATTTTTTCGTCGACTTCTCCGGTAAACTCCAAGAAATTCTTCGTATAGTTCAGTACCCTCCTGTTTATATCTTCGACATCCTTGCCCTGCGGCACAGACATGCTCACAACACCATTGATATCTCCAAGCTGCTCTGCTGCCCTGAGAGCCAATACACCCCCAAGGGATACGCCGCCAACTGCGATGTTTTCATACCCCTTATCCTTGAGGAAATGATATCCGTCCATGACATTCTGCCACCAGTCGGAGGGGCCGGTCCGGACGAGCTCTGAAGGTCCCATGCCATGCCCTTCAAAACTCGGGACATGGACAGTATATTCATGCTGATAAAGATGCTGCGCCAATGGCTTTACATCCCTGACAGTTCCTGTAAAAGAATGCAGTAGCATAACTGCTCTGGGACCACTTTCATATTTCAGAGGTTCGGGTTGCACAATTTTCATCAGTCATTCTCCTTTCGTGTACCTGCCGTACGATGATATATGTACTCCGCTTCATGCTGATCCAGTCCGTAGTCCTTCTTCAGCACTTCGATAATCTCCCCTCTTGTCTTCCCCGCCCTACGATCTTTCAAAACCCGGTGATGAAGTTCTTCAGCATAATTCTCGGCAGTCATACTTTTTCTGGTCCTGTTCAGTTGAAGACGGCTCAAAGTGAAAAGAAGAAGTGCCACAATCATCAACAGGACGACCAGAACATCGTACATATGCCTCACCCTTTCCATTATTTAAATTTTTAAAAGTATTTGACAAATTAACTGACCTTATAGTAACATAGTCCCTAATCAAATATTTGCTTATCCAGAGTGGTGGAGGGATTGGCCCTGCGAAGCCCGGCAACCTTTTAGGTAAGGTGCTAAATCCAACAGGTACGTTCCTGAAAGATGAGTGACTCGAGAGTCTCCCTTAATCTTTGGGCAGGCTCTTTTTTATAATATATAACTGGAGGAATGAACAATGACAGAGAATCACCGTTTCGAGACAAAACAGCTTCACGCCGGACAAGAAGTGGATCCCACCACAAATTCACGCGCCCTTCCCATCTATCAGACGACTTCCTATGTATTTGATGATACGAAGCATGCTGCAGAACTGTTCGGCCTGCAGGATACAGGCAATATATACACGCGTATCATGAATCCGACAACTGCCGCTTTGGAAACACGTGTTGCAGAGCTCGAAGGCGGCGTCGCTGGCCTTGGTGTTGCGTCCGGTATGGCTGCCATTACATATGCCATCCAGGCTGTAGCAAGCACCGGAGACCACATTGTCTCCTCCGCCAGCCTGTATGGGGGCACTCATACACTATTCACCCACACATTCAAAAAGTTCGGCATTGAAACAAGTCTTGTTGATTCGAAAGATCCTGAAAATGTTTCACGTGAAATCAAGGAGAATACGAAGGCGATCTTTGTAGAAACCATCGGCAACCCGGAAGGCAATGTGGAAGATTTGGAAGCATTGGCGAAAATTGCAGAGGATAATGGCGTACCACTTATCGTGGATAATACATTCGCCACTCCGTATCTCTGCCGCCCGATTGAGCACGGCGCACATGTTGTTGTTCATTCAGCTACAAAATTCCTTGGCGGCCATGGCACTTCAATCGGAGGGGTAATCGTCGATGGCGGAAACTTCAATTGGGACAACGGGAAGTTTCCGGGTCTGACAGAACCGGATGCGTCCTACCATGATCTTGTCTTCACTGATGCGTTCGGACCTGCTGCCTATGCATTCAAAATCCGTACCACCCTGCTCAGGGATACCGGCGCAGCACTTTCTCCGTTCAATGCATTCCTCCTTACGCAAGGGATTGAAACGTTGTCACTACGGATGGAGAGGCATGTGGAGAATGCAAAGACGGTTGCCAAATTCCTGGAAAACCATGATAAAGTGGAATGGGTCGACTATGCAGGCCTTGAGTCCAGCGAGTATCATGGACTACAGCAGAAGTATCTTCCAAAAGGTGCCTCTTCCATATTTACATTCGGTGTCAAAGGCGGATATGAAGCCGGCAAGACATTCATAGAATCCCTCGAACTCTTTTCACTGCTTGCCAATGTTGGAGACGCCAAGTCACTCGTCATCCACCCGGCTTCCACAACCCACTCCCAGCTTAAGGAAGATGAACAGTTGTCAGGTGGCGTAAGGCCGGAAATGATCCGCCTGTCTGTCGGCCTGGAGCATGTGGATGACATCATAGACGATCTAAAAAAAGGTCTGGATGCGATTTAAATGCCTATTAAAATCATTGAAGGCCTCCCGGTCCGGGAGCGCCTCCATAAGGAAAATGTATATACCATAGAAGCGACCCGGGCGCATACGCAAGATATACGCCCGCTTCGCATGCTTATTTTGAACCTGATGCCCAAAAAGGAAGAAACGGAACTTCACCTTTTGCGGCTGCTCGGGAATACACCGCTGCAGATCGATGTCGACTTCATGTATATGAGTACACACCACAGCAGGAATACGCCGACCAGCCATCTTCAGAAGTACTATCATAATCTGGAAGAGGTACGCAACCGGCGGTACGATGGCATGATTGTCACAGGAGCGCCGGTAGAGAAGCTCGATTTTGACCAGGTGGATTATATTGAAGAACTGCGTGATATCATCGAGTGGTCGAGGACCCATGTATTCTCCAGGTTCTTCATCTGCTGGGGGGCACAGTTTGCTCTCAACCACTACTTTGGCATACAGAAATCCATATTGCCGACCAAACTGTTCGGAGTATTCGACTACAACAACCTGATACCCACCCATCCGCTTCTAAGGGGATTTGATGATGTCTACCAGGTGCCCCAGTCGCGGCATACACAGATTGATATGGAGGCAATAGAGGATATTGATGACTTGAACATCCTCACATCACATCCGCAATTCGGTCCGGACATCCTGAGTACAGAGGATCAACGTGACCTGTTCATATTTGGTCATCTGGAATACGAACGGGATACACTGAAGAATGAATATGACCGCGATCTGGCAGGCGGCCGTGAGATTGCCATTCCCCACAACTACTTCCCCGAGGACAACCCGACAGCTGCGCCTATATTCAGTTGGAAAAGCCATGGACATCTTCTTTTCAGCAACTGGATCAATGAAACATACCAGAACACCTATTATGACCTGACAGAATTAGAATAGCCTGCGATATTATCGCAGGCTATTCTTTATAGTTTATGGGAGATTGTGTAATTCCTAAGGTTTTCATGTTGCCGTTTTCTGGAGAGTGCCATGAGGTGCCTGAAAAACGAGTCTGCATAAATCTCCAAGCTTTGGTCCTGTAACCTTCCTACATTTTTACAAACGACCTGCTCTTCCCGCGTTTCATCAAACACGGGAATGTCATTTTCCAATTTGTATTCGGCAATATGGCTTGCAACTTCCATTCGTGCTTCAAATAACGCAATCAGTTCTGCATCCAGCTCATCGATCCTATGCCTCAATTTTTCATGTTCATTCATGGCCATCCCTCCTTAATTTTATTGCTGGACGATCTGTTTTCCTGCCGCTGTTTTCTTTTCGATATCAAGCAGCATATTGATCGTCTGCATCAGTTCTTCAAACTCGTCCGGAGTCAGGCACTGCTGTCCGTCGCTCCATGCATTTTCAGGATCTTCGTGCACTTCTATCTGAAGTCCATTCGCACCTGCCATCACTGCCGCTTTGGCCATGGATGGGATGAGGTGTCTTACACCCGCTGCGTGACTCGGATCGATGACGATAGGCAGGTGGGACTCTTTCTGGATGACCGGCACAGCCTGGATGTCCAGTGTATTACGTGTCGCGGTTTCGAAGGTGCGGATGCCTCTTTCACAGAAGATGACGTTATCATTGCCACCCGCCATGACGTATTCTGCAGACATCAACCATTCTTTCATCGTTGCCGACATGCCTCGCTTCAGCAGAACCGGCTTATCTGTCTCGCCGATTGCCTTCAGCAGGTCGAAGTTCTGCATGTTGCGGGCACCCACCTGGATGACATCCACCGATTCAACGAAATCATCGATGTAGTCGGTGGACATCAGTTCGGACACGATCGGAAGTCCCGTTTCTTCTTTGACGACATTGAGGATGCGCAGCCCTTCAAGGCCGAGTCCCTGGAAAGCGTATGGGGATGTCCTCGGTTTGAACGCGCCCCCGCGGAATGTATTTGCACCTGCTGCTTTAAGCTTCTTGCCAAGCGCCACCATGTCATCTTCGTTTTCAACAGAACACGGCCCTGCACATACCAGGAAGTTTTCAGCCCCTACTTTGACACCATCGATATCAATCACACTGTCGTCTTCGTGGAACTGTCTATTCGCTTTCTTGTAAGGCGCCTGGATACGGTGGACGGCATCCACAATCTTGTACTTTGCGAAGTCATTCTCCGTCACTCTTGAAGTATCGCCAATCAGTCCGATCACAGTCCGGTTCTTGCCGTCCGAACGGTTCACCCCGAAACCAGCTCCTTCTATATTCCTGACCAGATCCTGGATCTCCTGCTCTTTTGCATTATGCGCAACATGAATTATCATAATAAAAAACCTCCCAATAGAATTTGTATAACAAAACCGCCACTCATTATATAAATAAGTGGCGGTAGAATTTGATAAAAAGATATACCTGAACCCTAGCCACTTATTTATATAAATGGCTAGACATCACAAAATGCTTTAGCCATCACTGATACAAACAAATTTGTTTTACGTTTGTACGCAATGATGGGTACAAACGGTATCAAAAATAGCTAAAGTAAAATCGATTATGTTGTTGTTGTTTAGTGAGTAACATATAATCGCCTCTTTTGAGATGTGTTGAGAGTGATTATACCTCCCTAAAATTATTTTGTCAATACAGAATTGTCAGAAATATCGATATTGCTTTAGAAAATAATTATGTTTATACTACTCTAATACGAATGAAAGTGGAGGTAGAGAAATGAATATTGTCATAGTTGGCCTCGGAAACATTGGTGGCTCGTTCGCATTATCTTTAAGGGAAAACGCAGGCGAACACACTGTATATGCAATTGATGTGGACGAAAATACACTGCAGCATGCTGAACGGGAAGGCATCATCCATCAGGGGTTCACCGAACCCGAAGAAATCCTGCCTCAGGCAGATCTGATCATTTTTGCAGTATATCCACTCATACTGAAAACATTGGTGGAGAAATACATACCACTTCTAAAGGAAAATGTCATTCTGACGGATGTCACCGGCGTAAAACGCTCGATAATCGGACAGATCGAACCGCTTCTGCCCGAATCTGCAGACTTCGTCTTCGGCCATCCTATGGCCGGCAGAGAAAACAGAGGATTGAAATATGCCAGCGGCGAGGTCTTCAAGGGTGCGAATTATCTGTTTACATTGACAGATAGGAACAGGGATTCGAACATCCAGCTGCTGACCTCCCTCGTCAAAAGGATGGGATTCAAGAATGTTTCCTCCGTAACACCCGAATTCCACGATGATGTCATCGGTTTTACAAGCCAGCTGGCACATGTCATTGCCCTGTCACTCATAAACAGCGATGATGTCCAGAGGAACACAAAGCAGTATACAGGAGACAGCTACAGGGATCTGACACGCATCACCAATATCAATGAAAACCTATGGCCGGAACTGTTCATCATGAACAAGGATTATCTGCTCGACCACATCGACCGTTTCAAATCACAGATGGACCTCCTGAAAGACGCGATCGAAACGGAAGATGTCGATACGATGAAGGAAATGATGATAGAAGCCAGACGCAGATATCATGATCTGCATAACCTTGAACTGCCGGATTCCGAGTAGCGTCCATATGAAAAACTGCCCCCATTGTTGGACTATGTCCAACAATGGGGGCAGTTTAAAAATGAATGGCTTTTTCTGATCAGTACACTTTATCCCCATTGAAAATCGAGTTTTTGACCATCACATAATCGACGGTGCGGATTGCATCCAGACTATCGCCCCCGGCATAGGAAATGGAGGATTGCAGATCCTGCTCCATTTCTCTCAGAGTATCGCCGAGTGGCCCTTTGTAATCCACATACATCTTCTTGCCTTCCACATTCTTCTTTTCACCTTTTTGGAATTCTGAAGCGGAACCGAAGTATTCCTTATATTTCCTACCATCCCTCTCCACAGTTTCCCCCGGTGATTCCTCATGTCCTGCAAACAGCGAACCGATCATCACCATGGACGCGCCAAAACGGACGGACTTGGCAATGTCACCATGCGTCCTTATGCCGCCATCGGCAATGATGGGTTTTGAAGCCGCTTTTGCGCACCATCTCAGAGCGGCAAGCTGCCAGCCTCCTGTGCCAAATCCTGTTTTTATCTTCGTGATGCATACTTTCCCGGGCCCGATGCCTACTTTTGTAGCATCCGCGCCTGCATGTTCAAGCTCACGAACCGCTTCAGGTGTGCCCACATTCCCGGCAATCAGGAAAGTTTCAGGAAGATGTTCCTTGATATACTGGATCATTCTGATGACACTGTTCGAATGTCCATGGGCGATATCAATTGTAATATAGTCAGGCACAAGGTTTTCTTTTTTCAGCTGATCGACAAAGCCGAACTCTTCTTCCTTTACTCCAACACTGATTGAAGTAATCAGTCCCTTGTCCTTCATCTTGCTGATGAAATCCATGCGTGTTTCCGGCTGGAAACGGTGCATGATATAGAAATAGCCTTCCTGCGCCAATTTCAGTGCAATGCTCTCGTCAATAATCGTCTGCATGTTGGCAGGGACAACAGGCAATTTGAATGTATGCCTGCCAAGTGTGACGGATGTATCACAATCAGATCGGCTATCTACTATGCATTTATTCGGAATCAACTGGATATCTTCGTAATCAAATACATTTTCCATTAAAATTCTCCTCGGAATACGAATATTTTTTATAAATAATATTATTAAGTTCGCCATTCGGTAGTTTATGATATTTCAGGTCCAAAGTCAAGACTATGCATTATATATGAGTTAAATCGTTTATAATTAAATTATTATGCATTATTTTAAATAATTATTTGATTTTTAGTTATATTCATGTATAATTACCGTTAAATACTTTTCTGGGAGATGATTACTTGGGGCGGCAAAGCAATTAAAACTCATCAACTTTTATGGCAAGAACTTTTTGAAGGAATATGATTTCAACAAAGACCAGCTCGAAACCTTGATCGATTTTGCGGAACACTTGAAGAAAAAAGAGAAACACGGTATCCCTCAGCGTTTCATGAGCGGCAAACATATTGCTCTTATCTTCGAGAAGCAGTCGACACGTACGCGTTCCGCCTTCACTGTGGCTGCGAGCAAACTCGGCGCAAACGTTGAATACTTAAGCAAGAACGACATGCAGCTTGGGGCAAAGGAATCGGTGGAGGATACAGCCAAAGTGCTGGGAACGATGTTTGATGGCATCGCCTTCCGAGGGTTTGAACAGGAAACGGTCGAAGCGCTCGGCGAGCATGCTGGGGTTCCCGTATGGAATGCCCTCACAAATGAATGGCATCCGACCCAGATGCTGGCTGATTTCCTGACGATAAAGGAATACCTCTGCACCTACCATGGAAAGACAGTCACTTTTGTAGGGGATGGCAGAAATAATGTGTCCCATTCTCTTCTCGTGACAGGGGCAATTCTTGGGGTGAACATCAATATTGTAGCACCCGAGTCCCTGCAGCCTGCACTTTCTGTACAAAAACTGGCCAAGGAGCTTCAACAGCAGTCCGGAAGCCGATCACTGATCACTTCAGATGTGGAAAAGGGCGTCTATGGCAGTGACGTCATATATACCGACGTCTGGTGCTCCATGGGGGAAGAAGATGCACTTGATGAACGCTACGAACTTCTTCATCCATACCAGGTGAACCAGCAGCTGATGGACATGACAGGGAAGAAAAATACCATTTTCCTCCATTGTCTCCCGGCAATTCATGATACAACGACTGATGTGGGCAAGCTCGCCTACGAAAAATTCGGCGTTGATGGACTTGAAGTGACCGATGAAGTATTCAGAAGCAGCTATTCGAAAGTGTTCGAACAGGCTGAAAACCGTATGCACACAATCAAAGCTTTACTCGCTGTAACTTGCGGCGATGTCTACTAGGAGAGCAACTTCACAGTTGCTCTTTTTTTGATGTGTACTCTATACGCAGGCGGGTATATAAAAAAGGGAAATGACCAACCCTTGTATACCTATAGGGGTATTTGACAAATGCAATTTCAACCTCTATAATATGGACATATCAAAAAAAGAAGGTGATGTTGTTGGCTACACTGGAAGAACAGACGGTTTACGATAAAGCTGTAATCAATCGCATCCATCGCCTGCAAGGCCAGATCAACGGTGCACTGAAAATGATCGAGGAAGGCAAGGACTGCAAGGATGTCGTCACCCAATTGAGCGCAGCAAAAAGCGCCCTCAACCGGACGATGAACGTTATTGTCAGCGAGAATCTTGTACAGTGCGTTAGAGAATCGATGAACAACCCTGATGAGGACACGGATGAACTTGTCAAAGAAGCAGTTGAATTGCTAAATAAAAGCAGATGATTTCATCTGTTTTTATTTGAACCAAAAAATACCCCGCCAGGTATTTGACAAATTGAAAAGGTATTGCTATTATACCCCTATAGGTATTTGAAAACAGGAGGATGATTTAGCACTATGAGTGACATACAAACAAAGTACCACATTAATGATGCCGACCAACTGGTCGAAGCAAATGAATATCTACTGGATGTAAGAGAACCTTTCGAATATGAGATGGGACACATTGCCGAGGCAGACAATGTATCCGTGAATGAAATTGAGGAACGCCTTGACGAACTCCCCAAAGACAGAAGAATCCATGTATATTGCCAGCGTGGCAAACGTGGCGCAAATGCTGAAGCAATACTGAAACGTAATGGGTTTGATGCAGTAAACCTTGAAGAAGGCTACTCGGCCTACACTGGTAAATATGATAGTGCAAACGAAGCTGCAGAAGAAAATGCTCCAGGCTCAAATGAAAACGTTGAACTCAATCCAAGCCGGGTGAAAGTCGAAGCAAGTGGACTGCAATGTCCCGGTCCCCTTCTCAAAGTGAATGAAGTGATGGGAGAACTCGAACCTGGACAACAGATGGAAATCACGGTCACAGATTTCGGCTTCTGTACGGATGTCGAAGCATGGGCGCGCAAAACAGGACATTCCGTTCTTAAAAATGAAAAATCGGGAGACAAGGTCGTAGTGGTGCTGCAGAAGAACGCCCCTCAGTCCAAGACCGACGGCGAAGACCATCAGATGGTGGAAACCAAAGATGGCGCGACGATGGTCGTATTCAGCGGAGACATGGATAAAGCATTGGCTTCATTCATCATTGCCACCGGTGCAAAAAGCATGGGTAAAGATGTCACCATGTTCTTCACATTCTGGGGACTTAATGTCATCAAAGATCCAAATGCACCGAAAAAGAAGAAATCCGGTCTGGATAAGGCGTTCAGCATGATGATGCCAAAATCCGCCTCCAAGCTTCCGATCTCCAACATGAACATGTTCGGGCTGGGGTCCAAAATGATCCAATATGTAATGAAGAAGAAGAAAGTTGACGCGCTTACTGAAATGATCGAAAAGGCAGATAAACTTGGCGTCAAAATGGTCGCCTGCACAATGAGCATGGATATCATGGCCATTGATGAAGACGAGCTTCTTCCCAATGTCAATTTCGGCGGCGTAGGCACTTATCTCGGCGATGCAGAAAACGGCAACTTGAACCTCTTCATATAATTGAACAGGCTGTCCCGCGTATCCACAACAATCAATCAAAATTTCAAGGAGTGTATATAAATGTTCTTTAAACAATTCTTCGATAAAAAACTTGCACAGACCTCCTATATGGTGGCTTGTCAGAAAACGAAAGATGCAATCATCATCGATCCAAAACGCGTCATTGATGAATATGAGGAAGTAGCGGAAGCTGAAGGCTTCAACATCACCCAGGTGACTGAAACACACATCCACGCCGACTTCGCTTCCGGCCTTCGTGACGCTGCAAAACGCTTCAATGCGACAGCATATGTATCTGACGAAGGCGACGAGAACTGGAAATACGAAAATATGCCGGAAGATACCGTCTACCTCAAAGACGGCGACATCGTCAATGTCGGCAATATCGAATTGAAGGTCATCCACACCCCAGGCCACACGCCTGAAAGCATCTCCTTCGTACTGACCGACCGTGGTGGCGGCAGCGACGAGCCGATGGGCATATTCACAGGCGACTTCCTTTTCGTTGGCGACATCGGCCGTCCGGATCTGCTCGAAGAAGCAGCCAAAATGGAAGGAACAACTGAAGAAGGTGCCAACGCGATGTTCAATTCCCTCAAGAAAATGAATGACTACCCCGACTTCATGCAAGTATGGCCAGGCCATGGCGCCGGCAGCGCATGCGGCAAATCCCTGGGGGCAGTACCTTTATCCACACTCGGGTATGAGCGCAAGAATAACTGGGTATTCGAATACGAAAATAAAGACGCATTCACCAAAGAATTGACGAGCGACCAGCCCGAACCACCAAGCTACTTCGCCCAGATGAAGAAGGTCAACAAGGAAGGCCTGCCTGAATTCAAGGTGAAGGAAGTCGAAGTCGGTACACCTGATACGCTTCCAGGCCAGCTGTTCGACCTCAGAAGCAAGGAAGAATTCAAAAAAGGATTCAAAAAAGGCGCCATCAACATCCCATACAATGACAAATTCCTTCAATTTGCAGGATGGTATGTAGATTATGATCAGCCGATGACAGTGATTGCGAATCCGGAATACAGCACAACGCTTCAGGAAGAACTTGCATCCATCGGTTTTGACAACCTGCAACTGATCGTGCCTGCTGATAAAGCCGACAAGTACTTCGATGACTCATATGAAAACGTATCACCTGAAGACTTTATCCAGAACTATGAAGACAAGCACATCCTTGATGTGCGTTCCACTTCCGAGTATAAGGAAGGCAATATCGATAATGCACACCACGTCCACTTTGGGCATCTCAACGAAAAAGAAGTGCCATTCAGCACAGACGATACAATCTATGTCCACTGCCAATCCGGCGTACGTTCAGCCATTGCAATGAGTGCACTTAAAGCACGCGGCTTCGATAATGTCGTCAATATTGAAAAAGGCTATGCCGGCATTAAAGAAGCGATAAGCTAATGGACGCCACTTTCATCATCATGATCTTTCTGATCGGATTCATCGGTTCCTTCATCTCCGGGATGGTAGGAATCGGTGGCTCCATCATCAAATATCCGATGTTGCTCTATCTCCCCTCCATGCTCGGAATCGCTGCATTCTCCTCGCACGAGGTAGCAGGCATCAGTGCCGTACAGGTTTTCTTCGCAACCATTGCTGGCGTATGGGCATATAAGAGCAGCGGATACTTGAACATGAGGCTGATTGCCTATATGGGTGGCGCCATCCTCATAGGCAGCCTTCTCGGGGGCTATGGATCAGAGTTCCTTACTGAAACACAAATAGACATCGTCTATGCAGTTCTTGCAACAATTGCTGTCATCATGATGTTCCTCCCAAAGAAGGAACTCCCCTTCCATCCTGGTGATGACCTTGATTTCAATGGTCCTTTGGCAGCTGCACTTGCTTTTATCACCGGTGCAGCAGCAGGTATTGTTGGTGCAGCAGGAGCATTCATTCTCGTACCAATCATGCTTGTCCTCCTTAAGATACCCACCAGGGTAACGATTGCCACCAGCCTTGCCGTCACCTTCATCTCATCCATCGGCACCACCATCGGTAAAGTTGCCACAGACCAGGTGCTCTATGGGCCAGCAGCTATCATGATTGTTGCGAGCCTCATCGCCGCACCTCTGGGTGCCAAAGCAGGGCAGAACATGGACACCAGGATTCTCCAATGGATATTGGCATTGCTTATTTTGGGTACGGCGGTGAAAATATGGACGGAAGTGCTCATGTAGAGGAAGAGATCACATAAATAAAAGGCACAGTGCAGTCGCACTGTGCCTTTTAGTCTATATTGCCGAAAGTTGAACTTATGGACTGTTCTGTCATAGGTCCGGTATATTTATACGCGATGTACCCATTCGAATCGATGAAATATGAAGTGGGAATTGATTTGACCTGGTACATGTCTGTAACCCTTCCATTTTCATCAAGTGGCACAGGGAAATTCAATGCATATTCCTCATGGAATCCCTTCATGTCTTCTTCGCTGTTCTCTTGGTGCAGCATATTTACTGCAATAATTTCCACATCCCCCTCCTGGGAGTCATAAAAATTGACCATGTGGGGTATTTCAGCTTTGCAGGGTGGGCACCATGAAGCCCAGAAATTCAGCATCACCGGTTTTTCCAACTCACTGAGAGTCATTTTTTCGCCCTCAAGCGTTTCGAGGGTGAAGTCAGGTGCTTTAGCCCCAATTTCGATACCAGTCTCCGGATTTGAATCCAGGCTGTCACTTATCCCCATATTATTTAACAGCGCCTGATACAGGGTAAATCCGATTGCTGCAGATAATATGGTAATGAGGAGGACATGCCTGGCCCTATTCACCTTCCGTTTCCTTGTTCATTGAGAGCAGTACATATATCAGACTGATGATGATCCACCACTGGATGATGCTTATGCCTGAAACTTCCGGACCGCTGTATATGAAGAATCTCCCTAATAACTGCACTATGAATATCGTTACAGTAACGAACAGTATTGCTCTGAAACGCCTCCACATAAAGTATATCAGAACCAGTGCGGCAAGCGTTATGACAGCAAGAGCAATATAATGCCATTGCAGAAGTGCCCTCAGCTCCAGCACACCATAGAAGGCGAGCAGGGAGACCGAGAAAATACAATAGGCCTCTACATAGAACAGACCCCTCGACTGGTAGAAGAGGTAGACGAAGGTCACTACCAGAGCAATCAGAAGGCCTACAGCTCCTCCATCAAAGTATAGGGCGCTCATTGGATTATCTATAAATTCCGGCCAGTTGAACGGAATGTATGTAAGCTTATAGACCAAAAATAAAATGATGATAGCATTCGTCCATTCGTTGAAGAGTCTTTTCTTATCCTCAGATTCCCATAACATCAGGTAGGTGACGATAAAAGACAGCAGGATGGCCATATAGACCGAAGGTATGGAGATGTTGCCGATATCAAACGTTTCAAACATGCTATCAATCCAATTCAAATAGATTTAAAGACGTTTATAATGATGCCACGAATTCCAGTACAATAAAAGCTTATTGCATCCTATAAGCCTCTGAAAGCCTGTGTATGATCTAGTACAGCCTTCCAATCGCCTGTTTCACAATTGCATCATAGATCTTTGCAGGAAACATCCTGCTTAGGAACCCCAAGGCAAAAGAACCCCGGGTAGTTCGATAGACGGGGCTTACATGCTCTTTAAGCAAGGCTTTGACCATAATATCCCTCGTATGGTCCACATCCGGTGCGCGCTCGAACGCCTTCAGCATGAAAGTCTTCAGGTCGCGCATCTGAGCTTGATAATCCGGAGTTTTCGGCGCCATATAGTTTTCGTCCATTGCTATTTGCCCAAAGGCTGTTTTTACAACCCCCGGTTCCACCATCACTACATCAATTCCCAAGTTTCCTACTTCCTGTCTCAATGCCGTTCCAATTGCTTTAATACTATGTTTTGTCGCAGCATAGTATCCCATCCCTGCACTCGAAACGTGCGCAGCTGAAGAGCTCGTCAGTACGATGCGTCCCGCCTTTTGGCTACGCATCGATGGCAGCACCGCACGTATCGTTTCAACGGCACCGAAGACGTTGACTTCAAACTGTCGCCTGATCGCTTCTTCCGGAACTTCTTCAATAGGCCCGTAGACACCAAAACCAGCATTCACCAGTACTGCATCAACCGGTCCGAGTTCCTTTTCAATCGTCCTCTGGACTCTTTCTATTTCAGCAGTCTTTGTAATATCAAACGGATAGGCCTTGGCACCTTGTCTGACAAGCACTTCCAGAAGGTGCGCTCTCCTCGCACTTACACATATGACATGGTCCGTATCTTTCAACAGTTTCATTGCTACGGCCATGCCAAACCCGCTTGAAGCCCCGGTAATCCATATCACTTTCGTCATAATTCAACCTCACTCATATCCGGTTGGATTCTATTTTTTGAACATGCTGAACAGTTTGCTGAAGTAGCCACCTTTTTCTTCTTCATGCTGTTTATCTGATTGAGATGTTCTAACTGTATCCTCTTTTTCTCCTTCTTCTTCGGAAGCAGCATAGTTGCTCATATCTACATTGGAGGCATTACCATCCTCTGCCTCTTCAATATCACTTGTGTAAATCGTTCTTCCTTCCGGCTCTTCCGTTTCGGCCTCATCTACTTGAGGCGGCTCCTGAGGTTGTACTTCTTCATATACTTCACGGTTATCGGAGTCGCCCCCCTGGTGCCATTCTTCATTTCTATCTTCTTCACTATATTGAAGTGATAGCGTTTGGGAATACTTGCCATATTCATCCAGCTTTTCAACCAGTCTATGTACATTGTTCTTAAGTTCTCTATTTTCCTGTTGCATTGTTTCCAATTTATCCATGACAACGCCCAGCATCTGGTTAATATCGCTATTGGTAACGTTGGCAGGCATATGCTGGGAATTCTCCGTGACAATGTTCGGTACTTGTTCAATGATTTCATCTGCAGCCGTTTCCAGCGTATATCCAGGTTGCTTCGCGAGCTTGATGAATGCTTTCAGGACCTCTACATCCCCTTGTGAAAATAACCTTCTGTTATGCTCATCCTTAGCAACTTCATACTTTCTGTCCTCAAGCAGCCGGACGTATTTTCGAACATTCTGATCTGACAACTCCACCTTATCTTTTACTTGAGCAGTGGTATAGTATACTGCCTGATTGAGTTCTTTCATAATTTACCTTCTCCCATAAAATAGTTACCGTAATTATAACATTATTTATGCAACTGTCCACAATACATAACAAAGTACTTATACATCAATTCGTATCGCTATAACATCGGTGGTGCGAATTGCATTATAAATTTACATAAACGCTTATAAAATGGATTTATGTACGTTATAAAAGCGATATTAATCGATTTCTTTTGCATCGCTCATTTTAAAAGTATAAACCAACTTTATACTTTTACTTACTATGCTATTATAACGATAAAAAACTGTAATATACAAGAAATTGCTGCCGCTTAAATTATTTATAAATGTCAGATAATGAGATTGACTTTGCCGGTATAAATCTGTATATTTGTTTAAACTGAATTTTTATAGGATGATACGATGAAGAGAAGAGTAGGTTCTGATGCATTTATAGAGAGTCTCCGGGAGGTGGAAGGGGATAATGGATAGGATTGAACATGAGCTCGGAGTGTCAGTGGCGGCTTCCCGTTATAGAAGCCCAGTATTCAAATACTGGATGAGGTAGGGATAGCGATATTTCTATAAAAAAGGTGGTACCACGTAAGCTTGAGCTTTCGTCCTTCTGACAGATCAGTTCTGCAGATGGGGGAAAGCTTTTTATATTATAATATTAGGAGGAATACCATGGATACCAAACTCGCACAGATAGGGATGAATACAGATATCACTGGAGCTACAACAAGCCCAATCTATACGGCTACTGCCTATAAGCATGAGAGGTTGGGCATGTCTACCGGCTATGATTATACAAGGACGGCCAATCCAACACGGTCACATTTTGAAGAAGCATTTGCCGAACTGGAAGGGGGGACCTCCGCTTTTGCAACTTCCAGCGGCATGTCAGCCATCCAGCTTGTCTGTAATCTGTTCAAACCTGGGGATGAGGTACTTGTAAGCTTCGATCTTTATGGAGGGACCTTCAGAATATTCGATTTCTACGAAACACAGTACAATATAAAGTTCAAATATGTCGATTTCGATGACATGAAGGATGTAAAAAATCATGTCAACAGTTCGACAAAGGCATTCTTCATTGAACCGATCACAAACCCCTCAATGATTGAAGTATCACTCGGACCGATCTACGACCTGGCCCGTGAGCATGAAATAATGACCATCATAGACAATACTTTCCTCACGCCATATTATTATACTCCTTTATCAGATGGGGCGGATATCGTACTGCATTCAGCCACCAAGTACATCGGCGGACATAATGATGTTCTGGCTGGAGTCGTTACAGTAAAGGATGAAGCACTCGGAGATATTCTTTCCATGCATCATAATATGATTGGGGCGACACTTTCCCCCTTTGATGGCTACCTCCTGTTAAGAGGATTGAAAACTCTGCATCTTAGAATGGATCGTTCGACGGAAAATGCACGGCACCTCTCCGAATATTTCACTGGACACCATGCAATCGATGAAGTCCTTTATTCCGGACGTACCGGCATGCTGAGTCTAAGGTTGAATAAGGAATATGATGTCGGTGCCCTCCTTGAAAATATAAAGGTCTGTACCTTCGCAGAAAGCCTGGGAGGTACCGAAACCTTCATCACCTTCCCGTTTACACAGACTCATGCAGATATGCCGGATGAGGAACGGATAAGTCGGGGCATTGATGAACAGCTGATCAGACTTTCCGTAGGTATAGAGGATATAGAAGATATTCGGGCAGATTTGACACAGGCACTTTCCAAAGCAAAAAGAGGAGCATGATACGAGCTGCTCAAAAGAGGCAGACATGAGTCCGATAGAGGACAACTTATCAGACTGTCACTGCCCATGTATCATCCCCATCATTTCCCGGTTCATCCCGGATTCTGGAGATGACTACCTATATGTCTGTCAGGTGACCCAGATTGAACAGCGTCCAAAAAGAAACCCGCCAAGCGCGAGCATGAAAAATACGGTTTAACAATGACCTGTTTGCCGAAGCTTTATTCGTCAATAATGAGAAGCCGAAAGCAAGTCTCGAAAAACTCCAATTGGAAATTATGTAGGCAGCAGAAAAGCACGCTCGGCCGAGCGTGCTTTTTTATGTGTAACTCTGTTTGAGTTCCATTTTGTCGATCAGATAATCTATCTGTTTTTCGGTCCTTGATATGAGTGCACTATCCAGAATGGGTTCGGTGCTTTCCTTATCAATCTGATTATCCAGATAATAGACGCCTTTGAGCGGAACCCCCTTCAGGGTCGAGAGTAGCGGCTTCAATGTATATTCCATCGCCAGCAAGTGGGAGATGCTTCCTCCTGACATTATAGGCAACACCGGAGTATCTCTCAATACATCCTGTGGAAGTATATCGAAAAGGCTCTTGAGCACACCTGAATAGGCTGCTTTATATACTGGGGAACCTACGATGACACCTCTGGCATTATGAATATCTTCCGCAATATCCGTGACTGTTGGACTATTGAAGTTGCCAAACATCAGATCCTTGGCCGGCACTTCCCGGACGGATACATGACGGACAGACAGACCGCGCTGCGTCAGTATAACGCCGATATATTTCAAGACACTTTCAGATCTTGAGAACTCGGAGGGGCTGCCTGAGACAATTACAACATCATACATATGATCACCTTTTCTAGACTGACAGTCTGTAATGTTTGAGCGTATCTTCAAGATGGGTAATACCCACTTCTGTAACGGCGTCATACCTGTTGCCGAATCCCACTTCCACCACAGGCACATGGCGTACCCCGTATTTCACATCAAGGATATCCCTCAGATGGTCATTTTCTGTTACATCTATAGTCTGATAATCGAACCCGTTCTCTTCCAGATACTGCTTCACTTCTTCACAGTAGGAGCAGCCCCGCTTGGACCACACCAGTACATTCACTTTTTTGCTCATTTGACTTCCTCCTTATCCTTTTCTTGGGCCTTGTTTGTGTAACGGTTCTCCTTGAATCCGAGTCCAAGGTTGTCTCTCAGCGTATCGCCGATATATTGGCGGTCATAATATCCTCTATCCTCCAATATGGGAATCACATTTTCAATGAATTCATCGAATTGACCATCGAATATCTGAGGATTCAGCATGAAACCGTCGGCGGCACCTTCTTCTATCCATTCAATCATCCGGGAAGCGACATCTTCATAGCTGCCATAGAATGGATCCTTTGGAGAAGCGACCTGCAAGGCGACTTCCCGAAGCGTCAATGCTTCTTTTTCTGCTTTCTCTTTAATATTATCAGTCGTTGACCTAAAACTGTTCTTTCCAACCTCTCCAACATCCGGGAAAGGTCCATCGAGAGGATGGACAGAAAAATCATAATGATCAAAGAACCTTCCGAGAACTTCCAGTGCCTTATCGATGGATATCAGATTCTTAATCTGTTCATATCTTTGTGCAGCTTCCTGTTCTGTCGGAGCAATGATTGGGGAAAGTGAAGGGAAGATGAGGATATCTTCTGCTTTCCTTCCTGATTCTATCGCCTTATTTTTTAACGTGCTGTAGTATTCCTGATTTTTTTCAATACTGTTGGCGTGGGTGAAAATCGCTTCTCCATACTTCGCTGCAAAATCCTGGCCCGTCTTGGATGCTCCGGCCTGGAAAATTACAGGCTGTCCCTGAGGCGACCGCTGGATATTCAATGGTCCCTTCACTTTGAAAAATTCCCCTTCATGCCCGAGGGTATGAAGTTTCTTTTCATCCAGAAACTCGCCTGTTTTCCGATTCCTGACAAAAGCATCATCTTCATAGGAATCCCAAAGTCCCTGCACCGCTTCCACATACTCGCTGGCCATCCGGTATCTAAGGGAATGCTCGGGATGATTTCCTTTGTTGAAATTGTCCGCACTGCCTTCCAATGGCGATGTAACGACGTTCCATCCGGCCCTGCCACCACTTATATTATCAATACTGGCAAGCTGTCGCGCAACGTTATACGGTTCACTGTATGTGGTGGAGACCGTACCGGCAAGTCCTATCTTCGAAGTGACAGGCGCCAGTGCCGAGAGCAGGGTCAGTGGTTCAAAACGATTGAGAAAATGAGGGATGGACTGTCTGTTGATATGCAGACCATCTGCGATGAACATGAAGGCAAACCCTGCATCTTCCGCTTTCTGTGTTACATTCAAATAATGATTGAAATTAATACTTCCATCTATTACAGCATCCTCCGATCTCCAGGAGGTGGGATGTGATCCCGGTCCCTGTATGAGCACGCCCAATTTTATTTTTTTCCTTATCATGCGATCACCACTTTCTTAGTTTTATATCCGTTTCTACAGATACAGACAATCGTCCATACGAGGAGGGGGGTCATCAAGCATTTTACATATCGTTATAACGCCATTCCCACTATTGGCCCTTGATGCCATATAAGGCTAAGGATGCCAGTACTGCCATGTCCTATACTTCATAAGGTCTATTGATCCTTGCTTCATACCATCGCTGCACCCAGCTGTATACAATCGTCATGCCCCAGTAGATGATGCCAACTGCCAGATAGGCTTCAAAAAACTGCAGTGTCGCTGTAGCGAGCAGTTTACCTTGTGCAAGCAGCTCGGTTACACCTATCGTGAAGGCCAGGGAGGAGTTCTTTATCAACCCAATGAACATGTTTCCTGTGGCCGGCACTGCGTTTCTTACTGCCTGAGGCAGAACAATGCCCCATACTGCCTGTCGATATGTAAGGCCAGTTGATATCGCCGCTTCCGTCTGCCCCTTGTCCACGGATATCAATGCTGCCCTAAATATTTCCGCCAGATATGCTGAAGTATTCAGGCTGAAGGCAATGATGGCTGCATTCACAGCGGATAACGAATTCAACCAGGGGAACAGCTGGGGCAGACCGAAATAGATCATCAACAGCTGCACGAGTACGGGGGTCCCTCTGAAGAAAGATATATAGAGTTTCGAAAGCTGCAGGAGCACCGGCACTTTATTGACGAGAAGCAATGAAAGCACCACACCTATGGCCACTGCAATGATCATCGATACAATTGCTAGGTATAGTGTGATTGGTATATATACCAGCAGTTCCGGGATAATTTCGAGCATATAGGCTAAATCAAAATTCATTATGCTTCCTCCTTTCCATCCAACTAAGCCATTACCAGTGCGGGTTCTTCTTTATCATTCTCTGCAGGAGCCTGCCTGCCATACTTGCTGAGGAATCTTCTAGTCCTTTCATGCTGCGGGTTGTCGAATATATCTTCCGGTTTGCCTTCTTCGACAATATAGCCGTCTGCCATGAAAATGACTCGATCTGCGATATCTCTCGCAAAATTCATTTCGTGCGTAACGATCAGCATCGTCTTATCCTTTTGGGCAATATCGGATATGACATTGAGCACCTCTCCGACCCATTCCGGATCGAGTGAGGAAGTCGGTTCATCGAAGAGGATGGCATGTGGATCCACAGCCAATGCCCGGGCAATACCGACCCGTTGCTGCTGCCCCCCTGACAGGGATATCGGATATGCCTCCTGCTTATCAAGTATTCCCACTTGTTCCAGAAGCTTTCGCCCGACTGTATCCGCTTCACTTCTGCGATACTTTTTCGTGGCTGTCAGAGGATACGTGATATTCTCCAGCACTGTTTTGTTTTTGAACAGATTATAATGCTGAAAAACCATGGAGGTCTGCATCCTCAACTGGTTTATCACGGCCTTTTTCGGCTTGTCTGCATCGATGGATACTTCTCCCACTTCAATATTTCCGGCATCCGGCCTCTCAAGATAATTCAGGCACCTGAGCAATGTCGATTTGCCTGATCCGGAAGGACCGATGATGGCCACCGTTTCCCCTTCACTTACTTGAAAACTTATATCTTTCAATACCTCGTTGTTATTGAATGATTTCTTCAATCCGGAAACTCTGATCATATACAACCCTCCCAATCCATACTTCGTTGCTCTGATTAATGTTTTTAAGTATAGCACCCTGTTCCGGGTGCTTCAAGATGATGCTTATAGGTATTCATCCCTCTACTTATAGATGCTTTCTATATGAATGAGCGAGAATACACTTCAGGCCTTTCGGATGACACCTTCCTGATGATGGCAGTCATTTCATCAAAACCGTCAATATCCATGCCATTATGATGAATCAGGTCGGTCTTTAATGAAACATTTGCCAGAGTCGGAACATCGACTGCTACAAGCGACCCTTCTTCCAGTTCCCTATGTACACTGAGTTCCGGGAGAAAACCGATGGCTGCCCTGTTCAGAATGATGCCTTTCGCAGATTCCATACTATCCACTTCGTACTGTATATCCGGCTGTTCCCTCAGACTCAGAAATAGATTATGGACCATTGTCCAGTCCAGGGAGCCGCATTCAAAAAACACGATGGGGGTTTCGACCAACCGCTCAATATCAATCGTCTCTCCGTCTGCAAAGGGATGGTCCGAAGGGACAATGAGACGTATGGGGCTTTCAATCACCCTTTCTGCATTCAGTTTCGTCTGGGAAACATTGCTGGCAAAGCCGTAATCAGCATCTCCATTCGCCACCATCCGTGCAACCGTTTCACTCGTCTCAGTCATTATTCTAAACGTCTGGTCTGGAAAACGTTCTTTGAACATCGGCATCAGTCTGGGAATCAGATAGAAAGAGACAAGGCCGGAACATGCGATGGTTATCTGGTTCTTCTCTTCCATATTCTGAAGATGTTCCTTGCCTTTTTTCATGGTACGAATGATATTTTCCGCAAATGGCAGAAACTCTATCCCCTTGTCTGTAATGATCAGTTGTCTCCCGACACGTCTGAACAGTTCTGCATCCAGTTCCCGCTCGAGAGATTTGATTCTTGATGTGACAGAAGGCTGGGACAGGAATAATGCTTTGGATGCCTTGTTTATACTTCCAAAATGATTGACGAAAACAAACGCTTCTATATTATCGATATTCATATGCATCCACTCTTTTCATAAAAAATCACAATTGTTTAATATTTAATATCCTATTATATAGATATGATTTAAAAAAGTAAATAGTACAGCCGGTTATCTTTATATAGACAAAAAAATAGCAGAACCGAAGTTCTGCTATTTTTTATTTGCATTATTTATCGCTTCCATTGCCTGGATAACACTTTTTCTGAAGCCATTATTTTCAAGTTCCATCACACCCTGTATGGTGGACCCTCCTGAAGTAGTTATCTGATCCTTCAGAACGGCTGGATGGGATTCCGTTTCCAGGACAAGTTTCCCTGCCCCCACCACGGCCTGGGCTGCCAGCATATAGGCCTGCTGGCGTGGAAATCCGGCGCTCACTGCCTTGTCCGCCATTGCTTCTATCATCAGGAACGTATAGGTAGGGGAAGATCCCGTAAGGGAAGGCACATATTTCATCAAGGACTCCTCCACCCATGCCACCGCAGCGATTCGGGTGAATATTTCATCAAGGATCCTCTTATCTTCCTCCGAAATATGGGCGTTGGCCGCCATCACCATCACGCCTTCCTGGACAGATACTGCGATATTCGGCATATTCCTCACAACCTTGTGCTGTGATAAGATCGTTTCCATCTCATCTATTGATACACCTGCCGCAATCGAAATATGGATTGCATCTTCTCTCGTGTGAGACTTCACCTCGTTGAATACATGCAGTGTCTGGTCCGAGCTCACACCATTGATTATAATATCGCATTCGGACAGCAGGCGATAATCGGTACTTACCTTTATCCCTTTTCCATCATTAAATTTCTCAAGCTTCTGCTGGTTTCTGCCTGTGACGATGATATCGTCTTGCATATCAGGATCCTTCAGAAGCCCTTTGACGATGTGATTGACCATCTTCCCAGCACCGATGAATCCCAGTCTATAACTCATATGTACTTCATCCCCTTAAGCTTTATTGAACATTTTAACACGCCTGCCGGCCGATGGCTTATAATTTGTATAAAAAGTGGCAGGTGATATAATTATCCCCAAATGAGTACGCATCCAACAGGAGGGACACCAATATGGCGGAAAAGGATCTGATTAAAGAAAATAACAGATTGCGTGAAAAGTTGGACCCGAGATATAAAAAGGTTTATGAAGATATCCTCGTGTACATCCGGGTGAATACCAGCACACGGAGTCATGAAACAGAGGCAGTGCTCAATACATTGTTGAAGCAGATTATACAAACCCAAAGAGAGGGGAAAAGTATAGAGTCTGTTACTGGAGAAGACTATAAAGCTTATGCCGACAGTCTGGTTAAAGAACTCCCCAGGAGGAACTTGTGGAGACTAGCAGCCTTTCTCGCCCTCATCCTGGTGGGATTGAATCTTATTTTCGATTATATGATCCAGATACTCTTCAGACTGATCGACAGTGCGGCGTTGACCACTACCGTGGTGTCCATCCCATTCATCCTGGAAATTGTCATTACTGCATCTCTTGGCATCGGCTTTATATACACTTTGTTTTATGCCTTTAGCCAAGTTGCATTCAAGGATTGGCCCGCCTGGAAGGAATATGGGTTGTATTTCCTGATCGGTGCAGGCTTCTTTCTTGTCTACCTGCTCATCGATAGATTCCTTGCTTCCATCGATAGTGGCCCTTCATTCGAGATGAACATGTTTTTAATAGTATTGCTTGGCATTATCCTAACAATCCTCGGCTTTATGGGGATTTTCAATAAAAAGTAACGCCACCCGTTATGTGAATCTATAATGGGTAGCGTTATAAATGGGAGAACTTCCTGATTCAACGTGTTTTCGGCAGTGTTGTTCCACTGCCCGCTCTCCTCATTCCAAGGAATGCCATGGCGATCAAGAATGGACAAGATTCGTGTTTCACAGTGAACGATACATTCATATAAAAAAGTTTGAAGAATTCTCTCCTCCATCAAGAAAGCCCTGCAATGATCATTGCAGGGCTTTCTTCTAACTTAGCAGTGCGCCTTCTTCTTGGGACTTCAAATTCAGTTTATCGGAAACAATTTCATGTATTTCCTTGAATTTCTCAGGCTGCTCAGATAGATTGATGCCGTAGGAAGGTACCATTTCTTTTATTTTATCTTCCCATTCCGGGTACTCCCGCGGGAAGCAACGCTGCATGACATCCAGCATGACATCTACAGAAACGGAAGCGCCAGGTGAAGCGCCGAGCAGTGCTGCAACGGAACCATCCTCAGCAGTAATGACCTCTGTACCAAACTGGAGTGTCCCCTTTCCACCTTTTTCAGTATCCTTGATGACCTGTACACGCTGCCCGGCCACTACGATATCCCAGTCTTCACTTCTTGCTGACGGGATGAATTCTCTCAGATCCTCCATCCTGTCTTCATTCGACTGCAGAACCTGCTGAATCAGATATTTTGTCAGACCCATCTCTTTGGCACCTGCTGAAAGCATAGTAAAGACATTGTTCGGCTTTACAGAGCCGATAAGGTCAAAGTAGGAACCGGTCTTCAGGAACTTGGGAGAGAATCCTGCAAATGGCCCGAAGAGCAGTGATTTCTTACCTTCGATATAGCGTGTATCCAGGTGGGGCACCGACATCGGAGGGGCCCCAACTTTAGCTTTGCCGTATACTTTCGCATTGTGCTTCTCCACAACTTCAGGATTCTGGCAGACCATGAAGATTCCACTGACCGGGAAGCCACCTATGTTTTTGGATTCCGGTATGCCGGTCTTCTGAAGCAATGGCAGGCTGCCTCCGCCTGCGCCGATGAAGATGAACTTCGAAGTATGATATTCAACTTTTCCTGTTACCAGGTCTTTGACTTTTACCTGCCACTCTCCACCTTTTGTCCGTCTGATATCTTCCACTTCGTGTCCGAGATTGAGCGCTGCGCCCTTTTCTTCGAGAAGTTCAAATAGCTTGCGCGTCAAATTGCCGAAGTTGATGTCCGTACCGGTTTCGATACGCGTTGCTGCAATCGGCTCCTTTGAGGTCCGCCCCTGCATCATCAATGGAATCCATTTATTCAATGTCTCCGCATCATCTGCGTACTCCATCCCTTCAAACAATGGACTTTTGGATAACGCTTCTACACGTTTTTGTAGAAATTGAACATTCTTTTCTCCTTCTACAAAACTGAGATGGGGGACCGGCATGATAAAGTCCTGAGGCTTCTCCATCATGCCTTTTTCAACAAGGTGAGACCAGAATTGCTTGGATAGCTGAAACTGTTCATTGATGTGGATCGCCTTTGTCACATCCAGGGAACCGTCAGCCTTTTCAGGTGTGTAGTTCAATTCGCACAGGGCCGAGTGTCCGGTTCCAGCATTATTCCAGGCATCAGAGCTTTCCTGGGCTGTTGAATCCAGCTTTTCAAATACCTCAATGTCCCATTCTGGCTTCACTTCTTTTAGAAGTGTGCCTAATGTTGCACTCATGATTCCGCCACCAATAAGAATGACATCAGTTTTGTTCATTACACTGTTCATAATAACTCCAAAGCTCCTTATCAAAATTCAAGTATAGGGATGCTCCAGGCCAAGTAGTCTATCAATACGCCAGGTGCACCTTGATTCTTTAATGCAGCCATCTTTGCATGAGATGGTATAATGGTTATTCAGTTGTAAAAATATTAGTTATTATTTGTTAATTATACTCCTTTTTCTACAGATGTAAAAGGGTTATGTACTAATATGACATACAGAAAAATAAATATGTCATACTAATTAACAGAAGGAGAATCTATGAAAAATATCCCCGTTTTCATCATCACACCAATGGTGCTTTTCCTATTCCTGATCCTGATCACCGATTTTGGGAATGCCATCGGTGGCGTGTTCATCTATCTGCTTGTCATGCTCGCACGCTTCCTGTTCGACAGGCTCAAACGGAGGAAGGAGAATCACAATAAAGGCTCTGGAAACTGACGTTCCAGAGCCTTTTGCAACTAGTCCACTTTATCATTTACATATTCGACAAATGTGTCGACGTCACCTTCGGTCACATCGATCATCGCTACTTTTCCCATTCCTTGGGGAAATTCTATGAAAAGGGTATTATTCTCGATTATGGCACGAACGATATCCTGATAGCTGAATACACGCTTATACGATTCGCCGTTCATATCGACATTCATGATCATACGCTCGCTTGTCGTAATATAGGCACCTTTGAAATGCGTCTGTTCCCCAACCTTATAAATGATTGTGCCTTCTACAGCTGGGCCCAGCTTTTCTGTTGGATACAGTTCATCCTTATCTATCTTTGTCAAACTCACTTTATCACACTCCACTATCTGATTCTCCATCATTCATCATAACACTCCGTAATCCCTGCTTGCCAATATTGAGTACTAGTCGGTATGAATATGCCACTGCTTTCTGGAAGCAATCGCCATGAGCCGCTCATCCGGCTTCACTGCTACCGGCCTCCCTACAAGTTCAAGCATCTTAAGGTCTGCATAGCTGTCACTGTATGCTTCACTGTTCTTCCAATCCACTTCTTTCCCTGCAAAATGCTGTCTGATGATATCTATCTTACGATCTGCATAGACACGCTCAAAGCGGGATTTATTATCCAGTCTTTCTCCGTCATAGTTTATTTTCGATCCTACTATACAGTCTATGTCATACCCTTGGAATATCGCTTCAAGTAGCGGGATGAAGGCACCCGATATCAGCATTATATAGTAGTTGTCCTGTTTCAGCTGTTTGATCTTTCGTATTAATGGCGCCCTCAGATCATCTATCATGTCACCGGCAACCTCTTTGAAGAATGATTCTATCTCTCTCCTGGAGTTCTTCTTGAAGGAGAGGATATAGTATTCCATCGCTTTGCTCTGCATCGTCGCTTTATTAATCAGTTTGAGCTTGTAGAAGAAATATATAGGCGCAAAATTCCTTACAAACCGTTTATAGTTCTTTTTATATTTGGGATGGCGTTTCAGGCGTTCCATCAGAATATTGAATGTTTCATACGGATACAGGGTCCCGTCAAAATCAAACAAGGCCACTTTCATATTACTTATCCTTCCTTACTGGGATGGTTCTTTTATAGTTCTTTGTATTATATTCTAACATATTTCCAGGGTGATTGGTTACTGGTTGTTTCACGGGAAACATTATAGCATATGTCGGGTTGTCGCACTCAATTCTTCAAGATACAGCCTTGCCATACGGCTGAGCTTAATCTTCTTATTGACGACCCAGCCAACCTTGATCGTGTCTTCAACTTCCAAGGGTACCTGTACAATTTCAGAACTGTCCAGGTCTTTGCTCAATATTCCTGTAGATATGGTATAGCCATTCAGTCCGATGAGCAGATTGAACAAAGTCGCCCGGTCGCTCACCTGTATGCTTTTGGGACTTGGTATCGTGCTGAAAACCTCTTCGGAATAGTAGAAGGAATTGAACTCACCCTGCTCAAAAGCAAGGCGCGGGTATGGGTCCAGGTCATCCAGGGTTACAGAATCCCTCGTCGCCAGAGGATTATTGTTGCTGATGAATATATGGGGATGAGCTTCAAACAGCTGAGTGAACTCCAGACCTTTTTCCTTGATCAGCTGCAGCAGCACCTTTTCATTGAAAGCACTAATGTAGAGCACGCCGATTTCGCTGGTCAAATTTTTCACATCCTCTATTATCTCATATGTCCGTGTTTCCCTGATTGTAAACTGGTACTTGTCTCCGCCATATTTGCGGATCATCTCAACAAAAGCATCCACGACGAATGAATAGTGTTGGGAGGAAACCGAGAACAGCTGCTGCGAAGGTTCCGTATCGAAATACCGCCTTTCAAGCAGTTCAACCTGCTCATTGATCTGTCGGGCATAGCCCAGAAATTCAGCCCCGTCCGGAGAGAGTGATATGCCTGTGGAGGTTCTTGTAAACAGAACAATACCGAGGTCCATTTCCAGCTCCTTGATCGCTTTGGACAGAGTGGGCTGTGATATATACAGTCTTCTGGCCGCCTCATTGATGGATCCGCTCAACACAACTTCAATGAAGTATTTCAATTGGTGTAGCTTCATATAATCCTCCTTCGATATAGCCTATGGTTATAACAAATTATAAAAATAAACCGTTACTCTATATCTTATATGCATGATAGTATTTAAACAATATCAAGTTGAAAGAGGGATTAGATGAGTACACTGAAGACAAAAAAAATATATAGGGCAGATCACGTAGGAAGTCTGCTGAGACCTGAAAGAATTAAAGAGGCAAGGAAGCAGTTCTCGGAAGGTGCAATGGACGCGGAAGAACTGAAACGCATTGAAAATGAAGAAATTGCCCGGATTGTCAAGAAGCAGAAGGAACTCGGCCTCGAGGCTGTCACGGATGGAGAGCTCCGCCGTTCATGGTGGCATTTCGACTTCCTTGAAAACCTTACAGGTGTGGAGGGCTACTGGTCTGGTGATGGGATTGCATTCAAAGAGAAGACGACTAAATCAAGGGCCATCAAAGTGACCGGCAAACTGGACTTCAATGATCATCCGATGCTTCAGGATTTCAAATATCTTAATGAACAGGCCGGGGACCACACTGCCAAGTTCACAATTCCGAGTCCAAGCATGCTGCATTTCCGGGGAGAAATTGATCCATCTGTCTATCCCGATGAAGATGTCTTCTTCGATGATCTGGCAAAAGCCTATAAAAAGGCACTGGATGCCTTCTATAAAGCGGGCTGTCGATACCTCCAGCTCGATGACACAGCATGGGCATACCTATGTTCCGAAGAGCAGAAAGAAGAGTTGAAAAACAAGGGGCTCGACCCGGATCATCTGGTCGGCAAGTATCTTGAAACCCTTAATAAGGCGGTAGCCGACCGTCCGGATGACTTCAAGATTACAATGCACATCTGCCGCGGGAACTTCCGCTCCACATGGATTTCTTCCGGTGGATATGAGCCAGTCGCAAAAGAGATCTTTGGCAAGCTCGACATCGACGGATTCTTCCTCGAATACGATAGTGACCGTGCCGGTGATTTCAGGCCGCTCCGTCATGTGAATCGTGAGGATCTCTTCATCGTCCTTGGATTGATCACTTCCAAGCACGGCGCACTCGAGAACAAGAATGAAATCAGGAAAAGAATCGAGGAAGCAACGGAGTATGTCCCACTTGAACAGCTCGCCCTGAGTCCACAGTGTGGTTTTGCCTCCACTGAAGAAGGCAACCTGCTGACCGAAGAAGAACAATGGAACAAGTTGAAGCATGTAGTGGAGATTTCCCAGGAAATCTGGTCCTAATAAAAGAAAGGGAGGAAGCCTATGCGTACAGTACAGGTAGAACAGGTCATCGATCAGAGCAGATTCAATAAATTTCATCTGCTCGTTTTCCTGTGGTGCTTTTTTGCAATTTCGTTCGATGGTTTCGACATTGCACTTTATGGCATTGGATTGCCGTTAATGATGGAGGATTTTGGCCTCAGCTCTGCAGAAGGTGGGGCAATCGGCAGCTATGCACTCATTGGAATGATGCTGGGAACATTCATACTCGGCTCTTTTTCCGATATCCTTGGCCGAAAAAGGGTACTTGCACTCTGCCTGGCACTCATCAGCATTTTCAATATGCTTGCCGGCTTCGCACCGAATGCCACCTTCTTCGTCATCATGCGATTCATTGCCTCCATGGGAATGGGCGGACTGATGCCAGTCGTTATTTCCCTAATGACCGAGTATTCGCCAAAGAAGAACAGGGCGATGACCGTCGCCGTAATGTACTGCGGTTACTCCATTGGAGCCATTTTAGCCTCCTTGATTGCCATGGGGCTTCTGGAATCACTTGGATGGCGATTCATGTACTGGCTCGGCGTGCTCCCTCTTCTCACCCTTCCTTTCTTTCTGAAACAGTTTCCGGAATCCCTGTCATATTACATAGCGAGGGGCCGGGGGGACCAGGTGGCACATATATTGAACCGGGCTGATCCTGAAGGAAACTATAGCCCTGAAGAGCGGTTCGAATATACAAAGGCGGCCAAAGCTGCCAAGGGAGTGCCTGTGAGCAGACTGTTCAAGGACAGCCGTGGCCGCACTACAGTCGCATTCTGGATTATGGTATTCAGCTGCCTGATGATGATCTATGGTTTGAACACATGGCTCCCGGCAATCATGCAGGAATCCGGTTTCGGCATTGCTTCAAGTCTCTCCTTCGTCATGATTTTGGCGGTGGGTCAGATTGCCGGTTCATTGGCTGGTGGCTATCTGGTGGACCGTGTTGGGCATCGCAACGTGCTTCTATCGATGTATCTCATCGGTGCTCTGACTTTCATCGTATTAAGTGTTACACATGAACCTATAGTGCTGTATATACTCATCGCAATTGGCGGAGCCTGCACCGGTGGCACACAGAATCTCGTCAATCCGTATATCAGTTCGTTCTATCCGGCTGATATCAGGGGGACCGGGCTGAGCATGGCCGTAGGCATTGGACGTCTGGGCTCTATTTCCGCCCCCCTTCTGATCGGATTTGTACTGATGACGAACATTGCCCCCCAGACTGCCTTCATTGCATTTGCCATTCCGAGCCTGGTTGGAGGCGTCGCGCTCCTGCTCGTCCAGGAGAGGCATGCCAACCATGTACAGCAAAGACGGAAAAAAGCGGTCACCAATATCCCCGGAACAAGTGTATAGCCATATTGGACTAAAAAAATGCACATCAGCTGAGCCAGCCGATGTGCATTTTTTATTGTCAGCCCACTTCCTGCTTTTCTCTCTTCCTGAGCTCATTGAACTGCTTTGTTTCAGTGACGACCACACCAGAGAGCAGCAGCAGACCAATCAGGTTCGGCACCGCCATCAGACCATTGAAAATATCTCCGAGGTTCCATACGGTGCCGAGTGACATCGTAGCTCCTGGGATGATTGCCAATACGAATATGATCCTATAAAGCAAAGTGAAATTGTCCCCGACAAGATAAGTGAAGCATTTTTCACCAAAGTATCCCCAACCGAGTATCGTTGAGAAGATGAAAGTGAGCAGTGTAACAGCAACAATAATATCCCCGAACCCGGGAAGCAGCTGATCGAAGGACTGTGCCGTCAATGCAGCTCCTTCTGTTCCGCTTGTGTAGAGACCTGCCATCGTCAGAGACACACCTGTAATCGTACATACGATGATGGTGTCGATGAACACCTGTGTCATGGATACCAATGCCTGACGGGGCGGCACATCTGTGCGTGCTGCAGCGGCAGCGATGCCACCGGTACCAAGCCCGGCCTCGTTTGAGAAGAGACCGCGCGCTACACCCATTCTTATGACCGTGCCCAGAGCGCCGCCTGCGACGGCGTTTCCAGTGAACGCATCCGAAAAGATCAGACCGAAGGCAGCAGGTACTTGATCGATATGTAGCACAAGTATAAGGACCCCTGCAATCAGATAGAGCGCAACCATGAATGGGACGAGTATACTCGCCGTCTTTCCGATGCTCCTCACGCCACCGATGAGTACCAGCCCGATGAGGACGGCAAACACTATCCCTGTGACCCATACCGGTATATTGAACACATCCAAAGCGACGCCCGAAGCAGCATTCGCCTGTATCATATTGCCGATTCCGAATATCGCCGCAAATACTGCAAAGAATGCAAAGAGTACGCCGAGCCATTTCTGTCCGAGCCCATGCTCGAGATAATACATCGGGCCACCTGACATTTCTCCTTTGGCATTCTTCTGACGGTATTTGACCCCGAGCACCCCTTCGGAATACTTCGTCGCCATACCGACAAGCGCAGTGATCCACATCCAAAAGACCGCTCCCGGTCCCCCGATGACGACAGCGGTCGCCACGCCAACTACATTACCTGTGCCGACTGTTGCAGCAAGCGCCGTCATCAGAGCCTGAAAATGGGTGATATCCCCTTCGCTTTTCGTATCCGCCTTACTGAAGACAAGTTTCAGTGAATAAGGCAGCATCCGAAAAGAGAAAAAAGCAAGTCTGATCGTCAGATAGAGACCTGTACCGACCAGAAAGATGATCAGAGGCAACCCCCATACAAAGCCGCTGACATCTGCTGTGAAATTTTCAAACCTTTCTCCCATAATGATTCCTCCCCCTTAATAGCTATCACCTACAATCTATAAGAATTTTCAGATAATGTCAATGGCATATTCCCGCTAAAAAAGCCACCTTACCAGGTGGCTGCTGTATAATCATATATCTGCCGTCTTTTTGAATTTGTCCGATTCTTCTTCCATTTCATCCGCCACCTTGGCAAAGTCACTGCTATGGATAGGGAAGTTTCTGAAGAAGTAGGCACCTGCAAGGCCGACCAGCCCGGAGACGATTGCGACAATGACTGCATAAAGCAGTACCTGTATCGCCGGATTATAACCGAACAATACAAGCAGTCCGGCTGTCGGCGTTGCAGTCCCCGGGGCATCATTGACGAGCCCCGAATAGGCAATGATCACGCCACTCAACCCGCCTCCGATAAAGTTGGTTATGTATATGGGAAGCGGGTTTGCTGAAATGACATCCGCTTTGGACAGCGGTTCAATTGCTACTGACAATACAGATTTCGCGTTTCCTATCTTCAGCTTATGGAAGAGCGTGCCGTTTATGAATGCTGAACCGAATGCTGCGAGACTGCCTACGGCCATCGGTATGCCCGTAAGACCCAGCAATGCTGTCAGTGCCATCGAACTCAGAGGTGATGTACCTACCACGGTGATGATGCCGCCGAGCATCAGTCCCATGATGATCGGGCTGGTCTCTGTAGCCACTTCAATGATGCTCCCGATTTTAAGCAGTGATGCATCCACCATCGGAGTCAGCACTGCACCGATCAGACGGGTGAGGGGCACAACTGCGATAACGACAATGATGAAGTCCAATCCATTCGGAATCTTCTTTTCAAGATACTTGACCCCGAACGATATGAGGTAGGCCGCAAAGAAGCTCGGTATCAGACCGATGCCTCCACATGAGACGGCGATAATTGCAGAATTGAGCGGGTTCACACCCATTGTCAAAGCCACGAGGAATGCAACGATGACCCCGCTCAGGAGTCCGGCTTCAGTGCCCGCCTCCTGGAAGAACCCCAGGCTGAATATGTCTCCTATGACAAATGACTGCAGTGCTTCTACCAGAAAGGTTGCAATGGCCGCTGCAGCGAGTGCACCCATGGCTTTGTCGCCGTGGGGAGCGTAGTAGGTGAATAGGGTGAAAAACGCGAGTAAAAGTATGAGTAATCCGATACCAATCAACTGTTCCATTTTTTATCTCCTCTGATTCATTCGACGCCCATGGTTGAATAAATGCTTTTCGTATTCGTATGTTGGCTTCCTCATTCCATCAGGTAGGACAATGCGGCGCTGCCGATTGCCTGTGCCGCAATCAGCATGGACCGTTCATCAATATTGAATTTTGGATGATGGTGGGGATAGACCTCCCCCTCCGGAGCTGCACCGATATAGATGAAGCAGGAAGGCAGTTCCTTCGTATAATAGGCGAAATCCTCCGATGGTGGCTGGGGGCCGCAGCGCTCTACTGACGCGATTTCCGGCATACCCGCTTCCCTGATTGATGCTGCAATCTTTGCGGTCAATTCCGGATCATTGTACAGTACCGGATAGTCATCTTTGTATTCGAGTTCATTGACCACCCCGAATGTTTCTTCCAGACCACCTGATATGCGTCTGATCTCTTTTTCTATTACCTGTTTCGTATCATCACCCATTGCACGCACGTCACCTTCAAGCGTCACTTCATCCTTGATGATGTTGAACTGGCCCTTCCCATCAAATGAACCGATCGTCACCACACCGGCTTCAAAGGGGTTCAGCCGCCTCGAGATGATGGTCTGGACCTCTGAGACGAAGTGCGCCCCGGCCACAATCGGGTCATTTGCCAGATGGGGTGAAGAGCCGTGACCTCCGGAACCTTTGATCCTCAATTTGAAGTAGGCACGTCCAGTCTGGGCTTCCTCTTCACGGTAAAGGACTTTTCCCGTTTCCATATTGCTCATTACATGCGCACCAAGAACGTTGTCCACTCCATCCAGCACCCCGTCTTCAATCATCTGGATAGCACCGCCCGGTGGTGTTTCTTCGGCATGCTGGTGGATGATGACCACCCGGCCTTTCCATTCGTCTTTAAGTTCAATCAGGGTCTCGGCCAGGAGCATCATGTATGCAGTATGGGCATCATGGCCACACGCATGCATGACACCTTCGTTTTTCGAAGCGAATGGCAGACCTGTTGTCTCCTGGATCGGCAGTGCGTCAAAATCAGCCCTCAGTGCGAGGGTCCTGCCCGGCCTGCCGGAATCAATGGTCACTCTGATGCCATTGCCCCCGACTCCTGTCTTTACTTCAACACTCTTATCTTCATAAAACCTGGCAATATACGCGGCTGTTTCCGTCTCCTGAAAAGAGAGCTCGGGATTCTGGTGGAGATACCTGCGAATTTCCACCATACGCTCATATTTCTCTTCCAGACGCTCAATCAGTTTTTCATTCACCATACCGCACCTCTTTTAACATTTTTTATTTTCAACTGGAGTATGCTTCTACTTTACACCTAAAAATCCCCTTCATTCAAATAAATCTTCAGTTATCGAAAAATTAAAGCAGAATAGTTGCATGAATGTTAACGCTTTCATAAATTTACAAAATAGAACCGGAATAGGATTCCGGTTCTTTCAGGATTACTCGTTCACTTCAAAAGCGGGTTCCAAATGCCCTTCTTCACTCAGTTCCATAAGGAAATCATGCACTTCCTGGGAAGTGAACGCCTCTTCTACAGCCTGGATTTCCTCCGAATCCTGGTTGTCCTCACGTGCTACAAGCTGGATGGCAAATGTGTTGTCCTCATCCTCTTCAAGCAGTACAGCATCTTCCGGTGTCAGATCGATGCTGGAAATATACGTCGGATAGTTGAATACAAGCTCCACACCATCTTCATATGCACCGGTCAGGTTGAGCAGATCAATATGGGTGAATTTGAGGTTATGCGGATTCTCTTCGATATCTTCCACTGTCGCCGTATGTTCAACATCAGAAGCCAGGGTGATGATGCCATGCTGGTCGAGTATCATGAGTGCCCGTGCTTCATTTGTTGCATCAGAGGGTATCGCCACTTCGGCCCCCTCCTCAAGTTCATCCATGGAATCATAAACAGGTGAATAGAAACCGACGATTGCATTGTAGATTGGCTGCAGAGCAACCAGATTGCCGTCGCGTTCTTCATTGAAGATCTCCATAAACGGTTCGTGCTGGGCAAAATTCGCATCGACTTCTTCGTTCAGCAATGCTTCGTTATACTGGATGTTGTCCGATACTTCCACCAGTTCTATTTCATACGGGTCTTCAATGACGTCTCCTGCAATTTCCACAACATCCGTCATTGGGGGCAGATGGGAAGCCACCTGTACGACAGTCGTCTCCTCTGAACCATTGGAGCCACTATCCTGCGATTCCTCTGTGCCACTTTCTTCCCCTCCGCATCCAGCAAGGATGAGGGCGAGACCACTTAACAATAATCCTTTTTTAAACATGCTTTTCATCTCCTTTGAAATATTCATCTTTTGTCAAGTTTTCTGGCGATTCTAAGTCCGAACCATTGGGCCAGAATTACAAATATGATAATCACTACAATTGCGGTATACATGATATCCGTCTCATAACGCTGATATCCATAGCGGATGGCGAAGTCTCCTATACCACCGCCACCGACGACACCCATTATGGTGGAATAGGATATGAAGCTGACGAAAGCGGTGGTGAAACCGATGATCAGGGAACTTCGCGCTTCAACATAAAGAAACTTCCACACCAGTTGAGTCGTCGTTGCCCCCATGGATTCCGCCGTCTCCATCACACCTTTGGGCACGTCATGGAGCGATTGCTCGACAAAGCGTGCATAGAGGGCAATAGCGATCAGCATCATTGGAAATGATGCTGCTACAGGATCTCCTGTTGCACGTCCATAGAAGAAACGGATCAGCGGCTGCATGACTACAACGAGAAGCAGGAAGGGGAATGATCGGACAATATTGACAAAGATGCTTGCCACCTGGTATAGGAACTTATTCTCCATGGGCTTGTTCCTGGAAGTCAGAAATAGGAGGGTACCGAGAGGAAGACCCAGCAGAATCGCTGCCACCATGGCGAATGCCATCATGATTCCTGTCTCATAGAGGCTCTCAAAAAGTCGCGGTGCATATTCAATGACACGTTCCATATAGAGGCTCAGACTAATCACCTTTCAACACTTCCAATACACGTTCATGATAGGATTTTCCCGACCGTCCGTCAGCCTCATGGACCACATCGATCGTATCGATCAGCCTCCCCTGGTCCAGTACAGCTGCACGATGACACAGGGTCTTGATGACATTGAGTTCATGCGTCACGATGACGACGGTCATGCCGTATTCATTCTGTGCCTTATGCAGTACATCGACGATTTCATAAGTCGTGTTCTCATCCAGAGCGGATGTCGGCTCGTCACACAGAAGGATCTTCGGGCGGGTAATGAGCGCTCTGGCAATGCCCACACGCTGCTTCTGGCCACCGGACAGTTCCGCAGGATAACTGGAACGCTTATCGGCAAGCCCGGTGAAATCCAGCACTTCGTCTATGGATAATGGATTTTTATATTTATGTAATGTCAAAGGCAGCCTTATATTTTCTTCGACGGTCCTATTACCCAATAGATTGAAGTGCTGGAAGATCATGCCGATATCCTTCTGATGGCTTCTCAGTCTCTTCCCCGCCAGTTTTTTGACTTCTACACCATCGACTCGTACATCTCCCGAATCCGGCGTTTCCAATGCATTGATAAAACGCATCAAAGTCGATTTCCCGGCGCCGCTCTCCCCGATGATTCCGAATATCTCCCTCTCTTTGATCGCAAGCGTCACATTATCCACGGCTTTGAAAGGACCATCTTTACCTGTAAATGATTTTGATACCTTTGTCATTTCTATCAACTTAAGGACCTCCATAATACAGTCAGCTCGGGTATCATATCTGCCCAAAATTCTCAAAAGTCAATGATATCATACCTCTGCATCCAAAGTGCCAGTATATTGAAAATACCCCTTTAGAATAACATGTCCAAAGGGGTTAATCATCATCATAATCATCAAATTCTATATAATAGTCGTTCTGGTACTGTCTGTTGTATTCCTGCAGCTCCTGGGCGAAAGCTTCTATATCTGTAATATCTTCAAAATCGATGGAGAACCACAGCACTTTATCGACTTCTGCCGACTGGGCATCGATGGTGACAAGCGCACCTTCGTCATCATCCTCCACCAGTTGAATGACCTGGTACTCAGCTGGGTGGGCCCCATCATCCAATGTGACGTGTATGAACTGTCCGCCGACTTCTTCTGAAGCCAGGGCTTTTGCCTCCTCTTCTGTCATCAGCTCCTTTTCCCCGGTGCCTTCATGATTTTCTGCAGCCGGTTCCTCAGCGACTTCCTCCGCAGGCAATTCCCTTGATTTCATATCAGTAATACTGCCGTCTTCTTGTTCCATCGTAATCTCATACTCGAAATTTTCATCTGATACCCGGACAATATAGTGCTGCCCCCTGGTCTCGACCGCTTCAATCTCCCCACCATACCGTTCCATGATCATCGCTCTGACTTCATCTTCTCCAATGTCATCGGACTGGGACTGCATCACTGCCACCACACCAATCAGTATGCCCAGTACGACCGCTCCCACAGCAATTAGAAGTTTAGTTGTCTTCCTCATCATTTCTCCCGCTTTCCATAGTCAGTCTGAAGGTCGTGCCAACGTCCACCTGGCTGTCGACGGAAATTTCAATGCCATTCAATTTTGCGAGTTCACGGGCTATCGACAGGCCGAGGCCCGAGCCGCCGGTCTTTCTTGCACGTGCCTTATCCACACGGTAGAAGCGGGTGAATATGTGGTCGATATCCTCCTTGGGGATTCCGATGCCCCTGTCTTTTATCGCCACTTCGACCGAATGCCCATGGTCATGCACCTCGACTGCAATTGCATCCGAACTGTATTTATAGGCATTGTCCATGAATATCTTCATCAGCTGATCGAATGTATTCACATCAACATGGGCGAGCACCGCTTCATTATTTGTACATACATCAACCTCCCGCTGATAGACCGTCTCCAGCCGTACTGCAATATCCCGTATCAGCTTGACGATGCGCGTCGGCTGCCGGGAAACTTCCTCCCTGCCTGTATTCACCTTGGCAAAGCTCAACAGCTGTTCCGTCAGATATTTCATCCTTCTCGCTTCATCGCTGATGGCATGGATGCTCTCGTCCAGCACATCCTCCCTGGTCTTGCCGAAACGTTTGAGCATTTCGCTGTAGGAGCTGATGACAGTGATCGGCGTCTTCAGCTCATGGGAGGCATTCATGATGAAGGCCTGCTGGTTCTCATCATGGACCTTCAGCTCCTCCATCATATTGTTGAAGGCTGCAGACAGTTCCTGAAGTTCCTTCGTATCCTTCCGATCGACTTCCAGCATGGAATATTTCGATGTGGTATCCGTCCTGTTCATCCTGTCGATCAGCTTGTTGATCGGCTGTGTGATGAAGTTGGTGATGATCCTGTTCAACAGGAATATGACGATGAAGATGATGGCGGTCGACAGCAGCAGGATCCAGCGCAGGATTTCGAAAGTTTCATGCAGAAACTGGACATTTTCGTAGATCTGCAGATCGTATACCTCGCCATTCTCCCAGATGATCGGCAGGGAGACCATTACGAAATGATTGGGGCCGTGGGTCATCGCCTCTGCATATTGGGAAGTACTGTATGGCATGGATATATTGGCATACTCCGCTTCTGTCGCAATTCGGACCACCGGGTTGTTTTCGCTATCGATGACAGTCATATAGCCGTCTGAAAGCAGATGTGCCTGGAGTACGGCTTCGGCATTGATATCATTGTCATTGGCATTCTGGATTTCCTGCATGATATTGAAACCGCGGTTTTCAAGCTGGCCCATCTCTGCATTCAGCGAAAACTGCTTATATGAATAATAGACGAACAGGTTGATGATGATGACCACAAGCAGGGTCATGACGGTTGTATACAACTGGATTTTAGTTCCGAGTTTCATCACTTCAGTCCTTCACTATATAGCCGATGCCCCTGACACTTGAGATGATGGAGGAGGATTCGCGATCAAGTTTCTTGCGCAAGTATCTGACATAGACATCGACGGTGTTCGTATCACCATAATAGTCATAGCCCCACACCGTCTCGATGATCTGCTCCCGTGACAATGCCTGGTTTTTGTGTTCGACCAGGAAATGAAGCAGGTCGTATTCCTTCTGGGTCAGATAGATCAGTTCGTCATCTATATATACTTCCCGGGCCATCGGAAGAATCTTGAGATGTCTGCACTTTACTTCCTGGAAGTCGGCATTGTGCGACAGGCTTCTTTGCTTCAGCTGTGCCCGGATGCGTGCCAGCAATTCCTCGATTTCAAAAGGTTTGGTGACATAGTCATTTGCTCCGGAGTCGAGGCCGCTCACTTTATCCATCACTGCATCCCTTGCCGTAAGCATGATGATACGTATTTCATCATCTTTCTGACGGATGCGGCGGAGCACTTCAAGGCCATTCAGTTCAGGAATCATGACATCCAGAAGAACCAGATCAAAAGATTCGGATCCGTATTTTTCCATCGCTTCTTTTCCTGTGTAGGCGATTGCCACTTCATATCCTTCATATTCCAATTCCAGCTGGATGACACGGGCTATCTTGTCATCGTCTTCGACAATCAGAATCTTTTCCATAACAGCACTCCCCACTATTTTGATGCACGATGATTACTATTACACCAAGTATAAAGCAAAATGCCGCGGTTTTCGTTATAGAAACATTAAAATTCAATTAAAAAACCCGGGAGAAGTTCTCCCGGGCCACCCGTCTCTCACTCAGTCGTCGATTTCAGTCACTTTACCTGTCTTCGCGTCAATTTCAACTTCGTGTTCTTTGCCATCTGCATCAATTTCAACTTCGTATTCCTCATCGTCCTCATCGAAATCCCATTCTTTCACTTCACCACCGACTTCATTCTGGGCGATTTTCAGTGCTTCTGTGGAAGAAATGAGCCCGTTGCCGTCAGACTGCTTCGGTTGATCCTTGCCGGATTCTGATGATGTTCTTTCGTCTCTGTCATCGTCATCATCCCGACCATTGTCGTCTCTATCATCGTCGTCTCTGTCATCATCCCGGCCGTCGTTCCTATCATCATCGTCCCTGTCGAATGATTCCTCAAGAATTGTCAGGTCGTTGGCGTCGATATCGACATCATATTCCTCCTTGGCATTTTCCAGCTCGATTTCGTAGTAGTAGATACCGTCATCCGCTTCAAGTTCCACTTCCTTCACTTTGCCGTCAAAATTCTTCTTCGCCGCGTCGACCGCTTCCTGGGCACTTTTCTTCACATTATTCTCAGCCTCAGCGCTCATCACAACAGTCGTACCTTCCGTACGGTCATCTTCCCAATCCATATCCGTCTCTGCACTCGCACTTGAACACGCACCCAATATCAACGCTGATGCGATACTTCCAGTCAGCAGATGATTTTTTTTGATCATCATTCATAACGCCTCCTTAATGTTTGTAACTTCATTATAGGAGGGCATCAATAGAGGACGGTTAACGAAAAGTTAAAAGATGATTAGAGCATTACTGGGTTTCTTTTAATGAAACAATCCACCGGCCGTTCACACAAGCTCCAGCCTTTCCTTGTAGCACTTCCTGCAGACTGGGACATACTCCTCGTCTCCCATATAGATGACCTCTCCGACATTCGTCGGTTTCCCATCCAAAATACGCATATTCAGCGTCGCCTTCTTGTTGCAGAACTGGCAGATGGTCTTCAGTTCATCGATGGCATCGGAAAGTTCCAGCAGCACCCGGCTGCCTTCGAACAGATGATTGCGGAAGTCCGTCTTCAGCCCGAAGCATATGACCGGAATATCGAGCACGTCGGCGATGTCGCTCAGGCGATGGACATCCGCCCTTGAGAGGAACTGTGCCTCATCCACCACAACCGCATGCACCTTATCCTTTTCATGGATTGCTTCCACCTCTTCGTAAATATTATCTGTAATGTACTCGCATACCAGTTCAAGGCCAATCCTCGATTTGATCCTCTTATGCCCGCTCCGGGTGTCTATCGGAGTGGAGTAGGCCAGACACTGCTTGCCCTGGGTCGTGTATTGGTGGTGTGTTGTGATGATCTGGTTGCTTTTGTTGCTCTGCATCGTTCCGTATCGATAATATAGTTTCGCCACTTGGATTCCAACTTCCTCTATGTATTCCTACCATTCGAGTATGAATGGTTGACTTTAAATCTTTTCCTCTATAGTATTACTAATTATATTCTGATAATTAACCCCTAGGAGTGATGAGATGGATTTCAGTATTCTAAATCAGAGTCCTGTACTGGATGACCATACGGTTGCGGCCTCCCTGCAGGATACCGTAGACCTTGCCATCCGGGCGGACCAGCTCGGATACCGCCGCTATTTTGTCGCCGAACACCACAATGATGAGAAGCTTGCAGGGACAGCACCGGAAATTATGATATCACACCTGCTTGCCCATACAGAACAGATGCATATCGGTTCCGGCGGAGTGATGCTCCAACATTATAACCCCTTTAAAGTCGCAGAACAATTCCAACTTATGCAGCACCTGGGTTCAGGGCGTGTAGATCTGGGAGTCGGAAAAGCACCCGGCGGACTGCCGTTATCGACACAGGCATTGCAGCATGAGCTGCGTGAAGATGCTGTCTCCTTCAACAGGAAGTTCAAAGATCTCAAGCGGTTCCTGTCCCAGGAGCCCACGGAGGAATGGCAAGGGTTGAAGACTTCCCCGGACACATCCCATCCGCCGGACCTTTTTCTGCTCGGTTCGAGTCCTTCTTCAGCGACGTTCGCAGCAGAGGAGGGGGCACATTTCATCTACGCACATTTCATCACCAATAATGAACGGCTGCTCGAAGAAAGCATCGGAGCCTTCCGGACATACAATGGTACAGGGAGGTTCATCGTGGCGCTTTCCGTCATCGTTACAGACGACACTTCCATACAGGATGAAATCATCGGCCGGAATAGGATCTTCAAATTGACTTTCCAGGATGGCAAGGTGCTCCGTGTGGGGAGTAAGGACAAAGCGAATGAACTGCTTTCAACGACTTCGGGGCAGGTGGATGTAGAGATCATCGAACCGCATATCATCGCCGGAACGGCATCGGAAGTCCTCTCGAAACTCGATGAAATAGCGTCCAAAACGGGGGTCGATGAACTGATGTTCCACCTGCCGACGCATGATGCCGGCCTGCGGCACCAGACGATTGAAGCACTGGCACCTGTACATACGATACATGCTGCACAAAAAACCAATACACTGTAAGACTTTCATGAGCAGACGGCCGCTATCGGCCGTCTTTTATTTTTGACTAAAGGACTATGATATTCTATAATGTTCTAATCCTAGCAATTCAATAAGAAAAGGAGTCTTATAGATGACCACGAGAGTTCAACCTGTTAATGAAGCGAGAGATCCGGTAAGACGTGATTCACTTGCTTTGAGTCCGCCACAGAAAGCGCTGGTTGGCGGCGGTATTGCAGTCAGTTTTGTACTATTTCTATACTTGGCGGCCACACAGTCGATGATGCAGCCCATGCTGATGATCATTGGTCTGCTGCTTGGCTTCACACTGTTCCACGCCCGCTTCGGCTTCACTTCGGCCTTCAGGCGCATGATGTCCGTGGGCAACGGACAGGCGATGCGTGCCCATATGCTGATGCTGGCTGTGGCAGTGACATTGTTTGCACCCATCCTTGCCTTCGGCACATCTTTCTTCGGCCAGGATGTAGCCGGTTATGTTTCACCAGTCGGTGTGAGCCTGATTGTCGGTGCATTCATGTTCGGCATCGGCATGCAGCTTGGCGGCGGCTGTGCATCCGGCACGCTCTATGCCATCGGGGGCGGCCGTACCGTCATGTTCATCACACTGATATTCTTCATTGTAGGTGCAACAGTCGGCGCATATCATCTGCCATTCTGGACGGAGGAGATGCCGTCATTCGAACCCATTTCACTCGCCACTTCCACCGGGCTCGGCTATGGCGGTGCATGGATCGTATCCCTCGTGCTGTTCGGCCTGATTGCGTTGGCTACAATCATCATCGAAAAGAAGAAGAACGCACCAAAAATGGCACCACTGCCGACTGCACGCGGATGGAAACGCCTATTCAGAGGCTCATGGCCGCTGTTTGCCGCGGCCATTGCGCTTGCGGTACTTAACGCACTGACCCTGATGACACGGGGCGCCCCTTGGGGCATCACATCCGCATTTGCGCTATGGGGGTCCAAAGTGGCCAGTTTCTTCGGCGTTGATGTCGCTGAATGGGGATATTGGCAGGGGGCCAATGCCGCTGCTCTCGAATCCTCGATATTCGCCGATACGACGACCGTCCTCAACTTCGGTGTCATTCTGGGTGCATTCATTGCATCTGCAGCAGGCGGACTGTTCAAATTCACTAAAATCAATCTGGGCAACTTTTCCGCGTCCGTCATTGGCGGACTGCTGATGGGCTATGGTGCCCGTCTTGCATTCGGATGCAACATCGGTGCCTATTTCGGAGGCATTGCCTCTTTCAGCATGCATGGGTATATCTGGGGCATACTGGCACTTGCCGGTACATTCCTGGCACTCTATCTCCGTCCTCTTTTCGGACTTTCCGTGCCAAAATCCAATGATTCCGTATGCTGATATGAAAGCAGGGTGCCTCTGAAAAGATGCACCCTGCTTTTTGTTACATTCAATGTCCTCCCGATGATTAGAAGCAGCGCATATAGGATAAAGTATATGGAATAAAAATAATAAAGGGGAATGTCATAATGAGAAATCATACGAAACAGTATATAAATGGAGAATGGGTAGAAAGTGCAAGCGGAGAAACAATCGAGGTCATCAATCCGGCAAACGGTGAAGCCTTCGGCAGGATTGCCAAAGGCAATGCTGAAGATGTCGACAAGGCTGTCGAAGCCGCCCACTCCGTCTACCTTGAATTCCGTCATACACCTGTAGAGGAAAGACGTGAAATGCTGGACAGGATTGTGAAGGAATACGAAAATCGCAAAGAAGATTTGATCGAGGCGATTACAGATGAGCTTGGTTCCCCGCTTGAGATGTCCGAAAAGACACATTACCAGGCGGGCATCAACCACTTCACGGCCGCACGGGATGCGCTTGATACATTCGAATTTGAGGAGCAGCGTGGTGACCACCTTGTAGTGAAGGAAGGCATCGGTGTCTCAGGACTCATCACCCCTTGGAACTTCCCGACCAACCAGACATCTCTGAAACTGGCGGCCGCCTTTGCAGCGGGCAGCCCTGTAGTCATGAAACCTTCAGAGGAGACACCTTTCGCAGCCATCATCCTCGCTGAAATCTTCGAGGCTGCCGGTGTGCCGAAAGGCGTATTCAACCTCGTCAATGGAGACGGTGAAGGTGTAGGGAACCCGCTCAGTGAGCATCCGAAAGTCCGTATGATGTCATTCACCGGCTCCGGCTCCACAGGTTCCAAAATCATGGAGAAGGCAAGCAGGGACTTCAAGAACGTCTCCCTTGAACTCGGAGGAAAATCGCCGCTCATCATCCTCGATGATGCGGATGTCGAAGAAGCTGCCAAAATCGCCGTCAAAAAGGTTGTCCATAATACTGGACAAGTATGCACGGCAGGTACCCGGACGCTGGTTCCGGAATCCATGAAGGAGGCATTCCTTGAGGCGGCGAAAAAGGAAATGGAGCAGGTGAAAGTCGGCGACCCGCGCAAAGAGGGGACTGCTGTCGGCCCTCTTGTCAGCCGCAAACAGTTTGATACTGTACAGTCCTATATTGAAAAGGGTGCAGAGGAAGGCGCAACACTCTTCCATGGGGGCACCGGACAGCCTGAGGGTCTCGACAAGGGATTCTTCGTAAAACCAACCATCTTCTCCGATGTTGAAAATGACATGGTCATCGCCCAGGAAGAGATTTTCGGTCCGGTGATGTCCGTCATCACCTATAAAGGTCTTGATGAAGCAATCGATATTGCGAACGATACCAAATATGGACTTGCAGGCTATGTATATGGCGAAGACATGGAGACCCTCAAAGACGTCGCCCGCCGCATTGAAGCGGGCACAGTGGAAATCAATGGTGCAGGTGGACGCAAGGATCTTCCATTCGGCGGCTATAAACAGTCCGGCATCGGCCGCGAGTGGGGGGATTATGGCATCGAGGAGTTTCTCGAAGTCAAAGCGATCAAAGGTTATTTCAAATAATTTTCCAAAAATACCCCAATCCTCTCCGGATTGGGGTATACATATGTATAGGAAAAGGGGGATTGAACCGTGAAAAAACTGATCAATGACAAAGAACGCTTTCTATCCGACATGCTCGACGGTTTGAAGCAGCGTGATCCGCACATTGAGATCATCGAAGATACCGTAGTCGTGAGAAAAGAGAAAAAAAGCAGCGGTGTAGCACTTGTTTCAGGAGGAGGCAGCGGGCATGAGCCTGCCCATGCCGGATATGTTTCCCAAGGCATGCTCGATGGCGCAGTCTGTGGCGAAGTATTCACCTCTCCGACACCGGATAAGGTACTTGCTGCGATAAAAGCGGTGGATAATGGGGACGGTGTCCTGCTGATCATCAAAAACTACAGCGGGGATGTCATGAATTTCGAAATGGCGCAGGAAATGGCGGAAGCGGAAGGGCACCATGTCGCTTCAGTGGTTGTCAGGGATGATGTTGCGATTGATAATGAGGAGCAGAGACGCGGTGTCGCCGGCACTGTAGTCGTCCATAAATACGCAGGCTACCTTGCGGAACAGGGCGCTTCCCTCGATGACATTGTGAAGAAAGTGAAAGAAATGATGTCCACACTCTATTCCATTGGCATGGCCATCCACCCATGCCTTGTACCGACGACCGGAGAGTACGGCTTCGATCTCGCAGAAGATGAAATGGAAATCGGTATCGGCATCCATGGGGAAAAAGGTATTTCCCGGGAAAAATCGGCGAGCGTCGACAAGATCGTCAATCGACTTCTTGATGAACTCTTCAAGCATACGGATAGCTCCCGCCTGATTGTTATGGTCAATGGCATGGGTGCAACACCGGAAAGCGAACTCAGCATCGTAACAAAGTATGTGATGGAGGCGCTGGACGATCGTGGCATTACAGTTTCAAAGCTGCTTGTCGGAGACTATATGACAGCACTCGACATGCAAGGGTTCTCACTGACTATACTTGATGAAGACGATGAAGTCCTTGAAGCGCTCGATGCAGATACAGGATCCAAGTATTTCAAATAGGAGGCAACGGAAATGAATGCCGAAAAATTACTTGAAAAGATGCATGGATTAAAATCCATCTTTGACGAAAAGGAAAGCGAACTGACGGGTCTCGATCGTGAAATCGGCGATGGGGACCATGGCGTCAACATGAAGCGTGGGTTTTCAGCGGTGAATGATAAGGTTTCTGCCGGTTCGACACAAGATATCCTCAAGCAGACAGGCATGACGCTGATGAGCTCCATCGGTGGTGCGAGTGGACCGCTCTATGGTTTCAGCTTCGTCAAGATGAGCGAGGTGGCCAAAGAGGAAATAGATGGCGAAAATCTGTTGGAAATGCTGGAAGTGTTTGATAGGACAGTTGCTGAAAAGGGCAAGGTGGAGGGCGGCGAAAAGACGATGTATGATGTCATTTCGAAATCCGCCGATCTGCTTCGGGATAAAGGATCACTCAGTCTGGAAGATCTTCAGCAGCTGGCTGAGGAGACGAAGGATATGATTGCGACAAAAGGGCGTGCTGCCTACTTCAAGGAGCAATCCAAAGGGACGATCGATCCCGGAGCACAAAGCGCCGTCTATATCATTCATGCACTGGGAGAGGGTGTTGAAAATGACTGAGATCCTCATCATCAGCCACAGCAGCGAAATCGCAGAAGGTACCCGTTCCCTCGTTTCCCAGATGGCAGGCGATACCGTAATCCATGCCTCGGGGGGCGTGGAGGGTGGTATCGGTACAAATATCGACCAGATCAACGATATGCTTGAAAAAATAGAGGATGATACCATCTGTTTCTATGATATCGGCTCGAGCCGGATGAATCTTGAAATGGCTGTGGAAATGTATGATGGCCCCCACCAGCTTCATATTTCAGAAGCGCCAATAGTTGAAGGCAGCTTTCTCGCCGCAGTTGAAAACAGCGTGGGTTCCTCGACAGAAGATATGCTCGAAAAGCTCAAGACCATGAAAAAGTAAAGATCAATGCTTCTCCCGCAATCGCCGTTGGAATTGCGGGAGTTTTTCATTTTCTGATTTCATGATAGATATTTTCGAAGTCAGACCTGTCAAAAATCACCGGTACTGGATAGAGAGGATTCGCTTCATGATAGGCATTTTCCACCATGTCAGGAATATCCCTCTCCTTTATTCCTTCTATCCTCTCCGGTACGCCCGTCTTTTCATTCATCCTTCTGATTGCTTCAATGAACGTCGCCGCTTTCATCTGTTCCGTATCCGTCCGTCGTCCGACCCCTGCAATATCTGCCAGTTCTGAAAGCGGCTTGTGCACCACGTTCCCGTAGTATTCGAGTACATGCGGCATTATAACGGCGTTAGCCAGACCGTGGGGGATATTATAAAATCCGCCCAGCGTATGCGCAATGGCATGAATATTGCCGACATAGGCACGAGTGAATGCCAGCCCTGCCTTGAAGGCGGCCTGCTGCATGCCTTCCCTCGCCTTCAGATCATGTCCATTGTCATATGCTGCCTCAAGATTGTCAAAGATGAGCGCAACCGCTTCTTTGGCATATGCTTCCGTTTCCCGGGTGCTGCTTCTGCCAATATATGATTCCACTGCATGGGTCAATGCATCCATCCCTGTCATTGCGGTAACATCTTGGGGGAGTTCCAATGTGAGAAACGGATCGATTATGGCCACATGAGGAATAAGCGAAGTATCCATCAGGGCATATTTGTCCTGAGTGTCCCTATTCGAAATGACAGCCGCCAAAGTACCTTCACTTCCTGTACCGGAAGTGGTCGGCACCGCAAAAAAAGGCGGCATGTTCCTCCTCACCTTAAATACACCACGCATATCGGAAAGGGTTTTGCCAGGCCTTGCAGCCCTGGCACCGACACACTTCGCACAATCCATCGCCGAACCGCCACCGAAAGCGACAATCCCTTCACATTGCTGGTTATGATAATGATGCAGGGCCGCTTCTACATTCTGAATATCAGGGTCGGGCACAGTATCACTATAGACGGTACAATGGATGCCCCTCATTTCAAGCTGCTCCAGCATCAAATCCATGAGACCCGCTTCCAGTATTCCCTTATCGGTGACGATGAACAGCCTTCTTATGCCGGCAGCACTGACGAGTCCCGGCAGACGGTCCAGACTATGTGCGCCTTCAAAGACCAATGGGGTTCTCCAGGGCATATGTTTTATGATGGGCTTCATGACCTTCTGATATGTCCGGTAGTATAGATGCCGCATGTTCCTCCGCCTCCTGTTGCTTATTGCCATTTCATTTCCCTATATTTCATATGTTATATCATTCAACATCCAGTCCATCCAAGGATTGGCTACTGTTTTCTATTACTCAGTTTCAGGGTTTCCCCGAGGCGGAACTGGGCCATCAGACCTGCGATGAATGGCATCATCGCCACCAGTCCGATTGCCCATGTGACACCCATGAAGTCTGCAATGATGCCTGCCAGCAGTGCACCAAAAGCATACCCGCTGTCCCTCCAGAACCGGTATACCCCCATGGAGGAAGCCCGCCACCCCGGAGCGGCAACATCACTGATGGCCGCCTGCAGTGTCGGGTAGACCATCGCCGTCCCGATACCAAGCAGTATGGCGCCTGTCATCCAAAGGGGATAGCTCTCTACAGCCAGAATAAACCACAACGCGGCAGCCTGCGTCCACATGCCGTAAGTGATGAGCTTTTTCCGCCCCAGTCTATCGCTCAACACCCCGGTAAAGAGCTGGAAAACACCCCACGCAGCAGGGTATACAGCTACAATCGTACCGATCTGGCTGACACTCAAGCCGACAGTCGTGAAGTAGAGGGGGAAGAGCCCCCATGCCATACCGTCCTTCAGGTTGGTGGACATGCCTGCAAAGCTTGCAGTTGAGAGGTTCCGGTCCTGCCACGTGGTCTTCTGGAAGACCGTTTTTGCCGACAGGTCATTCTTCTCTCCACTCGACTGCTCCATCTGCACTTTCAGATGCCCTTCTGTATCTTTTATGATCAAAGCCATGAAAAGACCGATGAGGCCAACCGCAATACCGATATAGAAAGGCTCCGGCCGTAATGAGTAGGTGGAGGCCACGTATCCTGATACAGCCGCCAGAATGGCCACCCCGGAATATCCTGCAAATTCATTCAGTCCTACTGCTGTGCCCCTCTGGTCAGCCTTGGACAGATCGATTTTCATATTCACCGTCATCGACCAGGCAAGGCCCTGGTTGATGCCGAGCAGGACATTGGCCACAACGATCACCCACCAGGCATGTGCAAATATGATCAGTACAGGGACAAATAGGCCGATGGCCCATCCTGCCAGCAGCACTTTTTTCCGTCCATATCTATCTGCAATACCCCCGGCAAAATAATTGATGATTGCTTTGGAAAAACCAAAGCTGATAATGAAGCTCAGCGCAGCACTCGTGGAAGCGAGCCCGAACTGCTCTTCGCCAAGCAGGGGCATCACTGTCCTTTCTATCCCCACCATGGAGCCGACAAAAAGATTTGTCACCACGAGGAGTATGAATTGTGGTAGATTGCTTTGTATGCCTATTTTTGGCTGTTTCATATCATCCTCTCCTCTGGCTTCAAGATTCCACGTACATTTATGCCAAAAGATGTTACCACGGCCCTCAATCCATGTAAACGATGTCGACTCATGGAAGGTCGGACAGACGGACTAATCATAAACGAAGTTGTAATCACCTTATTAATTTGTTATTATATATAGCGTTGTGCTTAAAATCACTTTTTACACTGGGATTGTTACTGATACTTATTATACAAATATGCAGATCAAAGGAGGACTTTTGTCCAATGGAAAACTCTACACAACCTAGCGGTAGAAAACTATCCAAAGTCTTCATCTATGCCTCCATAATCGTGGGCATCATGGTGATACTGGGTGCCATTTTCCCGGATCGGTTTGGCCAGGTCACTGGCAACGTCGGGTCATGGGTCATTGAATACTTCGGCTGGTACTACCTGATTATCACCACATTGATGGTGTTCTTCTGTATCTTCCTTGTTTTCAGCCCAATCGGCAAGTTGAAACTCGGCAAACCCTACCACAAGCCGGAATTCCGGACCATATCATGGCTTGCCATGCTGTTCAGTGCCGGGATGGGTATCGGCCTCGTATTCTACGGTGCAGCTGAACCGATCCAGCACTATATGGGGCCACCGACGGCTGACCCTGAAACGGACGCTGCCATGGTGGAAGCGTTGCGCTCGACTTTCTTCCACTACGGCTTCCATGCATGGGCAATGTACGGCGTCGTGGCGCTGGCTCTCGCCTATTCACAGTTCAGGAAGGGTGAAGTCGGGCTTCTGTCCAAAACACTGAGACCGATACTCGGTGATCGTGTCGACGGTCCGATCGGCATCGCAGTCGATGTACTTTCCGTGTTTGCGACCATCATCGGTGTCGCCGTATCCCTTGGTGTCGGCACACTGCAGATTAACGGTGGGCTAAACTACCTGTTTGGTGTACCAATCAACATCGTAGTCCAAGGAATCATCATAGCAGTCGTTACATTCCTGTTCCTGATCAGTGCGTGGAGCGGGCTAAGCAAGGGAATCCAGTACTTGAGTAACCTGAATATGGGACTTGCAGGCATTCTTCTGATTGCTGTACTCATTCTCGGTCCAACAATGATGATTCTCAATATGATGAATACATCCACAGGTGCCATGCTCGATACGTTTCTTTACAACAGCCTTGACGTTGCACCTCTGAATCAGCAGAAAAGCGAGTGGCTCGAGGTCTGGACCATCTACTACTGGGGCTGGTGGATGAGCTGGAGCCCGTTCGTCGGCATATTCATAGCGAGAGTATCCCGTGGGCGTTCAGTACGTGAATTCGTCCTGGCAGTACTCCTCGTCCCGACACTTGTCAGCATCGTGTGGTTCAGTGTGTTTGGTGTTACAGGTATTGAAATCGGAAAGACTGTACCAGCCATCTTTGATATGAATGCTGAAACGATGCTGTTCGGCATATTCAATGAACTGCCGATGAGCATGATTCTGTCAGTCATCGCATTGCTGCTCGTTTCGTCATTCTTTGTAACCTCCGCCGATTCGGCTACGTATGTACTCGGCATGCAGACCGCATTCGGATCCCTGCAGCCTTCCAACAAAATCAAGGTTGTCTGGGGTATCGCATTGTCTTCCATCGCCTTCGTACTATTGCTATCAGGTGGAGATACAGGGCTTGCAGCATTGCAGTCGGCAGCCATCATCTCAGCCTTCCCGTTCAGCTTCATCATCATTTCGATGATGGTGTCCTTCTATAAGGATGCAAATGAAGAACGCAAGTACCTCGGACTTTCCATTACACCGAACAGGCAGCGCATGAAGGACTATATAGAGAAATCCAAGCGTGAACGTGCAGAAGAAATAAAAGCCGAACAGGAAGCAGACAATCAGAATCAATAGTTTCCTCAAAAAGCACCGGACAGCCGTCCGGTGCTTTTTATATACCATTCATTTGGCCCCTTATCATTTTACAAATCACACCATTATCACTGATAATGGTATACAACCAAATGACCTTATGTAACATTCCTTTCCACTGCATTGGAATGAATATTAGTGTCCAGCAATGAGGTGCCATGGCTAAAAAATTGAAAGTACCATCCCTTTTTGCACTTTTTGTGATCAATGCCCTTGTATGGCTGGCTGTACATCTGATCATTTCAAATTACATGCTGAAACTGGATACTCAAAGAATAAACCGTTTTGCTTCCCTCTACAGAAGCTATCCTTTCGAACAGGAGGGGGCGCTTTGGGACCGGCTTTTCAATATTAAGAAATGGAAGGGCCGACTGCCTGAAAGTACAATCATCGTGCCGGAGAGTTTCGACCAGTCCGCGATGGGCCGCACCGACCCGGAAACCATCCTCACCTATATTGACGAAACAAACCGGGCGGAACTGACCCATTGAGTGTCCATGCTGCCCGTCCCCATGTTCTTCCTGTGGAATCCGAAATCCGCAAGGGTAATCCACATTCTTTATGCCCTTTCCAGCAATGTCCCCTTCATTATTGCCCAACGCTACAATCGTCCCCGGCTGCATCAGTTAAAATCAGAAAGAGCCAAAAAGAGAGGAGACAGGGAATGAACAGGGAAACAGATCCAAGAAGCCGACGGAAAAATGAGCACGTCAGACATGCCCTTGAACAGGCTTCACAAACAGCCTTTTCCGACTTCGATAATGTCCATTTCGTACATCAGTCCATCCCTTCTGTCAATATGGAGGATGTGGACCTTTCCACCCGTTTCGGTCCTTTTGCGCTTCCGCGGCCTTTGTACATCAATGCAATGACCGGGGGGAGTGAATGGACACGGGAAATCAACGGGAAGCTGGCCGAAGTGGCCCAGGCGACAGGCGTACCCATGGCGGTCGGTTCCATGCATGCAGCACTGAAGCATCCTGAGCTGTCGGATTCATTTACAATCGTCCGCACCAGGTATCCGGACGGCATCATTTTTGCGAATGTGGGGGCAGACATTTCCCTCGACGGTGCGAAACGGGCCGTGGACATGCTCCGTGCAGATGCGCTCCAGATACATATCAATGCCCCGCAGGAGCTCATCATGCCCGAGGGGGACCGCAATTTCAAATCATGGCGTGGCAATATAGAGAACATCGTCAGACATGTGGATGTTCCGGTGATCATCAAGGAAGTGGGGTTCGGCATGAGCAGGGAAACATTGCAGACTCTGAAAGATATCGGTGTCCAATATGCAGATGTCAGCGGCAAGGGCGGCACCAATTTCGCTTCCATAGAAAATCTCCGTCGTGAAAACAAGGATATGGCCTACCTGAGCAGCTGGGGACTCTCCACAGCCATCTCCCTCCTTGAAGCCCAACCCTTCGGCGGGGATATGCATATATTGGCAAGTGGCGGCATCAAAACACCACTCGATGCCATGAAGTGCCTGGCTCTCGGGGCGAAAGCCGTGGGCATGTCCAGACTGATGCTGGAGCAGGTGGAGCACCATGGCGTCGAAGCCGCCATCGACCATGTGGAACAGTTCCACCATCAGATGCGCAAGATTTCCATCTTGATCGATGCAAAAGATATCGAAGAAATTACCAGCCGCCCCCTCGTCCTGAGCCCTGAAGTCATTTCATGGCAGAGACAGCGCGCGCTGGATAAGTGAGGAATCAGAAAATGACAAAAAAGATTACGATCATCGGGGCGGGGGTTGCCGGCCTGGCAAGTGCAATCCGGCTTCAGCATGAGGGCTTTGAAGTCAAAATATTGGAAAAGGAATCCACACCCGGGGGCAAGATGAACCGCATCGATGTCGACGGCTATAAATTCGACCTCGGGCCGACCATCGTCATGATGCCGGAACTGTACAGAGAAGTCTTCGAGCTTGCCGGACGGAATCCGGAAGACTACATTCCCATGCAGCGGCTCGATCCCATGTACAGCGGGTATTTTGATAATGGCCGGAAGCAGTACCAGGTGACCAATGATCTTGTGAAGAACATAGAAATGTTCGAGGAGATCAGTGATGAGGATGCCGAAGGGTTCATGAGATATCTGAGCGACCTCTATCATCGGTTCAATATCGCCAAAAAGCATTTTCTGCAACGTCCATTCAGAAACAAAAAGGACTTCTACAATCCTTTCATGATTGGACAGGGCATAAAGCTTAGAACATTGAACAACGCTGAGAATCTGATGAAGAAATATATTAAAGACAAGCGCATGAGACAGATGATCAGTTTCCAGACCCTTTACATCGGCATCTCCCCCTTCAAGGGACCTTCGCTCTACACGATCATTCCAATGATAGAATTCCTCTATGGTGTCTGGTTCATCAAAGGCGGCATGCGTACGATGGCTTCCGGCATGGAACGCATGTTCATGGAAATGGGTGGCAGCATCGAATATGAGACCAGTGTAGATCACATCGTCATAGAAAATAAAAAGGCCGTTGGCGTATCATCGGAAGGCACTTTCATTCCGTCAGACTATGTCATGTGCAATGCAGATTTCCCATATGCAATGAAAAGCCTGGTCAGGGAACCGGAGCATAAGGGAAGGTACCAGGATGAGAAAGTCGACCGGATGGACTATTCCTGCTCATGTTTCGTCCTCTATCTCGGGATGGACAGAAAGTATCCTGAAATCGATAATGTCCACAATTTCGTGTTTTCGGAAGACCTGGACACGAATATCAACCAGATTTTTGACGGTGAGATGCTAGAAGATCCTTCCCTCTATATGTATATCGCTTCCAAGATTGATGCATCCCTTGCGCCTGAAGGCAAGGATGGCCTATATATTCTGATGCCTGTATCCGACACGGCCACGATGAAATATGAATGGACCGATGAATTGTCTGGAATGTATCGGGATAGGATCATCCATAAGATCAGAATGCTGCCGGGCATGGAAAACTTTGAACAGGAGATCGTTTCGGAAACGATGATGACGCCCCAGGAATTCGAAGGACGCTTCAATGCATATAACGGCGCAACATTTGGACTCCGTCCGACGCTCGTGCAGAGCAACCACTTGAGACCGCAAAGCAAGGCGACGCATTGCGAAAACCTTTATTTTACAGGCAGCAGCACCCATCCCGGGGCTGGTGTGCCTATTGTGCTTCTGTCTTCCAAAATTGCCGTTGGAGAGCTGTTGAAGGACGAAAATCACTAATAGGAGATACGAATATGACCAAAAATTACACCCCCTCGCTGGAAAGTGATTATAGACAATGCCAATCCTTAATCAGACAGCACTCCAAAAGTTTCTATTATGCTTTTTCCACTCTGCCTGAGACGGATGCGAATGCAGTTTATGCCGTCTATGCCTTCTGTCGTATGGCAGATGATGCCATAGACCAGGCAGAAGATGCGGAGACTGGAATCGCCAACCTCAGACAGCTTGAAGACGGACTTGATGCATTCGTTGCAGGGAATATGCCCCAAGCTCCAATGTGGCGTGCCCTCGGGGATGTCGTGGACCGTTATGATATCGATGAATCCATGCTCTATGCCCAAATCAGGGGGCAGGAAATGGATGTCCATTTCGAACAGCCGAAAGATATGGACGACCTGATCCATTACAGCAGCCATGTTGCAGGGTCGGTAGGAAAGCTCCTTCTGCCAATCCTGAGCGATGATTTGTCACAGGAACGGAAAGCGAATGCAGAAAAGCTCGGCATCGCCATGCAGATCACCAATATCCTGCGGGATATCGGCGAGGATATGAGAGAACATGGACGTGTCTATATCCCCGCATCCATCCTCAATGATTACGGCTGTTCCGTGGCGCAGCTTGAAGAACGGAAAGTCGACCAGGCATTCATGGACGCCTGGGAGCATCTGGCGAGAGAGGCGGAGGTGCTCTATGAGGATTTCAGAAAAGAGATCCTCCATTACAAGGAGGAGGCGCAGCTTCCACTTCTGGTCTCACTCTCCGTCTATCGTGAAATTCTGAATGAAGTGAGAAGCAGCAACTACGACTGTTTCTCAAAACGCAACGCTGTTTCCATGACACGCAAAATGAAAATCAGGAATGAAGAAAGCCAGTTTCTCAAAAATATCAAAGATGCATAAGAAGGGGGCAGGGGCATGTCCAAAAAAAGGACAGTTCTGGTCATCGGGGGTGGACTGGGCGGTCTATCTGCAGCAATCACATTGAAACAGGAAGGTTTCGATGTCAGCCTATACGAGAAGAACGACCACCTTGGTGGCAAGTTGAATCGCCATGAACAGGATGGATTCGGGTTCGATCTGGGGCCATCCCTCCTGACCATGCCGTATATTTTCGAACGCCTTTTTTCAAGAAGCGGAAAGAATATGGATGACTATGTCGAAATCGGGGAGGTGCCGCTTCAATGGCGTGCCTTCTTCACTGACGGCACCCACATAGACCTCTATGGCGACCTTGACAGGATGGCCCGGGAGAACCCCCAATTGTCCGGGAGGGATATGGCAGAATACCGCAAGTTTCTATCCTACGCCGGAAAGATTGACCATCTGACCCTACCTGGCTACTTTGAAAAAGGCTTTGATGATGTCCGCTCCATCATAGGGTTCCATGGACCGCTCACCGCCCTGCGTGGCTTCGACTATTTCTCCACCATGCAGCAGGGGATCAATAGACGTGTCAGCCATCCGCACATGCGGGATATGTTGGGCTATTTCATCAAATACGTCGGCTCAAGTGCCTATCGGGCACCGGCTGTCCTGAATATGATGGCCCACATGCAGCATGAAACGGGCGTATGGTATGTCAAAGGCGGCCTGCATAAACTCGCCGCAGGGATTGCGCAACTGGCATGCGATATCGGCGTCGATGTACATATCAGCCAATCGATTAAGACTGTAGTGACGGAGGGTACCGGGCGCATCCAGCATATCGTTTTAGCAGACGGCAGTAGGAGAAGTGCCGACTATATCGTCTCCAACATGGAAGTATTGCCGTTCTATCGCCATGTGCTGGATTATCCTCCTCAGAATTTGAAGAAACTCGAAGACAGGTTCGAGCCGGCAAGTTCCGGCCTCGTACTGCACATTGGTGTCGACCGCACCTATCCCCAGCTTGGTCATCATAGCTTCTTCTTTTCGAAAGATTCGAAGCAGAACTACAGGGAAGTATTTGATGAGAAGGTGCTGCCATCAGATCCGACCATCTATCTGGTCAATACGAACAAGACAGATTCCAGCCAGGCCCCGCCCGGGCACGAAAACCTGAAGATACTTCCCCATATCCCGCCTTTGCAGGGTAAGGAATATACCAAGACGGACTACCTGGCCTTCAGGGAGACTGTACTTGATAAGCTTGAGAATATGGGACTTGTCGGTTTGCGTGAGCATATCGTCTCTGAATATATGCTCACTCCCCACGATATCGAATCCCTTTATTTTTCAGACCACGGGGCGATTTATGGCACCGTCTCCGACCGTAAAAAGAACAAGGGCTTCAAACATCCCAAAAAAGCAAAGCATATTGATAACCTCTACTTCGTGGGCGGCACAGTCAACCCCGGGGGCGGCATGCCGATGGTCACGTTAAGCGGCCAGCAGGTTGGGGCAATGATTGCAGACAGAGAAAGAAGCGGGAAATAGCATGGCTTGGCATTTCATCTGGATTTCGATCCTCATACTTTGTCTTATCTCAGGCCATATCGTTTATAAGAATCCCAGCTTCATCGGGAGAAGCCGATCTGACGCCAGTATCAGCATCATCGTTCCTGCCCGGAATGAAGGCCATAACCTTCCAAAATTGCTGGATAGCATCGGCAGGCAAAGACTCACTTCCCTGGAGGTCATCGTTGCAGACGATGGCTCGACTGACGACACACGCAAAATAGCCGAGGCATCCGGTGCGACAGTCATTGAGGTGCCGGAGGGGGAGTGGCAGGGCAAGAGCCATGCGTGCCATCATGGCGCACAGCATGCCCGATACGGCACCCTTGTCTTCATGGATGCGGACACTTCATTTACCGGTGACGATTCGCTTTCCCGCATCAGTGCACAGTATCGCAAGCAGGGCGGGAGGGGTGTCCTTTCCATCCAGCCATTTCATCAGACAGAAAGATTCCACGAAACATTCTCGGCCATCTTCAACATTGTCACTGTCACAGGAATGAATATATTCTCAGCTTTTGGGGACCGGACCCATACCAGCACGGTGTTCGGGCCGTTTCTCATGACAGGACGGCGGGACTATGCCGCTACAGGCGGTCATATGAATGCAAAGGAGACGATTATAGAAGGCATGGGCATATACAGGGGCTACCATGAAAAAGGGCTGCCGACGACCCTCTATATGGGATACGATGTATTGCAGTTCAGAATGTACCCGGAAGGGCTGCCTTCCGTAGTCAAGGGATGGACGAAGCATATTGCCTCAGGCGCCGAGAATACGGAGGGTTGGGTGATGGCATTGATCATGCTGTGGCTCAGCGGCACACTTATCGCACCTGCCTACCTGGTCTCTACGGCCATATGGCACTTTGAGAGTATCCTCTGGCCTGTCGTATTCTATATCCTGTATGCACTGCAGTTCAGGTGGATGAGCAGACGGCTGATTCTCCTCCCATGGTATAACTTCTTTCTGTATCCCCTGTATTCGCTCTTCTTTTTCCATGTATATGGACTGTCCTTCATCCAGACGCATATAATTAAAAAGGTCGAATGGAAGGGCCGGAAAGTCGATTTGAAAAAGCGTAAGTGATATTGCCCGGGAAATAAATAATGGAGGGTCCTAGGACCCTCCATTTTTCTTATTCTCCTTAAAGCTCTGTGCCCCTTTGAGAATTCCGATAATACCATTCGTGCTATAGCTCAGATCCTCAGTAATCGTCTTGAATGTAACATTCTTGTTTCCATCTATATGATAAAGGATGACATCATCATCTGTAATCTCATCCGATTCAGAAACGTCGATTTCAGTGATTTCATTATCATCAATGAACTGGTTGAACCAATAATATGTGTAGTCTTCATCAAACAGTATATGATGCCGGATCTCGGGTTCGACACGACGCCTTTTCTTTTCGCTGTCAATGGGATAGGGGAACATTTTAACATTCTTCAGTCCAAACTCCTGTGACATTTCATTGAAAGCCAGATGGTTGAAAGTGTATGACCGGGTCGTCAGCAGACACTGCTCATAAGGAGTGAGATCTGTCTGTACCCTTTCCCCTTCAGAGAGCAGGTTGCCATCGAAGGTTTCCAACCCGCGCTCCTTTGCCCGTCTCGGATCGGAGTTGAGCAGATCAGATATGAGTACAGGAATCTCATGGGACTGGAGGCGTTCAGCAAGTTCCAGGGAGAATCTGTTCTCACCGATGATGATGACTCCTGGAGGTGCCGTACTCGAAAGTTTCAGGATCCTGCTCAGCGGCTTGAAGCTGAAGCCATAGATAACCACCGTCACAAAGACGAACCCGAATGTCACCGGAACGATATGATTTGCCATCTCGACCTCCTGGGAGATGAACAGGCCGGCAAAGAACTCCGCCACTGCCAGTGCCACGATGCCCCTTGGCGCTACAAAGGAGACGAATGCACGCTCTTTGAAGGCTATCCCGGTGTTTATTGTAGAGAGAAGGATATATGCGGGACGGACAATGAGTATCATGACAATACAGAACAGCACAAGCTGCCAGCTGATGACTTCACTGAGCACTTCCCGCGTCAATGAAGAGGTGATCAATATGAAGACTGTGGAGACCAGAATCAGTGTCATCTCATCAATGAAATGATCGGACTCCTTATAGATCAGACTGTGATTTTTAAGCCGTGCCATTACAAGCCCGAATATGGTGACCGCGAGCAGTCCGGATTCATGAAGCACTGCATCACTGAGGCTGAAAATGAGCAGTATGAAGACGAACTGGATGGGCGCCATGAGATTCTGGGGAATGAAGTCCCACTGGATGAGCCACTTGAAGAGGTACGAAGCACCGATGCCAAGGCCGAAAGCTACGGCAAAGCCGGTAATATAGTTCATGAAAAAGTCGATACCGAAGCCCCGCTCCATCATCTGGAAAATATAGAATGCGAAAAGGGCGAATAACGGACCAACAGGGTCGAGTATGATGCTTTCCCATTTCAATATGGAGTTTACAGAGTTCTTCACCTTCGCCTGCTTAAGCAAAGGTTGTATGACAGTGGGCCCCGTCACTATGAACAGGCCGCCAAGTACAAATGATATGGACAGCGGCAGATCCAGTATGAGATACAAGGCCAGAGCACCCATAAGCCAAGCCAGAACAGCGCCAATGCTGACGATTCTGGCAATCGCCTTGGAAACGCCGGGAAGCTCCCGGTAATCCAGGTTGCTGCTGCCTTCAAACAGAATGATTGCAACGGCAAGCGATACAATCGTACTGAAGAGTTCGCTGCCCATCAACTGTTCCGGATTGACCAATTGGAATATGGGCCCGACGAGCAGTCCTGCGATGGACATCACTACAATCGCCGGCCATCTGATCATCGTCGCCAGCCATTGGCTCAGTATGCCGAGGCCGATGAATAACACGATCATCAGCATCAATGGCACTTCTATATTCATTATACTCACCCTTTCTTCCGAAAATCAGATATATAATCTACTGTAAAAATACAGCACTATGATAAAAAAAGACAGATACAAATCCTGTGATGGATTTCGTATCTGTTCTTTACCCTATTATTTCTATTTTACAATCATTACAGGAATATTCGCGCGTTTTGCCACTTTGTGGCTGACGCTTCCAAGCACCATTTCCTGCAGACTGTTCAGTCCTCTTGTACCAAGTACGACAACATCATATTTTCCGGAGTTCGCAACCTTCACTACGGTCTCCTTCGGTTCTCCATGTTCAAATGCCATTTCGTAAGTGACGCCGGATTCTTCGAAAAATCCGGTGATGTCCGAGATTTTTTCCATCCGTTCACGTTCCAGGCTCTTGCTGTTGGATCCATGCAGCACATCTGCTTTGGAATCCGAATATCCGATTACATTCAGAATGGTGACTGTTGCACCTTCATTATAGAACTTCCTGATTTCCTGCGCTGCCCTGTAGCTGTTCTCGGAACCATCCGCAGCGAGCAATATTGAATTGTACATCGTTGATCCTCCCTATACCAGTTCTTCTTTATTGATCATGCTGAGTTCGTTGATGATTTTACGGCTATCCTTATTCAGATTCCTGATGTAGACCTGATTATTCTTCCGCCTCATTTTGGTGATCATCGTATCAATCGCATCGACACCTGAATCATCCCATATATGAGCATTGGTAAAATCAAGTTCAATCATCCTGTTTTCATCATCGAGATCAATCTGGTTCATCATCGTGTCTACAGAGGCAAAGAAGACCTGACCATCGATGCGGTACTTCACTTCATTGCCTGATTCAGTCTTGTCCACTTCGACATTGGAGATCTTCGTTGCAAAGAAGAGGGCACTGAGTATGACACCCGCGACGACGCCAATGGCCAGGTTGTGTGTCATCAGAACGATTGTGACCGTCACCACCATGACAACTACATCGGTCCTTGGTGCTCTGGTCATATACTTGAATGAACCCCAGTCGAATGTCCCGATTGATACCATGACCATGATTCCTGCCAGAATCGGCATCGGCACCTGGACGACGAGATCGCCAAGTACGATGATCAGGAAGATCAGTACAATTCCTGCTGTAAAAGTGGACAACCGTGTCGTCGCACCAGATTTCACATTGATGATGGACTGGCCAATCATTGCACAGCCACCCATGCCACCGAAGAAACCGGCGATGATATTGGATACACCCTGTCCACGGGACTCCCTGTTCTTGCTGCTGTAGGAATCCGTTGCATCATCAACAATCTTCGCTGTAAGCAAGCTTTCCACCAGTCCGACAATCGCCATCGAAATTGAAAACGGCAGGATGATCCGGAGTGTTTCCAATGTATATGGTACATCCGGAATGATGAAGCTTGGAAGCGACCTCTCGATGGCACCGAGGTCTCCGACTGTCCTGACATCCGCTCCCATGAACAGATAGATTGCAGTCAGTACGACAATCGCTATAAGCGGTGCCGGTACCGCCTTGAAGAAACGCGGGACCACATAGACGATAAGCAGTGTCACCCCTACATAGAGGTATGTTGAAATTGAAATGCCGAATATGTGCTCGATCTGCGACATGAATATCATGATGGCCAGTGCATTGACGAAACCGAGCATCACTGATTTCGGAATGAATTTCATCAGTTTGCCAATTTTAAGTATTCCGAGCATCAGTTGGATCAGACCCATGAGGAGAGTCGCCGCCAGCAGATACTCCACACCATACTCTCTCACCAAGGGTGTGACAAGCAGGGCAATTGCACCTGTCGCAGCAGATATCATTGCGGGACGGCCACCGAGAATCGAGATGGATACCGCTATGATGAACGAGGCATACAGACCGACCATCGGGTCCACACCTGCAATAATCGAGAAGGCGATCGCTTCCGGGATGAGTGCCAGGGCTACTACAATACCGGCAAGAATATTCGTTTTTGGATCAGTGAGCCATTCTTTCTTTAAAGTCTCTATCATTTTTTACGCTCCTATTTTATAATCATAGAGCCTATTATAATCACTGAAGTTTCAAATGTATACCCCTTTTTGAAATTATACGTGATATAGTTGAAATCTAGGAGTGTTGGATATGAAGTATGGATACGCACGGCCAGTGGAACTCAGTGATTCCATGGAGGAGCAGGAACAGAAGCTGGCAAAGCATGCCGACCAGCTATATTTGGAAAATCATAATAATAATAAAAGACGGACACAGCTCGATGCACTGCTGTCGGTGATGGAGACTGGTGACGTCCTTTACGTGACAGACCTTTTCATATTGGCCGATTCCACAAAACAGCTTGTCGATCTGGTCAATGCAGCGGTGGATAAACAGGCCACCATCATTATACTGAACAAGGCCCTCACCATAGATTCGGAAACGTCATTCACTTTCCACCAGTCACTCAACCTCATTTCCGATTTCCAGAGTGACATCGTCAAGTTCAGAACGCGCCTCGGCATGACTGAAGCCTCTTCCAAAGGCAAGCAGATCGGCCGTCCGAAACGCAGCGATGAAAACATCAAAAAAGCCATAGAGATGTACATGTCGAAAAAGTATACACTCGATGAAATCAAAAAAGAGACGAATATCAGCCGGGCGACACTCTATCGTCACCTCGATCTATAGATGAAGAATAGAAGATGGTCCCCGTGCCATCTTCTATTCTTTTTTAACATATCCCTGTATCACTGCACTCTTCCCCCGGTGCATCCTCCCTTCCTTGCGCCGGACAATCACTTCCTTAAGTTCCATAATTTCCACATCATACTTTTCAAGTTCCCGTCTCATATCCCCTACATCATAAAGCATATGGATATCTTTGGGGCCGCCTGTCTGGAATTCTATCTGCCTCTTCGAATACAGTTCAAAAGCGATATGTCCGCCAGGCTTCACGATCTGTACCATATTTTTAATCATTTCCTCTTTCCCTTCAGGTGCTACATGTCCGAAAACATTAATGCTCACATCGTATACACCGTGTGGAAGTGCATCAGGTTCCGTGATATCCACAAGGCTTGTGCCAACAGTCACTCCCGCTGCCTGTGCCAGTTTCCTGGTCTTGTCGAGGCCCACCCGGGAGTAGTCATAGGCCGTGACATCATGGCCAAGTTTCGCCATGTATACCGCATTGCGTCCTTCCCCTTCAGCAAGCAGTGCCACTTTTGCACGCCCCTTTCCATGGAATATGGACTTTATCCATTCATTTGGTTCCGTCCCATAGATATATTCATCTTCGTCAAACTTCTCATCCCAATGGTTCATCATGTCCCATCCTTCCACTTTTTTCAGATAATTGATGTCCGTCAATTTTCATTTACCCCAACCACAATATAATAATAGTTGAAAGAAGGAACAGGACAAAAAGAAAGGAAGAGGAAAATGAGAATAGATTTGAAGACGGAAACATTCACTTGTCCGAGCTGCATCAAAAAGATTGAAGGCAATCTGAATAGGGCAGAAGGCGTCGATGCCGTAAAAGTATTGTTCAACTCCAGCAAAGTGAAAGTCGAACATGATGAAAACAGGATTGATCCTGAAGAGATCAAAGACATCATAGAAAAGCTCGGCTACGAAGTGCATAGTGTCAAATCCAGCTGATCACCAGAACCTTCCCGGGCTAGGGGAGGTTCTTTGTGTCGATCAATATCTTTGAATACGTTACTCGAGACCTCTAGAATATTAACCGTGAAAGTATTTCAAATGGAGGAATATCATATGAAGAATGAACAGATTGTTCTCGCAAAACGGCCGGAAGGTGTACCCGGTGATGATGTATTCAGATTTGAAGATATTGATGTGAGGCAGCCATCCGATGGAGAAGTACTGATCAGGCCATTATATATATCCGTCGATCCATATATGAGGGGACGCATGTCCGATGCCAAATCCTATGTCGCTCCGTTCGAACTGGATCAGCCCCTTCATGGGCATGTCGTCGGCGAAATAATGGAATCGAAGAATGATGCATTCGAAAAAGGGGATAAAGTAGTCGGAGTACTGCCATGGCAACGTTATATCACCGTTACAACGGACAATATATCGAAAATCCAGAATTCCGATGTGCCAATCCACCTCTACTTGAGCACACTCGGCATGACCGGCCAGACAGCCTACCATGGCCTGCTCAAGATCGGCCAGCCGAAAGAAGGGGAGACGGTCGTCGTTTCCGCCGCTTCCGGTGCTGTGGGTTCGGCCGTTGGACAGATTGCTAAAATAAAAGGGGCAAGAGTCGTCGGCATTGCCGGGGGAGAAGAGAAGGTAAACTACCTTGTTGAAACACTCGGTTTCGATGCCGGTGTGGACTATAAGGCAGACGACTTTGCTGATGCATTCGAGGCTGCAGTACCCGATGGCGTGGATGTCTATTTCGAGAACGTGGGTGGAGAAGTTTCGGATGTCGTACTGCCCCATCTGAACACGTTCGCACGTGTACCGGTATGTGGCACCATCTCCAGTTACAACAATAGGGAGGATGATATCGGTCCCCGCATACAGTGGATACTCGTCAAGACGCAGGCACTGATGCAGGGGTTCATCGTAGGCAATTATGCGGATGATTTCGAAGCTGCGGGCAAGCAGCTGGCGGAATGGGTACAGGAAGGCAGAATCCATACAGAAGTGACCGTTGAAGACGGATTCGAAAATCTTCCAAGTGCATTCAGAAACCTCTTCGAAGGCAAGAACCTGGGCAAACAGGTTGTAAAGATCGGTGAATAGAAGCAGAAGACGCATCCGGGTCGGATGCGTCTTCTTTATTTTACATATAATCCATCACTGTGCCGATCCTCAAAGAGTACTGGACATCGATGACCCTTTGGTTGAGCGATCCCCGGAAAGGGATGCCGGGCCTATAGAGCCAGTCTACAAAAGGACCATCGACCAGCACATCGATCTCTTTGAGCATTCCGTACCTTCTTTGATCATTGGCCAGGTATTCGAACATGAAGCCGGTCCATACCCATATGGATTTCGCCTTGCCGAAACGGGCACGGAATCGGCTGATTATTTCAGTCGCAAGCGCCATATTGCAGAAGGGCTCACCACCCAGTATGCTGAGCCCTTCGATATAGTCCGCTTCACAGTACGAAATAATCTCTTCAATGACGGCATCCGAGCATCTCTCCCCGTAGGTGAACTTCTGTGCATGCAGATTATAGCACCCGGGGCATGAGAAGGGGCACCCCGAGAGGTAGATGCTGCACCGTACCCCCTCGCCATCGACGAAGCTGTGCGGCTCTATCTTTGCAATATGATACTGCCCATCATAGATCTGCAGTGCCTGCATCACACATCACTCATATGCTTGACGCGGGCTTTGATTTCCTTATGCCGCCCTTCGATCGTCGGGCGATTCACCGGATTGCCGAGATAGCCGCATGTCCGTTTGACGACATCCACGGTATCAGGATCCTGGTTGCCGCAGTTCGGACATCTGAATCCATTTTCTGTCGTTTCGAAGTCGCCATCATAGTGGCATTCATAACAGTGGTCGATTGGCGTATTGGTCCCGAGATAACCCACTCTGTCATAGGAATAGTCCCATACCGCTTCCAAAGCTTTAAGGTTATGTGTCATCTTTGGATACTCGCAGTAGTGGATGAAGCCGCCACTCGCAATTTCAGGGTAATCCTTTTCAAAATCGATCTTTTCAAACGGTGTGATGTCCTTGCGGACGTCATAGTGGAATGAATTCTGATAGTATCCCTTATCCGTTATATGTTCAATATCACCGAACCGCTTCTGGTCCAGACGGCAGAAACGGTCAGTCAACGACTCGCTCGGTGTGCCATACACACTGAAGAATATATCATAGTCATCAGTCCAATCGAACTGGTACTGCTTCATCTCCTTCAGAATATCCATCGTGAACGCCTTGGCCCTAGAGTCCTCTTCCCACTCCGGGCCATAGAATACCGTCGCCGCTTCATAAAGTCCGATGTAGCCCATGGATAATGTGCAGCGCTCCCTGGTGAATACATCCATCACATCCTCACCCGGTTCGAGTCGGATGCCGAAGGCACCGCTTTTATAGAGGATTGGGGCGTTGTCACTGACTACCGACTTCAGCCGCTCGACCCTGCACATGAGGGCATCGTGCATCAGCCGCATCTTCTCATGGAAGAGCTCCCAGAAAGCTGCTTTGTCTCCCCCTGATTCGATTGCAATCCGCGGTACATTCAGAGTAACGACGCCCAGGTTGGCCCGGCCGCTGTTTATGAACGCCCCGGCCTCATCCTGCCAGCTCGGGAGGAATGAACGGCAGCCCATCGGTGCCTTGAAATCACCAAGCAGCTCCACCGTCCTGTCGTAATTCAGGATATCCGGGTACATCCGCTTCGCCGAGCATTTCAAAGCCAGCTGCTTGATGTCGTAATTCGGGTCGGCCGGAAAGAAGTTGACTCCTTTTCTGATGGAGAATACCAGCTTTGGGAATATGGCCGTAAATTTCTGGTCCCCGATGCCGTCGAGTCGCGTATTCAGTATCGCACGCTGGATATGCCTGCTGTATTTGTCGGTCCCGAGACCAAAACCGATCGTAACAAAAGGCGTCTGGCCATTTGATGTATAGAGGGTATTGATCTCATACTCCAGACTCTGTATGGCATCTCTGATATCCTTCTTCACACGTGCTTCGACATATGCTTCAGTCTTGTCCCCATGCACGTATTCCACAACCACGGCACGATGATGGTCTTCATTTTTCTGTGCATATTCACTCAACACTTCGTCTATGCGATCGACCGTGCATCCCCCATACTGGCTGCTGGAAACATTTGCGATGATCTGTACAATCTGGGCCGTTGCCGTCTGTATCGATTTCGGGGAAACCACTTTCGCGTTGCCCATCTGAAATCCCTTCGCGAGCATTCCACGGATATCGATCAGGCAACAGTTCGTCATCGGCTGGAAAGGGTGGTAGTCGAGATCATGGAAATGAATGTCCCCTTCAGCATGTGCTTTTGCGACATATTCCGGCAGCATCCGCTCCAGTGCAAACGACTTGGCCACAACTCCGGCGGTCAAATCCCGGAAAGTGTTGAATGTCCTGCTGTCCTTGTTTGCGTTCTCATGCACAATCGATGGATTGAAATCCAGCAGTTGTGCAATATCTTTATCCAATGTATTCATAAGACCACTCCAAATCCTATATATTGTGCTTCAACTAGAAAACTAACACAATATATTGTTACTTTATTTATTTGAAATGGTTCGTCTAATTTCTGACAAAAAGATATGAACGATTATTGAAATATAAAAAATACGCCTTCCCAATGAGGGAAGACGCAATTCGCATCAGGAAAATATTCTGTCTATCTTCTCAATCTCCGCCTGTGTCAATTCAACTTCCGCCGCTTTGACGTTTGATCTGATCTGTTCGCCATTCTTGGCCCCTGGAATGAGGACATCGACAGAAGGACGGGTCAGGTAGAAGGCCAGGACGATATGGGCGACTTCTTCACCTTTTTCAGCGGCAAGCTCCTTGAGCTGATCGACTTTCTCCAGATTCTCCTTGAACTGGTCTTCCTTATAGAAGGGCAGGTTCGCCCGGAGGTCTTCGAACTTCGTATTCTCGTCATATTTTCCTGCAAGCAGTCCTGCAGCCAACGGGAAGTATGGAATGAAAGTGATCTGGTGCTCTGCCGTATATTTCAGCAGGTCTTCCTCAGCGGACCGGTCGAGCAGGTTGTACTGGCCCTGGTAGACGTCCACATGACCATCCTTATCCGCTTCCTTCAGCTGATCGAAGGAGAAGTTGGATACACCGATGGCACGGATTTTGCCCGCTTCCTTCAGCTCGGCAAGTGCCCGGATCGCCTCGTCTTTTGGCGTCTCCTCGTCCGGATAATGGATATAGAAGAGATCGATGTAGTCCGTCTGCAGTCTCTCGAGTGCTTCATCCACCGCCTGCTTGAGAAACTCGGGAGAATTGTCGAGAGTCGTATTGCCATCTTCGTCCACCCGCTGGGCGGCCTTTGTCGCAACGACGACGTCCTCGCGCCTGTATTCCTTCAATACTTCACCAATCAGTTCCTCGGAACGTTTCGGTCCATACATATAGGCTGTATCAATCAGATTGACACCGGCATCGATGGCATCCCTGACCACCTGGCGCCCCGCCTCTTCATCGAGGTTCTTATACAGATTGTGGCCACCAACTGCGTTGGCACCAAGTGCAATCGGGTGTACTTTGATTCCGGACTTGCCAAGTTCAACATGCTCTGTCATATTCAAAAACTCCTTTTTCTAAGGTTTCATTACAATCATAGTCATCAAGTATGTTTTATTCAAACCAAGTGCTCAAAAAACCGGAACACATGGTCCCGGCTTTCCGAATCATATTATGCTGTCACAGGGGCCATTCCCCTGAAATCCACAAGCTGGTAGGCTGCTTCGACGTCTGTATCACTTGGAGGTTCTACATCATTCAATTCGTAGGGCACACCGAGCGCTTCCCATTTATGGACACCAAGCTGATTATAGGGGAGTATTTCGAACTTCTCGACATTATTCAGGGAATTGATGAATCTGCCGAGTTTGATGAGGTCCTCCGCATCATCGGTCAGTCCCGGGACAAGTACATGTCTGACCCATATCGGCTGATGACGCTCCGACAGCATTTCTGCAAACTTGAGTATATGGGTATTCGGCCGTTTGGTCAGATGGATATGCTTTTCATTATCGATGTGCTTCAGGTCGAGGAGTACTAGATCCGTATATTTGAGCAGCTCCTCCATCCCGTTCGTGAAAGTTTCCGAATCATTTGCACATCCGGCGGATGTATCGATGCACGTATGGATGCCTTCGGCTTTCAGCGCCTTGAACAGTTCAGTCAGGAAGGGCATCTGCAGAAGCGGTTCCCCGCCGCTGACAGTGACACCCCCGCCTGAAGCTTTGAAGTAGGGAATATAGGGTCTGATCTCCTCGACCATCTCTTCTGCTGTCACCACTCTTGCGGCGCCACGCATCTTCCATGTATCCGGGTTGTGACAGAACAGGCACCTGAGGACGCAGCCCTGAGTGAACAATACATAGCGCAGACCTGGTCCGTCCAGTGTTCCGAGACTTTCTACAGAATGAAGATTCCCTTTGATCATGATAAACCCCTGCCTCTTTTAATAGTTTCTACATTCTCTCATGGAATGTGCGTGCGATGACATCGAGCTGCTGTTCGCGTGTCAGTTTGATGAAGTTGACGGCATACCCGGATACCCGGATGGTCAGCTGTGGATATTCTTCCGGATGATTCATCGCGTCGATCAGCGTCTCCCTGTTGAACACGTTGATATTCAGGTGGTGTCCGTGCTGCATGGCGTAGCCATCGAGTATGCCGACCAGGTTCATCTCCTGTATTCGCTCTTCCTTGCCGAGGGATTTCGGTACGATACTGAATGTGTTTGAAATGCCATCCTTACAGCTGTCATACGGCAGCTTGGCGACGGATGAGAGGGAAGCGAGTGCCCCTTTCTGGTCGCGTCCATGCATCGGGTTCGCCCCCGGCGCAAACGGTTCGCCGGCTTTGCGTCCATCCGGTGTGTTGCCGGTCTTCTTGCCGTACACGACGTTTGAAGTGATCGTCAATACACTCATGGTGTGCTCTGCATCGCGGTATGTCCTATGCTTTCTGAGTTTCGCCATGAAGCGTTCGACCAGTTCGATTGCGATATCGTCGACACGCGCATCGTTGTTGCCGTATTTCGGATAGTCCCCTTCGACTTCAAAGTCGACCGCGATACCCTCTGCATTGCGCACCGGTTTCACTGTGGCGTGCTTGATGGCGGACAGTGAATCGGCGACGACCGACAGTCCGGCGATGCCTGTCGCCATCGTGCGATGGACATCCGTGTCGTGCAGTGCCATCTCGATTCTTTCGTAGCTGTACTTGTCATGCATATAGTGGATGACATTCAGTGAATTGATGTAGACACCGGCGAGCCACTCCATCATTTCGTCGAATTTCCTGTCCACCTCATCATAATCAAGCACTTCGGAAGTAACAGAGGAAAATTCAGGACCAACTTGTACGCCGGACTTTTCATCCCTTCCACCGTTGATGGCATAGAGCAGTGTCTTGGCCAGGTTTGCCCGGGCACCGAAGAACTGCATCTGCTTTCCGATCCTCATTGCGGATACACAGCATGCGATGCCGTAATCATCACCATAGCTTTCCCGCATCAGATCATCATTCTCGTACTGGATGGAGCTTGTCTTGATGCTCATCCTTGCACAATAGGCCTTGAAGTTCGCCGGCAGCCGCTCAGACCACAGTACTGTAAGATTCGGCTCCGGTGCCGGTCCGAGGTTGTCGAGTGAATGCAGAAAGCGGAACGCGTTTTTCGTTACAAGCGGCCGGCCGTCGATGCCGACGCCACCGATGGATTCCGTCACCCATGTCGGATCTCCTGAGAACAGCTCATTGTAGTCCGGGGTGCGGGCGAACTTCACAAGACGAAGCTTCATGATGAAGTGGTCGATGACTTCCTGCACTTCCGCTTCGGTTGCAACCCCCGCTGCGAGGTCGCGTTCTGCATAGATGTCGAGGAAGGTGGATGTGCGACCGAGACTCATTGCAGCCCCGTTCTGCTCCTTCACAGCCGCCAGGTATGCAAGGTATGTCCATTGCACCGCTTCCCTGAAATCTCGCGCCGGACGGCTGAGGTCGAATCCATATATTTCCCCAAGCTTTTTCAGTTCACCGAGTGCACGATACTGTTCCGACATCTCCCCACGCAGACGGATCACATCCTCCGACATGACGGTCGTCATGCTGTCGAACTCATCCTTCTTCTCATTCATGAGGAAATCTATGCCGTAAAGCGCCACTCTCCGGTAGTCCCCGATGATGCGGCCACGGCCGTATGCATCAGGCAGGCCGGTGATGATGCCCGCCTTGCGGCATGCCAGCATCTCCTTCGAATAGGCATCGAATACACCCTGGTTATGCGTCTTGCGGTAGTCGGTGAATATGCTTTCCGTCTCCTTGTCGAGCTCATATCCATAGGCCTCACATGCCGCCTTTGCCATGCGGGTGCCACCGAATGGCTGCATGGAGCGTTTGAACGGCGCATCGGTCTGCACCCCTACGATTGTTTCCAGTTTCTCGTCCAGATAGCCCGCCTTGTGGGAAGTGATCGTCGATACGGTCTTCGTGTCCATATCCCACATGCCGCCACGCTCACGTTCCTCCTTGGACAGTTCCAGCACCTGCTTCCACAGCCGTTCCGTCGCCTCCGTCGGGCCGGCCAGGAATTCATCCGTCCCTTCATACAATGTGTAGTTCAACTGGATGAATTCCCTGACATCCACTTTCCTATTCCAACGTCCTGCTCTGAAGCCTTCCCACGCATCTGTTCTTTGAACTCTTTCCTTCAACATGAACATCCCTCCAAATGATTGTTCAATATATCACAAGTAAAGTATATCATTATCGTGAATTAATTCACATATAAAATTAAGAAAGATGTGTCAATTCTGCATCGATGAGACTTTATCCATTTGCAGATTTTTTTGGAAATATGAGACAATGAACCCAAATGCACAGGAGGCCCTTGCCATGACACGATGCACAAATTGCGGCACACGATGGACGTTCAAGGATAAACTGAGGAAGTCTTTTTCATTTGATAGGGGCATGTCATGCCCACATTGCGGAGAAGCGCAGTACCTGACCTGGCGTTATAGGAAGAAAAGCAGTCTGACCACTTTTCTGATGCTCCTGCTGTTCTTCCTGCCCAGCTTTTTCAATGCACCCTGGCAAGTCCATGTATCTGTCCTCATTCCAACATTGAGTGCTGGTATATTATTCCAGGTACACACCTTTGAACTCACTGACAACGACGATGGGGATTTCTGGAAGGTATAACTTTAAGGAAACTAAAAAAGCTGCCCGCAAGGCAGCTTTCAATGTATCATTAAACACTATCCATCCTTCTATCCACTTTCTCCAAACAGCTGCTTACGCCTCCAGCCACCGAAGTTATAATAGGTGAATGCAAATACGCTGCTGAGTATAAAACTCATGCCCATGCCGATACCGATGCCCACTTCTCCAAACTGGGAGGCGAAGAGGGCAGTCAATGGATACCGCAATATCCAGAAGGAAATGATGTTCAGGCCAAGTACTTGGTACATCGCACCGGAGGCTCGGACGATGCCATTGAGCACGAAGTTCAGCCCAAGGAATGGGTAGCAGAGGGCGACGATACGCAGGTACCGGGCACCGAACTGCACCGCTTCCTCATCCTCTATAAAGAGGCGCATGCCGAATTCGGCGAAGGTGATGACGAAGATTGCGACGGCCACCATGAGGCCGAAGTTGTAGAGGGCGGCATTTTTCGCAATCTGCCTGACGCGTTCCCAGTCGTTGATTCCGATATTCTGCCCGGCCATGCTGTTCACTGCGGTCCCGAGCGCCATTGCAGGCAGCATGATCAGGCTGTCGAGCCGCTGTGCGGCACTGAAGCCTGCAACGGTCTGGCCGCCGAACTGTGTGACCACACTGAGAATGGCTGCGACACCAGCATGGATGACGGCCATCTGCAGCCCGGCAGGAATGCCGAGGTTGAAGATCAGCCTGACTTCCTTGCCAGAAGGCAGGGAAGGTTTTGTGAAAGGGATCAGATCGTGCTTCACCGAGTAGTAGACGCTGTAGAGGAACGCGATGCCCTGGGACGCGACCGTCGACAATGCGGCCCCCTCGATACCCATCCCGAATCCTATCAGGAATACCGGAGCCAGCGCCGCATTCAATATGACGGCGACAAATACGACCCGAAGCGGCGTCTTGCTGTCGCCGACCGCCCTGAGGACCGTATTCATGAAGTTGTATGCAAAAAGGAAGAACATGCTCAGGAAGCTGATCTGCAGATAGATTCTTGCTTGCCCGAGCAGGTCTTCCGGTGTGCCGATCAACAGCAGCAGCTGCTCCGCGAAGACGAAGCCGATGATTCCGAACACCAGAGCCATGCTTGTCATCGTAACGATGAATGCATTCAGATAGGATTTGAACCCTTTCTCATCACGTTTGCCATACTGCTGGGACAGTATGGTGAGTGCAGCGTTGTTGAGCCCCAGTATGAATGACAGGACCGTGATCAGTATCGTCGTTGCAACAGCGACGGCACCGAGTGCCGATGCACCGAGTATATTCCCGACCCAAAGGCTGTCCACAATCTGGAATGACGTCTGGAGCAGATTCGTCAGCATGATTGGTCCGGAAAACAGTATGAGGGATTTCAAGATGGACCCCTGGGTGAAGTCCTGCTGATTCTGAGACATATCTACACCTACCAAATTATTTTTTCAAGAAGTTGCCAAATTCATCATCTATTATATAATTTAAAGTCAAGAGGGCAGGCAATATCACCTTGAAGATGTAACCCTTGTACCTATCATTCATGAGATGGGGGATGCATATGAAACTTTTCATAAATCCGCAGGTCCCTGCAGTTTCTCCCGGTGACGTAAACTATTTCATCTATGTCATGCTGATTGCTCTAGTCTTTCTTTTTGTATTCATGGTGAGAAAAACGCTTCCCGGACGAGCAGGTTTTGTCTTTTTCGTATTTCTGTTGCTTGCCATACTGCAAAGGATACTGATTATAGGCTGGTATCTGCTCACAGAAGAATATGATCCTGCCTATTCACTCCCTTTGCAGATCTGTCGGGTGGTCGTATGGCTTGTAATCCTCCAGTTCTTCATCCGACGTGACTTTCTGAACCAGATAATATTCTATATGGGACTTTTTTCCTATGGTGCTTTCTTCTACCCAATTGGTATCTACCCACCTTGGCATATGGCAGGTTGGGCATTCTTTCTGCTCCACGGCATCAATACAGTGTTTCCGTTCGCTATGCATTTTGCAGTCGGCTTCATTCCAACTTTCAAAGGCCTGCTTCAGGCCTATATCGTATTTCTCATCTACTTCTTTCTGGTCTACTCCTTAAATCCCCATTTTGACGGCAACTATTTCTTCATAGAACAGCGTCCTTTTTTTCATGAATTGGGAGCATCCGCCTATATCCTTGTTAATCTTGCAGGAACATTTTTCGGATTTCTGTTCGTCTATCTCATAGTGAAAGGTTCAATCCGGTTAAAATATCGGGCATCACACGAGGAGGAGGCATAGGAATGAATCTATCCTCCAAACAACTGCATGGCAAGATATAACGCCACACCCCATATGATGACTGCAGAAATCTTGTTGAGGGCATTCAGAAATACGCCTTTTGTATCGAAGTTCCCCACTGTCCTTCCGACTATCGCAAGACCGATGAACCACAGCCAGGAAATGACGATGCACGCTGCAGTGAAAACCACTTTCTCCAGCCCTTCGTAGCTGAGTGAGCTTGTACCGATGACACCGATCGTATCGATGATGGCATGGGGATTCAGCAATGAGACGGACATGGCGAACAGAATCTGCTTCTGCATGGACATCGCCGCCGCCTCCTGACTGAGGGTGGCTGGATCGCTCTTCCAGATCGACCATCCCATATACAGCAGAAAGATGATGCCAAGGGAGAAGATGACCGTCTGCAGGACCGGCATGGTCAGGACGATGACCGAGACCCCAAGTACAGCAAGGAGGATCAGAAGCGTGTCACAAAACCCTGCGGTAATGATGACGGGAATTGCCCCCCGCAGTCGTGGCTGTGACGCACCCTGATTGAACACGAAGACGTTTTGTGCCCCGAGGGGGAGGATTAGTCCGAATGCCAGAATAATGCCATGGAACAGTGCTGCAGTCATATTCATTCTCCTTCAGTTCTAATTATTATTGGCCGGGAAATGGAAAAAAGCCATTCCATTATATCGTGGAATGGCTCTCATGACCATATTTGAATCCCGACTTACTGTTCCGGGTGATGCTGAACGAACACTTCATAGGTGGAGAGTTCAGCTCCAAGAATCGGGTTATCTTCCGATTTCGCTTCAGAACCGCCCGAAGCATGCGCCTTCTTCGTCGCACGGCTTTCCCTCCAGGCATCGAAGCTTGCATGGTCCTCCCATGTCGTACATACTTCGATGACATCATATTCCTCCGTATTCTCCTTGACCAGCACTTCCATGAGGATGAAGCCATCAAACGTATGGACCGCTTTTGCCTTCGAGAACCGTTGGGCCACTTCCTCCACTCTGCCTTTTTCTACACGTATCTGATTCACTGCTTTGATCATATGACCGAATACCTCCTTGAATATAAACCATTTCTTCCACCTAAATATATCATGTATGACCGGATGCCTTACAGGATAAGCCTTCAGTGAAATATGGTATGATTTGAGTGAATGGTGGGCTTTATATCTGAAATCAAAGGGGATGGTTTCCATGGATAATAAGCAGAATGGCCAAAAGAAGGAGAAGAATGCATCCTACGTAGGAGTTGGCATTGCACTCGGTGCAGGTATTGGGACGGCTGTGGGTGTCGCAGCCGATGAAATTGCGCTGGGCGTCGCTTTTGGCAGTGCCTTCGGTGCAGTTCTCGGGGCAGTACTTACGAACATGGGCTCCAAGAAATGATGACACTGTATTCATACTCAAAAGGGTGGTTCATGGAGGAGAAGCGGAACAGCAATAATAACGCTAAAAAATCGAATGGAAGCCCGGGACTGCTGCTCGGCATACTCTTTGGAGCACTATTGGGCATTACCATCGACGAGCTGGCGGTTGGTATTGCTTTGGGAGCCGGGGTCGGCACAGCCATAGGCTCCAATATACCCAAAAATAATAATGAACACAGAGGTGACAGCATGATCCTTAAAGATGCAGAAGGAAAATACAAAATTTCTCTGGAAGAGGAACGGGCGGTGGTCCGGCAGGATTCTGAAGAGGTACACTATGCCATCATTGAAAGTAGGAGGGAAGTGGAAAATGCGGGCTACTGTGTGCTTAACAACATCTATGTTAATGAAGGCATGGAAGCACCTTTCGAAGCACGGTTTCTGAAGCGCCAGTCCAACCTGGTGACAGTCGATGGCTTCAAGGCCATTCGCGTAATGAAGGCAGTATCCGGCCCATATTACATCATTTTGACCTTGTGGGAGGATGAACAGTCGTTCCATAATTGGCAGGACTCCGAACAGTATGGTGAGACCCATAGGAAAAGGGGAACGAAATCCGGTCTCGATCGTGAAGTGGTCGATCGGGAACAGTCGTTCAATGTCCGTTTCCAGCTGGAAAATGAATAGCTAAATAAAGCAGTGATGCATCCGTCACTGCTTCTTCATATTGAAAACATAGGCTTACTTATGTAAACTTGTTTATTGTATTCAATTTGCGATACCAACCTTCCCAACATTAGAAAAGAAGTGTCTTATTATGAAACATTTCCTAAACCAGATACCTGTCTCGATCTGCGGCCTGATACTCGGCCTTGTATCGCTCGGCCATCTCTTCTTCTCCATACAGCACACTCTCATCGGGTGGGCTTTCACTGGCATGGGCATACTGCTGATGCTCCTGTTCTTCATGAAAATCACCGTTACGGGCAGAGACACCCTGAAAACATTGGATAATCCTGGCGTGGCTGCCATATCACCGACATTTCCGATGTCGCTCATGGTACTCTGCAATATTCTCGGCCATTTCACTGTAAATGATCCGCTCATATTCGCTGTATGGTGGCTTGCCATCATCCTGCATTTTGGCCTGATGGCTTTCTTCGCCCTCACCTTCGTCACGCCGAACAGGATGAAGTCCGAATATATCAATCCCGGCTGGTTTGTCACTTTTGTCGGCATCGGTGTCATACCAACCACTTCAAGCAACTTCGGAGTGGAGTTCGGCCAGATTGTCATCTGGATTGCCCTCGCATTCTATCTCATCCTGCTGCCGCTCGTCATCAGCCAGGTGATAAAACAGCGGACCACCCGTGCCACACTGCCACTCGTTGCCATCGTCGCTGCACCGGGTTCGTTATGTCTGACCGGCTATATCTCCGTCATGGAACATCCTTCTGAAATGCTCGTATATTTGCTGCTCATCCTGTCGCAGACAGTATATTTTCTGATTGTCATGAGGCTTCCCAGAATCATGCGTTTCAGATTTCATCCGAGCTATGCCGCCCTGACGTTTCCAGTCGTCATTTCTGCTACGGCGATCATCTATACATTGCAGATGACGGATGGCAGAAGTCTGATGAACAGCATACTCGGATTCCTTTCCACCATCGAACTGTCACTGGCTGTCATCATCGTCACCTATGTACTGATACGCTATTCGATTTTTATCGTGCAATGCTATGCAGACAACGGCCAGTCATATAACTAGGACCGCAGTGAGAGGCACTGCGGTCCTTTAATTTTCAATATATAATCATGAGTGGGGTTCTGATGAGAACTGGACCTTGATCAAATAGGAAACGGGATTCTCTTCAAACAGGTCTTCTGCACGGACATTCCCCTTATTCAGCGCCTCAGGTACAACACCTCGTACTTCAGATGCATTATCAAAATACTGCATAACACCGATGACCACTTCCGCTTCATCACTGAAATCGACGGACTCACCAATTTCAGTGCTGGACGTCCTGCTCATATTCTCCATATCAACCTCCTCACCAAATACAGCATCAAGCTCACTGATACTGTAGACTCCATTATCCATATGTATAATCTTAATTGATTTCCGATCGTTATTCTGGTCTTGAAGGGAGAAATAAAGTCTTCCCTCGTCTGATCCACTTCCAGTTTCATCTGTTCTTTCCGTACTATGCCTCATCAGATACTCTTCTTGTTTTTCTCCGTATACATACTCTTCAATCCAAATATTCAAATAAGGTTTTTCCAAATCTGCATGCTCAACCTCATAAACAAATGTTTCCTCGGAAAGGGCTGATATAAGCTGCTTTTCATTTTCAGAGACTTCAGCTGTCTTCATCGTATTGGTTGCACTTCCGCATCCAGCCAGTACCACCACGACTATTCCAATCAGTATATCCCTTATCCTCATCAAATTCTCCTTTTCAACTTATTATTCCGAATACGTCCAACGTGGTAAACTATCAATAAGAATATTCTATCATTGGGGTGAAGCAGATGAACATGACAATTACAAGATGCACAGAAAATGACTGGAAACAGCTGCAGGAGATCAGCCATGTCACGTTTGACGAAACGTTCAGGGCACAGAACAAACCGGAGAATATGGAAGCCTACCTTGCCCAGGCATTCACTGAAAAGAAGGTTAAAAATGAACTTTCTGAAAAAGACTCCCAGTTCTTCTTCATATATGCAGGGGATGACCACGCCGGCTACCTAAAAATAAACACTGGAGATGCCCAGACCGAAGAGATGGGCAATGATGCTTTGGAAATCGAACGGATTTACATACTGAAGGCTTTCCAAGGGCAGGGGCTTGGCCGCATACTGTTCGATAAGGCAATGGATATCGCCAATGAAATGCAGACCTCCAAAATATGGCTCGGTGTATGGGAAAAAAATGATAAAGCCATCGCCTTCTACAAAAAGCTCGGCTTCAGGGAGGAGGGGAGCCATTCCTTCTACATGGGGGATGAAGAGCAGACTGATATCATCATGGTGAAGCCGCTTGCATCATAAATTCGAAAAAGGGGTGTTCTGATGTATATACCAAAGTACTATAAAGTAACTAATTTGGATGAAATCGAAAGCTTTGTAAGAAACCATCCATTCGGGACAATCATATCCAATGATAACGGCCGGCCAATGGCCACCCATGTTCCCATGGAAATGAGCCGGAGTGGCAATGGCCATGTCATCACCGGGCACCTTGCGAAGGGCAATCCGCAATGGAAGACCATTGATGATAACGACGATATACTGCTCATATTCCAGGGGCCACACGCGTACGTTTCCGCTTCCTGGTATGAAAAGGAGGAGGTCTCGACCTGGAACTATCAATCCCTCCACATCTATGGTTCAGGAACATTGCTTTCAGAGGACGAATTGGAGAACGACCTAATCCACCTGCTGGATCGCTATGAAGGCCATCGCGAGGCAGGCAAGACATGGGAAAACCTATCCGATAAGAGTAAAGGTCAGATAAAAGGTATCGTCGGGTTCAAAATAGAAGTCAATGAAGTGCAGGCGGCCTACAAAATGAACCAGAACAAAAGTAGGAGAGACTTTGACAGCGTCATGGAACACCTGGCCGAGAAGAATGATCAAAAAGCACGTCAGATATCAGAAGAGATGAAAAGACACAGATATTAGAGTCGAAATTGCCAGCCAATATCCAAACAAAAAAAGGATGACCTCCCAATTGAGGCCATCCTTTTCTCCGTATTACTTATTGTGTCCACTCTGATACCATATCCTGATTCTCTTCAACCCAAGTTGTAGCCGCTTCTTCAGGTGAAGCGCCTTCTTCTATATCAAGCATTACTGCTTCCATATCTTCTGTCGTCCAACTAAAGTTATCGAGAATATCATAGGCGTGCGGGCTGTCTTCACCCAGTCCTTGACGAACGATGGTATTGATGTGTTCTTCTTCTCCGAATATACCTTCAGGATCATCGAGATATTTCAAGTCATGTACTTGGAACTTCCAGTGGGGGGACCAGCCTGTAACGACGATTTCCTCGCCATTTTCCATTGCTTGTCCAAGTTCAGTCGCCATTGCACCTGAGGATGAAGTTTGTACTTCCCATCCTTCAAGGTTATCGTACTCTTCCACTGCATTTTCTGCGGCTTGGACAACGCCAGCCCCTGGTTCAATACCAGTGACAGTCTGTCCAGCTTCATCGCTAAGATCAGCAATCGAATCTACTGGGAAGTCCTGAGGCACGACCATACCAATTTTTGCACCTTCCAAGTTTGCGCCCAGATCTTCAAATTGTTCTTCATACTCGTCGTATAGATCTCCATGTGTCAAAGGCAACCATGCACTTACCATGCCATCCGATTCACCGGTTGCGACCGACTGCCACATGATGGCATTATCAAGCGGTGTTATTTCAACGCTGTATCCAGCATCTTCCAAGACTTTCTGGATGACGTAAGTAGAAGCAATTTCTGAATCCCATTCTACATATGAGAGAGTAAGGCTCTCTTCACCCAAGTTACCATTATCTTCTGTTCCGCCTTCTTCTGATGTCTCCGTCTCTTCCGTGCCCCCACATGCTGCAAGGACAACTGATAATACAAGTGTCAGTACTAAAAGATTCCACTTTTTCACAAAATAACCTCCTAAGATTATTGGTTCTATATATTTTTCTTGGACTGTGTAAAACGATCAATTATTATTGCTAATATCACGATACCCAATCCAGCAACAAACCCTGTACCTACTTGAGCTCTCTGCAGAGAACTCAATACTTCCGTTCCAAGACCCGGCGCACCGATCATGGATGCGATGACTACCATTGAAAGTGCCAGCATGATTGTCTGATTTACACCGGCCATGATGGACACTTTCGCAAGTGGCAATTGTACTTTGACCAGTTTTTGGAAAGGTGTAGTACCGAATGCATCACTTGCTTCAATCAGGTCTGTTGAAATCTGCCTAATTCCCAGATTCGTCAACCGAATCGTAGGGGGAGCAGAGAAAATAACAGAAGCAAACACACCCGGCACCATTCCAATACCGAAAAATGCAACGGCTGGTATCAGGTAAACAAAAGCCGGCATCGTCTGCATGAAATCTAGAACCGGTTTCATGAACGATTCGAAATAGTCACTTCTGGACATGAGGATGCCCAATGGGATGCCGATAATGACTGATATTAACCCACTTATGATTACCAGCGTCATCGTATCAATCAGATGCTCCCATAACCCCTGATTATATATGAATAGGAGACCGAGACCAATCAGCAACGGAGATACGATCTTTCTCGTCATGAATATTGCAGCCAATGCCATGATAATGAGGATGAAGAGTATTGGAGGTATAAACTCCAAAATAGTGATGATCATATCCATCAGACTGCCAAGATACAGTTTTATAGGGTCAAATATGAAGCTGAACGAACTGGTCAGCCAGTCCACAAAACTCGCTGTCCAGTCGGCAACAGGCAAACGCGGGAGACTATCCAACATCACCATTCACCTCGCTTCCCTGGGCCAGAACTTCAAACACCTTATCAAACTCTACGACACCGATCGTTTCTCCGTTTTCTTCGACACCTAGTTCCTTGACGCCCTCTTTAAAAGCATCGAATGTTTTGTATAGCAGTGCTTCCGAGTCAATCGTGTGCTTAGGATCAGATATCCAGTCATTGCCACGTGGTGTCATGATATGTTTGACCTTAAGCACCTTTGAGCGGTCTATATCTTTTACAAAAGATTTTACATAATCATCCGCAGGTTTTCTTACGATTTCTTCAGGTCTGCCTACTTGTGCGATTGCACCATCTTTCATGAGGGCGATGCGGTCCCCGATACTAAGTGCCTCATCCAGATCATGAGTGATGAAGACAATCGTTTTCTTCATCTTTTTTTGCAACTGCAGCAACTCATGCTGCATTTCCTTCCTGATCAGGGGATCGAGGGCAGAAAATGCTTCATCCATCAAAAGTATGTCCGTTTCGTTTGCAAGTGCCCGAGCCAGACCTACACGCTGCTGCATTCCACCGGACAATTGATCCGGATACTGGGTCTTATAGTTATCCAATCCGACCAGTCTGAGGGCGTTCTCCGCCTTCTCCAGCCTTTCTTTCTTGGGAATCTTTCTTACCTCCAACCCGAAAGCAGCATTCTCGAGTATATTTTTAAATGGAAACAAAGCAAACTTCTGAAAAACCATACTCAAGTTCACTCTTCTGAATTCTCTCAGTTCCTCTGCACTTAACTTGGAGACATTCTTATCTTTAACAATCAGATTCCCATCTGTCGGATCTATCAGGCGATTGATGAGTCTTATCAGAGTGGATTTGCCACTCCCTGAAAGCCCCATGACTACAAAGACTTCACCTTGTTCTACCGTCATATTCGCAGATTTTACCGCCACTGTGGCGCCTGTCTTCTTGAATATTTCATCCTTCGATTCATTGCTATGTAATAGATCCTGCACCTCTTTGGTGTAATCTCCAAAAACCTTGGTTACATCCTTTATTTCTATTATGCCCACATCTCTCATTCCTTAACTGTTCAACATTTTTTATCCGTTGCACCCTCTTAGTGCGCTTTACCAACCTAACATAAGGAATTTAATAAATCAAACTTGGTTAGATAAAATGCTAATGTAATATATTATTATAAGGTATTAAATAGTAAGCAATACATAGAAAATAAATATTGATATAAATTAATCATTATCATTTGACCAACATTGACCTTAGTGTTATAATATATATGCAAAGTCGGCAGGGTGTGAAGATATCCGGGGCTTTGTATATTATCATTAAAGGAGAGATGTGGAATGGCTTTTGAAATGAAACCTTTCAACAACAGCTTTTTTGATATGAGTCCTAGCGATATGTTCAGGGATGTTGGTCGTCAACTCTTTACACAATTCCCTGAAAGCACGATGAAATCCGACATTCGAGAGTATGACCACTCATATGTCCTCGAGGCGGAACTGCCAGGCATCGAGAAGGAAAACATCAATATTGAATATAGTAACGGTATACTGTCGATTTCAGGTGAACAATCCATCGATAATGAAGCCAAGGATGATCAGGGACGTGTCATTCATCGTGAACGCAGCTACAGCACCATAAAACGCCAATTTGCCTTCGATAACATCCGGGAGGACGGCATTTCAGCCGACTTCAATAACGGTATACTGAAAATAACACTCCCAAAAACAAATAGAGATGACCGCTCGAAACGCATTGAAATCAATTAGACGATAAATAATCAGTGAACAGGCATGAACCTTTTGGTTCATGCTTTTTTTATTGGTATAATAAGGAAAACTTACAGATTAAGAGGTGATGCGATGAACACGGGATGCAAATTATGCCACTCAGACACCAGCCTTTTCAGCCATCAAAAACTTGGTGACTACCACTTTTGCCCTTTCTGTGAATATGTTTCTAAAGATGAAAACAGCATCCTTTCTGAACAGGAGGAACTCAAAATCTACAACTCCCACAACAACTCGATCGATGACCCCGGGTATGTCGATTTCTTCTATGAGTTTCTGTATGATGCGGTCTTCCCCTATGTCAGCGGCGATGTTCAGGGCCTTGATTTCGGAAGTGGGCCGGCACCGGTTCTTGCCCAGATACTGGATCAGAACCATGATTTCCATATGGACATATACGACCTGTTCTATGTCCCGGAGAGGATCTATGAGGGAAAAAAGTACGATCTGATTACCGCTACTGAAGTGGTCGAACATCTGGAAGACCCCCTCGAATACTTCAGCCGGTTCGCCGACCTCTTGAAACCTGAGGGAGTACTTGCTGTCATGACCCTTTTCCACCACAATGACATGAATCATTTCAACAACTGGCACTATATGCGTGACCGCACTCATATCTCCTTCTATACGCCAAAAACCATGCATTATATTGCCAATAGAACGGGGCTGAAGATCATCCACACCAACAATGTACGGCATACAACGTTCATGCTGGATTCATGAAGAACTCAGCTATGAAAATGAATGTAAATGTAATGAATCTGAAAGGACTGCGCCAAAACTCCCGAAATTCAAGTATAATGGAGGGTAATATCTGAACAGGAGTGTGTCTTATGGTAAATACTTTTGGTAACGATTTCAAAACTGGGACAGTCGGCAAAGGACGGGATATGGAAGCGAAATATCTCAACCTGCTGTCAGAAAAATTCAATAGCGAAGAAAAAGTCGTCACGGAGATCATCAATCTCGAGTCCATACTGGACCTGCCGAAGGGCACTGAACATTTTGTCAGCGATCTGCATGGGGAATTCCAGGCTTTTCAGCATGTGCTGAGGAATGGGTCCGGCAACGTACGGGTAAAAATCCGGGATGTTTTCAAGGACAGGCTGACAGAGGATGAAATCAGCGAATTTGCAGCCCTCGTATATTACCCGGAGGACAAATTGAAACTGGTCAAGAACCAGGTAGGTTCAAGAGAGGCGCTGAACGAATGGTATAAAATAAAGATTCATCATATGATCGAACTGATATCTTTCGCCTCTTCCAAGTACACACGTTCAAAGCTGAGAAAAGCTTTGCCGAAACAATTTGTCTACATCATCGAGGAACTGCTCTACAAGAGTGATGAAGATACGAATAAAAAGCCTTATTATGAAAAGATCGTTGACAAGATCATTACACTCGGCCAGGCAGAGAAACTCATCATAGGCCTTTCCTATACAACACAGCGCCTGGTCGTCGACCACCTCCATGTAGTAGGGGACATCTACGACCGAGGACCGGAGCCGGATAAGATCATGGATACGCTGATCGACTATCATTCCTTGGATATCCAGTGGGGGAACCACGATGTACTGTGGATCGGTGCATATGCCGGCTCAAAAGTATGCCTTGCGAACATTCTCAGGATTTGTGCACGCTATGACAACCTTGATATCATCGAAGATGCATACGGCATCAACCTGCGTCCACTTCTGAACCTGGCTGAGAAATATTATGAAGACAATCCTGCCTTCCATCCGAAGCAGCATTCGGAAAAGGCACTTACAGAACAGGAAAAGCTCCAGATTACAAAAATCCACCAGGCCATCGCCATCATCCAGTTCAAGCTGGAAAGCCCGATCATCAAACGCCGTCCATATTTCGAAATGGAAGAGCGGCTCGTTCTGGAAAAAGTCGATTATGACAAGCAGGAAATCACAGTCTACGGGGAGACCTATCCATTGGAGCACACCTGCTTCTCGACTGTCGATCCAGAAGATCCAGTGAAACTGCTCGAAGAGGAAGAGGAAGTCATCGATAAACTCCTGCTCTCCCTCCAGCAATCGGAAAAGTTGAAACGCCACATGAATTTCCTGATGAAAAAAGGCAGCCTCTACCTGAAATATAATGGCAACCTGCTGATTCATGGATGTATTCCTGTAGACGAAGACGGTAATATGGAACAGATGGAAATTGATGGAAATATCTATGAAGGAAGGGAACTGCTGAACCAGTTCGAGAATCATCTCCGCAAAGCCTTCAAAGATATCGAATCGACGGATGACCTGTCGACGGATCTTGTATGGTACCTTTGGACCGGTAAACACTCCTCCCTGTTCGGCAAACGGGCGATGACTACATTTGAACGCTACTTCATCAAAGACAAAGCTTCTCACAAGGAAGAGAAGAACCCATACTATCACCTGAGAGAAGATGTGGATGTATGCCGGAAGATGCTTGAAGAATTCAACCTCGATCCGGAACAGGGCCATATCATCAATGGGCATACACCCGTGAAGGAGATCGATGGAGAGAATCCGATCAAGGCGGACGGCAAGATGATCGTCATCGATGGCGGCTTCTCCAAGGCGTACCAGAAGACTACAGGAATTGCCGGCTATACACTGCTGTATAACTCATATGGCATGCAACTCGTCGCCCACCAGCACTTCAATTCAAAGAAGAATGTACTGTTGAATGGTGCAGATGCACTCTCCGTGCGCCGCATCGTCGATGAGGAGCTTCAAAGGAAGAAGATACGCGACACCAACATCGGTGCCAGACTGCAGGAAGAGATTGAAATGCTGCAGGCACTCATGTCCTATCGTTACATTAATTAAACAAATTACATTTTGTAAGCAAATATAGTGACAACTATGATTATATTTGAGAAACTTGCAAAATAAGAAAAGGAGATGATTCATATGATCCACTATCTATTCAATGCCTACATCGGTAAAAATATGATTGAAGGCGGTCTGACAAAAGTTGAAAATGAAGGGCAAATGGGCGAGGAATTCGAACAGGAGTTCAATGTAAAACCCGAACAGATGAAAATCGCCGGCTATTTTGAAGCCATCGGTTCACTATTCCTGCTTGCTTCATTCCTGGGCAAATCATTCACTAGGATAGGATCACTTATGATCAGTTCCGTACTTGGAGTCGCTATCTTTAAACACCTTAAAGCCGGCCATGGCTATGAAGGCAGCAAAAATGCACTCAAATTCTTCAGCTTGAGCCTCCTAAGCTTCGTGGAGACCTTCGGCAAAAAATAATTTATATGAAGTGGATGGAAAGCTGGCCTCGAGCCAGCTTTTTTAATGAGCATTATCATTTTATCAAGTGCTGGCTGGCTGTATAATAAATGATGCTATAAAAAGAAAAGAATGTGGGAAAGGGATGTTTCACGTGAAAAAAGGATTTGCTGTGCTTGTCATCATCGGCCTCGCTACAGCTGGCCTGTTTGTAGCAGACAGTCAGACTGAGGACGGCCTATGGGAAACACTGGAATACCACCTACTCCCCGACCCGATGGCAAACAACACTTATGATGCCGGGGAATGCACCTACCATGTATTCGAAAAGGTGAAGGCACAGGGTGACATGATAGAAACAGACTGGCGGAATGCCGACCAGTGGGCGGAAAATGCAGAAGCCGATGGCTACACAGTCAATGATGAACCGAAAGCAGGTGCCATCCTGCAGACCGAAAGAGGTGAACTCGGACATGTGGCCTATATCGAGTCGGTCAACGAAGACGGTTCGCTTCATATTTCCGAAATGAATTATACCGAACCCTATGAAGTGACCGAGCGTACGATTACGGCAGATGATACAGGCCGATATTCATATATCCATCCAAAAGAGAATCCACGCCCAAAGGACCTGGAAGAGCAGGCATAGCATGAACATGCATGTTCTCCCCCTTTTATAATGCCGGGCGTTACAATTTTTATAACATATTCCGTTATAATAAATGATGAAAACATTGATTTGACAGCCTTTAAATGCAGTACCACAGCACTACTCTAAATTGCCGATATCACCCCCGTTATATCTCCGATGGTCCGCGATCCACTTCATTTGTCTTCCATGTGTCGATAGATTTTTTGGCACTTCTATATTTCTGTTCCAATCTAGAAAAGTGACTTCAACGACTTTATCAAGTCATCAAAGAAGGCAACCGTAAGCAACCCCAAAAGCATGAATGTGATTGAAAGAGTATCTTCAAAGAGGATAGCACCTAAAATGACCATAATCATACCAATATAAAAGCCGAGATCACCAAGCATTTCAAACGGCTGCTCTTCATCAATACTGATCTTATCCTTCATGTCCTTATCATTCCTGATGAGATCATCAATCGTCACATTGAATATGTCGCTGATCCTGATGAGGTTATCAATATCCGGATAGCCGCGATTTTTCTCCCATTTGTAGACAGCCTGACGTGAGACATTCAACGTCCTGGAGAGCTCTTCCTGCGACATCCCTTCATCCGTCCTCAATTTCTTCAATTTATTGCCAAACTCCATATCCATATTAGATAGCCCCCTTTTAAAGAAAGCGTACACCATTTCTCAAAATATGGGAATAAACCTTATGTTACTGCGGTAAACTCATGGTCTACATAAGGGCTGAAAAGCATTTTCGTGATATTGGCATGACGTTATACAGGCGTTACTGCCGTCATTTTCATTTTCTCCGTTTCGGCTTCAATGCCTGCGGTCCATGGGTGGCTATGAGATGCAGGAGCGGACGCCATGCATTGGTATGCTGTTGTGTTTCCTTTCCTTCAGCGATCCGCTTGAGCTGCATGGCATAGTAGACATTCCCCACAGCCGGCCCTATCTTTTCATCCAGTCCCTTTATGCCTGTAGTGAGGCGTCTGGTCGTTATACTCTCGTAGTCGCCTGACATGATACGGTTTGGAAGGTGAGGATCCAGGGCCATGGGTCTGGCGATGCCGATCATATCTGTATGTCCCTTTTCAAGCGCGGATTCCATGCTTTCATGGGATCTGAACCCGCCCGTAACGACAACAGGGATGTCGACCTTCTCCTTTAATTTCTGGGCATAGTCCAGGAAGAACACTTCCGAATCCGTACCAGTCGACATTTTCGGCTGTTCATAGTTCCCTCCCGAGATTTCAATCAGATCCAAACCCATTTCCGCCATCTTCTCGACGACAGTGATTGATTCCGCTTCCGTAAAACCATCCCGGTTGAAATCTGAAGAATTGAGCTTCAACGAGATGGGGAACGACTCTCCCAAATTCCCACGCATCCCCTTATAGATTTCTGTGAGAAAGCGCATGCGGTTTTCAAGACGTCCACCATACTCATCATCTCTCCGGTTGTCATGAGGAGATAGGAACTGGTTGACCAGGTAGCCGTGGGCGCCGTGAATCTGCACACCGGCAAACCCTGCTTTTTTGGCAACGGCTGCAGTGTTCACATATTTTTCTATAAGATTTTTGATTTCATCATTTGTCAGTTTACGTGGCGGATTGAAAGCACTCCTCAGGGCGTCACCCATCGGAATGGCACTTGGGGCCACAGGCTCTTTGGACATGGTCTTCGGCGACTGTTTGCCGGGATGGTTGATCTGCATCCAGAGACATGTACCATGTTTCGTACCCTTTTCTGCCCATCTCTTCAGCATGTCCATATCTTTTTCATCCTCGATGACGACATTGCCGGGCTCCCCGAGAGCATTGCGGTCGACCATCACATTTCCTGTCACGACCACACCCGCTCCGCCCTCGGCCCATTCCTGATAGAGTCTGATGTGCTTTTCAACGGGCTGATTGTGGGCGTTGGCCAGCGTTTCACTCATGGCCGACTTGAAGAAACGGTTTTTCACCCGGATGCCATTAGGCAGTTCCAATGGTTCTGATACTTTCATATTAATCCCCGACTTTCCATTCTTATTTAGTCCGTTTGTGCCATATCTTCATACATAATTATAATAGGAGATATAGACTCCTTTTCCCCATCGCATGCATCGTAATCCAAAGGTGACATGACAATTCCCATATTAAAAATATCGGGTGGAACCTCCAGTAAAAATGTAATATCAGCAGTGAAAGGAACGTGGAAATGATGATTGGACAATTGAATGATGTAATCGACTATATAGAAAGGAACCTTTCCAATGACCTGCAGCTCAGTGATGTTGCGCGTTATGTAGGTGAATCGGATCACCACTTCAGAAAGCTGTTTTTGTATATTACAGGCATGCCCCTCAATGAATACATCAAGAAAAGAAAACTGTCCGTGGCGAACCAGGACCTGGTTCAGGGACACAGCGTAACTGAAGTAGCCTTCAAATACGGCTATAATTCTGTGGAGGGCTTTTCAAGAGCTTTCAGATCCTGGAGTGGCATACTGCCCTCCGAAGCCTGCAGGACAGGTGCCATCACATCATTTCCCAAACTTTCATTCTATATCGACGTCAGAGGAGGAGAGAATATGGAAGTGAAAATAGTAGAAATGCCCGCCTTCACAATAGCCGGAGTCGAAAAAAGAGTGCCCATGCAGTTTGAAGGGACAAATGATTCCATCATGCAACTTGCGGAAAGCATTACAGACGAACAGAGGGCTGAGATGAGGCGCGTTCAGAATATCGATCCGAAGGAAATCATCAATGCATCCTATGATGCGGACGAGAAGTTTATGAAAGAAGAAGGGGACCTGACCCATATGATCGGTGTACTGACGACAGAAACAGACATCAGCGACAGCCTGGATAAGAAGCATGTGGACGCCTGCACATGGGCTATATTTCCAAACGAAGGAAAATTCCCCGAGGCAATGCAGGAGACGATGGCAAGAACCCATTCCGAATGGCTGCCTTCTTCCAACTATGAGCTGATCGAGGCACCGACGTTCTCGTTCACCCAAATGGATTCGGAAAAGGAGGGCCATGCGTACAGTGAAATATGGCTGCCGGTCAAGAAAACTCAATAAACCGGAAGGAGAGACCATCTGAAAAAGGATGGTCTCTTTTATAATGCAAAATTTTTTTATGCTATATTTATATAATTATAAATGTTTGAATTTTACAATATTAGGGAAACAGCATATAAAACTGAGTGGGAAAGGGGTATTGGAATGCCAGATTCTTTTGAAATTTCATTGAACGGCAGAAATCAGCAGGCTACAAGGGATAATACCGTGCTCAACTACCTGAAGGAAAATAACGTCGAACCGCCCAACCTCTGCTATCACCCGAGCCTTGGTGCTCTGGAGACATGTGACACATGCATAGTTAAAGTGAATGGCGAATATGTACGTTCCTGTTCCACGGAGTTGAAACCGGGGGATGTCGTGGAAACTTTCAGTGAGGAAGTCCATGAAGCACAGCTTATTGCGATGGACCGTATTCTGGGAAATCATGAACTCTACTGTACAGTCTGTGATTTCAACAACGGCAACTGTGAGATACATAACACGGTCAAGGAGATGCGGATCAGCCATCAGGAGACGCCGCACGAGACCAAAGGTGCCGAAGTAATGCGCAATGCCTTCTACCGGTACGATCCCGATCAATGCATCCTGTGTGGCCGCTGCGTAGAGGCTTGCCAGGATCTTCAGGTGAACGAAACACTGTTGATCGACTGGGAGCTGGAGAAGCCGCGTGTCATCTGGGATAACGATACGACGATCGACGAATCCTCATGCGTCAACTGTGGACATTGTTCAACAGTGTGCCCATGCAATGCCATGATGGAAGTCGGCATGGAAGGCGAAGCGGGCTTCCTGACAGGTCTGGCACAAGAGTCGTTCAGGCCGATGGTGGATATCACGAAGAATGTGGAAACTGGATACGAATCCCTCATGACGATCTCCGATGTGGAGGCACAGATGCGGGAGGACCGCATCGAGAAGACGAAGACGGTATGTACGTACTGTGGTGTCGGATGCTCGTTCGATGTCTGGACGAAAGGCCGCGAGATACTGAAGGTCGAGCCGCAGGTCGAAGCACCGGCAAATGGGGTTTCCACATGCATCAAAGGAAAGTTCGGCTGGGACTTTGTGAACAGTGAAGAACGTCTCACCAAACCACTCATCCGGGAAGGCGATGCATTCAGGGAAGCAGAGTGGGAAGAAGCACTCGATCTCATTGAAAGCAAGTTCAAGGAGACCATAAAAGAGAAAGGCTCCGATGCCCTTGCTTTCATCTCTTCCTCCAAATGCACCAATGAGGAATCCTACTTGATGCAGAAACTTGGACGGGGTGTCATCGGGACAAACAATATCGACAACTGCTCCAGATACTGCCAGTCTCCTGCCACGATGGGACTATGGCGTACAGTCGGATACGGTGGCGACTCTGGAAGCATCACGGATATCGCGCAGGCGGAACTTGTGATTTCAATCGGATCAAATACGGCAGAGTCGCATCCGGTTCTGGCAACACGCGTAAAACGTGCCCAGAAGCTGTATGGACAGAAAGTAATCGTCGCCGACCTCCGTGAACATGAGCTGGCCAATCGCGCAGACCTTTTCGTCAGACCGGCTCCGGGCAGCGATCTGATATGGCTCTCTGCAGTAACCAAATACATCATCGACCAGGGCTGGCATGATGAATCATTCCTCCGTGATCATGTAAATGATGTTGAAGAGTACTTTGCAAGCCTCGAAAAGTATACACTCGATTATGCTTCAGAAGTGACGGGCATGCCAAAAGAGCAGCTGATTGAGATCGCCACTTCCATCCATGAAGCGAAAACGACCTCCATCCTCTGGGCCATGGGCGTGACCCAGCACGGGGGCGGCAGCGATACAAGCACAGCCATTTCCAACCTTCTGCTCGTGACCGGCAACTACATGAAACCTGGGGCAGGCGCCTACCCACTCCGTGGTCACAACAATGTCCAGGGTGCAAGTGACTTCGGCAGCATGCCGGACCGCTTTCCGGGCTACCAGTTTGTCTCGGACGATGAAGTCCGTGCACGTTTCGAAGAAGGCTGGGGTACAGAAATACCAACAAGCAAAGGACTCAATAACCATGAAATGGTCGAAGCCATCCATGAAGGCAATCTGGAAGTTCTCTACCTGAAAGGGGAGGACATGGGCATCGTCGATTCGAACCTCAACCATGTCCATTCCGCTTATGAAAAACTGAAGTTCTTCGTCGTGCAGGACATATTCTTCTCGAAGACATGCGAATATGCAGATGTAGTCCTTCCGGCCAGTCCAAGCCTGGAAAAAGATGGCACATTCGTGAATACGGAGCGCCGCTTCCAACGTCTCTATAAAGTCATGGAGCCGCTCGGCGACTCCAAGCCGGATTGGCAGATCATCACAGAAATCGCCAACCGCATGGGTGCAGAATGGAACTATACACATCCAAGTGAAATCATGGATGAAGCAGCTTCCCTGACACCCCTGTTTGCAGGCGTCAGCTACGACCGCCTTGAAGGCTATGACAGCCTCCAATGGCCGGTGGCGGCAGACGGTACAGACACGCCGCTCCTGTTTGAAAAGGAATTCCCGCTGCCTGAAGGCAAAGCACGACTATGGCCGGTGGCATGGACGAAACCGCTTGAGTTCAAAGAAGAGTATGACCTTCATGTCAATAATGGACGACTACTGGAGCACTTCCACGAAGGTAACATGACGTACAAGTCCGAAGGCATCACCAAGAGGACGCCTGAAGTATTCCTTGAGGTGTCACCGGACCTTGCCAGGGAACGCGGACTCGAAGATGGTACAAAAGTACGTCTGACATCACCATACGGCAGTGTCAAAGTACGCTGCGTCGTCACCGACCGGGTATTCGGCAATCAGCTGTATCTGCCGATGAACTCCAACGGGGAAGGTGCAATCAACTACCTGACAAGCTCACATTCCGACAAGGATACGGATACACCTGCCTATAAGGAAGTTTCTGTGAAGATGGAAGTACTCGAACCAAAAGGCGACAATCCACTGCCTAGAATCAACCACCGTAACGGCAATCCCCAGCCGCAGATCGGCGTACGTGTCGAAGAGAAATGGGCAAGGGACGACTATATATTCCCAGGTGACCTTGTCAAAGAAAGAAGGGCGAATAAATAATGGCGAAAGCGACAAAAGTCATTCATAAGATGAAAATCGACCCGGAAGTGAAGCATGAGCAGGAGCTCAGGGAATTGGAGAATCTGCTCCTCGAACATAAGGACACACTGCATGACATGTTCGACATTGCGGATAAGATGAAGGACCGGGAGATACTCAATATGATCAGCAGTGCCCTCGGTCAGAGCGACAAGGTCATCCATCGGATAGTCACAGCAATCGATGAATCCGAAACGCCGCAGTCGATGAAGAACATGCTACTGCTGTTCCAGCTCCTTGGCACGATAGACATGGAACAGATTGAGCCCATCGTCCTAAAAATCAACAGCGGGATCGCCAGGGCCGCAGAGTATGAGCACGAGAAAAAACCTGCCGGCTATACCGGTCTTCTCGGTGCACTGAAAGATCCCCACGTAATAGAAGGGATGAATGTCCTCGTGAAGATCGTCCAAGGCATGGGGGAAGGAAAAGAGGATGAAGAGAGAGTCGAACCTCAGAAAGACCGTCTTGAAAATCCAGGGAAGGAAATGGAGGACGGATCAAAGCAGAATCAGGAGAGAAGATCTTCAGCATCCAGGAAGAAAAGAGCTGCTTCCTCCTCCAGACCAGCAGCAAAATGGTATGCCCTGGCAGCAGGTGCCGGTGCACTCGCAATTCCGTTGCTGATGAAAGGACAAAGAGTCAAAAACAATTCCCCTGTCGAATGACAGGGGATTGGTTTTGCAACTTCAAAAGTCAATGGAAAAACAATTCAGATCAGGGTGATGCGGATGAGAATATACACTGTAGGCCATTCGACCAATACCGAAGAACAATTTATCAATATGCTGAGAAAGGCGGATATCCAGTATGTCGCGGATGTACGCGCCTTCCCCTACAGCAGAAAATACCCACAGTTCAATGGGGATGAAATGAAGGGATGGCTCCGGAAAGAAAAGATGGACTATGCACATTTCCCGATGCTGGGCGGAAGAAGAGGCACATCTGGAGTTGTCGGCAGCGATTTGAACAGCGGTTGGAATAATCGGTCATTCCACAACTATGCAGACTATACCCTGACGGATGAGTTTAAAGAAGGCATGGAAATGCTGAAGGCCAAGGCCTGGGAGAACAATGTCGTCTATATGTGTTCGGAAAGACATCCTGCACGCTGCCACCGCCTGATCATAAGCAACTGGCTCGCTGCAAACGAGTGGGAAGTGCAGCATATCATCAACAACTCCAAAAATGAACCTGAACTGGTCAGGCATAAACTGGGGAGATGGGGTGCAGTACCGATCATCGAGACCGATGGCACCGTAGTCTACCCCCGGGATGTCTGACCTATCCGGAACCCTCCAGGGATTGGAGGTAGGCATACTGCAATTTTTTTACCTCTTCAGCCAGATTTTCGTCCGGCCCGTCCACTGTGATATCCTTTACGACTTCCTGGATCGACAGTCCTCTCAGTCGTCCGGAATCGATACCCAGCGCTTCCCGCCATTCCTCCAGCTGCCTGGTTGAACTGGCATATACAATCCGGCCCAGGCCTGCCAAAGCATGGGCGGAAGCGCACATGGAGCAATGTTCACCTGAAGTGTATACAGTCGCATGAAGACGGTCCGCTTCGTGCACGTTATTGGCAGCCCAGCGGGCGATTGCGAATTCCGGATGCCGTGTATCGTCACCTCCAGAAGTACGGTTGTGGTCTTCAAAGAGCACTTCACCATTCCGGGATACGAGTAAGGAGCCGAACGGTGCATTTCCTTTTTCCAGTGCTTCCCGGGCAAGTTCGATGCACCGTTCCAAATATTTTCGATCCGTTTCAGTAATCATGGTCCCATCCTTTCCACTATTTCTTTCATCCATTGGTCACTTCAATCATAATCCGGTTCCAGTACACCGTCAAACAAGTATGCTTCCACAATCGAAACTGTTTTCATTGTGTGCTTCCTTCTCTATAATTACTGGTAATACATCCAATAGGAGATTAAATATGATCAAATTTGAAAATGTGACAAAACGCTATGGTGACAAGGTAGCAGTGGACGATGTGAGCTTTGAAATCGAAGAAGGGGAGATTTTCGTCCTCATCGGACCTTCAGGCTGCGGCAAGACGACGACTTTGAAGATGATCAACCGCCTCATCCCATTGAGTGAAGGCTATATCTATTTCAAGGATAAGCCCATCAGCGACTACCCGATATACGAAATGCGTTGGGATATCGGGTATGTGCTTCAGCAGATTGCACTCTTTCCGCATATGACAATCAAGGAAAATATTGCTCAAGTACCGCAGATGAAGAAATGGACGGATGCCGACATCGACAAGCGGATCGATGAGCTGCTTGCGATGGTCGGACTGGAACCGGATCAGTACAAGAAGCGCACACCGGCTGAACTCTCCGGTGGTCAGCAGCAGCGTATCGGCGTTATACGGGCACTTGCTGCGGACCCGCCGGTCATACTCATGGATGAACCATTCAGTGCACTTGATCCCATCAGCCGTGAAAAACTGCAGGATGATCTCGCAGATCTTCAGGAGAAGATAAAAAAGACGATTGTATTCGTAACGCATGACATACAGGAGGCACTGAAGCTTGGAGACCGCATCTGCCTCCTCAAAGAGGGCCATGTCGAACAGATTGACACTCCCGAAGGATTCATGACCAATCCGAAAAATGACTTTGTCAGAGAGTTCATCGGTGACCTTGAATCGTACAGGATGCAGCAGGTGACGGTGGGAGATATCGCCAAAGACCACCCTTCCCTCCAGGCTGGGGAGCAGGTGGAATATCCGGAAGTCTCCCATGAAGCTTCCATACAGGACGTGTATAAATACTTATCAGAACATGAAGGCATCCTTATCAAGGAGAATGATGAAAGAAAAGTGCTGAAGCATAGGGACGTCTTCAAATACCTGGATACCAGTCAGCGGGGTGACGACCGATGAATACATTCTTCGAAACTTTGAATGCAAGAAAAGGCGAATTGCTCACAACACTGATCGAGCATATACAGATATCCTTCATCGCATTGCTGATTGCAGTCATCATCGGCGTCCCCCTCGGCATCATACTGACAAAAACGAAAAAGTTATCCGAAGTTGTCATAAACGTTGCAGCAGTCCTTCAGACCATCCCTTCCCTTGCGCTGCTCGGTCTGATGATTCCACTGTTCGGCATCGGCAAGGTACCCGCCATCATTGCACTGGTCATCTATGCACTGCTGCCGATCCTAAGGAACACCTTTACCGGCATAGACGAAGTCGACGACTCGCTTGTCGAAGCTGCCAAAGGAATCGGCATGAAGCCGATGCGGCGCCTGACCAAAGTAGAGCTTCCGATTGCGATGCCCGTCATCATGGCCGGCATACGCACAGCGATGGTGCTGATCATCGGTACCGCGACACTCGCCGCACTTATTGGGGCCGGTGGCCTCGGTGACCTGATCCTTCTTGGAATCGATCGGAATAATACATCACTCATCATCCTCGGTGCCATACCGGCAGCATTGCTCGCCATCTTTTTCGATATTGCGCTTCGGGTGATACAGGACCTCTCCTATAAGAAGATCATCATCACACTCGGCACCATACTGGTCGCAATGCTGCTGATTTCCGCCGCTCCGCTCCTCGCACAGAGAGGAGATACGATAACAATCGCAGGGAAGCTTGGCACCGAACCTTCCATCATTACGAATATGTACAAGATCCTCATCGAAGAGGAGACGGATTATACGGTGGAGGTCGAAGATGGTCTCGGCAAAACGTCCTTCCTGTTCAATGCACTAAGATCTGACGATATAGACGGATATCTCGAATTTACAGGAACGGTCCTCGCTGAGCTGACAAAAGAAGAACTGGAGTCCAAAGAGGAAGAAGCGGTATATGAACAGGCCAATAGAAGCCTCGAGGATCAGTTCGACATGACACTGCTCGAACCGATGGAATACAATAATACCTATACACTGGCTGTGAAACGTGAATTCGCAGAAGAGAATAACCTGGAAACCATTGGAGACCTGAGAAGCATCGAAGACCAGATCGACCCCGGATTTACATTGGAATTCAACGACCGTGAGGACGGTTGGCCGGCAATACAGGAGGCATATAACCTCGACTTCGATAATATCAGGACCATGGAACCAAGCCTAAGGTATCAGGCGGTGGAGGGTGGAGACATCAACCTTGTCGATGCCTATTCCACTGACGCGGAACTGAGGCAGTTCGACATGGTCATCCTTGAAGATGATCGGAATGTCTTCCCACCTTACCAGGGCGCCCCTTTGTTCAAACAGTCATTCCTCGAGGAACATCCTGAAATCGTTGAACCGTTGAATAAACTTGGTGGTATGATCACCAATGAGGAAATGCAGGAAATGAACTATAGGGTGGCTGTTGAGAGCGAAGACCCTTATGTCGTTGCGGAAGACTACTTGAAGGAAGCCGGTCTGATCGAGTAGGAAATGAGCGGACAGTTCATGCCGCTCCCCAAAAAGCTGGGCTTTTAAGAGCAGAGAAATCTGCTCTATTTTTATGTGCTGTTCAGCTGGGGCCGATGCCGTTCACGATATCATCTCCCTATACTCTTTGAGCCATTCTGTATTACAGTATTTGATGAATCCGATGATGACAGTGACCGGAATTTCAAATCTTTCTACTACAGCCCGAAGCATCTTTGTAAATATACATCATTAATAAAAGGGAAAGATTTAATATGTCCATAGGGGTGGGGCTAAGCGCTCATTTATAGTAGTATACACAACCGGGTATCCATAGATGGAAATGGATGCTGTTATAAAAATTTTCAATTATTCCTCTTTGATTGGGTATAAGTAGTTCACATTATTCTTTATATAGGGGTGTTCAAATTGTATAAGAAAAGGGAGATAAGTCTAGTATTCTGGTTGGCCTTGGCCATCTGTATCCTGTTCGTAGGTATCGGGGCAATCATCCCTGAGAGGATGGAATCATCGACGCAGTACATAACCACCCTCATTTCCAAAAATTTCAGCTGGTATTACCTATTGCTGATTCTGGCAATTCTATTTGTCTGCATCTATCTGCTCTTCTCCAGGTTCAGTAATATCACATTGGGCAAAGAAGGCGAAGATCCGGAATTTTCATTGCATTCCTGGTTTGCAATGCTGTTCAGTGCAGGTATGGGAATCGGTCTCGTATTCTGGACGACAGCCGAGCCGATCAGCCATGCATTCAGTGCGTCACCGATAGCAGAACCCGGGTCCCAGCAGGCAATCAACCAGGCAATGCAGTTTTCTTTCTTCCACTGGGGCATCCATGCTTGGGCGGTATATGGTATTGTCGCCCTGGTATTTGCCTACTTCAACTTCCATAAAGGATACAAAGGATTGGTAAGTGCCACTTTGACACCATTATTCGGTGAGAAGCGGATGAGGGGTCCTCTCGGAATCCTCATCGATGTTCTCGCAGTCATCGCCACTGTCACGGGAGTCGCAGCAACATTAGGGTTTGGCGCACTCCAGATCAATCAGGGATTCAACTTCCTATTTGGTATTCCTGCAAACTTTCTTGTCCAGTTCATCATCATTGCAGTGGCCACTCTTCTATTCACATGGTCGACATGGTCCGGCATCAACAGAGGCATCAAAATGCTGAGCAACTTCAACATGGTCATTGCCGTCATCGTCCTCGTCGGCCTGTTCCTTGTCGGCCCCACACTGTATATTTTGAACATGTTTACCAGCTCACTCGGTAACTATATCGCAAACTTCTTTGACATGAGTCTCCGTCTGCCGATGGACGACAGTAACGCCTTTTCCTGGATTCAGAACTGGACGATATTCTATTGGGCATGGTGGGTGTCCTGGGCTCCCTTCGTCGGCATCTTCATCGCACGGGTCTCCAAGGGCAGGACGATCAAGGAATTCATCCTCGGCGTCCTTTTTGCCCCGACACTTGTATGCTTCATATTCTTCGCTGTATTCGGTGCCTCTGCAATAAATCTGCAGGTCGAGGGGATTGCAGACATTGCATCATATGCGACAGAAACCGCGACATTCGCCATGCTTGAACAATATCCGCTAGGTTTCATGTTGAGTTTGCTGACACTCGTAGTCATCGCTGTATTTTTCATCACATCCGCGGACTCGGCAACCTATGTCATCGGAATGCTCACCACCAACGGAAGCAATCTCCCGAACGGAATGGTGAAGATCATCTGGGGGATCATCCTTTCAGCATTTGCATTGATCATGATCTATACAGGCGGTACCCAGGCGATACAGAATCTGCTGATCATCGCTGCCCTGCCTTTCTCGCTCATCATCATATTCATGATATGGTCACTTTTCATTGCTCTGGCCAAAGACCACCCGCGTTCCAGTAGTGCACATAAGGGTATACCTGAGCAGGATGCCGGAGTGAGAAAATGACATCTATACTTTCTGCATTTACTTTCAAATAAACTATAGGGATTTACAGCTGCTGCTGAAGGGTAGAAATATATACGGATGTAAAAATGAAAAGGAGGTACCAAAATGTCAGATGTAAAATCTGAAGTGGAGAAATTGGATGGCTGGACACTTGAGGGTGAAAAAATAAGCAAGAAATTTAAATTTACCAATTATTTGGATGGTATCCATTTTACAGAAAAAATCGGCATCTATGCTGAAAGCGTTCAGCACCATCCAGGGATTTCAATCAACTATACGACGGTCACCGTGTCATGGACGACCTTTTCCAAAAAGGAACTGACTGAAAAGGATGTTTCCGGTGCCAAGGCCTGTGAAAATCTATATCGTCTTTTCAAACAAGCCGAGAAATAGAGCTGATTACCATACCCATGGAAGATAATTCCATGGGTGTACTTGATTTAAAGAACCATAAATTATAATTTCAGTAATTTGTTCCTTTTAATTTATAATGCCATGCGATGTTCCATAAACCTATTGAATTCAACGTTTTTATATACTAGATAGTGATTTTGTAACGCAATGTATTATAAATTTCATTCTCAATTATAAAAATCCAAATTGTACTTCTCACGTTAAATTTGTTACTATCAATAGGTTATTTATTTATACAATAGTAAAAACAGTGGGAGATTATTCAATATCCCATGAATAATAAGGAGCAGATCAATGAAGGATTCTTCAAATCCCGACAGTAGAAAATTATCGAATGTATTTATATATTCGGTCGTAATAGTCGCATTACTGGTAGTTGTTGGTGCAATCAATCCAGATCAGTTTGGTGCGGTTGCCGGATCCATATCAAATTGGGTAAGCAATTACTTCGGATGGTATTACATGATCATTACATCCGCCATGTTGTTCTTTTGTGTTTTTCTCATCTTTAGCCCCATCGGAAAATTAAAGTTGGGCAAACCGCATCATAAACCTGAATTCAGTACACGTTCTTGGCTGACCATGCTGTTTAGCGCAGGTATGGGTATCGGGGTCGTGTTCTATAGCACATCCGAACCCATTTCACACTTCATCGCACCGGCAACTGCCGAACCTGAAACAGAGGAAGCCATCCTCGAAGCGATACGTGCGACCATATTCCACTGGGGGGCGCATGCATGGGGAATGTACGGTGCAGTCGCATTGGCTCTGGCATATTTTCAGTTCAGAAAAGGTGAATCAGGACTACTCTCCAAAACTCTGCGTCCGATATTGGGCGACAAAGTCGACGGGCCCGTAGGTGTCCTCATCGATGTTCTTACTGTATTCGCCACAGTAGTGGGTGTCGCCGTCTCACTTGGCGTAGGTACTACACAGATTAACGGGGGTTTGAATTACCTGTTCGGCGTCCCGATCGACCTGACGATGCAAGGTGTAATCATTGCCGTCGTCACCATCCTTTTCCTCGCCAGCGCGTGGAGTGGCTTAACAAAAGGAATCAGATATTTGAGCAATTTGAATATGATATTGGCAGCAATATTGCTTCTGACTGTTCTTATATTAGGTCCGACGATGCTGATATTGAACATGCTGCCGACTGCTGCAGGGGAGTACATCAACACATTTGTAGCAAGAACTCTCGATGCAGCACCGCTGAGCGACCAGAAAAATGATTGGCTGCAAGCCTGGACGATCTATTACTGGGCATGGTGGCTGAGCTGGAGTCCTTTCGTGGGCATCTTCATCGCCCGTGTATCAAAAGGCCGTACAGTGCGGGAATTCATCATGGCACTTCTTATCGTACCGACTACCATCGGTATCATCTGGTTTACCGTGTTTGGTGTCACAGGTATTGAAATTGCCGATAAAGTACCATCAATAGTGGAACTTGGACCGGAAACACAGCTGTTCGCCATATTCAACGAATTGCCGCTGAGCATACCACTTTCGATTATAGCAATCATATTGATATCTTCATTCTTCATCACATCTGCTGATTCCGCCACATTCGTACTGGGCATGCAGACATCGAATGGTTCACTGCGTCCATCAGCAAGGATAAAAATCGTATGGGGCATCGGCCTGTCCTCCATTGCCTATGTGCTGCTCCTTTCAGGTGGGGAAACTGGGCTCGAAGCCCTTCAGTCCGCAGCCATCATCGCAGCCCTGCCATTCAGCTTTGTCATCATCATGATGATGGTTTCATTCTATAAGGATGCCAACGAAGAGAGAAAATACCTCGGCCTCACGATTACTCCAAACAAGCATCGCATGAAAGAGTACCTTAACAGGGAACAGAGAGAATACCAGGAGCAGAAAGAAGCAGGTGTGGACGAAAGAGATCTATAGTCTGAAATAAAAAGAAGCAGAGCTTTTGAGCCGACCCCCAGAAGTTAGACCTGAAATCTAACTTCTGGGGGTCACTACATTTTTCTGCTTCTTTTTATTTAATGAGACATCATTTTTATCAACTTTCAACATATTGACCTTTAAAACATTGGTAATGATGATATGATTTTCAAGCTCATATAACATTTAAAAAATAATTGTCCCTCCAGAGTGAAATATTCCGAAATATTACGGTCATATCTCCACATTACAGAGATCGGTGTATATTGTAACCTCGTTATTATGTGACTGTAACCCACAGTGTAATTATGCGTGTTATAGTGGGTCTTGTGCTTGAGAAAACAAGACATCAAAACGTGATGCACCCTAAAGATTAAAAACAATCAATTGATGATATATACCCATTTATGGAGGATGAAAATTTTTATGAAGAAAACAATATTGACGACGACACTCGCACTTGGACTTGGCGTATCCGGCATCGCAGCCGACCAGAATGCAGAAGCATCAGAGATCAACAAGGACGAGCTGGCACAGATGGCCCAGTCCAATTCAAGTGAACTGAATAACGCACCGATTCACGATGGTGAATACAGCTATAACTTCACCGTTGACGGTGTGAACTACAGCTTTGAATCCAATGGTACACAATATACATGGTCCTATGGCGGCTATGATAACGCACTGCCACAGGAACCAGCAGAAGCGCCACAGGTAACTGAGGAAGCAACTCAGGAGGCAGCACCACAAGAGGCGCCACAAGCAGTTGAAGATGCACCACAACAGACTGAAGCACCACAAGTGGTGGAAGAAGAACCGGTACAACAGACACAGCAGGTCGAAGATGTACAGGCGGCAGCCCCTTCAGAAAACACTCAAGTTTCAGCTGATGGCTCCACGAAGGAGCAGTTCCTCGCAGCCGGCGGTTCAGAAGCAATGTGGCAATCCATCGTAATGCCTGAATCCAGCGGCAACCCGGATGCAGTCAATGAACTGGGCTACAGAGGCCTCGGTCAGACGAAGCAGTCATGGGGCACCGGTTCCGTACAGGAGCAGACTGAAGGCATGCTGAACTATGCCAAAGAACGTTATGGCTCCGTTTCAGAAGCCATCCAATTCCGTGAAGCAAACAACTGGTGGTAAGATCTTTACCCATATCCACTCCCTTATGAATTGGGATTTCCAATTCATAAGGGAGTTTTTTGTATTAAAGATATCCAATTATTTTTTACTGAATATAACAAATATTATTAAAAATGATACCATAGATATATACCCATTCTCAGCGTGTTCTTTTTTCATTGGAAAACGGAGACTCACTGATTATGTGCAAGTGTCAGAATACCTGATTCATATATTCGCTTACAGGAGGGGGTTCATCGTATTCCATATCAGTCTTTTGTAATCCATCCGCTTAGGCATGCCGTAAAATTATGAAGAGAGGAGTATACATATGGAAATTACAGGCACATTGATAATAGTACTCGCAATTGTCGCATTGCTCATCGCTGGAGCCATCGGCTGGTATCTGTTTATGAAGGCCAGATACCGTACCGTTCCTTCCAACGAAGCGCTCATCGTCACCGGACCGAATCTGGGGGATGAGACCAAAGAGACAAATATATATAAAGATGACCAGGGCCGTTATATGAAGGTTATCCGTGGCGGCGGCCACAGGCTCAAACTTTTCCAGACCGGAACCAGAGTGTCCCTGAAATCATTCCAACTGCAGATTTCAACACCCAAGGTGTATACACTTGAAGGTGTGGGCATCTACGGTCAGGCTGTCGCAACTGTAAAAGTGGCTGATGATCTTGATGGCATCGTAAAGTATGCAGAACAGTTTCTTGGTAAGGACCAGGAGGATATTGAGCATGAAATCTCTGAAGTCCTGAATTCGAATCTGCGTGCTATCCTGTCCAAGATGACAGTGGAACAGATCAACAAGGATCGCGAGAGCTTCAACGAACAAGTACGTGAAATTGCCCAGGACCAGTTGAACAGAATGGGATTCAAAATCACTTCGCTGGGCCTTTCGGACTTGAGGGACGATGAAAATTACCTTGAAAACCTCGGGCGTCCACAGATTGCCAGGGTAAAGAAGGAAGCAGAAATTGCCGAATCCGAAAACAGACGTGAAACCGAGATCCAACAGGCTAAAGATAACGAAGATATTTCCAATGAACAATATAAGAGGGAAATGAATATTGCCGACAGCCGCAAGGAAAAAGACTTGAAGGATGCTAAAATACTTGCTGAAACCGAGAAGGAAAATGCAGCTGCCAGAGCCGCCGGCCAGCTTGAAGAGGAAGAGAGGCGCCTGGAAGTAGAGCGTCAACGTCTGGAGATCCGCGAGCAGGAGAAACAGAACGAATTGAAGCTTCGCCAGATGGAACGTGAAAACGATGTGGCGCTTGAGAAGCAGCAGGTGGAGGTCCGGAGACAGCAGGCTGAAGCGGACTATTATGCACGTACCAAGGAAGCTGAAGCAAGAGCCGAGGCACGTATGGCGGAAGGTAAGGCTGAAGCGGAAGTCATCCGGGAAAAAAGCATGGCTGAGGCTGAGGCCATCGAACGACGTGCCAAAGCAATGGCTGAGCACAAAGACGTCATCATCCTGGAACAGTTCATTGAAATCATGCCTGAATTCGCTAGAGCTGTCAGTGAATCACTTGGTAATGTGGAGTCCATCCGTATTCTCGATGGAGGTAGTGGGGACCAGTTGAACTCATTGCCGAACACAGTTACAGGAACCATGGCCAAGCTTCAGGAAAGCATGGGCCAGATGACCGGCTTCGATCTGGAAAGCTTCCTCGGAACTCTATCCAACGAGGAAAAGAAAGAAAAGGATCAGGAACCTGCTGACACAGCGGAGCAGGATAGGGACGATTATTCCATTTAGCAGCGGGTGCATTATTTACAAAAAAATTAAAGATAAACAGGGTCGGACCATTATTCATAATGGTCCGACCCTGTTTTTAAGCATATCCATTTTGGCTCTGCGTTTGAAGGGCGAGCAACTACATCCCTTTTTGGTTTAGAATCAATTGAAGTTTCGCATGAATGCACTTGGAACTTCCGACTCGAACCGCAAGGATTTTCCACTCGTGGGATGTTTGAATGCAAGGACGTGGGCGTGCAGTCCCATTCTTCGTATCGGATTGCTGCGGGATCCATACTTTTTATCCCCCACAATGGGATGGCCCAGTTCCTGCATATGGACACGAATCTGGTTTTTACGTCCTGTCTCCAAATGGACTTTCAGCAATGATAAATTTCGACTGGATTTCAATACTTTATAGTGGGTTACAGCCTTTTTCCCATGGTTTGGATTTTTGCTCGATCGCACGGTGAGCGTTTTATCCTCCGTCAGCCATGAAGTGATTGTCCCGTCCTGCTCCACCTTTCCTTCGACGAGTGCGATGTAGGACCGTTCCGAAACGGCATCCTTCCAGGCATTCTGCAGCTTCTGCTGCACATTTTTACTTTTGGCGAACATCATGACTCCAGAAGTATCGCGGTCGAGCCGATGCACGACAAAAACCCGATTTTTGGGATGGCTGCGCTGCACATGGTCTGAGAGCTGACGGTAGGCAGTCATCTGATTTTCCTTCTCTGACGCAATCGACAGCAGTCCCGCTTCCTTTTCAACCACAATCACATCATCATCTTCATGCAGAATTTCTATTCCTTTGATTTTTACATTCCTGGCACCAAAATGGGATTGGATCTCAACACGATCCCCAGGATGGAGAAGCGCATTAAACTGGGTCGTCGCTTCGCCGTTTACATATACCTGGCCACGGCCCAAAACTCCTTTGACTGATTTCCGGCTGCGTGACGGCATCATCTCAAACAGGAACTTCAACAGTTCTGTTGGTTCCTGTACTTTCCATTCCGCATCCGGTCCACTTGACTGTTTTCTATTTTTCATCAAAAAACTTCCTTTACTTCATTCTCTTTTGAAGATTGTCTTCCATTCATTTCATTTTAAACGACTGATGGACATTTTGAAAATATAAATGTAGTTCTGTAGAGTAATAGAAAATGGGTAGACTATAGTATACATCCTAATATTATCAGCCACTTCATATTCCATAGAGTTGAAATTGGAAGATGCGGATGTTCATTTAAGACAAAGGCGGAGATGTGATGAAAGAATTCTACAGTGATGTTATCCAGTATAGAGGTACACATTATGATTTTGGCTATTTCCAGGGTGAACTGCTCAAAGACTCCCTGATTCTGCCCAACCGTGAAAAACAATGGGAATCACGTAAAGATCGTCATTTTTTAATCAACCCTGAAGAATATAAAAATGTAATTTCAAAATTTTCACCAGCCATACTGGAGGAGATCCATGGTCTTGCTGATGCACTTGAGATGGAAATGGAAAAGGCATTTCGGCTATTCGGCGGTTATTATTTGGAATATACCCGAAGCGGCTGCTCCGTTTTCACCGATGCCGACTTCATGGTCCGCAATTATGACAGCCACCCGCGTGGTTATGAAGGGCGATACATGTTCTACGCACCAACTGACTCCGGATACGCTGTAATCGGGCCCTCCATGCAGATTACGGGGAGGATAGATGGCATGAACGAAAAAGGGCTTGTGATGGGCTACAACTTCACCCACAGTAAAAATTCAGATGATGGGTTCATATGCAATATGATTGGCCGCCTGATATTGGAGACATGCGCGAACGTGGGTGAGGCCATATCGCTATTGAAAGAACTGCCTCACAGACACTCGTTCAGCTATATCATTTTGGATGCGGAGGGCGAATCCTACGTCGTTGAAGCATCCCCAAGGAAAGTCGCAGTCAGAAGGGCCAATGTATGTACGAACCATTTTCATTTGCTGGATGAAGAAAACCGTTACCGCCAACAGGAAACACGCCAGCGGGAAAAAACGATACAAGCCCAGCAGCTGCAGGCCACCAACCCTTACCAGGCTTTTAAAGTGATGAATGGTCCCGACCATGGCATATTTTCGAACAAGTACGATGCTGCAGCCGGAACGATACACACCTCCGTCTATTTTCCCAAGGAATTAAAAGCATGGTTCGTGATCGGCCCTGATAAAGAACCAGTCATCTTCGACTTTGCGAAGTGGCTGAAAGGCAATAACGTCAACGTCAAGCAGATCAAAGGAACACTTGAATACCACCGTCCCTTTGTGAATATGGGTTAACATTTCTGCCGAAGCTTGATTAACTTGCATATCGGTACTGGAATTCAAAATCCAGATCTGTTCAATTTCAGGTTGCATGAAGAAATGATTGGACCCTCTCATTTGCTGAATGCTCTCCGTTTGCCATGTCTTTTTCAAATTAAAATGAACGCTCCCTGGAATGGTAGGAAAAATCCGGGGAGCGTTCTTTGATCATGGATATATTTTCGCTTTAGAGTAACTATTCGAGTTTCCTTTTACCGAAATAAAACAGTCCGACAACTATACCGACTGTCATCATGACGATTGAGAAAATGAGGAATGGGATCGGCCCCCACATAAAGACGAGTGGTGCGGATAATGCTGTAACCAGACCGCCGCCGAGGAATGGTTCAAAAACCAGCTGCTTATAGCCGAAACCCTCAGCTGCCGGCGATTTCATTTCCGGGTCGGCGACACGCATCAGCATCAGTCCTGTTGCAGTTACCCCTGTTGATTGTCCAAAATCACCTACAGCTCTTTCAAGCCAGTAATCCGGCATCATCCTTGGTCCAAAGACGAAGAATCCGAACAGATTCCAGGCAACTCCGAATAGAGCCAACAGTAGGAATGGGACAAGATATTCCCCAATGACTGAGATTGATACAGTCGCTATTGCACTTGCGATAAGTATATCAAGTGAGAACCCCTGTATACTGGTCACCGTGTTTCTGTCCACCAGTTCTGATGTATCGAACTTACTGACGAAGATCTGTACAATCAGACCACCGATCATCGCCAGTGGGAATAACGGCACATATGTCATAAAATCAGAGCCGAAGACCGCAGCTTCCAACCAGGTGATGCCCCGCAATATGACATAACCCACAAGAATGGCCAGTCCAACGATAGTAAAATGAAATGTGAATGTATCGATCGATTCAGCTCTGACAGTCTTTTTCCCGCCTTCTCCGCGATCTTCAAATTCAACGATACCTGCTTTTTGAGTCGGTGACATGCCTTTAACATCAGTAATCACCTGTGTCTGGTTTCTTCGTACGCCCCAGTTGATCAGCGCAATACCGGCAACGACACCTGTTAAAATACCGACGGTCGCCAATCCGACAGCAATGTCATAGGCTTCCGGGAATCCGAGTTCATCAAACGTGTCCTGCAGACCGGCCGCTGTACCATGTCCACCTTCGAATCCAATCTCAATGAGGGCACCGATAAATGGTGGCATATCGTAGAATGGTACTAACACCAGCATTGCAAGCAGCAAACCGATGACATACTGACCCCAGCCGAGTGTCCAGCCGAAAGCGAGCTGAGGTCCCCCAACATCCCATATTCTCTTTAGATTTGGAAGGACTGTCCCTATAAATAAAGTGGCAAACACTATATTTATCATCAGGCCGGGGAGTGTGGACCATACTTCCATAATTTCAGAAGTTAAAATTCCGGTTGACCAAAATGAATCCTCCCCGATAAAATTCCCCAATATCCGGCCGAGCACCTCAGGCCCTAAAAGCAATGCGAGGAATCCGCCGATGACAGAGGCGGGCAGAAAGAGGTTCTGCATCAATGATGAACGCATCCGGATCCATTTTCCAATCAACAGAAACAATCCTAAGTAAAGCAAGGCAAACCCTATTTGTTCTGGACTCATGATCTCCATATCTCCTTTTAGTTTTCAGTTTCTAGCTTATCTTCCCTGAAGAACAGTAAGTTAATCAACAACTTTTATAAAGACATTTATCAGAGGTTAGGAAATTTCCCCCGGCCCGGCATCCGAATAGTTTTTATTTTTATGGATTGCTTTTTAAAATGAATTTTTTATATAAACTCTATCAAGTCAAGATATGGTTTATTTGTGGTATTGCTCATTCCTGATGATCTTATTCACCCTGAATATCTGTTCAAGCAGCATGACCTTCATCATTTGATGGGGATAGGTGAGGGCGCCGAAGCTGATTGCCTGGTCGGAGCGTCTGCGGACGCTCTCCCCAAGGCCATTACTGCCCCCGATGATGAATACCACATCGCTCCTGCCGGTATTCATCCATTTCTGATACTCCTCCGCCAGACCCTCACTGGTATACGCTTTGCCTTTGATTTCCAATGTGACCACATGCTGTGCATCCTTGATTTTGGAAAGGATCTTCTCGGCTTCCTTCTCCTTGATGATTTCAATATCCTTCGCACTTGCATTGTTCGGTTCCTTCTCATCCTGAATCTCAATGAGTTCGAGCTTTGCATAACCGCTGATACGCTTTTTATATTCCTCAACGGCCTGTTTCCAATACTTTTCTTTCAACTTCCCAACACTGATCAGCGTGACTTTCATTTCAAATCATCCTTTTGTACGAGCTATAATGCCTTGACTATAATTCTGAATTGTTAAATAATTAAGGTAACTTTATACACATAAAGTGAGAAAGGAGTAATCATATGTCAAATACGACTTACAGTATACTGAAATTCCGGAACGTGGACGAGCTTCGGAAGATAATCGATTACGCCATCAAAGACGGAAAGGATTTTGATTTCAATTCAATCGAACCGATACCGGATGCTCTGAAGGTGGAGCACATCCCTTATCAGGACGCTGCCATCGGTTCCTACTATAACACTCTCGACAGGGAAGAGCAGGCATCGCTCATTGAGAACCTTAAGGATAAGCACTATACGAATGTCGAGGAGATTATTGAGCAGGCAGCCGCCCAGGAAAAGGAACAGATCCTAGTGGCAGAAGAACGCATCGACCTGGGACAGAAGTATTATGAAAATATAATGGAATATGGCTATCCTGATTTCTTCGAATGGGCGAATGACCACTGGAATACAAAAGGGAACGCGATAGATACTGTCGTTGACGAGGAAAATCTGGAAATTTCATTTTCAACTTCTTCGAGTGCGGTGGAAAACCTGATGAAGAACCTTTACGAAAAAACCGAGGTTCCTTTTATCTACCAATATACCAATGATACATTTACTGTGTATGGAGAGATGTGCTGTGATGAAGAAGGCATAAGAAATAGTCAAATTGATGAAAAGTCGGTGAAGGAGATTTTTGCTGAAAGAAATGCTGGTTAATTCGGCTTATCCACAATACTGCGGGTGAACTATGGTGTGGTTATTCACAATAGTTCGCCTATTTTCATGCATAGACTTATAGTTATCCACATGATTTCAACATATCCACGGATAAATACTCATTATTCGTGCATATTACTTTTTTTTACTCATTATATTCACATAAATATAAATAAAACAGCCAGTTTTACACGACTGACTGCTTAGTTATCCACACTTTTTATACTTTACCCACATTTATGACTATTTATCCACAGAGTTTTCACACATTTTTGTGGATAACTTTTATATCTGATATATCTTCGTCGGTACGGCTTTGTCTGTATCGCTTATCGTTACATGGTTGGCCGTATCGATATCATATTGGTTCAGCACCTGCTCAACACTCATTTTTGCCAATTCCTTTATATTGTTGTCCAAACTCAGATGGCTGAGATATATGCGTTTTGTACGGTCGGTTATAACGTCACGCATGGCGTGTGCAGCATCCTCATTTGAAACGTGTCCGACATCGGACAGGATCCTCTGTTTGGTCACCCATGGATATCTGCCCATTCTAAGCATATCGACGTCATGGTTGCTTTCGAACACAAAACAGTCACTCTCCTTGATGATGCCCTTCATCTGGTCGGAGACATAGCCTGTGTCGGTGATGATGGACAGCTTCCTGTTGTCTTTGATAAATGTGTAGAACTGCGGGTCTATGGCGTCATGGGAGACGCTGAAGGATTGTACGTCCATGCCGAGCAGTTCTTTCTCCTCCAAAGGATTGAAGTGGAACTTCTTGTCGCTATGGACTTCGATATCCTTGGCCTCTATCCTCTGCCACGTCTTCTCATTGGCATAGATTGGAATGCCATAACGTTTGGAAATGACTTTGAGACCTTTGATATGGTCGCTGTGCTCATGGGTGATGAGTATAGCATCGATATTCTTCAAGGAAGTATCCAATGTATTCAGCGACTCCTCTATACGTTTACAGGAGAGTCCCACGTCTATGAGCAGGCTGCCTTTTTCAGTTTCTATATACGTGCTGTTCCCGGTGGAACCGCTGGCTAACACGCTCATCTTCATTACTGTCACTCACTTTCGATAATATCTTCTGTTTCACTGATGGCATCGACATAGATTGCCTTTTCGACACCCTGATCTGTAATCTGCAGCTCCCATTTCGGCCTGAGGAGCACCTGATCATCATCGCTCAAGATGATGTAGTAACCGAGTCTCGCATTCTCTATCACTGCTTCTCCGGATATTCTTTGCCGCATGTAAAGATCTGACACAACCTGTCTCGGATTTCTCACTGCAATCGGGGAAGTATAGCTGTTTTCACGCAAGTTGGTGATATAACCTTGCTCATATTCTGCCGCTTCCGTACCATCCCCTCTATATATCACACGTGCCGCTTCATTGTTGAAAATCGGATAGTCACCATAATACTGGTTGAAAAGCATGGCGGCGTCATTACTCATTACATCATCATACTGGTAATTCCCGCCTCTGTAAACCTGTTCGTTCTTATGCCCCCGGAGGGATTCCGCCGTCATCTCGGGTGTGCCGTTTCCGGCTTCGAACTCCTGATGGATGATGTAGCCATCATTTGTAATTTCGACACTGTCTTCAACGACATCTTCAACTTCGGTGAAGTCCACTTTCTCGCCGGCAAGTATGTTCAGTTTTTCAGGCTGATGCTCCGGAAGCTGGCTCAGGTCGATATCGGTTTCCTCAAGCACGCCTGGTGTACTCTCAATCTCCCTGATGTCTTCCTGCTGTTTGTTGTAGTACATCATGAGGAGGGCGACATTGATGAGCAGGAAGACGAGGATGTATAGAGACTTGGTCAATTTCCAATCCATTACTCCAGCCCCCCTTCATTGAACCGCATCCATTCCCCATCATACTTCACATACCACTCGGGTACGAATTCCACCACATTGAGCTCCGTCTGGGACTCTGAAAAGCGCATATCATAGCCGATGGTGATTTTCGATACTTTCTGCAGATCGATGTCTTCGTTCAGAGCAATCTGATAGCGGACATCTTCAATGCGGGCGAGTGCTTTCGTCTCTTCACTCGGAATCTGTGCATTGATATAAATCAGGGGACGTTCGTATTCAAACAATGCATTACTGCCATATTTTGTTGTAACGGTGTGGGCAATTTCATCACTGAATACGGCGTAGCCGTTCAATGTATACCGGTATGTTGACTGGCTGCCTTCCTCATCGTAGTCGAACAGCATATGTTCCGGTGCAAGACCTATATGAGAATTGAGGAAATTGAAACTCCGCTGGATGGTCTGATGGGGATCGCGATCGGATGTCAGGGACTCATCCAGATTGGTGTATACATAATTGTATGTTTCTGTGTTATAGGTCGCCAGACTGTTTTCCCCTTCGTATACATAGACATCCTCATTCTGGGTCACGCTGATTTCATCTTCCATGAAGAGCAGATCATTGACCGTGTCTATGCTGATCTGTGTCGAAAGAAAGTTCTCTATGCTCACTTCCCCCGGGTCATCCGGCCCATATATGGCTGTCTTATTATTGGATGTCTGCTGGTTGGTGATGATGGGGGTATAGTCTTCGAAGGAGTTTTCGTATTCATTGACGATGGAAAGGAGATACGCGCTGTCTATGTTCGTCTGGGCCACCGCCACACGATCCAGCGCTTCATTCAGCAGATAGAAGGTCACCTGGGGGGAGGCGATATCCACCACGAGCCGGTCGAAGCTGTAATCGGGCAAAGTACCTTCATATGTGAATCCAAGCACTTGAAAGAGGGACTTGGAGGGCATTTCTGATGGATAGTCGACGACCAGGAACTCCTCATTGCCATTCTCCTTCACAGCAGGCTCCAGACGGTTCATATTATTGTAAACATCTATACCTTCAATTTCGGTGCCATCGAGGAACTCCCTGACGCCTACAACGGCATTCTCTTCTATCGTTCCCCTGACATTTTCCCCATCCACCCAGATGAGCTGATAAGCGCGCATGACACTGTCGAATGGAACGGGCTCGCCCTGTCCGATATTGGAGGTGGATTCGATTGTCGTATCAATCTGTGAAAATTCCGGCTGGTAGCTCCATACCATATAGGTCAGTACGGCACTGCTGATGACAAGAAGAAAGAGGATGACGGATTTGACTGTTTCCTTATACATCCCAATCATCCTCCTCAAGCGTTTCGCATGGCAGATTGATGAATATCGTCGTGCCTTTGTTCTCCACACTGTTTGCCCATATCCTGCCATCATGCACTTCCACTATTTCCTTTGAAATGGCGAGTCCGAGCCCGGTGCCGCCCATTTTGCGGGCCCGTCCCTTGTCCACACGATAGAACCGCTCGAATATGCGATCGACCTTGCTCGCCGGTATGCCGAGTCCGTTATCTTTGATCTGGACTGTCATTCTATTGTAAAGGCGGTTCTGTTTCACATGGAACTCCACTTTCTTGTAGTCGTTGTTCGAGTACTTGATGGCGTTGGAGATGACATTATCAAGCACTTGTCCCATCTTGTCCATGGCAATTTCCGTGAAAATCGGAGTGGGAGGGATGTTGCGGACAAACTCCACATCATCCTTGTGCGTCATCTCGAAACGGTCGATGATCCGATTCAGGAACTGGTTGAAATCGACAATTTCACGTTCCAGCTCCTCTGCTTCATTATCCATTCTGGAAAGCTGCAGTAGGTCTTCCACAAGGCGGATCATTCGATCCGTCTCCTCGCGTGTCACGCCCAGGAATTTCGGTGCAAGCTTTTCATTCTTCCATGCCCCTTCCTGGAGGGCTTCGATATAGCTTCTCATGGAAGTGAGCGGGGTCCTGAGTTCATGGGAGACGTTCGCTACGAACTCCCTGCGCTCATTATCCACACGTTCCTGTTCGGTTACATCATGAAGTACCGCGATATAGCCATTGATGAATCCGGTGTCCTTTACAATCGTCGAGAAGCTTACCCGGATGGTCGTCTCTTCTTCCTCATGATCGAGGAACAACAGCTGGCTTTCATTCATCTCCTGGATGTCTTCAAGCACCATCTCCTCATCGAGCTTCAAAAGCTCCAGCATATCCTCACCATGGAGATTCTTCCCCGACATGCCGAGCATATCGAGAGCCATTTCATTGACCACCCGTATGCGGCCCCTGCGGTCCGTAGCGATGATACCATCCGACATGTGGGTGATGACGGAATCGAGACGCTTCTTCTCGCTCTCCGTATTGGCCTGCGCTTCCTGCACACGCTTCGAGAGGATGTTGAAGGAGCCTGCAAGCTCGCCGATTTCATCGCTGCTGTAGATTTTTACGCGGGATGTATAATCACCTTCCGACATGAGGAGCGCCTGGTTCCGCATGTCTGTGATGGGCTTCGTGATGGTCCGTGCAATGAAGATGCCGAGGATGCTCGTGATGATCAATGAAATTACAGTGGCAATGATGAAGGTGTTGTTGATCGCCTCCAGCTGCTGGTATACCGTTTCTATATTCGAAGCCGTATATATGGCGCCGAGGATCTGGTTGTCCTGTATCACCGGCTGGTTGAGCAGCCAGACACGCTGGTGGTTCTGTTCCACATCGACGTAGATTTCCTCATTGCGCGTGCCGGTGGTGATTGATTCTTCAGTGAGCGGTGCATTGATCCTCGAACCGATGCTCGATTCATTGGATATGCGGCTTGTGCCCACGAGGACATTATCAGAATTCACATATCTGATTTCTTCGATTTCCGGCCTGTTTCCATAGTCGGAGAGCAGACTCTGGATCTCTTCACGGAACTGTTCACTATCGTCTCCATACTCTGTGTAGAGTTCATTGATCCTTGTATCTATGAGACTCACCTGGGTCTCGATGTTGTCCTGAAAGTTCCCGGTCAGTTCTTTCTCAAGCGTATTCGTAAAATACAGACCGATGATCTGCATTCCGATGACGATGAGGAGTACATATATGATAACAAGCTTTATATGAAGAGACTGCAAGTTTCTGAAAAACTGCTTCATCAAAAGTTAACTCCTTTATTCGTCACCTTGAATGTAATACCCGACACCTCTTCTTGTCATGAGGTATTCAGGATGGGAAGGATCCGCTTCGATCTTCTCCCTGAGGCGCCTTACAGTTACATCGACTGTCCGCACATCTCCGAAATAATCATAGCCCCATACCGTTTCAAGCAGATGTTCCCGGGTCATGACCTGCGAGAGATGCTGTGCCAGATAGTTGAACAGCTCAAATTCCCGGTGGGTGAGTTCAATATCCTTGCCATGCTTCTTTATGGCATAGGAATCCGGAAGAATCGTGATGTCCTTTATCTGGATGTTGTTGTTTTCCGGCTCCTTGTCCTTGGTTCCGGTGTCGCTCTTCCTTCTCAGATTCGCTTTCACCCGGGCAATCAGTTCGCGTGTCGAAAATGGCTTCGTCACATAGTCATCGGCCCCCAGTTCCAGACCGAGCACCTTATCTATTTCGGAATCTTTGGCTGTCAGCATGATGATTGGCATATCGTGCGTCTTGCGGACTTCCCGGCATACTTCCATGCCATCCATCCCCGGCAGCATGATGTCGAGCAATACAATATCCGGCACGACTTCAAGTATCATTTCCAGTGCATCGATTCCATCATAGGCACAATGCACTTCATATCCTTCCTTCTCGAGGTTGAATTCCAGTATATCCGCGATGGGTCTCTCGTCATCCACTACGACAATCTTCTTGGGCATTTCATTCCCTCACTTTCCTTAGGTGCCTATTTCCATACTCATATCCATTATAAATGTATCACTTTTCCATTCTTATTTCCATTCCACCATAACAAAAAAGCCCCCAGCATAGTATGCTGACAGCTCTCGAAGTACGGTCCCGACGGGAATCGAACCCGCGATCTCCTGCGTGACAGGCAGGCATGTTAACCGCTACACCACGGGACCATGGTGATGATATTAGTAAGTGACCCGTACGGGATTCGAACCCGTGTTACCGCCGTGAAAGGGCGGTGTCTTAACCACTTGACCAACGGGCCGCATTGGATGGTGACTCTGAACACAAAGGTTATTATAGCATGATATAAATTTCATTTTCAACTGAAATTTTAATTTTAATCAAAATAAATATCCTGTGGCGGATCGCCACAGGATATTTGCTAGTTCCAGAAATCTTTCAGGAGATTCGTCTGATTCCGGTCAGGTCCTACCGAAAAGATGGAAACACTGACACCTGTCAGCCGTTCGATCTCTTCAAGGTAGTTTCTCGCATTGTCCGGAAGGTCTTCCATGCGTTTCACGTCTGTGATGTCTTCCTGCCATCCGGGCATTTCCTTGAAGATCGGCTTGGCACGCTCGAGTGCATCCAATGTTGCCGGATATTCGGTGATCTCTTTCCCGTCTATCTCATAGGCTGTACAGATCTTGACCGTATCAAGTCCACTCAATACGTCGATGGAGTTGAGTGAGAGGTCGGTGATGCCGCTTACGCGTCTCGAGTGGCGGACGACAACGCTGTCGAACCAGCCTACACGGCGTGCACGGCCGGTTGTCGTTCCGTATTCACGTCCGACTTCCCTGATATGATCGCCGCTGTCGTCGAACAATTCTGTCGGGAATGGACCATCACCGACTCTTGAAGTATAGGCCTTGCATACTCCGACAATGCTTTTGACGGATGTCGGACCGACGCCGCAGCCGACTGTGACGTTGCCGGCAACCGGGTTGCTGGACGTGACGAACGGGTATGTACCGTGGTCGATATCGAGCATGACTCCCTGGGCTCCTTCAAAAAGCACTTTCTGATTGGCCTGGAATGCATCATCAAGCACTTTTGCCGTGTCCGTCACGTAAGGTGCCAGACGCTCGGCCGCTTTCTGGTAGGATTCGAAGATTTCATCGAAAGTGAACCCTTCGCGGCCATACAGCGCTTTGAACATATGGTTCTTGATTTCGAGATTCTCTTCAAGCCTTTTTCTGAACACCGGTTCATCTATCAGATCCGCCATGCGGATGCCGATCCGTTGCACCTTGTCCACGTAGCATGGGCCGATGCCGCGTTTCGTCGTACCGATCTTGTTGTCCCCACGGGCTTCCTCTTCCAATTCATCCTGCAGGAGGTGGTAGGGGAGGATGACCTGTGCACGGTTTGAAATTCTCAGGTTGTCCACGGATATGCCACGTTCGATTAGCCCATCAAGTTCCTTGATGATGGAAAGCGGGTCGATGACCACACCATTGCCGATCAATGAAATCTTATCATCATAGAATATACCTGAAGGTACGAGATGCAGCTTGTATGTTTCGCCACCGAACTGGATGGTGTGGCCTGCATTGTTTCCTCCGGAGAAGCGCGCGATGATATCCGCGTCTTCTGACAGGAAGTCTGTGATTTTACCTTTTCCTTCGTCGCCCCATTGCGTTCCGACTACTACTGTTCCAGACATATGTTTGCCCCCAATTTTTTCATTGAAATACCGTAATCATTCTATCAATAAGAATGCATGAATGCAATAAAAATACGAACGTTTTTATAATGGTCATATAAAAACATTCGTAAATTTAATTCGGTGGGATATAACCGTCATCATATCCCCTGTTATCCTGATCGAAGAAACTGCTGTAGGATTTGTTGAATATCAGTTTTACAGTTCCCGTCGGCCCATTCCTGTGCTTGGCCAGGATGATTTCTATCTCATCCTGCTCCCTCTGGGCGCCTTCTGCGTCCTCTTCGCCATCTCCCCGGACATAGTAGTCCTCGCGGTAGAGGAAGGCGACGATGTCGGCATCCTGCTCGATCGATCCGGATTCCCGCAGGTCGCTCATCATCGGACGCTTGTCCTGGCGTGTTTCCACACTTCTTGAAAGCTGACTCAGGGCGATGACTGGACATTCCATCTCGCGTGCCAGTGCTTTGAGCATACGTGAGATTTCGGAAACTTCCTGCTGACGGTTGTCACTTCTCTTATTGCTCGACCCCTGGATCAGCTGGAGGTAGTCGATGATCACCATATCAAGCCCATGCTCCTGCTTCAGACGCATGCATTTGGAACGGATATCGTTGACCCGGATGCCCGGCGCATCATCGATGAATATCTTCGATTCTGCCAGACTCCCGATGGCGGTCGTGAAGTTATCCCAGTCGTCATGATTGAGATTCCCCTGACGCAGTTTCGTCGCGTCGATCATTCCCTGGCTTGAAATCATACGGGAGACCAGCTGATCGGCCCCCATCTCCAGCGAGAAGATTGCTACGGTATGCTTTTCAGCAGAGGTACCGACGTGTCCCGCAATATTCAGGGCAAAGGCCGTCTTACCCATGGAAGGACGGGCGGCCAGTATGATGAGGTCATTCCGGTTGAAGCCCGATGTCATGAAATCAAGGTCACGGTAGCCTGTCGGGATTCCGGTCGTCGTATCCGTCTGCCCGGCCCGTGCCTCGACCTGCTCATACACTTCATGCACAACGGATTTCATCGATTTGAAGCCTTCGTTGCGCCGGTTTTCGGAGATGGACATGATTCTTGATTCTGCCTCCGTCAGGAGATCTTCGATATCCGCCTCCTCGGAAAACCCTTCATTCGCAATCTCTTCAGCCGTCTGGATCAGCTTCCTTTTGAGGGCGTATCTCGCCACGATATCCACATAGAAACCGACGTTGCGGCTCGTCGGCACAACATTGGAGAGTTCCGCCAGATATCTCGGACCACCGACTGAATTGAGCACTTCCATGCTCTTCAGCTGATTGATCAGTGTGACCACATCAATGTTCTGATGGTTTTCACTCAAGATCCCCATTGCCCGGTAGATGTGCTGGTGTTCTGAACGGTAGAAATCTTCCGGCTCCAGCGTTTCTGCTGTGGAAATGAAAATTTCGGGATTGATCAGAATGGCACCAAGGACAGACTGCTCCGCTTCCATATTGTGCGGCATCTGCTGATGTATATCCAAAATCAATCCCTCCCTGGATTTCTATTGCTCAACAACATGCACCTTGATTTCTGCATGGACTTCCGGATGAATTTTCACATTCATCTTATGGTATCCAAGGCTCTTCAATGGCTGGGACATGTCGATCTTTCTTTTATCCAGCTTGATGCCATGCTGCTTATCGTAGGCTTCCGCTACCTGCTTTGAACTGATGGAACCGAACAGGCGGCCATCCTCGCCGGATTTCGTCTTGATTTCGACTTCCTTCTGTTCCAGCTCCTCTTTAAGCACCTTCGCCTCTTCCAGCTCCTGCTGGGCCTTTTCCGCTTCTCTATCCTGCTGTTCTTTCAGTTTCTTCAGGTTTGCCGGCGTCGCTTCCTCAGCCAGCCCCTTCTTGAGCAGGAAGTTCTGTGCATATCCTGTAGCGACTTCTTTCACTTCGCCTTTTTTGCCTTTATTCTTGACGTCATTCAGAAAAATCACTTTCATTCCGCTTCACTCCTGTTATAAAGTATTTCATCTATCACTTCGACGAGCTCATCGTAGAGTTCGTCCATTGTCTTGTCGGTTACACGCGTCGCTGCATTGGACAGGTGACCGCCCCCGCCGAGGGCTTCCATCACTAGCTGTACATTCATCTCGCCAAATGAGCGCGCGGAGATGCCGATGGATTCATCTTCCCTTGTGGCCATTACGAAGGAGGCCTGGACACCTTCAATCTGCAGCAGCTGGTCGGCCGCCTGGGCGACGGTGACCGGGTGATATGTCATGGATTGGTCAGCCTTGACGATGGCAATGCCATTATCCATGATTTCAGCCGATTTGATCAGGTCGCTTCTTGCGATGTACGTATCGATATCATCCTTCAGGAATGTCTGGGCGAGGACCGGATCGGCCCCGTTGCTTCTCAGGAAGCTTGCAGCATCGAATGTCCGCGACCCTGTACGGAGCGTATAGTTCCGCGTATCCACGATGATTCCCGTAAGCATGATCGTCGCTTCCAGGCGGGAGAGCTTCTTCTCCTTGTTCTGGTATTCAAGCAGCTCAGCCACAAGTTCACTTGCGCTGGAAGCATATGGCTCCATATAGACGAGCAGGGGATTGGAGATGAAGTCATCGGAGCGTCTGTGGTGGTCGATGATGACTTTCCGCGTCGCCTTGTTCAGAATCACTTCGTCGAGCACCATGCTCGGGCGGTGGGTATCCACAACGACGACGGTCGTTCTTGGATTCATCTTCTCCCAGGCCTCTTCTGAAGTCACAAACATCTCCATCAGATCTTCGCGTTCCTGCAGCTCCTTCATCATACGCTGCAATGTTTCATCTATATCCTCATCATTCAGTACGATATGCGCCTCGATACCATTCATCGAAGCAATTTTGGCGACACCGATGGCCGAGCCCAATGAATCCATATCCGGATGCTTGTGACCCATGATGAGCACATTGTCCCCTTCTAGAAGGATATCCCTGAGGGCATGCGAGATGACACGCGCCTTCACGCGCGTCCGCTTCTCCATCGGATCAGTCTTTCCGCCGTAGAATCTGGCATTTCCATTCATTGCTTTGATGGCCACCTGGTCACCGCCGCGTCCAAGGGCAAGGTCAAGACTCGACTGGGCCAGTTCGCCGACTTCTATATAGTCGTCCGAACCTTCCCCGATACCGATGCTCAAGGTGATCTGGGCTCCAAGCTCCTGCGAGCGGTCCCGTACTTCATCGAGCAGGTTGAAGCGTGTCGACTCGATATCTTTCAGGCTCTTGGAATTCAGCAGTACGATGAAGCGGTCCTGTGAGAACCGGCGGATATAGATATGATGCCGGTTGGCCCATTCGTTGATCGTGTTCGTAATGCTGTTGTTGAGCTCGCTTTTCAGGGCTTCGCTCATGTTCTGCGTCACTTCATCATAGTTATCAAGGAACAGGATGCCGAGCACCGGCTGCTTGTCTTCAAGCTCCGTCTCGCGATTGCGCTGACTCGTAATGTCGATCAGATGAAGCGCCTGGTGCTTTTCATCCCAATAGATTTTATAATATTTGTCATTATATGTCGATTCTGTCGTACTGATGTTATTCGCCTTCAGTGTCGTCATGATGTTCGGGAACAGCCGGTTGATCGGCGCACTCATATTTTCCTTCGAAATTTCCTTGCACATATAGTCGTTCATCCACTCGATTTCATCATCATCGTTCAATATGATGAGCCCCATCGGCAATTCATCAATGGCATACTGCTTGCTTCCGGCAATATCCACCACCATCTGGCGGAACCTGTTTTCATTGATGACAAAAGAGCGGTAGAGGTACATGAATAGAAGTGTCATGAGAATGGTACTTACGATTAGAAAGAGCAGGCCAATTCTGAAATGGTTCGTCAGCACAAAAATATTCATTACCAGAATATGAAATGCTGCAATGGCGAAAGGTATGAAAACCATTTTCTTGTCCAGCACATTATACATTCCCGTCACTTCCTTTTCGTCTGTAGTAGAGTCCTTAGCCTGAAGATCATTTCAAATATGCCGATCAATAGTGTGAGCGGCCTTAGGATCGCCAATGGAACCAGCAGCAGTATGGAAAGCACCATATTCAGGTTCTTTTCCCTGAAGAAGAAATAGCTGAAGCTGAGACCATGGAGGAAGATGGCCCATTCAAGCACGACCAGCAGATTGCCCATTGTCGATTGGGCGGTTGTTCCCTCGGTTGTAAAAAATGATACTATAAACACGATCAAAAATAAATATAGGATGAATCGTGGGAAGGCCCAATCCTTGAATGACCGGTAATTCCAAAGCTTTATTGACGAGGATTTGAACAGAACCCGCTGCATCAGTACAGTGTAGAGGGCAAGCATGAACGAAATCACCGTGACATAGGCAGGCAGATTGATGAATATCTGATCCATGGAAGCACGCATGATATCGGCGTCAAATGTGGAGGACGCGAGCGTGCCATACATCTCAATCTGTTCCATGTACCAGTTGCGGAAGTCCAGGTAGATATTCGAGAGGGGTTGGATGAATCCGAGACCCTGCAGGAGGTTCAATCCGCCAATGATGCCGAGCATCAGTGTAAATGTCACATAGAAGAGGGTAAGCTCCTGCGACACCTCTTTTTCCAGTGTGCGGTGCACTACTGTAGCCACTATATATAATACCACAAACCATAGCCATGCATCCGGTGACAGGAGCAGAACTGCAGGTATGAGGAAACTGATGAATGTCAGCCAAAAATGATAGTTCGACCGATGTTTCAGGTCAACAAGGAAATACACGGCGAACGGCAGCAGGACCGCGCCGAAAAGCAGACTGATGTCGGCAAGTGTAATGAACACAAATACAATAAGCAGTACGAGCATCAGTTGAAGCATTGATACTTTTTTATCCAATTTTCCACTCCTCCAACCATAAAATAAAGCTCCTAAACGAATAGGAGCATCCAGTACTGTTTATTATAACGCTTCAAGCTTTTCCTGACCACTCATATACGGTCTGAGCACTTCAGGGATGGTCACTGAACCGTCTTCATTCTGATAGTTTTCAAGGAGGGCAGCCATCGTCCGGCCGACTGCAAGTCCACTGCCATTCAACGTGTGCAGGAACGCGGGCTTTGCGCCTTTTTCCCGCTTGAATTTGATGTTCCCCCGACGGGCCTGGAAATCCGTCATGTTGGAGATGGAACTGATTTCCTTGTAGTCGTCATAGCTTGGCAGCCATACTTCCACATCATATGTTTTGGAAGAACCGAAACCGATGTCTCCTGTACACAGCAGCACAGTGCGGTGCGGTATCTCGAGCAGGTTCAAAATATTTTCAGCATGTGCGGTCATCTCCTCGAGGGCACCCCAGGAATCTTCCGGACGTTCCACGCGCACCATTTCCACCTTATTGAACTGGTGGAGACGAATGAGACCGCGTGTATCCCTCCCGGCAGATCCCGCTTCACTTCTGAAGCAGGCAGTCTGTGCGGTGAATTTCACCGGCAGCTGAGCATCCTCCAGTGTTTCGTCCTTATAGAAGTTCGTCAGCGTGACTTCGGAGGTTGGGATCGTATACATCTCCATGCCGTCGATCTTGAAGAGATCCTCCTCAAATTTCGGCAGCTGACCCGTTGAATACATCGCTTCCGCACGGACGATCTGCGGGGTCATCATTTCCCTGTAGCCGTTCTTGTTGTGCACATCGAGCATGAAGTTCATCAGGGCCCGTTCCAGACGTGCACCATCGCCGGTATGATAGACGAACCGTGCACCGGATACTTTCGCCGCCCGTTCGAAATCGGCGAGCTCGAGATCCTCGAGGATATCCCAGTGGGCTTTCGGTTCGAAATCGAACCGGCGCGGGTCTCCCGTCCTGCGTATTTCAACATTCTCAGTATCGTCCGCACCTTCCGGCACATCGTCATGTATCAGGTTCGGTACACGGCTCATCCTGTCTTCAAAATCCGCTTTGACGTCGTTGAGCCGGGCATCGATGTCCTTGATGTCTTCCCCGACCTGGCGCATGGCCTGGATGGCATCATCGGCGTTTTCCTTGTTGCGCTTCTTCTGGGCGATTTCCTCTGAAACCCTGTTGCGCTCCTTCTTAAGCTCCTCGGTCTCCTGGATCAGCTTTCTCCGGGACTCATCAAGCTCCAGTATTTCATCTATTATTGCAGGATCCACCCCGCGCTTCTGCGTCTTTTCTTTTACCTTTTCAACCTCGTTGCGAATCAGTTTGATATCCAGCATAAGCCTAACCTCCATATTTATAGAAATAAAAGATACCACGCCCCGGAAAGGGACGTGGTATACGCGTTGCCACCCTAATTTGATGCATGAAGCATCATCTCATCGATTTAACGGTACGGGGTACCGGCCACTCTTGTCGAAGGATGGAAATTCATATTCCCCTGTGGCCATTTTCACCATCCATGGCCTCTCTGCAGACAAGTGGAACACTACTGTTTCCTTCAAGCGGCTGATATTCAGCTTGGTACTATTCTATTATGAATATCCTGAAAATGCAAGGTACTGCCTACAGGGTAAGACCTGGACGCTCATATACGACTTTGCCTTCGGCAATGACCGTATGCGCATGGTTGACGCCGTAGTGGTAGGGGACATATTCATGGTTTGGCACATCCCAAAGCACTATATCTCCAGAATCTCCCGCTTCCAGCGTCCCTGAATCCGCACCGATGGCGTGGGCCGCATTCACCGTCACAGCGTTCCAGATCTCGTTCGGCGTCATCTTCAGCTTCAGGCTCGCAATCGCCATGATCATCTGGAGATTGTCCGTCACACAGCTGCCCGGGTTGTAGTCGGTCGCAAGGCTTACAGCACCGCCCTGTTCAATCATTCCCCGGGCATCAGCATACTTATCTTTCCCAAGATAGAAGGTTGTCCCCGGGAGGAGTACCGCAACCGTACCACTGTCCTGTAGCATCCTTTTGCCTGCATCACTTGCGGCGACGAGGTGGTCGGCACTGATGGCATCCTGTTCGAGGGCCAATTCCAGCCCGCCGAGCGGATCGATTTCATCCGCATGGATTTTGACTTTCATCCCTTTCTCATTTGCAGCTTTCATATACCTTCTCGACTGTTCGATTGTGAAGACGCCCGTCTCACAGAAGATGTCCGCAAAATCGGCATAGTCTTTCGCTTCATCCAGCAGTTCGATCATGTCATCAAGGAAGGCCTCACCATCGGTGCCTTTCGGGATTGCGTGCGGACCAAGGAAGGTATGCCGCATCGTAATGGGGAATTTCTTGGATATTTCCCGGGAAACTTTAAGCTGCTTCAGCTCATTTTCACGATCCAGTCCGTAGCCGCTCTTGCTTTCGATGGTGAGCACACCATGCTGGATCATGCGGGTGATGTTCTTCGATGCCTTATCCAGCAGTTCCTGATGTGTCGCTTTCCGCGTCTGCTCGACTGTATTCAATATACCGCCGCCCTGTTCAAGGATCTTCAAATAGTCGACGCCCTGGCGCTTGAGCGCCATTTCATGCTCTCGTGAGCCCCCATGCACCACATGCGTATGCGGATCGACGAGGGCAGGGGAGGCGATCATGCCGCCGGCATCGATGATTTCCGAGGCTTCGTATTCATCGTTTTCTTCCCCTCTGTAGACGACCCTGCCATCCTTGAGGACGATCATCGCCTGATCGATGATCTCCAGTTCATCCATTTCCTTGCCTTTGAGTGGTCCATCACTTTTCTTCGGCAGGATGAGTGCCTTTATATTTCTGATGATGATATCGTTCATGACTGATTCTCCTTTAGCATTGGAATATTGACGCCTCTCTCTTTGGCTGTATCGATCGCAATGTCGTATCCTGCATCGGCATGCCTGGCAACTCCCATGCCCGGGTCGCTCGTGAGCACACGCTCAAGCCGGCGCTGTGCATTTTCGGTACCATCCGCAACGACCACCATACCTGCATGCAGGGAATAGCCCATGCCGACACCACCGCCGTGGTGGACGCTGATCCAGGAGCCGCCGGCTGCCGTATTGACGAGTGCATTCAGTATCGCCCAGTCGCCGACGGCGTCGCTGCCGTCCTTCATGCTTTCGGTCTCCCGGTTCGGACTGGCGACTGAACCGCTGTCGAGATGATCGCGTCCGATGACGACCGGAGCGGAGATTTCGCCACTCGCAACCATTTCATTCAAAGCAAGCCCCATCTTTGCACGTTCACCGTAGCCGAGCCATGCAATCCTCGCCGGCAGCCCCTGGAATGCGATCTTCTCCTGGGCCATGTCCAGCCATCGGAGCAGCTTTTCATTCTCCGGGAACAGTTCGCGCATCTTCCTGTCCGCCGCTTCGATATCCTTCGAATCTCCGCTCAGTGCCACAAATCGGAAAGGCCCCTTGCCTTCACAGAAGAGGGGACGGATGTAGGCTGGAACGAAGCCCGGAAAATCGAAGGCGTTGTCCACTCCTTCGTCAAAAGCGACCTGGCGGATATTGTTGCCGTAGTCGAAGACGATTGAACCATTCTTCTGGAACTCGAGCATCGCTTCAACATGGCTTGCCATGGACCGTGAGGAGAGTCTGACATACTCTTTCGGATCCAATTCCCGCAGCTTCACAGCTTCTTCCAGGCTGTACCCTTCAGGGACGTAGCCGTTCAGTGGGTCGTGGGCGGACGTCTGGTCGGTCACCACATCTATTTTGAACTTGCGCCTCAGTATTTCATGATGGACCTCAGCGGCATTTCCAAGAAGGCCGATGGAGAGTGCTTCACCATTATCCCTTGCCTTCTCAGCCATCCTCAGTGCTTCATCCAGTGAATCCGTCTTCGTATCAAGATAGCGTGTATCGATCCGCTTCTGAATTCGTGTCGGATCGACTTCCACACAGATGGCGACCCCTTCGTTCATTGTCACGGCAAGCGGCTGGGCGCCCCCCATGCCGCCGAGTCCGGCGGTCAGGGTGATCGTTCCGCGCAGCGTACCGTCATAGTTCTGGTTCGCAAGCTCGGCAAATGTCTCATATGTCCCCTGGACGATCCCCTGGGAGCCGATATAGATCCAGCTGCCCGCCGTCATCTGGCCGTACATCATCAGCCCTTTTTTATCCAGTTCGTTGAAGTGGTCCCAGTTTGCCCATTTCGGCACAAGCACCGAGTTGGATAGAAGGACGCGCGGCGCCTCCTCATGCGTCCTGAAGACCGCCACCGGTTTGCCGGACTGGATCAGCATCGTCTCATCCTTCTCGAGGGTGCGCAATGTCTCCTCGATAGCTTCAAACGCCTCCCAGTTCCTTGCCGCCTTGCCGATGCCCCCGTAGACGACCAGGTCCTCAGGACGTTCGGCCACTTCAGGATCCAGATTGTTGTACAGCATCCGTAGGGCCGCCTCCTGTTCCCATCCTTTACATTCCAGTTCCAACCCTTTTTTCGCAGTGATTTTTCTAGCAGCGATTTTTCTAGACATATTCTGCCACCCCTTTGATTTGTTTGAGTTCGTCCGATAGTATTTTTATATCTTTGCTAAAATTGCGGTCCTGGCTGATGAAGGCCACGTAACCGCGGTATGTGTCGAATTTCTCCCGCGTCTCCGGCGACAGCTTGTCCTCCCCCTTGATTTCGACAGCTGTCAGTGCGATGAACAGTTCGATTGCCAGCACATTCCTGACATTCCCAATGATGTCCCTGGCATGACGGGCGCCGATTGTCCCCATGGAGACGTGATCCTCCTGGTTGGCGGATGACGGTATGGAGTCGACGCTCGCCGGGTGGGCGAGTGTCTTGTTTTCGGACACGAGGCTTGCTGCTGCATACTGCAGAATCATCGCCCCGGACTGCAGTCCCTCCTGCGGGCTGAGGAATGCCGGAAGATCTCCATTCAGTGCTGGATTGACGAGCCGTTCGATGCGCCGTTCCGATATGTTCGCCATTTCGCTGACGCCGATCTTGAGCAGGTCCATCGCAATCGCAATCGGCTGACCATGGAAGTTCCCGCCTGAAATCACTTCGTCCTCCCCGAAAATCAGAGGATTGTCATTGGCGGCATTCATCTCGATCTCGAGTTTTTCCTTCACATAGGCCAGGGTCTGCAACGAGGCGCCATGGACCTGTGGGATGCATCTGAGCGAATAGGCATCCTGGACCCGGACTTCCCCCTGGCGCGTCGTAAGCTTTGAGCCTTCCAGCAGATCGCGCATCCTTTCGGCCACTTCGACCTGTTCCCTGTAACCCCGAGAGAGGTGCACCTTTTCATTGAATGCATCCGTAATGCCGTTCAGTGCCTGATGGGTGAGGGCGGCGATCCACATGCTGTCATCCATGATCTTTTCCGCTTCGATGTAGTTGATCAGCCCCTGGGCCGTCATCGGCTGGGTGCCATTGATCAGTGCCAGGCCTTCCTTCGCCTCCAGCCTCAGCGGTCGGATATTCAGTGCATCAAGCACTTCCTCCGATGCCCACAGGCGTCCCTCATAAAATACTTCCCCTTCGCCGATGAGTGCAATTGCCAGATGGGCGAGGGGGGCGAGGTCCCCGGAAGCACCGAGTGATCCCTGTTCAGGCACTTTCGGAATGATCCGCCGGTTGATGAATGTCTTCAGCTGGTCGACCAGTGCAACTGTGACGCCGGAGTGGCCCTTCAGCAGAGTATTCAATCTCAGCACCATCATCGTCAGTACCGTTTGTTCTGCAAACGGCCTGCCCACACCACACGAGTGCGAGCGGATCAGATTGACCTGCAGCTCGGCCGTCCTGTCCCCGGAAATCCTTACATCGCTGAACAGGCCGAATCCGGTTGTGATTCCATATATCGTCTTCCCCTGTGCGATGATGTTTTCCACCGTTCTTCTTGATTCACGTACATTGCGATAGGCTGCTTCTGAAATTTCGACCGTGCTCCTGTCATCTGCGAGGAATGCCTTCATCCTGTCGATTGTCAGATTCTCTCCGGTCAGTGTTAGAACTGTCATATTTACGCCTCCTTCAAGCATTAAAAAAAGACACAGCCATCCCTTCGGGATGTTCAGTGTCTCTAATAGCTGATGTCTGTGACATGATTATTCGATTATCTTCTAGATATGGTTGATGCCAAGACCGAGCGTCTCGTGCTCCTTGCCTTTTATGGGTGCACCGATGGTGCCATAGAAGCATACAGCGATCCATTCCCCTTCGTCATCCTCCGGGTACGGACGTCCCCTGACAATCGAAAAGGACAGTCCTACAGTACGCATCACTTCACCCACGCTCAGTTTGCCACGCGTCACACCTTCAGCCGCTTCGATGATTGCATGGTAGAGTGCATGCGTTTCACGATACATCTCCCCATTGATCAGCTGGTTGCGTTTTGCCGCCGTCTCCACGGAGGAGATGACCTTCTTCAGATCCATCGATCCGACTTTTCCTGTAGTTACTCTGAAAGACTGATACTCCGGCATCAGTTCACTTGCCGTACCGGCGCCCACCAGGGCGACGAGTGTCGCATACTTGCCAAATTCACGCTGTTGATTCGGATTCATTGATCTACCTCTTTAAAATCCATCTATGGTTATTTATCTGATTCACTAATGACTACCCTTATTATAGCGCTTTCATGAAAGAAGCGCAATTCGTCATCCAATAAAAAACCCTGGCCTTTGGCCAGGGTCGTAATCATCCGGGAATTGCTGCTATTCCTCGGTGTCTTCCATTGGTTCAGTATCTGCAGCTTCGGATTCGTCCAGCTCGAGCGTCTCCTCTTCAAGCTCTTCCTTGACCTTGGCCACCGTCGCCACCTGCTGGTCTCCTGTCATCTTGATCAGCCTGACCCCCTGGGTGTTCCTGCCGGTCGTCGAGACTTCCTCCATGACCAGACGGATGATGACACCATGGTTCGTGACGATCATCAGATCTTCATCACCATCGATGGCGGCGATATAGACAAGCTTGCCGATGCGTTCCGTAAGGTTGGCCGTCTTTACGCCCATACCGCCGCGTTTTGTAATCCGGTATTCCGCCTCAGGTGTGCATTTTCCATAGCCATTGTCGGTTACGACGAGGATGGACTGCCCTTCAGACAGGACGTCGAGTCCGATTACATAGTCTTCTCCGCGCAGCTTGATGCCTTTCACGCCTGCAGCCGTCCGGCCCATCGTCCGTATCTGTGCTTCAGGGAACCGGATCAGGTTGCCGTCCCGCGTTCCGAGGATCACTTCCTTGGAACCATCCGTCAGACGGACGGCAAGCAGTTCATCATCGCCCCGGAAGGAGATCGCGATCTTGCCATTCTTATTGATGCGTTCGAAGTTGTCCAGCGTCGAACGTTTCACAAGTCCATTCTTCGTGGCGAATACCAGGAATTTATCCTCCGTATCCTCATCCTTCACCCCGATCATGGTGCTGATCACTTCACCCTTGTCGATTTCCAGCATGTTGACGATCGGTATGCCTTTCGACTGTCGGGACAATTCAGGGATTTCGTAGCCTTTCAGACGGTATACCCGGCCCTTGTTCGTGAAGAACATGATGTAGTCATGGGTGCTCATCGTCACGATCTGGCTGACGAAGTCATCTTCAATCGTATTCATGCCCTGTACGCCGCGTCCGCCCCGATGCTGCGCGCGGTAGGTGGAGGAGGGCAGGCGTTTGATGTAGTTGTTGTGACTGAGTGTCACGACAATCTGCTCTTCCGGGATGAGGTCCTCATCCTCGATGTCGGACAGGCTGCCGAGCGTAATCTCGGTCTTGCGGTCGTCACCGTACTTCTCCTTGATTTCAGTCAGTTCCTCGCGGATGATTTCAAGCAGCTTGTCATCGTCTGCAAGAATCTCCTTCAAGTACTGGATCGTCTTCAGTATTTCATTGTACTCATCCTCGATCTTGCCGCGTTCAAGTCCTGTGAGGCGTCTGAGACGCATATCAAGGATTGCCTGGGACTGGCGTTCCGACAGGTTGAACTCTTCCATCAGTCCATTCCTTGCCGCTTCGTCATTCTGGGATCCGCGGATGAGCGCGATGATTTCATCGATGTTATCGAGTGCGATCTTCAGCCCTTCGAGTATATGGGCACGGTCTTCTGCACGTTTCAGATCGAACTTCGTCCGTCTTGTGATGATGACTTTCTGGTGTTCAAGGTAGTGGGCGAGGATTTCCTTCAGACCCATTATCTTTGGCTGGCCTTTGACAAGCGCCAGCATGTTGATGCCGAAACTCGTCTGCAGTGGGGTCTGCTTGTAGAGGTTGTTCAGGATGACATTGGCATTCTTATCCTTGCGGATCTCTATGATGATCTTGACCCCTGCCGTAAGACTCGTCTCATCCCGCAGGTCGGTGATGCCTTCGATCTTCTTGTCTCGGGCAAGCTCGGCAATCTTTTCAACCAGTCTTGCCTTGTTGACCTGGTAGGGGATTTCGGAGATGACAATGCGTTCCTTGCCGTTGCTCATCATTTCGATTTCACAGCGTGAGCGCATGATGACGGAACCGCGTCCTGTTTCGTATGCCTGTCTGATGCCGCTTTTGCCGACAATCAGTCCGGCAGTCGGAAAGTCCGGGCCTTTCACATGCTCCATCAGTTCGGGCAGGGTGACCTCACTGTCGTCAGCGTACGCAAGGACCGCATCGATGATTTCTGTCAGATTATGCGGCGGAATGTTTGTCGCCATGCCGACCGCGATACCGCTCGTCCCATTGACGAGCAGGTTCGGGAATCTCGAAGGGAGCACGACGGGCTCGCGTTCATTGCCGTCATAGTTGTCCTGGAAGTCGATGGTGTCCTTGTTGATATCGCGCATCAGCTCCATGGAGATCCTGCTCATCCTCGCCTCGGTGTAACGCATCGCCGCAGCGCTGTCGCCGTCCATGGAACCAAAGTTCCCCTGGCCGTCGACGAGCGGATAGCGGTAGCTGAAATCCTGCGCCATACGCACCATGGCGTCATAGATCGAGGAGTCGCCGTGCGGGTGGTATTTACCCATGACGTCCCCGACGATCCTGGCCGATTTCTTGTATGGCTTCTCGGAAGTCATCCCATTGTCATGCATGCCGTACAATATCCTGCGGTGGACCGGCTTCATGCCATCCCGCACGTCCGGCAGTGCCCGGGAAACGATGACACTCATCGCATAGTCCAGGAAGGATGTCCGCATCTCTTTGCTTATGTTGGTTTCTTTCAATCTATCCGTTCTGTCATTCATTCAAAATAACCTCCACTGATTAAACGTCAAGATTTTGGACGTATAATGCATTTTCTTCAATAAAGTTCCTTCTGTGCTCGACGATATCCCCCATCAGCATTTCGAATGTCTGGTCTGCATCGACCGCATCCTCCAGGGTCACCTGGAGCAGTGTCCTGAAGTCGGGATCCATCGTCGTCTCCCACAGCTGATCCGCGTTCATCTCGCCGAGGCCCTTGTATCTTGCCAGGGAAATCTTGGGTGTGTCCTTGAGTTCGCTTCTGAGGGTCTCGAGCTCCCTGTCATCAAATACATAGTATTTGTTCTTTCCCTGTTCCACCTTATAGAGCGGCGGCTGGGCGATATATACATAGCCTGCTTCGATGAGCGGTTTCATGAAACGGTAGAAGAAGGTCAGAAGCAGTGTACGGATGTGTGCACCATCGACATCGGCATCCGTCATGATGACGATCTTGTGATAGCGGGCTTTGGACAGGTCGAACTCTTCGCCGATGCCTGTACCGAGCGCCGTAATCATGGAACGGATCTCATTGTTGTTCAAAATCTTGTCGAGGCGGGCCTTTTCCACGTTCAGGATCTTCCCGCGGAGCGGAAGGATTGCCTGGGTCGTGGAGTTGCGTCCGGATTTTGCAGAACCTCCGGCGGAATCCCCCTCGACGATGAACAGCTCGCTCTTTGCAGGATCCTTGCTCGAACAGTCGGCGAGTTTCCCCGGCAGGCTGGATATTTCGAGTGCGGATTTCCTGCGTGTCATTTCCCGGGCCTTCTTGGCTGCCACCCTTGCACGCTGGGCGGTAAGGCCTTTTTCCACGATGATTTTTGCGGAAGTCGGATTTTCAAGCAGGAAACGTTCGAATCCTTCACTGAAAAGCTGGTCGGTGATCAGCCTTGCTTCCGAGTTGCCGAATTTCGTCTTCGTCTGGCCCTCGAACTGCGGATCCGTATGCTTGATCGACACGACTGCCGTCATGCCTTCGCGGACATCCTCGCCGCTCAGACGGTCTTCGCCATCCTTGATGATCCGGTTTTTGAAGCCATAGCTGTTGATGACTTTTGTCAGTGCACGCTTGAAGCCGTCTTCATGTGTACCGCCTTCATACGTATGGATGTTGTTGGCATAGGACATCAGTGTCGAGTTGTAGCCGTTGTTATACTGCAGGGCGATTTCAACTTCCACTTCGTCCCTTTCGCTGTGCATATAGATGACTTCATCATGCAGAACCTCGCGCGTCTCGTTCATCTGCTCGACATATGACTTGATGCCACCTTCGTAGTAGTACTGGAAGGAGACGTCTTCCTCCCCCCGTTCATCGAACAGGTTGATTTCAAGCCCCTTGTTCAGGAAGGCGAGTTCCTTGATGCGTTTCTGCAGCACTTCGATATCGTATTCCGTCGTCTCTGTAAAGATCTCATCATCCGCCTTGAAACGGATTTCCGTACCGGTCTTGTCCGTCTCGCCGATGACCTTCAGATCAAAATCGGGCACGCCTCTCGTATAGCTCTGGTGATGGATCTTGCCGTCAAGGTGCACATAGACCTCAAGCGTTTCACTCAGCGCATTTACGACGGAGGAACCGACGCCGTGCAGGCCGCCGGATACCTTATATCCGCCACCGCCGAATTTACCGCCGGCGTGGAGCACTGTCAGAATGACTTCGACCGCAGGACGGCCCATCTTCTCCTGGATATCCACCGGGATGCCGCGGCCGTTATCGGTCACCTTCACCCAGTTGTCCTCTTCGATTGTGATGCTGATGCGATCGGCATGACCTGCCATCGCCTCGTCAATGCTGTTATCTACAATTTCCCATACGAGATGGTGCAGCCCTTTTGAAGCTGTAGAGCCGATATACATTCCCGGGCGTTTACGGACCGCTTCCAATCCTTCCAAAACTTGTATCTGCTCAGCGCCATACTGTTCCATATTCTTTTCAGCCATATTATCACCTTCCATTATACTTTCACCTTGCCGTCTTCTATGCCAAGTGCCTGCATCTCATCCATGATTGCGTGGTTGATGTCACTGATCGACGTTGTCGTGACGAACGTCTGGACCCTGTTTCGTATCGAGGTCAAGAGATGCGACTGTCTCGTCTCATCCAATTCACTCAGTACATCATCCAGAAGCAGTATCGGGTATTCCCCGATCTCCTCATTGATCAGTTCGAGTTCGGCCAGTTTCACCGACAGGGCTGTGGTCCGCTGCTGACCCTGTGAACCATATGTCTGGACATCGAAATCATTGATATAGAACGCAATATCATCCCTGTGCGGACCGATCAGCGCCTGGCCCCGTTCAATCTCCCGCTCGAGCGTATCCTGAAGCAGCCCCCTGAGCTCCAGCTCAAGTGCACCCACTTCAGTCGCCTCGTACTTTATATTCGGCTTGTACCTGACGGCCAGGATTTCCTGGCCATTCGATATATCCGAGTGTATCTTCCGGGCATACTTTTCAATCGTATCCACGAATTGCTGCCTCTTTAAAATAATTAAACTTGCATAGTATGCAAGTTGTTCATTCAACACATCGATCATGACCCGATCGACATTCTTCTGTTTTAGGTAGTTGTTCTTCTGGGCCAGCACCTTCTGGTAGCCGCTCAGCATGTTGATATACACTTTCGAAATCTGGCCGCATTCCATATTGATGAATTTGCGCCTGATCTGCGGGGACCCTTTGACGATGTTGAGGTCTTCCGGGGCAAAAAGCACCACATTCAAGTGTCCGATATACTGGCTCAGTTTCGATACTTCCATATGATTGACCTTCGCCCGTTTGCCCCTGCTACTGACGCTCAGGGACAACGGCAGGTTGCTGTAGGAAGTCGTGATATTGCCATTGACGAATGCCTCGTCCTGGTTGAAGCGTATCAATTCCTTATCCTTTGAAGTCCGGTGACTTTTCGCCAGTGCAAGGAAATAGATCGATTCAAGCAGGTTCGTCTTTCCCTGGGCATTCCGGCCGATGAAAATATTAAGTTTTGGATGAAATTCGAGATCCAGTGTTTCATAATTCCTGAAATTGCCAAGGTGTATGCGGTTTAAGATCATTGGGAATATTCTATCCTAAACTGGCCGAATTCCCCCAGATCCACTTCATCACCTTCATGCAGCTTCTTCCCTCTGCGGTTTTCTGGCTCTCCGTTCAACAGCACTTCATTCTCCTGCAGGAACCATTTGGCCTCTCCGCCGGTCCCTATGATACCTTCGTGCTTCAGAAATTGTCCTAATGTAATGAGTTCGTCAAATCGGATACTTTCCATGCACTCATCCTCCTTAATCTCACTACTACATTATACTACATTTTCGGATAAATTTCACTCCAAACGCCCAAATAAAGCCATAGGAGCGCCCAAGTAGACAAATAAGGTTTCACCCCTGGAAATATAAAAAGCGACTGAGACCCCCTTTTTTTAGATTCTGGGGCTCAGTCGCAGATTTGATTCAATATTAATATGTCCGAATCGGCAGGATCAGCTGGACGACCGCATCCGATTCAGCCGCCTTCAGTGTGAATGGGCGCATCGTACCGAAGAATTCGATCACGACTTCGTCATCGTTGATTGCTTTCAGCGCATCCATCATGTATTTGGAGTTGAAGGAGATCTTCAGGTCTTCGCCTTCCACTTTTCCAGTATTGATATCTTCATGCACCGTACCGACTTCCGGTGAGTTCGATGACAGCGCGACACCGCCATTTTCCACACTCATGCGGATGACATTGTTGCCGCCTTCACGTGCCAATAGGGATACACGGTCAATCGCATGATAGAACTCCCCATTGTTCACCGTCACTTTCGTTTCGTAGTTTTCGGGGAACAGGCGGGATGTATCCGGATAGTTCCCTTCAAGCAGCCTGGAGATGAAGCGCATGTTGCCATAGCTGAACAGCACCTGGTTCTGTGAAAAGTGGATTTCCACTTCATTGTCCGAATCATTGATGATCTTGTTCAGTTCCGTCAGCGATTTTCCGGGAATGATGGCATGCATGCTGTCCATTCCAAACTGGTCCCCTTCAAGTTTTCTGAGGGCGAGTCTATGGGAGTCGGTGGCAGTGAACTGGATGCCGCTGTCTTGGAACTGCCAGTTCACCCCGGTCAATACTGGACGTGTTTCGGAAAGGGAGACTGCGAAGTTGGTCTGATTGATGATGTTCTTCAGTACAGTTGAAGGCAGGATGATGCTTTCCTCATCGTTGACTTCAGGAAGCAGCGGGTATTGGTCCGGATCGTTTCCGCTCAGGTTGAATTCGGATTGGGAAGCTGAAATCTTTGTCTGGAATGCATCATTTGTTTCGAGTTCTACAAAATTGCCGGACAGCTTCTTGATGATATCCACAAAGAATCTTCCAGATAGTACAACTGTACCTGTTTCATGGATTTCAAGGATTTCTTCATTATCAATTTCAGTGGGAATGGTGATTTCAATAGAAATTTCAGAATCACTACCAGTAAGAAGCAAATGATCCTCTTTCACTTCAATTTTTATGCCATTGAGAATCGGCAATGTCGTCCGGGGAGAAATTGCCTTGAGACAATGATTCAGCTGTTCGATGAAATACTGGCGGTTAATACTGATTTTCATAAGTTAATGACTCCTTATATATATTGATTAGTATTTTAAGTAATAACAGTAGTAAGGCCTGTGGATTTGTGGATAAGTCCATTCAGGCCAGACCAGGAGAGTTATCCACATGTTGGTAAACTGTTTGTTACAGTGTAACATTTATCCACAGTGTTCACACTTTTAATTGATACGGTTTTCTACCTCTTCCAGCTCCTGTTTGAAGCGTTCATCTTCTGTAATCATCTTCGAAATCTTTTCATGGGCATGGATGACGGTGGAGTGGTCCCGCCCGCCAAAAACCTCTCCAATCTTCGGCAGCGAGTAATCGGTGAGCTCCCGGGCGAGGTACATCGCAATCTGCCTCGGAAAAGCAATTGATTTCGTCCGTTTTTTGGAAGCGAACGATTCGATCTGGATATCATAGAATGAAGCGACCGCCTCCTGGATATCCGTAATCGTAATCTTCTTGGATTTTGACTGGGTGACCAGGTCCTTGAGTGCTTCCGAAACCATTTCGGGCGTCAGGGGCTGGTTGACGAGCTTCGAGTACGCAGCCACACGGGTCAGAGCACCTTCGAGTTCCCGGATGTTCGTGTGGATATGGTTCGCAATGTAGATCATCGCTTCATTGGGGATCTCCACTTTCTCCTCCTCACACTTCTTGCGGAGGATGGCAATCCGCGTCTCAAGGTCAGGCGGGGTGATATCAGTGATCAGCCCCCATTCGAAACGGGATCTGAGCCTGTCCTCGAGCGTCGGAATCTCCTTCGGAGTACGGTCGCTCGAGATGACGATCTGCTTGTTGTCTTCATGGAGCGCATTGAACGTATGGAAGAACTCCTCCTGGGTGGATTCCTTTCCTGCGAGGAACTGGATATCATCGATCAGGAGTACATCGACATTGCGGTAGCGGTTCCTGAACTCTTCAGTCTTGTTGTCACGGATCGAATTGATGAATTCATTGGTGAACTTTTCGCTCGACAGATATGCCACTTTCGCGTTTGGCCGATGCTCAAGCACATAGTGGCCGATGGCATGCATGAGGTGGGTCTTGCCAAGGCCGACGCCGCCATAGATGAAGAGCGGATTGTAGGCTTTGGCCGGGGCTTCAGCCACGGCGAGCGATGCTGCATGACTGAAGCGGTTCCCGTTTCCGATGACGAATGTCTCAAAAGTATTGTTTACATTGAGCTGGTTGTTCACAGGAACTTCAGGTTCGGGCGCCGTCCTTGCCGGAAGCTGCGCCGGCGCCTCCTCTTCTTCGGTGACAATCCTGATTTCAGGCTTCTCTCCCATGACCTCGAACAGCTGCTCCTGGATGAGCCCACTATAGTTCTTTTCAAGCCAGTCCCTCTGAAACTGGGTATCCGCTTTGATCACAGCCGTCTCATTGTCCAGGTGGATCATTGAAGTATCCTGGAACCATGTCTGGTAGCTTGCATTGGCAATGGTCCCTTTGATGCCTTTCAGCGTATTCTCCCAGATTTCCTTAATACTACTCAT